>NZ_FPJO01000011.1 GCF_900119365.1 Streptomyces atratus
CGCGAGATCGGTGGCGGTCCGACCCGGATCGTGCCCGGTGCCACGCGGTCGTAGCGGCCCGAGCGCAGTGGAGTACGCGCCTGTCAGGCCGGTGGCCTCGGCGAGATCCGCCAGCAAACGTGCGCCCGCGTGCCCGACCACCCCCGAACCGTCAGTGGAGACGTGGAGCTTGGGACGAGAACCGATACCCTGCACGCAGAAAGTGCCTTCCGCTTGGACCGACAGAACCCCTCGACAAGGTTCATCGTCCCAGCTCAGAAGGCACTTTCGTATTTCCTCCCCGCTTCCGGCCTCATCTCAACCGAAACGGCGAGGTTAGTAGCACTACTATTGCGGCGCGGGCCAGTCAGTCTCGAATGCTGAAGGATCTCCCTGTCGAGAATCAGCAGTTCAGATTGCTGCACGTGAAGATCCGGCAAGAGATGCACTCCCGCTACCAGGAAGCAGTCCCAGAAAAACTCGTCAGCACCCCTTATAGCGGCAAGGCCCACGGAGGTCATTTCTCTCTGCTTCAGGAGAATCTGGCACAGCCGGTTCCGGCAGCGGCGCCGCGTATCGTAGCCGGGGATAACACGCATACCGGGCGGAGGGTGCGCGAGCTCCGCTCACTCAAGCTGGATTTCGATATGATTCCTGCCATCGTGAGAAACAATGCGCGGCGAACAAGCATGCTCACTCAAGATGAGAAGCAGCACATTCTCAGGAACGCAGGAATACCCGAAAATGGCTAGCGAAAGCAGCTGGGAGCCTCCGGAAGGCTCATGGGCTTCATCCGCCGCTCGGCGCCGGAACATGCAGGCGATCCGGAGCCGGGACACCAAACCGGAACTGTTGATCCGGCGGCTTCTGCATGCACAGGGATTGCGATATCGGGTAGCGGCCAAGCCACTACCCGAGCTTCGCCGGACAGCAGACATTGTCTTCCGTCCGGCGAAGCTCGCTGTGTTCATCGACGGCTGTTACTGGCACGGCTGCCCAGAGCACTACATCTCGCCAAAGACCAACCCTGGCTACTGGTCGGAGAAGGTCACGCGGAACGTGACCCGCGACCGGGACACAGATGAACGCCTCCGCGAAGCAGGGTGGACTGTACTCCGGTTCTGGGAGCACGAGTCACCCGACGATTGCGCCCTCAAGATCGCCGCGACGGTCGGTCGGCTCCGGGAGAACCGGGACTGAGAGATCGCCCATGCTGAACAACTCTTCACTGTCCTGGACCCTGGCTCTGACCCGGTTCTGCCGCACCGTCACCCTGACCCCAGCTTGCAAGGCCGCTTCGAGCGCCGCCCTGATCTGCTCTCCCACGGCCTGTGCGACCGGCGGCGGGAAGGCGTTCCCTACCTGCCGGTACGCAGCGGTCTTCTTGCCGGTGAACTTCCACTCCTGAGGGAAGCCCTGGATGAGCGCTGCTTGGCTCACTGTGAGTTTGGGACCCGCATCAGCAAAGAGGTCACGCTCCACGCTGTCCATGCGCTCCACGTCCTCCGGCCTGTTCGCGACGCCGAGGCCGCACACGCCCAAGGCTGCCCACGCCTTCTTGGCTCGGGTCGGCCCGAGGTCAGCTCCGCCATGCTTCTTCGAGCCGCCGACCAGTGTGGGCGCAACGCCCTTCGAGGCATCTTCGAGCCAAGCCTTGAAAGCTTCGTCAGCCCGAGGGTCGTCGACTGCTTCGAAGCGCTTGCGCATGGAGTCCTCAAGGGCCTCCCTAACCGTTACCAGAGGGAGAGCCGTCGGCTTCTTCGTCGGAAAGAAGGGCACGTAGTCCCGCTTCATCGCTACCAGAATTGCACGCGGGCGGAGCTGCGGAACTCCGTAGTCTTTGGCTTCCAAAACTTCCCAGTAGCACTTCCCGTAACCCATGGTCTCGAGTTCTCCCAAGATCCAGCGGCGGTAGTCCCGGAACTTCTCCGCGGGCTCCAACAGCCCTCGGACGTTCTCGATCATCACGGCCTTGGGCTCAAGCTCGCCAACGAGCTCAAGCATTGTCGGAAAGAGATCCCTCTCATCGTCAGGCCCCAGCTGCTTCCCTGCGACAGAGAACGGCGGGCAGGGGACGCCACCGGCCAGTAGATCCAGGTCACCTGGCTCCAGCCTCAGGCGCTCTCTCAACTCCTTCGGGTTGAGCTTCGTGAGATCAGCCGGGATGACCTCGCAACCCTCCCAGTCCGCGTTGCCCTGCACGTTCTCCACAAGTGTGGTGACCGCATTGGGGTCCATCTCGATCAACGCAAGATGCTTGAACAGCGCATTGTGCAGGCCTAGCGCCTGTCCACCCGCCCCAGCGCAGATCTCCACCGAGGTGAAATGCCTCTCAGTGCTGGTCATGCACCCTCCTTACAAACTTGCATAACGGACACGTTTTGTGTTCCGCCCTTACAGAGGGTGACAGACCCCACTGACATCGCGACCGTCCTCCAGTGTGCGGCACGTGCTGACCTTCCTCAGACACCCCCGCACCGCAGCGAACACGCATACGATATTGCCCATGCGCAGCCCTGACTGGACCTGGGACGAGTTGCTGCTGATCTGCTCGCGCGTTGTGAACAACGACTGGGGCCAGCTCAGGGCGTACCAGCAGCCCACACGCGATCTCGCCGACCTTCTCCGCTCTCTGCCCCTTCACGGGAACGCGGCACACGATGTGCCCGAGTTCCGCTCGGCCGCCAGCATCAGCCGCAAGAGTGCGGACTTGATCACAGGCCGCCGCGACTACGCGGGCCCCGCCACCAGGGGTGGTCGGCTGACCAGACTCGTTGCTGAAGCCTTCATGGAACGTGAGGCAGAGATGCTGCTCGCCGCGCAGGCAATCGAGGACGGAATCTCGTCTGGCGAGCTCGTCCGCATCCCTGAGCAGCCCAACGAAGTCGATGAGGACGGAGTCCCGGCTGCCGAAGGACGCCTCCTGACCCGCTGGGCGACGTATCGCGAGCGGAATCCTGCGCTGCGTAAACGGAAGATCGCCCAAGCACGCAGACTCGGTCAGCCCCTTCAGTGTTCCGTGTGCGCGTTTGACTTCGGTCATCGGTACGGGCCCCTCGGCGAGGGCTACGTCGAAGTGCACCATGTCCTTCCCCTCCATCTCTCGGGCCCGCGCGAGACCAGGCTGGAAGACCTTGCCTTCCTCTGTGCGAACTGCCACCGCATGTGCCACAGAAGCCACGGTGGCGCCACGTGGCGCACTCCGGCGGCCCTGCGAGCTGAGATTGAGAATGGCGCCTGAGCAGGCAAGATCACGCAGCTAGCAGCGTTCCGTTCAGGTGCTGCGCCGGTCACGCTGTGTCCGCCTCGAAGTGCATCTGTGCTCGATCCAGCAACCCGTCCGGATCGCCGCCTTGGGCGGTGGCCCAGTGCAGGAGATCAGCGATGAGATCGGTGGCAGATTCCTCAAGAATCTGGACAGAGCGGCTCCGCAGCAATGGTGGCGCACCAGCATCGCGTCGGTATTCCATCAGGGCTGCCTCAGCGCGTCGCACCCGGCGGGAGCATGTCTCCAGGCCGGCAGTCAGCTCGCACCAGACGGACTTGCCCGTCGCTGTCAGCAGCGTTCCCCAGTCTGTGGCCATACCGGCCAGCAGATGCAGGCCCCGGCCACGCTCATCGTCGCAGGTCACTGAGCTAAGCACTGGCACTTGGTAACTCTTGTCATGGAGTTCGATCCGCAGTCGGTCCCCTGCCGCCTCCATCACCAGGGTCGCAGCAACACCCCTTCCCACGTGCTTGATCACGTTGGCGGCCAGCTCACTCACCACAAGCTCGGCTTCTTCGGCCAATGCCGACAAGCTCCACTCCACGAGCTGCTTTCTGACGACTCTTCGCAGCCCCCGGACCGCTGCCGGCTCAGCCTCAAACGGCAGAACACTGCGGAGTTGCGAACTGCTGTCGTGTCCGGACATGCACTCTCCTTCCGGCGCCACATCAGCCCTGCACCTGCCGTATCCAAACGACTGCGCTGAGTGGCCAGGTTTGCGAGTATGGCAGCAAGAAGTCTCTTCATGAAACTTCTCACGAGAATCGATCGGGTGAATCCAGATAGCGGCAACGGGTGCCAGACATAGCCTTGTTGGCGCCGAAGAGCCTCAGCGCACACGGAACGGAAGGCCACCCTCCATGTCCGTCAGAACCACAACACGACGTCGACAGCTCGGCGCGATGATGCGCAAGTTGCGCGCGCGGAAAGGCATGACGCTGGAGGAGGCCGGTCGGCTCGTCGGCATCTCGAAGGCCACTGTCAGCCGCTACGAGACCCAGGAAGGGCCCGTCAAGTGGCCCATCGCCGACGCGCTCTGCCGTCAGTACGACGCGAGCGACGCGGAGCGGAATGCTGTGGTCGCCCTGGCGAAGGACGCGAAGCAACAGGGCTGGTGGGGTCCGTACACAGATTCCATCCCCGCTGACATGAATCTCCTGCTGACGCTCGAAGACGAGGCCGTGCGCGAGGATCACTTCTCCAGTACCTACGTACCCGGGCTGCTGCAGACGCGGAACTACAGCACAGCGATTCAAGGCGCCAGCGAGATGCGGCTGGCGCCCGAGGAGATCCAGCGTCTGGTGGATATCCGCATGAAGCGCCAGGAGATCCTGAGCCGTCCGAAGCCGCCCCACCTGTGGGCGATCCTCGACGAGTCGGTGATCCGGCGCGTGGTCGGATCCGCCGAGAGTATGCGCGATCAGCTGAGCCACCTGCTCGAAGCCAACAACTCCCAGCACATCACCCTGCAAGTCCTGCCCTTTTCCAAGGGTGCTCACGGCGCGGCCCTGGGCAGTTTCGTGATCCTCGGCGGGGCCGAAGCGAGCCTGGACGTTGTGTATGTCGACCTGCATGTCGGCCCGCTCTTCATGGAGAAGGACGAGGAACTCGACCGATACAGACTTGCGTTCGACTACCTGCGTGCACAAGCGTTGGACATGGCCGCGTCGTCGGCCTTGATCGAGCGCGTCCGCAAGGAGATGTAATGCCGGTACCCCACTCCCCCGAGCCTCTCCGCTGGTTCAAGTCGTCTTACAGCGGAGCGAATACGACTGAGTGCGTCGAGGCTGCCCGCCTCCCCCAGTCCACCGCGGTCCGCGATTCGAAGGCCCCTGACGGCCCGATGCTGGTGTTCGGCAACGCATCGTGGAAGGGGTTCCTTGCCGCCGTACAGCACCAGCAGCTCAGCGCGTGACAGAGCCCCGCACTTCCGTATTCCACAGCACCTGGGATCTGTTCGTCGCGTCTCTCTGTACCTCGTAGGCGCCCGGGCGAGTGTGGCACCCGCCGCCGACGAGCGACGAGACTCCGGTGTGCCTGGGGATCTCACCCCGCTGCAGAAACACTGCCCCCGCAGGAGGATGATCGCCGTCCGCCCGCGAACGCAGCGGCAGATGGATGGGGTGGGCATGAGGGCAGGGTTCGGCACAGGTGCAGGCGTGGGCGTAGGCAGCGGTCGTCGTGGCGTATTGGCCGGCCTGGGAGCCGTGTTGCTCGCTCTGCCGCTGTTCGGGTGCGGGCCCGGGCAGTACGCGGACGCGCCGGCCGTCACCGGGGTCTCGGCTGCGGAGATCGTCGGGACCTGGCGGTGCGTCGATGGCACGGAAGTCACCATGCGGGCGGACGGTTCCGCCGTCGTGAAGCAACTCGACGGGCAGGAATTCGACTTCGACGATCAGTGGCGGATGTCCGGCACCGGTACGTGGGAGTTGACCGACCGGCCCATGGGCTGGAGCGACGGTCAGCACGTGTCCTTGCGTGTCATCCGGCGTACGTCGTCGGCATGGCGCAAGCCGGCGGATGCGGCGTCGGACGAGACGGTCGGCGGCGGCGGCGACGAGTCCAGGGCGCCCGCTCCGGGGTCGTACACCTGGACCCTGGAGCTGGAGCGCCGCAAGAAGGGGCTGGCCCTGTACTTCTTCTTCAGTGATCCCGACAGCCGCAACACGTACTACCTGGAGAAGGCACGGTAGCCGTCAGGCCTCGCCCGGCAGCGCGGTCGTCGGTGTTGTGTTGATCCTTGCGAAGCGTTCTCGCCACGGCAGGTGGTCGGGCTCCGGGGCGGGCGGTGCGGAGTACATGGCGTTCGCTGCGATCAGGCGGCACGGGGTGCATTCCGTCTCGTCCAGCAAGGGGCGGAAGGTGTGTGCATCGCCTGGGCCCTGGCACTCGATCAACTCGCGGGGGCGTGTGGGGTCGTAGGACCGGTGGGCCGTCCGGGGTTCGGGGAGTTTCTGGGCCAGGCGGTAGCGGAGGAAGCCGACGGCCGAGCGCACACCCTCTCTCGGGCGTTCGGCGAGCAGGGCCTGACGCAGGTCGGACTCGCTCAGGCCGCGCTCCAGCCACTTGACCGCCTCGACGGCCAGCGTGGCGGCCTCCTTTACGCCCAGGTGCAGTTCGCGGCGGGAGTGGCGCAGGGAGAGCAGGACGCGTTCGGCGCGGGCCAGCAGGGTGGGGTCCGCCGTTGGGGCCGGGCTGTCCGGTTCGGGGGCTGCTGAGGGTTCGGAGGGTGGGTGGGGAGTGGTCTTATCACTGTGATCTTCTACCGGTTCATAGCCACCGGCCGTCCGGGCAGCCGGTACGCCGACCGTCGGTAAGTGCCTACTCGGTGACACGGCGACGGGCGAGGGGGCCGGTGGGGTTCCTCTCACATGGGCCGCCTGCTCACTCGACAGGGAGGTGTTCGCGACGAGTTGCTCGGTGATCCAGCGGCCGCCGTCGGCCTGGCTGCGCCACTCGTGTACGTAGCCGTGCTCGACCAGTTGCCGCTTCGCCTTCTGGTACGCGCGGCCCTTGATGCCCAGCTTCTGGGCCAGTTCGCCCAAGGGCTTGAAGGTGGCGTCGCCGGGGAGGCTCTGCACGTACAGGAGGAGGATCTTCGCGTCGCTGTTCAGACGCGGGTGGCGGATGACATCGTTCGATGCCTTCGTGTAGCGCACAGAGGGCGCGATAGCATGACGCAACATTTCCGGTGGGTCTCTTCCACTGGTGGTGTAGGCCCTCGGGATGGTGTTGGAGCACCGCCGGGGGCCGCCCCATGTGCGCGTGAACACACAGAGCGTGATGACCTCGTCACCGTACCGCATCCTCTTCACTTGATACGCCCGCCGGGAAGACGGTGGTCCGATCGAGGGTGAGTGACACGCCACCACGACCACATATAGTCATATTTCACATACAGGGCGTAACTTCTCTTCGGAGTGGAGATCTCCCACCCCACCGTGGAATCCACGGCTCTCGGTCAGCCCCGGGCCGATGCAGAACACCCGAGGGCCGAACCGTTCCCCTGCGCGCCCGGTACGGCCGGGCGGTCAGCCCCTTGGAGAGACGAAGAGATGAAGACCAGCTTCCAGCGACCCTGCGGACTGGCCCGCGCGGCCGCTACGGCAGCCGCGGCCGTGGCCATCGCACTGCTCCCCGGCACCGCCACCACGGCCAAGGCCGACGCCTCCCACCTGCCGCCCGGCGTGATCAAGCTCCAGGACAGCGAGCCGTGCCCGTCGGCCACCCTGTGCCTGTACCGCGACTACAACAACCGGGGTCCCGCCTACGGCGTCGGCGCCGGCTACGACGTCAACCTGTACGACCTGCCCATGAGCGGTGGCGTCAACGGACCCTCCGCGGCCGACGAAGCCTCCTCCTGGGTGAACAACGCCAGCCACCTCGCCATTCTCATCGACAGGGACAACGACCAGTTCCGCCCGCTGTTCCCGCACCAGTCCCTCCAGGAGCCCCCGGCGACGAACGACTCGGTCGACTTCATCGCCTGGGCGTAACACCGGCCGCGACCGGCCGGATCCGCGTTCTGGATGACTGAGCAGGGTCGGGGACCGAAGCGACAGCCGGCACTCCCCATCGTCTCCGCCGGAATCTCCCCCGGCCCCTTCGGCTGCATCGACATCGACACCCACACCACACAACAACGTCGGTCTCCACGACCACAACCGGATCGTGAAGACCGACGCCACGCGAGGCCCGGATCAACCAACAGCGCCCAAGGGGACGGGCCCTTCTGCGTTACTACAGCGACTCAATTACGGGACAAGTATCCAGAGATACCATGTGCTGCCTTCTTGGGCGCAGAAAGCGCTGCCGGCGTAGGAGTCCCGCATGGCTTCACACTGCCGCAGGGAGCCCATCTTCATCTTTTTCCAGTACTCGGTCACCACTGTCACGCTGGTGTCGGAGGGGGCAGGGGCTGCCTGTGCGGCGGCTGCACCACTCGTCAGCAGGGCGGCTCCCAGTACGGCGCCGGTGAGCCATATTCGTGCACGCATAGATTCTCCTTTTCTGCGGACCTTTTCGCCCGATGCGGGCGCGGTCGGGTTCTGGATACGCCCCGAGCGGGGCTTGCCTTCTCCTGCTGCGTAGCTGCCGTCTCCTGACGAGCGCTTGCTCGATGCCCGGTCTCGGCTTCGGCTTCGGCGTGAACACATCATCTTTGGCCGGGTGCGTGCTCGACAAAGACCGTCGGTTGTAGCCGAATGTCCCTGGTCAGCACGCGCCGCGCTCAAAAATTCGGACAGCGGGGGCTTTATGTTGCGAATCCACTTCACCTCGGCAGATCTGGCGCGGGTGACACTCGGCTACAACAGCTCGTTGCCGGTGAGTGAGGCCGTGATGAGTCTGCAAGCGCTCCGTCATCGTTCGGGCCCGCGGTTCTCCGTGTGGCGGCACGCCGTCGGAAAGCAGCTGCCTGCGCGGGCGTCGCTGCTCGGTTCCCTGGTGCCGGTCTCTGGCTGGGCTCCGGACTTCCTCACCCCGGGCCCCGACCACGCGTCCCCCACCGCAGGGGCGTTCGACGCGATACGAGCCACGCCGCGAAGACGTCTCACGGCCGAACTGCGCCGTCTGTCGCACCACCACCGTCTGCCCACCTGCTCGCAGTTGGGACGATGCCTCAAAGGCTCTGGCCTCCCCGAGTTGGCCGCGCTCGCCGAAATGCTGCAGGCCGTGCGCGCGGCTTCTACTCCGGGCTCGCCCCGCGTCTCCTGGTCCGGGCGGAGGAGTTGACCGGGGTTCGGCCGCCTGTGCGGCGGCTGGCAGGATGGCTGTCTGACGGTTTCGCCCAGTGAGTGAGCGTGCCGGGGGGGTATGGGCAGTGGGGTTGCGTGCGTCGAGCGCGGTCGATCGGTCTGCCGGTCCGTTGGTCGGTCGCCGATTCCGGCAGGACCGGCCGCCGTACGAGAAGGAGCTCCCATCGATGACCGGCGAAGGCCGTAGCACTCCCGCCACCCCGGCCGGTCCGGCCTGGTTCATGGCCAATGAACTGCTTGCGTTCGTCGTCGAGTTGGCGGCGCTGGGGGCTCTGGCCTGGTGGGGGTTCGCCACTGGGGGCGGTGTGGTCGCCCGGGTGCTGCTGGGGGTCGGGGCGCCCGCGGTCGCCGCCGTGGTGTGGGGGATGTTCGCCGCGCCTCGGGCCCGCTTCCGGCCGCCGCTCGTGGGGGTCCTGCTGGTCAAGGCGGTGGTGCTCGGTTGTGGTGCGTACGCGGTGCACGCGGTGGGGCATTCGGGGGCGGCGGTGGTCTTCGGGGTGGTGGTGGTCGTGAACACGGGGCTGGCGGAGACCTTCCGGCGGCGCGGTCCGGTGGCGGCCGGCTGACGTGACCATGTGAACTCCCACCGACTTCGTTGCCCGCCTGGCATGACAGCGGCCCGGCCGCTCGGGGCGGCCGGGCCACGGTGGCGTCAGGGGTGCCGGGTCAGATCAGGCCCTGTGCCAGCATCGCGTCCGCGACCAGTTCGAAGCCGGCGATGTTGGCGCCGACCACGTAGTTGCCGGGGCTGCCGTAGCGCTCCGCGGTGGTGTAGCAGGAGTCGTGGATGTGGCGCATGATCTCCGCGAGGCGCTCCTCGGTGTGGGCGAAGGTCCAGGAGTCGCGGGAGGCGTTCTGCTGCATCTCCAGGGCGCTGGTGGCCACGCCGCCCGCGTTGGCCGCCTTGCCGGGGGCGAAGGCGACGCCCGCCTCCTGGAGGACACGTACGGCCTCCGGTGTGGTGGGCATGTTGGCGCCCTCGGCGACCGCCTTCACGCCGTTGCGCACCAGGGCGACGGCGTCGGCCTCATGGAGTTCGTTCTGGGTGGCGCAGGGCAGGGCCACGTCGCAGGGGACGTTCCAGACGCCGGTGCCGGGGACGTACTTGACGTGCTCGCCGCGGCGTTCCGCGTACTCGGAGACACGGCCGCGGCCGGCCTCCTTGATCTCCTTGAGGAGGGCGAGGTCGATGCCCTTCTCGTCCACGACGTAGCCGTTGGAGTCGGAGCAGGTCACCACGGTCGCGCCGAGCTGCTGGGCCTTCTCGATCGCGTAGATCGCGACATTGCCCGAGCCCGAGACGACGATGCGCTGGCCGTCGAGGGACTCGCCCCGGCTGCGGAGCATCTCGGCGGTGAACAGGACGCAGCCGTAGCCGGTCGCCTCGGTGCGTGCCTGGGCGCCGCCCCAGCCGAGGCCCTTTCCGGTGAGTACGCCGGACTCGTAGCGGTTGGTGATCCGCTTGTACTGGCCGAACAGGTAGCCGATCTCCCGGCCGCCGACGCCGATGTCACCGGCGGGGACGTCGGTGTACTCGCCGAGGTGGCGGTGGAGTTCGGTCATGAACGACTGGCAGAACCGCATGATCTCGGCGTCCGAGCGGCCCTTGGGGTCGAAGTCCGCGCCGCCCTTGCCGCCGCCGATGGGCATGCCGGTGAGCGCGTTCTTGAAGATCTGCTCGAAGCCGAGGAACTTCACGATGCCGAGGTTGACCGAGGGGTGGAAGCGCAGCCCGCCCTTGTACGGTCCGAGCGAGCTGCTGAACTCGACGCGGAAGCCGCGGTTCACATGGATGTCGCCGGAGTCGTCGGACCACGGCACCCGGAAGATGAGCTGGCGCTCGGGCTCACAGACGCGCTCGATGATCTTGGCGTCCACGAACTCGGGACGCTTCGCGAGGACCGGGCCGAGGGTCTCCAGGACCTCCCGGACCGCCTGGTGGAACTCCTTCTCGCCCTGGTTGCGCCGGAGGATCTCGGCGTACAGCGGCTCGATGACGCGGCTCTCGGTGGCGTGCGGGGTTACGGAATCAGGGGTGGCCTGCATCAGGGTCAAGACCTTCCGTCGATGGGCATCGCGCGCGAAGGCGCCCCCCGTCCCAGGGGGCGCCAGCGGTCCCCCCTCCCCATTGAGGGCGTCGCCCAGACATCGCACGCTCTGCGGCTCACGGAAGCGACGTACAGAACCGTTGTGGCATATGTATTCTCCCAGTCGCTCCGGAGGTTCTTTCAAGTGGACCCGTGCAATGGGGCCCGATCGCTACGGCCGGGCCTCGCGGCGCAGCATCCACAGCCCCGCTCCGGACGCGAGGACGACCACTCCGGATACCACGCTCAGCGCGATGTGCAGACCGTTGTCCTCCATCAGGTTGAGCGAGACGTTCGCGACGATCGCCGCGCAGAGCACGATCCAGAGCAGTGCTTTCATGGGATTCCTCCGTGGCCTGGCCGGGTGATGTCTCCATCCTGCTGGCGCGGGACGGCCGCCACGAGGGGCCGGTCCCCCTGATCCATGGTGTAGCCAGCTGTACCACGGTGCCGGTGGCTCCAGGGTTTGCCGGGTGGGACTCAGTCCGTGACGCCCAGGTCCCGGCGCATCAGCTCCCGCATCGTGTCGAGGCAGGGGTCGGCCGCCTTCAGGTCCTCCATGGCCTGTTCGACGCCCTCGCCCTCGCGGGCGACGCCCCGGTCGAGGCGTTTGACGGTGGCGTCACCGGCGGCGAGCACCCGGTTGAGGTCGCGGGACGCCTGCAGTATCCGTTCCGGGACGATCATCTGCGCCTCGGCGTAGCGGTCGCGGTGGTCGAGACGGGCCTCTTCGAGCTGGGTGCGTTCCTGCTCCGTGTAGACGTCGTCACGGATGCGGTGCAGGGCGTCCTTGAGGAGGGTGTGGAACTGCCGGGAGGCCCGGTTCATGGCCGTGTACTGGGCGCGCCGCTCCTCGAACTTCCGCTGCTCGTCCGCCAGTCGGGCCTCCTCGGCGCGCTGGCGCACGGCCAGCCGTTGCACGAACACCGGGGCGAGGAGGGTGCCGAGCACTCCGACTACTGCGGTGATCATGGCGGTGATGGCGGTGGTCATGGCTGTGAGAGTAGTGCGGGGCGCGAGGCGGTGTGAGCTGGGACCGGGCAGGCCCCGGCCCACCCGCCCGGCCCCGCCGCACCTGCCGCACCCCGCAACTGCCGCACCCCGCAGGTCCCTTGCCAGGCCGCCGCGTGAGAGCCGGAGGAGAAGCCCTGTGAACGCCGGAGGCGGCGGCACCGCGGATCCGAGGGGATCCGGGTGCCGCCGCCTCCGTACGGGACTCGGGGACCGGCCGTCGCCGAGGGCGACCACCGGCGGCTCGCGTCGGGGACGACGCGTGGGTGGGGTCAGGCCTGGGAGCCCGCCGTCCACTCCGCCCAGCTCATGTTCCAGCCGTTGAGGCCGTTGTCGGGGGTGATGGTCCGGTCCGGCGAGTTCTTGACGATGACCACGTCGCCGACCATGGAGTTGTTGTAGAACCACGCGGCGGGCTGGCCGGCGTCGCCCGCGCCCTTCACATCGGCGAGGCCGACGCAGCCGTGGCTGGTGTTGGCGCTGCCGAAGATCGACCGCGCGCCCCAGTAGTTGCCGTGGAGGAAGGTGCCCGAGGTGGACAGCCGCATGGCGTGCGGCACGTCCTTGATGTCGTACTCGCCCTTGCCGTCGGAGTCGGTGAAGCCGACTGTCGCACCGTTCATCCGGGTCTCCTTGAACTTCTCGGAGATCACCATCTGCCCGTTGTACGTGGGGTTGTCGGGGGAGCCGGCAGAGATCGGGATGGTCCTGATCGTCTTGCCGTCCTGGGTGACGGTCATCATCTTGGTCTTGGCGTCGACCGTCGAGACCTGGTTGCGGCCGACCTTGAAGGTGACCGTCTTCTGCTGCACGCCGAAGACGCCGTCCGCGCCCTCGACGCCGTCCAGCGCGAGCTTCAGCGTGACGGTGGAGCCGCTCTGCCAGTACTGCTCGGGACGCAGGTCGAGACGCTGGGAGTTGAACCAGTGGCCGACGACCTGCTGACCGCTGCTGGACGTCACGGTGACACCGGCCTCGACGGCCTTCTTGTCCGTGATCGCCTTGTTGAAGTTGATCGAGACGGGCATGCCGACGCCGACCGTGGAGCCGTCCTCGGGGGTGAAGTTCCCGATGAAGCTGTTGGCGGGCGAGACGGTGGTGAAGGAGGAGTTCTCGTGCGCCTCGCGGCCCTTGGAGTCCTTCGCCGTCGCGCTGATCTTGTACGTGGTCGAGCGCTCCAGCTGGCCGTCCGGCTTCCAGCTCTTGCCGTCGGCGGAGAGCGTGCCCTTGACGGCGGCTCCGGCCGCCGTGGTCATGGTGACCTCGGACAGCGTGCCCTTGGCGACGGTGACCTTGGCGTCTTTGTTGATGCTCGCGTTGGTCGCGCCGTTCTTCGGCGAGATCGCTATCTGAGCTTCCGACGCGTCCTGGGCTGCTGCCTTGTCGACCTCGGCAGTCTGCGACTTCTTCGAGCCCTCGGCACTGCTCTCCCCGCTGTCGTTGCAGCCGGTGAGCACCAGTACGCCGCCGAGCAGTGCGGACGCGGCCATCAGGCCCTTGCGCCGCTTGCTGTCCGTCATCACACGCTTCTCCATCGTTGCCGAATCCCCAAAAACCCCGAGCAGAGCCGCCGACCGGCGAAACCCGTCAATGGTCCTAGAACCCATGGATAGGGTCCTCCGTTCCACATCCAAGAAAGATGTGGGGAACAACACTCATCGACGCGTCCGCGGTTGCGGTGGTTCCCGACGCCGATCACGTAAAGGTGACCGGCGAACGACACGGCCCCGGTCCGCGTGCGAAGCGGTCCGGGGCCGGTGTTCACCAGCTGCTGGTCCCGCCGCTCGCGGCGACGTGACCGTCGTCCTCACCCATTGTGCGGGACGCCGCCACCGCCCTCTTCGTCGTCCTCCTCGCCCTCCTCGTCCTCCTCGCCGTCCTCGTCGTCGAGGTCCCAGGCATCCGGGTCGTCCGGGTCGTAGTCGACGATCTCGCTGCTCCAGGACGCCTGGGTGAGCTCGACCCCGGGCACCTCGCCGACCAGGTCGAACGGGTCGACGAGGGAGGCGAGGGCCTCCGCACCGTCCTCCCGTACGGCGTCCTCGGCGAGCATGCGCTGCTCGGCGGACTCGCCGCCCGGTTCCCCGTACTCGACGGCGATCGACTCCAGCGCGGTGCCGCTGAGGGCGTCGGGGTCCGTGATCTCCAGCACCATTTCAACTCGAAGCCGAACAAAGCGTGATGTCTCAGAAGTACTCATGCGCCGGAGCGTAAGCTCCCCGCACTCCCGGCTTTCCCACGACCCACTGCTTTCACTAGCATCGACGCACATGCCTGACTCACGGCTGTGACAAGGGGGATCGATTCCGTGACCGTCGCTCGCCGCCCGCTTCTGACCGCCACCGCCGCGGCCACTTTGCTGGCCGCCCTGTGGTTCGTCCCGTCCGCCAACGCGACGGACGATCCGGCCGGCGCACCGGGCGCACGGAGCGGACCGGCCACCGCTGCCGGGGACACCGCGGCCGGTCCGAGGCTGGCCGACACCGGGACCGGGACCGACACCACCCCGTATCTGATCGGCGGAGTGGCGTTCCTGGGCATCGGCGCGGCGTTGGTCTCCCGCTCGGCCCGCCGCACCGACGCCCTGTCCGTCTAGAACACCTCTGGAACGCGCCTAGGCCAGCGGGCCGGTCACCGGCTCGACCGCCGCGACCAGCTTGCCCGCGCGCACGAACGCGTCCGCCGCGGCCAGGTCCGGCGACAGGAAGCGGTCCGGCCCCGGCCCCTGGACCCCCGCCGCGCGCAGCGCCTCGATGGCGGCCTGCGAGGCGGGCGCGGGGGTGAGGCCCCCGGCGGCGCGCAGCTCGATGGCGCGGGTCGCCGCGTAGAGCTCGACGGCGACGATCCGGGCGAGGTTGTCGACGGCGGTACGGAGCTTGCGCGCCGCCGACCAGCCCATGGAGACGTGGTCCTCCTGCATCGCGGAGGACGGGATCGAGTCGGCCGAGGCGGGTACCGCGAGCCGCTTCATCTCGCTGACCAGGGCGGCCTGGGTGTACTGGGCGATCATCAGGCCCGAGTCCACCCCGGCGTCGTCGGCGAGGAACGGCGGCAGCCCGTGCGAGCGGTTCTTGTCCAGCAGCCGGTCGGTGCGACGCTCGGTGATGGAGCCGAGGTCCGCCGCGACGATCGCCAGGAAGTCGAGTACGTACGCGACGGGGGCGCCGTGGAAGTTGCCGTTGGACTCGACCCGGCCGTCGGGCAGCACGACGGGGTTGTCGACGGCGGAGGCCAGCTCGCGGGCCGCGACGACGGCGGCGTGGTCGAGGGTGTCGCGTCCGGCGCCGTTGACCTGGGGGGCGCAGCGTACGGAGTAGGCGTCCTGCACGCGCGGCGCCTCGTCCTGCTGGAAGTGGCCGGTGAGGCCGGACCCGGCGAGGACCCGCAGCATGTTGTCGGCGCTGACGCCCTGGCCCGGGTGCGGGCGGATGGCGTGCAGCTCCGGGGCGAGCACCTTGTCCGTGCCGAGCAGCGCCTCCAGGGAGAGGGCGGCGGTGATGTCGGCGGAGGTGTAGAGGTTCTTCAGGTCGGCCAGGGCCATCACGAGCATGCCGAGCATGCCGTCGGTGCCGTTGAGAAGGGCGAGGCCCTCCTTCTCGCGCAGCTCGACCGGGGTGATGCCATGGGCGGCGAGCAGCTCACCGGCGGGGCGCACGGTGCCGTCGGGGCCCTCCGCGTCGCCCTCGCCCATCAGCGTCAGGGCGCAGTGGGAGAGCGGGGCCAGGTCGCCGGAGCAGCCGAGCGAGCCGTACTCGTGGACGACGGGCGTGATGCCCGCGTTGAGGATGTCGGCCATGGTCTGCGCGACCTCGGGGCGTACGCCGGTGTGTCCGGAGGCGACCGTCTTCAGCCGCAGGAACATCAGCGCGCGGACGACCTCGCGCTCGACGCGCGGCCCCATGCCGGCGGCGTGCGAGCGGACGATGTTGCGCTGGAGCTGTGCGCGGAGATCCTGGCTGATGTGCCGGCTGGCCAGCGCCCCGAATCCGGTGGAGACGCCGTAGACCGGCTCGGGCTTGGCGGCGAGTGCGTCCACGATCTCGCGGGCGGCGGCAAGCGCGTCGACGGCGGCTGCGGAGAGCTCGACG
Organism: Streptomyces atratus; assembly: GCF_900119365.1. Classification (GTDB taxonomy): domain Bacteria; phylum Actinomycetota; class Actinomycetes; order Streptomycetales; family Streptomycetaceae; genus Streptomyces; species Streptomyces atratus_B. The sequence continues at coordinate 16,190 of NZ_FPJO01000011.1, forward strand.
CGGGCGTTGCCGCGGGCCACGGCGATGACGTCCTGAGCGGTGGTGCCGGACGTCCCCACCACGACTGTGTGCATATCCATATTCAGAAGCGTACGGACTGAATCCCTTCATGTCACTAGTGGTCGTACGGTTGACCCCTTACCGGCCGGTGCGGCGCTCAGGGGCGGCTGCCGCGCAGGCGACGGCGGTCGTGCGCGGGCTTGGGCGGCGAATCGGCCAGCCGGAGCACCTCGCCGTCGCGTCCCGCCACCACCGGTTCGACCGAGCGGGCCGCCTTCGCCCGGTACTGGGCCGCGTCCGCCAGCCGGAACAGCCGCCGCGCCGACACCACCGGGCCGATCGGATCACCGGTCGACGCGATCCCGCACGCCACCCCGTCCCCCTGCTCCAACTCGGCCGCCCGCTCGCAGAGTTCGGTGGCCACCCGGACCACGTCGTCCACCTCGGGCCCCACCGTGAGCAGGCAGAACTCATCACCGCCGAGCCGGGCCGCGAGCGCGCCGGGCAGCATGGCGCCGCAGCGGGACAGCACCGAGCCGAAACGTTCCAGCAGCCGGTCGCCGACCGCGTGGCCCTGGGTGTCGTTGACCTGCTTCAGACCGTTGAGATCGCAGACGACCAGGCTGACCACCGCCCCGTCCACCCGGTGCCGCTCCACCGCCTCGTCCAGCCGCACGTCGACGGCGCGGCGGTTGGCCAGACCGGTGAGCGGATCGGTGAAGGCGAGCTTGCGGACCTCTTCGAGCCGTTCGCTCTGGGAGATCCCGGCGGCGACGACCGCGGCCAGCACGGTCGCGAAGTCCGCGTCCGACCGCCCGAACACCGGCGCCCCCACCGGGCGGGCCACATACAGCTCGCCCCAGGCCCGCCCGTGCAGCACGATCGGGGCGACCACGCAGCAGCTGCGCCCGCGCCGGCGCAGCGCGGCCACCCGCTCCCGGCCGTATCCGCTGCCGTACTCCCGCAGCCCCGCGTCCCCGCCCGGCGCCACGCCGGCCGAACCGTCGGCGGTCTCGACCCAGGCGTCCGGCTCACCGCCCCCGGCCCACCGTTCATGCAGGAACTCGGTGATCTCCGGGAACTGGTGCACCGGATACGTCTCCGCCTCGGGGAACTCCTCCTCCCCTTCGGCCCGTTCGCCCGCGTTCACCAGCACCCGCAGCTCCCCGCGGCCGCGCTCCCATACGGAGAGCGCGGCGAAGCTGCCGCCCAGCGCCTCGCACGCCCCCAGCGCGGCCGCTCGCCACGACCCCCGCGGGGTGTGTGCCGCCGCCATCGCCTGCGCAAGCGAAACCACGGCCCGCAGCCGTGCATCATCACCACCCATCGCTACAGCTTAAGTAGATTTGTGGTGATTTGATCAGTTTGGGGCTTTCGTTGCGTGCGCTTCGTGTCTCATCAGTTACCAAAGGTCACGTCGCGTCACTCACCGGGCCAGTTCGGCTTCCTCTTCTCGTTGAACGCGGCCACGCCCTCGGCCCGGTCCCCGGAGAAGGCCACCGAGCGCCAGGCGGCGTCCTCGACTTCGAGACCGGCCCGCAGATCGAGGCCATGGCCCAGCCGCAGCGCCCGCTTGGCGGCCCGCAGCCCCACCGGGGAGTTGGCGGCGATCCGGCCGGCGAGCGCCAGCGCGGCCGCGCGGTCCTGTCCGGCCTCCACCAGTTCGTCGACCAGCCCGCTGTCGAGCGCCTCGGCCGCCTCCACCCGCCGGGCCGTGAAGACCAGCTCGGCGGCGCGCGCCGCACCGATCCGCCGCGGCAGCAGCTGCGTACCGCCGCCGCCCGGGATGACACCGACCGACACCTCGGGCAGACCGACCACGGCGGTGCGGTCGGCGACGATCAGGTCGCAGGACAGCGCCAGCTCGAATCCGCCGCCGAGCGCGAAGCCGTGCACGGCGGCGATCGTCGGCATCGGCAGTTCGAGCACGCCGGTGTACGCGGACCGGGCGGTGGGGCGCTGGCGCAGCAGGTCGGCGTCGGTGAAGGAGTTGCGCTCCTTCAGGTCCGCGCCCACGCAGAAGGCCCGCTCATGGCTGGAAGTGAGGACGGTGACCCGTAGGCCGGGGTCGGCGGCGAGCGCGGCGCAGGCGGCGGCGATCGAACGGGCCATGTCCGTGGACACGGCGTTCATCGCTCCGGGCCGGTCCAGGACCAGCTCGGCGACGTGTTCCTGCCCCTCGTGGACCCGTACGACGACGAATTCCCCGAACCGCTGCTCGGACGTGACGGTCATGGCTTCACCCCTCCGGTTAACGATCGTTACCGGAGGGATCCTATGGCGCGGCCCCGACAGCGGCCCCGGGAGTGTCCGGGCCCGGGATTCAGGAGGTGGTGCGGCGGGCCAGCAGCCAGGGCTCCACCACGCCGAGGCCGCGCACCGGGCGCTGCCACATCGGCTGCAGCCCGTAGCGGTACTTGGGCAGGGCGACCGGCTCCACGCCTTCCTGGCGCTCCTTCTCGGCCACCGCGGCCTCCTCCGCCGCCTGCGCCTCGGAGGCCGGGGCGTCGCCGGTACGGGTCAGCTCCTCGGCGAAGGCCCCGTCCACCAGCACGGCGTCCTTCGGCGCTATCGACGTCAGCCGGCTGGCGAGGTTCACCGTCGTACCGAAGACATCGCCCATCCGGGTGGTGACCGTGCCGAACGCGATGCCCACGCGCAGCGCCGGCATGATCTCGTCCTGGGTCATCGCCTCGATCAGGCGCAGCGCGATCTCGGCCGCGGTGCCCGCGTCGTCGGCGGCGAAGAGGACCTCGTCGCCGAGGGTCTTGATGAGACGGCCGCCGTGGGCGGCCACCAGGTCGGCCGAGGTGGTCTCGAAGGCCTCGACCAGCTCGCCGAGCTCCTCCTCCTCCAGCCGCCGGGTCAGCCGGGTGAACCCGACGAGGTCGGCGAAGCCGACGGCCAGGCGGCGGTCGACCATCTCCTCGTCGTCGGCGGCCTGCACGACCCGCCCGGTGGCGGCGGCCAGCTGGCGCCGCCACACATAGACCAGGAACTCCTGGAGCTCCGGGAGCAGCAGCTCGATCAGCGGGTACGTGACCTCGGTACGGGTCATTCCGGGCTCGGGCGGCTCGGTCAGCCCTTCCAGGAAGGAGTCGATCTGCCACTCCGCCAGCCGGGCGGTGGTCTGCCCGGTGGACCGGGCCACCTGGATCGCCATCGGTTCGCTGAGCAGCCCCGCCTCGACGAGACCGGCGAGCCGGCGCAGCGCCAGCACATCGGCCTCGGTGAGCGCCTTGGCCTGCCCGATGTCGGCGAAGCCCATGGCCCGCCAGAACCGGGAGGCCAGATCCATCGAGACACCGGCGGTACGGGCCGCCTGGAACGGCGTGTAGCGACGGTCGGCGCCCAGGATCAGCTGTTCCAGCCGGATCGCGAGGGGGTCGTCGGTCGGTTCCGCCGTATGGTCGACTTCGTGATGCGGTGTCGCGTGGACCGAGGGTTCCGACGGGGGCTGTGCGCCCGCACCGGAGGTCGTGTCGTCGACGGTCACCAGCCGCCTCCTGCCCGTTCCCTGCGCACTGCCCTGCCGATCTGTCGGTGGATCGCCTCAACGATACGGCAGGTGTGCCGTGGCTCACGCCCCTATGGCGTCCCGGAATGTTCCTGGGTGGGCCGGGGGGCGTGGGTGGTTTCGGTCAGTGGGTGGTTTCCAGGAGGGCACGGTCTTCATGCCCCGAGGCCTCCCGGAACGATGCCTGGGTGGGCCGGGGGGCGTGGGTGGTTTCGGCCGGCGGGTGGTTTCTAAGTCGTCCCGGAATGTTCCTGGGTGAGCCAGGGGGCGTGGGTGGTTTCGGTCGGTGGGTGGTTTCCAGGAGGGCACGGTCTTCATGCCCCGGGTACGTGTTCGGGTGGGCCGGGAGGCTCGGCAGGGCAGGCACCAGTGAGTGGCCGACAGACGCCACGAGACCCCCGCGCGCAGGCCCTTCGAATGCCGGGCGAGGCGATTTCAGCCCGTCCGGCGATTGAGGACAAAAAGGCAGCCGGACAGCCCCGGCGAGCCGGTCCGCGTCGCGGCAGCCCGGCCCTCAGGCCAGGCCGCCCCCCGCGCCCCGCAGGTGGACGATGTCGGCGGCCGACACCGGTTCCTGGAGGCCGTCGTCGGTGGACAGGATCAGGCGGCCGTCGCTGTCGATCGCCACCGCTTCGGCGGTGAGCGTGCGGTCGCCGGGCAACTGGGCCCGTACCGTCCGGCCGAGCGTCGCGCAGCCCGCCGCGTACGCCTCCTGGAGGCCGCTCGCCGCCGCGTCGCCGTCCGCCGCGCGCCACTGGCCGTACCAGTGCTCCAGCGAGCGCAGCACGCCCCGCAGCAGGGTGTCGCGGTCGGTGGAGACGGCCCCGGCCAGGGCCAGCGAGCCGGCCGTGGGGACGGGCAGCTCATCGGCGCGCAGGGAGACGTTGAGGCCCATGCCGACGACGACGCCGTCCCCGGCGCGCTCGGCCAGGATGCCGCCCGCCTTGCGCTCCATGCCCTCCACCGTGACCAGGAGGTCGTTGGGCCACTTCAGGGCCGTGTCGACGCCCGCGGCACGCGCCAGGCCGGTCGCGGCGGCGACGCCCGTGAGCAGCGGCAGCCAGCCCCACCGTTCGGCGGGGACGTCGCCCGGCTCCAGGTAGACGGAGAAGAACAGGCCCGAACGGGCCGGAGCCGTCCAGGTGCGGTCGAGGCGGCCCCGGCCCGCGGTCTGCTCCTCGGCGACCAGCACGGTGCCCTCGTCGAGCCCTGCCGCCGCCCGCCGGGCGAGCTCGGTGTTGGTGGACCCGATGGTCTCCACGACGTCGAGCGAGGTCCACAGGCCGCCCGGCCGCAGCAGTCCGCGGCGCAGCGCGGCGACGTTCAGGGGCGGCCGGTCCAGGTCCGACCAACGGTTCTGAAACGCATCCGAAGGTGTCATGCAAGCCAGACTAGGTGTGGCAAACGACGCACTGCCGAACCGTATCCGCGCCGATACCCTACGGATCAGTAGGTGTTTCAGTACCTGATCAGCAGCACAGTCGTCCCCGTGACCAGGCAGGGAGCCGCCACCCGATGTCCGAGCCGGAAGAGACCGACATCCACACGACCGCGGGCAAGATCGCGGACCTGCAGCGCCGAATCGACGAGGCGACGCACGCGGGCTCCGCGCGCGCGGTCGAGAAGCAGCACGCCAAGGGCAAGTTGACCGCGCGCGAACGGGTCGACCTGCTGCTCGACGAGGGTTCCTTCGTGGAGCTCGACGAATTCGCCCGGCACCGCTCCACCAACTTCGGCATCGAGAAGAACCGCCCGTACGGAGACGGCGTCGTGACCGGCTACGGGACGGTCGACGGCCGCCCCGTCTGCGTCTATTCGCAGGACTTCACCATCTTCGGCGGCTCGCTCGGCGAGGTCTACGGTGAGAAAATCGTCAAGGTGATGGACTTCGCGCTGAAGACCGGCTGCCCGGTCATCGGCATCAACGACGGCGGCGGCGCCCGGATCCAGGAAGGCGTGGCCGCGCTCGGTCTGTTCGCGGAGATCTTCCGCCGCAATGTGCACGCCTCGGGTGTCGTGCCGCAGATCTCGCTGATCGTCGGACCGTGCGCGGGCGGCGCGGTCTACTCCCCCGCGATCACCGACTTCACGGTCATGGTCGACCAGACCTCGCACATGTTCATCACCGGCCCCGACGTCATCAAGACGGTCACCGGCGAGGACGTCGGCTTCGAGGAGCTCGGCGGCGCCCGCACCCACAACACCACCTCCGGTGTGGCGCACCACATGGCGGGCGACGAGAAGGACGCCATCGAGTACGTCAAGTCGCTGCTGTCGTACCTCCCTTCGAACAACCTGTCCGAGGCGCCCGCCTTCCCCGAGGCGGCCGACCTCGCCACCACGGACGAGGACCGCGAGCTCGACACCCTCATCCCGGACTCGGCGAACCAGCCGTACGACATGCACACCGCCATCGAACACGTGCTGGACGACGGCGAGTTCCTGGAGACCCAGGCCCTGTTCGCGCCGAACATCATCACCGGCTTCGGGCGCGTCGAGGGCTACCCGGTCGGCATCGTCGCCAACCAGCCGATGCAGTTCGCGGGCTGCCTCGACATCAACGCGAGCGAGAAGGCCGCGCGCTTCGTCCGCACCTGCGACGCCTTCAACGTGCCCGTGCTGACCTTCGTGGACGTCCCCGGCTTCCTGCCCGGCGTCGACCAGGAGTACGGCGGCATCATCCGCCGCGGCGCCAAGCTGATCTACGCCTACGCCGAGGCGACCGTCCCGCTGATCACCGTGATCACCCGCAAGGCGTTCGGCGGCGCGTACGACGTCATGGGATCCAAGCACCTGGGCGCCGACATCAACCTCGCCTGGCCGACCGCGCAGATCGCGGTGATGGGCGCGCAGGGAGCGGTGAACATCCTGCACCGCCGGACGATCGCCGCCGCCGAGGACCAGGACGCGACCCGTGCCGAGCTGATCGCCGACTACGAGGACACGCTGCTCAACCCGTACGTGGCGGCCGAACGCGGTTACGTCGACGCGGTGATCATGCCGTCCGACACCCGCGCCCACATCGTGAAGGGGCTGCGCCAGCTGCGTACCAAGCGGGAATCGCTGCCCCCGAAGAAGCACGGCAACATCCCCCTCTAGAAAGGGCCCTGGCCATGATCAAGGTCGTACGGGGCAACCCGACCCCTGAGGAACTGGCCGCCGCCCTGGCGGTGGTGCGGGCGCGCGCCGCGGCGACGATGTCCGACGAGCCGTCCGGCACGCCGGCCGGCGGGCCGGCGCTGCCCGGCCAGTGGTCCGACCCGGGACGCATCGCCCGGCGCACACGTCATCTGCCGGGGCCGCGGGCCTGGGCCCGGACGTACTGGCCCGGGTAGGCGCGGGAACATCCCTTCGCACACGTTTCCGGAGGTCCGGGCCTCTTCGGGTCCGGGCCTCCGGTGCGTCCGGGCGCGATCTGGCCCGTACGCACCACGGTGGTTGAGTACCCGTACTCAGGCGCGCCGTCCGCCGCGGCAGCAGGATCGTTTCCATGCTGTGGTCCGACCCCGAGAACAAGCCGCCGAAGGAACTGCGCGACGCCCAGGACATGATGCGTCGTGCGGGGCTGGTGCTCGCTCTCGCGATGGTGGTCGCGATGTTCGTGGCCGGCATGCGCTGAGCGGGGCCGGGGCCGGGCCGGGGCCGGTCCGCCTCTTCTACGATGGCGCGTATGACTGATCAGCGCCGTCTCGTGCTCGCCTCCGCCTCCCCCGCCCGTCTCGGTCTGCTGCGGCAGGCCGGCTTCGCGCCCGAGGTGATCGTCAGCGGAGTGGACGAGGACGCGCTGAGCGCCCCGACACCGGCCGAGCTGGCGCTCGTGCTCGCCGAGGCCAAGGCCGCGGCGGTGGCCGGCCGGGCGGAGGCGGCGGGTGCTCTGGTCATCGGCTGCGACTCGGTGCTCGAACTCGACGGCGAGGCGCTCGGCAAGCCGGCCGACGGCGAGGAGGCCATCGCCCGCTGGAAGTCCATGCGCGGCCGGGCCGGGGTGCTGCAGACGGGCCACAGCGTGATCGACACCGCGACCGGACGCACCGCCTCGGCGACCGCCTCCACGACCGTCCGCTTCGGCGAACCGACGGACGCCGAGATCGCCGCCTACGTGGCCACCGGCGAGCCGCTCCACGTCGCGGGCGCCTTCACCCTGGACGGCCGTTCGGCACCGTTCGTCGACTCCATCGACGGCGACCACGGCAATGTCGTCGGGCTCTCGCTGCCACTGCTGCGCCGGCTGCTGGGCGAGCTGGGGATCTCCGTCACCGAACTCTGGGTCTGAGAGCCGACGGGGCCGACCCGGCCCGGCTCAGACCGGCGCCGGAGCGCTCGCTCCGGCGCCAGCGGCGGGTTCGCCGGCGGGTTCGTCCGATCGGGTGCCGTACGCCACCAGCGTCAGCACTATCAGCCCGAGCACCACCATCAGGATCGCGAACGCGGTCCAGCCGACCAGGCCGACCGTCAGCGCGCCCAGCACCCCGTGCACCACGGCGCAGAGGATCAGGACGATGCGGGCGAAGCGGCCGGGGGCCCGGTCGCGGATGCCGGCCAGCAGCAGGAGCAGGCCGCACAGCAGCAGGTACAGGCCGAAGACGCCGCCCATCGCCCAGGTGCCGTTGGCCATGACGGCGGGGTCCATCCCGGCCAGCGACATGTCCTGGTTCTTGACCACCGTCGCCAGGATGCCGTTGATGAGCACGATGCCCACGGCTTCCGCGAACAGCACGAGCGCGGTCACGAACGCCACCGGTCTGCGCACCACGGTGCTCACCCCCTGTTACCTGCAGTACGTTGCGATAGCGCGGACCCTACTAACGGGTAATGCTCCGGACAAGGGTCCGGGCGATCTCCACCTCCGCCCCGCGCGCGGCGCGTGCGCGGGCGCACTCGTCGCGTACCCCTTGTCGCGGCTCTCGTGCGTCGCGCAAAGAATCGTTCGCCCATTAGTGGGGACTCGACAAAGAAACGCGAAAAGTCGCAGCTCGTCCGAACAGAGACCTGGACCACACCTCGTGGCTACTGTGCGGTCATGAAACCCGGCGTACCGTGGTGCCACAAGGGATTTCGCGACTTGAGCAAGCCTCCAATCACACTCCGTGTGGGCAAGCTCACCATTGGGGACGGGTCGTAGGGCCGTGTCGGTAGTCCCTAAACTCAGCTTGTTTCAAGGAGGGAGCCATCGTGCGCAAGGTGCTCATCGCCAACCGTGGCGAAATTGCTGTCCGTGTTGCTCGGGCATGCCGGGATGCCGGGATCGGGAGCGTGGCCGTCTACGCAGACCCGGACCGCGACGCTCTGCATGTGCGCGCGGCCGACGAGGCATTCGCTCTGGGCGGTGACACCCCGGCCGCCAGTTATCTGGACATGGCCAAGGTGCTCCAGGCTGCCAAGGACTCCGGGGCCGACGCGATCCACCCGGGCTACGGCTTCCTGTCGGAGAACGCCGAGTTCGCCCAGGCCGTGCTCGACGCGGGTCTGACCTGGATCGGCCCGCCGCCGCAGGCGATCCGGGACCTCGGCGACAAGGTCGCGGCGCGGCACATCGCGCAGCGTGCCGGGGCCCCGCTGGTGGCCGGCACGCCCGACCCGGTCGAGGGCTCCGCCGAGGTCGTGGCCTTCGCCGAGCAGCACGGGCTGCCGATCGCGATCAAGGCCGCCTTCGGTGGAGGCGGTCGCGGGCTGAAGGTGGCGCGCACGCTGGAGGAGATCCCGGAGCTGTACGACTCCGCGGTCCGTGAGGCCGTCGCGGCGTTCGGCCGGGGCGAGTGCTTCGTGGAGCGTTACCTCGACCGGCCGCGTCACGTCGAGACGCAGTGCCTGGCCGACACCCACGGCAACGTGGTCGTGGTCTCCACCCGTGACTGCTCGCTCCAGCGCCGCCACCAGAAGCTGGTCGAGGAGGCCCCGGCCCCGTTCCTGTCGGACGAGCAGAACGCGGAGCTGTACGCGGCGTCCAAGGCCATCCTGAAGGAGGCCGGCTACGTCGGCGCCGGCACGGTGGAGTTCCTGGTCGGCACGGACGGCACCATCTCGTTCCTGGAGGTCAACACCCGCCTCCAGGTCGAGCACCCGGTGACCGAGGAGGTCAGCGGCCTCGACCTCGTACGCGAGATGTTCCGCATCGCCGACGGCGAGGCGCTGGGCTACGACGACCCGGCCGTGCGCGGGCACTCCTTCGAGTTCCGGATCAACGGCGAGGACCCGGGCCGCGGCTTCCTGCCCGCCCCGGGCACCGTCACCACGTTCGCCCCGCCGACCGGCCCCGGCATCCGCCTCGACGCGGGTGTGGAGTCCGGCTCCGTCATCGGCCCCGCCTGGGACTCGCTGCTGGCGAAGCTGATCGTGACCGGTGCGACCCGCGAGCAGGCGCTCCAGCGTGCCGCCCGTGCGCTGGCCGAGTTCAACGTCGAGGGCATGGCCACCGCCATCCCGTTCCACCGCGCGGTCGTCACCGACCCGGCGTTCACCAGCGAACCGTTCCAGGTCCACACCCGCTGGATCGAGACCGAGTTCGTCAACGAGATCAAGCCCTTCACCGCCACCGCCGACGCGGAGGCCGAGGAGGAGGCCGGCCGCGAGACGGTCGTCGTCGAGGTCGGCGGCAAGCGCCTTGAGGTCTCCCTGCCCTCCTCGCTCGGCATGAGCCTGGCCCGTACCGGGCTCGCCGCGGGCGCCAAGCCCAAGCGCCGCGCCGCGAAGAAGAGCGGTTCGGCGGTCTCCGGCGACACCCTGGCATCCCCGATGCAGGGCACCATCGTCAAGATCGCGGTCGAAGAGGGCCAGCAGGTCCAGGAGGGCGACCTGATCGTCGTCCTGGAGGCCATGAAGATGGAGCAGCCGCTGAACGCGCACCGCTCCGGCACCGTCAAGGGTCTTGCCGCCGAGGTCGGCAGCTCGGTCTCCTCCGGCGCCGTCATCTGCGAGATCAAGGACTGATCGGGCGGTATCCGACGTTCCACCGGGGCCCCTGCCGAGTCGTGCGACTCGGCAGGGGCCTCTGTCGTGCGCCACTCCGCGCGGCCTCACTCCTGCGGAGGCGATGGCATCCTGGACCCCGGGGCGGAAGAAAGGGAGGACTGTGCCATGGCGATCAGTGCGGCACCGACACCGGCCCGGCCGATGCGCGCCGACGCGCGCCGGAACTACGGCCGGCTGCTGAGCGAGGCCCGGACCGCCTTCGCGGAGCACGGCACCGACGCGTCCCTGGAGGACATCGCGCGGCGCGCGGGCGTGGGGATCGGCACGCTGTACCGGCACTTCCCGAACCGGCACGCGCTGATGAACGCGGTCTTCCAGGAGGCCCTGACGTCCCTGATCACCCGTTCCCGTGAGCTCGCGGGGGCGGAGCAGCCGTGCCGGGGCCTGGTGGAGTGGCTGGGCGCGATCATCACCCACGCGGGTGAGTACCGCGGGCTCGCGCAGGCGCTCATGTCGACGTCGCGGGACGAGACTTCGGCCCTGGCGCAGTGCAATGTGCCGTTGCGCGAGGCGGGGGCGGCGTTGCTGGCGCGAGCGCAGGCGAGCGGGGCCGTGCGGTCGGATGTGTCGATCGACGACCTGATGCAGCTGACGAACGCGATCGCGCTGGCTGCCGAACAGTCGCCGGACGACCCGGAGTTGGCGGAGCGGCTGCTGATGCTGACCTTGCAGGGGCTGAAGGGGCCGAGCGCTGAGGGGTGTTGAGGGGTTGGGGGCGGTACGTCGCGGTCCGCTGCGCGGGGCTGTTCCCCGACCCGCCCCTTCCCGTATCCGGGGCTCCGCCCCGGACCCCGCGCCTCAAACGCCGGCGAGGCCGGAATCTCGCCCCCGGCGATTCGAGGACCCGCTTTCTACCTGCGTCGCAGGTCCGCGACCCTTGCCCGGTCTCCCGGGCCCTGGCCCTGCTCCGTCAGGGATGCGGCGCTCCGTAGCTGCTGCGGGCCCGGGGTCCCGGGGCCGCCCCCATGGGTGCGGCGTTGTCCGGGCAGGGGCATGTCGCGGCGGCCCTGGCGGCCGCGCGGGAGGGGCTCGGCCTCTGCGGGACCGCCGCCCGAACCGGCCACCGCGATCTGTACGCCCTGGTCCGCCAGGGCCTGCAGTTCGGTGGCGGCGCGGTCGTCGTGGCCGGGGGGTTCGTCCGTCACCAGGCGGGTGATGAGGTCGGTCGGCACCGTCTGGAACATGGTGTCGGAGCCGAGCTTGGTGTGGTCGGCCAGGACCACCACCTCCGCGGCGGCCTGCACCAGCGCCCGGTCCACGCTCGCGGAGAGCATGTTGGACGTGGAGAGGCCGCGCTCCGCGGTGAGCCCGCTCCCGGAGAGGAACGCGCGCGAGACCCGCAGGCCCTGGAGGGACTGCTCGGCGCCGCTGCCCACCAGGGCGTAGTTGGAACCGCGCAGTGTGCCGCCGGTCATCACCACCTCCACCCGGTTGGCATGGGCCAACGCCTGGGCGACCAGGAGGGAGTTGGTGACGACGGTCAGGCCGGGGATCCGCGCGAGCCGGCGGGCCAGCTCCTGCGTGGTCGTACCGGCACCGACGACGATGGCCTCGCCCTCTTCGACGAGACCGGCGGCCAGGTCGGCGATGGCCGTCTTCTCCGCGGTGGCGAGATGGGATTTCTGCGGAATGCCGGACTCCCGCGTGAAACCGCCCGGCAGTACCGCACCGCCGTGCCGGCGGTCGAGGAGTCCTTCTGCCTCCAGTGCCCGCACGTCCCGCCGTACGGTCACTTCGGAGGTCTGGACGACGCGGGCGAGCTCACGGAGCGATACCGCCCCGTTGGCACGCACCATTTCGAGGATCAACTGACGACGTTCTGCAGCGAACACGAAACTGACAGTAACGTGACCGCCCGAGTGTTTTCAGCGGTTTGCTCCGAATAACGGAAGTTGTACTTACAAGGGGCCGCCAAGTGGTATGGGCGGCCCCGTTGTTGTTCTGTACTGACCGGACGGCGGTCACCGGACCGCCCGAGTTGACGGGACTTGCCGGAAGTTGCCGGGGTCTTCCGAGTTTCCGAAGGCGTTTACGCCTCGCCCGCGCGCTTACGGGTGTGCAACTGCCGGGCCACTTCCGCGATCGAACCCGACAGGGACGGATAGACGGTGAAGGCGTTTGCGATCTGTTCTACCGTCAAATTGTTGTCGACCGCGATCGAGATGGGGTGGATGAGTTCGCTGGCGCGCGGCGCGACGACACAGCCGCCGACCACGATGCCGGTGCCGGGGCGGCAGAAGATCTTGACGAAGCCGTCGCGGATGCCCTGCATCTTGGCGCGCGGGTTGCGCAGGAGCGGCAGCTTGACGACCCGGGCGTCGATCTTGCCGGCGTCGACGTCGGCCTGGGTGTAGCCGACGGTGGCGATCTCGGGGTCGGTGAAGACGTTCGAGGAGACCGTCTTCAGGTCCAGCGGGGCCACCGCGTCGCCGAGGAAGTGGTACATCGCGATCCGGCCCTGCATGGCGGCGACCGAGGCGAGGGCGAAGATCCCGGTGACGTCACCGGCCGCGTACACACCCGGGGCGCTGGTGCGGGAGACCTTGTCGGTCCAGATGTGGCCGGACTCCTTGAGCCGGACCCCGGCCTCCTCCAGGCCCATGCCCGCGCTGTTCGGGATCGCGCCGACCGCCATGAGGCAGTGCGAACCGGAGATGACCCGGCCGTCGGCGAGGGTGACCTCGACCCGGTCGCCGACGCGCTTGGCGGCCTGGGCGCGGGAGCGGGCCATGACGTTCATGCCGCGGCGCCGGAAGACGTCCTCCAGCACGGCGGCGGCGTCCGGGTCCTCGCCCGGCAGCACCCGGTCGCGGGACGAGACGAGGGTGACGCGCGAGCCGAGCGCCTGGTAGGCGCCCGCGAACTCGGCGCCGGTCACGCCGGAGCCGACCACGATGAGCTCCTCGGGCAGCTCGTCGAGGTCGTAGACCTGGGTCCAGTTCAGGATGCGCTCGCCGTCGGGGAGCGCGTCCGGTATCTCGCGGGGGTGGCCGCCGGTCGCGATCAGTACGGCGTCGGCGGTGAGCGTCTCCTCCGTGCCGTCGGCGGCGGTCACGACGACCTTGCGGGAGCCGTCGGCGGCCTGGAGGCCCTCCAGACGGCCGCGGCCGCGCATCACGCGGGCGCCGGCGCGGGTGACGGAGGCGGTGATGTCGTGGGACTGGGCGAGCGCCAGGCGCTTCACCCGTCGGTTGACCTTGCCCAGGTCGACGCCGACCACGCGGGCGGCCTGCTCGATGTGCGGGGTGTCGTCCGCGACGATGATGCCCAGTTCCTCGTACGAGGAGTCGAAGGTGGTCATCACCTCCGCCGTCGCGATCAGGGTCTTCGAGGGCACGCAGTCGGTGAGCACGGACGCGCCGCCGAGTCCGTCGCAGTCGACGACGGTCACCTCCGCGCCGAGCTGGGCGCCCACCAGTGCCGCCTCGTAGCCGCCGGGTCCGCCACCGATGATCACGATCCGGGTCACGAAAAGTCCGCCTCGCGTATGTCATCCCGCGGCCGTCTGCTGCCCCGGCCGGGGGTCCGGGGGAGCGCCCCGGGGGAATGCAGTACGTACTTCATTGTCCCGCACGCGCCAAGGTGCTTCGCCCCGGGGCCCTCCATACGTGCGCCGGGGCGTGCGCGCCGGGGCCCGGGGGCGGGAAGCGAAACCCTGTGGGTGGTCTTCCGCATCGGAGTCGACGTTCCCCCCTTCACCTCCCGTACCCTCGAACCCATGTCGCTCTACGCCGCGTACGCCGGCAACCTCGACGCGCGGCTGATGACGCGCCGCGCACCGCATTCCCCGCTGCGCGGCACCGGCTGGCTCAACGGCTGGCGGCTGACCTTCGGCGGGGAGCAGATGGGCTGGGAGGGCGCGCTCGCCACGGTGGTGGAGGCCCCCCGTTCCCAGGTCTTCGTGGCGCTGTACGACCTGGCGCCGATGGACGAGGACTCCATGGACCGGTGGGAGGGTGTCGGGCTCGACATCTACCGCCGGATGCGGGTGCGGGTGCACACCCTGGACGGCGAGGAGCCGGCCTGGATGTACGTGCTGAACGGCTACGAGGGCGGGCTGCCGTCCGCCCGCTATCTGGGTGAGATCGCCGACGCGGCGGAGTCCGCGGGCGCGCCGCACGACTATGTGATGGAACTGCGCAAGCGTCCCTGCTGACCTGCCGACCAGCGCTTTTGTGTGAAAGTACGAGCAAGTGGGCGCACGCTCTGCACAAGGGCATCTACGCGCGTAGGGAATCACCGGTTACCCTCATCCGCGTGAACGCATCAGTTATTCCGGACCACATCCAGGGCGACCCGTACGCCGCCGCCGCCGACGCCGCCGCCCGCCTGCGCGAGCTGACCGGTGCCGAGACCCACGACGTCGCGCTCGTGATGGGTTCCGGCTGGGCACCCGCGGGCGATGCGCTCGGCGCTCCGGAGGCCGAGTTCCCGGTGACCGAGCTGCCCGGGTTCCCGGCACCCGCCGTGCAGGGGCACGGCGGCTCGATCCGCTCGTACCGGATCGGCGAGAAGCGTGTCCTGGTCTTCCTCGGCCGCACGCACTTCTACGAGGGCCGGGGCGTCGCCGCCGTCGCGCACGGGGTCCGTACCGCCGTCGCGGCCGGGTGCGGGACCGTCGTCCTGACGAACGGCTGCGGCGGTCTGCGCGAGGGCATGCGCCCCGGTCAGCCGGTGCTGATCAGCGACCACATCAACCTGACGGCGGCCTCCCCGATCGTCGGCGCCAACTTCGTCGACCTGACCGATCTGTACTCGCCGCGGCTGCGCGCGCTGTGCAAGGAGGTCGACGAGACGCTCGAAGAGGGCGTGTACGTGCAGTTCACCGGCCCGCACTACGAGACGCCGGCCGAGATCAACATGGTCCGCGTGATGGGCGGCGACCTGGTCGGCATGTCCACCGTGCTCGAAGCCATCGCCGCGCGCGAGGCCGGTGCCGAGGTGCTGGGCATCTCGCTGGTCACCAACCTCGCGGCCGGGCTGAGCGGGGAGCCGCTCAACCACGAAGAGGTGCTGCAGGCGGGGCGGGACTCGGCGACCCGGATGGGTTCGCTGCTGGCCCGGGTGCTCGACCGGATCTGAGCCCCCGCGCCCCGCACGCCGGCGAGGCCGAACTCCCACACCGCAGAAAGGCGGACACCGTGCAGCAGGACCTCATCGCGCAGGCCAGGACATGGCTCGCGGAGGACCCCGACCCCGAGACCCGCGAGGAGCTCGCCGGGCTCATCGAGTCCGAGGATCTCGACGAGCTCGCCGCACGGTTCTCCGGCACCCTGCAGTTCGGCACCGCCGGGCTCCGCGGTGAGCTGGGGGCCGGGCCGATGCGGATGAACCGCTCCGTCGTCATCCGGGCGGCGGCCGGGCTCGCCGCGTACCTGAAGACGCAGGGGCAGGGCGGCGGGCTCGTCGTCATCGGGTACGACGCCCGGTACAAGTCCGCCGACTTCGCCCGCGACACCGCCGCCGTGATGAGGGGTGCGGGCCTGCGGGCGGCGGTGCTCCCCCGCCCGCTGCCCACCCCCGTGCTCGCGTACGCCATAAGGCACCTGGGTGCCGTCGCGGGCGTCGAGGTGACCGCCAGCCACAATCCGCCGCGGGACAACGGCTACAAGGTCTATCTCGGCGACGGCTCGCAGATCGTTCCCCCGGCGGACGGCGAGATCGCCGACGCGATCGCCGCGGTCGGCCCGCTCGACGGCGTGCCCCGCCCCGACGACGGCTGGGAGGTCCTCGGCGAGGAGGTCCTGGCGGCCTATCTGGCCCGCACGGACGCCGTGCTCGCCGCCGGGTCGCCGCGTACCGCCCGGGTCGTGTACACCGCCATGCACGGGGTCGGCACGTCCGTGCTGACCGCCGCCTTCGACCGGGCCGGGTTCCCCGCGCCGGTGCTCGTCGCCGAACAGGCCGAGCCCGACCCGGCGTTCCCGACCGTCGCCTTCCCCAACCCGGAAGAGCCCGGCGCGATGGACCTCGCCTTCGCGACCGCGCGCCGCGCGGACCCCGACCTCGTCATCGCCAACGACCCGGACGCCGACCGCTGCGCCGTCGCCGTCCCGGACCCCGGTGCCGACGGCGGCTGGCGGATGCTGCGCGGCGACGAGGTGGGGGCGCTGCTCGCCGCCCATCTGGTGGACCGGGGTGCCACCGGTGTCTTCGCCGAGTCGATCGTCTCGTCCTCGCTGCTCGGCCGGATCGCCGAGAAGGCGGGCAACGGCTACGAGGAGACGCTGACCGGCTTCAAGTGGATCGCCCGGGTGGACGGGCTGCGGTACGGGTACGAGGAGGCGCTCGGCTACTGCGTCGACCCCGAGGGCGTACGCGACAAGGACGGGATCACGGCCGCGCTGCTCGTCGCCGAGCTCGCCTCCGTGCTCAAGGAGCAGGGGCGCACGCTCCTCGATCTCCTCGACGACCTCGCGGTCGCCCACGGGCTGCACGCCACCGACCAGCTGTCGGTCCGGGTGAAGGACCTGTCGGTCATCTCCGACGCCATGGCGCGGCTGCGCGAGCAGCCGCCGACCGCGCTCGCGGGCCTCGCCGTCACCTCCGCCGAGGACCTGGCGCGGGGCACGGAGCAGCTGCCGCCCACCGACGGGCTCCGCTACCACCTCCGGGGCGCCCGGGTGATCGTCCGCCCGAGCGGCACCGAGCCGAAGCTCAAGTGCTATCTGGAGGCCGTGGTGCCGGTCGGTTCGGCGGACGAGCTGCCGGCGGCCCGTGCGAAGGGTGCGGAGCTGCTCGCCGGGATCAAGCGCGATCTGGCGGCCGCGGCCGGGATCTGAGCGGGAGCGGGGCAGTCGGCGCGGGACCCCGGGGCGTCATCCGAAGCGGCCGTTCACGTAGTCGGCGGTCCGGGGGTCCTGCGGGGAGTCGAGCATCTCGCCGGTCGGCCGTGTTCGACGACGACGCCGGGCGTGCCCCGCATCGACTCCGGCCTCAGCCGGTCGCGAACAGCACCACGAGCAGCACCGCGCCCGCCACCGCCGGTGCGATCACCTCGTACGCCCAGCGCACCGAGACGGACGGCTCCGTGGAGTCCGCGGCCGCCGAGGAGGCACCCGCGCCCGCCTTCGCCCGCTCCACCAGCTCGCGCAGATCGGCCATGGTCTGGTCGGCCGACGCCATCCGGGCCTTGGTGTCACGGACATCGGCCTGCACGGACGTGCGGTCGTACGGGTCGTCCAGCGACCGCCGGGACTGCTGCCGGGCCGCCTTCTTCCGCTGCCGCAGCGAGACCGGCACCGCCCACAGCTGGTACTTGGCGCCGCCCTCGGTGAACAGCTCGCTCGAATACCCGGCCCGCAGATCGGAGACCTCGGTCCACGGCATGGTGATCGTCCGGAACGGGTTACGGATCCGGATGCGCCGGTCGTTGGCGAGCACGACGGGCCGCAGCGTGAACGCGACGACCAGCGGCACCGCGGTCAGCATCCCCGCCACCGCCAGCCACCGCACCCGGCTGTCCCCGCGGATCGCGGCGTCCCCGCCGATCCAGAAGATGAGCAGAAGCAGCAGGACGCCCCCGACGATCCCGGCGGGCGAGCGGAAGGTCCGGTCGGCGTAGACCGGCTCGGCGGGTGGTGTGGGGCTCGTCATGGGCCCGATTCTGCCTGACGGGCGCAAGGGACGCCGGGGCGGCCGCCCCGGGACCGCATCCCGCGCGGAGAGGTGGGCCCCCTGTACAGGTCGCTACGCGCGTAGATATGCTCCTCTGGTGACCATGCCCACCACAGCTCCTGCATTCTCCGACGCGACCGCGTCCGACAGTGCGCTGCGCCGCTTCCTGCACGGGCTGCCCGGCGTCGACGCCGTCGGCCTCGAAGCGCGCGCCGCGTCCCTCGGCACCCGTTCGATCAAGACGACGGCCAAGGCCTACGCCATCGACCTGGCCATCTCGATGATCGACCTGACGACGCTGGAAGGCGCGGACACCCCGGGCAAGGTCCGGGCCCTCGCCGCCAAGGCCGTCCATCCCGACCCGACCGACCGCACGACCCCGCGCACCGCGGCGGTCTGCGTCTACCCCGACATGGCGGCGACCGCCGTCGCCGCGCTGGCCGGTTCCGGCGTGAAGGTGGCGTCGGTGGCGACGGCCTTCCCCGCCGGCCGCGCCGCACTCGACGTGAAGCTCGCGGACGTCCGCGACGCCGTGGCCGCCGGGGCCGACGAGATCGACATGGTGATCGACCGGGGAGCCTTCCTCTCCGGCCGCTATCTGAAGGTGTACGAGGAGATCCTCGCCGTGAAGGCCCAGTGTGCGCGGGCCGACGGCACCGACGCCCGCCTGAAGGTGATCTTCGAGACGGGCGAGCTGTCCACGTACGACAACATCCGCCGCGCCTCCTGGCTCGGCATGCTGGCCGGCGCCGACTTCATCAAGACCTCGACCGGCAAGGTCGCCACGAACGCCACGCCCGCGAACACCCTGCTGATGCTGGAGGCCGTGCGCGACTTCCGCGCGCAGACCGGTGTGCAGATCGGCGTGAAGCCGGCCGGCGGCATCCGTACGTCCAAGGACGCGGTCAAGTTCCTGGTGCTGGTGAACGAGACCGCGGGCGAGGACTGGCTGGACAACCACTGGTTCCGCTTCGGCGCCTCCAGCCTGCTGAACGATCTGCTGATGCAGCGCCAGAAGCTCAGCACCGGCCGTTACTCCGGCCCCGATTACGTGACGGTGGACTGATCCCCATGGCATCTGCATTCGAGTACGCCCCCGCCCCCGAGTCGCGCTCGGTCGTCGACATCGCCCCCTCGTACGGGCTGTTCATCGACGGCGAGTTCACCGAGGCGGCCGACGGCAAGGTCTTCAAGACCGTCTCGCCGAGCAGCGAAGAGGTGCTCTCCGAGGTCGCGCAGGCCGGCGCGGCCGACGTCGACCGGGCCGTGAAGGCGGCCCGCAAGGCTTTCGAGAAGTGGTCGGCACTGCCCGGCTCCGAGCGCGCCAAGTACCTCTTCCGGATCGCCCGGATCATCCAGGAGCGCAGCCGCGAGCTCGCCGTCCTCGAAACCCTCGACAACGGCAAGCCGATCAAGGAGACCCGCGACGCGGACCTCCCGCTGGTCGCGGCACACTTCTTCTACTACGCGGGCTGGGCCGACAAGCTGGACCACGCCGGCTACGGCGCGAACCCGCGCCCGCTCGGTGTCGCGGGCCAGGTCATCCCGTGGAACTTCCCGCTGCTCATGCTCGCGTGGAAGATCGCCCCGGCGCTCGCCACCGGCAACACGGTGGTCCTCAAGCCCGCCGAGACGACCCCGCTCTCCGCGCTGTTCTTCGCGGACATCTGCCGCCAGGCGGGCCTGCCCAAGGGTGTCGTGAACATCCTCACCGGGTACGGCGACGCGGGCGCCGCCCTCGTCGCGCACGAGGACGTGAACAAGGTCGCGTTCACCGGCTCGACCGCGGTCGGCAAGGCCATCGCCCGCCAGGTCGCCGGTACGGACAAGAAGGTCACCCTCGAACTCGGCGGCAAGGGCGCCAACATCGTCTTCGACGACGCCCCGGTCGACCAGGCCGTCGAGGGCATCGTCACCGGGATCTTCTTCAACCAGGGCCAGGTCTGCTGCGCGGGCTCGCGGCTCCTGGTCCAGGAGTCGGTCCAGGACGAGGTGCTGGACGCGCTGAAGCGCCGGCTGTCCACGCTCCGGCTCGGCGACCCGCTGGACAAGAACACCGACATCGGCGCGATCAACTCCGCGGAGCAGCTCGCCCGGATCACCGCACTCGCCGAGACGGGCGAGGCGGAGGGCGCCGAACGCTGGACCGCCCCCTGCGAACTCCCCTCCGCCGGTTACTGGTTCGCCCCGACGCTGTTCACCGACGTCACCCAGGCGCACACCATCGCCCGCGACGAGATCTTCGGCCCGGTGCTGTCGGTGCTGTCGTTCCGCACGCCCGACGAGGCGGTCGCCAAGGCCAACAACAGCCAGTACGGCCTCTCGGCCGGCATCTGGACGGAGAAGGGCTCCCGCATCCTCGCGGTGGCGAACAAGCTCCGGGCGGGCGTCGTCTGGGCCAACACGTTCAACAAGTTCGACCCGACCTCGCCCTTCGGCGGCTACAAGGAGTCGGGCTTCGGCCGCGAAGGCGGCCGTCACGGTCTGGAGGCGTACCTCGATGTCCGATAACCGTCTGAGCGTCTTCAAGACCTACAAGCTGTACGTCGGGGGCAAGTTCCCCCGCTCCGAGAGCGGCCGGGTGTACGAGGTGACGGACTCGAAGGGCAAGTGGCTGGCGAACGCCCCCCAGTCCTCCCGCAAGGACGCGCGCGACGCGGTCGTGGCCGCCCGCAAGGCGTTCGGCGGCTGGTCGGGGGCGACCGCGTACAACCGCGGCCAGATCCTCTACCGCGTCGCGGAGATGCTGGAGGGCCGCAAGGACCAGTTCGTACGGGAAGTGGCGGACGCGGAGGGCCTGTCGAAGTCCAAGGCGGCGGCCGTCGTCGACGCGGCGATCGACCGCTGGGTCTGGTACGCGGGTTGGACCGACAAGATCGGCCAGGTCGTGGGCGGGGCGAACCCGGTCGCGGGCCCGTTCTTCAACCTGTCCACCCCCGAGCCGACCGGTGTGGTCACGGTCCTGGCACCCCAGGAGTCGTCGTTCCTGGGCCTGGTCTCGGTGATCGCCCCGGTGATCGCGACCGGCAACACGGCCGTCGTCATCGCTTCGGCGGACTCCCCGCTGCCCGCGCTCTCGCTGGGCGAGGTGCTGGCCACCTCCGACCTGCCGGGCGGAGTGGTGAACATCCTGTCGGGGAAGACCTCGGAGATCGCGACGCCGCTCGCCTCCCACCAGGACGTCAACGCCATCGACCTCACGGGCGCCGACGCCGCACTGGCGAAGGAGCTGGAGATCGCAGCAGCGGACAACCTGAAGCGGGTCCTCCGCCCACCCGTCTCCCGCCACCACCCCGAGAAGGGAGCGCAGAGCGCTGCACCTTCCTCCGCTGTGGACAGCGATGGCACCGCGGACTGGACGGCCGATCCGGGCACCCACCGCCTGACGGCCTTCCTGGAGACCAAGACGGTCTGGCACCCGACGGGCGCCCTGGGCGTCTCGGGCTCCTCGTACTGACCGGATCCCCGCACGGCAACGGCCTGTTCCTCCGGCACCCCGGAGGAACAGGCCGCTCCCGGCTGCTCAACCGCCGTGCACCGCCTGCGCCACCGGCCCGACCAGCGGCAGGTCCTTCAGCGCACCGCCGCTGGTCAGCGGGTCGGTGACGGCGGCCGTGGACACCGGCTCGAAGTCGGCGAGCTGCGTACCCACCGCGTTGTCCAGCGGATCCGCGCCGGTACCGGCCAGCGGGTCGAGCCGCAGATGCGTCACCGGGGCGGTGCCGTTGCTGAGCGAGTGGCCGAGCGCCCCGGTCACCGCGCCCCCGGCGGCCTCCCCGGCCTCGCCGAGGCCGGTGTCGGCGCCCACGACCGGCACGTGGGGCAGCGGCGCCGCCTGGGCCGCCGCACCCCCCGCACCGAGCGCGGCACCCACCGCGGTGACGGTCAGACCTGCCCTGAGCAGAGCGCGGCGCCGGGACCTGGAAAGTGCATGACGTGCCATGAAGTTCCCACCTGATCGAGACGATCGAGTAATCAGCTGAGTACGTAGAGTAGTTGAGGTGTGATGCTCGATACCAACACGGGCACCGGGGGATCCCCTGCGCGGGTCAATGCCTCACACTCGTGTTCTGTGAATTCCCAACCGATCCCGACCCGCGTGGTGCTGCTCGCGGGCCCTTCCGGCTCCGGCAAGTCCTCCCTCGCCGCCCGCACCGACCTGCCGGTGCTGCGCCTGGACGACTTCTACAAGGAGGGCGACGACCCCACGCTGCCGCTCGTTCCCGGCGGTACGGACATCGACTGGGACTCCGCACAGTCCTGGGACGCCGACGCCGCGGTCGCCGCGATCGAGGAGCTCTGCCGCACGGGGCGCACCCACGTCCCGGTCTACGACATCTCCACCAGCTCCCGGGTCGACCGGGAGGCCCTCCACATCGAGCGCACGCCGCTGTTCGTGGCCGAGGGGATCTTCGCGGCGGACATAGTCGAGCGGTGCCAGGAGCTGGGCGTACTGGCGGACGCACTGTGCCTTCGCGGCCGTCCGACGACGACGTTCCGCCGCCGGCTGCTGCGGGACCTGCGCGAGGGACGCAAGTCGGTGCCGTTCCTGCTGCGGCGCGGGTGGCGGCTGATGCGGGCGGAGCGGCGGATCGTGGCGCGGCAGACGGCACTGGGTGCGCATCCCTGCGGCAAGGAAGAGGCGCTGGGCCGGCTGGCCGCGGCGGCGGCGGGCCGCTGCCGACGGGCGCCCGCCGCACGCGGGACGGCATAGCAGGCCCCCGTACACACGCGAACGGGGCCGGACAGGCCCCCCCGGCCCGTCCGACCCCGCAGCACTTCCCCCGTACTCCGCCGCCTCCCCCGAAGCAGCGGCCCCGTGATCCCCCCCCGTGTCCCCCCTCGCCTCAGGCCACCAGCTCGCCGAAGGACTCCTCCTCGTCACGGCCGAAGCTGAGGACCTCGTCCTCGCGCAGCCGGCGGAGCGACCGCCAGATGCTGGACTTCACCGTGCCGACACTGATGTCGAGGATGGCCGCGATCTCCGGATCGGTGCGGCCCTCGTAGTAACGGAGGACCAGCATCGTGCGCTGGAGTTCCGGCAGCCGCGCCAGCGCCTGCCAGAGCACGGCGCGCAGTTCCGTGCCGCGCATCGCGTCCGTGTCGCCCGCCGTCTCCGGCAGCTCCTCGGTCGGGTACTCGTTGAGCTTGCGCCTGCGCCAGGCGCTGATGTGCAGGTTCGTCATGGTGCGGCGCAGATAGCCGCCGACCGCCGCCTTGTCACTGATCCGGTCCCACGCCCGGTACGTCGAGAAGAGGGCGCTCTGCAGCAGGTCCTCGGCCTCGAACCGGTCGCCGGTCAGGTGGTAGGCGGTCGCGTACAGGGAGGCGCGGCGCTCCCGGACGTAGGCCGTGAACGCCGCTTCGGCGTCCTCGCCCTGCGCCGGGGACTTCCGCTCCCCCGTGCCCTCCCCGTACGCCTTGCCCCCGTTGTTCCCCCCGTTGCCCCCCACAGGCGCGTCAACCACCGTCATGTACGACGGGTGCTGACGCCCGGCGCCACGAACGCACCCCCGTCCACTCCCGGCGCCGGACTTCTCGCTACCCCGGCCGACATCGTGGAGACGCGTGACAACTGCGCTTGCGGTGATGCTGTGAGTTGCGTTCATCTCGCGCCCCCCATCGGTGGAGTCCGTCCGTTCCTTGTGCCAAAGAGCTTGCCGGGGCAGTTTCATGGCGTTGTCCGCCGACTGTCACAGGCCTGTCACAGGGCCTGCCGTCCGTGCGCCGGGGGCGTGCCGGAGGTATGAGTCGGCCCCAACTGTCGAACTGGGGCTCTGCCATGAGTCAGAATGACCAGCGTGCCTTTCCTGTTGCTGATCGAGGACGACGACGCCATCCGCACGGCCCTCGAACTCTCGCTGTCGCGCCAGGGCCACCGTGTGGCCACTGCGGCGACGGGAGAGGACGGCCTGAAACTGCTGCGTGAGCAGCGGCCCGACCTGATCGTGCTGGATGTGATGCTGCCCGGGATCGACGGCTTCGAGGTGTGCCGGCGCATCCGGCGCACCGACCAGCTGCCGATCATTCTGCTGACCGCGCGCAGCGACGACATCGACGTCGTGGTCGGGCTGGAGTCCGGTGCCGACGACTATGTGGTGAAACCCGTGCAGGGCCGGGTGCTCGACGCCCGCATCCGCGCGGTGCTGCGCCGCGGTGAACGCGAATCCACCGACTCCGCGTCCTTCGGGAACGTGGTGATCGACCGTTCCGCGATGACCGTGACCAAGAACGGGGAGGATCTGCAGCTCACGCCGACCGAGCTGCGCCTCCTGCTGGAGCTGAGCCGCCGGCCGGGCCAGGCCCTGTCGCGGCAGCAGTTGCTGCGGCTGGTCTGGGAACACGACTACCTCGGTGACTCCCGGCTGGTCGACGCGTGCGTGCAGCGGCTGCGGGCCAAGGTGGAGGACGTGCCGTCCTCGCCGACACTGATCCGTACCGTCCGGGGTGTGGGCTACCGGCTGGACTCGCCTCAGTGAGCAATGCCGTCAAACGGAGCCTGCTCACCGGGCTTCGCTGGACCAGTCTGCGGCTGCGTCTCGTCGTGGTGTTCGCGCTGGTGGCGCTGACCGCCGCGGTGTCCGCGTCGGGGATCGCGTACTGGCTGAACCGCGAGGCCGTGCTGACCCGTACCCAGGATTCCGCGCTCGGGGACTTCCGCCAGGAGATGCAGGGCCGGGCGGCCTCGCTGCCGCTCCATCCCACCAGGGACGATCTGCAGAACGCCGCCGTGCAGATGGCGAGCAGTTCGCCCGGCTACAGCGTGCTGCTGGTCGACGAGCGCGACACCGGCAAGCCGATCGTCGGCAACTCCGACCTGGACACCTTCACGCTCGACAACGTGCCACTGTCGCTCCAGAAGGCGGTCGACAAGAAGCAGCCGCTGGGAGCGGGCAACAAGTACGAGTACCACCTGTTCTGGCAGCGGACCAACATCCGCGGCACGCCGTACCTGGTGGGCGGTACGAAGATCATCGGCGGCGGTCCGACCGGCTACATGCTGAAGTCGCTCGACCAGGAACGGCAGGATCTCAACTCCCTCGCATGGTCCCTGGGGATCGCCACCGGGCTCGCGCTGATCGGCTCGGCACTGCTCGCGCAGGCCGCGGCGACGACCGTGCTGCGGCCCGTGCAGCGGCTCGGCGACGCCGCCCGCAAGCTCGGCGAGGGCAAGCTCGACACCCGGCTCGTGGTCTCCGGCACGGACGAACTGGCCGATCTCTCCCGTACGTTCAACAGGACCGCGAGCTCGCTGGAGAAGCGGGTCGCGGACATGAGCGCGCGGGACGAGGCGAGCCGACGGTTCGTCGCCGACATGTCGCACGAGCTGCGCACCCCGCTCACCGCGCTGACCGCCGTCACCGAGGTGCTGGAGGACGAGGCGGACAGCCTCGACCCGATGATCGCGCCCGCGGTACGCCTGGTGGTGAGCGAGACCCGGCGGCTGAACGACCTGGTGGAGAACCTGATGGAGGTCACCCGCTTCGACGCGGGTACGGCCCGGCTCGTCCTCGACACCGTCGACGTCGCGGACCAGGTCACCGCCTGCATCGACGTCCGCGCCTGGCTGGACGCGGTGGATCTGGACGCCGAGCGCGGCATGATGGTCCGCCTCGACCCGCGCCGGCTCGATGTGATCCTGGCGAACCTGATCGGCAACGCGCTCAAGCACGGCGGTTCGCCGGTACGGGTCGCGGTGCGGACCGAGGGCGACGAACTCGTCATCGAGGTCCGCGACCACGGACCCGGTATCCCCGAGGACGTGCTGCCGCATGTCTTCGACCGGTTCTACAAGGCCAGCGCCTCACGCCCGCGCTCCGAGGGCAGCGGCCTCGGCCTGTCGATCGCCATGGAGAACGCGCACATCCACGGCGGTGACATCACGGCCGCGAACTCACCGGACGGCGACGGCGCGGTGTTCGTACTGCGGCTGCCGCGCGATGCCGAGACGCTCACCCGTTCCGCCGACGGGCACGACACCGGGGACCAGGACGAGGAGGGCGACGCGACGTGATGGGCAGCGACAACCGCCGGGCGCGCCGTTCGGCCCTGGCACTGGCCGGGGCCGTGGCCGGCGCCGTGCTGGCCGCGGGCTGCGGGATCAGGTCCACCTCGGTGCCGGTGGACGCCGGGGCCGCGCCGTCCCAGGTGCCGTGCACGATGTCCGCGGAGAACATCACGACACAGGCCCTCAAGGGCATCCCCGTACAGATCTATCTGGTCTGCTCCTCGCAACTGGTCACGGTGGACCGCACGGTGCAGGCCGGCAAGAACGGCTCGGACCGGGTGCCGGTCGCGCAGGCGCTCCTGGACGAACTGCGGCGCAAGCCGCCGGCCGCGGAACGGCAGGCCGGATACTCCACGGCCGTCCCGGAGAACCTGCGGGTCGGCGCCGCCCGCACCGGCGACCGGCAGGGCACCCTGCGGCTCAGCGAGCAGCCGGAGGACCTGCGGTCCGAGGCGCTGGCGCAGATCGTGTGCACGTACGCGGAGAGCGACACGCTCGCCCCGGAAGGCACAGTGGTACTGGGCGGGCCCGGGAACTACGCGCCGCGCGGCTATCTGTGCACCTCGGAGATGAAGGCGAGACCGAAGACGGTCCCGACGCCGGTGACGGGCACCGGCGGCTGACCGGTCCTCGCCGGTCCGGCTGCCCGCCCTCCCGCGCCGGTCAGGCGCCCGACGGGCCGGATTCCGGGCCGGCGGAACCGATCCTGCCGTTCGCCGCGTCTTGGGGGGCGTGCGTCAAGGTTCGGACGGTCAAACCGTCATCCGTTTCCGCGCGGCCGGGGCAGCTCTCCTCCTCGCGCATCTGTTGCTCGTCGGGTGGCTGACGCTGCGCCCCCTCGACGTGCCGTGGACGACCGCCTCGAATCTTCAGCCGCTCGCCGGCATCAGAGCCGACCTGTCCCTCGGCCCGGTCGAGGCGACCCGCCGCATCGGTGAGGGGCTGCTGCTCCTCGCCCCGCTGGGCGTACTGCTGCCGATGGCCGGCGGCCGGCTCACCGTCTCGCCCTGGGCCTCGCTGGCCCGCACCGTCGCGGCGGGGTCACTGATCTCCACGACCATCGAACTGGCCCAGACCGGAGTGCCCGGACAGGTCGTCGACGTCGACTCGCTGCTGCTGAACACCACCGGTGTGGCGCTCGCCCATCTGCTCGTCGTCCCCATGTGCCGGGCGCGGCTGCGCCGCCGGAAGCAGGGGCGGGCCGGGGCGGTGCCCCACCCCAGGGACGAGGCCGGTCAGGGTGCGACCCCGACGATTCCCAGGGTCGGGATCGCCCCGTAGAGCGACGCTTTGCCCCCGTTCGCCGGGCCACCATGGAGCCATCGGGAGCACGACGGAGCTGCTCCCACAGCAACGGTTCGCGAAGGAGCCCACCATGGCCGCACTTGCCCGCCCCCGTGACGGACGCATGATCGGCGGAGTGTGCGCAGCGCTGGCAAGGCGCTTCGGCACCTCCGCGGGAACCATGCGCGTCATCTTCCTGGTCTCCTGCCTGCTGCCGGGGCCGCAGTTCCTGCTCTACCTAGCGCTGTGGCTGTTGTTCCCGTCCGAGAAGACGGCGGCCACCGCCTGGTGACCTCGTAGCGACAGATACGCCTGTGGGGCGGACACCCGGACCGGGTGTCCGCCCCACAGGCGTGTACGGGGATCAGACGCCGAGCGGAAGCCCGTTGGTCGACAGGCCGCTGGTCTTCATGCCGCCCGCGGGCAGACCGCCGAGCAGACCCTTGACCGGGGCGGTGGCGTCGCCGACGAGCTTCTGCTGGCCGGTGCCGAGGAGCTTGGTGGTCGTCTCCTGGGCCGGCAGACTCTGGGTCGCGGTCCCCAGTGCCGTGGTCGCGACCGGCAGGGCAGTGCCCGCGGCGTCGGCCGGCAGCACGGCGGCGGAGGCGGTACCCGCGGCGGCGGCGAAAGCGGCACCGAGAGCGGCAACGCCGAGAGTCCTGGCAGCAGACTGCTTCATGTGAAATTCATCCTTGGGGAGAGGGGTGTGGGGGATCCGAAACGTAGCCATCCCGCTGCCCTTCCCGCAAACATTCCGACACGCGGAGAAAGGCCGGGATTCGACTTCCCGGCCTTTCTCCGCAAGGGCGCCGATCAGTCGACGGAAGCGGAAGAAACGCTGGTCGCGGAGGTCTGCTCGAAGAGCCACTCGGACTTCAGCTCGGCATATCCGGGCTTGATCACATCGTTGATCATCGCCAGACGCTCATCAAAAGGAATGAATGCCGACTTCATCGCATTGACGGTGAACCACTGCATGTCGTCGAGCGTGTATCCGAAGGTCTCGGTCAGCTTCTCGAATTCGCGGCTCATGCTCGTACCGCTCATCAGCCGGTTGTCCGTGTTCACGGTGGCCCGGAAATGCAGCTTCCGCAGCAGCCCGATGGGGTGCTCGGCGTACGAAGCAGCGGCGCCGGTCTGGAGGTTGGAGGTCGGGCACAGCTCCAGCGGGATGCGCTTGTCCCGTACGTAGGAGGCGAGGCGGCCGAGCTTCACACCGCCGTCGTCGGCGACCTCGATGTCGTCGATGATGCGGACCCCGTGACCGAGCCGGTCCGCACCGCACCACTGGAGCGCCTGCCAGATCGACGGCAGGCCGAAGGCCTCGCCCGCGTGGATGGTGAAGTGGTTGTTCTCGCGCTTGAGGTACTCGAAGGCGTCGAGGTGCCGGGTGGGCGGGAAGCCCGCCTCCGCGCCCGCGATGTCGAAGCCGGCCACGCCCTGGTCGCGGTAGCGGTTGGCCAGCTCGGCGATCTCCAGGGAGCGTGCGGCGTGCCGCATCGCGGTGAGGAGGGCACCCACCCGGATGCGGTTCCCGTCCAGGCGGGCCCGCCGCTCGCCCTCGCGGAAGCCCTCGTTGACCGCCTCGACGACCTCTTCGAGGGTCAGCCCGGCCTCCAGGTGCTGCTCGGGGGCGTACCGCACCTCGGCGTACACGACACCGTCCGCGGCCAGGTCCTCGGCGCACTCGGCGGCCACCCGGACCAGCGCCTCGCGGGTCTGCATGACGGCGCAGGTGTGGGCGAACGTCTCCAGGTAGCGCTCCAGCGATCCGGAGTCGGCCGCCTCGCGGAACCAGATGCCGAGCTTGTCGGGCTCGGTCTCGGGCAGTCCTTCGTATCCGCTCGCGAGAGCGAGGTCGACGATCGTCCCCGGGCGCAGGCCGCCGTCGAGATGGTCGTGCAGAAGCACCTTGGGTGCACGCCGGATCTGATCCTGGCCGGGCACGTGAAGGGTCGGGCTCATCATCTGCGCACTCTAGTCCCTACGCGCGTAGATTGTCGCTCGCCGATACGTAACAGTGACCGCGAATACGGGTGGCGTACACCCGCCCTTCTGACACTGTTCTGTCATGGCACAGAGCGCACTCCCCCTGTCTGCCGCAAGGCTGGGACGGGCTGTCAGGACGGCCGGAGCTCCGACCGCGGTCAGCGGCGTGGTCCTGCTGCTCCCGGACGGCGAGGCCGACTCGCACCGCCGCCCCTCCCCTCTCTCCTACGCACTCCAACTCCCCCTGGCCCGCACCCTGGCCCGCGCCGGCCAGGAGGACGGGCTCGCCGTGCACATCGTGCGCTACCGCTGCCGGGGCTGGAACGCGACCGACGCGCACCTCGCGGCAGACGCCGAGTGGGCGGTGGACGAGGTCGTACGACGCTACGGCGACGTCCCCGTCTGCCTGGCCGGCCACGGCATGGGCGGCCGGGCCGCACTCCGGGCGGGCGGCCACGCGGCGGTCGACTCCGTTCTGGCGATGGCCCCCTGGCTGCCCGAGAGCGGGTCGGACGAACCGGAGCCGGTGAAGCATCTGCTGGGCCGCCGGGTACTGCTCGTCCACGGCACCAACGATGCCCGCACCGACCCCGAACTCTCCTTCCGCCTGGCCGAGCGGGCCAAGAAGACCAACCGCGACACCTGCCGCTTCGAGGTCCACTCGGACGGCCACGGGCTGCGCCAGCACCGGGCCGAAGTGATGGCCCTGGCCGCGGACTTCATACGCGGATCGCTGTTCGGCCGGGCCTACGCGCGCCCGGTGGCCGACGCGCTGGCGGCACCGCCCCCGCTGGGGCTGCGGATGCCGTTGGCGGCGGGGTTCGGGAAGTCGCTGCGGAGCTGAGGGAGCCGGCGGGACGGCAGGCACGCGAGGTGCCCGCCGTCCCCGGGCGCGCTCTCGCCGCGGTCCGCCCGGGACCGCGGCGAGAGCCGGGGAAAAAGGGTCAGGCCTTCTTCCACTGGACGTCGTAGGCCCGGAGCGCGTACTTGCCGCAGTCGCCGCCGAACTTCCAGTTGCCCTTGCCGACCCAGGCGCCGTAGATCGTCCTGTTGGAGCACTCCGTCACCGTGCGGGCCTTGCCACGTGTCACGGCGCAGGAGGCGGACCAGGTGGAGCTGCCGGTCTTCCAGTTCTTGCACGTGTAGCCGTAGTCGTTGGCACTCGCCGCGCCCGGCAGGGCGACGATCAGGCCGCCGGCGAAGACCGCGGTGGCAGCGGCGGCCGTCAGGCCGCGCATGACGCGCTTCATGGTCTCTCCCTCGTTTGGATGCTCAGGTACCGGACGGCACGGGATGCGCAGGTCAGACGCTCTGTGCCGGCCGAAGTTGATCATAGGTGCGGCTCCGGGGCGTCCGGGTCAGTCCGGCAGCAGATGCCCCCGCCTCGACAGCAGGAAGCGTTTGAAGGCGGCGACCGGCGGTGTGTCCGGGTGGCCGTCCAGCCAGGCGACGCCGATCTCGCGGGCCGCCCTCGGGGCCGTGACGGTGAGTTCGACGACTCCCGGGCGGGGCACCGCGGGCGGCGGCAGCAGGGCCACGCCCAGGCCGGCCGCCACCAGGCCGCGCAGGGTCTCCGCCTCCTCGCCCTCGAAGGCCACTCGGGGGGTGAAGCCCGCCTCGGCGCACAGGTCGTCGGTGATGCGCCGCAGGCCGTAGCCCGGTTCCAGGGTGACGAACTTTTCGTCGGCGGCCTCCGCGAGGCGGATGCGGCGGCGGGTGGCGAGGCGGTGGTCCTCGGGGACGACCAGGCGCAGGCGCTGTTCGTCCAGGCGGCGGGCGACGAGGTCGGGGGCGTCCGGGACGGGTGAGGTGAGGCAGAGGTCGAGGCCGCCGGCCCTCAGGCGTTCGATCATCGCCTCGCCGTAGTTCTGCACGAGCTGGAAGCGGACCCGGGGGTGGTCGGCCCGGAAGGCGCGCAGGAGGGCGGGGACGGTCTCCGAGCCCATGGTGTGGAGGAAGCCGAAGGCGACCTTGCCGGTGGCCGGGTCGGCGTCGGCGCGTACCGAGTCGGCGGCCTTCTCCACCTCGGCGAGGGCCCGCTCGGCGGAGCCGAGGAAGGTGCGGCCCGCCGGGGTGAGCGAGACGGTACGGCCTTTGCGGGCGAACAGGGCGACTCCCAGGTCCTGTTCCAGCCTGACCATCGCCCGCGACAGCGTCGACTGCGGGACGCCGAGCTCCTGTGCGGCGCGTGTGACGTGCTCGTGGCGGGCCACCGCCTCGAAGTGGGCCAGTCGCGGTGCGAGCACGGCGCGAATGTCTTCTTCGTAACTACTGGGTGACAGCCGGGGCTGTGAGCTGCGTTCATGCACCATGGGATTGATTATCGCCACTTCGTGCATTGGACGCATGAAACCGGAGAGCCTACTTTCGAAGCATGCCTCCTGCCAGTACCGGGGCGTCCACGCTCACCGTGGCCGCCTCGCCCCAGCCGTCCCCCATCGCCACCGCCGCGCCGGACCGTCTCGAACCGGGCCGCCCCGGCTACCGCCGTATGAGCTTCGCGCTCTTCGCCGCAGGTGTCGCGACGTTCGCACTTCTCTACTCCACGCAGGCCCTGCTGCCCGCCGTCTCCGCCTCCCTCGGCGCCACGGCCGGGCAGGCCAGCTGGACGGTCTCCGCGGCGACGGGCGCACTGGCGCTGTGCGTGCTGCCGATGAGCGCGCTCTCCGAGCGGTTCGGACGGCGGCAGATGATGACCGCCTCGCTGACGGTCGCCGTGCTGGTCGGGCTGCTCGTCCCCTTCGCCCCCTCGCTGGGCTGGCTGATCGCGCTGCGCGCCGTCCAGGGCGCGGCACTGGCCGGGCTGCCCGCCTCCGCGATGGCGTACCTGGCCGAGGAGGTACGGCCGAAGGCACTGGTCGCCGCGATCGGGCTGTTCGTGGCCGGCAACAGCATCGGCGGCATGAGCGGCCGCATCCTCACCGGCTGGATCGCCCAGCTGTGGGGCTGGCGCGCGGCGCTCGGCGCGGTCGGGGTGCTGGCCGTGGCCTGCGCGGTCGTCTTCCACTTCATGATCCCCCGGGCGCGGAACTTCACCCCCGGGACGCTGAACCCGAAGGCCCTCGCCAAGACCGTCGGCGGGCACCTCGCCGATCCGCTGCTGCGCCGGCTGTACGCGATCGGCGCGCTGTTCATGACGGTGTTCGGCGCGGTCTACACGGTGATCGGCTACCGCTTGGTGGAGGCGCCGTTCAACCTTCCGCAGGGTGTCGTCGGCTCGATCTTCCTGGTCTACCTCGTCGGTACGGTCTCCTCCGCCGCGGCCGGCAAGCTGGTCGCCAGGCTCGGCCGCCGGGGCGCGCTGTACCTGGCCGTCTCCACCACGGCCGCCGGTCTGCTGCTCTCGCTCGCCGACCAGCTGGCCGCCGTGCTCCTCGGCCTGGTCCTGATCACGGCGGGCTTCTTCGCCGGGCACGCGGTCGCCTCCTCGTCCGTGAGCCGCACCGCGACGAAGGGCCGCGCCCAGGCGTCGGCGCTCTACCAGTCCGCGTACTACCTGGGCTCCAGCGTGGGCGGCACGCTCGGCGCGATCGCCTTCCACGCCGGCGGCTGGGCCGGGACCGTCTCGCTGGGGCTGCTCGCGGCCCTCGGCGTCGTCTCGATCACGCTGTACGGGACACGGGCAGCCCGCGCCGAGCGGCGCCGGCCGGTTCCGGTGGTGTCCGTACAGCACCGGGGCATGGCCTCCGTACAGAACTGAGACATACGACGCACAACCATCCACTCCCCGACGCGCGTCTAGCAGGCGGAAGCACCTCACGGCGCGCGAAGGGGAGTTGGCGTACATGGGAGTCGCGGGGAACATACGGGGAGTACGGCTGCGGCGCGGGCTCGCGCTGTCGGTGGCGGGCCTGACCGCGGTGCCGGCCCTGGTGCTGGCCACCGGCGGGTCGGCGCAGGCGGCGTCCTGCACGGCGTCCACCGGGCCGTACCAGAAGCAGGTCGAGAAGTATCTGAAGCGGCCGGTCGACGGCAGGCAGTCGGCCGCCGACTGCAAGGCGATCAGGTCGTTCCAGAGCACGTACGGGGTCACCCCCACCATCGGGTACGCGGGTACGGTCACCTGGCGGACGATGAAGACGCTCACGGCCCAGAAGGCCGCCGGCAAGAACCCGAACAAGGACAAGAAGTGCCCCACCAACAAGGGGCGCATCGCGTGCGTGGACCTGACCCGGCAGCTGAGCTGGATCCAGGACGGCAGCAAGCTGAAGTTCGGCCCCGTGCCGGTGCGGACCGGGCGCAACGGGTACGAGACCCGCACCGGGTCGAAGAAGATCTACTGGCGGCACATCAACCACGTCTCGTCGATCTACCACGTGTCGATGCCGTACTCCCAGTTCTTCGACGGGGGTCAGGCCTTCCACGCGGTGGGCGTGAAGATGTGGAACCCGCCGGGCTCGCACGGCTGCGTCAACATGCGTACCGCCGATGCCAAGTCGTACTGGAATCTGCTGAGGAACGGCGACGACGTCCACGTGTACGGGCGCAAGCCCGGAACGTGACCGGAACGCGGGCGGTTTCGGTACTTCACGTCCCCGTTGTCAGTGGCCTGCGGTAGCTTCCGGAGTGCCGGGTGAGCGGTGTCACAGCGCAACAGGGGTGGAGCGATGAGTGATCTGACAGCGACGACGGATATCGACAGCCGTCTGGAGGGACACCGGGTCGAGCTGACCGGTTACTGCTACCGGATGCTCGGCTCGGCCTTCGAGGCGGAGGACGCGGTGCAGGACACGCTGGTGCGTGCCTGGCGCAACTTCGACAAGTTCGAGGGGCGTTCCTCGTTGCGGTCCTGGCTGTACCGCATCGCCACCAATGTCTGCCTGGACATGCTGAACGCCGGGAACAAGCGGGCCCGTCCGGTCGATCTGACGGGCCCGACACCACTCGCCCAGGCGGCGCTCAACCCCCTGCCGGAGAACACCTGGCTGGAGCCGATGCCTGACGGCCGCATCCTGCCGACGGTGGCCGACCCGGCGGAGGCCGCGGTGGCGCGGGAGTCGGTGCGCCTGGCGTTCGTCGCCGCGCTCCAGCATCTGCCGCCCAAGCAGCGTGCCGTGCTGATCCTGCGCGAGGTGCTGGCCTGGAAGGCGAGCGAGGTCGCCGAGCTGCTCGACACCTCGGTCGCCTCGGTCAACAGCGCCCTCCAGCGGGCGCGGGCCACCCTCACCGAACACGAGGGCAAGCCCGCCGACGCCGCGAATCCGCTCGACGAGGAGCAGCGCAAGCTCCTTGAGCGGTACGTGGCGGCCTTCGAGGGCTACGACATGGTGGCGCTGACGGCGCTGCTCCATGAGGACGCCGTGATGACCATGCCGCCGTTCGACCTCTGGCTCCAGGGGCACGACGACATCACCGGCTTCATGCTCTCCATCGGCGCGAGCTGTGCGGGCTCCCGTCTCGTGGCGACATCGGCGAACGGCACCCCGGCGTTCGCGCACTACAAGCCGAATCCGGACGGGCCCGGTTTCGTGCCGTGGGCGGTGCAGGTCATCGACATCTCGGACGGGGCGATCACCGGGATGCACTGCTTCCTGGACACCCCGCGCTGGTTCCCGCTGTTCGGGCTGCCGGACCATCTCGACGCCGACGCGGCGTGAGGGCGGCGTGAGGCGCGGCATACGGAACGGACTGGTGGCCGGCTGGGTGGTGCTGGCGGCCGGTGGCTGGGGGCTGGCCCAGTGGATGGGCGAGCCGTCCGCCACCGGCGGCCCCCAGCCCGGTTCGGCCCGGCCCTCCGGGCCGGGCGGTGAGCCGGGGCCGCAGCCCGAGTCCGTCTGCGACGACCTCATCAGCGCCTCGTCGCCGCGCCCCGGCGCCACCGCTGCCGCGCTCGTCAAGGCGTCGGCGGCCCCGGTCGACGGCGGGACCGTCCGGTTCCGGCAGGTGGTCTGCGACGTGGCCAGGACCGCGGACTGAGAGCCTGTCGGGCGACCTCGGATCGGATAGCGGACGCGGTCTGGTGCGTGCGATTCCAAGGCGGAAGAGGGAGTCGGATGGGGTCTCCCCTGCTCGAGCGGAGCCGAGAGCTTGGGGAAGGAGCGTCGGCGACCGACGACAACGCGGGAAGCGTGCGCACCAGGGCGTGGCCGCCCGGTCGGAGGTCACCCGACAGGCTCTGAGCGGGGCGGGGCCGGGGCGGCTCGTACGCTCAGCCCCCGCCCTCAGCTGCCTCGGCCCCCACCCCGGTCCCCGTCCCTGCCTCCGTCCCGCACCCCACGTCCACCACGTCGGCCAGCCCGACCAGGTCCAGCAGGCTCTGCAGCTCGGACGGCACATTGCGCAGCCGCAGCCTCCTGCCGCCCGCCCGGCGCGAGACGAGCCCCAGCCGCGCTATCGCCTCGACCAGGGCCAGATCCACGTGCACCACCCCGCCCACGTCGCAGTCCACGCCCGTGTCCGGGTCGCGGACCGAGCCGTCGGGGTCGTCCAGCAGCGCCTCCAGCTCGGCGCAGAGTCCCGGCACCGCGGCCCTGGTGACGCGGCCGGTGACGACGAGAACGTTCGGGGTCATGGGTTCCACATCAGGGAGACCGGTCCGGCGGCCGAAACTCATCGCTGCCCGGGCCTCGTGCCTTCCGGCCGCCCGGCCCGGGCGAACGCCCCGTACCCGCCCGGCAGCCGCCCCCGCGCCGCTCGCGCCCTCCCCCACCTCCCCGCACCCGCGCACACCCGACCGGTGAAATGCCGTCAACTCCGTTTATCCGTACGCTTTCTGTGAACCTCTCCCGCCAATTCCCCCTCTAGGTACGTGAACCGGCCGGCACCGGAGTCCCATCGGTGCCGACTGACCAGTGGCCCCTCGGGGCCGCCTGATTCTCCAGGGGGAGAGTTGCGCAAACACGTGAGAAACGCGTGTGTTTCGACCGTCGCCGCGGCCGCCGCCGTGGCGCTCGCGGCCGGGATGACCAGCCCGGCCGTGGCCCAGCCCGACAGCACCAGCTCCGGCAGCGGCCGCCCGGCCGGCGCCGGGTCCGCGGACCGGCACGAGCTGACGCTCATCACCGGCGACCGCGTCACCGTGGACGCCAAGGGCAAGCTCGTGTCCTTCCGGGCCGCCGAGGGCCGCGAGCACATACCCGTGCAGCGGCAGATACGTGACGGGCACACCCTGCTCGTCCCGGCCGACGCCCATCGGCTGATCAGCTCCGGCAAGCTGGACCGCCGGCTGTTCGACATCACCGAGCTGAACCGCGCGGAGATCCGCAGGGCCCAGAAGGCGGGCCTGAAGCTGATCGTCTCCTACCGGGGCACCCGGGCGGCGGCCGCGAAGGCCGAGGTCCGGGGCGCGGGTTCCACCCAGGTGGGCCGGACCCTGAACTCGCTGAACGCCCAGTCGGTGACCACGCCGCAGCGTGACGCCCAGGACATCTGGCAGGCACTCACCGACAAGGCGGCGCACGGTGCGCAGCGCACCACGGCCGCCGGGATCGACCGGGTCTGGCTGGACGGGGTGCGCCGGGCGAGCCTCGACAAGAGCGTGCCGCAGATCGGTACCCCCGCCGCCTGGAAGGCCGGTTACACCGGAAAGGGCGTCAAGATCGCCGTACTGGACACCGGTGTGGACGCCACCCACCCCGATCTCCAGGGCCGGATCCTCGACACGAAGAACTTCACCTCCTCGCCCGACAGCAAGGACCGGGTCGGCCACGGCACCCATGTCTCCTCGATCGCGGCCGGTTCGGGCGCCAAGTCGGGCGGCAAGTTCAAGGGCGTGGCCCCGGACGCCAAGCTGCTGGAAGGCAAGGTGCTCGACGACGACGGCTTCGGCGACGACTCCGGCATCCTGGCCGGCATGGAGTGGGCGGTCGCGCAGGGCGCCGATGTCATCAACCTGAGCCTCGGCGGCAGCGACTCGCCGGAGGTGGACCCGCTGGAAGCAGCGGTCAACAAGCTGTCGGCCGACAAGGGTGTCCTGTTCGCCATCGCGGCGGGCAACGAGGGCGACGCGGCCGGTACGGTCGGCTCCCCGGGCAGCGCGGACGCCGCGCTGACCGTCGGCGCCGTCGATGACAAGGACCAGCTGGCCGACTTCTCCAGCCGTGGCCCGCGCATCGGCGACGGGGCGATCAAGCCCGATGTCACCGCCCCCGGCGTGGACATCACGGCGGCGGCCGCACCCGGCTCCGCCATCGACCAGGAGGTCGGGCAGAACCCGCCCGGCTATCTGACGATCTCCGGTACGTCGATGGCGACCCCGCATGTGGCGGGCGCTGCGGCGCTCCTCAAGCAGCAGCACCCGGAGTGGAAGTACGCCGAGCTCAAGGGCGCGCTGACGGCCTCGACCAAGCCGGGCGCGTACACGCCGTTCGAGCAGGGCTCGGGCCGGATCGCGGTGGACCGGGCGATCGCCCAGACCGTCGTCGCGGACCCGGTGTCGCTGAGCTTCGGGGTGCAGCAGTGGCCGCACACCGACGACACCCCGGTCACCAAGAAGGTGACGTACCGTAACCTCGGTACGACCGATGTCACCCTCGACCTCGCTGTCACGGCCACCGGCCCGGGGGGCAAGCCCGCCCCGGCCGGTTTCTTCGGCCTCGGCTCCGACAAGGTGACCGTCCCCGCGGGCGGCACCGCGGACGTGCCGCTGACCGTGAACACCAAGCTCGGCGGTACGGCCGACGGCACCTACTCCGCGTACGTCGTCGCGACGGGTGGCGGCCAGAGCGTCCGCACCGCTGCCGCGGTCGAGCGCGAGATCGAGTCGTACGACCTCACGGTCAAGACCCTCGGGCGCGACGGCAAGCCCGCCGAGTTCGCCGAGACCGACCTCTTCGGTCTCTCGGGAACCGCGCTCGGCCAGTGGCTCTCCCCGACGAGCACCGACGGCACGGCCAAGGTCCGCGTCCCCAGGGGCGGTTACACGCTGAACACGGCTGTCACCATCGACCCCGAGGACTACGCCAAGGGCACCGACTGGCTGGCGCAGCCGAAGCTGGACGTCACCAAGAACCTCACCGTGACGCTCGACGCGCGCAAGGCGAAGCCGGTGAACATCACCGTGCCCGCCACCGGGACGGAGTCCCTGCTGGCCGCGCCCGACCTCCAGTTCACGACCGAAGACACCGGCTACAGCTACGGCTGGATCCTCGACACGTACAAGAACTTCCGCACCGCGCACTTCGGCCCGGCGGTGACCGACGGATCGCTCTCCCAGCGTTGGATCGGCAGCTGGAGCAAGGGAACCTCGACCCGGTACGACATCGCGGCCGGCGGTCCGGTGACCCGGGCGGCCACCGGTTTCGAGCGGAAGTACACCACCGGCCAACTGGCCAAGGTGAACCTCTCCCTCGGCTCGCCCGCCAAGGGCAAGACCGGTGAGATCGCCGCCGAGGGCTCGCTGCCCGGATCGGACGGCGGCTGGTCGGCCTGGTCCCTCCACAAGATCCCCGGCAATGTCACCGCCTATGTCTCCACCGCCGACAAGGCGAAGTGGAGCTTCGAC
This sequence comes from Streptomyces atratus, assembly GCF_900119365.1. GTDB lineage: Bacteria > Actinomycetota > Actinomycetes > Streptomycetales > Streptomycetaceae > Streptomyces > Streptomyces atratus_B. The sequence goes on from NZ_FPJO01000011.1 coordinate 55,016, forward strand.
TTCGCCCAGGACGGAGGAGTCGACGAGGACGGCTACCCGGTGACCGAGGCGCAGTACTCCCTCGGCAACCCGCAGTCCTTCAAGGCGGGCAAGTCCTACACGAAGAAGGCCAACACCGCGGTGTTCGGCCCCGCGGTCAGCTCCGAGTACGGCATCCTCCGCGATGGCGACAACATCGTCGGCAAGCTGCCGCTGGTGGCCGACGGACACGGCAACATGGGTGATTCCGCCTACAGTTCGGCCAAGACGGTCCTGTACCGCAACGGCAAGAAGCTCGCTCAGAACGAGGACCCGCTGACGGGCCTGGCCCCCATCGCCGTGCCGTCCGCCGCCGCCGACTACCGGCTGACGACCTCGATGCGGCGCAGCACCGCACTGTCCCCGGTCTCCACCCGGATCGACGCGAGCTGGACCTTCCGCTCCAAGCGGACCTCGGGCCCGGCCATGCTGCCGGTCTCCGTGGCGCGGTTCACGCCCAACGTCGCCGCGGACAGCAGGGTCACGGCCGGCCGGACCGCTTCCGTGCCGGTGACGGTGCAGGGCGCGGCCGCCGGGAAGAACCTCAAGTCGCTGACGGTGTACGTCAGTTACGACGCCGGTAAGACCTGGAAGAAGTCCACGGTCAAGGCGGGCAAGATCTCCGTGAAGAACCCGGCCAAGGGGAAGTCCATCTCCTACCGGGCCGATGTCACGGACAAGAAGGGCAACAAGTCGTCGGTGTCGATCTACAACGCTTACTTCGGCAAGTGAGCGCGTAGCCGACCCGACCGCATGACAGCGGCCCGCCAGGACGGATTCCTCCGCCCCGGCGGGCCGCTCGCGTCTCCGGACCGCACCGGGAGGACCGGCGCCGCGACGTCGCTCAGCCGACCGGGAAGATCCCGGTGTCCAGGTCCAGCCCGAACGGCTCGGGCAGCGTCAGCTTCTCCCCGTACTCGACCGTGTCCAGCACCCGGTAGGTGCCGCCGTCGGGCTCCCCGTAGAGCGTGGCGGTGGGGCGGCCCGAGTGCCACGGGTCGAGCAGCAGGAACAGCTCGACACCGGCCTTCGCGTAGCCGTGCACCTTGCCGACGCGGTCGTGGTTGGCGTTGGCCTGCGAGGTGATCTCGACGACGAGCCGGGCCTCTTCGGCCGGGACGCGATTGCCCGGGCCGGTCGCCACGGCGCGCGGAACGACGACGAGATCGGGGATGTAGAGCCCGGCCCGCCCCGGTACCGAGACGCCGAGTGTCTGGTAAATCCCCCAGTCCTCGGGGATGACGCCGTAGAGCCTGCGCTGCAGCAGTTCCGCGGTGGTGTTGTGGTCCTTGGACGGCGGTGGCGACACGGTGACGATCCCCTCGATGATCTCCACCTTGCAGCCCTCGGGTGCGTCCGTCTCCTCCCAGATCCGGACGAGGTCGTCCCACTCCTGGCCGGGGGCGGGATCGACGGTGAGTGCGCTCATGGCGGTCTCCTCCTATCGGTGCGTCACCGAGTCCAGCATGCCGAACGGGACCGGCGGCGGTCCACCGGTCCCGTTCACCCGAATGGGAAAGCCGCAGGTCAGGCGATACGTTCCCGCACCACCGGGGTGGCGGTGAACGCCGTGCCGGACGGGGCGATGTCGTACGCGTCGGGCAGGGCCTTCAGGGCGTAGTCGAACTTCTCGGGGGTGTCGGTGTGCAGCGTCAGCAGCGGCTGGCCGGCCGTCACCTCGTCGCCCGGCTTGGCGTGCAGTTCGACGCCCGCGCCGGCCTGGACCGCGTCCTCCTTGCGGGCGCGGCCCGCGCCGAGGCGCCAGGCGGCGACGCCGATGTCGTAGGCGTCCAGGCGGGTCAGTACGCCGGTGGACGGGGCCGTGACCACGTGCTGCTCGCGGGCGACCGGGAGCGGGGCGTCCACGTCGCCGCCCTGGGCGGAGATCATGCGGCGCCAGACGTCCATCGCGGAGCCGTCGGCGAGGGCCTTCTCGGGGTCGGCGTCCTTGAGCCCGGCCGCGTCGAGCATTTCACGGGCCAGGGCGAGGGTGAGGTCGACGACGTCCTTCGGGCCGCCGCCGGCCAGGACCTCGACCGATTCGCGTACCTCCAGGGCGTTGCCCGCGGTCAGGCCGAGCGGGGTGGCCATGTCGGTGAGCAGGGCGACCGTGCGCACGCCGCTGTCGGTGCCCAGCGCGACCATGGTGGAGGCCAGTTCGCGAGCGTCCTCGATGGTCTTCATGAAGGCGCCGGAGCCGACCTTGACGTCCAGGACGAGCGCGCCGGTGCCCTCGGCGATCTTCTTGGACATGATGGAGCTGGCGATGAGCGGAATGGCCTCGACGGTGCCGGTGACGTCGCGGAGCGCGTACAGCTTCTTGTCGGCGGGGGCGAGCCCGTCACCGGCGGCGCAGATCACCGCGCCGGTGGTGTCCAGGACGTTCAGCATCTCCTCGTTGGAGAGGTGGGCGCGCCAGCCGGGGATGGACTCCAGCTTGTCGAGGGTGCCGCCGGTGTGGCCGAGGCCCCGGCCGCTGAGCTGCGGCACGGCGGCGCCGCAGGCGGCGACCAGCGGGGCGAGCGGCAGGGTGATCTTGTCGCCGACGCCGCCCGTGGAGTGCTTGTCGGTGGTGGGCCGGGAGAGCGACGCGAAGTCCATCCGCTCGCCGGAGGCGATCATCGCGGCGGTCCAGCGGGCGATCTCGGTGCGGTTCATGCCGTTCAGCAGGATCGCCATGGCCAGCGCGGACATCTGCTCGTCGGCGACCTCACCGCGCGTGTACGCGTCGATGACCCAGTCGATCTGCTCGGGGGTCAGCTCGCCTCGGTCCCGCTTGGTGCGGATGACGGAGATGGCGTCCATGTCCTGGGAGTCCTTCCGGCCGGTACGTACGGTACGCAAGAGTCCCGAATGACTCTACGCGCATAGAGGGTGGAGATGGGGGTGGCCCTCCCGGCGGGCGGGAGGGCCACGGTGGACGCGCTGCGGGCGCCCGCTACTTCAGATGGCCCGGGCCGAAAGCCTGCGGCAGCATCTCGTCGAGCGTGCGCAGTCCGTCGGGCGTCTCCAGGACCAGCTCGGGGCCGCCGAACTCGTACAGCAGCTGCCTACACCGGCCGCACGGCACCAGGATCTCGCCGGCCCCGTCCACACAGGTGAAGTGGGTGAGCCGGCCGCCCCCGGTGGCGTGCAACTGGGAGACCAGGCCGCACTCGGCGCACAGCCCGATGCCGTACGAGGCGTTCTCGACGTTGCAGCCGGAGACCGTACGGCCGTCGTCGACGAGCGCCGCGGCGCCGACCGGGTAGTGCGAGTACGGGACGTACGCGCGTGTCATCACGGACCGTGCGGCGCTCCGCAGCGCCGCCCAGTCGACCTCCGCGGCGGCCGTCACTTGCCCTGGCCCTTGCGGTAGCGCATGCCGTCCGCCTTCGGCATCCGCAGCCGCTGGGCGGAGAGCGAGAGGACGAGCAGCGTGACGATGTACGGGGTGGCGCTCACGAACTCGGTGGGCACCGTGTCCGTACCGAGGTACCAGACCAGCACCGCGGCGGCGATGACCGCGCTGACCACGCCCTGGACGAAGCTCTTGCGGTAGAGCTTCCAGGCGGCGAGCACGGCCAGCACGACCACGAGCAGCAGGAGCAGCGCGTGGACGGACTCGCCGCCGTTGCGCAGCTGGAGCGCGTCGGCGAAGCCGAACAGGCCGGCGCCCATGGCGAGTCCGCCGGGCCGCCAGTTGCCGAAGATCATCGCGGCGAGACCGATGTAGCCGCGGCCGCCGGTCTGGCCCTCGTTATAGATGTGCGAGGTGACCAGCGAGAGGAAGGCACCGCCGAGGCCGGCCATGCCGCCGGAGACGATCACCGCGATGTACTTGTACGTGTAGACGTTCACGCCGAGCGACTCGGCGGCGACCGGGTTCTCGCCGCAGGAGCGCAGCCGCAGCCCGAACGAGGTCTTCCACAGCACGAAGAACGTGAGGACGAACAGGATGATGGCCAGGATCGTCAGCAGCGACACATTGGTGACCAGGCCGCCGATGACACCGGCCAGGTCGGAGACGAAGAACCAGTGGTGCTTCTCGATGGAGTGCAGCCAGTCGGAGAGGCCCGGGATCGTCACCGAGGTGATGTCGTCGGCCGGCGGGGACTGCTTCGGGCTGCCGCCCTTGGCCGCCGCCTCGCCCGAGTTGAACCAGAGCTTGGCGAAGTAGGTGGTGAAGCCGAGCGCCAGGATGTTGATGGCGATGCCGGAGATGATGTGGTCGACGCCGAAGGTGACGGTCGCGACCGCGTGCAGCAGCCCGCCGAGCATGCCGCCAATGACACCGGCCAGCACGCCGAGCCAAGGGTTGGTCTGCCAGCCGGCCCAGGCGCCGAAAAAGGTACCCAGGATCATCATGCCTTCGAGGCCGATGTTGACCACACCGGCCCGCTCGGCCCAGAGGCCGCCGAGACCGGCGAGTCCGATCGGCACGGCCATCGCGAGCGCCGCGCTGATCTGTCCCGCCGATGTGACGTCCTCCGCGCCGGTGATGGCGCGCACGGCGGACAGCACGAGCAGCACGCCCGCGATGATCAGCAGGACGACGGGGAAGGAGAGGGTGTGGCCGCCCTTGCCGCCGGAGACCTTGGGGGCCACGGGGGGCGGGGTGGAAGTCGCCGTGGCGCTCACGCCGACACCTCCTGCTGGTCGTTGTTACGGGCGGCCTGTGCGGCGAGTTCCGCGCCGACCTTGCTCTGCTGACGCTTGAGTCCGTAGCGGCGGACGACTTCGTAGGCGATGACGACGCACAGGACGATGACGCCCTGGATCACGCCGACGATCTCCTTGTCGTAGCCCTCGAACTCGAGCTTGCCGGTGCCGCGCTCCAGGAAGCCCCAGAGCAGCGCGCCGAGCGCGATGCCGATGGGGTGGTTGCGGCCGAGGAGGGCGATGGCGATGCCGGTGAAGCCGATGCCGACCGGGAAGTCGCCGCTGTACTCGTAGCTGTCGTTGAGGAGGGTCGGCATGCCGATCAGACCGGCCACGGCGCCGGAGATCAGCATTGAGGTGATGACCATCTTCTTGACGTCGACACCGCTGGCCTCGGCCGCGGAGCCGGACTGGCCAACGGTGCGCAGGTCGAAGCCGAAGCGGGTGCGCGAGAGCGTGAACCAGTAGGCGACGCCCGCGACGACCGCGACCACGATGAAGCCCCAGACGGGCGACGGGGTGGTCGGGAACTCGAAGAAGTGCGAGGACTCCGGGATCGGCTTGGTGGAGATCTTCGTGCCGGCCTCGTCCAGGTGGCCGAGGCGGCCCTGCTGGAGGAGGTAGCCGATGATCGCGGTCGCGATGGCGTTCAGCATGATCGTCGAGACGACCTCGCTGACGCCCCGGGTGACCTTGAGGACACCGGCGATGCCGGCCCACATCGCGCCGACGATCACCGCGGTGAGGATGATCAGCGGGATCTGCAGGGCGCCGGGCAGCGTCAGCGCGCCGCCGACCGCGGCGGCGAAGAAGGCGGCGAGGCGGTACTGGCCGTCGACGCCGATGTTGAAGAGGTTCATCCGGAAGCCGACGGCCACCGCGAGACCCGCGAGGTAGTACGTCGTCGCCTTGTTGAGGATGTAGACCTGGCTGTCCGACTTCAGCCCGTAGTCGAACATGATGCCGAAGGCGCTGAACGGCTCCTTGCCAGTGGCGGCCAGCACGAGTGCGGTCACCAGGAAGGCGACCACAATCGCGAGTACGGGGGCCGCGATCCCCAGGAGCAGCCGCTCCTTGTCGATCTTCTTCATCGGTCCTCTCCCCCGTTCCGGGGGTCGGTGTCGGTGCTCTCGGCGCTCTCGGGGGCCGTGTCCTTGGGTGCCGGTGACTCGTCCGGTGCTTCCAGGTGGCCGGTGGCCGCGCCCGTCATCGCCGAGCCGAGCTCCTCCGGGGTGATCGTCGCCGGGTCGGCGTCCGCGACCAGCCGGCCGCGGTACATGACACGCAGGGTGTCGGAGAGCCCGATCAGCTCGTCCAGGTCGGCGGAGATCAGCAGCACCGCGAGGCCTTCGCGGCGCGCCTCGCGGATCTGGTCCCAGATCTGCGCCTGTGCGCCGACGTCCACGCCCCGGGTCGGGTGCGCGGCGATCAGGAGCTTGGGGGCGTGGCTCATCTCGCGGCCGACGATCAGCTTCTGCTGGTTGCCGCCGGAGAGCGAGGCGGCGGTGACGTCGATGCCGGGGGTGCGGACGTCGTACTCGCGCACGATCCGCTCGGTGTCGGCGCGGGCGCCCTTGAGGTCGAGGAACGCGCCCTTGCTGTTGGGGCGTTCGGTGACGTGGCCGAGGATGCGGTTCTCCCAGAGGGGGGCCTCCAGCAGCAGTCCGTGCCGGTGGCGGTCCTCGGGGATGACGCCCATGCCGCCCTCGCGGCGCTTGCGGGTCGGCGTGCGGGAGATGTCGTCGCCGTCGAGGGTGAGCACTCCGGCGTCGAGGTGGCGCATGCCCATGATGGCGTCGACCAGTTCGGACTGGCCGTTGCCCTCGACGCCCGCGATCCCGAGGACCTCGCCCTTGTGGATGGTGAAGCCGATGCCGTCGAGGACCGAACGCACCACGCCGTCCGGGTCGGTGGCGCTCAGCCGCAGCCCGTCGACGGTCAGCATCGGCACGTCGGTGACGGTCGACTCGCGGGTCTCGGGCGACGGGAGTTCGCTGCCGACCATCAGCTCGGCGAGCTGCTTGGTCGTGGTGCGCTTCGGGTCGGCGGTGCCCACCGTCGTACCGCGTCGGATGACGGTGATCTCGTCGGCGACCGACAGGACCTCGCCCAGCTTGTGCGAGATGAAGATGACGGTCAGGCCCTCGGCCTTGAGCTCGCGCAGGTTGTCGAAGAGCGCGTCGACCTCCTGCGGTACGAGGACGGCGGTGGGCTCGTCGAGGATCAGGGTGCGGGCGCCGCGGTAGAGGACCTTGAGGATCTCCACGCGCTGCCGGTCGGCGACCCCGAGGTCCTCGACCATGGCGTCCGGGCGGACCCCGAGACCGTAGGAGTCCGAGATCTCCTTGATCCTGGCGCGGGCCCGGTCGCCGATCCCGTGCAGCTTCTCCGAGCCGAGGACGACGTTCTCCAGGACGGTCAGGTAGTCGGCGAGCATGAAGTGCTGGTGCACCATGCCGATGCCGCGCGCGATGGCATCACCGGGGTTGTGGAACGAGACCTGCTCGCCGTCCACCGCGATGGTGCCCTCGTCCGGCTTCTGCATGCCGTAAAGGATCTTCATCAGAGTGGACTTGCCGGCGCCGTTCTCGCCGACGAGAGCGTGGACGGTGCCACGGCGCACGGTGATGTCGATGTCGTGGTTGGCCACGACTCCGGGGAACCGCTTGGTGATGCCGCGGAGCTCCACGGCATGGGGACTGCTGGACGCGTTGATGGCGCACTCTCCTTGGCAGGAGCGGAGGGCGGAGGCGGTGGGACGGAGGTGACGGGAGCGTCGTGAAACGTACCGCGCCCGGCGGATGCTACGCGCGTAGCACCACCGAATCGTTGGCCACCTGATGACAGGTGGCGGACCGTGTGCGTACGACTACGGCAAGTCGGCCGGGCCCGTACGTGAAATCGGGGCCCGAGTGAAGCCGAAGCGGCTCACCCGGGCCCCGATCGACGATGGATCAGGTCGTGGCCTTGACCTTGATGGTGCCGTCGACGATCTTCTTCTTCGCCTCGTCGAGCTGGGCCTGGATGTCCTTGAGATGGTCACCCGTGGTGGTCAGGCTGACGCCGCCCTTGGCCAGGGAGTAGGTCTGCGTGCCGGTCAGCGGCTTGCCGTCCTTGACGGACTTGATCAGGTCGTAGACGCCGCCGTCGACGTTCTTGACCACGGAGGTCATGATCGTGTCCTTGTACTTCGACAGGGACGGGTCGAGGGCCTGGTCGGAGTCGACGCCGATGGACCAGGCGCCCTTCTTGCCCGCGACGGCCTCGATCGAACCGGCACCCGAGCCGCCCGCGGCGGCGAAGATGACGTCGGCGCCCTTGTCGAGCATGCCCTTGGCGGCGTACGAGCCCTTGTCGGGGCTGCCGAAGCCGGACAGGTCCGAACCGGTCGACAGGTACTGGATCTGCACCTTGGCCTTCGGGTTGGTGTCCAGGACACCCTGCTGGAAGCCCGCGGCGAACTTCTTGATCAGCGGAAGGTCCACACCGCCGATGAAGCCGACCCGGCCGTCCTTCGACTTCAGCGCGGCGGCGACACCGGCGAGGTAGGAGCCCTGCTCCTCGGTGAAGACGATGCTGTCGACGTTCTTCACGTCGGAGACCGAGTCGACCAGGCCGAAGTCGACCTTCGGATACTTGGGGGCGATCTTGTCGATCGCGGCCTTGTACGCGAAGCCGACCCCGATGACCGGGTTGTAGCCGCCCTCGGCGAGCGACTGGAGGCGCTGCTCACGGTCGGCAGGGGCCTCACCGCTCTTGGCGGTGAGCTCCTTCGTCTCGGCGCCGAACTCGGACTTGGCCTTGTCCAGACCACGCGCGGCGGAGTCGTTGAACGAGTTGTCGCCACGGCCGCCCACGTCGTAGGCCATGCCGATCTTCATCTTGCCCTTGTCGGAGCCGGAGCTCTCGGTGGACGACTCGCCACACGCGGTGGCGGTGAGCGCGAGGGCCGCGGTGACAGCACACGCAGCGGTGATCTTGGATACCCGGCGCAAGGGAAGGCTCCTTCAAACCTGACCGAAGCGCCTCTTCCGGCGCTGGTTTCGCGGCGATCGTAACGCGCGTAGATGTCAGTTAAGCACCCGTTCACGAGTCGTTATCGGATCGTCGCGAACCCACCGCGAGGCCGACCACCGGGGCAGGCGAGTAGCGATGCAGCCACGCTGCGTGACCAACATTGATCGGCATCGAAAGGGAACACATTGGGTGAAAAAGCGCGCCCTCCTCCCAAGGAAGGAAAAGCGGAATTCCCCACTCCATGCCCCCCGCCTGCATAATTGACCATCTCATTGCCAAACCCGTTCGTTCACTGATAGGAATTGACCGACCACTCAACCCCCGTCAGTGCGTGCCACTCAAAAAGTTCTGCACCTTGACCGGGAATAGTTTACGCTGCCCAAGAACTGGATGCCGAATTTGCCACCCGGCCTGGTTCTTGCGACACGGAAGGGGAACCGTGAAGAAGAAGGTCTCCGTTGTTACGGGAATCGCGCTCACACTCACCGCCGGAACGCTCGCGCTAGCCCCCGGCGCATCGGCAGGGGTGCGAGTCGGCGACTGCAACACCTGGAAGTCGAACAGGGCACCGTGGACCGGCTCTGCTTACTGCAGCGGCATGGCATGGGGCGACGAGTTCCGAGTGAAGGTCACCTGCATTGACCCACGCGGATCGCAGTGGATCGCCTACGGCCCTTGGAAGAAGAACACCGAGACCTCCACCGCGAAGTGCTCGGATAATCCAAATGTCGGCGTCCTAAAAGTCGGTTTTGCTTTCGATCACTGAGGAGATCACCAAGTCGGTGACTCTTCATCTTGCTCACGCAGCCAAAGAGTCCCCATCGACGGGGTACTTGGTGCCAGAATTACAAAAAGGGGCAGGGATGAAAAGGCGTTCGATCACTTCAGTGCTCGCTTTCACTGCAGTGGCTGGATCTTTGCTGGTGGCGCCAAGCGCCACGGCAAGCGAAGTAGGAATCAAAAAGGCCGAATGCGAGGTATGGAAGTCCAACAAGGCCCCGTGGACCGGCTACTCAAAATGCACGGGGATGCTGCCCATTGTTGAGCGTCAGCAGGTAAAGGTCATCTGCATCGACCCTCGCGGGAGCCAGTGGGTCGTCTACGGCCGGGGTAAGGGCAACGGAGAAACGTCCAGCGCAAAGTGCTCGGACAACCCCAACGTCGGTGTGTACAAGGTGGGAGCAAACGTCTACCGCATCTGACGACAGCTGAGGGCGCCGTCCGATCCACACCAGGCGGGACGGCGCCCCTGCACGATCTCACTCACCAAAACCGTGTCCTATGTGGTGAGGCGAAGAAGTCGTCTGAAGCAGCAGAGGGAGGCGGCGAAGAAACCGCCGTTCGCCTCGGTGTCCGGCAGATCGAAGACGGTGCCGGACACCACAACCAGACGCCGCCGCCGATACCCAGGCACCAGCAGTGTCCTCGCCCGCCAGCGGCCGACTCACCCGCGCGAACAACACCTTCAGCGGCTCCAGCCCCAGTCGTCGGCGGGCCCGGCCGATCGCCGCTGTCGTCGGCACCCGTCACGGCTTCTCCCACCAGCGGAACCGCTCCAGCCCCTGCGTGAGCAGCCGGGCCACCTCCTCATACCCTGCCCGGAGAACAGACACGTCGCGAGCACGAAATAGACCATCACCGCACCCAGCGACCACCTCGTCGACCACCACGGGCGGGGACACGCGCGTCAACATACCCACAGCGAAATCCGGTCCGACATCCGCCCACCCGACGACTTCACCTGTCCAGGCCTTGGCACACCGCACCCAACGCCTCACCACCGACAAAGCCACCGGTGGGTCCAACTGATCAATTCAGAATGAGGTCCGAGTCTTTTCAAGCAACGCGGCCGCGGTGAACAGCTCGACGGCGACCGTGATGGCCTCCTCGTCGGCGTCGAAATCGCCGCGATGCAGGTCGAGACGGGCACTGTCGCCGGGCGTGCGGACCCCCAGCCGGGCCATGGCGCCGGGGACGTGTTCCAGGTACCAGGAGAAGTCCTCGCCGCCCAGGCTCTGTTCGGTGTCCTCGATCGCATGCGCTCCGCGGCGCGCGGTCATCGCCGTGGCGAGCAGATCGATGGCGGCGGCGTCGTTGACGACCGGCGGGACGCCCCGCACGTAGTTGATCACCGTCTTGGCGCCGTGCATCCCGGCCACCTCGTCGATCGCGGCGTGCACCAGGTCGGGGGCCTCCCGCCAGGCGGCCAGCTCCAGGCAGCGGACGGTGCCGGACAGTTCGGCGTGCTGCGGGATCACGTTGCAGGCATGCCCGGCCTCCAGCCGTCCCCAGGTGACGGCGAGCCCGGCGCGCGCGTCGACCCGGCGGGCCAGCAGCGCGGGCACCTCGGTGGCGACCTTGGCGGCGGCGGTGACCAGGTCGGTGGTCAGGTGCGGCCGGGCGGTGTGGCCGCCCGGCCCGTCGAGCGACACCTCCAGCCGGTCGCAGGCCGAGGTGATCGCCCCGACCCGCAGCCCGATCCGCCCCACGTCCACCTTCGGGTCGCAGTGCACCCCGATGATCCGCCCGACGCCCTCCAGCGCCCCGGACAGGATCGTGTCGGGCGCCCCGCCGGGCAGCACCTCCTCGGCCGGCTGGAAGATCAGCCGCACCGGGTTCGGGAGCAGCCCCCGCCGGTCCAGTTCGGCGAGCACGAGGCCGGCGCCGAGGACCGAGGTGGTGTGGATGTCGTGCCCGCACGCGTGCGCCCGGTCGGGGACGGTGGAGCGGTACGGGACGCCGGTCTTGGTGTCCGGGATGGGCAGTGCGTCGATGTCCGCGCGCAGGGCGAGCATCGGCGCGGTGGAGTCGTCCCGCGTGCCCACGTCACAGATGAGCCCCGTCCCCGTGTCGAGCACCCGGGGTTCCAGTCCCGCCTTCTCCAGCCGGGCCTTGATGGCCGCGGTGGTACGGAACTCCTGGTTGCCCAGCTCGGGGTGCATGTGGAGGTCGCGCCGGAAGGCGATCAGCTCGGCACGCAGGTCCTCGGGCAGGGTGCCGGGGAGGGCTTCTTCGCCGGGCAGCTGGGCATCGGAATCACGGGACATCAACTGGTTCACCTGGTGAAGGGTAAGGCCGTTCCCCCTTCAACTGGCCATGAAACAAGAAAAGTTCAGCCACATAGACGAATAAATGACTGCGCTGCGGCGTGTGAGGGGACGGCGAGGTGGGTACACTTGCCCCCTTTTGCGCCGTGACCGACCGCTCCGCCCGCCGGGTCGGCCATCGGGCTCCGTCAGCCGGACAGCCCCCTGCGCACCGGCAGCAGGGCCACCCCGAGGCACAGGGCTCCGACCGGCAGCAGATCCAGGCTCACGGCCATCACCACCGTCCCCGCCAGCACCAGCACCGGGGCCCACGCCCGGACCAGGTCACGGCGGAGGAATGCGAGCAGGGTGACGAGGGCCAGCAGCCCGAGCCAGAACAGCATCGGCACCGCGGTGTAGACCAACGGCATCACACCGGGCACGCCCTGCACCCGGTCGAACATCTCGCTCATGGCTTCTTTGTCCGCCGAGACGAACGCGACCCCCAGGTCGATCACCGCCTGCACCACCACCGCCACCGCACCGAACAGCCCGGTCCAGGCGGCCACTTCGCCTGCGACCCGCCTGCCCCCGCGCTCCCCGGCGAGCCTCCGCAGCCCCAGGAAGACCGGCACGAAGGCGAGCACCCCGGCCAGGAACAGCAGATGCGCGACCGTCCACCACACCCCGGGCCCGTAATCGCCGACGGCCCGCCCGACCAGCCGCACCGCCCCGTACCCGGCCATCAGAACCGGCCCCGCAAGAAGGGCCGTTCCGACCGGCACCCGGCCCGTACCGGCTGTACCGGCCGTCTCGCTCTGTCGCTCCGTCGCCGTGCGCGTCACTGTCATGCGTTGATGCTCGTGCCCGGCCGACCCTGCCCGCTATCGGGGCTCACCCTCAACCTACCCTGAGAGCAGGACACTTACGGGTCAGGGTGATCCATGACGTCGGCGGAGCGTCCGCCCTGCATCAAGTGGAGCTCAACGCTGAAGCCCTCGGCCAACACCCCGTCGAGACACCCCGCATGCGCTCCGAACCACTGGCGGATCGGCAAATGCTCCACCACAATCACCCTCACAAAGCCGAGGGGGGCGCCAGCGGTGGCATGGGCCGCGAGGCGAGGACATCGCGGGCCGCCCCGTGACGACGCCGTCCCGGCGTGACCCGGCCGCGCGGGGTAGTCATAGTCCGGTGTGGTCAGTCCACCTTCTGATCCGTCCCTGTGAGGCAGCCGTGGAAGCAGCTGGTCAGTACAACGTCCACGCGGCAAGGACCCACCTCTCGCGCATCCTGGAGCAGGTGGCCACAGGCGAGGAAGTGGTGATCTCCAAAGCGGGGGGACCGGTGGCCATGACGGTGCCGCTCCATCCTCGTGCAAGGCAAACCGGGCGCGGCTCGCTCAGTGGGCAGATCCGTATCGAGGACGACTTCGACGACCTGCCGGACGACCTGGCCGAGGCATTCGGAGTGCGCTGATGAAGCTGCTGCTCGACACACGTGTCGTCCTGTGGTGGCTCGGACACGGCGTGCGGGCGAGCGGTCACGGCATCGGCCGCATCGAAACGCGCCGGAGCAGGGCGTCTCTTTCCGTGAATATTCCTGAAGATCAGGAGAGGCCGCTATTTCTTCGAGATCATCGAAATCCCACCCATTGCAAGGGAGAACATCCGGGCCAGAGCCTTGCGGACATCCGGGTCTCGATCCAGCCGATCCAACAATTCATACCTCGCGGGATCAAGATCGATTGTGGCAACCCCGCCAACATCTCCGTCGTCCACGGTCGAGAACAGGAGCAGGCATCGATAGGCCTGCACGACTCCCCCTCTCTCTTCGCGCATCAGCGACTGAAGGACGACACTTCCTTCCTTGACCTGGCTGCGGAGCGCATCAGCCGAGGTCCACCGAGTGGCCCAGCCTCGCCCCTCCGCCTCCAGCTGGATTTCGAGCAGTGCATCAAAACTGATCCGACACACGCGGAAGTCGGGGTCGGTCTGACGAATCACAGACATCGGAGCATCGACCCTCGCTCTGCGCGATCAGCGCGATTCATACGGAGCGTGCACCCTGACAGCCGGCCCCGCGCCACCTATTCGTCGAAAACAAACATGATGTGGTCGTCGTCCAGGTACTTGATATCGACCTCGCAGCCTTTCTGCACCCTCGACGAGCGGAAGGAGGAAATGGTGTCGCGCCCTTCCACGCTCCTGGTCACACCGCCCTCCTGCCAGGAGAGCCGGTATTTTATGTTGACGCTTCCGCCGTCGTTCGAGCTGATGTAGCGAACGTCCTCCACCAGGGCCCGGATATCCCGTCCGTGCGACCGGATCTCATCGTCGCGCTTGAAGAGGCTGGCGATGTAGGCGATGCTGCCCACAATGAGAATTGCGGAAATGATGAAAACGATGATCACGGATCACCCCTTGCGTAAAATCGCAGTGTAACGCCACCTATAAGCGCTGTCACAGAGATATGACCGATCCCACCCACGGGCTTTTCCGCGTTCCGGGCGGGGTCCGGCGGGTGGGCGGGGCCGAGGGGTGTCCGCCTGTTGCGTCCTACGCCTCCGTCACCGCCGTCGCCCGCCACGGCGCCAGGCGCTGGACGTCGCGGGCGGTCTCCGTGACGCCGCTCAGGAAACCCTGGGCGCGCGGGGAGGCCGTCTCGCGGAGCCATTCCGGGGCGATGTCGCAGACCGCGACCTTCACCTCGGTGCCGGCCAGGGCGAGGGGGAGGGTGTGGACGACGGTGGAGGGGAAGCTGAGGACCGTGCGGCCGATGGGGCCGCGGCGGGCGATGAGTTCCAGGGGGAGGTCGGGGCGGACGATCTCCAGGCCGGTGGCGGCCTCCAGGGCGTGGAGCTTGTCGGTGGACTCGCGGCGGTGGGCGAAGTAGCGGGTCGCCCCGTGGGTGCGGGCCAGGGACGCGACGGCCTCCAGGTACTGGTCCCGGTCGACCACGCCCGTCTCGACCAGGGAGGTGCCGACCAGGTCCGCGCCCTTGGTGAGCAGCGGCGGGCCGAAGCGGGCGCGGGTCCAGGCGAAGGTGTTGGGGGTGACTCTCACGCCGGGCGGAGCCTCGACCGGCATGGCCGTGAAGACCTCGACCGTGCGGTTGGCGGACGGGGTGAAGCGGCTGCGGGCGCGGGCCGTGACCGGGGCCAGGACCAGTTCGCGCGGGCCCGAGCTGCCCTTGCGGTGCCAGCGCACCAGGCGTTCGCCGCGCGCGAGCTGGGCGACGAACTCCATGGTGGCCGTGCCGTCGTCGACCACGGTGAGGCGGCGGGCCCGGACCATGGTGAGCAGGAGTTGTACGTACCGGGAGAACGGGTCGCCGATGACGACGTGCTGCGCCCTGCGGACCAGTCCGGACAGGTCGCGCAGGCTCTTCAGGGGGGCGCCCGCGCCGCCGCGCGCCTCCTGCCAGCGGACGTTGACGCCCTCGTCGCGGGCCAGCTCCGCCATCCGGCGCAGCTGACCGCGCGACATCGGGTCGACCGGGGGGAGGACGACGACCGTGATGTCCGTGAGGACCCGGTCGCCGCCTCCCTCTGTGTAGGCCCACTCCAGGACGTTCAGGAGCTGGACCGGGCTCTCGACGAAGGCGAGGTTCACCGGTCGGCCCGTCAGACCGCGACCGGCTCGGCGGCCGGAGCCGCCTCGGTGCTCTCGGCGACGACGCCCGCGACCCGGCGGAGCTTCTTCATCGGGCCGAGCTCGGACTCGTACACCTTCTTGACGCCGTCGCCGAGCGAGGCCTCGATGGTGCGGATGTCACGGACGAGGCGGGTGAGGCCCTGCGGCTCGACGGAGGCGGCCTGGTCGGAGCCCCACATGGCACGGTCGAGGGTGATGTGGCGCTCGACGAACGCGGCGCCGAGGGCGACGGCGGCCAGCGTCGTCTGGAGGCCGGTCTCGTGGCCGCTGTAGCCGATCGGGACGTTGGGGTACTCCTGCTGGAGGGTGTTGATGACCCGCAGGTTCAGCTCCTCGGCCTTGGCCGGGTACGTCGAAGTGGCGTGGCAGAGAAGGATGTTGTCCGAGCCGAGGACCTCGACCGCGTGGCGGATCTGCTTCGGGGTGGACATGCCGGTGGAGAGGATGACCGTGCGGCCGGTGGCGCGCAGCGCGCGCAGCAGCTCGTCGTCGGTGAGGGAGGCGGAGGCCACCTTGTGGGCGGGGACGTCGAACTTCTCCAGGAAGGCGACGGCCTCGGTGTCCCACGGGGAGGCGAACCAGTCGATGCCGCGCTTGGCGCAGTGCTCGGAGATGGCCTGGTACTCGGCCTCGCCGAACTCGACGCGGTGGCGGTAGTCGATGTACGTCATCCGGCCCCAGGGGGTGTCGCGCTCGATGTCCCACTGGTCGCGCGGGGTGCAGATCTCCGGGGTGCGCTTCTGGAACTTGACGGCGTCGCAGCCGGCTTCGGCGGCGACATCGATCAGGGCGAGTGCGTTGTCGAGGTCGCCGTTGTGGTTGATGCCGATCTCGCCGGTGATGTAGACGGACTGGCCGGGGCCGGCGGTGCGGGTGCCGAGGGTGCGCAGACGGGAGGTGCTCATGAGGTGTGTTTCCTTAGCTCGATCGGGTTTGGGGGACCCGGGGGTTACTTGGGGGACTGGGCAGTGGGAGTCGTGAGGGTGGGGCCGAGCAGCCAGGCCGCGATCTCGCGGATGGCGCCGAAGCCGCCGGGGGTGGTCGTGACGGCGCGTGCGGCCGCCCGTACCGAGTCGTGGGCGCTCGCGACGGCGACGGGCCAGCCGGCGAGTGCGAAGCACGGCAGGTCGTTGACGTCGTTGCCGACGTAGAGGACACGTTCGGGAGCGATGGACTGTTCGTCGCACCACTGCTTGAGCGCCCGGTCCTTGCGGTCGATGCCGTGCAGGACCGGGATGCGGAGCTTGTGGGCACGGGCGGCGACGACCGGGTTCTGCTCGCTGGAGAGGATCAGCAGCGGCAGTCCGGCCTTGCGCAGGGCGGCGATGCCCAGTCCGTCGCCGCGGTGGACGGCGACGATCTCGCGTCCGTCGGCGTCGATGAGGACCCGGTCGTCGGTCTGCGTGCCGTCGAAGTCGAGGACGACCGCGTCGATGTCGTCGAGGGTGGGCAGCGGCGCGGGGTCGAGCAGCGGCGCGAGGGCGCGGGCGCGGGCCAGGTCGTGCGGGTCGTCGATCTCCAGGACCCGCGCGGCGTCGGTGCGCACCAGGGCGGTGCGGCCGAAGAAGCGGTGGCGGTGGGTGCGGAAGCCCGCCGCGTCCATGGCGTACGCGGTGCCCGTTTCGAGGAGGTCCTCGGGGCGGTCCTGGCGCATCTGCCGTACGGACTTGTCGTGGTTGACGCCGTAGTTGTCCTCCTCGATCGCGTTGCCGTCACGCCAGAGGAAGCCGTGGAAGGGGGCGACCGTGACCGCCGTGTCGGCGCCGTCGCGGGCGACCGCGGCGGCGACGCCGTCGATGTCCTCCCGCAGCACGAAGGGGCTGGTGCACTGGACCAGCAGCACCACGTCGGCGGTCCGCTCGCGCATCGCCTCGTAGGCGTCCAGGGCGTGCAGCACCGCGTCCTCGCTGCTGGACTTGTCCCCGGCGATGGCCGCGGGGCGCTGGACGATGTGCAGCCGCTCGGGGGCGCCGAGCATGTCGCCCGTGGCGCGGGCCGCGTCGGCGATGGCCGCGTCGTCGGTCGTCACGACGACGTCGGTGACCTCGCGGGAGGCCAGGCAGGCTCGTACGGCGCGGGCGATCAGCGGTACGCCTCCGACCTGGGCGAGGTTCTTGGCCGGTACGCCCTTGGATCCGCCGCGGGCGGGGATCACGGCGAGCACGGTGGGGGTCGGGGTCATCTCTGCTCCTGAAGTGGTGTTCACAGCTCGCCCATCCGTCGGATCACCGGGGCGACCCGCTGGACGCCCTGCCGGTACGCGCCGCGCGCCGCCTCCCGGACCGCTTCGCGGACCGCGCCGCGCACCCCGCCTCTCTCGCGCGGCCGTTCGGCGCCCGGCAGCGGGTGGCCGTCGGGGGCGAGGTGGTGGCGGGCGAGGATGCCGGGGAGGTAGCCGGGGGCGGTGGCGGGCGTGTAGTAGGGGGCGAGGTCGGGCAGCCGGGCGGCGGCGAGCAGGGCGTCGACGCGGGCGCGGGCGTGGTCGTAGGCCGTGGCGTACGTGCCGTCGGCGGCGACGCCCTGGCCGGCCAGCCACTGCGGGGCGGGTTCCGGGCGGTGGCCGCCGTCCAGGTGGTCCCAGGAGGTGAGCAGGCCGGAGCCGATGAAGTGGTGGTTGCCCAGTGCCTCGCGGACGCCGAGGTCGGTGAGGACCGCGGTCGGGACGCGCCGGTGCAGGGACTCCAGCGCGGCGGTCGAGGAGACCGTGACCAGCAGGTCGGTGCGGTCCAGGACCTCGCCCATGTGCCCGTACACCAGGCGGAAGTTGGGCGGCAGGCCGCCGGGCAGCCTCTCGGCGAGCCGCTGGTACGGAAGTTCCTCGATGTGCGTGGTGTGCTCGCCGGGCTTGGAGCGCAGCTTCAGCAGCACCTCGCGCTCCGGGTGCAGCCTGGCGTGCTCGACGAGCCTGCGCAGCAGGTACATCCGGTCGTCGCGGGAGGCCGGTACGGAGGGCTGGGCGGCGAAGACGACGGTGTCGCGGCCCTCCTGCGGGCGGTGCGGCTCGCCGCCGAGGAACGGCAGGGCGGCCTCGGTGACGGCCGAGGAGTCGGCGCCCACTCCCTCGTACACCGCGCGGAAACGCTCCGCGTCGTGGCGGGAGTTGGCGAGGACGACGTCCGCGCCGTGCCGCAGCAGCAGTCCGTCGGCGAGCTTCTCGTAGACGACGCCGACATAGCCGGTGACGACGACGGGCCGGGCGGGCAGCCGCAGTGCGGCGAGTCCGTGCAGCATCGCCTGGACGGCCCCGCCGACGAGGGCGAGGACGACGACGTCGTACCCCTCGTCCCGCACGCCGTGCAGGAATTCGACGGCCGTCACCTCGCGGACCCGGCCGGCCTCGATACCGACGTCGCCGACCTCGGCGAGCTGGCGCGGGGTCGGGGTGGCCCGGCCGCGCAGCAGCAGTCCGCTGATCTCGACGCGCTGCGCCGACGTCCGGGACGCACCGGCGGTGAGGCGGCGCGCGGTGAGCGCGCCCCATTTCCACCGGGTGTCGGAGTCGGCGAGTACGGCTACCCGGAGGGCGGTCGTCTTTTCGGTACGTGGGGGCACGTCCCAGAACTTAGGAAGGCATTCCGATTCGCGGCCCAACGTGACGGCAACAGCTGGTTAACAGCCCGCCGACGCTTGGCGAATCGCCTTCACAAAGGGGACGCAATCGCCCCCGATTCAGCCCGGTTCATCATTCCGACATTTGCCGTTCACCCGCCGTCCCTCCCGGCGCCAAGGCAAATGACGGGCTCACGCCTAGCGTGAGACGGGTGGTTAAGCTCTCGGTCATCGTGCCGTTCTACAACGTGCAGACATACGCCCCCGACACCTTGAGAAGCCTGCGGGCCAACGCCCGCGAGGACTTCGAATTCATCCTCGTCGACGACTGTTCGACCGACGGGACCGCGGACATACTGCGCCGCGCCGAGGACGAGATTCCGGGGGTGGTCGTACGCAGACACAAGCAGAACGGCGGACTGGCCACCGCCCGCAACACCGGCCTGGACGCCGCGCGCGGCGAGTACCTCGCCTTCCTCGACGGGGACGACTGGCTCGCGCCCGGGTTCTACGCCGAACTCCTGGCCCGTACCGAGGAGTTGGGCTGCGACTTCGTCCGTACCGACCATGTCCAGGTCGAGCACAGGAACCGCACGGTGCACCGGGTGCCGCACGGCAGGCGCGGCGAGGTGATGGACCCGCGGGACGCGATCCTGCCCGCCGAGCGGTCCACCCCGGTCGACTATCCGTACGCCTGGGCCGGGCTGTACCACCGGCGGCTGCTGGAGCGCGGGCTGCTGCATTTCACGGACGGGCTGCGTACCGCGGAGGACCGTCCGTGGATCTGGCGGCTGCATCGCGAGGCCGATTCCTTCGCGGTGCTGGGACTTCTGGGAATTTTCTACCGGCGCGGGGTCGCCTCTTCGCTCACGCAGATCGGCGACGTACGCCAGCTCGATTTCATTCGCTCGTTCGACCAGGTCATTCGGGAAACGGCGGAAGACCGTGACGCGGAGGTACTGCTGCCGAAAGCGGTCCGTACCTATTGCGCGATCATTTCCCACCACATGAGCTCGATCGAAAGGTTCGAACCCGCCGTGGCCCGCACCCTGAAGTCCATGAGTGGAGCCGCGCTCAAGCGAATGCCGCAGCAGGTTCTCGACGACGCCCTGGACTCGATGGACGTGCAGCGCGCCACCCTGCTGCGCCGGCTGCGCCGCCGCCCGGTCGCAACGGGCGCCAAGGAGGTGACGGCCGCGTGAGCACCGCCCGGTCCCGCACCACGCAGATCTTCCTCACCTCCACGCTCTACGGCACCGCCACGCTCGCCGCCGCGCTCGACGCGGGCTGCTTCCCCGACGCGGACCGCCGCATCCTGCTCGTCTCGAACAACGCGGCCGTGCCGGAGACGAAGGCCTCCCTCGACGCGATGCCCGGGTTCGACGCGCTGCGCGGCCGGTTCGACGACGTGGTGTCGTGGAACACGACGATCGCCCCCTTCCACCCGGGCGGCTGGGCGCCGCGCCCCGACGACGTACCCCTGTGGGAGCGGCATCTGCGCCTGGCCTGGGGGCTCGGCGACGACGACATCGAGCTCGCGGTCGAGTCGATCCAGGTCAACCCCGCGCTGGCCGTCGCACAGATCTTCACCGGCGCGCCGGTCGACGTGTACGCGGACGGGCTGATGAGTTACGGCCCCACCCGCAACAAGATCGATCCGCTGGTCGGTACGCGGGTGCGCCGGCTGCTCCACCTGGACCTGGTCCCGGGGCTGAAGCCGCTGCTGCTCACGGAGTTCGGGGTGGCGCCGCAGATCGTGCCGACCGAGGTGTTCCTCAAGGTGCTCGGTGAGCTGGCGGACGCGCCCGGGGCCCAGGACTGCGTTCCGGCCGTGGAGGCGCCCGCACTGCTGCTCGGCCAGTACCTCTCGGCGCTCGGGCTGATCGGCGCGGCCGAGGAGGAGGAGCTGCATCTGCGGATGATGCGCGGCGCGGTCGCGCTCGGCCACACCCGTATCGTCTTCAAGCCGCATCCCACGGCCCCGGCACAGTGGTCGAAGGCCTTGGGCGAGGAGGCCGGGAAGCTCGGCGCCGAGCTGACGGTGCTGGACGACGGGGTGCTCACCGCCCCGGTCCTCGCCGAGGTCCTCTACCAGCGGATGCGGCCCGCGCTGGTCGTCGGCTGCTTCTCGACGGCGCTGCTCACCGCCTCCGCGTTCTACGGGCTGCCGGTGGCCCGGGTGGGCACCGAGATGCTGCTGGACCGGCTCACCCCGTACGAGAACAGCAACCGCGTCCCGGTCACGCTCGTGGACGCGCTGGTGCCGGAGGTGACGGACCGGGCGGCCGTGGAACGGGCGGGGACGGCGCGGGGCGCCGAGCCGATGGCTCCGGCGGAGCTGACCGGGCTGGTCACCGCGGTCGGATTCGCGATGCAGCCGAGGATCTACCCGGGGCTGCGCCCGGCCGCCGAGCGGTATCTGGCCGCGCATCTGTCCACCACCACCTGGCGCTACTTCAAGCGGAAGCGGCTGACCTCGCTGGCGCTGCCGGGGGCGGTGCCGGCGCAGCTCGCGTTCCTGCCGCGCAACGCGGTGGTGCGCCGGGTGGCGCGGTCGGTGCGGCGCCGGGTGGTGCGGCAGTAGGGGCGGACACGCAGCGGGAACGGGGCGGGGCGGGTGCCGGATCCGGCACCCGCCCCGCCCCGTTCCCGGCGCCGTCAGACGGGCACGCCGCCCTGGATCACCCTCAGGTCCGCCGCGTTGGCCTCGGTGACCTTCCAGAGTTCCCGCTGCCTGCCGTGCACATCGGCGACCGTCGCCGCATGGTCGTCGAGCAGCCCGGCCGCCCGCTCGGTGAGCCGGGCCCCCAGGTGCCGGTCGTGGACCGAGATGCCCCACTCCGGACGGTCGATGTCGGCGAGGAAGTACGCCATCTTCGGGTGCGAGATCAGGCTGATGATCGGCGTGCCGCAGCCGAACGGGATCATCCCGGCGTGCCCGCGCATCCCGATGACCAGCTTGGTCCGGGCGTAGGTGTCCCGGATCGCGTCGTTGCCGAAGTCGTACATCGGGATCACCGGCAGCGCGATCCCGTGCTCGCGCCGCAGGTCGAAGGCGATCCGCTCGTCGTCCAGCGAGTGGGCGACACACCGGACCTCGGCCCGCTTGCCGAGCTCCCGCACCGCGGTCGCCATCTCGCCCAGGAAGTGCCCGTAGTCGTGCCCGAAGCGGAGCCCGGAGCGGTCGTACGCGGCATTGATCAGCACGGTGTCCTCGCGCCGCTCCGGGTCCGTCCAGCCGTCCACCAGCTGCCTGGTGACCGTGGTCGGGCAGGGCTGGAAGCGCACCTTGTCGTGGAGCGAGGCGGGCAGCAGTTCGCGGACCTTCTCGATGGAGCCGTGGTTGCGCAGCCCGAAGAACGAGGCCCGCTCGACGAGCCTCCGCAGGCTGGAGAGGAACCTCTCCCGCCCGTGCCCGTACGCCTGGCCGTCGAAGGCGTTGAAGCCGACCGCGTACACCATGACGGGTACGTCGATCCGGTCGAGCAGCTCGTCCGGGACGTTCCACTGCCAGCCGCTGTTGCCGTTGGGCGCGGTGTCCGGGATGAAGAGGCCGCCGCCGCCGATGACCAGGCCCCGGCGCTCGTTGACCCGCTCCAGCGCGGCCTCGTCGAAGAGCCGGTGGGCGTGGATCGAGTGCCACCGCTGCGGGCCGGTGTCCCGGCCGAAGGCCAGCCGTACGCTCTCCGGCAGCAGCTTGTCACCGGCGTTGCCCTGGCGCTCCATGTAGAAGGCGACATGGGCCAGTTGGCCGGAGGCGGGGCCCTCCACGGGCGGCGTCAGCTCCGTGGTGCGCTTGTACATCAGCCGGTTGGCGCGGTGGGTGGGGTCGACCGCGAGGCCCTTCAGTGCGTACTCGACCGCCGCGCCGTCGTCGCCGTGGATCCAGGCGATCTGGGCGAGGCGGGCGAAGGCGGTCGCGGCCCGGTTGGGCGAGGCGGTGGCGAGCAGCAGCCGGGCGCGGGCCTCCTCGTAGCGGGAGACGCTCATCAGGGCATGGCCGAGCACCTCGTGCGGCCAGGACTCGTCGACGGGGATCCGGACCCGGCCCAGCAGATCGGCCGCCTCCCGGTACTCGCCCGCCGTGATGTGGGCGGCGGCGACCTTGCGGGCGGCCTCCGGGGAGCCGGTGCGCTCCACGTGCGGGGTGCCGTAGTGGACCAGCAGGTCGTGATGCTTGGCGCCGGGCAGCTCCAGGTACGCGGAGTGGAACTCGGCGTCGGACAGCTCGAATTCGTGCCAGCGGTTCTCCGCCTCGCGGTACCCGGCCTCGCCTCCCTGCCAGGGCTTGTGCCGCCCGGTGAAGTGCAGGATCGCGGTGGAGTCGGGGACCGGGAGGTCGCCGGAGAGCCGCCGCTTGACGAAGTTGTAGCGGGCGTCGAGCTGGACGAAGTCGCCGTCGAGCACGGCGTTGAGGATGCCCTGGTCGTGCTTGTCGAGCTCGTACGTGCCGGCCCGGCCGACCTCGTCGAGCCGCGCGCAGAACGCGTCGCTCAGATACTCGCGCTGGATGACCAGCAGTCCGCTGTTGAGCTTGTGCTGCCCGTAGAAGAACTGCGGTACGGCGGCCAGTCCGTCGCGCAGGGTCAGCAGTTCACCGAGATCGCCGAGGACGACCATGTCGGTGTCCAGGGTGATCACGGTGTCGTAGTCGCGGACCCGGAAGACGTCGAGGATGAAGTAGGCCTTGCGGACCAGGTAGTTGTCCTGGTCGCCCTTGGCGTACGAGTCGTAGTGCCCGGCGTCGACCCGGCGGAAGTCGACGCGCGGGTGCAGGGCCCGGATCTGTGCGACGGAGGAGGGGCGCAGACCGTCGTGCAGGACGAGGAAGTCCTCGCAGACGTTCGGGTTGGACAGGGCCAGGCTGCGCAGCAGGGCGAGGAAGCCGGGCAGGTAGTTCTCGTCGACGAAGCTCGCGAAGGCGACCCGGCGCTTGCCGGTGAGCGGGTTGGCGGGTGCGGGCGAGGCGGGGAGGGCCGTCGCGGAAGGGGTCGTAACGGTCGTCGTCATCGCAGCCGGATCCTCATGTCGGTGGCGCTCTGGGCGCGTTCCATGACCCACGCCTTTTCGCTGGTGTACTCGTGCACGGAGGTGATGGGCATCCGCATCGCGCCGGGCAGGCGGTAGGCGCCGCTCTCGTAGAAGTCGAAGCCGATCAGGTCGATCCGGCTGCTGACGTCCAGGTGGTCCAGGAGCCACAGCATGTTGAAGCCCGTGGTGGGGATGGCCGGCCAGACGTCGGCGCCGACGCGCCCGATGTCGCGCAGCGGCCAGCGCAGCGACTCGTCGCCCAGGTACTGCTGGGCGCCGGGGACGAGGCGGTTGCGCAGGGAGTGCTTCCAGTCGCCGGAGACCCCGCCGAAGACCAGCCGGGTGTGCACCTTCTGGTCCCAGTTGAACCCGTGCTTGTGGATGGTGGCGTGGATGTCGGTGCGCCGTCCGGTCGCCGCCGGGTCGATCCGGTACGAGTTGAAGCGCACGACCAGGTCGTAGCCGTCGATCTCGGAGCCCATCGAACTGCCGCCGACGCGCTGGGAGTTGGCGATGAGGCAGATCGACCTGCCCGCGATCCGGTTACGGAACTCGCCGACCGTGGTCCACTCGACGCCGCCGAAGGTGGGGTCCGCGACCGGGCCGCGCATCCGGCTCCGGCGCTGTTCGGCGTAGAGGCCGACGATCCCGGTGAGCCCGGCCACGGCGCCGGGGTCCGTTCCGGCCGCTTCCATGGCCAGTCCGAGGTACTGCGAGGTGGCTTCCTGGAGCTCCGTCACCGGGACTCCGGTGCGCTCCTGGGCGAGCAGGGCGCCGATCAGCCGGGGCTCCGCCCGGCCCCAGTCACCGCGCGCCTGGAGGGCGAGGCCCTCGGCCCAGGTCTCGGTGACGGGGCGGGCGGCGTACTCGGCGGCGGCGGGGCAGTCGCGCTCCAGGCCGCGCAGCAGCTCGTCCTGGAGCCGCGCGCCCGCCCGCAGCCCGACGACCTTGGCCGCGACGCCGAAGCCGTCGTCCTCGGTGTACGAGAGGTAGCGCTCGTACGCCTCGATGGCCGCGGTCTCCGCGCCCATCGCCTCCAGCGTCCTGGCCCGCAGCCGCCAGCCGGCCCGCGAGCCCTTGCGCTGGGTCAGCACGGTGTCCCCGATGAGCACCGCGAGCTTCAGCTCGTCCTCGTAGCCGCAGTCCAGCGCCTTGTTGCCGACCGCGAGCAGCGGGTCGAGCATTTCGTCGGCGAGAGCCGCGGCGGAGGCCGCGCCCGCCTTGCCCGCGCGCCGCATCAGCGGGATCGAGGACTCGGCGGCCGGGGGGCCGACGGGCTGCGTCGCGGCGTACACGGCCAGCAGATGCCGCAGCGCCTCGCCAAGTGCCGTACGCCGCCGGTCGAGCCCCGCCACCAGTTTGGTGCTGTGCGCGGCGCAGGCCCGCAGGCACACGTCCACGTCGGTCGGGGTGACGGAGGCGAGCTGCGACGCGGCACTCCCGGGCGGAGCCGCGTCACGCTGCCGCGGCCAACGGGTGCGGGCTTCTCTCATGGCGCTCCAAGCGTCTGGTGCCCGTAGGGGAGGGGGCGTGTCCGGATGTGCGGTCACCGGGCGCGCACGGAGCCCCGCTCCGTCGAGGGGCGGATGCCCGGCGCGCGTGATCGGTTCCGCGACACGCTAAGAAACCTGAGCGGCCACCGGATGAACTCGCCCTTTCGGTACCGGAAACTGCGCACCGACCCCGCAGGTACGCGCGCTGGTCAGCGCCCCCCGTACCGTGCCTCGATGCCCGCGAGGCGTACGGGAAGGGCCTGTTCCTGGTCCGCCCGGACGGCTATGTCGGCCGGGCGGGCGAGGACGTCTCGGGCCTGGCGCGGTACCTGGCCCGGTTCGGACTCTCCCCGGTCACAGCCTCCTGAGCCGGAACGTCACACGCTGCTGAGCGAGAGCTTCGCCGCGAAGCCGAGGAAGAGCAGCCCGGCCGCCGAAGTGGCCCCCGCCGACAGCCGCTTGCGGCGGCGGAACGCGGCGGACAGCCGGGTGCCGCCGAATATCAGCATCGACAGATAGAGGAAGCTGGCGATCTGCAGCAGGGTGCCCAGCACCAGGAACGACAGCGCCGGATAGGCGTAGCCCGGATCGACGAACTGAACGAAGAACGAGATCAGGAACAGGATCGCCTTCGGGTTGAAGAGGCTGACCACCAGCGCCCGCCGGTACGGTCGCTCCATCGCCGCCGCGGCCGCGGGCCCGGCGTCCTCCTCGGTCAGCTCGGCCATCCGCCGGTGCCGCTCGCGCCACATGGTCACCGCGGCCCGCAGCATGCCGATCGCCAGCCAGGTCAGATAGCCCGCACCGGCGAACTTGACGACGGCGAAGAGCACCGGCGTCGTCTGCAGCAGCGACGAGGCCCCGAGCGCGGACAGCGTCATCAGGACGGTGTCCCCGGTCCATACCCCGGCCGCCGCCACATACCCGGTCCGCACCCCGCGCCGGGCGGCGACGGAGAGCACGTACAGCGAATTCGGTCCCGGCAGCAGGACGATCAGCACCAGGCCGGCGAGATAGGTCGGAAGATCGGTGACACCCAGCATGAAACGGAGTGTCGCACGCGGGTACGACACTCCGTCCAGGGGGTTCGGGAAGGCGCGGGGTCAGTCCTCGTCGCCGTCGAGGAGGCGGTCGACGGAGAGCTCCATCTCGACGCCGACCACGTCCGGCACGGTGAACGAGGTCCCGCGCTTGTGGTGCGCCTTGTTCTTGTACTCGCCGCCCCGGGGGTCGGTGCAGAGCAGCACCTGGTCGTGCTTGCGATCGGCCACCACGTAGACCGGAATGCCCGCCTGGGCGTAGTCCTCGACCTTGGGGCCGAGGTCGTCCGCCCAGTTGGTCGACGTCACCTCCACGACCATGCGGAAGACGTGGGCGGCGTAGCAGTTCTTCATGACATGGGCGTCCTTGATGTCGGCCTCGACGACCGACAGGTCGGGAATCGCGTAGTCCTCCGGCCCGGAGGGCAACCACAGCCCGACCCCCTGGACGAGTCTGAGCCCCACGGTGCGCGCCCGCGCACCGAACTCCTCGCCCAGCCAGGACAGAGCCAGAGCGTGCGATACGTCCGCCGGTGGTGTCACAGTGAGCCTCCCCTGGAGAATCTCCACGCGATGCCCAGGCAGCGAGTGTGCGAGCTGGTCGGCTGCCTCGCCGAGCGTCAGCTCCGGCTGTTCCTGCACGTGCACCTGCTCCTCGTGCTGTATTACGGCCACGGCATCCTCCTTTCGGGGACCACTGTTCATGAGCTTATCCACGGTCGCGGACATTCAGCGAGAGATCACCCGTGCGGGTACCCGCCCCCTCAGAACGCGTCCGACGGCACATACCTCCCCCACACCTCGCGCAGCGCGTCGCACACCTCGCCCACCGTCGCCCGCGCCCTGAGCGCGTCCTTCATCGGATACAGGACGTTGTCCGTGCCCTCGGCCGCCTTCCGCAGCCGGGCCAGCGCGGTGTCCACCGCGTCCTGGTCGCGTCCGGCGCGGAGCTCCGCCAGGCGGGCCGCCTGCTCGGCCTCGATCGCGGGGTCGACGCGGAGCGGCTCGTACGGCTCCTCCTCGTCGAGCTGGAAGCGGTTCACGCCGACCACGACGCGCTCCGCGCTGTCGGTCTCCAGGGCGATGCGGTACGCGGAGCGCTCGATCTCGCTCTTCTGGAAGCCGCGCTCGATCGCGCTGACCGCGCCGCCCATCTCCTCGACCCTGGCCATCAGCTCCAGGACGGCCGCCTCGACATCGTCGGTCATCTTCTCGACGACGTACGACCCGGCGAACGGGTCGACCGTCGCGGTGACGTCCGTCTCGTACGCCAGGACCTGCTGGGTACGCAGGGCCAGCCGGGCGGACTTGTCGGTGGGGAGGGCGATCGCCTCGTCGAAGGAGTTGGTGTGCAGCGACTGCGTACCGCCGAGGACCGCGGCCAGGCCCTGCACGGCGACGCGCACCAGGTTGACCTCGGGCTGCTGGGCGGTGAGCTGGACGCCCGCGGTCTGGGTGTGGAAACGCAGCATCAGCGACTTGGGGTTCTCCGCGCCGAACTCCTCCTTCATCACCCGGGCCCAGATCCGGCGGGCCGCACGGAACTTGGCGACCTCTTCGAGGATCGTCGTACGGGCGACGAAGAAGAAGGAGAGCCGGGGTGCGAAGTCGTCGACGTCCATGCCGGCCGCGACGGCGGTACGGACGTACTCGATGCCGTCGGCGAGGGTGAACGCGATCTCCTGCGCGGGCGAGGCCCCGGCCTCGGCCATGTGGTAGCCGGAGATCGAGATGGTGTTCCACTTCGGGATCTCGGCCCGGCAGTACTTGAAGATGTCGGCGATCAGCCGCAGCGAGGGCCCCGGCGGGAAGATGTACGTGCCGCGCGCGATGTACTCCTTGAGCACGTCGTTCTGGATGGTGCCGGTGAGCTTCTCCGCCGGGACCCCCTGCTCCTCGCCGACCAGTTGGTACAGCAGCAGGAGCAGCGCCGCCGGGGCGTTGATCGTCATGGACGTGGAGACCTTGTCCAGCGGGATCCCGTCGAACAGGACCCGCATGTCGTCGATCGAGTCGATCGCGACGCCGACCTTGCCGACCTCGCCGGACGCGATCGGGGCGTCGGAGTCGTGGCCCATCTGGGTGGGCAGGTCGAAGGCGACGGACAGGCCGGTCGTCCCGTTGGCGATCAGCTGCTGGTAGCGGGCGTTGGACTCCGTCGCCGTACCGAAACCCGCGTACTGGCGCATCGTCCACGGCCGGCCGGTATACATCGTGGGGTAGACACCGCGCGTGAAGGGGTAGGCGCCCGGCTCTCCCAGTTTTTCGCCGGGGTTCCAGCCGTCGAGTGCGTCCGGCCCGTAGACCGGTTCGATGGGCAGTCCCGACTCCGACTCGCGCGTCATCTGCTGTGCCTCCCGCTGAAGCTGCTCAGTAAAGCTACTTGCTGGTAACCACGGTTCCCGCGACGGACTGCAGCGGCGGGCGCGAGACCGTTGGAGGGGCGGGGGCTGGGACCTTGCTCACAGCTCCTGCCCACGGCCCCCGTCTCCGCTCCTCCCCATCATGCGCGGGCTTTGGCGACCGGGCAGAGCGGGAATCCGTCCAAGAGACACCGGACACACAGGGGGCCGAGATGATGGACAGCACCACCAGGAGCACATCGCGCGCCGGGACACGGGGCTCGGCGGGGACCGGCGGGCGGGGCAGGGCGGGGACCGCGGCGGTGCTCGCCGTCCTCACCCTCGCCGCCGCGACGGCCGGCTGCAAGGCGCAGGCCACCGGCAGCGCACCGAAGGCCCCGTCGGCCCCGCCGAGGGCCACGGCCACCGACGACGGCAAGCCCGCGCCCACGCCGCCGTCGCCCGCCGTGTCGTCGCCCGCCGCCTCGTCGCCGGCAGCCACCGCGTCGCCCACGCCGAAGCCGGACCCGCAGGGCACGACCCTGATGGCGAGCGGTTCGGAGGGCAAGCAGGTACGCGAGCTACAGGCCCGGCTGCGGCAGATCGGCCACTTCGACCGCTCCCCCACCGGCTACTACGGCACCGTCACGGTCGCGGCCGTCCAGTCCTTCCAGGGCAAGCGCGGCCTCTCCCGTACGGGGAGAACGGACACCCTCACCTGGCAGAAGCTGCTCGGCATGACGCACGAGCCGACGGCAGCCGAGCTGAATCCGCCGACCACGCGGACGGTCGCCAAGCCGGACAAGCGCTGCATGACCGGCCGGGTCCTCTGCATCAGCAAGAACAGCCGGACGCTGTCCTGGATGATCGACGGCCACGTCATGTCGTCGATGGACGTCCGCTTCGGCTCCCAGTACACGCCGACGCGCGAAGGCACCTTCTCGGTCTACTGGAAGTCCCGCCACCACGTGTCGACGATCTACCACACGGCCATGCCGTACGCGATGTTCTTCAGCGGCGGCCAGGCGGTGCACTACTCGGCGGACTTCGCGGCCCGCGGCTACAACGGCGCCTCGCACGGCTGCGTCAATGTCCGGGACGAGGGGAAGATCGCCTCGCTCTTCGCCCAGGTGAAGACCGGGGACAAGGTCGTGGTCCACGGCTGAGGGCTGTCCCGGGGGGGGGAAGGAGAAGGGGCGCGGACGGGACCGGGGGAACGTGTCCCGCCCGCGCCATGTGCGCTGAGCCGTAGGTACGGGGGGAACCCCGGCTCTGTGCGCTGCCGATGACCAGTCGGCTCACTCAGTACTGCGTCACGGCCTCGAAAAACGTCACACCTGGCGGTGGAAGGCTGAAAAAAGCCTGTCGCGTACGGCTCCGCTCAGCCTGAGTTCCGGGCCGAAGGCGTCAGGGAGACCGGGGTCGAGGGCAGCCGCACACTGTTGGCGAACCGGACCGAGGAGGACGTGCCGGTGCCGGAGCCGCTGTTCGCGTTCGAGGCGTCGTCGCCCTTCTCGTCCTCGCCGCTGTCCTCGCCCTGGTTGTTGTGACCGTTCTGGCCCTTGGCGGGTCTCTCGATCACGCGGTCGCAGAACAGGTCCAGGTTGTGGGCCCCCTTCGCCAGCGCTTCGAGCCTGCGTCGCTGGTTGTCGCTCAGCTTGCCGTCGCGGTAGTCGCGACAGGCCTTGAGCGCCTTCGCGTACCAGTCGCCGGAGCCGGTGTTCCCGGAGTTCTCGGGCTTCCTGCCGTTCTCGGCTCTGCCCGTGGAGCCGGTCGCGGCACCGCCGGGCTTGCGCTCGTCGCCGCCGTCGTCCTTCTCCGCCCGGCCCGATCCGCCGGGGGCCGGGTCACCGGCCGGGGCGGAGGGGTCCGCGGCAGGCGCGGAGGTGCCCGTCCTCGGGGAGGCGGGCGGCGCCGACTCCGGGGTCTCCTCCTCGGTGAGCCCCGAACCGAGCTCCTCGGGCGTCGGCGCGGCCGAGACCGAGCTCGCCGGCAGGGGGGCGTGCCCGCCGAACGGCCCGGGAAGCATTCCGGTCCCCGCCGCCACGGCCACCCCGCCGAGCGCACAGCCCGCGAGGGAAGCGACCAGGCCGAAGCGGACGGGCCGGCTCCAGCGCGAGGAGCGGATACGGCCGGAGCCCGCGGACGGCGCGGAGCCGACGGAGGCGGCCCCGATGCGCACCGGTTCGAGCAGCTCGGCACCGGCGGGCCGGCCCGCCTTCTCCGCGCCGCCCTTCACCTGCGCGTCCGCCCGGGTCCTCGTACGCGCCGAGTGGGTGGCGGTGCGGAAGGCGGCCAGCGCCGCGGCCTCGCCGGGCAGTTCACCGGCGGCCGGGCGGGCGGCCCGTGCGGCGGCGTCCAGCGCGGCCACGAGCCTCTCGGCGTCCGTACACGACTGGCCTCCGACGGGATCGACCGGCTCGCCGCGGAGCAATCTCTCCGCCGCGTCCTTGTCAAGCCATTCGTACCGCTCGTCGGCCATCACATGTCCTTCTGCGTCCACGGACGCGAATGCGTCACACCGGCCGGC
This sequence comes from Streptomyces atratus, assembly GCF_900119365.1. Taxonomy (GTDB): domain Bacteria; phylum Actinomycetota; class Actinomycetes; order Streptomycetales; family Streptomycetaceae; genus Streptomyces; species Streptomyces atratus_B. The sequence goes on from NZ_FPJO01000011.1 coordinate 86,359, forward strand.
GCCGCCAGGCCGTTGCGGGCGGGGCGCTGGGCGGGCACTGCGTCGAGTTCCGCCGTCCGGTTCGCCGCGCTCCGGTGCGCGGCGGACGGATCCGCCGGATCCCCCGCGGCGGCTGCGTCGGAGCCGTCGGCGTCCGTTCCGCCAGGGTCGGCGTCGGTGCTGCCGGTGTCCGTACGCAACAGCTCGGCCAGCCGTTTCAGGCCCCGGTGCGCCGCGGTGCGTACCGCCCCCGGGCGCTTGCCCAGGGTCTGCGCGGCGCTCTTCGCGTCCAGGCCCACGACCACCCGCAGCACCACGGCCTCGGCCTGGTCCTGCGGCAGCTGGGCGATGAGCGACATCGTGCGGCCGGTGGCCAGGGCCTCCATCGCCTCGCCCGCGGTGTCGGACTCGGCCGGCCGCTCGGACAGTTCGGACTCGTCGCCACCGATCGCGGGGCGCCTGCCGCGCATCCGCAGATGGTCCAGCGCACGGTTGCGGGCTATGCGCGCCGCCCAGCCGCGGAAGCGGTCGGCGTCGCCGCTGAACCGGTCGAGGTCACGCGCTATCTGCAGCCAGGACTCGGACGCCACGTCCTCGGCGTCCGGCTCCCCCACCAGTGTCCTTATGTAGCCCAGCAGTCGCGGCTGCACAGCGCGGTACACAGTACGGAAGGCGTCCTCGTCCCCGTCCTGTGCCGCAAGCACCGCGGCGGTCAGCTCCGCGTCGTCCCCCAGCACTCCCTCAACCTGCCCTGCTGTCCCGAATCGCAGCTGGTCATCACTGCCGCGCCACCCTGCGCGACTCTGCACGCTACGTCCTCGGCGGGGGTCGCGTCCACGTCTTGTACAACCCGCAACATTCCTCGGACGCCTGTCGGTGTGACAGAAAGCGCAGCGACGGCGCTGAGTGGAGTACGGGGTCGTCCTACGGCCCCGCGGAAGACGACCGGGGCCTCTCCTGTGGGGGGTGGCGGCCCCGGTCGTCGTCCCATTTTGCCCCTCTGACCAGGCAATATGCAGGTCGCGGGGCGTCTGCATGACCAACGCGTGACCAACGCAGCCGCCAGATCACCCAAGGTGACACGCTGCGCCGTCCCGCTCCGGCCCCCCGGCTCGGCGTTCGTCAGTTCCCTTTGCCCGAAGCCTCAAGGCTCATGGAACCTTCGGCGTTCGCGAGGGGGCGGGCCGCGTAGGCGATCCGTACGACGCCGTCGTCATGCCGGGCCGTGGAGGCTTCGACGCCGAAGACCTCGCGCATCACGTCCGGGGTGAGGACGTCGAGTACCGGGCCGGCGGCCACCGCTCTCCCGTGGTCGAGCACGACGATCAGGTCGCAGAGGCGGGCGGCGAGGTCGAGGTCGTGCAGGACGGCCAGGGTGCTCACGCCGGTCGAGCGGATCAGGTCGAGGAGTTCGAAGCGGGCGCGGATGTCGAGGTGGTTGGTCAGTTCGTCCAGGACCAGCAGGCGCGGCTCCTGCGCAAGAGCTCGGGCGAGCAGGACGCGTTGGCGTTCGCCTCCGGAGAGGGAGGCGTACTCGCGGTCGGCGAAGTGGCGGATCCCGCAGCGGTCGATCGCGTGGGCGACGGCGCGGCGGTCGTCCGGCCCCTCGCGGCCGATCAGCCCGTGGTGAGGGGTGCGGCCCAGCGCCACGATCTCCGTCACCGACAGGCCCCCTGTGCTGCCCGCCGGGTCTTGGAGGACGGCGGCGGTTCGGCGGGCGGCGGTACGCGGCGCGAGGCGCCAGACGTCGTCCTCTCCCACCCTGACCGCCCCCCGGGTGGGGCGCAGCGACCGGTAGACCGCGCGGAGCAGGGTGGACTTGCCGCTGCCGTTGGGGCCGACGAGGCCGACGACCTCACCGGGGCCGACTTCCAGGTCGACCCCGTGCAGGACAGGCGTCCCGTCCAGTTCGACGTGTACCTGGTCGACGGTGAGCTTCATACGGTGTCCAAGCCCTTGTTGCGGCGCAGCAGCCAGACGAAGAACGGGGCGCCGAGCAGGGCGGTGAGGATGCCGAGCGGCAGTTCGTTCGGGCGGATGAGGGTGCGGGAGAGGAGGTCGACGAGGACGAGGTAGACGGCTCCGAGCAGTGCGGTGAGCGGGAGGAGCCGCCGGTGGTCGGCCCCGACGGTGAGGCGTACGAGGTGCGGGATCATCAGTCCGACGAAGCCGATGCCGCCGGCCACCGCGATGACCGAACCGGTGAGCAGCGCGGTGATGACCAGCAGGACGGCCCGCAGGCGGTTGACGTCCACGCCGAGTGCGGTGGCGGATTCGTCGCCTGCCAGGACGGCGTTGAGCTGCCGCCCGAACAGTCCGAGCAGGGTGGTGCAGGTCAGGACGATCGTCGCGACCACGGGCAGTTGGTCCCACTGGGCTCCGGCGACGCTGCCCAGCATCCAGAACATCACCGTGCGCAGTTCGGTGGGAGTCGCCCAGAGCTGTACGAAGCTGGTCGCGGAGAGCAGGACGTAGCCGACCGCTACGCCCGCGAGGACGAGACGGGTGGGGGCCAGGCGTCCGCGTCGCCGGCCCAGGGCGAAGACCACCGCTCCGGTGGCGAGAGCGCCGAGGAACGCGGCTCCCGCCACCCCGACTCCGCCGATGCCGATCCCGCCCAGCGTGATGACCAGGACCGCCCCGAAGGAGGCCCCGTAGGAGAAGCCGAGCACGGTGGGATCGGCCAGGGGGTTGGCGACCAGGGTCTGGAGGACGGCGCCGGCCACCGCGAGGCCGGCGCCCGCGAGGGCCGCGAGGAGGACCCGGGGAGTGCGGAAGCTCCAGACGATCTGGTCCAGCGCCGGATCGGCGGTGGCACCGCGGCCCGTCAGGTGGTGGGCCACGATGCTCCAGACGTCCGCGACCGGCACGGTGACCGCGCCGATGCTGATCGCCGTGATCATGGCGGCGATCAGCGCGGCGAGCAGGACGGCGACGCCCAGGGAGAGCCGCAGCCCGGTCAGAGCGCGTCGGGGTGGAGCGTCTTGGCGATCTTCTCCACGGCCACGTCGTTGCTGGGGCCGAGGTAGATCGAGTCGGACAGCACCACGTACGCGTCGTTCTTGGCCGCCGACCACTGGGGGAACTCCTTGAGCAGCTTCTTGGCGTAGGCCGTCGGATCGGGGTCGTTGTAGCCGATGACGACGAGGGCGTCCACGTCGGCGGCGGCGACCTTCTCCTTGCTCAGGTCCGCGAAGGAGGTCTTGGAGGCCGACTCGAAGGCGTTGGTGCCGCCTGCCTTGGTGAGGATGTCGTTGTAGATGCCCTTGGCGACGACGGAGCTGAAGTCGTTGCCGCCCATCGTCATGTTGGAGAAGAGGACCATGACGTTGGGTTTCTCCTGGCCCTTGACCTTCTTCGAGATCTCCGCGATGCGCTTGTCCGACTCGGCGATCAGCTTCTCGGCGCGGTCGCCGACGCCGAAGATCTTGCCCATGTCGCGGAGCAGGGTCCGGCTGTCCGCGATCGTCATCCTGGACGTGTCCTGGTCGCAGCCCTGCGGTGAGATGTAGGTGTTGGCGCCCACGTCCTTGAGCTGGTCCCGGGTGGCGAAGCCGTTCTTGGCGTCGAAGCCGTACGCGGTGGTGGACAGGACCAGGTCGGGGCGCTGGCCGAGCATCGCTTCGCGTGGGATGTCGAAGGCGTCGTTGAGCTTGATGCCGCCCTTGGGCAGGGCCTTGATCGCGTCGGCGCGGCCGGGTACTTCGGACATGCCGTAGCTCTGCTGGTTGACGACGATACGGTCCTCAAGTCCCAGGGCCAGCAGCGTGGAGACCTCGGCGACGGAAGCGCCGTTCATGACGACCACTCTGCTGGGGGCCTTGGTGAACGTCTGCTTCACCCCGCAGTTCGCCAGCGTCACCGGGTAGCCGGCGGCGGCGGAGGCGGCGGGCTGCCCGGCCTCCGTCGTCCTCCCGTCCGACGAGTCCCCGCATCCGGCGGTCGCGAGGCCGACGACGGCTGTCACTCCGAGGGCGGCGAGCCGCTTGGTGGACATGTGTGCTCCTAGCATGAGGCCGGCCCTCGGCCGGGGTTCGTATCAGAAGTCGGGCCGTGCCCGGCGCGAGTTCCCGGGTGTCACGGGGAATCCGTGGACACGGCTGTCGAGCGGGCCGACGGAGCGGGCAGTGCTCCGATGGCAACGCAGTGGTCCAGCTGCCGGAAGAAGGCGGCCCTGTCGATGGCCGGATGGACGGACGGCAGCGGGCCACCGGCCGCCGCCAGGCTCTCCCGTACGTTGTCCGCCCGTACGGTCGCGAGCCCGAGGTCCCCGTCCGGGCCCTGCGGCAGGGAGTCGAAGAAGGCGAGGACCGCTGCGGCGTCCTCCGTGTCCGGGGGGATCCGCTCTCGCCAGGCGTCCAGTGGAAGGGTCTCGACCTCGTAGCCGTACTCTCGCAGCCAGCGGTGCAGGTTTTCCTGGCGCACCGGAGTTCCGGCGTGGTGGTGGACCACTGCATGGGGGCGGCGTGTGCCGGGTCCGGTCGCCACGATCTCGGCCGCGACCCGGTCGGCCGGGGTCCAGGACTCCTGTGCAAAGAGGTCGGGCACGATGCCCGCCGGTACTCCGGCGCGCAGGACGGTCCACAGGAAGTCCTGGCGGTTCACCGTGCCTGCCGCGATCGGGCCGACGACGCGGCCGAGCCGGTGCACGGTGACGGGCAGTCCGCGCTCGGCGGCCTGTTGGAGGAGGCGTTCGGACGCCCACTTCGTCTGCTGGTAGCCGTAGCGCAGTCCCTCATGTGCGGGGATGAACGTCTCGTCGAACTCCTCGCGCAGCGCGCGTGGCGGGCCGACCGAGAGCGTGGAGACGTAGTGCACCGGGATGCCGCGCGGGGCCGCCAGACGCAGCAGGCAGCGGGTGGAGTCGGTGTTGGCCGGGCGGAGGGTGGTGTAGTCGCGGACGACGCTGACCGCCGCACCGTTGTGGATGATGGCATCGACGGTGGACTCGAGTTCGCTCAGCTGGTCCTCGGTCATGCCCAGCCGTGGCAGGGACAGGTCCGCCGGGAGAGCGGTGACACGATGGTGCTCGTTCGGTGGCAGCGCGAGGCCGAACGCTTCCGGAGCGGAGTGGACGCGCGCCAGAGCCTTCTCGGGGCTCTCGGCCCTGACGGCGCAGACCACCTCTGCGTCCGTGCAGCGAAGGAGTTGCGCGAGGAGGTGAGTGCCCACGAATCCCGTGGCTCCGGTGAGCAGTACCCGTCGGGGTGGCCAGGAAGCCGTTCCGGCTCCGGGGTGGATCTCCGGGGCGAGCTCGGTGTCGGCCGCCAGTGAGGGCGGCAGTACGGAGCCGGCCGGGCTGTCGGGCACGGGCGCCTCGGTGTCGAGGAAGGCGGCGAGGGCGGCGGGGGTGGCGTACTGGAAGAGCCAGGCCACCTTCACCTCCCTGCCCAGCTCCGAGGCCAGGCGGTTGGCGGCCTGGATGGCCTGCAAGGACTGGGCTCCGCGTTCGAAGACATCGTCGTGCGCCGTGAGTTCGCCGGACGCGAGCACCTGACGCCAGACGCCGGTGACGGCGGCCTCCGACGTGAGACCTCTCCCGGTCCTGCCGGTGCCGCCCGTGAGAGAGGGAAGCCGGGCGAGCAGTGCGGCCCGGTCCGTCTTGCCCGACGCGGTGCGCGGCAGGCGGGTCAGGAAGGTGAGGGAGGTGGGGATCATCGGTGCGGGCAGCCGGGCCCGGAGATGATCGCGAACCGCTGACACTTGGGGCCTGGGTCCGGCGGGGACGAGGTGGGCAGTGAGCCTGCGCGTGCCGCCGGGCAGTACCTGGCCGACCACAGCGGCGTCGCCGATACCGGGGTGGGAGAGCAGGGCGCTCTCCACTTCCGCCGGCTGGACACGGTGACCGCTGATCTTGAACTCGTCGTCCGCGCGGCCGAAATAGCGCAGGAGGCCGTCCTCGCCGAGCTCCACCAGGTCACCGGTGCGGTAGGCCCGCGGAGAGCCGGGCAGGCACTCCAACGGGACGAAGCGCCCCGCGGTCTCCTCCGGCCGGTTGCGGTAGCCGTCGGCGAGGGCAGGGCCCAGCAGGTAGAGCTCACCGTCGACGACGGCGACCCGGCTACCGGGCAGGGGCCGGCCCACCGGGGTGTCGTCGGCGGCGAGAGCCGCGTCGTGGAGATCGGCGACGGTGGCGACAACCGTTCCCTCGGTCGGCCCGTAGGTGTTGAGGAGCCGGACGGACGAGCCGACCGCCTTACGCCAGCGGGCGGCCCTTTCGGGAAGTGCCGCCTCACCGCCGATGACGACGGTGTGCACCGTGCCCGGCAGCGCGCCGGCTCCGGTGGCCAGGGCATAGGCCAACTCGTGCCAGTACGCGGTCGGCAGGTCGAGCACGCTGATGCCCAGGCGCTCGCACTCCGACAGGAAGCGCGGAACCGAGTCCGTCATGTCCTGCGGCCTGATCACCAGCGTGGCGCCGGAGCACAGAGTCAGGAAGATCTCCTCGATGCTGGTGTCGAAGTGCAGCGGGGCGAACTGCAGGACGCGGTCGGTGCGGTTCACGCCGTAGCGGAGACGGGCTCCCGCGACGAAGTGGGCCAGTGCGCCGTGCCCGATCTCGACGCCCTTGGGCTGCCCGGTGGAACCGGACGTGTGGAGGACGTAGGCGATCTCCCCGGCTCCGGGGGCGGACAGCGGCGGATGTTCCGGCGCGGTGTCCGGCCGGCCGTCGAGCAACAGCACCGCGCGGTCCGGGAAGAGGTGGGCGTACGGCTTTGTGGTGATGACCAGGTCCGGAGCGGCGGAGCTGAGCAGCGCGGCGCTCCGGTCCGCCGGGGCGGTGGGGTCGAGAGGGCAGTAGACCGCGCCCGCGACCATGATGCCGAGCAGGACGGTGACCGCCTCGATGCCGCGGGGCAGCGCGACGGCCACCAGGTCGCCACGGCGTACTCCGCGGCCGGCGAGCAGTTGGGCGGTCCGGTGCGCCTCGCCGAAGAGTTCGGCGTAGCCGATGCTCCGGTCGCCCTCCTCGACGGCCACCGCGCTGCCGCGCCGGGCCGCGTGGTCGGCGATGAGGGAGAGCACGGGGAGAGGTGGCGCGGGGAGCGGGTCTCCCTCCAGCACGCGGACCGGCGTGGCGTGTGCCGCCGCCGAGGCGGAGGGCAGAGAGCCGAGGGGCTGGTCGGGCTCGGCGACGGCTTCCGTCAGCAGGTCGAACAGGGCACGCCGGTGGCCGGCCACTTCGGCGGCGGTGTACAGGTCGGGGTTGGCGTCCACGGCGAAGCGCAGAGTGGTGCCTTCGGAGCGGTCGTACACGTTGAACGCGAGGTCGTCGACGGGACCGGCCGAGACATTGTGCACCGTGCTGCGGTGTCCGGCGAACCGCAGGTCGTAGGCGAACGGCATGATGTTGACGCCCGGGCCGGAGAGCCGTCGTCCTCCGCCCACCAGTCGCAGGTCGCGGCGGATCTGCTCGTAGCGGTAACGCTGGTGCGGCAGTGCCGAGCGCACCTCGCGGGAGACCGCGGCGACCAGCGTCCGCAGGCTGTCGTCCGCGCCGACGGTCAGCCGCAGCGGCAGGACGTTGCGGACCATAGCGGGCACGCGCAGGGACACCGAGCCGAAGCGGCCCATCGCCGGGACGCTCAGCACGGTCTCCGGCGCTCCGGTGGCGCGGTGGAGATGAGCGGCGGTGACGGCGAGCAGCACCTCCGACCAGGACACCGACAGGGCGCGGGCCGTGGCCCGCAGCGCCGCTGTGGTTCCGGCGTCGAGGTCTGCCGCGTCACGGTGGAAGGAGGCGGCGGGCAGCGCGGACCGGCCCGCCGGAGTGGCCACCTCCGGCCGGTCTGCGTAACGGCGCGTCCAGTGGTCCCGGTCGCGGGCGAACTGCTCGGACGTACGGTAGGCGGCCTCCTCCTCGCGTACCGAGGCGAGCGTTCCGAAGCCGCTCGGGCCGGCCGCCGTGTTCGCGGCGAGCGAGGTGTAGACGTCGGCGACGCGGCGTGCGACCAGGGAGAGGCCGAAGCCGTCCAGCGCGATGTGGTGGACGCGGTGGTACCAGAGGCAGCGGTCGGCGGCGAGGCGGAACAGGGCGTGCCCGAACAGCGGGCCGCGGGCGAGGTCGACGGGGCGGGCGATGTCGGCCCCGATCCAGCGGAGCGCGGCTGCGTGCGGGTCGGGTGCCTCGGAGACGTCGGCGGTGTGGAGGCGCCATTCGGGGACGGGAGTGTCGACCTGCTGGGGGCGGCCCTCGTCGTCGGCGGCGAACACGCAGTGCAGGGCCTCGGTCTCCTCGACCGCCCGGCGCAGAGCGGCCTCGAAGAGGTCCACGTCGACCGGGCCCTCGATCACCACGTACTCGGCGGTGTTGTAGGCGGGGCTGGAGGTGTCGAGCTGGTGGCCGGTCCAGATCCCTTCCTGTGCCCCGAGCAGCGGGTGGTGGGAACGGTCGCTGTCAGGCGTCGTCATGGCGTCCTTCTTCCTGTCGTTCGTCCAGAAGCCGCCACCAGTGCTGGAAGGAGGGCAGTTCGGCCAGATCGATGAAGGAGACGTCGATGCCGTACTCCTGCCAGCGCTCCACCAGCGTGACGAGGCGGAGGGAGTCGAGTCCGGCGCCGACGGGGTTGTCGTCGAGGTCGACTTCCTCGGGCTCCTGGTAGAGGAGTTCGGCGAGATCGGCGCGGAACTGCTGGGCGGTGAGGGCAGCGGGCATGGTGGTCCTTTCTCTGCGCGCGGCGTGCGGCGGCGGTCAGTTGACCTTGCGGTCCGAGCCGTCCCAGAACCGGTTCCGCAGTTCGCGGCGCAGGATCTTCCCGCTGGGGTTACGGGGCACGTGGTCGATGAACTCGTACTTCGCGGGCAGCTTGAACGCGGCCAGCCGCGGGGTGAGGAAGGTGTGCAGGTCCCGGGCGCGCAGGGCCTCGCCGCCCCGGTCGGCGGCGACGACGAAGGCGTGGACGTACTCGCCCCAGCGGTCGTCCGGCGCGCCGACGACCACGGCTTCGGCGACGCCGGGGTGGTGCTCCAGCACGTTCTCGATCTCGGCCGGGTAGACGTTCTCGCCGGCCACGAGGATCGCGTCCTTGATGCGGTCGCGGATGAAGACGTAGCCGTCCTCGCCGACGAAGCCGGCGTCTCCGGTGCGGATCCAGCCGTCGACGAGCGTCTCGGCGGTCTTGTCGGGGAGGTTCCAGTACTCCACCATGTGTGCCGGTGTGGCCAGGCAGACCTCGCCCACGGCGCCGGGCGGCAGCGGGGTGCCCTGATCGTCGATCACCTGGACCCGGACGCCGGGGTAGGGGCGGCCGGCCGCCTGCATGAGGGGCGATCCCGGTTCGTGGACGGCCGGCGGCAGGCAGACGGCCGTGTTGCCGGTCTCCGTGAGTCCGTAGATCTGGGCGAATTCGCAGCGGAACACCGCCAGGCTCTGTTCCAGCAGGGTCTCGGAGATCGGCGATCCGCCGTAGACGATCTTGCGGAGGGTCGCGAAGTCGGCTGGTGCGACGCCGGGCCGGGTCAGCATCATCCGCAGCATGGCGGGGACCACGCAGGCGGTGGTGATGCCGAGCCGGTGGATGAGGTCGACGGCCCCGGCCGCGTCGAAGGCGGGCATCGCCACGACCGTGGTCCCGGCGTTGAAGTTCTGCGTGGCCCACCACAGGCCACCGATGTGGAAGCCGGGGATGCCGATCAGCGCGACGTCGCCGGCCCGCCAGTCGATCCAGTCGACGCCCGCTTCGGCCATGGCGTCCGCTATCGCGAAGAAGCTGCGGTGGGCCAGTACGACGCCCTTCGGCAGACCGGTGGTGCCGCTGGTGTAGAGCTGGGCCACCGGGGTGTCGCGCGTCGCCGTGTACGCTTCGTCGGCTCCGGCGTTCGGGGCTTTCCAGGCGGAGTAGCCCTCTGCCGCGTCGAGCACGACGACGTGTTCGGGCGGCGGGGCCGGCATGCCGTCGACGACGGGCCGGAACTCTTCCTCGACGAAGAGGAGCCGGGTGCCGGAGTCCTGGAGTATGTGGCCGACCTCGGGTGACGTCAGCCGCCAGTTGACCGGGACGAGGACGGTGCCGGTCTTGGCGCAGGCGAAGAGGATCTCGTAGTACCGCTCCGACTCCTTGCCGAGGTAGGCGACCCGGTCTCCGGCGGTGAGGCCGGCGGCGCGCAGGGCCTGCGCGGCGCGGCTGCTCTCCCGGTGCAGTTCCGCGTAGGTGAGCGTGGTGCCGTTGCAGATGACGGCCGGGGTGTCCGGCTGCCGTTCGGCGTGGAAGCGGGCGGTGTCGACGAGGGTGGTGAGCTGGTGGTGCAGCCGGGTGCCCGGCTGCGGGGCGTCAGGGGTGCGCATACGTGGTGTCCGTCCGGTGCCGGCCCGCGCTGAGCGGGCTTCGGGTCAGGTGATGTCGACGAAGGCGAGGGTGGCGTCGCCGTCGCACCGGCCGCCCTCGGTGTCCCAGTAGCGGTAGGCGGTGGTGGCCGTGAGGAGCGGGCGGCCGCCGGGCGAGCGCAGATCGACGGAGCGGAACTCCATCTCGCCGAGGAAGTCCCTCGGGTCGACCGGCCGTCGGAAGCGCGAGGCGAACCGGGCGATGAGGATGTCCGGCAGCTGGTGGCGCCAGAAGTCCTCCAGCGTCCAGCTTTCGAAGCCGGTCAGCAGCCGTTCCTTCACCGACTTGGCGACGAGGTAATACATCATCTGGTTGTAGGCGATGTTCACCTCCACCGCGTTCAGGTGGCCGGTGTCGTCGATGTAGCAGGACTCCGGGATCGCGAACGTCGCCCGGACCCGGGACAGCCCGCCGGGCAGCCCGGAGACCTCGGCGGTGAGCAGGTAGCGGCAGTGCTCCTTGTACGGTGCGAGCACCCGGGGCAGCAGGTCCTCGTCCGTGGCGAAGGTCTGCGCGGACCGGATGTCCGTGCTGTCGGCGGTGGCGCGGGTCATGCCGCTTCCAGACCGGCGTGCAGCTTGCGCCCGTCGTGGACGGTGACCCGGTAGGAGACCGTGGGCTCGGGCGTGGTGGTGTGCCGGGCGCAGTGGATGAGGCTGCGGTTGTCCCAGACGAGCAGGTCGCCCTTCTCGAAGCTCTGGAGATGGATGTTCTCGTGCCCGAAGGTCCGGTCGAGCTGTCCGGTCGCCTCGAAGAGCCGCTTGAGCAGGGAGTCGTCGAGCGGCTTGCCCTGTGCGTCCTCGATGCCGACCGTGAAGCCCTCGCTGAGGTAAAGCACCGTCTCGCCGGTCATGGGGTGGGTGAAGACCGTGGGCTGGAGGACGGCGGGCGTCTTCCGCTCCACCTCGTCGATGATCTCCGACAGCGGGCGGTAGACGTCGTGCGGGCGCACCTTGAAGTACTTGCGAACCGAGTGCCGGCACCGAGTGTCCGCGATCTCCCGCTGGAGCTCCTCGGGCAGCTTCGCGTACGCCGCTCCCATGTCGATGAAGTACGTGCCGCGGTTCTTCGCGGGTATGACCTGCGGGTAGATGAGGGTGATGCCGAACGGGTCGGGCATGAACTGGTAGTCGGCGTGCCAGAACTTGCCGGTCTTGGGTACGCCGATCTGCTTGCCGTTCTCTGGGACGTTCGAGGAGACGAACACCTCGGACACCTCGGGGTGCTGGTACATCGGCTCGTAGTACGTCTCCGGGCGGCCCAGCCGGCGACCCAGCTCCAGGAGCGCCTGCGGGGAGAGGTCCTGGCCCTTCAGGACGGCGATCTTGCGGCGGTAGACGGTCTCCTTGAGGGCCGCGATGTCGTTCTCCGAGGCCGAGGTGTGGTCGAAGTCCGCGACGGAGGCGCCGATGGAGGTGCCGGCGTGGTCGGTGATGCGCATGGTGGTGCTCCTTCTGTTCGGTTGACGAGGTGTGCGACTGCTGCCGCGTCAGGCGCCCAGGCGGGTGTGGATCAGCGCGGCGGTCGCGCCGAGCGTGAGATCGGGGACGAGCTCGCTGTCCTCGACGGTGACCCCGAGGTGGCGTTCGATGTGGATGCTGATCTCGACCATGGTCAGCGAGTCGACATCGAGGTCGGCGTAGGTCGCCTCGGGCCGGAAGTGGTCGGCGGGTGCGTCGTGCAGGGTGCTGAGGATGGACACCAGCTGCTCGTACGTGGCGGTCATGGGTTGGGTTCCTCTCCGTGGTGGGAGGGTTCGGGGGTCGGTGGCAGCGAGGGCCAGGTGAGGAGGCAGGAGCCCCAGGTGAGGCCCCCTCCGAAAGCGGTGAGCAGGACGCGGTCGCCCGGCCGCAGCACCCGGCTCGCGTGGCTGTCGGCCAGGGCGAGAGGGATGGAGGCCGCGCCGGTGTTTCCGGCCGTCTCCACGTGGGTGGCGCAGCGGTCGAAGGGAAGGCCCAGGTCAGTGGCGACGGTGCGCAGGATGCGCAGGTTCGCCTGGTGGGGCACGAACCGGTCGACGTCCTCGACGCCCAGGCCCGCGTGGTCCAGCACGGTGCGGGCCGAACCCGCCATACGGGCGACCGCGTGGCGGTAGACCTCCTTGCCACGCATGACGAAGTGCCGTTCGGCACGCGAGGTGCGGGCGGGGTCGGCCGGCAGCCGGGAGCCGCCGGCCGCGACCGTGATCATGTCCTCGTGGGCGCCGTCGCTGCCGAGGTCGAAGGGCCCGATGGCTCCGGGTTCCGAGGCGTGCCCGCCCCGCAGGACGACGGCTCCCGCGCCGTCGCCGAACACGACGGCGTTCTGGCGGTCCTCCGGGTCCACGATGCGGGAGTACACGTCCGCCCCGATCACCAGGACGCGGCTCGCGACCCCAGAGGTGATCAGTCCCGCTCCGGTCGCCAAGGCGTAGACGAACCCGGTGCACACCGCGCCGACGTCGAAGGCGGCCGCTCCGGTCAGGCCGAGCCGTGCGGCCACCAGCGGCGCGGTGGCGGGGCAGGTGCGGTCGGGCGTGGTGGTGGCCACGACGACGGCGTCGGCCGTTTCCGCGCCGGCGTTGGCGAGCGCCCTGCGGCCCGCTTCGACGGCGAGGTCGGAGGTGGCCTCCTCCGGGGCGGCGAAGTGCCTGCTGCGGATGCCGGTGCGCGTGCGGATCCAGGCGTCGTCGGTGTCGAGCCGATCCGCCAGCTCGTCGTTGCCGGCCTTGCGCCGGGGCAGCCAACCGCCGGTGCCGCACAGGACGGCGGCGCGTTCGGGCCGCCCGGCGGATGTCGCGGACATGGTTCTCCTGGGAAGCGGTGTCGGTGGGGTTCTGGTGGGCGGCGAGGTGTTCACGAGGTGTTCGGCCGGCGGATCACGAGAGCGGCGAGCGAGCCGAGCGCCAGCGACCCGGAAGTCAGAAGCAGGGCCGTCCGTATGCCGTCGACCAGAGCCGGGACGGACGACTCCTGGCCGATGCAGGAGGCCGCCGCGACGAGCAACGCGAGGCCCACCGCGCCGCCCACCTGAAGGAACGTGGACGCGATCCCGGAGGCGATGCCCTGGTCACCGGGCGCCACTCCCGAGGCGGCAGCGATCCACAGGGCCGTCCACGCGGCCCCCTGTCCCACGCTCATGAGCACGATCCCCGGCAGCAGCGCCGGATAAGAGCCGTTCGCCGCCACGGCCGGCACCAGGGCGAGCGCGCCGACGGCACCGACTCCCAGTCCGCCGACCAGCAGACGCCGCATGCCGAACAGGGCGACGGCCCGAGCCCCCGCCTGGGTGCCGACCGCGACGACGACCGCAGGGAGGAGGAAGCAGAGCCCCGTGACGAAGGCGTCGTAGCCGCGCACGGCCTGGAAGTAGAGGGTCAGGAAGTACGGGAGCGAACTGAACGTCGCACTGAACAGGGCCGCCACCCCCGTGGCCGCGACCAGCCCTCGGTGGCGGAAGAGGCGGACGGGCATCAGGGGATCATGTGCCCGCACCTCGATGACGGCGAAGAGGACCAGGCAGAGGATCCCGGCGGCTCCGGCAGCCAGGGCCGCGGGGCGCGTCCATCCCGCGGCGGGCGCGTACACCAGCAGGAAGACGAGCAGCGTGAGCCCGGCGGTGGCGGCGAGTGCTCCCGCCGCGTCGAAGCGCCGCGTGCGGTCCCGGGGCGGGTCCGCGGCGAAGAGCAGCCGGCCGAATACGGCCAGAGCGAGGGCCACGGGGACATTGACCAGGAACACCGAGGGCCAGCCGCGCCCGTGGACCAGGACGCCGCCGAGGATCGAACCGAAGCACAGCCCGCCCGCGCCGGCCGCGCCCCAGATCGCGAGTGCCCGGTTACGCACCGGCCCTTCGGCGTAGGTGGTGTTGATGAGCGACAGCGTGGCCGGGAACAGCAGGGAGCCACCGATCCCCTGGGCCGCGCGTACGGCGAGCAGGACCCCGGGCGACTGCGCGAGACCGCCTATCAGTGACGAGAGCGCGTATATCGCCGTCGCGAGGACGAACATCCTGCGGCGACCCAGCAGGTCCGCCGCGCGTCCGCCGAGCAGCAGGAAGCCTCCGGTGGTGACGACGTACGCGCTGACCACCCACTGGAGGTCGTGGTCGGAGAATCCCAGTCCGGCGCCGATGTCCGGCAGTGCCACGTAGACGATGCTGTAATCGAGCGAGATGACGAGCTGGGCCAGCGCGAGGACGACCACCGGAAGGCCGAGGGGCCGACGTGCTGCCGTGTGTTCGGCTGCGGTCGCGGACATGATCGTTCCTTCTCGGAGTGAAGAGCTCGATGGATGAGGTGGCGGGGTCGGGAAGGCTTGAGGAAGTGCGTCCGGGCATGCCTGACGCGGCCCCGGCGGAGGGGCGGGGCAAGGAAGTCGCGGTATGGCCGGCCGGTGTCCGCTTCGGCACGGTGGACGGTGCGGGACCCCGTTGCCGAGCAACTGGGTCGACCGGATGTGCAGGGGCCGGAAAGTCAGTGGCGCCGACGCGTGCCTGGTTCCGGCTCTCCCCGGTCCGGCGCGCGGCGCGGGATCACATCTCCCCCAGCAGCTTCCGCACCTCCGTCACCAGGGCGGTCAGCGCCCGCCGTTCGGGAACGGTTGTCTCCGGATGCCAGAGATCGACCAGAAGGCAGGTCCTCGGACGATTCCCCCGGTTCTCCGCGTGGTGTTCGAAGGAGTAGTCGAAGAGCAGACAGCGGCCTTCTTCCCAGACGCGCGTCTCACCGGCGACGGTGATGTCGCAGTCGTCCGGGATGTCGACGGCAAAGTGCAGGTTGATGCTGAAGTTCCACAGATCGCAGTGCGGAGCGATGCGGGAACCCGGCAACAGCGTCGAGAAGTGGCTTTCCAGCAGAGGGCAGATGAGGCCGTCGCCGACGGCGACGTTCTTGATGATGTCGAACGCGGTGGGAGCGGTCTCGGCGGACTCCGCCATGAGCTCCCCGTCCCGGTAGAGGTGGAGGGACTGCCAGTCGTCCTGGCGTGTCAGGTAGTGCTCGTAGTCCGAGAAGACCGCGCGCTTCGTCCGCCAGGCTCCCTCGTGCTCCGCACTGATCGCGCCGTGGGCGCTTTCCAGAGCGTCGACGAGCGACGCGATGGCCGGGTCGCTCCTCGGATCGTGCCAGGGCTTCTGCGATATGCCCGGCAGAATCCACTTCGCGCCCGCCTGCAGCGGATGTCTGGGGAGTCCTCCCGGTGCCATCATCTCCTCCACCCGCGCGAGCGAGTCGGGGCCGAACTCATCACGTATCGCGGCGAACTGCTCATCGGTCGACTGCATCACGACTTCCTTTCCGCCCTGCTGCAACGGGGATCGGACTCAGGTGTCCCGTCCAGCGCCTCTGTGGCCGCGGCCCCCGGGAGGTCGGTGGCCGCTCCGTATCAAAAGTCGAACGGCTTTCCGCCTGAGTTCCCGTCACGGCCGAGAAAAACCGATCAGGAGTGCGAGAGCCTGGCGGGCTCTCGGGGCCGCCGGGCCGCTCTCACGATGCGGACCCCAGGGTGACCGGCCTCACGACGGCGTCGACGGTGACACGGCCGGACCGTACGAAGTCGAGGGTGAATGTGATGCGGTCCCCGGGCCGCCACATCTCGTCGGCGGGAAGGGTCACGGCCGCTCCGTACGGAGACATCTCCACCTCGCCGTACGCCGGGACGTCCACGGTCTCCGTCCGTTCGCGGTAGGCCCCGTTCATCGCGTTCATGCGGTGTGCGGTCAGCTCGACGCCCCGCCCGACGACGGGGGAGGCGACCGAGCGGAGTCGGTCCGATGTGCCACCGGTGTTGACGATGCGGAAGTAGGCGTTGGTGTCCCTTCCGGGAATCACCGGAAGCAGCACGCGGGCCTCCCGCACCTCGATCTGCGCGGGACTGCCTGCGTATCCGGCGGTGGTCCAGGCGGACAGGCCGCCGACAGCGGCGAGGGAGGCGGCTGCCGCCACCGCGCCGGTCCCGACCGCCTCCCGTACACGGCGGAGGCCGGGACCCCGGTAGAGGTTCTTCATGAGCGCGCGCTCCACTGAGGAGAGGGAGAGGATATGAGCTTCACCGCAGTGATCGCGGCGGGGGTGGGCGGAGGTGTCACAGGATGCTCCGCGGGGCCGAACGGGGACGAGGCTGCCGAGCCGGCGACGGCTGCCAGGTGCGCAGGCGCAGGCTGTTGGCCACGACGAGGACCGAGCTGAGCGACATCGCGACGGCGGCGACCATGGGGTTGAGCAGACCGACCATGGCCAGCGGCATGGTCACGGCGTTGTAGCCGAAGGCCCACACGAGGTTGACGCGGATGGTGCCCAGCGTGTGACGGGCCAGCCGGACCGCGTCCGCGAGCGCCTCGATGTCGCTGCGTACGAGAGTGACGTCGGCGGCGCCGATCGCCACGTCGGTCCCGGTGCCCATGGCGATGCCCAGGTCCGCGCCGGCGAGTGCGGCCGCGTCGTTGACACCGTCCCCGACGACGGCGACCCGTCGGCCCTCGGCCCTCAGCCTGCGCACGAGCTCGGCCTTGTCCTGCGGTGTGCAGCGGGCGTGGACCTCCGCGATGCCGAGGTCCTCGGCGACCGCCCGCGCGACGGCGGCCCGGTCGCCGGTGGCCAGTACGGGGCGCACGCCGAGCCTGCGCAGCCGGTCGACGGCACGGTAACTGCCGGGCCGTACGAGATCGGCCACCTCCACGATCGCGGCAGCCGCATCGTCCACCCGCACCAGGACCGCCGTACGGGCCGCTTCGTCCGCCCGTTCCCGGGCCGCCCGCAGGGACGCGGGCAGCTCCGTGCCGTCGGGCGCCAGTACCTCCACCTCGTGTCCGTCCACGTGTCCGCTCACACCGTGCCCCGCAGCGGCCCGGAACCCGAACACGGCGGGCAGGGGGTTGTCCCCGGCCGCGCGGCGCGCATGGGCCGAGATCGCCCGGCCCAGCGGATGTTCCGAACCTTGCTCGACGGCGCCCGCGAGCCGGATGACCTCGTTCGCGTCCAGCCCGTCGGGCACCGCGGTGACCCGCCCGACGCTCATGTGTCCTGAAGTGAGGGTCCCGGTCTTGTCGAGCACCACGGTGTCGACGTGCTGGAGCCCCTCCAGCGCCTGCGGTCCGCTCACCAGGACGCCCAGCCGCGCGCCGCGCCCGGTGGCCGCCATCAGCGCCGTCGGCGTCGCGAGCCCCAGCGCACACGGACAGGCGACGACGAGGACCGCGACGGCGGCGGTGATCGCAGCCTGTCGGTCGGCGTCGGCGCCGAGCCAGAAGCCGAGAGTCGTGGCCGCGAGCGCCAGGACGACCGGGACGAAGACGCCCGCGACGGTGTCGGCCAGGCGCTGGGCACGCGCCTTGCCCGCCTGGGCATCCGTGACCAGCTTGGTGATGCGGGCGAGTTGCGTGTCCGCGCCGACCGCTGTGGCACGGACCAGGAGCAGACCGCCGACGTTGACGGAGCCGCCGGTCACGGAGGTCCCCGGACCGGCCTCGACGGGCTCGGACTCACCGGTGACGAGGGAGAGGTCGACGGCGGAGCTGCCCTCGGTCACCGCTCCGTCGGTGGCGACGCGTTCGCCGGGACGGACCACGAACACGTCACCGACCCGCAGCCGTTCGATCGGCAGCAGCTCCTCCGAGCCACGGCGCCGTACAGTCACCTCCTTCGCGGCGAGTTGTGCGAGCGAACGCAGTGCCGCACCGGTCCCGCGCCGGGCCCGGCCCTCCAGGAACCGGCCCGCCAGGACGAAGAGCGGCACACCCACCGCCGCTTCGAGATAGACGTGCGCCATGCCCTCGGAGGAGGAGGGCACCAGGCTGAACGGCATGCGCATACCGGGCTCACCGGCTCCCCCGAGGAACAGCGCGTACGCCGACCAGCAGAAGGACGCGACCACACCCAGCGAAACCAGCGTGTCCATGGTCGCGCCGGCGTGGCGCAGGCCGCTCAGCGCCCGCTGGTGAAAGGGCCAGGCCCCCCACGCGGCAACCGGTGCGGCGAGCACGAAGCACAGCCACTGCCAGTTGTCGAACTGCAGAGCGGGAACCATCGACAGGACGAGTACGGGCAGGGACAGCGCCGCGGTGATGAGCAGCCGCTCACGTTCCTGCTCGGCGTCGGCCTCTGTGGAGTCCTCGGTCCGCGCGGGCCGTTGTCCCTCCGCCGACGGCACCACGAGGTGTGCCGTGTACCCAGCGGCCTCGACCGCCGACGTCAGTTCGTCCGTGGTCACCCGGGCGGGATGGCTGACCCGGGCCCGGCCGGTGGCGAGGTTCACCTCCGCCGTGACACCGTCCAGCTTTCCCAGCTTGCGCTCGACCCGTCGGACGCAGGCCGCGCAGGTCATGCCACCGACGGCGATGTCCGTCACCACTGCCGTGGACGCCGCATCAGATGCCATCAGTGCCCGCCCCCGTGGTCCATGGGCATGCCCCCGTCACCGGCGGGCGCGTCGCCGGTGATCCCAGGGCCGTGCATGCCGGGCGCGACCGGCCCCACGGCGGCCCCCACGGCGTAGGCGCCCGCGAACAGCGCCCCCAGGAGGAACAGGAATCCCCACAACGCGGGCGGTGGGACGAACCGGGCGGTCTTCGCTTCGGGCACAGGGTCTGCCGTCTGCTCCACAGAGTGCTCCTCGACGTTCTCGACGCGAGCCGTGGTCGAACGGCTCGTGGCAGTCCAGAAGTCGAAGACGGCCTGACCGGAGTTCCCCGGCGCGGGAGTGAACAGCGTCACAGCGCCCGTCCGGGTGACCCCGGGAGCGGCGCGGAGACGGCGCGCGACCACTGTGGTGACGGGCGACCGAAGCCGTCCGGCCCCGGCCCTCCACGCTCGCTGGCCCCCGGGCGGGAGCCGAGGCCCGAATACCGAGGTGATTCCCACGGCCTCCGGGCCACACGCTCCGTTGCCCTCCGGCGTGGAAGCACAGCGGGCCGCCCGCGCGCACCCGATGCTTCCGAAACTCCTGGGGCGACGGGAACCGGAAGTCGTCACCGTACGACCCCTCATGTGCCGGCAGGTGGGCGGCCGGGGCCGTCGAAGCGGCAGGAACAGAGCCCGGAACACACCACACGGGACCCGGCCTGGAGGTGTCGCGGGGAGAATGCCAGGATCGGGTGCCATGTCGGTGGGATGGCGGTTTCGCGCCACACGGTCCGCGCTGTTCGCGGTCGTGTGCGTGGCACTCGCTGCCTGCGGCCACGCCCTCATGTCGGACGATCCGCTCCCCTGGTGGGCTCTGGGCCTGTGTGCAGGAGGAGTCGGCGCACTGGCCTGGCTCGTCGCCGGCCGGGAACGGAGCCAGGCCACGGTCGTCGCTCTCACCGTCGCGGTTCAGGCAGCGCTCCACGGTGCCTTCACGCTCGTCCAGACCGCACAACAGACGGCCCCGGCGTCGGGGGGCGATTCCGCGCTCGCGCTGAGATGGGCGGACGCCCTGCTCTGCGGCCCGCACAGCGACACGGCCGCGGCGGCCCGGGCCTATGACATCGCCGCGCAGGCCGGTCTCACCGACAGCATGCGGCTGCCCCGCCTCGAAGGCGGCTCCTCCGCTATAGCGGCTCTCGGACACGCCTCCCACGGCGCCCACGCGGCCCAGCCCGTGCACGACATGGGGGCGATGACCGGCACGGCCTCCTGGGGAATGCTGGCGGCGCACGCGGTGGCGGCGTTGCTGTGCGGCCTGTGGCTGGCCCGCGGCGAGCGCGCGGCCTTCCAGATCCTGCGGGCCCTGGCGGACCGCTTCCACCTCCCCCTGTCGCTTCTCGACGCGCTCCGGCCCCTTCCGTCCGCGCCCCCGTCGCCGGCCGTCGACCGCTCCGGCGGGCGTCCGCGCCCCCGGCTGCTCGTCCACACGCTCGTCACCCGGGGCCCTCCGTGGGAGACCGCTGTCCGCTGACAGCTGGATCACGTCGGGCACAGGACCGCCGACGTCAGCTCGTGCACGTGGTGTGCGGGCGAAATCTCCCACTTCCCGGAACGGGGCGTACCCGTGGGCCGCGCCCTGTCCGGACACCCGGAAGGAACCGCAGTTCCTATGCTCCCTGCCCAAGGACATCCTGCGACGACGGAGGACGATGTCACCGCATGGGCCGTCGACGCCGCAGCCGGTGACGCCGACGCCTTCGAGCGCGTCTTCCGCGCGCTCCACAACGACGTACGGCGATACGTCACCGCTCTGGCCGACGACTCCCAGGTGGCCGACGACCTGGTGCAGGAGACCTTCCTGCGCGCCGTGAGCACGGTCCATCTCTTCCAGGGCCGCGGCTCGGCTCGCGCCTGGATGCTGACCATCGCTCGCCGAACCGTTGTCGACAGCATCCGGCGCGCTGCTTCCCGGCCTCGGCTCGCCGATACTTCCGACTGGCAGTACGTCGCGGAGTGCAGTCAGCCGCGGGACCTGCCCGGCTTCGACGAGGGAATCGCTCTGATGGCCCTCGTGGAATCACTGCCGGACGACCGTCGGGAGGCGTTCGTGCTGACACAGGTACTGGACATGCCGTACGACGACGCAGCCCGGACCAGCTCGTGCCCCGTGGGCACCATCAGGTCCCGGGTCTCACGAGCCCGCACGACGCTCTGCGCCATGCTCGACGACAGGGAGCAGCCGGCTCTGGCCTACTGACCGGGCGGGATCCCGTCGCACCTGCGACCGCTCGGGGCGCCGATCGCGCCCCGAGCGGCGATGCGTCGGCCCGTTCCCGCAGGGGCCCGCGAAGCCGCTCACAGGTGTCTCCCCCTACGGGCTGTCCCGCCGACGGAACAGCCACTCCCGGACCGGCCCATGACCAACGCGTGACCAACAGCGCCCAGGAAAAGACAGAAACACCTGGATGCAGGTCGATCCAGCGGGAAGTCCAGAACCTGCACCAGAGCCACAAAGCCCCAGGTCAGAGGGCCGTAATGCCTCAGTCCTGCCAGGGGTGGCGGCCCCGGTCGTCCTCGATTTCCCTCTATCCCACCGACTTGCACTTTTGACGTGAGCAGACCACTCGCGTGACCAACGCGCCAGCCGGTTCATCCGAGCTTCGCCGAACCGGCGCGCTGCGCCGTCCCCGAAGCCGGCTTGCGAGCCCCCTCGACTCGACGCTTTCCGCCTGGGGACATCGCGTGGCCCGGAGAGTGATGCCGGACGTCGGCACTCGCTTCCGCCGGGTTCTCACCCGCCTCCAAGTCGTTCGTGACCTCGCCGTGCCGCCGGTCGTGGATGCGGAACCGGTCGGGACACCCGTGGCGGTGCACGTCGCCGGCCCCGGTGCCCTGATCACCCGCGCGTGCCTCCACGGATCGATCGGAGCCGGGAAATGTCAGCGGCCTGGTGTGAAGCCCGTGACAGGCGGGCAAGGCTTGACGGGATTGGCAGGTACATGTGCGACCCAGTGAACTCCGCAAGGGGGATGGGGTGTTGGGAGACCGGTCCAGCGCATGAGGCTGGGGCGGCGGGCGATCGGCGCCTACTCCCCTCGTGGTTCCGAAAGGGTGTGAATGAAGCATTTCCGGCTGCTCGTTCTCGGTAACGGCGTTTCTGCGTACGGCAGCTATCTGAACATGGTCGCGCTGAACGTCTTCGTCTACGACGTCACCGGGAGCGCCCTGGCCGCAGGGCTCTTCATGGCGGTACGGCTGGGGACGAGCGTGGGGGCGGGGTTCGTGAGCGGGCGCCTCGTCTCGGCGTACGACCGCAAACGTCTGATCGTCGGCGCCGACCTCGGCCAGGCGCTGGCAATCCTGGCGCTGCTCCTGGCCCCGGAGGCCGGCCGGATCTCCTTGCTGTACTGCCTGGCCGTGGTCACCGGGGGCTGCTCGACGCTCTCGCAGGTCGCTCTGCGCAGCAGCATCCCGGAGATCGTGGGGGCCGAGAACCGGACCCGCGCCAACGGTCAGCTGGTCACCGGCCGTTCCCTCGCCATGATCGCGGGCTTCGCCTCGGCGGGTGTGGTGGTGGCGCAGCTCGGGTACACGGCGGCGTTCGTCCTGGACGCGGTCACGTTCCTGGTCTCCGCGTCGGTACTGCTGGTGCTGCCGATCCGCACGAGGGCCCGGTCCGAGGGGCCCAAGGGCGCCGAGAACGGCACCCCGAGCCCCGGTCACCGTTCCGTCCGGTTGCTGTGGGCCGGCGCGCCGGTGCTGATGGCGATGATCGCCGTGCGGGCCGTCGACGGGCTGGGATCCTCCTCGCACAACGTCGCGCTGCCCGTCTACTCCAGCCTGCTGGACCCAGATCATCCGGCCACCTTCATCAGCCAGTTCTGGGCCACGTGGGCGGTCGGCACCATCATCGCCCAGCAGGTGCTGGCCCGGCACACCCGCCGGGCCGGGCACACCTTGGGCGAGCGGGCCTTCGCGGCCGGCGCCTGCGTCATGTCAGGAGCGTTCATCGTCGTGTTCAGCGGGCTGCCCACCGTACCGGCGCTCGCCACGGCACTCGTCGCCGGAGCGGCGGACGGAGTCACCGAAGTCGTTTACGTGTCACGGCTCCAGATGGTCCCCGACGAGCAGCGCGGCCGCCTCTTCGGGCTCTCCGCCTCGGCCGAGAACGCCGGGTTCGGACTGGGAATGCTGATCAGCGGATCGCTGCTGGAGTCCCTGTCCCCGTTCCAGGTGGTCGCCTCCCTGCACGGCCTCGCCATCGTCCTGTGCCTCGCCCTGCTGACGCTGCTCGTGCTGCGCCGTTCCCCGGCCGGGCCCGACCAGGTGCGACAGCCCGGCAGCGACACCCTGCACGAAGGGCGCGGCTGATGGGCGGTGGCGGGCAGGACCCGCGCATCGCCGTGGTCGGGATGTCCTTCCGGCTGCCAGGGGCCGACACGCCGGAGGACCTGTGGCGCATCATCCGCAACGGCGAGGACCGCTTCACCCGCTTCACGAAGGACGAGCTGAAGGCCGCGGGCGTCCCCGAGGAGCTGTACCGGCGCGACGACTTCATCGGCGCCTCGGCCGTCCTGGACGACATCACCGCGTTCGATGCCCGGCACTTCGGGATGAGCGCCCGCGAGGCCCGCCTGACCGACCCCCAGCATCGCCTGTTCCTGGAGTGCGCGCAGCACGCCCTGGAGAACGCCGGCTACCCCGACGAGCGGGACGGAAAGCGGATCGGGGTCTATGCCAGCACCGGCTACCACCTGTACAACATGCAGTCCTATCTGCTCAACAACGTCCTGCCGAACGAGGACATCGCCGACTGGCTGGCCGGCATGCAGGTCCTGGTGGGCAACTACACGGACTTCAACGCGACCCGGGTCGCCTACCGGCTCGGTCTCACCGGCCCCGCCGTCAACGTACAGACGGCCTGCTCCAGTTCGCTGGTGGGTGTGCACCTGGCCGCCCAGTCCCTGCTGCTGGACGAATGCGACATCGCGCTGGCCGGCGCCAGCGCCATCCATGTCCCGCAGGTCCTCGGCTACCACTACGTCAAGGGCTCGATCCTCTCCAGGACCGGCCGGCTCCGGGCGTTCGACGCGGCCGCGAACGGGACCGTCGGCGGCACCGGTGTCGTGGCCGTCGTACTGAAACGGCTGACCCGTGCGCTCGCGGACGGCGACACCGTGCACGGCGTCATCCGTGGCTGGGGCATCTGCAACGACGGCGCCGGCAAGCAGGCGTTCGCGGCGCCCAGTGCGCGGGGCCAGCAGGAAGCCGTACGCCGGGCGCTGGACCACGCGGGCGTCGGGGCGGACACCATCGGGTATCTGGAGACCCACGGCACCGGCACCCTCAAGGGCGATCCCATCGAGCTGGAAGGGGCAGGCGCGGCGTACCGGCAGGACACGGACCGGACCGGCTACTGCGCTCTCGGAGCCGTCAAGACCAACATCGGGCACCTCGACGTGGCGTCCGGACTGGCCGGTCTCGTCAAGGCCCTGCTGGTGCTCAAGCACGGTGTGATCCCGCCGATCGGGGGCTTCAGCGATTCCAATCCGCTGCTCGGGCTGGAGGACAGCCCGTTCTACGCACCCCGTGTCCTCCAGCCGTGGCCCGAGAACGGCACCCCCCGGCGGGCGGGTGTCACGTCGCTCGGGATCGGCGGCACCAACGTCCACCTGATCCTTGAGGAAGCCCCCGAACCCGGGCCGCGTTCCGCCACCGCGGCCCCGCCGGACGTGCTTCTGGTCTCCGCGACGAGCCGGGAAGCCCTCGCCGACAACGTACGGTCCCTGCGCGACGTGCTCCGCAGGCGGACTGCTCTGCCCTTGGCGGATCTCGTCACGACCGCCGCCCTCGGGCGCTCGCACGGCCGGCACCGGATCGCGGTCCGGGCAAGCACACCGTCCGCGCTGGCCGATGCTCTCGACGCCTGGCTCTCCGGCCCCGCACCGCTCGCGACCGCCGCGGGCCCCGTGCCGCCGGGGGGCGCGCCCACCCGGGTGGTGTTCCAGTTCACCGGCCAGGGTTCCCTCCGCCCCGGAGCGGCGGCGGCCCTGTACGAACGGTTTCCCGTCGTGCGTGAGGTCCTCGACGCCTGCGAGGCGTGGCATCGCCGTCTCACCGGTGAACCGATGCTGGCCGGACTCCTCACCGAGGGGGCGGGCGCACCGGGGGCCGTCTGGTCGACAGCGACCGCGCAGCCGGCCCTGTTCGCCCTGCAGTGCGCTCTGGTCCGGCTGTGGGACGAGTCGGGCATCAGCCCCTGGGCCGTGACGGGCCACAGCGTCGGTGAGTACGCGGCGCTCTTCGCCGCCGGGGCGCTGTCGCTCGCGGACGGTCTGGAACTCAGCACGCATCGGGGCCGTCTGATGCGGGATCACTGCGTGCCGGGCGCCATGGTGGCGGTAGCACTGGAGCGGGAGTGGGCCGCAGAGCTCGCCGCCTCGCAACCCGGCCTGGAGCTCGCCGTGACCAACGGGGAACGCTCCCAGGTGCTGGCCGGTCCCGTCGCGGACGTGGACCGGATGTGCGCCGCGCTCGATGACCGGGGCACCCCGTACGAACGCCTCGCGGTGGACCGGGCCTTCCATACCGCTGCTACGGAGCCGATGCTCGACGCGTTCGCAGCGGTACTGGCGAAGACCCCCTTCACACCGGTACGGACCCGCTTCATCAGCTCTCTCGACGGCCGGACCCGTGAACCGGGCTGGATGCCGGACCCGGAGCATCTGGTCCGCCATGCCCGCGAGCCGGTGCGCTACGACGCGTCGCTGCGTGCCGTCGCAGGTGAACGGCCCGACGTGCTCCTGGAGATCGGGCCGCACACCACACTCAGCAGCCTGGCCCGCCGCTCCCTGCCCGCGGTGCGGGCGACTCCCTCCCTGCGCCGGGACACCGGACTCACAGCACTCTTCGGCGCCGCGGCGGCTCTGCACTGCGCGGGAGCGGATGTCCGCTGGGAGACGTTCCTGGCCGGCACCGGAGGGCGGCGCGTCCCGCTGCCCGGCTACCGCTTCCAGCACCGACACCACTGGATCGGGGCCCCACCCAGGCCCCGCGGCCCCATTTCCCCGGCGAGAGAGGAACGCACCATGACGGCAGAAGCGACGGAGACCAGGCACCTACTGGACAGCATCCTCGGTGTGCTCTCCAGAACCTTCGGAGAGGACCTCACCTCGGTCCCGGCCGACACCCCGTTCTTCGATCTCGGCGCGGACTCGCTCCTCATGATCAATGTGCTCCGGGAGATCGAACAGGAGCACCACGTCAAAATCACGATGCGAGAGCTGTTCGACGAGACAGGAACGCCCCGGCTTCTCGCCGAACTCGTCGCTGCGCGGCTGCCCCGACAGCCCGGAACCGCCCCCCTGCCGGCCACCGCACCCGCCACCACCGGACCGGCGTCCGAAGAGCTGCTCGCCGCACCGCCCTTCGGCCCGGCAGCGGCCACCGCGCAGCCGTCCATCCCACAGCCGTACGCGGCGGAGCCCCCCTCCGCCGATCCCTTGGCACCGGCCACCCGGCAGCCGGCCGCCCGCGCTCCTCAGCCGTTCGCCCACACACCGATGTCCGCGCAGCGCACCACACCACCCTCCCCCGGCGTACCGCCTGTCCACACCGCGTCGACCGGCGGGGCACCGCCTGTCCCACACGCCGTCGCGGACACCGGTTTCGTCACCCGGCAGGAGCTGCTGGAGCTTGCCCAACGGGTCCAGCAGCTGTCGAAGATCCAGCTCCAGGTGCTCACCCAGCTCTCCCAGTTGCTCGCGGTCCAGAGCGACTCGACGGCGACCCTGCCGAACGACGAGGTGGTCCGGTGAACGAGCAGGAGAACCTCACGGCCACCCTGGACCGGGACCTGGCCGCCATGGCCGGACTCGCACAGCGCGTCACCGAACAGATCGACGCCGGGCGAGCCATGGCCGGCAGTACGCAACAGCCTCAGGCACACGGGCCGCGCGTGGTGATCGCCCCCGATGCCGGCATGGTCCGCTCCACCTCACCCCGCACTCAGCAAGAACACCTCGACGACCTCGTACGCCGGTACACGGCGCGGACGGCGGCCTCCAGACAACTCGCCCAGCGCCACCGTCGAAGACTCGCCGACAGCAGAGCGGTCGTCGGATTCCGCAAGTCGACCAAGGAGATGCTCTATCCCGTGGCGGCCCGTCGCGCGGAAGGCGCGCGGATCGAGGACATCGACGGCAACAGCTACACCGACATCACCATGGGCTTCGGGGTGCTCCTCTTCGGCCACGAGCCCGGCTTCGTCCGGGAAGCCGTACGCGAACACCTCTCCCGAGGCATCCGGCTCGGCCCCCGCAGTGTCGAGACGGGCGGGGCCGCCGAGCTGCTGTGCGAACTGACCGGGATGGAACGGGTGGCCTTCGCCAACTCCGGTACGGAGGCCAACGCGGCGGCGATCCGTCTCGCCCGTGCCGCCACCGGCCGCGACCGGATCGTCACCTTCCAGGGTTCCTACCACGGTCATGCCGACCAGGTGCTGGGCCGGCCGGCCGGCCACGGTGCCCAGGAGGGGACCGTGCCCGTCTCCCGGGGCATCCCGCACAGTGCCGTCTCCGAGCTGACCGTCCTCGAATACGGCAGTGAGGAGGCCCTTCGCGCGATCGAACGGGACGCGGCGCGGATCGCGGTGGTCGTCGTCGAACCGGTGCAGAGCAGGCATCCCTCGCTCCAGCCGGCCGCGTTCGTCCGCAGGCTGCGCGAACTGACCGCCCGTCACGGCATCGTGTTGATGTTCGACGAGATGCTGACCGGATTCCGTCCCGCTCTCCGTGGCGCGCAGGAGCTCTACGGTGTCACCCCGGATCTCGCCACCTACGGCAAGCTCCTCGGCGGCGGATTCCCCATCGGCGCGGTCGCCGGCCGCTCCGACATCATGGACGGGATCGACGGCGGCTACTGGACCTACGGGGACGACAGCGGTCCGACCGCCGACACCACCTTCTTCGGCGGCACCTACCTGCAGCATCCCGTGTCGATGACCGCTGCGCTCGCCGTGCTCACCCATCTGAAGGAACACAGTCCGCACCTGCAGGAACGGCTCAACGCCCGGACGACCGAACTGGCCACCGGGCTCAACGACTTCTTCGAGGCCGAGGAGTTCCCCCTGCGGATGGGCTGGTTCGGCTCCCAGTTCCGCTTCGAGCACCGCGCCGACATGGAGCTCCTCTACTACCACCTGATGCTGCGGGGCGTGCATGTATGGGAGTGGCGCAACTTCTTCCTCTCCACGGCTCACACCGACGGCGACATCGAGCACGTGGCCGACGCCGTGCGGGGGTCGCTGAGGGACCTGCGGAAGGCCGGCTTCTTCCGCACCGGCGGAGCCCCGTCCCGTACCCGGAGGCCCGCTCCCGGCCAGGCAGCCGTCACACCGGCGGCTGCCTGGCCGGTCCCGCCGGCCGAAGCCGTGGTCGAAGCGGTGGCCGATGCGCCCCCCGTTCCCGTAGCCGCCCCGGATTCCGCGGCGCACACGACGCCGCGCCGCGCGGACTTCAGCCTCTACTTCTTCGGCGACTACCCGGACGACGGCCCCGGCCCGAAGGAGGGCCGCTACGAACTGCTCATGGAGGCGGCCCGGTTCGCCGACCGCCACGGGTTCGAGGCGCTGTGGATGCCCGAACGGCACTTCAACTCGTTCGGCGGCCTCTTCCCGAACCCCGCCGTCCTGGTCGCAGCGCTGTCCCGGGAGACCCGGCGCATCCGCCTCAACGCCGGCTCGGTCGTGCTCCCGCTGCACGACCCGATCCGGGTGGCGGAGGAGTGGTCCATGGCGGACAACCTCTCCGGCGGACGCGTCGGCCTCGGTGTCGCGAGCGGATGGAACGCCAACGACTTCGTCTTCTTCCCCGAGCGCTTCGGGCCGCACAAGCAGGAGATGTACGACCGGCTGGAACAGGTGCGGAGCCTCTGGCGGGGCGAGACACTGCGCCGCACCACCGGGGACGGCGAACGGGAGATCCGGCTCTTCCCGCGACCCGTCCAGACGATGCCGCCGCTCTGCACGGCGGTGGTCGCCAACCCTGAGTCGTACGAACGCGCCGCCGCGCACGACCTGGGCATCGTGACCAACCTGATGACCCAGGACATCGACCAGCTCAGGGACAACATCGCCCGCTACCGCCGGGCCCGGGCGCGGCACGGCCTGGACCCGGACGCCGGGCGGGTCGCCGTCCTGCTGCACACCTACCTCTCCGAGGACCACGAGACCGCCCGGGCCGAGGCCTTCGCGCCGATGGCCCGCTACATGCAGGCCTCCCTGTCCCTGTTCAGCGGCGTCACCAACAGTCTCGGTGTCACCACCGACCTGAGATCGCTCAGCGAGGACGACCTGGACGTGGTCTTCCGCCGCGCCTACGGCCGCTACTGCGACCAACGGGCCCTGATCGGCGATGTGGACACCGTCCTGCCCGTGGTCGAGGCGGTGGTCGACGCGGGCGCGGACGAGATCGTCGCGCTGGTCGACTTCGGCGTCTCCGCGGACCAACTGCGCGCCGGCCTCCCCCGGCTGGACGCCCTCCGCCGCCGGCACCGGGAGCGACAGACACCCGCCCCGGGTGCGCCCTTGTCCCCGGGCCAGGAGCGGATCTGGTTCCTGGAACGCCTGCTCCCGGAACGCACCGCTTACAACGAGGTGAAGGCGATCCGCCTGCGCGGTGCGCTCGACACCGAGGCGCTGCACACCGCGCTGCGTCGGCTCGTCGCCCGCCACGAAGGGCTGCGCACCGTCTTCCGGCAGGCCGGCGATTCGGCGGTCCAGCTGGTGCGGGAGGCCGCCGAGCCCGACTTCGGCGTGGTGGACGGCACACTTCGGGCCGAGGCCGCCGTACAGGAGGCACTGGCGACGGAGAGCACCCGCCGCTTCGACCTGGAGAACGGCCCGCTGTTCGTCAGCAGGGTCGTGCGTACCGCAGTCGACGAGCACGTGCTGGTCCTGTCCTTCCACCACATCGTGGTCGACGCGGCCTCGGCGACCGTCCTGTGCCGGGACCTCTCCGCCTTCTACCGGGCGGAGCGCGACGGCACGGAGGCCGGTCTGCCCGCACTGACCTGGAGCTACGCCCGGCACGCACGGGAACAGCGCGCGGCGGCGGACGGCCCCGACACCGCGCAGGACCTGGCCCACTGGCTGCGCGTGCTCGGCGGTGACCTGCCGGTCCTCGAACTGCCCACCGACCGCCCCCGGCCGGCGGAGATGACCTCCGAAGGCCGCGCCGTCTTCCGCTCCCTCGACCCCGGCCTGTCCGAACAGGTCAGGCAGCTGAGCCGCGGCCACCGCGCCACCCTGTTCATGACCCTGGTGGCCGGCTGGGCGGCGATGCTGCAACGGGTCACGGGGCAGGAGGACATCGTCATCGGCATCCCGGTCTCGGACCGGCCGCAGCGGGCCGAGGAGCTGATCGGCTTCTTCGTCAACACCCTCGCTCTGCGGGTCGACCTCGCCGGCGATCCCGGGTTCGCGACGCTGCTGGACCGGGTGCGTACCGCCGCACTCGACGCCTACGACCACGCGGGGACACCGTTCGAGAAGGTGGTGCGCGTGCTCGCTCCGCCACGCAGGACGGACCGCACGCCGGTGTTCCAGGTGTGCGCCGAGTTCCAGTCGGCGGAGCCGTTCCGCCTCGACCTCCCCGGCATCGAGGCAGTCGCACTGGACGCGGGCCCCGACAAGGCGCTGACCGACCTGACGGTCTACTTCACCGACCGGCCGGAGGGCGTTCGCTGTCATCTGGAGTACAACGCGGAGCTGTTCGAGCCGGGCACCATCGACATGTTCTTCACGGTCTTCCGCGACCTTCTGGCCGCCGCCGTCGGCAAGCCCGGCACACCGCTGTCCCTGCTCGCGCGTGCGGCGGTCGAGGGTGACGAGGTGCCGGAGAGCTGGGAACACGGCCCGGTCCGGCCGGTCGCGGACACCACCGTGCACGACTGGATCGCCCGGCAGGCGGCAGAGCACCCCGCGCGGACCGCGGTGGTGGGCGAGGACGCCGTTCTGACCTACCGGGAGCTGGACGAGCGCGCCGGCCGGCTCGCCGCCGTGCTCGCGGAACACCGGGCGGACGGTGACCAGGAATCCTTGGTGGCGGTGTGGCTGCCACGCTCCGCGGAACTCGTCGTGGCGCTGCTCGCCGTGCTGCGGGCCGGTTGCGCGTATGTGCCGCTCGACCCGTCGCTCGGTGCCGTCCGCGCCACGCAGGTGATCGCCGAGAGCGGCGCCCGCACGGTGATCAGCGGCGCTGACGGATCGGAGGACCTGCGGCTGCCCGGATCGGTGACCGTCGTCGCGCCGGACGCCGCCCCGACGGGAGACCCTGGGGCAGGCAGCCGGCCGGCAAGCGACACCGGGGGCTCGTCCCCTTTCTCCGCATGCTCCGTCATCTACACCTCGGGCAGTACCGGCACGCCCAAGGGTGTCGTGCTCACACACCGCGGCCTCGTGGACCTCTGCCAGTGGCACCACGAACGCTTCGCGTTCACCGGCGACGACCGGAGTGCCGTCGTGTGCAGCCAGAGCTTCGACGCCTCCCTCCTGGAGATCTGGCCGGCGCTGACGGCGGGCGGCACGATCGTCGTGGCCGGTGAGCCGATCCGCCGCGATCCACTCGCCCTGGCCCGGTGGTACGCGGACCAGGACATCGCCTTCAGCGTCCTGCCGACGGCCCTGGGCGAACAGGTGCTGCGCCTGCCGGTGGCCGATCAGCCCCCGCTGCGCCATCTGCTGCTGGGCGGCGAGGCGCTCCGGAGCCGCCCCCGGCCCGAGGCACCCTACGAGACGCTGAACATCTACGGCCCGACGGAGACGACCGTGCTGTGCGTCGTCGACACGGTCTCGCCCGGGGCCGACGGGCCTGTCCCGGACGAGGGAGCGGACGTGATCGCGATCGGGCGTCCGGCCGACAACGTGACCCTGCGCGTGGTGGACGCGTCGGACAAGCCGGTGCCCATCGGCGCGGTGGGGGAGCTCTTCGTCGGCGGTCCGGGGGTGGCCGCGGGCTACCTGCACCGGCCGGACCTCACCGAGGGGAGGTTCGCGGCCGCCCCGGAGGCCGGGGCGGAGGCCCGCTACTACCGCACGGGTGATCTGGTCCGCTGGACGGCGGACGGGCGACTCGTGTTCGTGGGCCGTACCGACGACCAGGTGAAGATCCGCGGATTCCGGATCGAGCCGGAGGAGGTGGCGCAGGTGCTGGGCCGTCTCGACGGTGTCCGCCGGGCGGCCGTCGTCGGCCGGCGCCGTGCGAACGGCGAGGCCTTCCTGGCCGCCTATGTGGTACCCACCGAGCCGGGCTGCGACAGCACGGCGGAGCAACGGTCCCGCACGGACCGGTGGGCCGAAGAGCTGAGCCACCACCTGCCGGAGTACATGGTGCCGCGCGCCTGGCGGGTCCTCACCGAACTGCCACTGACCGGTAACGGCAAGGTGGACCGGACGCAGCTCCCGTCGGCCGATCCCTTCCTCCCGGCTGACGGAGAGGGGGCCCGCCGGGCCGACGGCCCGTCGCCGGAGGCCGGACCCCTCACCGCGGTGGAGAACGGACTCCGTGATCTCTGGGCGGCCGAGTTCGGCCTCACCCCGTCAGGCATCGATCAGGATGTCTCTCTCTTCGACCTGGGCGGACATTCGCTCACCACGATGAGGCTGGTCAACCGGATCAGAGAGGCGTGGGGCATCGAATACCCGCTTTCGCGCCTCTACCAGGAGCCCACGCTGCGCGCCATGACGGAGTTCGTGCACGGCGCCGGATCGAGAAGGGTCGTCCGCCGAGGCCCGGCCAGCCATCAGCAGTCGCGCTTCGCCTCCCTGCACTCCCGCCACGCCAAGCCGCAGGTCTTCAACGTCGCCCTGCGGATCACCTTCTCCGGCCGGCTGGACCCCGGATCGCTCCACACCGCACTCCAGCAACTGACAGAACGTCATGAAGCGCTGCGTACCCGCCTGGTACGGGAGGGCCTCAGCTCCTGGCGGCAGGAAGTGCTCGAATCCCGCCCCCTTGACCTGCCCGTCGACGACCTCACCTCACGGCCGGAGCCGGAACGGCAGGCCCAGGTGCGACGGCTCGCCGAGCAGGCGACGGAGACACCGCTCGACCTCTTCGAGGGGGACGTACTCTCCACCCGCCTGCTGCGCACCGGCGCCGAGGAGTGGGTGCTGCTGCTCGTGATGCACCACTGCACCTGCGACGGGTGGGCCCTGACCACGCTGCTGAAGGAACTCGCCGCGCTCTACCGTACGGCTGTCACCGGAACCGGCCACGGCCTGTCACCCGCAGCGCCACAGCAGGTGGAGTACGCGCACTGGCAGGTCGCTCACGAGGCGGCGACCGGTGGGCGCCGCACGGACTACTGGCTGGAGGAACTCGCCGACGCCCCCTTCACGGTGGATCTGCCGCTGGACCGGCCGAGGCCCGACACACTCAGCGGGCGGGGCGGAGTCGTCGAATTCACCGTGCCCGCCGAGATCCGGGCCGATGTGGAACGGCTGGCCGTCCGGCGGGCGACCACGCCCTTCGTGGTGACCGCGGCGGCGCTCGGCCGACTGCTGGCGGCGAAGGCGGAGCAGGAGGACGTGGTGATGAACATCTCCTACGCGGGTCGGGAAAGCCGCGAGTTCGAGTCCCTGGTGGGCTGCACGGCCATCGGGTTCGCCCTGCGGGTCCGTGACGCGCGCGCTGGTTCCTTCGCGGCGCTGACGGACCGCGTCACCCGTACGACGGTCCTGGGCATGGAGCACGCCATGCCGCCGCGCCGGGTAGCACCGGCGATGCGGGAGCGCAGGGGCGTCGACATTCCGGACGGCCTGGCCATCGGCCTGGCCTACGAGAGTTCGCTGGACACCGGGATCGAACTGCCGGGACTCACCACCACGGTGGCGGAGATCGCCCCGGCCGCGTCCCGGTCGGAGTTCATCATGGTGCTGACCCCGGCCGGGGACGTTCTGAGGGGTGCCGTGGAGTACTCGGCCGACCTGTGGGACCGGGCGACGGTCGAGACGTGGACACGGGAGTACGTGCGGCTGCTGCGGGACAAGGTCAGGGAGGCGCTCGCCGACGGTACGAGCTGACCCCGGGGTGCCCCGGCACGACGGGGGGGCACGCATGTCCAGCGCATCCGACCCGCGTGCGCTTGCCGGGCAACCGACCCATCGGTTGGTCACGTGGCCAACGCGTGACCAACCGCAGCCAGGAACAGGCAAGGAAACGGGTACCGCGTTCAGCGCCAGATGGCTCAGAACCGTCACTACAGAGGGCCGAATTGCATCGCTCAGTGGGCGCGGCCCCAGGAGGCGCGCTCCGCCAGACCCGGTGTGCTCAGCGGATACACGCCGAGGGCCGCCCGCTCCCTCTGCATCCGGGTCAGCTTGCGCACGAAGAGGATGGCGAGCACCGCGGCCGCGATGTCGATGGCGTCGGTCGCCACCAGCAGGAACGTCGTGTCCAGGATTTCCTGCGGCTGCTCGGCCGCCCAGTACCGCCGGGCCGTGTACTGGGAGAGGATCTGCGAGCAGACCCAGGCGCCCCACCACAGGTTCATCACGGTGGCCGGGACCGTGCGCCAACTGCCGTCGGTGTTGGTCTGGGCGCTCGCGGTCCAGATGCCGCCCGCGATCCGGCGCGGCAGCACCCAGTTGGCGATCGGGATGAACCAGGCGCCGACGGCCCAGCCGGGCCTCATCGACTGCATGCTCGGGTCGAACACCTCGGCGTTGAGCCGTACCCGCCGGAACCAGATGATGAAGACGACCGCGATGGCCAGGCCCACAAAGGTCTGGAACGAGCTCGCCGCCCCGTACAGATTGTCCGCGAAGGTCGCCGCCTCTTCGTCGTACGTCGCGAAGTCGTTCGCCACCCCGGCCGCGAGCACGCGGTGGGTGTTCAGCCCCGCCGCCACGGCGAGCAGGTCCGCCACGATCATGACCGCCAGCAGCACGACGACGGCCTTCGCGAGCCCCTCCGGCGAGCGCAGATACTGCTGCGGCGCGAAGAAGGCCGGGGCGGGCGGCATCGGGGCCGCCGCACCGGCCGGCCCGGCACAGAGCGGACAGCGTCCGTCGTCGGTGACGGGCGGTCTGAGACGGCAGGTGGAGCAGAGCATGAAGCGGAACCCCCCAAGGTTCTGAGCGCGAACGCGAGAACGCGCGCCCCTCCCCGGTTGCGCGCGGCATGCGGAACCTAGCTCCCGCCCACCGCGCTGTCCACGCCGATTCCGCTCAGCCCGTCCCGTCGATCCGTGCGGCCAGTGCCCGGAACCGGTCCCAGCTCAGCGCCGGCTTCCCCGGGGCCCACAGTTTCTGGGCGGTCGCCCGCAGCGGCATCCGGATGCCCTGCGCCACCTGCGCCGGGGTCTGCGCCTGCGGGAGGTCGCCCCAGACCGCGAACCGGCCGCCGAGGATCTGGCCGGAGTAGCGCGCCGGGACCGGCTGGGTGCCGCGCAGGACGAGCGGGGTCCACTGCTCGTAGATCCGCTCGCCCGTCGGGTAGACGAAGTTGTTGGGCTGGCCGAGCACGTAATAGAGGAACTCGTCGTTGAGGTTCACCACGCGCCGTCCCTCGCGCAGGTACTCCTCCGGCTGCCGGGCGCCGTACTCCTTGCCCGTCCAGTACTCGACCTCGATGTCCTTGTCGGCGTGGACGGTCCCGTCGCGGAAGAAGCCGTCGTTCCAGGCCTTGGGCCGTTTGCCGTGCGGGCGCACCACCGCCGCGCGGTCGTTGAGCCAGCCGGTCGTCAGGTCCTTGATGCCGGCCTGCGCTCCGTACTTCTGCTGGGCGGCGCGCTGGAGCTGCGGGTAGGAGGCGGCCGGGTCCCGTGCCATCAGCGCGAGGTATTCGTCGCCGCCCAGATGCCAGTACGCGCCGCCGAACAGCTCGGTGTACTCGCCGAGGAGTTCGTCGACGAGCTTCGCCGAGCCCGGGTTGGAGATGTCGAGCGACCCGGGCGAGCGGGTGCCCGACACATTGCGCAGCTGGAGGTCGGGGTGGGCCCGCAGCACCGCGCCGAGATGGCCCGGCGAGTCGATCTCCGGGACGACCTCGATGTGCAGCCGGGAGGCGAGGCCGAGGATCCGCCGGACCTCCGCCTTGCTGAGGTGCTCCGGCGACACCACCTCGGGGTGGGTGTCGGACTCGATGCGGAAGGCCTGGTCGTCGGAGAAGTGCAGGCCGAGCTGGTTGAGCTTGAGGTCGGCCATCTCGCGCAGCCGGTCCTCGATCCAGGCGGCGGTGTAGTGCTTGCGCGCGATGTCGAGGTTGAGGCCGCGCTGCGGCCGGTCGGGGCGGTCGCGCACCTCGCCCTCCGGCATCGCGCCGTCGGCGCGCACCGACTGCTTCAGGGTGCGGGTCCCGTAGAAGACCCCGGCCTGGTCGGGTCCGCTGATCCTGGCCCGTCCGTCGTGGACGTCGAGGGTGTACGACTCGGGGGCGCCCCCGCCCGGGGCGAGGGCCAGCTCCACATCGCCCGCGCGGGCGGGGACCTCGCCCCGGTAATGGATCTTCAGCTCCTTGGCCAGCAGCTGCCCCTCGTCCGCGAGCGTCCCGCTGCCGCCGGCGACGACCACCCCGCCGTCCGGGCCGGGGCGCCAGCCGGGACCGCGGGCCGCGATGTGCTCCCGTACGGCGGGGATGGTGCGCGGGGCGGTGGAGAGCGGGTAGCTCCGGGTGGGTGAAGGGGCGGGCGCGGGGGTGCGGGCGTTCGACCCCTCGCCGGCGAGTCCGTTGTCGGAGCCTTCCGGCCAGACGACGACGGCGATCGTCGCGGCGGCCGCCGCGGTGAGGACCGCACCGGCCGCGAGAGCGCCACGTGAGGGCGACATCGTTCAGAAACCTCCGTCGTTTACGAAAAACAAGGCTAAACCAGGCAGACCCGATTAAAATCGGGCGGACAGCCAGGCGTTCTCCTTGGATTACGGTTCAGCGGGCGTTCCGAAACTCTCCCGTCCGGGTGAAGTTCGCGTATTTGTCGGACGTCCGTTGCCCCTCCTCGCTAGCTTTGAGGCACATTCGTCTCTCCCTGCACCCTGCATCTGTCTGACCCCATCCGCCCCTGCCCGCTCCAGGGTCACAGATGCCGTTGAACCGAGGAGCCCACGCTGTCCAGGTCCAGCGAGTCCCACGCAGGCCTCCCGGAGCAACTGCGGCAACCGGCCACCCGGACGGCCGTACCCGTCCAGAATTCCGGATCCGCACACGCCCAGGGCCTCGGCCTCTTCAACACCGCGCCGCCCGCCGAGGCCGAGGCCGCCCTGCTGGAGTGCTGCGGCAGCCGCCGCTGGGCGCAGCGGCTGACCGCCCACCGCCCCTATCCCGACCTGGACTCGCTGCTGGCCGCGGCCGACGAGGCGGGCTACGACCTGGCCCCGGCGGATCTCGCCGAGGCGCTCGCCGTCGAGGTCCCGCCCGGTCTGCACCATGCCGCGCCGCACTCCGCACATCTCGCGCTGCGGGCCGCGCACGCCGCGTACGAGTCCCGCTTCGGCCATGTCTTCGTGATGTGCGTGGACGGGCTGGAGCCGGCCGAACAGCCGGACCAGGTGCTCGCCGGTATCCGGGCCAGGCTGGGCCACGAATCCGACCAGGAGCGGGTGGTCTCCGCGGACGAGATGCGCCGACTCGCCCGGGGCCGCATCATCGAGCTGGTATCGGGTTCATAACGGAACGGGCTCGGCGGCGACGTCCGGCAGCCCTTTCTAGCCCGTCCGTGCCTGTTTGATTGCCACTTTGATCACACCGCGGGCCCCCGCGCGAACGAACCGACAAACCGTCGCTACGATGGCCGGGGCCGGTGGACCGTACCCGGCCGGGTCAGACCGACAGTCAAGCCGGCCGACCCCAATCCCCGCTCCCGGAGGGTTCTTCCGTGCCGGCTGGAACGCTGTACCGCGGCCGGGAAGGCATGTGGTCCTGGGTGGCTCATCGAGTCACCGGTGTCCTCATTTTCTTCTTCCTGTTCGTACACGTCCTGGACACCGCTCTCGTCCGCGTCTCCCCCGAGGCCTACGACGACGTCGTGGCCACGTACAAGACGCCGATCGTCGCGCTCCTCGAATACGGCCTGGTGGCCGCCATTCTCTTCCACGCGCTGAACGGTCTCCGGATCGTCGCCGTGGACTTCTGGGCCAAGGGCCCGCGCTACCAGAAGCAGATGCTCTGGTCGGTCGTGGGCATCTGGGTCGTGCTGATGGTCGGGGCGCTGTACCCGGTCCTCGGCCACGCCGTACGCGAAGTATTCGGGAGCTGAGGCCAATGTCCACCGAGTCCTCCGCCGCGATCGGCTCCGTCGAGGGCGTCAGCCTGTACGACGTAGACAACCCGGCCCCGGTCATCGAGCCGCCGCGCAAGCGGACCGGCAAGACCCCCAAGGGTTCGCGCACCAACTTCGAGATGTACGCCTGGCTCTTCATGCGCCTGTCGGGCATCGTCCTGGTCGTCCTGGTCCTGGGCCACCTGCTGATCCAGCTGGTGCTGGACGGCGGCGTCTCCAAGATCGGCTTCGCCTTCGTGGCGGGCCGCTGGGCCTCGCCGTTCTGGCAGGTCTGGGACCTGGCGATGCTGTGGCTGGCCATGCTCCACGGCGCCAATGGTCTCCGTACGGTCATCAACGACTACGCCGAACGGGACAACACCCGCTTCTGGCTGAAGATGCTCCTGTACACCGCCACGGTGTTCACCGTCCTGCTGGGCACGCTGGTGATCTTCACCTTCGACCCGAACATCCGCTAGGCGCCGGGCCAGAGGGACCAGAGGAAATCATGCAGATCCACAAGTACGACACCGTCATCGTCGGCGCCGGCGGCGCCGGTATGCGCGCGGCCATCGAGTCCACCAAGCGCAGCCGTACCGCCGTGCTCACGAAGCTGTACCCGACCCGCTCCCACACGGGCGCCGCGCAGGGCGGCATGGCCGCCGCGCTCGCCAACGTGGAGGAGGACAACTGGGAGTGGCACACCTTCGACACCGTCAAGGGCGGCGACTACCTGGTCGACCAGGACGCCGCCGAGATCCTGGCGAAGGAGGCCATCGACGCCGTCCTCGACCTGGAGAAGATGGGCCTCCCGTTCAACCGCACGCCCGAGGGCCGCATCGACCAGCGCCGCTTCGGCGGTCACACCCGCAGTCACGGCGAGGCCCCGGTCCGCCGGTCCTGCTACGCCTCGGACCGCACCGGCCACATGATCCTCCAGACGCTGTACCAGAACTGCGTCAAGGAGGGTGTGGAGTTCTTCAACGAGTTCTACGTCCTGGACCTGCTGCTCCAGGAGGTGGACGGGGTCAAGAAGTCCGCCGGCGTCGTCGCGTACGAGCTGGCGACCGGCGAGATCCACGTCTTCCAGGCGAAGTCGGTCATCTTCGCGTCCGGCGGCACCGGCAAGTTCTTCAAGGTGACGTCCAACGCGCACACCCTGACCGGTGACGGCCAGGCCGCCGCCTGGCGCCGGGGCCTGCCGCTGGAGGACATGGAGTTCTTCCAGTTCCACCCGACGGGCATCTGGCGCATGGGCATCCTGCTGACGGAGGGCGCCCGCGGTGAGGGCGGCATCCTCCGCAACAAGGACGGCGAGCGCTTCATGGAGAAGTACGCGCCGGTCATGAAGGACCTCGCGTCCCGTGACGTCGTGTCCCGCTCCATCTACACGGAGATCCGTGAGGGCCGCGGCTGCGGTCCCGAGGGCGACCACGTCTACCTCGACCTCACGCACCTGCCGCCGGAGCAGCTGGACGCCAAGCTCCCGGACATCACCGAGTTCGCGCGCACGTACCTCGGCATCGAGCCCTACACGGACCCGATCCCGATCCAGCCGACCGCGCACTACGCCATGGGCGGCATCCCGACCAACGTCGAGGGCGAGGTGCTGGCCGACAACACCACCGTCGTCCCGGGCCTGTACGCCGCCGGCGAGGTCGCCTGCGTCTCGGTGCACGGCGCCAACCGCCTCGGCACCAACTCGCTGCTCGACATCAACGTCTTCGGACGCCGCTCGGGCATCGGCGCCGCCGAGTACGCCACGAAGAACGACTTCGTCGAGCTTCCCGAGAACCCGGCGCAGATGGTCGAGGAGCAGATCGAGCGGCTGCGCAACTCGACGGGCACCGAGCGGGTCGCGACGATCCGTCAGGAGCTGCAGGAGTGCATGGACGCCAATGTGATGGTGTTCCGCACCGAGCAGACCATCAAGACGGCCGTCGACAAGATCGCCGAGCTGCGCAAGCGCTACCTCGACGTGTCCATCCAGGACAAGGGCAAGCGGTTCAACACGGACCTCCTGGAGGCCGTCGAGCTGGGCAACCTGCTCGACCTGGCCGAGGTCATGGCGACCTCCGCGCTGGCCCGCAAGGAGTCCCGCGGCGGTCACTACCGCGAGGACTACCCGAACCGCGACGACGTCAACTTCATGCGCCACACCATGGCGTACCGCGAGGTCTCGGCCGACGGCACCGAGTCGATCCGGCTCGACTACAAGCCGGTCGTCCAGACCCGCTACCAGCCGATGGAGCGTAAGTACTGATGGCAACCCCGATTCTGGACAAGGTCGAGGCGGAGTCCGCCTCCTCCCCGTACATCACGGTCACCCTCCGGATCCGCCGCTTCAACCCGGAGGTCTCCGACGAGGTCCAGTGGCAGGACTTCCAGATCTCGATCGACCCGAAGGAGCGTGTGCTCGACGCCCTTCACAAGATCAAGTGGGAGACGGACGGCACCCTGACCTTCCGCCGCTCCTGCGCGCACGGCATCTGCGGCTCCGACGCGATGCGGATCAACGGCAAGAACAGGCTCGCCTGCAAGACGCTGATCAAGGACATCAACCCGGAGAAGCCGATCACGGTCGAGGCCATCAAGGGCCTCACGGTCCTCAAGGACCTCGTGGTCGACATGGACCCGTTCTTCCAGGCGTACCGCGACGTCATGCCCTTCCTCATCACCAAGGGGAACGAGCCGACCCGTGAGCGCCTGCAGTCCGCCGAGGACCGCGAGCGCTTCGACGACACCACCAAGTGCATCCTCTGCGCCGCGTGCACGTCCTCGTGCCCGGTGTTCTGGAACGACGGCCAGTACTTCGGCCCGGCGGCGATCGTCAACGCGCACCGCTTCATCTTCGACTCGCGCGACGAGGGCGGCGAGCAGCGCCTGGAGATCCTCAACGACCGTGACGGGGTGTGGCGTTGCCGCACCACCTTCAACTGCACG
The DNA here is from genome assembly GCF_900119365.1 of Streptomyces atratus. Lineage (GTDB taxonomy): Bacteria > Actinomycetota > Actinomycetes > Streptomycetales > Streptomycetaceae > Streptomyces > Streptomyces atratus_B. Next base: position 127,180 of record NZ_FPJO01000011.1, read on the forward strand.
GACGCCTGCCCGCGTGGCATCGAGGTCACCAAGGCGATCCAGGAGGTCAAGCGGGCGCTGATCACGCGCCGCTTCTGACCGCCGCTTCACGGCAGCCGCATCCGGCCCCGTTCTCCGCAGGAACTCTGCGGGGAGCGGGGCCTCTTGCTGCGCCGCCCGGGCCTTGGCGGTACGGTCGTGCGGAACCGGGCGCCGGTTCGCCGCCGGCGCAGCAGGGCCCGGGGCGCACAGGCTTGATCGAGAGCGGGGAACGTTGAGCGATCCGAATCCGTACGCGGACGACTCATACAAGTGGGGGCCGGCTCCCCAGCAGCCGGGCAATCCGCCCACCGTCGCGGACGGCCAGGCACAACCCGGCCCGGGCGCCCCGGCGTACGGCTACCCGCAGCCGCTGCCCGAGTCGGCGGCCCAGCCCGGCCCCGCCTACGGCTATCCGCAGGGCGTCGCGGCCCAGCCGACCATGCCCGGTCACGGCTTCCCGCCGCAGCCGGGCGCCCCGATGGGCGCCGGGATGCCGGTCCTGACGTTCGGTGACATCGCCGTGATGCAGGACCAGATCGTGACTCCGGCCGGTCCGATGCCGCTCAAGGGCGCGGTGTGGACGGCCACGGACCTGACCCGCACCGAGGAGAAGATCCCGACGGTGGGGATCGTGCTCGCGATCGTCTTCGCGCTGTTCTGCCTGGTCGGCCTGCTGTTCCTGCTGATGAAGGAGAAGCGGACGACCGGCTTCGTCCAGGTCTCGGTGACCAGCGGCGGGCGGCATCACTCGACGATGATCCCGGCGGTCGGCCCCGACACCTTCCCCATGGTGATGGCCCAGCTCAACACGGCCCGCGCGATGAGCGTCTGACGGTCGGCGCCGATGGCCCGCCTCCACCACACCGTCACCGTCCGCGCGCCGGACCGTGAACTGCTCGACGCCTGCGCCGGGCTGGTCTGGGATCTCGTCGAGTCCACCCGGGCCCGGGGCCGGTCCGTGGTGCTGCCGGACGGGCGGGCCGTCCCCGGCCTCGCCCTGGTCAAGGGCCGCCATCTGCGGCCCGGTGCCCGGTACGAGTCCCACGGCCCCGACACCGGGGAGCTGGACACGACGGTGATACGGGAGTGGCGGCGCGGCAGTGCGATCGCCGTCGAACAGCTGATGCGGTCACCGGAGTTGTCCGGGCGGATGGCCCTGCGGCTGCGCAGCCCCGACCGTCCGGCGTCGCTGGAGATCGAGGGGCGGATGTGGGGGCCCGAGGGCTCTGGTTCGCTGCGCCGCATGTCGGGCAGGGCCTCGCTCGACCTGGCCGCCTGGTGGGCGGCGGCCGCCCTGGCGCCCGGGGCGCCCCCGGTGGCCCGCGCACCGGCCACCGCGCGGCTGAAGCACCGGCTGGGGGTCGCCCGCCTGTATCTGCGGCCGCGCCGGGCGGAGCCGGGCCTGTGGTTCGTCGATGTCACGGTGACCGTGCACGGGCGGCTGCTGCTGCGGCCGGTCGCCGCGTTCGCACTGCTGCTCGCGGGTGTGCCGCTGCGCCGCGGCTTCCGCTCCTCGGTGGAGGAGGCGGCCGAGCGGTGGAACGAGGTGCTCGGGCGGGTCCTCGCGAAGGACCTGGACGAGCTGAGGGCGGAGCTGGCCGAGCGTGCCGTGGCCGATCCCGGCGAGGCGGCCGACGGGCCCCGCTGAGCGCACGGCCGAGCGCCCGCGGCTCAGAGCCTGTCGGGTGACCTCTGATCGGGCGGTCACGCCCTGGCACGCCCGCTTCCCGGTCGAAGGTCACCCGACAGGCTCTCAGTCCCAGGCGGCGCCGCCCCGGTCCTCCGCGACCACCATGACGCGCCGCAGCATGTCGTTGAGCAGTGTGCGTTCGTCCTTGTCGAGGACGCCGAGCAGCCGGTACTCCTCGTGACCGAGGACGTCCATCGCGCCCAGCCAGGTCGAGCGGCCCTCGTCGGTGAGCATGCCGCACCCCTTGCGCACGCGCGCCTTCCGCCTGCTCTTCATCGGCCGCGCCCTCTCGCTCATCGGCGACGCCGTCATCCCCACCGCCCTCTCCCTTGCCGTCTACCTGGCCACCGGCTCGACCGGGGCGCTCGCCCTCGTCCTGGGCTGCGCGATGGTCCCCAAGCTGCTCCTGCTGCCGCTGGGCGGCGTCGTGGGTGACCGCTTCAACGCCCGTACGGTCGCGCTCACCACGGATCTCGTACGGTGCGCGACCCAGCTCTTCGTCGGCGCGGAGCTGCTCGGCGGCTCCCCCGCGCTCTGGCAGATCGCGCTCGCCGAGGCGATCGGCGGCGCCGCAGGGGCCTTCGCGATGCCGACCGTCTCGCCACTGATCCGGGGCACCGTGGCGGAGTCCGGGCTGCTGCGCGCCAATTCACTGATGGCGGTCGTCAACAGCTCCGCCCGGCTCGGCGGGCCGGCCCTCGCTGGTGCGCTGATCCTCACCGCGGGTCCGGGCTGGGCCTTCGTTCTGGACGGCGCCACTTTCGCGGTGAGCGCCGCGCTGCTGTCCGCCGTCGAGGTCCGGCACGCACCCGTCCCGAGGCGCTCACTGCTCACCGACCTCAAGGAGGGCTGGGGCGAGGTCCGCGGCCGTGACTGGTACTGGACGAGCCTGATCGCGCACGCCGTCTGGAACGGCGCGGCGGCCGTCCTGATGACGGTCGGCCCGGCGCTCTTCGTCCGGGAGCTGGGCGGCAAGGGCGTCTGGGTCGCCCTTCTCCAGACCGGTGCGGTCGGCCTGCTCCTCGGCTCCCTGCTGGCCGGCCGGGCCCGCCCCCGCCGCCCGGTCCTGGTGGCCAACCTGGGCCTCGCCACGTACGCCCTGCCGCTCGGCCTGCTGGCCGCCCATGCGCCGGTCGCGCTCACCATCGCCGCGTACGGCGTCGCCCAGGCCGGCCTCGGCTTCCTCGGCCCGGTCTGGGAGACCTCGGTCCAGTCCGCCGTACCGGCACACGCACTGGCCCGGGTGACCTCGTACGACTGGCTGCTCTCCCTCGGCGCGATGCCGCTCGGCTACGCCCTGGCCCCGCTCGCGGCCTCGGCCTGGGGTGCCGAAGCACCCCTGACCGTCGCCGCGGTGGCGGTCGGCGCGGCCTGCCTGGGGACGGCGGCAGTACCGGGCGTACGGCACCTCGGGGCGCCCGGCAAGCAGGCGGAGCATGCCACCGCGACCCCGGCTTGAACATGTTCAAAAGCAGGTCTACAGTCCATGACAACAACTTTTGAACGCGTTCAAGGGAGGGTGGGGCATGGACCTCACTGTTGTCGCGTACGTCATCTACCTGCTGATCAGCGTGGCGTTGACCGTCTGGGTCGCGCGCACGCTCAGCCGCAACGGCAGGGTGTTCCTCGCCGATGTGCTGCATGGGAACGAAAAGCTCGCCGATGCCGTCAACCATCTGCTGGTGGTCGGCTTCTACCTGGTCAACCTGGGCTTCGTCACCCTCTATCTGAGGAACTCCGACGGAGTCACCGACGCCCGCGGGCTCTTCGAGGCGCTGTCGGTGAAGCTCGGCGTCGTCCTGCTCGTCCTCGGCGTGATGCACCTCGGGAATGTCTATGTACTCAACAGGATCCGCCGCCGCGGCCTGATGGAGCGTGAGCAGATCCCGCCCGTGGCCCCGCAGGGCTGGACGGGACCGGGCAACGGTCCGTGGGCGGCGCCCGCCCCGAGGGCCTGAGCGCCATGACGGACGGGCCGGGCGGGCAGCCGCTCTCCGTCGAGCGCCTCACGGTGCTGTACGACGCGCGGTGCCCGCTCTGCCGCCACCTGCGGCAGTGGCTGATGAAGCAGCGTCAGCTCGTCCCGCTCGACCTCGTCCCGGCGGCCTCCGAGGAGGCGCGCCGCCGCTTCCCCGGGCTCGACCACGCCGGGACGCTGGACGAGATCACGGTGGTCGGCGACCGGGGGCAGATCTACCGCTCCACCTCCGCGTGGATCGTCTGCCTCTGGGCGCTGGCCGAGCACCGGCCCAGGGCGCACTGGCTGACCACCCCGGCGGGCCGCCCGTTCGCCCGGGCCACCGTACTGGCCGCCGCGAAGTACCGGTCCCTGACCGCTCCGCCGTGCGGCGAGGGGGACGGGGACGGTGCCTGTACGGTCCCCGGATCCGGAGGCTGACCGGGGCGGATACCCTCGGGACTGTGGTGAAGGAAGCGAAGGACGTGAAGGAAGTCAAGGCTCCCAAGAGCGAGCAGACCCGCACACTCATCCTCGAAACGGCGCTCCGGCTCTTCCAGGAACGCGGCTACGACAAGACGACGATGCGGGCCATCGCCCAGGAGGCCGGCGTCTCCGTGGGGAACGCCTACTACTACTTCACGAACAAGGAACACCTCGTCCAGGGCTTCTACGACCGGCTCGCCGCCGAACACGCGGCGGCGGTGCAGCCGGTCCTGGACGGCGACAAGGACCTCGCGGTGCGCATGCGCGGGGTCCTGCTCACCTGGCTGGACGTGGCGGAGCCGTACCACCGCTTCGCCGCCCAGTTCTTCAAGAACGCCGCCGACCCGGAGAGCCCGCTCAGCCCGTTCTCCGCGGAGTCGGTCGCGGCCCGCGAGGCGGCGATCTCCATCCACCGGCGCTGCCTGGCCGGATCCGACACCAAGACCGACCCCGAACTGGCCGAGCTGCTGCCACAGTTGATGTGGCTGATACAGATGGGGCTGGTGCTGTACTGGGTGTACGACCGGACGGAGCACACCGAGCGCAGCCGCCGCCTGGTCGAGCGCTCCGCCCCGATCGGCGCCCGCGCCATCGCGCTCTCCCGGTTCCGGGTGCTGCGGCCGCTGGTGCGGCAGATCCACGACGTGCTGGAGGAGTTCCTGCCCGGCGCCGCGAAGTCCGGGGGCCGGGGGCGCTCCGACGCATCGGACTGAGCGCCGTCCCGTAATCCCTTGGGAAAGCGGCGGGGCGGCCGTCCGGCAGTGCCGGTACGACCGCCCCGTGTTCCGGTCCGGCGGACCGGCAGGACCTCAGGCCCGTCCGATCCGTCAGGCCCGTCAGATCCGCTTCAGTTCCCAGAGCCGCCAGAGGCCGGTTCCGTCCGAGAGGTACTGCGAACCGGAGACGTCCGTCGTGCTGACGACATAGTCCTTCTTCTGCCACAGCGGGACCAGCGGCACGTCCTCGCCGACCTGCGCCTGGAGCTCCTTGAAGTCGGCCGCGGTGCGCCCGCGGTCGCTGTACTGCAGCGTGGAGCTGATCAGGCCGTCCACCTTCTTGCTGGAGTAGCCGTTGTGGAGGCTGTTGTTGCGGCCGACCAGCGGCTGGCTGAAGGTGTCGGAGTCCGGGTAGTCGGGGAGCCAGCCGACCGTGTACGCGTCGTACTTGCCGGCCGCGTACTCCTTCTGGAACTTCAACCAGTCGACGGCGTGGACCTTGACCTTGAACAGCCCGTCGGCCTCCAGCTGGCGGCGGAGCTCCGCGGTCTCCTGCTCGGACGTCTCGTTGCCGCCGCCGTAGCCGAAGCTGATGTTCAGCGGCGTCTGCACGCCGGCTTCCGCCAACAGCTTCTTGGCGCGCGCCGGGTCGGGCGAGGGGTAGGCGTCGAAGAACGGTGTGCTGTGCCCGATGTAGCCCTGCGGGATCAGCGAGTAGAGCGGCTCGACGGTGCTCTTGTAGACGTCGGTCACCAGCGGCCCGCGGTCGATGATCGAGGCGATGGCCTGCCGGACCTTCTTGTCGGCCAGCGGGGAGCCGGGCCGGACGTTGAAGACGAGGTTGCGGATCTCGGCGCTTTCCGCCTCGGTGACGCGCAGGTCGGGGTCGCCGGGGTTCAGCTCGGCGAGCGTGGCCGGCGGCAGTTCGCGGTGCGTGACGTCGAGCTGCTTGGCCTTCCAGGCGGCCTGGAGCTCGTCCGACTTTTTGTAGTAGTGCACGGTGACCGGGACACCGTGCTTGCTCAGCGCGCCCTTGTAGAGGGGGTTGGGGACCAGTTCGGCGATCTCGCCCGACCGGTACGTCTTCAGGAGGTACGGACCCGAGCCGTCGACGGTGTTGCCCTTGCGGAGCTTGTCCGCCGGGTACGACTCGCGGTCGACGATCGAACCGGCCCCGGTGGCGAGCTTCTGCGGGAAGGTCGCGTCGCGCGAGGAGAGGTTGAAGGTGATGGTGCGGCCGTCGGCCACCACGTTCTTGAGGCTCGGGAAGAGCACCCAGGGACCGACGTCCGTCTTGATCTTGATCATGCGCTCGATGGAGTACTTGACGTCCTCGGCCGTGATCTTGCGGCCGTTGGAGAACGTCAGGTCGTCACGGAGCCTGCACTGGTACGTCTGGAGCTTCTGACCGATGAACCCGCAGCTCTCGGCGGCGTCGGGCTCGGGCACGACCGCCCCGGACTTGAACGTCATCAGGGACTGGTAGATGTTGCTGTACATCGCCCAGGACCCCGCGTCGTACGCACCGGCCGGGTCGAGCGAGGTGACCTCGTCCGTCGTGCCGACCGCGACGGGGGTCTTGTTCACCTCGTCCGAGGGAAGCAGCTGCCAGGCAACAACACCTGCGATGACCAAAACCGCGAGAATCGCGAGAATCCGTAGCCGGACCGACCGCATTGACGTGTTCTCCCTTACCAGCCCCACCTCGGCGTTGTGCTCAGATGCACACATCACCGCATGCTCGCGATCAGCCAATCACACGATTTTCACATCTGGAAGAGTAAAACTGTGACTCATAGCCTTTTGTTCGGCAGCTGAAACCTTGGGTGCATGTGAACGTCCGGAACTGCCATCGACGGAGAGTCACGCCCGCAGCGAAGCAAGCTCCACGACGGTGATGTCGGAGGGCGCGCCGACCCGTACGGGCGGGCCCCAGGCGCCCGCGCCGCGTGAAACGTAGAGCTGGGTGTCGCCGTACCGGTCGAGCCCGGCGCCCGTGGGATTGGCCAGATCCGCGATGTACTTGCCCGGCCAGAGCTGGCCGCCGTGGGTGTGACCGGAGAGCTGGAGGTCCACTCCATGGGCGACCGCGTCATGGATGACGACGGGCTGATGGGCCAGGAGAACAGCGGCGCGGGTGCGGTCCCGGTCGCCGAGCGCGAGCGCGAAGTCGGGGCCCTGCCTTTCGCTCTCACCGGCCACGTCATTGACGCCCGCAAGATCGAATCCATCGATCTCGACCCGGGAGTTCTCCAGCGGGTGAAGCCCCAATTCCCTCACCTGGTCGATCCATTGGGCGGCGCCGGAGTAGTACTCGTGATTACCGGTGACGAAGAAATTCCCCTGCCGGGAACTCAGCCGGGCGAGCGGCTCCGCGGCCGGCCCGAGGTCGGCGACGGTTCCGTCGACGAGATCCCCCACCACGGCGACCAGATCCGGCTGGGTCCGGTTGATGGTGTCGACGATCCGCTGGGTGTGGGCGCGGCCGAGGGTCGGGCCGAGGTGGATGTCGCTGACGACGGCGATCCGGTAGCCGTGCGCGGAGCGCGGCAGTTTGGCGAGCGGGACGGTGATCCGCTTGACCCGCGGCCCGCGCAGCACCCCGTAGGTGCCGTAGCCGACCGTACCGAGCCCGGCGACGGCGGCGGCACCGCCGACGGCCCGCGCGACGAACAGCCGGCGTGTGGGGGCGGCGGGGCGCTGCGGGGCGGGGGCGTCGGCGACGAGGGTGCTCGGGGCGGCACCGCCGGAAGCCTCCGCGACCGAGGCGGTCGACGGGCGATTTCTGCCATTCGGGCGATCTGCGGGGGGCTCGCTCGCCGCTGCCGTCGCGTCCGCACCCTCCCGGTTCACCCGGCTCGCCCGGTCCGCCCGGTTCGCGAGCACCCGGCGCAGCACCGGCCGTACCGCCTCGCCCACCAGCAGAGCCAGCGTCAGGTACAGCACGGCGGCCAGCCACAGATAGCCCGGCCAGGCCAGCACCTGCTGGAGCCGGAAGGGCGCACCCGCGCGGCCGGAGACCAGCGCGCCGATGCTCAGCAGGGGCAGGACGTACGCGGCCACCGTGCCGGCTCGGCGCAGGGCACTGCCCTCGGCCGTCGTGTCACCGACGAAGCGGCGCCAGAGATAGCGGTGCACACCGGCGAGCAGTGCGAGCACCACGATCACCGTCACCACGAGTCCGGCCACTGCCACCCGTCCTCACCCGTCCGTCATACGGCCTGATTATGCGCGTTCGCGGCGCAGGGCCTTGACGCCACGGAACCCGATCACACCAACAGCCGTCCCCAGGAGAAAGGACGTGATGGCGAGCAGCAGATGCACCCAGAAGTACGCAGTCGGGTCACCCGCGTCGTCGAAGGCGAGTCCGCTGCCGTCCTTCCACAGGTTCTTGACGAAAGTGATCCAGATGAACCAGCTCCACACCCCGAAGGCGAGCAGGAACCAGGAGACGGGGCGGCTGAGCTTCATGGACTCAGTATCTCCGCCGCGCTCCGGCAGAGCCGCCCGGGGTGGGCTGTCCCGGCGGAACGCCCGGCGGGTCAAGCCATCCGGACACATTTTCATATCTTCTCCCTGTACGTTTCCGACCGTGCCTGCTCTCAAAAAGACCGCACTGACGGTCATCTCTGCCGCCTTGTTGTCCACTTTTGTCATCAGTCCGGCATCGGCGGTCGGCAAGGACACCTCCGACGACCGGCCGAAGCCGCCCTCGGACATGTCCAAGGTCGGTGGCGAACTGCTGGGCAGGCCCGGCACGCAGGTCAAACTGGGACCGGACGCCCCGGTGCTGCCGAAGGACCTCACGGGCAGGTCCTGGATCGTCGCGGACGCGGAGAGCGGCCAGGTCCTCGCCTCGCACAACCCGCACTGGCGGCTGCCTCCCGCCTCCACCCTGAAGATGCTCTTCGCGGACACCGTGATGCCCGCGCTCCAGCCGAAGACCCAGGAGTACACCGTCAAGGACGAGGATCTCGCCGATCTCGGCGAGGGCAGCAGCCTGGTCGGCGTCAAGGAGAAGCTCACCTACACGGTCCACGACCTGTGGCTCGGGGTGTTCCTGCGGTCGGGCAACGACGCGGTGCACGTGCTGTCCTCGATGTACGGGGGTGTCCCCAAGACGGTCGACGCCATGCAGTCGCACGCCGAGGAGTTGCAGGCACTCGACACCACGGTGGTCTCGCCCGACGGGTACGACGCGCCCGACCAGGTCTCCAGCGCGTACGACCTGACGCTGTTCGCCCGCAGCGGGCTGCAGAAGGCGGACTTCCGGGAGTACTGCTCGACGGCCGAGGCGCAGTTCCCCGGCGCGAAGAAGAAGGGGAAGCGCGAGAGCTTCGGCATCCAGAACACCAACAAGCTGCTCACCGGCGCGGACGGCGTCGCCCCGTACAAGGGCATCGCGGGCGTCAAGAACGGCTACACCACGCACGCCGGCAACACCTTCACCGGCGTCGCCGAACGCAACGGCAAGGTGCTGCTCGTCACCGTCATGAACCCGTCGTCCGACAAGGCCCACGCCGTCTACAACGAGGCCGCCAGCCTCCTCGACTGGGGCTTCGACGCGAGCGGCAAGGTGACCCCGGTCGGCGAGCTGGTGCCCCCGAAGTCCGCCACCACCGGCACCGGGACCGGGAAGGGTCCCACGGCCGAGCAGGGCAAGGACGAGGGCAGGAACGGCCCCGCGCGGACCACGAAGACCTCCGCGACCGAGAGCGGCGGCGGAGGCGCCGGGATCGCTCTGGGCATCACCGGAGGCGCCCTGGTGCTGCTGGCCGGCGGGGTGTTCCTGGTCAACCGGCGCTGGCCGCTGCCTGACCTGATGCGCCGCCGTCCTCGCCGCTGACCTGCCCGGACGCCGCCTCGGTGTCCTCGTCGTTCTGCGTCGCCGTCCAGGCGGCGCAGAACAGCAGCAGCCTCGCCGAGAAGTTGATCCACAGCAGCAGCGCCACCGGCACCCCGAAGGCGCCGTACATGCTCTTCGACGCCACGCTCCTCATATAGCTGCCGAGCAGCAGCTTGAGCAGTTCGAAGCAGACCGCGCCGATCGCCCCGGCGACCAGCAGGCTGCGCCGCGGGGGCTCGACGCCGGGCAGCAGGGTCAGCATGTAGAGCAGCAGCAGGAAGCCGGCGAGCGCCGCCACGACCAGGGCGGCCACCCGCAGCACCACACCGCCCGCGCCCCGGTCCGAGATGTTCAGCAGACCGGCGGCCCGGCCGACGGCGACCGAGCCGACCGACGACACCGCGAAGGTGGCGAGCGCCGCCCCGCCGAGGCCGAACAGCAGCCCCGCGTCCTTGAGTTTGCGCAGGACCGGATTGCCCAGGTCCATGTCGTCCATGCCCCAGACGGCGCGCAGGCAGTCCCGCATCGAGCCGATCCAGCCGATGCCGGTGAGGAGCAGCAGCGCACCGGCCACCAGTCCGACCGTGCCCGCGTGGGTCACCAGGTTCTCGATGCCGAGCTGGTCGGAGATGCCGGGCACCTGCTCGGCGAGCTTGTCCTCGATCTTGTGGAGCTGCTCGGTGGAGAGCAGCGCGGCACCGATCGCCGCACCCACCGCGATCAGCGGGAAGAGCGCCAGGAAGCTGATGAAGGTGATCGCGGCGGCGAGCCTGGCCCAGTGGACCCGCTCCAGCGTCTCGTAGGAGCGCCAGGCGTGCGTCGCCATCAGCCGGGAGACGATCGGCCCGATGACGGGGAGGTTCTTGAGCCAGTCCATGACGTACGGCTTACCCTCCCGGGCGCGGAAAACCGGCACCGGGCCTCGTCACCGTACGGACTGACGCTCCCTCAATCACCCATAACGGTGAGTGTTGTAACAAATGCCCCGAAAGGGTTTTCTCGGGCGATACGGTCACCGTCATGTCTGTCGACACCGTGTCCCTGACCGGCTGGGGCCGCACCGCCCCGACGGCCGCCCTGCGTTTCCGCCCCCGTTCGTACGAGGAGGCGGCGGCGACGGTACGCGGCTGCGGACCGCGCGGCTCCATCGCCCGGGGCCTCGGCCGGGCCCATGGCGACGCGGCCCAGAACGCGGGCGGCTCCGTCCTCGACATGACCGCGCTGAACCGGGTCCGCACCATCGACGCCGGGACCGGAACCGTGGTCTGCGACGCCGGGGTCAGCCTGCACCGGCTGATGGAGGTCCTGCTGCCGCTCGGCTGGTTCGTCCCCGTCACGCCCACCACCCGCTACGTCACGGTGGGCGGCGCGATCGGCGCCGACATCCACGGCCACAACCAGCACGTCTCCGGCTCCTTCTCCCGGCACGTCCAGGAGCTGGAGCTGCTGACCGCCGGGGGCGAGATCCGTACGGTCCGGTCCGGCACCTCCCTCTTCGACGCGACCGCGGGCGGTCTGGGCCTGACGGGTGTGATCCTCTCGGCCACGCTCCGGTGCCACCGCGTCACCAGCTCATGGATGTCGGTCGACACCGAACGCGCCGTCGATCTGGACGACCTGCTGGAGAGGCTCTGCGCCGGGGACCACCGCTACCGCTACTCGGCCGCCTGGATCGACCTCCGCGCCCGCGGCCGGGCGACGGGGCGCTCCGTACTGACCCGAGGGGAGCACGTGCCCCGGTACGCGCTCCCGGCCCGCGCCCGGCGCACACCGCTGGCGTTCCGCCCGGGGCCGCTGCCGACCGCCCCCGCCCTCGTACCGGAGGCGCTGCTCGGCGGCACCCCGGCCGCCCTGTTCAACGAGGTCCGGTACCGCGGGGCGCCCAGGTACCGGATCGGCGAACTCCAGAGGCTGGCCGCGTTCTTCCACCCGCTGGACGGGCTGCCGCAGTGGAGCCGGGCCCATGGGCGGGCCGGATCCGTGCGGTACCAGTTCGTCGTCGGACACGGCCGGGAGGAGGCGCTGCGCCGGATCGTGCACCGGCTCTCCCGGCGGCGCTGCCCGTCGTCGAACGCGGTGCTCAAGCGGTTCGGCACCGGCGACCCGGGGTGGCTGTCGTTCCCCGTGCCCGGCTGGACGCTCGCCCTCGACCTGCCCGCCGCCCTGCCCGGCCTGGCCCGGTTCCTGGACTCGCTGGACGAGGAGGTGGCGGCGGCCGGCGGCCGGGTCTGCCTGGCAAAGGACTCCCGGCTCCGGCCGGAGCTGCTGGCCGCGATGTATCCGAGGCTGGCCGACTTCCGGTCGCTGCGCGCCGAGCTGGACCCGGACGGGGCCTTCCGCTCGGACCTGTCGCGCCGCCTGTCGCTCTGACCACCGCCGCCCGCCCCTCCCTCCCCACGTCGCAAGGAGTGTTCCCGTGAAGGACGCCTTCGGAGCCCCGCAGTCCCTGCTCGTCCTCGGCGGCACGTCGGAGATCGCCCTGGCCACCGCGCGGCGGCTGATCGCCCTGCGGACCCGTACGGTCCGGCTGGCCGGGCGCCCCTCCCCCGCGCTCGACGCGGCCGCCGCCGAACTGCGCGCACGCGGCGCCGACGTCCGCACGGTCGACTTCGACGCCCTGGACTCCGCGTCGCACGAGACCACGCTCGGCAAGGTCTTCGCCGAGGGCGACATCGACATGGTGCTGCTCGCCTTCGGCATCGCGGGCGACCAGGGGCGCGACGAGGAGGAGCCGCTCGCCGCGGTCCGGGTCGCCCAGACCAACTACACGGGAGCCGTCTCCGCCGGGCTGGTGTGCGCAGGCGCACTCCAGGCGCAGGGGCACGGCTCGCTGGTGGTGCTGTCCTCGGTGGCGGGCGAACGCGTCCGCCGCGCCGACTTCATCTACGGGTCCAGCAAGGCGGGGCTGGACGCGTTCGCGCAGGGGCTGGGGGACGCGCTGCACGGGACGGGGGCGCATGTGATGGTCGTGCGCCCCGGCGTCGTACGTCCGGAGCCGAGGGCGGAGGCGGGGGCGGTGCGGGTGGCGGGAGCCACACAGGCCGCGGGAGTGGTGCAGGGAGCGGGAGCGGTGCGGGCCGCGGCCCGGTTCGTCTCGGCGCCGCTGGAGGCGTCGCCGCTCACCACCACCCCGGACGCGGTCGCTGAGGCCATCGTGACGGGGCTGCGGCGGCGCTCGGAGACGGTGTGGGTGCCCGGGTCGCTGCGTGCGGTGATGTCGGCGCTGCGGCATGTGCCGCGCCCGCTGTTCCGGCGGCTGCCGATCTGAGCCGGAGCCGCCGGGAGGTGATCAGGGCTGCAGGGAGGGCTCGTCCACGGAGGAGCCGCCCTGCGCGGGCACGGCGGGCGTGCCGCCACCGGCGCCGAACGGGAACTCGTTGATCTTGCGCCAGACGCTGTCCGAGCCCTGCTCGTACAGCGCGAAGGAACCGCAGGTCCAGGCGGCCTCGTAGTCGGCGAGCTCCGCGTACGCCCGGTCCATCGCCGCCTCGGCGATGTCGTGCGCCACGGTCACATGCGGGTGGTACGGGAACTGGAGCTCGCGCACCAGCGGCCCGGAGGCGTCCCGGACCCGCTTCTGCAGCCAGGTGCAGGCCGAGGCGCCCTCGACGACCTGGACGAAGACGACCGGCGAGAGGGGACGGAAGGTCCCCGTGCCGGACAGCCGCATCGGGAAGGGGCGGCCGCCCGTCGCGATCTGGGCGAGATGCGCCTCGATCGCGGGCAGGTCGGCCGCCTCGGCCTCGGTCGGCGGAAGAAGGGTGACGTGGGTGGGAATGCCGTACGCGGCAGGATCCCCGAAGCTCGCGCGCCGCTCCTGGAGCAGGCTGCCGTAGGGCTCCGGGACCGCGATCGAAACGCCGAGCGTTACGGTCCCCACGTCGTCCTCCTCAATCCTCGATGGCCGGTGGCCTGTTTTCGGCCACCGACCGGTTCAGCTTCCCGTCGCCAGTGTGACGCCTGCGGCCGCGAAACCGCCAGGGTCCTTGGACTCAGTGCTTCGCGGGCAGAAAACCCATCCGGTCGTACGTCAGGGCCAGGGTCTCGGCCGCGACGGCACGGGCCTTCTCCGCGCCCTTGGCCAGGATCGAGTCCAGCGTCTCCGGGTCGTCCAGGTATTCCTGGGTGCGGGTACGGAACGGTGTGACGAACTCGACCATGACCTCGGCGAGGTCGGTCTTGAGCGCACCGTAGCCCTTGCCCTCGTACTTCTGCTCCAGATCCGCGATACCGGTCCCGGTGAGTGTCGAGTAGATGCTCAGCAGATTGCTGACGCCGGGCTTCTCCGCGCGGTCGAAGCGGATCACCGTGTCGGTGTCGGTGACCGCGCTCTTCACCTTCTTGGCGGTGGCCTTCGGCTCGTCCAGGAGGTTGATCAGGCCCTTCGGGGTCGGCGCCGACTTGCTCATCTTCGCCGACGGGTCCTGGAGGTCGTAGATCTTCGCCGTCTCCTTGAGGATGTACGGGTCCGGCACGGTGAACGTGTCGCCGTAACTGCCGTTGAACCGCTCGGCGAGATTACGGGTCAGCTCCAGGTGCTGGCGCTGGTCCTCACCGACCGGGACCTGGTCGGCCTGGTACAGCAGGATGTCGGCCACCATCAGCATCGGGTACGTGAAGAGACCGACCGTGGTGCGGTCGGCGCCCTGCTTGGCGGACTTGTCCTTGAACTGCGTCATGCGCGAGGCCTCGCCGAAACCGGTGAGGCAGTTCATGATCCAGCCGAGCTGGGCGTGCTCGGGGACATGGCTCTGGACGAAGAGCGTGCAGCGCTCCGGGTCGAGACCGGCGGCGAGGAGCTGGGCGACGGCGAGCCTGGTGTTCGCGCGCAGCTCCGCGGGGTCCTGCGGGATGGTGATCGCATGCAGGTCCACGACCATGTAGAAGGCGTCGTGGGATTCCTGCAGCGCCACCCACTGGCGGACCGCGCCGAGGTAATTGCCGAGGTGGAAAGAGCCTGCGGTGGGCTGGATTCCGGAGAGCACACGGGGGCGTTCAGAGGCCATGGAACTCATTGTCTCAGGTGCGGGCACCGCCCCCCGACCGGCCTGGCGCGCCGGGAAATACAGGTTTCCTCACCACGGATCCGACCGACGATACAAAGTGGGCACCACCCCGCCCACGCCGCACGACGAACGGAGATCCCGTGTCGACCACGGACACCGCCATCGCCTCCGCCGAGGCGCACAGCGCGCACAACTACCATCCGCTGCCCGTCGTCGTCGCCACGGCGGACGGAGCCTGGATGACCGATGTCGAGGGCCGCCGCTACCTCGACATGCTCGCCGGCTACTCGGCGCTCAACTTCGGTCACGGCAACCGGCGCCTGATCGACGCCGCCAAGGCGCAGCTGGAGCGGGTGACCCTCACCTCCCGCGCCTTCTACCACGACCGGTTCGCCGACTTCTGTACGCAGCTCGCCGCGTTGTGCGGCATGGAGTCGGTGCTGCCGATGAACACGGGCGCGGAGGCCGTGGAGACCGCGGTGAAGACGGCCCGCAAGTGGGGCTACCGGGTGAAGGGCGTCCCGGACGGCATGGCGAAGATCATCGTCGCCGCGAACAACTTCCACGGCCGGACGACGACGATCATCAGCTTCTCCACGGACCCGGAGGCGCGGGAGGACTTCGGCCCGTACACGCCGGGGTTCGAGATCGTGCCGTACGGGGATCTCACGGCGCTCCGGGAGGCGATGACCGAGAACACCGTGGCGGTCCTCATGGAGCCGATCCAGGGCGAGGCCGGGGTGCTGGTGCCGCCGCCGGGCTATCTCCCCGGGGTGCGCGCGCTCACGCGCGAGCGGAACGTGCTGTTCATCGCGGACGAGATCCAGTCGGGCCTGGGCCGGACCGGCCGGACCTTCGCCTGCGAGCACGAGGGGGTCGTGCCGGACATGTACGTGCTCGGCAAGGCGCTGGGCGGTGGTGTGGTGCCGGTGTCGGCGGTGGTCTCGTCGCAGAAGGTGCTGGGGGTGTACCGGCCCGGTGAGCACGGTTCGACGTTCGGCGGCAATCCTCTGGCCTGCGCGGTCGCGCTGGAGGTCATCGCGATGCTCCGCACCGGCGAGTTCCAGCAGCGGGCGGCCGAGCTGGGCGAGCACCTGCACCAGGAGCTGGGGCTGATGGTGGGCGGCGCGGTGGAGGAGGTGCGCGGCCGCGGGCTGTGGGCGGGCGTCGACATCGCCCCGGCGCTCGGCACCGGCCGGGAGATCTCCGAGAAGCTGATGGACCGCGGGGTACTGGTCAAGGACACCCATGGCTCGACCATCCGGATCGCCCCGCCGCTGATGATCAGCAAGGAGGACCTGGACTGGGGCCTCGAACAGATCCGCGCCGTGCTGCGCGGCTGACGCCGGCGTCCGCCCGCCGGACAGGCCCGGGGCCTGTCCGGCGGGCCGCCCTGGCAGAATCCGCTCCGTGAGACCTGACCTGACACAGCTGCGGGACCTGGTCGAGGATTCACCGGGGTTCGGCCGCAGGCGCGCCGCCGCCGTACCGGAGGCACTGATCCGCGAGGCCGAGTCCCGGGTCGGCCCGCTGCCGCCGTCGTACCGGTGGTGGCTGGCCGAGTACGGCCACGGGCGGGCCGGGAACGCGGACATCGCGACGGTGGCGCCCGGCGGATCCGACGACGGCACGGCCGGGTCCGAGGACGACATGTACGAGGCCGTCACCGCCGGGTGGCGGCTGAGCGGCGACCGGCTGTGCTTCGCCGTCGAGCCGGACTGCGGCGACGACTACCACTTCGCGCTCGACCGGGCCGGGGAGGCCGGGGACGGGGAGTACCCGGTGGTCCACCGTGACGGTACGGACGGCTGCGAGTACCCGATGGCGGAGTCCTTCGCCGGATTCCTGGCCGTCCGGGCCTCGGAGCTGCGGGGGCTGCGGGACGGGCCCAACCCCGCGGTCGCCCGGCTGTGGCGGTCGACGCCGGGCGTGCTGCTCGACAACGGCGTCCATGTCTACGGCCCGCACCTCATCCAGGAACGCAACGAGACCTTCGAGGTGTCCCGGTACGCGCCCGGCTGGGTGCTGGTCGGCGACGACAGCGGGGGCGACGGATTCTTCATGCGCCACCACGGCCGCGACCGTGTCTCCGTCCACCGGCTCGGACTGGGCGCGATCGGCGGGGACGTGGCGGCGGCCGGGGAACGGGTGACGGACGACCTGCTCGGCTGGCTGCGCGCGGGCGGGACCTCCTGAGCCGCGTCCGGCCCCAGGCCCTGTCGTCGAACTGCCGTCTGCCGCACGGCAGTTTGACGACAGGGCCTAGAGAATGACGTGCGGCAGGAAGCGGGCGTACTCGTCCGTGACCGCGCCCTCCGACTCGCGGATGCCGAGGCCGGCCGCCTCGTCCTCGACGACCCACGCGCCCAGCACCACACGGTTGCCGTCGAAGTCCGGCAGCGGTGCCAGTTCCTGGTAGCAGCACGGCTCGTCCCGCGGTACCGCCGGGCTTCCCGGCTCGTGGATCGTGACCCCGGCCCCCTCGCGGCCGAGCAGTGGCTTGGCGGCCCAGCCGGCCGACGCCGCGAGTCCGCGGGGGCCGTCGAGGTAGGAGGCGAGCAGGTTGGGGTGGTTCGGGTAGAGCTCCCAGAGGATCACCAGCAGCGCCTTGTTGGACAGCAGCATCTTCCAGGCGGGCTCGATCCAGCAGGTCGTACCCGTACCACCGCCGTTGTCGAGGGTGTCGAGCACCTGCGGGCCGAACCGGTCGGTCGCCAGCCACTCCCACGGATACAGCTTGAAGCAGCTCCGGATGAAGCGGAGCCGCTCGTCGACGAACCGCCCGCTCAGCCGGTCCCAGCCGATCCGCTCGACGGAGAGCGCCTCCGTCTCGATGCCGGCCTGCGCGGCGGTCTCCCGCAGATAGGCGACCGTCATCAGGTCCTCGCCCAGCTCGTCCCCGTCGGAGTGCGCGAAGTGCAGCGGTCCGGGCGGCAGCAGGGCGGCTTGCCGCTTCCAGGCCGCGACGAGGCGTTCGTGCAGCGAGTTCCACTGGTCGGCGCCCGGGAAGCGGTCCTCCATCCAGAACCACTGGGCGCTCGCGGCCTCCACCAGGGAGGTGGGGGTGTCCGCGTTGTACTCCAGCATCTTCGCCGGACCGGTGCCGTCGTAGCACAGGTCGAACCTGCCGTAGAGCGAGGGCAGTTCGTCACGGCGCCGCCAGGACTGGGCGATCAGCGCGGCCAGCCGCCGGTCGGTGATGCCGAGTTCGGCGAAGCGGTCCCGCTCCACGATGTGCGCGGCCGCGGCCAGGCACATGGTGTGCAGTTCCTCGACGACGTCCTCCAGTGCCTCGACCTCGGGCAGCGAGAAGACGTAGTAGGCGCTCTCGTCCCAGTACGGGCGCAGCGATCCGTCCGGGTAGCGGGTGAGCGGGAAGACGATCCCCTGCTCCTCCACCGTCTGCTGCCAGCCCTCGCGCGGCTGCGTGGTGCGGCGTTCCATGCCGGTCAGCCGCCGCCGGTGCCCGAGCAGCCGAAGCCGCCGCGTTCGACCGCGGACTTGTCGAAACTGCCGCCTTCCACCTTGCCGTTCTTGCTGCTGCCGCCGTAGTAGTACGAGCCCTTGCCGTTCTTGCACTCGTAGCTCGGCAGCTTGTCGCGGGTCAGCGGGTCGACGCACCGCTTGTCCGGCTCCGAACCGCAGGAGGTGATCATCGCCGCGAGCACCCCCATGCCACCGAGCACCACGGTGCTCGACCTCAGCCTGCGTGTGGCCATGTTTCCGTCTCCCCCGCCGTACGAATCAAGCCAGTGTGGCCATTCGTCAGATTAGAGGGCCGCCGGGTACGGCAGGAAGCGGGGGCACCGAACCTCCCCGTCAGGGCAGCACCCGGCAGAGGGCGTCCAGCGCGCTCGCCCAGGCGCTGTCGGTAGGTGTTCCGTAGCCGATGACCAGCGCATCGCGGCCCGGCGCCGCGTCCGGGTGCCGGAAGCGCGAGATCCCCTCCAGCGCCAGCCCCTGCCACGCCGCCGCCCGGAGCACCGACGTCTCGCTGCCCTCCGGCAGTTCGAGCACGGCGTGCAGCCCGGCCGCTATCCCGCTGATCCGGACGTCGGGGGCCCGCTCCGCCAGTGCCGCGACGAGCTGGTCGCGGCGGTGCCGGTAGCGCAGCCGCATCGAACGCACATGACGGTCGTACGCACCCGACTCGATGAACTCCGCGAGCGTCAGCTGGTCCAGCGCGCTCGACGACCAGTCGCTCATCCCCTTGGCCTCGGACACCTCCCCCACCAGCGACTCCGGCAGCACCATCCACCCCAGCCGCAGCCCGGGCGCCAGCGACTTGCTCGTCGTCCCCAGGTGCACCACGCGCTCGGGGTCCAGGCCCTGGAGCGCGCCGACCGGCTGCCGGTCGTAGCGGAACTCGCCGTCGTAGTCGTCCTCCAGGATCAGCCCACCCGTGCCGCGCGCCCAGTCCACGGCCGCGGCCCGCCGGTCGGGGTGGAGCGGCACCCCCGTCGGGAACTGGTGCGCGGGCGTCATCAGGACCGCGCCCACGCCGCGCAGACCGGCCAGTTCACCGGTCCTCGCGCCGAATCCGTCGACCGGCAGGCAGGGCAGCCGCAGCCCGGCGTCCGAGAGCAGGTTCCAGTGCACGTCCAGTCCGTACGACTCGACGGCCACTTCCCGCACCCGCCGCTTGCGCAGGACCGGCCCCATCAGTTTCAGCGCCTGTACGAAACCGGCGCAGATCATGATCCGCTCCGGGTCCGCGTACACCCCGCGGGCCCGTGCCAGATAGTCGGCGAGCACGGTGCGCAGTTCGATACGTCCGCGCGGATCGCCGTAACCGAAAGCGTCGTTGGGTGCGGCCGTCAGGGCGCGCCGGGAGGCCTTGAGCCAGTCGGCGCGCGGGAAGGTCGAGAGGTCGGGCGAGCCGCCCAGCAGGTTGTGGACGGGCCTGGAGCGCACCGCCCGCGCCCGCGTGGTCCTGGTGGCCGGCCGGCGCGGCTCGGCCCGCTGCGCCACCCGGGTGCCCGAGCCCTGCCGGGCGGTGAGCCAGCCCTCCGCGACCAGTTCCGCGTAGGCGTCGGCGACGGTGTTCCGGGCGATGCCGAGGTCGGCGGCGAGGCCGCGGGACGACGGCAGCCGGGTGCCGGGCACCAGCCGCCCCGTCCGTACGGCCTCGCGCAGGGCGTCCATGAGCCCGGCCCGGAGCCCCGTCGCACCGGTTGTTTCGAGATGCAGGTCGGCACCGAAAGTGGCCCATGAATCTGTCACAGGAATGGACCATACCGGTGCGCCATCCGCCCCGTAACGTCGTAGCCATGACGACGAACGAACACAGCCACCCGACCACCGGCCTCAACCCCGAGCACGCCCCGCGCATGCAGCCCTGGGCCGAGCTCGCCCCCGATGTCTACAAGGCCATGGTCCGGCTGGACGCAGCCTCCCGTAAGGGCCTCGACCCGGTCCTGGCGGAGCTGGTGAAGATCCGCGCCTCGCAGCTGAACCACTGCGCGTTCTGCCTCGACATGCACACCAAGGACGCGCTCGCGGCCGGTGAGTCCGTCGAGCGGATCGTCCAGCTCAGCGCGTGGGAGGAGTCGCAGCACTTCTACACGCCCAAGGAGATCGCGGCGATCGAGCTGACCGAGGCGGTGACGGTGCTGACCGACGGTTTCGTGCCGGACGAGGTGTGGGAGAAGGCAGCGAAGCAGTTCGACGAGACGGAACTCGCCCATCTCGTCGCCGCGATCACGACGATCAACGCCTGGAACCGCTTCGCCGTGACCACCCGCATGGTCCCCGGCCACTACAAGCCGGGCGAAATCAAGCACTGACCCGATGGGCCGACCCCGCAGACCGGCCCGTAATCCGCGCCCCGCCACCGCTCGACACCCCACAGGAGCCCCGCGTGACCGCTTCCGTCCTCCGCGCCCTGCACCACGACCGGACCCCCGGCGACCCGCTGATCGTCCCCGGCCCGTGGGACGCGGCGAGTGCGCGCGTCTTCGTCGACGCGGGCTTCCCGACGCTCGCCACGCCCAGCGCCGGGGTCGCGGCCTCACTCGGTTACGAGGACGGGGCGACGCCCGCCGCCGAGATGTTCGCGGCCGTGGCCAGGATCGTGCGCGCCGTCCCGGCCTCCGTGCCCGTCTCGGCGGACATCGAGGCGGGTTACGGACTGGCGCCGGAGGAACTCGTCGAACGGCTTCTCGACGCCGGAGCCGTCGGCTGCAATCTGGAGGACTCCGCCGACGGCGCCCTCGTCGACGCCCAGCGGCAGGCGGACCGGCTCGCGGAGGTACGGGCGGTCGCGGGCGACGCGCTCTTCATCAACGCCCGCGTCGACACCTACGTCCGCGGTGTCCCCGACGGCACCGACCCGGAGACGGAGACGGTCCGCCGCGCACTGCTGTACGTGGCGGCGGGCGCGGACTGCGTCTATCCGATCATGGCCCCGCCCGAGGCGCTGCCCGCCCTGGCCGCCGCCGTCCCGGCCCCGCTCAACACCTTCGCCCGGCCGGACGGACCGCCCCCGCGCCGACTCGGCGAGCTGGGCGCCACCCGGATCACCTTCGGCCCCGGGCTGCAGCGCCGGGCCATGGCGGCCGTACGCGAGATCGCGGACGAGCTGCGGAAGAGGTAGCCGCCCCGGCCGGCACGCGGTGGGCGGTACGCGGTCAGGCCCGTCTGCCGCCGAAGGCCGCCAGGGTCCGCTCCAGCATCGGCATGGCCCGCACCACGTTGCGGGAGCGGATCAGGGCGTCCCAGGCGGGCTCGAACTTCTTCCAGCCGCCCGAGTACGCCAGGTGCCTGAGCCGTTCGTGCATGCCCGGCTGGGCGGCCGCACCGCGCCATATGTTGGACCACCGGTAGAAGTCGCGGTACGCGCGCCAGTACCCGTCCTCCAGCTGGCGCGGCGTCATGCCCTTCGGGCGGTACACGACATGGCGGGTGTCGTAGAGGTCCCAGTCCCGGTGGACGATCCGGTCCTGTGCCTCCAGCTGTTTCCACAGTCCGGTGGACGGATACGGCGTCATGATGTGGAAGGTGGCTGTCTCGATGCCCTGCTCGACGGCCCACTCCACCGTACGGTCGAAGACGTCCGGGCCGTCGTGGTCGAGCCCGAAGACGAAGCTGGCGTTGACCATGACCCCGGCGTCATGGAGCCGGCGGACGGCGGCCGCGTAGTCCTTGCCGATGTTCTGGTCCTTGCGCCGCTCGGCGAGGTTCGCGCTGTTGACGGTCTCGAAGCCGACGAACAGGCTGCGCAGCCCGGCGTCCACGGCGCGCTCCAGCAGATCCGGCTGGAGCACGGACTTGACGGTGCCGGCGGCCTGCCAGAGCCGTCCCATTCCGGCCATCCCGTCGAAGAGCGCCTCGGCGAAGCGCCGGTTGCCGAGCAGATGGTCGTCGAGGAAGTACAGATGCCGGCCCGGCAGCCGCTCGATCTCGGCGAGCGCCTCGTCCACGGCCTGGGTGTAGAAGGACTTCCCGCCCTCGAAGAAGGCGTCCTTGTAACAGAAGTCGCAGTGGTGCGGGCAGCCGCGCGAGACGACGATCGAGTTCGGTACGAGATACAGCTGCCGCTTGATCAGGTCGCGCCGCACGGGCGGCAGCCCGGCCAGGGTACGCAGCTTCGAGTCGTACCGCCGGGCCGGCACCCCGTCGCGGAACTCCTTGAGGAACAGCGGCCAGGTGTCCTCGCCCGGCCCGGTGAAGATCGTGTCGGCGTGGGCGGCGGCCTCGTCCGGGAGCGAGGTCACATGGAGCCCGCCCATGGCGACGTGGACACCCCGGGCGCGGAAGTGGTCGGCGATCTCGTAGCCGCGCCGGGCGGAGGTGATGTACGGCTGGACGACCAGGAGATCGGGGCTGTCGAGCGCCTCGATGTCGACCCGCTCGACGTGTTCGTCGAGGAGCGTCACCTCGTCGTCCGGGTCGAGGTACCCGGCGAGGGTCGCCAGGCCGAGCGGCGGGAAGAGCGAGTACTTGATGGGCCGGAACAGCGGGCTGGTCGCCTCGGTCAGGGCCGGAAGGATCATCGTCACGCGCATGACAGCGCAGACTCGGGAAGGGGTGCGGTCAGTTCCCGGCCGCGGCCGCCCGTGTACGCGACCGCCCCCGGCAGCGAGCGCTGCCGGGGGCGACGGGGTACGCGTGAAAAAGCGTACGGATCAGATCAGGCCGAGCTCGCGAACCGCGTCGCGCTCCTCGGTGAGCTCCTTCACCGAGGCGTCGATGCGCGCACGGGAGAAGTCGTTGATCTCCAGACCCTGGACGATCTCGTACTTGCCGTCCTTCGTGGTGACCGGGAAGGACGAGATGATGCCCTCGGGCACGCCGTAGGAGCCGTCCGAGGGGATACCCATGGAGGTCCAGTCGCCCGCGGCGGTGCCGTTGACCCAGGTGTGCACGTGGTCGATGGCTGCGTTGGCGGCGGAGGCGGCCGAGGACGCGCCACGGGCCTCGATGATCGCGGCGCCGCGCTTGGCGACGGTCGGGATGAAGGTGTCGGCCAGCCAGGCCTCGTCGTTGACGAGCTCGGCGGCGTTCTTGCCGGCGACCTCCGCGTGGAAGATGTCGGGGTACTGGGTCGCCGAGTGGTTGCCCCAGATCGTCAGCTTCTTGATGTCGGAGACGGCGGCACCGGTCTTGGCGGCCAGCTGCGAGATCGCGCGGTTGTGGTCGAGGCGGGTCATCGCGGTGAAGCGCTCGGCCGGTACGTCCGGGGCCGCGGCCTGTGCGATGAGCGCGTTGGTGTTGGCCGGGTTGCCGACGACGAGGACCTTGATGTCGTCCGCGGCGTTGTCGTTGATGGCCTTGCCCTGCGGCTTGAAGATGCCGCCGTTGGCGGAGAGCAGGTCGCCGCGCTCCATGCCCTTCGTACGCGGGCGGGCGCCGACCAGCAGGGCGACGTTGGCACCGTCGAACGCCTTGTTGGCGTCGTCGGTGATCTCGATGCCGCGCAGCAGCGGGAAGGCGCAGTCGTCGAGCTCCATCGCGGTGCCCTCGGCGGCCTTCAGGCCCTGCGGGATCTCCAGGAGGCGCAGGTTGACCGGCACGTCCGGGCCGAGCAGGTGGCCGGAGGCGATGCGGAAGAGCAGCGCGTAGCCGATCTGGCCGGCTGCGCCGGTCACGGTGACATTCACGGGAGTGCGGGTCATGGCGATCTCCGTTAGACAGCTGGCGGTGGGGGTTCCTGGCCCCTGGTGCTGGACATCCCTGAATCTTGATGTGAAGAGATATCCGGCGATCAGGCTATCCGACCCGGGACATCCCGGCCGCCCTGCCCCCTGTGGCACCGCACACAACCCGTCACACAGCGCTCACCCGGCCGAACCCGGTCACCCGGGAGGCGGCGGGTCATCGGTACGGGGCGCACGGGGGTATTCGGAAACCTCGCACCCGGTTGCCGCGCGCCCCTGCTCCACGTCCTCGCCCCACGCCCTCGGGCCGGGGCTCCGTTGCCTGACGATCACACAGTGGCGGAATGGTCACTTCCGTGCCACAGGCCACAGGCATCCCTTGAACCGGCCACACCCCGTCGACCAGGCTGAACTCCGGACGGGGCAAGGCCGCTCAAGTCACCACATTCCGGGGCGTTTACGTTCCGGTGGGCCCCGATACCGGTGTCCGTCCCTTCTCGGGGGAGGGGACGGGCACCCTTTTTCCGCGAGCGCGGCAAACCGCGGGCTCAGCGGATGGTGAAGTGGACCGCCTGTTCCAGGAACGGAATGTCCAGCCACGGCTCGGGCTGCGCCACCAGCGCGAGCATCACGATGAGGAAGCCGAGCAGCCCGTAGGTCACCAGGTCGGTGAAGCGGGAACGTACCGCCAGCATGCCCACCGACGGCACCACGAGCCGCAGCACGGCACCCCCGATGAGGGCGACGCCGATCAGCATCGTGCCGACCCGGAAGGCTTCGGCGAACAGGTCGACGGCCACGATCAGCAGCCCGATCCCGGCCGTGCAGAGCACGGCGAGCAGCGGCCACTGACGGGCCGGGGCGGGCGCGTCCCCGGACGCGGCCCTGCCCCCGCCCTCGGGACGCGCGGTGTCCCGGGTGAGCGACGGGAAGCGCCGCGACGGACGCGGGCCGGTGCCCGTACCGCCGTCGCCCGCACCTTCACGGGTGTCGTCGTCACGGGCGTCGTCAGGCGCGTCGTCGTCACGGGCGTCGTCGTCACACGTCGCGGCCTGGTCCGGTGCGGCCCCGTCCGCCGCCCTCTCACCCGTGCCCGGCGCGTCCGCGCGGGACGGCGCCGCGGACGTGCCGTCCGCCTCGGCGGACGGGTCGGCCGGACTCGTACCAGCACCCATGGGGTTCCCTCCGGATCGGGTCGGCCGGCTCAGACGGCCGCGGCCGCGTTGCGCTCGGCCGCCTCGACCACGTTGACGAGCAGCTGGGCGCGGGTCATCGGGCCGACACCGCCCGGGTTCGGGGAGATCCAGGCGGCGACCTCGGCCACGCCCGGGTGGACGTCCCCGACGATCTTGCCGTTCTCGTCCCGGCTGACGCCGACGTCGAGCACGGCGGCGCCCGGCTTCACGTCCTCGGGCTTGATGATGTGCGGCACCCCGGCGGCGGCGACGATGATGTCGGCCTGCTTGAGCTGGGCGGAGAGGTCACGCGTACCGGTGTGGCACTGGGTGACGGTGGCGTTCTCGGACTTACGGGTCAGCAGCAGCGGGATGGAGCGGCCGATGGTGACTCCGCGGCCGACGACCACGACGTGCGCCCCGTTGATCTCCACGTCGTGGTGGCGGAGCAGCTGGACGACACCCTGCGGGGTGCAGGGCAGCGGGCCCGTCTCGTTCAGGACGAGGCGGCCGAGGTTCATCGGGTGGAGGCCGTCGGCGTCCTTGGCCGGGTCCATCAGCTCCAGGACGCGGTTGGTGTCGATCCCCTTGGGCAGGGGCAGCTGCACGATGTAACCCGTGCACTCGGGGTTGGCGTTGAGCTCCCGTACGACGTCCTCGATCTCCTCCTGGGTGGCGGTGTCGGGGAGTTCGCGCTGGATGGAACCGATGCCGACCTGCGCGCAGTCACGGTGCTTGCCGTTCACGTACCACCGGCTGCCCGGGTCGTCCCCGACCAGCAGGGTTCCCAGGCCAGGGGTGATGCCCTGTGCCTTGAGGGCCGCCACGCGGACGGTGAGATCGGACTTGATCGCGGCTGCGGTGGCCTTGCCATCGAGAATCTGGGCAGTCATGTCCCCATACTCGCGGATGACCCCGCCCGCATACCAATTCGGGCCGCAGGCGGTGGCGCGATGTTGCGCTTGCGCAACAAGCAAGGGCCACGACTGGACAAACTTACATTTCATTTATAACGATTATTGTCGCAGTGCCGCAGTAGTACCCGGGGGGCGGACCGCTGACCTTTCTTTCCTCCGTGCGGCCGCATCGTCCCCGCACGCACGTTGGAGGAACGCCCAGATGAGTTTCGGCGACCCGAACCCGAATCCGAACAACCCGTACGGCCAGCAGCCGAACCAGCCGCCGCAGGGCCAGCCCGGTTACGGCTACCCGCAGCAGGCCCCGCAGGGCGTCCCTCCGCAGCAGGGTCAGCCGGGCTACGGCTACCCGCAGCAGGACCAGCCGGGTTACGGCTACCCGCAGCAGCAGCCGGGCGGCACCCTCCAGGCCAACAACGGCTACATCAACGTCGCGGGCCTCGGCACCGTCGAACTCGCCACGATGGGGCGTCGCCTGGGCGCCCGTGCGCTGGACGGTGTCGCGTACGGCATCCTCTACCTGATCTTCTCGGCGATCGGCGTCGCGAGCCTCGTGGGCGCCTCGGAGTCCATCGACGACTGCAGCGGCTACTCGTACGGCACCGAGTCCTACACCCAGTGCATGAACGACGCGGCCAACGCCAGCGTCGGCATCGTCGCGGGCTTCTTCGGCTTCATCGCCGTGTTCGCGCTGATCGCGCTGCTCTACGAGTGGCTGATGGTCTCCATCTGGGGCGCCACGCTCGGCAAGATGGTCCTCAACGTCAAGGTCGTCAAGGAGAGCACCGGCCAGGCCCCCGGTCTGGGTGCGGGCTTCATCCGCTGGATCATCCCGATGGTCGGCTCGCTCTTCTGCGGTCTCGGCACGCTGCTGGTCTACCTCTCCCCCTTCTTCGACAACTCGGGCAAGCTCCAGGGCTGGCACGACCGCGCGGGCAGCACGATCGTCATCAAGACGAAGTGAGCATGCTGAAGGTCTAACCACCCTCACCGCATGGCGAAGGCCGCCGATTCCCCACTCGTTCCGGGGAATTGGCGGCCTTCCGTCTTACCCGGGCGGCCCGGGCGCAACTCGTATCAGTGGAAGAAGTGCCGCGTACCCGTGAAGTACATCGTCACGCCCGCCTTCTTCGCGGCCTCGACGACCAGCTCGTCACGGACCGAACCGCCGGGCTGGGCCACGGCCTTGATGCCCGCGGCGGTCAGGATCTCCAGCCCGTCCGGGAACGGGAAGAACGCGTCGGAGGCGGCGTACGAGCCGCGCGCCCGCTCCTCGCCCGCCCGCTCGACGGCCAGCTTCGCGGAGTCGACGCGGTTGACCTGGCCCATGCCGACGCCGACCGAGGCGCCGTCCTTGGCGAGCAGGATCGCGTTGGACTTGACCGCGCGGCAGGCCTTCCACGCGAAGGCGAGCTCCTTCAGCTCGTCCGCGGTCAGGGCCTCACCGGTGGCGAGGGTCCAGTTGGCCGGGTCGTCGCCCTCGGCCTGGAGGCGGTCGGTGACCTGGAGCAGCGCGCCGCCGTCGATCGGCTTGACCTCGACCGGGGCGGTCGGGGCGTCGGGGCAGCGCAGCACGCGGATGTTCTTCTTGCGGGCCAGGATCTCGACCGCGCCGTCCTCGTACGCCGGGGCGACGATGACCTCGGTGAAGATCTCCGCGACCTGCTCGGCCATGGCGACGGTCACCGGACGGTTGACGGCGATGACACCGCCGAAGGCCGACAGCGGGTCGCAGGCGTGCGCGTTGCGGTGGGCCTCGGCGACGTCGTCGGCGATCGCGATGCCGCACGGGTTGGCGTGCTTGATGATCGCGACACACGGCTCGGCGTGGTCGTACGCGGCCCGGCGCGCGGCGTCGGTGTCCGTGTAGTTGTTGTACGACATCTCCTTGCCGTGCAGCTGCTCCGCCTCGGCCAGGCCACCGGCGCCGGAGGTGTAGAGGGCGGCGGGCTGGTGCGGGTTCTCGCCGTAGCGCAGGACGTTCTTGCGCTCGTACGTCGTACCGAAGAAGTCGGGGAAGCCCGAGTCGTCGGCGGCGGCGTAGTCGGCGGCGAACCAGGAGGCCACGGCCACGTCGTACGCGGCGGTGTGCTGGAACGCCTCGGCGGCCAGGCGCTTGCGGGCGGTCAGGTCGAAGCCGCCCGCCTTGACCGCGGCGAGGACGTCGGCGTACCGCTCGGGGCTGGTGACGACGGCCACGGACGGGTGGTTCTTGGCTGCGGCGCGGACCATGGACGGGCCGCCGATGTCGATCTGCTCCACGCACTCGTCGGCGGAGGCGCCGGAGGCGACGGTCTCCTTGAACGGGTAGAGGTTGACGACCACCAGGTCGAACGGCTCCACGCCCAGCTCGGCGAGCTGCTCGCGGTGGGCGTCCAGGCGGAGGTCGGCGAGGATGCCGGCGTGGACGCGCGGGTGCAGCGTCTTGACGCGGCCGTCGAGGCACTCGGGGAAGCCGGTGAGCTCCTCGACCTTGGTGACCGGGACTCCGGCGGCGGCGATCCTCCCGGCGGTGGAGCCGGTGGAGACGAGCTCGACACCCGCCTCGTGCAGACCGCGGGCGAGGTCCTCCAGCCCCGTCTTGTCGTAGACACTGACCAGGGCGCGACGGATGGGCTTATTCACCGACATGACCGAGATGAACCTTTCGTCCCTCAATGCGATAGCCGTCGCGGGCGAGCCGCCCAACGGCCTCGACGAGCAGCTTGCGCTCGATTTCCTTGATGCGTTCGTGGAGAGCGGCTTCGCCCTCCGCCGTGTCCTCCTCGGTCACCTCGACCACGCCCTGCGCGATGATCGGACCGGTGTCGACGCCGTCGTCGACGAAGTGGACGGTGCACCCGGTGACCTTCACGCCGTACGCAAGTGCGTCACGCACCCCGTGGGCACCGGGAAAGCTGGGGAGCAGGGCGGGGTGGGTGTTGATGAACCGGCCGCCGAACCGGGCGAGGAACTCCTTGCCCACGATCTTCATGAATCCCGCGGACACCACGAGGTCCGGGCGGTACCCGGCCGTCGCGGCCGCGAGTGCGGCGTCCCACTCCTCGCGGGTGGCGTGGTCCTTGACCCTGCACACGAAGGTCGGCAGTCCGGCCCGCTCCGCCCGTTCCAGGCCGGCGATGCCGGAACGGTCGGCGCCGACCGCGACGATCTGTGCGCCGAAGCCCTCGGGGTCGTCACCGATGGCATCGAGCAGGGCTTGAAGATTCGTACCCGAACCGGAGACCAGCACGACCAGGCGTGCCGGGGCGGTGGAGGGGGGCGGGGAGGCCACGGCTGGGCCCTTTCTCGCGTGGTGAAGCAGAGCGACGCTGATTTGTATGGTCGTACAAAAGAACTGAGCCCCTCGATACGGGGAACTCTACGAACAAGCCGACCGTCAGCAACGATACCGGCACCTCGGGGGACCTCCACGGGACGGGGGTGGGCGGCCGGTGGCCCGGCTCCGGGGCGAGGGAGCGGGCCCGGGTGACGGATGTCGGCCGTTCGAGCCCCGCTCCCAGCTTTCGGCCCCTCCTGACCGGGAGGTAGCGTCAGGGGACAGCGAACCGTCCGCAGGGCGGAAATGACGAGATGGGGAAGACGTTCACCACATGCCGGACCGACGCCGCCGCACCGCCTTCCGCCAGCCGCTGCCCGAGCGGACCTCACTGCTGATGCGGGAACGCCAGTCCCCCACGGGCTCCTCTTCCTCTTCTGCCGGCTCGTCCGGTACGCCGGGCTCCTCCGGCCAGGCGGACGACAACCCGTTCGCCGCGCCGCCCGAGAACCGGCCCGATCAGCCCTGGCAGCCTCGCCGCCCCGCGAACACCGGGAACGGGGACGGCGACGGGAACGGCGACGGATCCCCCGAGGGCGGCTCCTCCGACGACCGGCCGGTCTGGGGCGGCCAGTGGAGCAGCCGGCAGCCCGGTCGCCAGAGCGGCGGCTTCGGCGGCCGGCCCGGGGGCCAGGGCGGGCCGAACGGCCAGGGCGGACCCCAGGGCAGCCCCGGCGGGCTGCGCTGGGACCCCACCGACCCCGCCCAGCGCCGCGCGCGCTACGCGCTGCTCTCCGGCATGTGGGCCTTCTTCTTCGCGCTCTTCGACTTCCCGGAGATCGCCCTGCTGCTCGGCGCACTCGCCGTGTACTGGGCGATCAGCTCGCTCCGGGCCAAGCCGAAGGGGCCGTCCGAGGCGGCGGCCGAAGGCGCCGGCCAGGCGTCGGGCCCGGCCCGGACCCCCGGTTCCGCTCCGGCGCCCGGATCCACGCCCGCCGCCCCCGCCGCCCCGAGCGGCGGCCGGCAGCAGACCACGGCCGCCGTCAGCGGTCTGGTGACGGCGCTGCTGGCGCTCTCGATCGTCGCGACGACGTTCACGGTGCAGCTGGTCTACCGCGACTACTACACCTGCGTGAACGACGCCCTGACCAAGGCCGGCCAGGTGGCCTGCAACGACCAGCTGCCGAAGCCGTTGGAGCCGTTCTTCGGCGTCAAGAACTAGGGTCCTTCGTCCCGGACGGCCCGGCCTCCCCCGGCCGGGCCGTCCGCTCGTGCCAGGGGTCGGTCGGCAGGAAGTCGTACGGTGCGAAGTCCTCGTCCCCGTCCGGGACAAAGATGCGGGCGGCGGGCGGCACGGGCGCCGAGGCGGGTGCCGACGCGGCGCCGGTCGCCAGGGAAGCCACGGGCAGGGGCGCGGGCCCGTCTCCCGGCGCCCGCTCCGGCTCCGGCTCCGGCTTCGCGCCCTTTCCCGACGCCGCCGCGCCCGGAGCCCCGGCCACGTACGCCGCCTCAGCCCTCTCCGCCTCAGCCCCCTCCCCCTCCCCCTCCGCCGGCACCGCGTCCGCCCGCCGCCACCACGCGCCCCCGTCGGGCTCCCGCAGCCGCCAGGCCCGGAGCAGCAGCGCCGCGGGAACGCCGATCAGCGCCGTCCACACCAGCGCCGCCGCACCCGTGAGCCACCACACCGGCCCGAACTCCACCAGCGCCCGGGTGCCGAGCGGACCACCGGCCGCCGCCGCCAGCACCGCCGTACCGGCCCCGCACCCCACCGCAGCGAGGGCGGCCGCCAGAGCGGTCTCCCGCAGGCTCCACGCCTCCGCGCGTGCGGCGTGCGGGGGCGCGGCCCGCCGTGCCGTGAACCAGGCGACCGTCACCCCGGCCGCGACCGGCACCGCGACGGCCGACCAGTTCAGGACCGTTCCCGGGCCCTCGGCGGGCACCGCGGCCAGCAACGGGAAGCGGGGCAGCGCCGGACGCCCCGCGAAGGCGATCGGGGTGACCGTGGACGCCGTACCGAGGGCGAAACCCGGCCCCAGCCCGTACGCCGCGCCCCATACCGCCGCGTTCGGCACCAGCCCCAGCGCGAGCAGGAGCACCGCGACCCGGCCCGCCCAGTCGCCCGAGAGCTGGACGAACGACTGCTGGGCGGAGTGCGCGTGCCACATCAGCGCCACCGCGACGAGCAGAGCCCCGCCGCCGAACAGCACCGCCACCCCGGCCGCCGCCGACCGCCACACCGTCCCCGCACGCTCCCTGAACCGGCCGTGCGCCAGCGCCTCGTGCAGACTCACCGGCGCCCAGGACGGCGGCGGGCCGACCGGCCGCCCGGCCGCCGTCCAGACCCCGGCCGCTGCCGCACCCGCCACCACGACGGCCGACGGAAAGATCAGCGACGGCGGGTGCACGGCCGGCGAGCCACCCCGCCCGTAATACGCGACAACCGCCCCGACCAGCAGATATCCGCTGACGACCATGACGAATGCGCCCACCGCGGAAGGCACCGGGCGCCCCTCGTCCGGCACCAGGGCGTCCCGCGCCGCCCGGTGCACCAGCCACACCGGGACCGCGGCGAGCAGCAGCGGAACGAGGCCCACCGGGGCAGGGACCCCGCTGAGCGTGTCGGTCCTGATCAGCTCGGCGCCGTGGGCGAGCAGCCAGAGCCCGGCCGCCGCGTGGAGCGCGCCGCCGGGGTTGCTGTCGGAGGCCGGGGAGCCGATCCACAGCGCCAGGACGAGGACGGCGACGGAGCCCAGCCCGAGCCCGGCCGCAACCGCTCCACGCAGAAGGACGAGGGCCAGCACGGTGGACCGGCCCTGCTCTGCCGACAACGACGTGTTGCCTTCGGTCACTTGGGTCACCGGGCCATGTTCCCAACGACACGCGCTTTTTCCGCGTAACAGGCGAATGGCCGCTGTGTCGCCCAATATGCGTTTATGTACTTTTCTACCCGGTACAGCCCTGCGGGGGGTCCTTCATGACACAGGGCCCGACCGATATGGCCTCCGCCCACCCGCTCCCCTCCCCCAAGGAGCGACGCAGACTGCGTGAGGCGAAGTCACTGAGTGAAGAGCAGGTCGCGACGGTGATGGGCGTCACCCGCGCCACGGTCCGGTCCTGGGAGACCGGCCGCACCACGCCCCGGGGGCGGAAACGTGAGGCATACGCCAGGCTGATCAATGGCGGCCGGCCGAGCCCGCAGGCCACGCCGCCGAGCGCCCGGACCAAACCGGCCGCTCCGAACACCCGGCCGAAGGCCGCCGCCAAACGTGCGGCCCGCCCGGCGGCGCCGACGACGATCGCCAGGCTGTCCAAGCCTGTGACGTCCACGAAACCGCCGGCGCCGCCCCCCGTCGAAGCCACCGGGAGCACCGCCATGGCCCCGACCGAGCCCGGCACCACCCCCGATCCGCCCGGCGCGTCCGCGACGCCCGGACCGGCCCCCACCTCCAATGGCGTATCCGCGACGCCCGAACCGGCCCCCGGGACAGAAGCCGGGCTCTCCCCGGCCGAGGCGTTCGATGCCCTGTACAAGCACTCCGCCGCAGCCCTTTTCCGGCAGGCGTTCCTGCTGACCGGGCGCCGGAACCTCTCCCGGGAGTCCGTCGCACGGGCCTTCGCCCTGGCCTGGGAACGCTGGCCCGAGGTCGCGGTGGACCGGGACCCGGTGGGCTGGGTGCGGGCCGCCGCGTACGAGTACGCCATGTCGCCGTGGCACCGCCTGCGCCGCACCCACCGCCGGCTGGACCCGCCACCGGCCGAGCCGGGTCCGCGCGCCCTGCTCGACGCGCTGCTCGCACTGCCGCCCTCGTACCGAGCCACCCTGCTGCTCTACGACGGTGTCGGACTGGATCTGCCGGAGACGGCGGCGGAGACGGAGGCGAGCACCCCGGCGGCGGCGGGCCGGCTGGTGAACGCCCGCGCCGCGGTCGCCGAGCGGCTGCCCGAGCTGGCGGAGCCCTCCTCGCCGGCCGAGCAGTCGGCGCTCCTGAACGAGCGGCTGGGCGCGCTCGCCCTGGCCCAGCCCTCCGACTCGCTGCCCTCGCCCGTCATGGTCCGCACGGACAGCGAGCGCAAGGCCCAGCTGTGGACCCGGGCGGCCGTCTCCTTCACGGTGCTGATCATCGGCCTGACGCTGTTCACGCTGGGTACGGCCCCGACCCGGTACGAGACTCCGGAGTCGCCCGCCCAGCAGGTCGGCGGGGTGCCGCCGCGCGGCGGTCCGCAGAAGCTGACGCCGCAGGACCTGAAGCTGCGGAAGAACCTCCACGGCGAGCTCGTACAGGGCCCGGCACGGCTGGTCCCCGGGGTGGGCTGAGCCGCGCCGGCGACGCGGAGGAGACACGGAAACGGCGCGGGTCCGTACCCCTTGATTCGGGTACGGACCCGCGCCGTCTGTGCGGTGACGCGATACTGCGGTGCTGCTCCGGTGTGGTGGAGCCGTCAGGCGCCGAGGATCTCGCGGGCCAGCTTGGCGGTCTCGGTCGGCGTCTTGCCGACCTTGACGCCGGCGGCCTCGAGGGCCTCCTTCTTCGCCTGGGCGGTGCCGGAGGAGCCGGAGACGATGGCGCCGGCGTGGCCCATGGTCTTGCCCTCGGGGGCGGTGAAGCCCGCGACGTAGCCGACGACCGGCTTGGTGACGTTGGCCTTGATGAAGTCGGCCGCACGCTCCTCGGCGTCGCCGCCGATCTCGCCGATCATCACGATCAGGTCGGTCTCGGGGTCGGCCTCGAACGCCGCGAGGGCGTCGATGTGCGTCGTACCGATGACCGGGTCGCCACCGATGCCGACGGCGGACGAGAAGCCGATGTCACGGAGCTCGTACATCATCTGGTAGGTCAGCGTGCCGGACTTGGACACGAGACCGATGCGGCCGGGCTTGGTGATGTCGCCCGGGATGATGCCGGCGTTGGACTGGCCGGGGGTGATCAGGCCGGGGCAGTTCGGGCCGATGATCCGGGTCTTGTTGCCCTTCGAGCTCGCGTACGCCCAGAAGGCGGCGGAGTCGTGGACGGCGATGCCCTCGGTGATGACGACCGCGAGGGGGATCTCGGCGTCGATCGCCTCGACGACGGCGGCCTTCGCGAAGGCCGGCGGCACGAAGAGGACGGACACGTCCGCGCCGGTCTTCTCCATCGCCTCGGCGACGGAGCCGAAGACGGGTACCTCGGTGCCGTCGAAGTCGACGGACGTGCCGGCCTTGCGCGGGTTCACGCCGCCGACGATGTTGGTGCCGTCACCGAGCATGAGCTTGGTGTGCTTCATGCCGGTGGCGCCGGTCATCCCCTGGACGATGACCTTGCTGTCCTTGGTGAGGAAGATTGCCATGGTGTTGGAGTCCCTCGTCCCTTACTTCGCAGCCGCGGCGAGCTCGGCGGCCTTGTCGGCCGCGCCGTCCATGGTGTCCACGCGCTGAACCAGCGGGTGGTTGGCGTCGGAGAGGATCTTGCGACCCAGCTCCGCGTTGTTGCCGTCGAGGCGCACGACCAGCGGCTTGGTGACTTCCTCGCCCTTGGACTTGAGCAGCGCGAGCGCCTGGACGATGCCGTTGGCGACCTCGTCGCAGGCGGTGATGCCACCGAAGACGTTGACGAAGACGGACTTGACGTCCGGGTCGCCGAGGATGATCTCCAGGCCGTTCGCCATGACCTCGGCGGAGGCGCCGCCACCGATGTCGAGGAAGTTGGCGGGCTTCACGTTGCCGTGGTTCTCACCGGCGTACGCGACGACGTCCAGGGTCGACATGACCAGACCGGCACCGTTGCCGATGATGCCGACCTCGCCGTCGAGCTTGACGTAGTTGAGGTTCTTGGCCTTGGCGGCAGCCTCGAGCGGGTTGGCTGCGGCCTTGTCCTCGAGGGCCTCGTGCTCGGGCTGACGGAAGTCGGCGTTCTCGTCGAGAGACACCTTGCCGTCGAGCGCGAGGATGTCGCCGGAGGCGACCTTGGCGAGCGGGTTCACCTCGACGAGGAGCGCGTCCTCGGCGACGAAGGTGTCCCACAGCGTCACCAGGACCTCGGCGACCTTCTCGGCGACCTCGGCCGGGAACTTCGCCTGGGCGACGATCTCGCGGGCCTTCTCGATGTCGACGCCGTCGACGGCGTTGACCGGGACCTTCGCGAGGGCCTCGGGGGTCTTCTCCGCGACCTCCTCGATGTCCATGCCGCCCTGCACCGAGGCCATGGCCAGGAAGGTGCGGTTGGTGCGGTCGAGGAGGTACGAGACGTAGTACTCCTCAAGGATCTCCGGCGCGGTCTCGGCGATCATCACCTTGTGGACCGTGTGGCCCTTGATGTCCATGCCGAGGATGTCGGTCGCGCGGGCGACCGCCTCGTCGGGGGTGGCGGCCAGCTTGACGCCGCCGGCCTTGCCGCGGCCGCCGACCTTCACCTGTGCCTTGACGACCGACTTGCCGCCCAGCCGCTCGGTCGCCTCGCGGGCTGCCTCAGGCGTGTCGATGACTTCACCGGCCAGCACCGGTACACCGTGCTTGGCGAAGAGGTCCCTCGCCTGGTACTCGAACAGGTCCACGCGCGTCCGTCCCTTAATCAATGGTCTCGCGGTTGGTTTTCTGCGTGGGCGTGCCGCGAGAGGCAACGTGACTGCTCTGTCACTAGGAATGCGCACACGGTGACCCCGGATACGCGGCATGTCCATCTCGCAGGTTATCCCCGTGGTCCGCAGGACCCTAAATCAGAGATCACACCTGAGCGGTGATTACGGTCACAGATCACGCCGGTGGCCGTGTGTCAGTGGACAGAACGGCAGCGTGTCAGCGGTGGGCCTCCTTGTCCGGCACGGGAAGCGGCCGCTTCTCGATGGCCGCCGCCATCACCTCCGGGAAGAGGTCCGGGGTGCATGCGAAGGCCGGTGCGCCCAGGGCCCCGAGCGCGGCGGCGTGCTCGTGGTCGTAGGCGGGCGCGCCCTCGTCGGACAGTGCGAGCAGCGTCACGAACTGCACGCCGGAAGCCTTCATCGCGGCGACCCGCTTCAGCATCTCGTTGCGTATCCCGCCCTCGTAGAGGTCGCTGATGAGGACGACCACCGTGTCGGCGGGGCGGGTGATCCTCGACTGGCAGTGGGCGAGCGCGCGGTTGATGTCGGTGCCGCCGCCGAGCTGGGTGCCGAAGAGCACGTCCACCGGGTCGTCGAGCCGGTCGGTGAGGTCGACCACCGCCGTGTCGAAGACGACGAGCCTGGTCCGCAGGGTGCGCATGGAAGCGAGCACGGCGCCGAAGACGGAGGCGTGCACGACGGAGGCGGCCATCGACCCCGACTGGTCGATGCAGAGGATCACGTCCTTCTTCACGGACCGGGCGGCCCGCCCGTAGCCGATGAGCCGTTCGGGGACGACGGTGCCGTGCTCGGGGAGGTAGTTCTTGAGGTTGGCCCGGATGGTGCGGTCCCAGTCGATGTCGTGGTGACGGGGACGGCTGATCTTCGCCGAGCGGTCAAGGGCGCCGGTGAGCGTGGCCCGGGTGCGGGAGGCGAGCCGCTTCTCCAGATCCTCGACGACCTTGCGCACGACCGCTCTCGCGGTCTCCTTCGTCGTCTCGGGCATGGCCTTGTTGAGCGAGAGGAGCGTGCCCACGAGGTGGACGTCGGCCTCGACCGCCTCCAGCATCTCCGGTTCGAGGAGCAGCGCGGCGAGGCCGAGCCGGTCGATCGCGTCACGCTGCATGACCTGGACGACGGAGCTGGGGAAGTACGTGCGGATGTCGCCGAGCCAGCGGGCCACGGAGGGGGCGGAGGCCCCGAGCCCGGCCGAGCGGCTGTTCCTGCCCCGGCCGCCGGGCCTGCCTCCGTCGCCGTACAGCGCGGTCAGTGCGGCGTCCATCGCGGCGTCGCGCCCGGTGAGGGTGCGGCCGGTGCTCTCCGCGCCGTCCGCGCCCAGGACCAGCCGCCACCGCCGCAGCCGCTCGTCGTTCGCCGGGCCGGTGTGCGTCGACGGTGGAGTGTGGGCCGGGGCTGGAGTGTGCGCCGGGGGCGGTGTGGTGCCGGCCGTGTCCGCACCCGTGGTCGTGGTCGTGGTCATCCCGTTGCCCCCAGCGGTTCCTCGACGTTCGCGGCTCTCCCGGCCGGCCCGGACGGGGCGTCGCCGTCCGGGTCCGGATCGTTGTGCAGTCCGAGCAGAAGGCGCAGCACCGGCTCGACCGCGCCGGCCCGGGCCTCGTCCAGTCCAGGTCCGAATCCGGATGCCGTCGTCCCGGGCGCCGGGCCGGCGCCGGTGGCTGCCGGTCCCCCGGCGGCCGGGCCCCGTCTCACGAGCTCGCCCAGGGTGCGCCGTACACCCGCTTCGTACGCCGAGAACGTGCGGCGCAGCAGGGGCAGTACGTCGGCGAAGAGGTCGGCGGGCACTCCGGTGAGCCAGGCGTCGACCAGGCCGAGCAGCCGCTCGTCGTGGACGAGCAGCATGCCTCCGCCGGCGGCTCCGCCGACGAACCCCTCGATCCACGCCGCGGCGTCGGCCGGGGGTGTGCCGGGCGAGAGGGCCAGGCCCATCAGCCGTGCGGCGTCGTCCTCCGCGAGCCGTCCGTCGTCGAGCAGCAGGCGGGTCGCGCGCCCCCGGACGACCCCCGCGACCGTGTCCCGGGCGGTGAGCCTGTGCAGTACGGCTGTCCAGCGCTCGCGCAGTCCGTCCGCGTCCGGGCCGTCGGCGTACGGACCGGCGCCGGACCGTACGGCCCCGGTGAGCAGGCCGATCGCGGTGTGGACCCCGTCCACCCGGCCGCGCATCTCCCCGGCCCCGTCGGCGTCCAGCCCGGTGCAGGCGGGTGGCAGCGCGACGCAGATCCGCTCGGCGAGCCCGGCCGCGACCTCGCCGAGTGCCGCGGTGTCCGTGGAGCGCACGTCTCCGTAACGCAGGGTGCGGGCGAGCGCGGGCAGGGCGTCGGCGAGATGACCCACGTCGGCGTCGAGCGCGGCACGGTCGGCGAGGGCACGCATCACCACGGGGAGCGCGTCGGGCAGCTCCGCGAGGAGGCACTGCTCGGCGAGGGCGGTGACCTCGGCGAGCGTGGTCGCCGAGGCGGCCCGGGAACCGGCCCTGGCGGTCGCCGCGGAGAGCACGGTGGTGCCCCAGGTCCCGGCCTCCGCGACCTGTACGTAGAGCTCGGGCTCCCAGCGCAGCCGCCAGCTCTCCCGGAAGGTGCCGGTGCCGGCCCGGCCTTCGGTGGGCTCGCCCCAGCCGACGGCGAGGACGCGCAGCCGGTGGAGCAGCCGGCTGCGGGCCGCGTCGTTGTCCTTGCGCAGGTCGAGCTCCAGCTCCCGTTCCTGCGCCTCCGGTTTGAGCCGGAGCGTGCGCTGTTGGCGGGTGAGGTCGCGCTGGAGGGGGACGGCGGGGGCGGTGTCCGGCACCTGGCCGAGGGTCTCGCCGACGATCAGCCGGTCCTGGACGAGCGCGAGCGGCACGTCGGAGCCCTCGCACATCACGGCCCGGATCGCGTCGGTCGTCTCGCCCAGTCCGGGGAACGGGCGGCCGCGCAGGGCGGCGAGGGTCCCGGCGAGCCGAACAGCTTCGATGACATGGGCGGACGACACGAACCGGTCCTCGTCTCGCAGGAGTCCGGCGACCTTCGTCATCCACCGCTCGACCGGGCGGTCCGCGGCGTCGAAGAGGTGTCCGTACCAGCCGGGCGAGTCGATCCCCGCCCCGTATCCGCTGTGCCGGGCGAGCCGCCGGTGCGACCAGGGCACCCAGGTCAGCTCGGCCTTGACCTTGGGCAGTCCCTTGAGCAGGGCGCGGTCGGCGGCGAGTGTGGTCCCGGCGCCGAGCGCGGGTACGTGCCAGGCACCGCAGACGACCGCGACCTCGTCGCCGAACTCCTTGCCGGCCTTGCGCAGTTGGATGCGCATGTGCGCCTCGCGGACGGCGTCGCGGGGGTGGCCGCCGTCGCCGTACACCTCGCGCAGGGCGGTCATCGCCTCGGCGAGCGCGGCGAACGGCGCCCGCGGGTCGACGGCTTCGCCGCCCTGGGCGCGGTGTTCGACGACGTCCTCCCACCAGCGCTCCGGGTCGTCGTAGCCCGCCGCCTCGGCGAGCACGGCGACGGGGTCGATCGGGGCCGGCCCGGCGGCCGGGCCTTCGGCATCGGCATCGGCATCGGGTGCGCACTCGCCGTCCTCGTCCGCTTCGTTCTCCTCGGCCCGTGTCATGGCCAGGGAGTTCGCCGCGGGCAGGTCGATGAACCGGACCGGGGCGCCGTGTTCAAGGGCCCAGCGGATGGCGACCCATTCGGGCGAGAACGCGGCCAGCGGCCAGAACGCCGCCTGTCCCGGGTCGTCGACGGCATGGGCGAGCAGCGCGACCGGTGGCCGCATCCCCTCGTCGGCGGCCAGCGGCAGCAGCGCGTCGGCCTCCGGGGGCCCTTCGACGAGCACCGCCCGCGGGCGGGCGGCATCCAGCGCCGCGCGGACGGCGCGGGCCGAGCCCGGTCCGTGGTGCCGCACCCCCAGCAGCAGCGGTCCCGCAGGACGTGGGGCCCGGGTCATGCGGACACCTCGCGGCAGGCGCGGTAGAAGTCCTTCCAGCCGTCCCGCTCCCGGACCACCGTCTCCAGATACTCCTGCCAGACCACGCGGTCGGCCGCCGGGTCGCGGACGACCGCGCCGAGGATGCCCGCCGCCACGTCACCGGGGCGCAGCATCCCGTCGCCGAAGTGCGCGGCGAGGGCCAGGCCGTTGGTGACGACGGAGATCGCCTCGGCCGTCGACAGCGTCCCCGAGGGGGACTTGAGCTTGGTGCGGCCGTCGGCGGTGACTCCGTCGCGCAGTTCACGGAAGACCGTGACCACGCGACGGATCTCGGCCATGCCGTCCGGTGCGGCCGGGAGGTCGAGCGAGCGCCCGAGCTGCTCGACGCGCCGGGACACGATGTCGACCTCGGCGTCGGGGGTGGCGGGCAGCGGGAGCACGACGGTGTTGAACCGGCGGCGCAGCGCGCTGGAGAGTTCGTTGACCCCGCGGTCGCGGTCGTTGGCGGTGGCGATGACGTTGAATCCGCGGACCGCCTGGACCTCCTGCCCCAGTTCGGGGACGGGGAGCGTCTTCTCCGACAGGATCGTGATGAGCGAGTCCTGCACATCGGCGGGGATACGGGTGAGCTCCTCGATCCGCGCGGTCATGCCGTCGGACATGGCGCGCATGAGCGGGCTGGGCACCAGGGCGTCGCGGCTGGGCCCGTGCGCGAGCAGCTGCGCGTAGTTCCAGCCGTAGCGGACGGCCTCCTCGGGAGTGCCCGCGGTGCCCTGGACGAGCAGCGTCGAGTCGCCGCTGACGGCGGCCGCGAGGTGCTCCGAGACCCAGGTCTTGGCGGTGCCCGGGACACCGAGGAGCAGCAGGGCCCGGTCGGTGGCGAGGGTGGTCACGGCGACCTCGACGAGGCGGCGCGGGCCCACGTACTTCGGTGTGATCACGGTGCCGTCCGGCAGGGTGCCACCGAGCAGGTAGGTGGCGACGGCCCACGGGGAAAGCTTCCAACGGGCGGGCCGCGGGCGGTCGTCGGCCGCGGCGAGGGCCTTCAGCTCATGGGCGAAGGCGTCCTCGGCATGCGGCCGGAGAGCCTGTACGCCGACGGTGGCGGTGGTTTCGGACACGGTCATGGATCCCCCTCCGGATCGGTCGACCCGATGTGGTTCCCACCGTGCACCATGGCACTGACAATCGGCCCCGACCGCAGGTCGGGGCCGATTCACCAGCTACGGACGGGGAGTTCAGCCGGCCACCGGCGAGACGGCCACGCAGCCGCCCGCGGCGAGCATGCCCTCGCCCTTCGCCTCCCTGAGGACGACGGCCGCGCGGACGGCGGTCCGGACATTGGTGCGGAGGCTACGGATGTCACGGGCGGCGCGAACGGTGTGGCTCATCGGTTGTCCCCCCGGATCGACGGGTCCGCTGCTCGCAGCGAATCGCAGAGACGAAGCAGAGTCAAGATGCGTGAACGATGGCGAAACAGCAGGTCAGGGCGATTGTCAGTGGCGCGTTCTACCGTCGTTCCCATGCTGCTATCTCACGGGGGAGAACCCTTGCGCACCGCCGGTCCGGTGGCGCGCTGGACGGTGGAGCAGGTACTGGCCCTCGCTCCTGACGATGCGTCACGCAGGGCGGGGAGCAAGCTCGGTGCGGCCGGTCCCTGGTCGGGCGGCGGGTGTGACGGTCCGGGTGCGGTGTGGGGGCTGTGCAAGGGAAGCGGGAGCAAGCCGTACCAAACGGTGGTCGACATCACCGGCCCCGCGTACAAGTGCAGTTGTCCCAGCCGGAAGTTCCCGTGCAAGCACGCGCTGGGCCTGCTGCTGGTCTGGGCGTCGGACGAATCGGCCCTGCCGCCGGGCGAGGCGCCGGACTGGGCCGGTGAGTGGCTGACGGGCCGCCGCGAGCGGTCGGCCGAGAAGGCGGAGAGGGCGGAGCAGCTCGCGGCGGACGGCACTTCGGCCGCGGGCCCGGCCGATCCGGAGGCCGCCCGGCGGCGGGCCGAGCGCCGCGCCGAGCGGATCACCGGCGGTGCGCAGGAGCTGGAGGAGCGGCTGGCCGATCTGCTGCGCGGGGGGCTGGCGGCGGCCGATCAGCCGGGGTACGGGCTCTGGGAGGAGACGGCGGCCCGCATGATCGACGCCCAGGCGCCCGGACTGGCCGCCCGGGTACGTGAGTTGGGTGCCATCGCGGCATCCGGTCCGGGCTGGCCGGTGCGGCTGCTGGAGGAGTGTGCGCTGCTGCATCTGCTGGACAGCGCCTGGCTGGGGATCGACCGGCTGCCGGAGCCGCTGGCCGCCACGGTCCGCACCCGGGTGGGGCTGACGGCCCCCGCCGAGGGTCCGCCGGTCCGCGACCACTGGCTGGTCCTCGCCCAGTACGACACCCCGGACGGCAAGATCGTCGCGCGCCGTATCTGGCTGCACGGGAGGGAGACCGGCCGCACGGCGCTGCTGCTCTCCTTCGGGGCGGCCGGGCGCTCCCCCGGGTTGGCGCTGCCGGTGGGTGGCACGCTCGACGCCGAGCTCACGCCGTATCCGGGCGCCGGGCAGCTACGGGCGGAGCTGGGGCGGCAGTTCGGTGTTCCGTCGCCGGCCGGCACCCCGCCGCCGGGAGACACGGCGGCGGCCGCGATCGAGGCGTACGGACACGCCCTGCGGGAGGACCCCTGGCTGGACGCCTGGCCGGTGGCGCTGCGCGATGTCGTACCCGTGCCGTCCGGGGACGGCTGGCAGCTGGCGGACGCGGCGGGCGGGGCGGCCCTGCCCGTCGCCCCGGCGGCGCTGTCCCGGCCCGGTCTGTGGAGGCTCGTCGCACTCTCCGGCGGCGCGCCGGTCACGGTCTTCGGCGAATGCGGCCACCGCGGCTTCGACCCGTTCGCGGCCTGGTCCGCCGGGGCCGGTGACGACGCGGCGTGCGGGACCGTGCAGCTCATCTGACGTTGGATTCGAAGGGGGACCCATGCCCGGCACCATCGCACCCGCCCCGTCCGCACCCGCCCCGTGGGAAGAGCTCGTCACCACGGCGCTTCTCGGCACCGACCGCCGTCCTGCCGGGGCGGACGGCGGGCCCGCCGGGCTGCTGGACGCGGCGGCGCTCCACACCGTGCGGCGCAGGGCGGGTCTCCTGCCCTCCGCCCCGGCCGCCCGGCCCGAGCCGGCGCCCGTCGACCCGCGGCCGGCGCTGCCCCCGGCCGCGCGGCGCAGGCTCGCCCAGCTGCTGGCGGACCGGTCGGCGGCGGGCGGCCCGGGCGGCCGGCGCGGTACGGCTCCCGATCTCACGGAGCTGATCCCGCAGTGGCTGGCCACCGCCAACCGGCAGGGCTTCCGGGCCCCGGCCGCGCTGCTGCCGGCCCTGCTCGACGCGGCCAGGGCCCGTACGGACCTGCGGCCGCCGGCCCTGGCCTTCGCCGGGCCGCGCGGAGTGTGGCTGGCCGGGCTGAACCCCGAGTGGAAGTTCGCGTTGCGCGGCTCCTCGGGCGGCTCGTCGCTGCCCGGCCCGACGGAGCCGGAAGCGGTCGCCCGGCTGTGGGAGGAGGGTCTGTTCGCCGAGCGGGTCGCGCTGCTCGCGGCGGTCCGGGCGCATGATCCCGCCGAAGCACTCGCGCTGCTCGCGACCACGTGGAGCACCGAGCGGGCCGAGGACCGGCTGATGTTCCTCGACTCGCTGCGCACCGGCCTGTCCCCGCTGGACGAACCCTTCCTGGAGCAGGCCCTCTCCGACCGCAGCCGCAATGTCCGCTCGACCGCCGCCGAGCTGCTGTCCGCACTGCCCGAGTCGGCGCTGGCCGGCCGGATGGCGTCCCGCGCGCTGTCCTGTGTGAGCCCGGACCTCACCGGCGACAAGGCCTCGGTCGCCGTGGAGGCACCGCACGAATGCGATGCCTCGATGGAGCGCGA
Source organism: Streptomyces atratus (assembly GCF_900119365.1). Taxonomy (GTDB): domain Bacteria; phylum Actinomycetota; class Actinomycetes; order Streptomycetales; family Streptomycetaceae; genus Streptomyces; species Streptomyces atratus_B. Next base: position 170,714 of record NZ_FPJO01000011.1, read on the forward strand.
CGGCGTGGTGGCGGTGCCCCCGTCCGGGCGGGGGGAACGGTCGTGGTGGCTCGGCCAGTTGGTGGAGGCGACGCCGCTCGCCACCTGGCCGGCGCGGTTCGCCGGCCGCACCGCGCGGGAGATCGTCGCCCTTCCGGTCGCGGACGGCTGGGCCGAGGAGCTGCACGCGGCATGGTGCCGGGCCACGGTGCGGCAGCGTGACCCCGAGTGGGCCCGCGCGCTGCTCGGCACCCCCTCCGTCCCGCCCTCGAACGGCCCCGGCACGGCGTCGCTCGCCGAACGGTCGAAGCTCCTCGGCATACTGCCCGCGTCCGAACGGGCCGGCTGGGTGGCCGACTTCGTCGCCGCGCACGGCCTGTCGGAGGCCTTCCAGATCCTGGGGGTCTGCCCGACGCCCTGGGCCGAACCGCTGGGCCGCGCGGTCGTCGACGCCCTGGACATCGCCCGGGACGCGGGCAGCTATCCCTGGAGCTTCAGCGGCGTGATGGGCCTCGCCGAACGCTGTCTGAACCCGGCCGAGGCGGACCGCCTGGAGGTCCTCACCACCACCCCGGACGAACCGGAGGACGCCTCACCGGGCGCGAACGGCTACTGGTCCGAGGCCTTCCAACGGCTGGTCTCCACCTTGCGGCTGCGCGCGGCGATGGACTCGGAGCTGATCCCGGCCTGAGGAACCGGCCCCGAGCCCGGCGCCCCGAGCCCCGCGGGTCAGGCCTCCGCGGGGTGGCGGACGTTCGCGTTGACCCACTCGACGATCGACGCCGTCGTGGCACCCGGGGTGAAGATCTCCGCGACGCCCTGGTCCTTCAGCGGTGCGATGTCCGCCTCCGGGATGATGCCGCCGCCGAAGACCTTGATGTCCTCCGCCTCCCGCTCCTTCAGCAGCTCGATCACCTTGGCGAAGAGCGTGTTGTGCGCACCGGAGAGGATCGAGAGACCGATCGCGTCGGCGTCCTCCTGGATCGCGGTGTCCACGATCTGCTCCGGCGTCTGGTGGAGCCCGGTGTAGATGACCTCCATACCCGCATCGCGCAGCGCCCTCGCGATCACCTTGGCCCCGCGATCATGGCCGTCCAGGCCCGGCTTCGCCACCACCACACGGATCGGACCGGTCACACCCATCACTGCCTCCACATGCCTCTCCCGTGCCTGAAGGGCCGGGGATGTGAACGAACGTTATCTACAGCATCCCGCAAGCCGTCGTTTCGCGGTGGACGGGGAGGGGGAAATCACACGTGGGACATGTTCACCGGGCGCCGTCCCCGCGTCATGCGGCAGACCTGCCGTGCGGGACCGGCCGCCAGGGGAGCCGCGACGAGGTCGCCGTACCACCGCGCCGTCAGCCGCACGGCACGGTGGTACGGCCTGCCCGGTCCATCCGGTCCGTCGGCGCCTGCGCGCCGGTCACACCCAGCCGCCTCCCCCGTCCGCCGAAGCAGGAGGTCGGCCATGAAGGTCCTGCCTTTTCTTCCGCCACTACTGAGCCGGCCGTGTCCGGGCCCTGTTCCGCTGCCGACCGCACTGCTGAAGGCCACCGCGCTGGAGCTGGTGGTTCTCGCCGGCCACGCACTCCTCTACCCCACCGGCATCACGGGGGAACGACGGGCCGCGCCACCCCCGGACGGACCGCACACCACACCTCCCGGCGCCACCCCCACCGCCCCGGCCACGGCCTCCACCCTCCCCGCCGAGAGCGACGAGCGGCCCCCCGTCGTCCTGCTGCACGGCTTCATCGACAACCGTTCGGTCTTCGTCCTGCTGCGCCGTTCCCTGGCCCGGCACGGCTGGCACCACCTGGAATCGCTCAACTACTCGCCGCTGACCTGCGACATCCGGACGGCGGCCGAGCTGCTCGGGCGCCATGTCGAGGAGATCTGCGCGCGTACCGGACACCACGAGGTCGACATCGTCGGGCACAGCCTCGGCGGCCTGATCGCCCGCTATTACGTACAGCGACTCGGTGGCGACCAGCGGGTCCGCACCCTGGTCACCCTCGCCACACCGCACGCGGGCACGGCGGTCGCCCGGCTGGCGAGCGCTCACCCCATCGTGCGGCAGATGCGTACGGGGTCCGCGCCGATCGAGGAGCTGCGCAGGCCCGCGCCCGGCTGCCGTACCCGGTTCGTGAGCTTCTGGAGCGAGCTCGACCGGGTGATCGTGCCGGCCGAGGCGGCCTGCATCGACCATCCGGATCTCGACGCGCAGAACGTACGCGTCAGCGGGATCGGCCATCTCGCGCTGCCGGTGCATCCGGCCGTCGCCGCCGCGGTCCGGCAGGCGCTGGAGTCCCGCGACCCGCCGGCCGAAACCACCGAGGCCACCGGAATCGGAGAAATCGGAGGAACCGGAGGAACCGCGGGAGCCGCGTGAGCCCCACGGCCCGGCAGAGACCCACAAATAGAACGCGTTTCGAACATAGAGCCAAGGCTGTGTGCACAGTCCGTCGAAAGGCGGCCGATTGCCCGTTTCCTGAGTCGCCCATGCCCGCCGAAGATTGTCGGCGTCACGTACCGCCGGGTACAGTCGCGGCCACTGCTCCCCTGGGATTCCCCCGCCGGAACCCAGAGCACAGGTCCTGCTGCCGAGGCGAGAGAGAAGTTGGTGAACGACCAGCACCCCCACGCCGGGTACGCCGGATACGACAGCGAGGCGACCGGCGGCTTCGACAGCGATCCGCTCTTCGGCTCGCTCCCCGGCGGTCACGACGGCGCGTACAGCAGCGGCTACGGAGCCGGGCAGTCCGGCTACAGCGGCCAGTACGACTCCACGCAGTGGGACACGGGCGCACACCCGACCACCTCGTACGACGCCTATGCCCCGTACGCCGCGCAGCCCCAGCAGCAGTACGAAGCGGGGCCGACGTACGAGACGACGGCCATCTGGACACCCGCGGCCGATTACGGCACGGAAGCGACCACGGCCACCGCCACGTTCGCCGGCATCCCGGCACAGGGCGGCGCCCCGGACGCCACGGGTCAGTGGGACACCAGCGGCTGGCACCCGAACGACCCGTGGGCCACGGGCGAAACGGCCGCGTACGACACCGGCGCGTACGACGCCACCGCCTGGAACACCGGCGCCACGCCCGAGCACGAACAGCAGATCACGCAAACCACGGAAACCGCACAGGTGTCCTACGAAGCGCCGTCGGCACACGAGGCGCCCGGAACCCACGAGACCCACACCGACCTGGGTTTCTACGACCCGTACGCGCCCTACGCCGCCGACATCTCGGACAGCGCGGCCGGCGCGGACAGCGCAGCAGGCGATGTAGACGTACATGACGCGGCCACCATCAGCGTCGCAGCCATCGCGGACGTCGCAGAGGCCGCACCCGGCCCGCACCGCCCCCTCGGCCGCTCCACCACCCGCAGCGGCGGCGCCGGCCGCAGCCGTCGGCGTTCGCCCGCGAAGCGTTCCGCGCTCCTCACCGTCGCCATCCCCTCCGCCTGCGTGATGAGCGTGGCCGGCATCGCCGCGGCCTCGGTCGGCGGGCTCGGCGGCGAGGACAAGAAGGACGACAACACCACGATGGCGGCGGCCGACCCCGGCTCCGTCAAGGCGGGTGCGGCCAACAACAAGCTGGACGCCCAGCTCGCCAACCTCAGCGCCGACGCGGAGAACTTCGCCGACCGCGCCAGCCGCACCCAGGAGCGCATCGACCTGCGGGAGCGGCAGGCCGCCGAGAAGAAGAAGCGCGAGGAAGAGGCCGCCCGCAAGGAGGCCCTGCGCCCCAAGTTCGTCATGCCGGTCAAGCAGCACGGCCTCAGCGCGTACTTCGGCCAGGCGGGCGTCAACTGGATGTCCGTGCACACGGGCATCGACTTCCCCGTCCTGGAGGGCACGCCCGTGATGGCCGCGACCGACGGCACCGTGCGCACCCAGCTGAACAGCGCCTACGGGAACATGGCCATCGTCACCATGGCCGACGGGACCGAGACCTGGTACTGCCACCTCAGCGGCACCAAGATCCGCTCGGGCCCGGTCAAGGCCGGTGACGTCATCGCGTACTCGGGCGACACCGGGAACTCGACCGGCCCGCACCTGCACTTCGAGGTGCGGCCCGGTGGCGGAGCGGCAGTGAACCCGCTGCCGTGGCTGCGCAGCCACGGCGTCAACCCGACCTGAGCCCGGCGGGGCGGGGGCCACGGCCTCCGCCCGCCCGCTCCGGCTACAGCTTCTCGACCGGCGCGTACCGCAGCAGCAGCTTCTTCGGGCGCTCGTCGCCGAAGTCGACCGTGGCCTTCGCCTGGTCGCCGACGCCCTCGACCGCCGTCACCGTGCCGAGCCCGAACTGGTCGTGCGTGACCCGGTCCCCGACGGCCAGCGTGATCGTCGGCTTGTCCGAGGTCCGCCGGGTCGCGAAGCCCGAGGGGCCGGAGCGCGAACGCGACGAGGACAGCGAGGACGTGATCCCCGAGGTCGGCCCGGCCGGAGCCGCCATCGGCCCGGTCCGCTTCCACTCCAGGTGCTGGTCCGGGATCTCCTCCAGGAACCGTGACGGCGGGTTGTACGAGGGCTGGCCCCACGCGCTGCGCATCGCGGCCCGGGTCAGATAGAGCCGCTCGCGGGCCCGGGTGATGCCGACGTAGGCGAGCCGTCGCTCCTCCTCCAGCTCCTTCACCTGTCCCAGCGCCCGCATGTGCGGGAAGACGCCGTCCTCCATGCCGGTCAGGAAGACGACCGGGAATTCGAGGCCCTTCGCGGTGTGCAGCGTCATCAGCGTGATGACACCGGAGCCGTCCTCGTCCTCGTCGGGGATCTGGTCGGAGTCGGCGACGAGCGCGACCTTCTCCAGGAACTCGGCGAGCGTGCCGGTGCCCGCGGCCGTGCCCTCCTCGCCGGCCGCTCCGCGCTCCTGCTCGAATTCGAGGGCCACGGCGGCCAGTTCCTGAAGGTTCTCGATCCGGGTCTCGTCCTGCGGGTCGGTGGAGGCCTGCAGTTCGGCGAGGTAGCCGGTGCGCTCCAGGACGGCCTCCAGGACCACCGCGGGGCCCGCGCCCGATTCGACGATCGTGCGCAGCTCCTCCATCAGCGTGTTGAACCGCTTGACGGCGTTGGCCGACCGGGCCGCCATGCCGTACGCCTCGTCGACCCGGCGCAGCGCCTGCGGGAATGTGATCTTCTCGCGCAGGGACAGCGCGTCGATCATCGCCTCGGCGCGCTCGCCGATGCCGCGCTTGGGCACGTTGAGGATGCGGCGCAGCGGGACGGTGTCCTCCGGATTGGCGAGGACGCGCAGGTAGGCCAGGATGTCCCGGACCTCCTTGCGCTCGTAGAAGCGCACGCCGCCGACGACCTTGTAGGGCAGGCCGACGCGGATGAAGATCTCTTCGAAGACACGGGACTGCGCGTTCGTACGGTAGAAGATCGCGACGTCGCCGGCCTTGGCGTCGCCCGCGTCGGTCAGCCGGTCGATCTCGTCGGCGACGAACTGCGCCTCGTCGTGCTCGGTGTCGGCGACGTAGCCGGTGATCCGGGCGCCCGTGCCGGCGTTCGTCCAGAGGTTCTTGGGACGGCGGCTCTCGTTGCGCTCGATGACCGCGTTGGCGGCGGAGAGGATCGTCTGCGTGGAGCGGTAGTTCTGCTCCAGGAGGATCGTCGTCGCGTTCGGGTAGTCCTCCTCGAACTGGAGGATGTTGCGGATGGTCGCGCCGCGGAAGGCGTAGATCGACTGGTCCGCGTCACCCACGACGCACAGCTCGGCCGGGGCGTCGCCCTCGCCCGTCGGGCCGACCAGCTCGCGTACGAGGGTGTACTGGGCGTGGTTGGTGTCCTGGTACTCGTCGACCAGGACGTGGCGGAAGCGGCGGCGGTAGTGCTCGGCGACGTCCGGGAACGCCTGGAGCAGGTGGACCGTCGTCATGATGATGTCGTCGAAGTCCAGCGCGTTGGCGTCGCGCAGCCGGGACTGGTACATCGCGTAGGCCTGGGCGAGGGTCTTCTCGAAGCCTCCCCCATTCTCGGCTCCGCTCGAATGGGAGGTGCCCCCTCCGACCTGGCCGGCGAAGGTCTCCTCGTCGATCAGTTCGTTCTTCAGGTTGGAGACCTTGGCGGTGAACGACTTCGGCGGGAAGCGCTTCGGGTCGAGGTCGAGGTCGCGGCAGACCAGGGCCATCAGCCGCTTGGAGTCGGCGGCGTCGTAGATCGAGAACGACGAGGTGAAGCCGAGCCGCTTCGACTCGCGGCGCAGGATGCGTACGCACGCGCTGTGGAAGGTCATGACCCACATCGCGTTGGCGCGCGGTCCGACGAGCTGCTCGACGCGCTCCTTCATCTCGCCCGCGGCCTTGTTGGTGAAGGTGATCGCCAGGATCTGGCCGGGGTGCACCCCGCGCTCCGCGAGGAGGTGGGCGATCCGGTGGGTCAGCACCCGGGTCTTGCCCGAGCCGGCCCCGGCGACGATGAGCAGCGGGGAGCCCGCGTGGACGACGGCGGCACGCTGCTCGGTGTTCAGCCCGTCGAGGAGCGCCGCGGAGTCGATGACGGGGCGGTGCGCGCCGTCGCGGTAGTAGGCGTCCCTGGGCGGCGGGGGCCCGTCGAACACGCCCGCGAAGAGGTCCTCCGGCACCGCTTCGGGTGCGGAGTCCTCGGGGGGCGGCGGGGGCTCTTCCTCCGAGTGCTGGAGGCCGGCCAGGAAGCTGTCGTCAAAGAGGCTGCTCATCGCTAGTCGAGTCTAGGGCCTCTCGTCTGGATCAGGCCGGGCTCGCGGGATCTTGTGCTGCGCCTCGCCGCGTTGTCGTCGGTCGCCATGACTCCGCCATGCCTCCCTCCTCCGCCTTGCGATCCACAGCACCAGATCCCGCTCCCTGATCCGGCCTGATCCAGACAAAAGGCCCTAGGCCGCCGCACCGACACCCGGAGGCCGCATGGCGAACCGCACACCGCGACGGACACCCAACGGAAGTGCGCACCCACAGCCCGTGAGGAATTCCGGGCCTCCACCGCCCCACCCCGACAGGTCACGAAAATGTATCGGGCATATCGAACATCAACCTTCACAGCAGCACCATGGGTTGGCTAGCGTGCTCGACCGGGCGGCCCGTACCCCCTTGAGGCGAACCACGCCGAGCGGGCGCCTCCGCCGAATCCGGGCCGCCCCCACGGGAGTTCGGAACCGGGGACCCATACGCAGCACCGGGGTGAATCGGTCCTTATCCCCCACTCGGACCGTAGGGCAGCCTTCCGTTCCGCCCGAACCCGACAGCTAACCCGGTAGGCGGTCCACGGAAGGAGATGCCGGCCTTGGCATCCCATCGCAAACCGCGCACCCGGGTGCGCACCACCGCACCGGCCGTCGGTCTCACCACCGCGGCACTGGCGTCCGTGACCCTGCTCTCCACGCAGAGCGCCATGGCCGCACCCGACCCGAAGCCCGGCGTCGAGGACGTGCAGAAGAAGGTCGACGACCTCTACCGGCAGGCGGGCACCGCGACCCAGCAGTACAACCAGGCGAAGGAAGCCTCCGCCGCCCAGCGCGCCAAGGTCGACGCCCTGCTGGACGATGTCGCCGAGCGCGCCGACAAGCTCAACGAGGCGCGCAGGACGCTCGGCTCCTACGCGGCCGCGCAGTACCGCAGCGGCTCCATCACGCCGAGCGCCACGTTCTTCCTGGCCGACGACCCGCAGTCGTACTTCGACCAGAGCCAGTTGATGGACCGGATGACCAGCCGACAGCAGCAGGCGATCACGGACTTCCGTACGCAGCAGGCCAAGGCGTCGAAGGAGCGCGCCGAAGCGGTGCGGAGCCTGGAGACGCTGACGACGACGCAGACCACGCTGCGCACCAGCAAGCAGGACGTCCAGAAGAAGCTGGGCGAGGCGCGCACGCTGCTGTCGAAGCTGACCGCAGAGGAGAAGGCGCGGCTCGCGGCGATCGAGCGGAAGAAGGAGGCCGAGGCCAGGCGCAAGGCGCAGGAGCTGGCGAAGCAGCAGGCCGCCGCGAAGGCCGAGGCCGACCGCAAGGCCGATGAGGCCGCGAAGGAGTCGGGCGGCGGTACGGGGACGGGCACCGGGTCCGGCTCGGACAGCAGCGCCACCACCGGGGCGGAGAAGGTCCTCGCCTTCGCCAGGGCCCAGATCGGCAAGCCGTACGTCTGGGGCGCGACGGGCCCGGCGTCGTACGACTGCTCCGGGCTCACCCAGGCCGCGTGGAAGTCCGCGGGCGTGGACATACCGCGGACCACCTGGGACCAGGTCAAGATCGGCACCCGGGTCGCCACGGCGGACCTGCGGCCGGGGGACCTGGTCTTCTTCTACGACGACATCAGCCACGTCGGCATCTACAAGGGCGACGGGATGATGATCCACGCACCGAAGCCCGGGGCGAACGTGCGCGAGGAGTCGATCTACTACATGCCGATCTACGGCAGCGTGCGGCCCGCCTAGCAGGCCTCGACGCGCCGCGCCGCCCCGGTGCCGGGGCGGCGCGGCGCGGGCGGGATCAGGTCCAGAGCGTGGCGATGAAGATGTTGAGCATCGTCAGTCCGCCCACTGCCGCGAAGGCGCCCTTGTCGACCGTCTCCTCGTCCCGCTTGATGTAGACGAGGCCGAGGACGACGACCAGGACCAGCAGCTTGACGCCGATCTTGATGTTGTTCACGTGGTTGCCGTCGGCCTCGTTCAGCCCGACCAGTGCGACACCGGTGACCAGCATGGTCAGTGCACCGTGCAGCATCGCCGGGACGAACCGGGCTGTGCCCGCGCCCATCGCCTTCATCTGGGTCAGGAAACCGCCCAGCAGGGAGGCGATGCCGATGATGTGCAGGGCGACGAAGACATGAATGAGTACGTCCATGAGGCCGCAGCCTAGCCCCGGCCATATCACCACTCGGCAGGCAGGTACACCTTCCTGGCCGCTTCACTCGCGCCTATACCAATTGCCTGACTCTGGTGCAATTTTTCCGATCACTCGACGACATTGCCACGCCAAATACAGACAATAAGCGTCATTACGACTCCTGCCCGTGCCCCGGGTTTAGCGTCCCTGAGCAGGTGACCGGCTTCACCGCCGCTCCGTACGCGGACGGTGCACCCGGTCGCCCCGCCGAGAGTTGTGGCGGGCCCGTCGGTATCCCCCGACGGGCAGTCGTCAGGAAGGACGCACGCCCTCGTGGCAGCGCATCGAAAACCCAAGCAGCGCCCGTACACCGGCCCTGCTGCCCGCACCGCGGCGACCCTCGCCCTCGCCGGGGCCGCCACCGCCGCCGTGATGCCCGGCCCGGCGCACGCCGACCCGCAGCGCACCCCCGCCCAGGTCAAGGCGGAGGTCGACCGGCTGTACCACGACGCGGAGGTCGCCACCGAGCAGTACAACGGCGCGAAGGAGAAGGCGTCCGCCGCGGAGGACTCCCTCGACTCCCTGCGCGACGAGGCCGCTCGCAGGACCGAGCGCCTCAACGCCTCGCGCGACGCACTGGGTTCGTTCGCCGCCGCGCAGTACCGCACCGGCGGCCTCGACACGTCCGTGCAGCTGGCGCTCTCCTCCGACCCGGACCAGTACCTGGAGCGGGCGTCGTACGTGGACCGCGTCGGCGACCGCCAGGCCGCCGCGCTCAACAAGGTCCGGCGGCAGGTCGCCCAGATCGCCACGCTGCGCGCGCAGGCCAAGGGAGAGCTGGCCGCACTGGCCGAGCGCCGGGCCGAACTGAAGAAGCACAAGGCGACGATCACGACCAAGCTCGCCGACGCCCGGCGGCTGCTCGACCGGCTCACCCCGCCCGAGCGCACCGCCTACGAGAACTCCGGCCACGGATCGGCCGACGGCACGCATTCCGCCGACCGCGCCGAACGCTCCACCGCGCGCGGCCCCGTCCGGGCGCCGAACGCCCGCGCCGCCGAGGCCGTGGCGTTCGCGTACGGGGCGCTCGGCAAGCCGTACGTCTGGGGCGCCACCGGCCCCTCCTCGTTCGACTGCTCCGGGCTCACCCAGGCCGCCTGGCGCTCCGCCGGTGTCTCGCTCCCCCGGACCACGTACACGCAGATCAATGCCGGGCGGCGCGTCTCGCGTTCCGAACTCGCGCCGGGCGACCTGGTGTTCTTCTACTCCGGCATCAGCCATGTCGGGCTCTACATCGGCAACGGCCAGATGATCCACGCCCCGCGCACCGGGTCACCGGTCCGGATCGCGCCGATCGACCAAATGCCCTTCGCCGGGGCCACCCGGGTGGCATAGGCTCCCGTCTCCGATCCGGAGCAACCCGCCATCGGAGCAACCGCCTTCGGGCCGGACCGCCCTCGGACCGGCCCGCCGTCGCCCAACCGGCCGGAGGACAACCCCACATGCCCATGGACGCCGATGTCCAGACCCATGCCCGTACGCTCGCCCAGCGCTCCCCGGACCACCTCCGGGTCGGGCCCTTCACGGTGCGCTACAACCCCGACTGGTCGCTCAAGTACGCCAATTACGCCATACCCGACCAGGACGCCGAGCCGACGCCCGCCGATGTCGACGCGCTGATCACGGCGTTCCGCGAGCACGACCGGCTTCCCCGGCTGGAGTTCCTGCCCGGCTCGGCGCCCGCGGTCGAACCCGCGCTGCTCGCCGCGGGGTTCACCGTCGAGAACCGGGCCCCGATCATGGCCTGCGCACCGGACGAGCTGCTGACGCCGAAGCCGGTGGCGGACCTCGCGATCGACGAACCGGCCACCGACGCGGAGTTCGCCGCCGCCGCGCTCGTCCAGCACCACGGATACGGCGGCACCGGCGAACCCGAGGCCGGTGTGGCGGACTGGCTGCGCACCGCGGCCCGGGACGGCGGGGTCGCCGCCCTCGCCACGGTCGACGACGTACCGGCGGGCGCGGGCGGCTGCTCCGTCCCGGTCGACGGCCTCACCGAGCTGGCCGGTCTCGCCGTCGCCGACGCCTATCGCCGCCGCGGCATCGGCGCCGCGCTCTCCGCCCATCTGACCGCGACCGCCTTCGAACGCGGCTGCCGGGTGGTGTGGCTGGAGCCGGGCGACGCCGATGTGGAGCGGATCTACGCGAGCATCGGCTTCCGCAGGATCGGCGAGAAGCTGAACATCTCGCTCGACTGACCTGCGGACGAGGCTCGACTGCACGCGGACTGTCAATCCCCGGGGACGCCCCTTGCGCGTGCCGTCGGGTCCGCGGGGACGTCCCCCAGCCAGACCCTCCGCCCCATCTCGTCCAGTTCCCCCTTGAGACGTTCGCATTCCGGGATGGCCCGGCGCAGCAGCCGCCAGTAGTCAGGCCCGTGCCCGGCCACCCGGATATGCGCCAGCTCATGGGCGATGACGTAGTCGACGAGCTGGGCGGGGAGTTGGAAGACAGCCCAGTGGAGAGCCATCCGCCCGCCGTCGGCGGGGGTAGCGCCGTTCCGGTACGTGCCCCAGCGGCGCCCGACGTCTCTCACGGTGACCATCGGCTCGTCGACGTCCATGCGTGCGGCCCAGGGCTGGAGGCGCCCCTGCGCCCAGTTCAGCCCCACCTTGCGATACCAGGCGGTGACCGCGCGCCGGGCCAGTCGCACATCTGCCGCGGTGGCCCTGTCCAGGCACAGCCGCCCGGCAGACAGCCGGACCGGTGCGCCGGGGTCGTCCACCAGCAGGAGGCGGTACTCGCGGCCCAGGTACCGGTAGGTCTCGCCGTCGGTGAATTCACGGACCGGATGCACCGGACGCAGCGCATCCCGCAACCGGAGCTTGTCGTCGATCCACGGCCTGCTGTTCCGCACGAACGATTCGGCTCTCCGGGCCGCACACCCCGTCGGAGTCCGCAGCGTCAGCGAACCGTCCCGCTCGACCGTGAGCCCGAGCTTCGACCGCCGCGCGCTCACCCGCACCAGGAACGCCCTGCCGTCGACCGTGAGCTCCTGCCCGTCGACGAGCGAGGGCGGGGCGGAGGAGAGGGGCGACGACTCGGACACCCCCTTATTGTCCCAGCCGCTCCGCCCGGAACGCCCCGGCGTGATCCTGCGCGAATCCCGCGATCGAGTTGGAGAGCAAGGTCAGCGGCTTCAGCCCGCCCTCGACCGGCCGCAGCTTGTTCTCCCGCAGCCGGGCCCAGATGTGCACCTGGAGATCCTCCAGGCTGGTCTCCAGCCCGGACCAGGACGCGCTGGAGACGTGCTCGGAGATGAGAGAGGCGAGCTCGACCGTCAGCGCCCGCAGGAACTCCTGGTCGAGTTCGCCGAAGACCGGGTGCTCGGCCATGTGATCGGTGAGCTTGACGTACAGCTTCCGTTCCACCGGCGTCAGCCCTGCCGTCTCCGGATCCGCCTGCTCGGCCTGCCGTGCCCTGTCGATGAGCGGGCCCAGTTCCCGCTGGATGTCCTCCCAGCGCCCCGCGAATTCGTCGAGCACCTGCTGGAGGTCCGCGGAGAGCTCTCGGTACACCTGCCGGTCGTCGTTGACGATGCGCTCTTCGAGGTGGTAGCGGAGCGCCTGCTCGTGTTCCGCCGCGGACTCGCGGACATCCGGGATACGTCCCACGATCTCGTCGAAATCGGGGTCGAGGATGGAGACCGGTGCGATGGCCTGCGTGATCTCGGGCAACTCCAGATGGTCGGCGATCAGCGCCCGGACCTTGCGCCCGTAACCCCGCATCGAGAACGTGCCGCCCGACTCGTCGCGGTAGTGCCTGCGGACACGCAACTGCAACTGGGTCCATCGCCGGGCGTACGGCATCATCTCCAGGGCCGCTTCGTGCGGGAGTACGCGTTCCAGCGCGTCCAGGAACGTCCCGAGAAGCCGGTCGTACTCGGCCCGCTCTTCCGGGTCGTGCAGAGCCATCATCGCCCGTCCCATGCCCCCGGGACCGTCCAGCCCGCCGGTACCCAGCCGCTTGAGGAACCGGCGGAGCTGCCGCGCCGCCCCCGTCATCCCCGGTACCTCCGAGGACAGGCTGCGCAGCCCGTCCAGCACCGGCGGGTCACCCCGGTAGGCGGCCAGGGTCACGGCAAGGTTGTTCAGTACGCCGTAGTAGTCCACGACCCGGCCCTCGCGCTTGAGGCGGGCGGGCCGGTTGACGCGTGCCACGGCCTGGAGCAGTTCGGCGTCCTGGATCGGGCGGTCCAGATACAGCGCCTGCTCGATCGGGGCGTCGAACCCGGTCAGCAGCATCGACTTCACGATCAGGAAGGCGATCGGCGGCTTTTCGACCGGGGTGTCCGGAACCTCATTGCTCCAGGGGTTCAGACCGACGGTGCCGCCCGGCAGCGGGTCGGTCTCTTCGGGATGCTCGACTGCCCACGGGTTGTCGGGGGGCAGATGAGGGAACGGCTCCAGGAACCGCTCGATGTGCTCTTCCTGGCTCTTCGGGTCCGTCCACTCCCGCCACAGACCGCCCTTGCGCTCGTCGCCCTCCGAGATCACGGGCACGAAGTCCATCCGCCGCAGCACTTCCTGGTACTGCCAGGCACGCAGCAGGAGGATGTCCTCCCGGGTGTACTTCTCCGGCTTCTTCGCCCGCAACGTCTCGCGGGCCGCGCCGTCGAACGCCCTCACCTTGGCCAGCAGCTCGGCGCGGGCGTCGCGCAGGGCATCCCGGTAGTGCACGGCCGCCCGCCTGCTGACAGCCGCGACCTGGGCCTTGAAGCCACCGGTGAGCGGCCCCGTGACGTAGTGCTCCAGCATGTCGACGGCCTTGGCCCGGATCATCGGGAAGGATTCGGCGACGTCCCTGCTCGTCGGCTTCGTGCCCCTGCGGGCCTTGGGCTGTTCCTCTTCGCTCAGCTTCGCGATGAGGTCTTCGAACTTGGCGTCGAGCACCTGCTTCTTGTTGATCCTGCCCTGCCCGGCACGCCCTTCGTACCGGACGGGAACGACGACCTTGTCCTTCTCCGCCTCTTCCATCCGGTACGAGTCGAGGAAGGTGTCGCCCGGCTCCAGGCCGAAGATCCGGCCGGTGTCGTTCAGCTTGCCCTTCATGATCGGCGTACCGGTGAAGCCGATCCGGGCGGCGTTGGGGACGGAGTCCCGCAGGCACGCGTGCAGTACGGAGGTGTGCGAACGGTGCGCCTCGTCGACCAGGACCAGCACACGCGACTCGGTGCTGCACTCCGTGAACCGGCGCCTGACCGCCTCGGTGGTGGCCTCGTCGGGCGTCGGGTCCGCGACCTCGGCCGGGTCCGCCCCCGCGGAGATCCGACCATGTGCCTGCTTGAACTCCTCGGCGAACTCCCGGTCGTCGCCGTCCGTCTCCCCGACGAACCCGGGGATCCGCCCCAGATACTTCTGGATCATCGCGAAGATCACGGCCCGGCCGCCCGGCTTGCCCGCCCGCTGGAGCATGCTCTCCACATCGGTCTGGGACCTGGCGATACGGATGGTGCTGCCGCTGACCCGCACGGCTGCGGACAGCTGCTGCTGGAGCTGTTTGCGGTCGGTGACGACGAGCAGGGTGAAGCGATTCAGCTCCGGATCCCGGCTCATGTGCAGCCGTCGTGCCAGGAACGACATGGTGAGGCTCTTTCCGGAGCCCTGGGTGTGCCAGATGACGCCGCCACGCTCGTCGTCCTCGGCACCTGACTCGCCTCGCTTGCGGCCGGTCCGCAGCTTGTGGACGATCTTCTCCACGGCCCGGTACTGCTGATGCCGGCAGACGGCCTTGACCGTGACCGGAGGTTCGCCCTCCTTGGTCTTGACGGGCAGTTCGAAGACGTAGTGCCGGATGATGTTCAGCAGATTGCGCGGCTTCAGCACGGTCGCGATCAGCTTGTGCTGACCGGTCAGCTTGGCCTCACCCCGCAGGACCTTCGACGCCTGAAGCGCGGCGCGCAGGGCACGGTCGTCGGCGTAGTCCGGCTCGACACTGTGCCAGGCGGCGTAGTGCTCCTCGGCGGCGGAGATCGTGCCGAGGGCTGCGGTCCTCCCACTCGCGGCGATCAACAACTGGGCAGGCACGAACAGTTCCGGCACGCCGCCGGGGCTCCCCGAGTCCGTGCGGGCGTCGTGCTCCAGCGGCTTCCCGGCGTACCTCCGCAGGTCCCGGACCGCGTCACCGATGGCGTCCTTGCGGTCGGGGCTCTTGCACTCGACGACAGCGACGGGGATGCCGTTCACGAACAGAACGAGATCGAGGACGGCATCCTTGCCGTCGGCCTTGCGGATACGGAACTGGTCGACGACGAGGAACCGGTTCCGCCGGAGGATCTCGGCGTCGTCCTGCCCCTCCCACTCCCAGTCGACGAACTGGACGAGGAAGTCCTTGTCCTGCGGCCCGGTCATCGGGGTGCCACGCAACAGCAGGGCCGTGGCATCGCCATTGGCCCGTAGCAGCGACTGCGCGGACACGCTGCGGGCCGCTCGTCGCAGATCATCGACGGCCCGCCCGGCGTCGGCCTCCGTCATCCAGGCGTCCCCGGTGCCCGGCAGCCGGTTGATGCGCCGAACGGCTGCGGCGAGGCGCTTGGTCAGCAGTACGTCGTCACGGGATCGCTCGTCGTCGGCGAGATCGGAGCCGTGGATGTGCTCCCAGCCCATCGCTTTGAGCTGCTCGATGAACGGCCGCTCGACTTCGTCCCGCTCGACTTCGTCCCGCCCAACCGCACCCCGTACCATCCGCCCGCGCCCCTCCGAGTGAACCGCCCGACTGTCCGCCCATTCTGCGCCAGGAGATCACAAGGGGAGGCGGAGTGCGCGAAAGCCCCTGGCAACGGCCAGGGGCTTTGGGGGTGTTCGCGGCTATACGGAGCGGGATGCGTCCTGCTTCACGTCCCCGAGGAAGGCGCTCCATGCGGCGGCGGTGAAGGCGAGGGTGCCGGCCCGGCGGTCCTTGGTGTCGCGCAGGTCCAGACCGGCTTCCGACCGGCGGGCTTCCACGCACTCGCCGTTCTGCTGGCTGTAGGAACTCTTGAACCACTCGGACCGATCAGAGGACATCTGCCGTTCTTCCTTAGCTGCGGGCCAGTTCGTCGGCCAGGCTGACCATCAGCGCCTCCGAGTCCAGTGCGCTCAACGCAGTTGCTCGCACATGATCGAAGACTCCGTTGTAGTGCGCCGTATCTCCGGGCCCTTCGAGGTAGGCGTGGCTCGTGAAGCTCTCCAGAAGCACTACTTCCAGCTCCGTCGGAGCTGGAAAACTGTAGAGCAGAAAGGGCAACATGCCGCCCTTGCAGGCCCCTGCCGAGAAGGGTAGTACCTGCAACGTGACGTTCGGAAGCTGTGCCATCTCCACCAGATGCAGCAACTGCTCCCGAAGCACTCCCCGCCCGCCGATCTGCTGCCTCAGCGCCGCCTCTCCGAGGACCATCCAGACATGGAGCGGTTCCGGTCGGCGCCCTGTCATCGCCTTCTGGCGTTCGAGTCGAACGCGCACCTTGGTGAGCTGCGCCTCACTGGGAGGCCCGGCCGAGCCACCCTGGATGACAGCCGTCGCGTACGCCTCGGTCTGGAACAGCCCGGGAATGATGCTCGGCTGGAAGCCCCGACATCCGGCGACCTCGTCCTCCAGACCGATCAGGTCGAGGAAGTCCTGCGGAAGCTGATCCTCCAACTCCCGCCACCAGCGCTGCCGTCGGCTCTCGCGTGCCAGGGCGAGCCACCCTTCGCGAGTCCTCACGTCTTTGACACCGTAGAAGTCGAGCAGCACTCTGAGGTCGAGCTGACGGATCCCGCTGCGCCCTGACTCGATCCGGCTGACCTTCGCCGGGTGGCATCCGAGCTCCTGGGCGGCGTCTTCGAGCAGTCGGCCCTGCTCATCGCGCAGCCGCCGCAAGTTCGCCCCCAGTACCCGGCGACGGACCGTTGGGTTCTCCAGCACTGGCATGACGCCCCCTCAACCGAACTTCCCATCGCGCACTCTTCGCGACAACCAACATACCCAGCGTCAGCGTCAGATGGAGTGAACTTAGGTGTTCTGCTTGCACCGTGCGAGCACGGCACCTCACTATGCGGATAGTTGCCTTTTGCTCACGCACGGCAACTTTCTGCGGGTGGCCACGCCAGGCCAAACCGCCATCCAGCCACGCGCACTTGAGGGGGCACCCCTGTGTCTGCATCCGGAGAATCGCCCACGGCCATGCCTGCCACCGGCGTCGAAACCCGCCAGCTCTTCCCCCGCCACCGCAGAAGCGCCGGCCGGGCACGGGCAGCCCTGCGGCAGCAACTCGTCGAGTGGAAGATCGACGACGAGCCTGCCGAGACAGCGGCGCTGCTGCTCTCCGAGCTCGTCACCAACGCCGTCGAGCACGGCCGGGTGTCGCCCGGCCGGAAGATCGGAACGCGATTCGCGCTCTACGACAGCACGTTGCGCGTGGAGGTGGCCGACGCGAACAACGACCTCCCGAAGCCGCGCCCGGCCGGAATCGACGACGAGGACGGCCGCGGCTTGGCACTGGTGATCGCCCTCGCCGACCGGTGGGGGACGTGCCCGCGCAGGAACGGGATCGGAAAGGCGGTTTGGGCGGAGCTCAAACTCTCCGGTGAGGGCTCTGAGTTCGGGCCGTGAGCATCAACCCTGTCCGGACCCGACCGCCCCTGCCCGCCAACAAATCGTCCGCAAGGCCAATCTTCAGCTGGCGGAGCTTGGCAAGCTCCTCTTCCTCGCGGCGAATCCGGTCATCGCAGGCGGTGAGCGAGCTCACGATCCTGCGCTGTTCGTCCAGAGAAATGGGCAGGTCGATTTCGAGGTCGCGGAGCCTGGTCGGGTTTACATTCACCTGCTGGACAGCGACTGTCGAAATCGCCTTTACTCGCTGGCGAATGATCGGGTGCTGCAGCCACTCCACCAAGTATTCCGGCGTGATCTGCCGAAGGTCAGGGTTCAAGCGAACCAAGTAGGAAGCGAACGTGGCCTTCGGCAGATCATCCTTCCACATGGCGGCTTTGCCAACGTGCTCAATGCTGTTGGTTCGATTGAACAGAACGTCTCCATGCCGCAGCACGAGCCTGTCCGGCACGGAGGTGGGGCAGTAGCGAAGTTCGCTGGTATCTACCTGTCCATCGCGGATGTTGTTCATGCGCAGGACCGGCATGCCTTGCGGGTCACTGACCAACGCTTCGGAAATTCCATAGTCAGTGGACGGAACGACCGCTTTGAGCGTTACGCGCTGCCAGTCTTCGAGAGGCACCCCCTGTGCGCCCAAGGGCATTGCCCTGAGCAGCACCCCCTGGCGCACGGCCCGAATCTTCGTGATCGATGCTTCAATGGAGTTCTCTTCAGCCGACACGACATCGAGCGCTCCAGCAATCCGACGTTGTTCAGCGATCGACGGCCAGGGCACTGGCATCGCTTTGAGCTGCGACGAGTTGATCGTGGCCAAGTTCGTCGTTTGCTTGGCGATTCTCAGGAAGTACGAACGCCCCTCAGGTGATGCCATGAAGAGGGAAAGATACTCCGGCACCAGATGTGAAGGGTTGCAACGAACTCGGAAGATATGATTCTGGTACAGGCAGGGGTCAATTCGACCGTCCCAAACCGCCCCACGGCCCAGTTTGTCGAAATCACCGCCTTCAGTGAGAAGAACGTCGCCACGTCTCAGGCGGAATCGATCCACCTCGGACTTCAGCACACGTACTGCTTTGACGTCTTCAGTGTCGATGTATCCATCCTGGACATTTGCTACTCGCAGATACGGGAGTTCCACGCTCTCACTCGCCGGCACCTCGCGCCCCAGCGTCACACCCCCCGTAACGTCTGCAAGGTCGGACAATTTGCGACGCTCTACACGCACTTCACCCGCCATGACCGAGCCCCTTCAGCAAGGTGTTCAGCTGGGTCGATGCCTCGGCCCGTTTGGTCTCGAGGACCCGCAGCGAGACCGCGTATTTGTCTTCCCAGACCTGGAACGACTCCACCAACCCCCGGCGGCTCCGCACCACATGCCCCTCAAGCTTGCCCACAAGGTCGTCACGCAGAATGCCGAGCACCGCATCGCGCGCTCTCTCCGCATCCAGGCCCCGCCGCACCCGAGTAAGAAGGGGCACCGTCGCCTCAGCCTCGGCCCCGCCCTCCCCCTCAACCGCGTCCAGCAGCGACTCCTGCACGTCCTCCGCCGCAGCCTTGGCCTTGGCAGCCGCCACCGCCTTCTTCGGCTTTTTCCCCGGGTCGATCGGCCAGAAGTCGTTCTCCAGATCGGTCACGGCCTTGCCCGCCGCCGTCCGGTCCTTCTTCAGCTTCGCCAGGGCCTTCGGTGCGAGCACGGCCTCCGCCAGGGCCGGGTCCACCTCCGCGTCCTCCTCGCCGGACTCGGCTGCCGCCTTCTCCGCCGCCGCGAGGGCCGCCTTCGCCTCCTCGGCTGCCTTCACCTTCGCGTCCAGCGCCGCCTTGGCCCGGTCCGCCGCCGCGAGTCGCTCCAGGAACTCCGGAGCGATGGCGGCGACCACCTTGTGGTCGTAGGCCTGGCGCCGTTCCGCCGCCGAGCGCTTTCGGCTGCCGCCCGTGCTCGGGTCCGGTTCTGCGGCCAGCATCGTCTTGACCATGTCGATCCAGCCGTCGATGACGCCGCCGAAGCCGTTCACCGAAAGCGCCTTGAGGTCGTTCTTGCCCTCGTGCCACCACCCGGCGACCGCGCCGGCCAGCGCGTACCGGTCGAGAAGGCCGACCTGAAGGAGGCGGGATCGGAAGGAGGTGATCAAGTCCTCGCGGAGCCTGGCCAGTTGGGCCTTGCGTTCGTTCTCCGTACGGTCATCGCCATCATCCGCCGGGGCCAGCAGGGCGATCTGCTCGGCCTCCGACGTCCACCACTCCTCGAACGCCTTCCACAGCACCGCCTCCCGCTCGCCCGCCAGCTCGGTCAGCCGGGCCGCGTCCGGGCGTTCGCCCTCCGGCAGGAAGTCGACGTACTCCGGATCGCCCTCGCGCGCCGCGAACAGCTCCAGCGCGTCCACCGCGTACGCGTCGAGCAGTGTCTTCTTCGCCTCGATCTCCGCGACCGGTACACCGCCCATCAGGTGTGCCCGTACGTCCTGCGGCTCCGGCGGCGGGGTGTTGTCCACGTAGCGGCGGATGTTCAGGTTGTCGGCGTTCTCCGCCAGGTCGCTCCGGTCCACCACCTTCGCGAAGCCTTCGACATCCTTGTAGGCGTGGAAAGTCGAGACGATCTTCTCGACGTGCTCGGGCAGCAGCACGCTCTGCGCGCGCACCGCCTGGTACTCGCGGTCGGCGTTGATGAACAGCACCTTGTCCCGCTGATCCTTGGGCCGCTGCTCCGGGGGGCGGAGCACGATGACGCAGGCCGGGATGCCGGTCCCGTAGAAGAGGTTCGGCGCGAGGCCGATCACGGCCTCGATCAGGTGCGCGTCCAGCAGCTTCGTGCGGATCTTCTGTTCGCCGCCGCCCCGGAAGAGGACGCCGTGCGGCATCACGGTGAAGACCGATCCGCCCTTCACCCGCACCATGTCCAGCATGTGCTGGAGGAACATGAGGTCGGCCTTACCCTTTTCGGGGGCAATCCCGTACGGCATCCGGTCCTCCCGGTGCGGTACCTCGTCCTCCTTGTAGTCCATGGAGAACGGCGGATTGCTGAGCACCAGGTCGAAATCGGCCTCGGGGTGCAGCGGGTTGGTGAGGGTGTCACCCGTCTTCAACGAGAACGACTTCGCACCATGGAAGAGCATGTTCATGGTGGCCATGACCCACGAGCCACTGTTGGCGTCCTGCCCGGCGAGGAACAGGTTCCCGGAGTCGCCACCGTGTTCGTCGATGTACTCCTTGGCGTGGATGAGCATTCCGCCGGAGCCGACACACGGGTCGTAGATCCGCATTCCCGCCGTCGGCCGGGCCAGCTCGACCATCATCCGGACGACCGCACGCGGGGTGTAGAACTCGCCGCCCTTGCTGCCCGCCGTATCCGCGAAGTCCTTGATCAGATACTCGTACGCGGCACCGATCATGTCCGGGAACTCGAAGTCCTCGCCGCGGAGCCGGATACTGCCGAAGTGCTCGATGAGCGCGGCCAGCCGCTTGTCGGCGAGATCCGCAGCCGACGAGCTCCTGCCTCCGCCACCGCCGATACGGTTGAAGTTGACGTGGCTGAACAGCCCCCGCAGCTCTCCGTTGCCGGGCTGCGACTCCAGCTTGTCGAGGGCCGGCTGCAGGTAATGCGTCGCGATCTCGTCGACTCCCCCGGCGAGCCGCTCCCAGCGGGCCTCCTCCGGTACGTACACGACTCCGCGCAACCGGTAGTTCTGGTAGGTCTCCGCTTCCTCCTCGGCCTCCTCCTCGGAGGACCCGGCCGCCAGGGCCTCGGCGCGAATCCGCTCTCGTGCGGCATCGAACTCGTCGTTGACGCGCTTGAGGAAAAGCAGGACGAAGATGAAGTCCCGGTACTCGGCGGCGTCCATCGTGCCGCGCAGAATGTCCGCCGCCGCGAAGAGATGGCGTTCCAATTGCGCGAGCGTGAGCTTGGCCACGTACGGCACTCCCTCTACGTCTGACTTCTGTCCGGTTGCACCCGGAAGCCTACGGCGTCACCGGCACGCGAGGGACCGAAGCGTCCCGCCTCCGTCAGTAGTCGGCGACGCCCAGCCCGTCCTCGACGAAGCTCCACACGTCGGTGTACGGGTCCCAGCGGTTCTGGTCCGGTCCGGTGTGCGTGGCGTTCCGCTGCTGGGCGAAGCGGCGGGCCTTCTCGTACCTGCCACGGAGCTGCTCCGGCATCACGCGCTTCGCCGTCTCCGGGGAGACGCTCCGGATGGTCGGACCGTAGGTCTGCGCGAAGCCCGGCTGCCGTTTGAGGCGTTCCGCCGCGCTGTCGCAGACGCCGCCGAAGGTGCTCGTGTAGTTCTGGTAGTGGAACAGCCGCCACAGCTCGAAGCAGGGGTGGGAGTAGGCGATCCTCACGCCGGCTCGCTTCGCCCTGGCGAAGGCGGAAGGGATGTCCTCATGCTGATCCCGGTCGAAGAGGCACCAGACCTGCGGCCAGTTCCAGTCCTTCTCCTTGAGCCCGGCTTTCCGCGCCGTCCTCTCGGCTCTCGCAACGTACGGAATGGCCTCCTCCACCAAAGGCAGGGGTTTACGGCGTTTCGAGGGCGCGGTCAGGTTCTCGAAGAAGATCTCGACGCTGCGGCCCTGCTTGGCGGGGGTCCCGTGATCACGCACGTACTCGACGAATCCCGGTTCCGTGACCTCGCCCTCCGTGAAGACGTACACCTCTCGCGGGCGCTCCTCCGGACGCTGCTTCCGCCCTCGCCCCGGGTTGTCCCGCCCCCTGTCCCTCGCCATCAGGAACGCTCCGCCTCCCCTGTACGTGATGCCAGCAGCTTGCGCCCGATCTGTCCGGCGGCCATCTTCGGTACACCCCCGAAAGCACCCGCGAGGTAGGAGTCCGTGAGGTCCTCCTCCTCGCCCGGTTCCACATCGCTCAGCGGGTAGATCTCGGTGGCGCCGGCCCGGTCCTTCTCGGTGAGCCAGACCTGTCCAGGCTCCAGCTGCCGACCGCCCCGAGGCATGCTGAGCAATGACGGGTCGTGGGACGTGAAGACGAGCTGGGCGCCCCTGGTGTTGGCCCACGGGGCCTGGAAGAGCCGTACGACCTCCGCCGCGAAACGCGGGTGCAGGCTGGCGTCCAGTTCATCGATCAGCAGGACCGCGCCCTCGTCCAGCGCCAGCAGAAGCGGGCCGATCAGGGCGAACCACGACCGCGTGCCGAAGGACTCCCGCTTCCAGTCGAGTGGTACGGCTCCGTCGTTTCCGCCGGAGTGCAGCAGCCTGACCGACGGGGCCTGACCCGGCCGCTGTTCCACCTCGGCCCCACTGATCCCCAGGTCGGCGATGCGCAGCAGCTCCTCGATACGCTCCCGGGAGCGTTCGTCGAGCAGCTTGCGCGCGGTGAAAGCCTCGCGCTGCGCGATCTCCGTCTCCGGGGTGATGTCCCAGAGGTTCTGCTTGAACCAGTCGAAGATACGCGTGAGTTGCTGGTGGTTGTCGTTGGCCGCACGGGACAGCAGAAGCGCGTCGGCACGGGTCATACGGGCCAGCAGGGCCCGGTCCTGCACCCGGTCGCCGGGGAAGTCGAAGACCTTCTCGCGCGTCGCGTCGCGGTCGAACCACACCTGGCGGCGGCCCTTGGGGTACGCGTGCAGCCACTCGGCCTCCACGCGCTGCGCGCCCAGCTCGAAGCCATAGGTCCAGCGGACGCCGTCCCCCAGCACGAAGTCGGCTTCGTAGAAGGAGCTTTCCGCCTCGGCCTTCGGATCCAGCGCAAACACCTCGCGCGGAATCCCTTGGTACGAGGTCCACTCGCCGTACGAGCTGAGGACCGCTTCGCGCATCTTCTTCAGCGCGAAGATCACATTGGACTTGCCCGACGCGTTCGCGCCGAAGATGCCCAGCAAGGGATAGACCTGGAGCTGCTTCCCGTCGGAGAGTTCGACGGTCCGCGCGACATCCGATTCCTCGCCCGGTGGTACGACGAAGGACAGCTCCTGCTCGTCGCGCAGCGACCGTACATTCGCCGTGCGGAATCTCAGCAGCACGCCGTCCTCCTTCCGTCGCGCACAGGGTAGCCGCGTGATCGCTCACGCGCCTACTGAACCGTAGGAACGGATCTCGGGCTCAGACCAGCCGTCGCGCCGTCGCCCACCGGGTCAGCTCGTGGCGGTTGGAGAGCTGGAGCTTGCGCAGCACCGCCGAGACGTGCGATTCGACGGTCTTCACCGAGATGAACAGCTGCTTGGCGATCTCCTTGTACGCGTAGCCGCGGGCGATCAGCCGCAGCACCTCGCGCTCGCGCTGGGTGAGGCGGTCCAGGTCCTCGTCGACCGGCGGCGCGTCCGTGGAGGCGAAGGCGTCGAGGACGAAGCCGGCCAGCCGGGGCGAGAACACCGCGTCGCCGTCCTGGACCCGGAAGACCGAGTCGACCAGGTCGGTGCCGGTGATGGTCTTGGTGACATAGCCGCGGGCACCGCCGCGGATGACGCCGATGACATCCTCGGCGGCGTCCGACACGGACAGCGCCAGGAACCGCACCGGGTTCTCCACGGCCCCCATCAGCGGGGCGCAGCGGCGCAGCACCTCGACGCCGCCGCCGCCGGGCAGATGCACGTCGAGGAGGACGACCTCGGGGCGGGTCGCCGTGATGACGGTGACCGCCTGGTCGACGTCGGCGGCCTCGCCGACCACCTCGACGCCGGTCTCCTCGGTGCGGCCGATCTCGGCCTGGACGCCGGTGCGGAACATCCGGTGGTCGTCGACGAGCACGACCCGTACCCGGCGCTCCGGGCCCCCGGCCGGCTCAGTGGTCTTGGTCATCGCTCGCCCTCTCCATCTCCAGCTCGACTTCCGTGCCCCCGCCGGGCACCGAACGCAGTCGCGCCGTACCGCCGTTGCGCTGCATCCGGCCGATGATTGATTCTCGTACGCCCATTCTGTCCCCCGGTACGGAGTCCAGGTCGAATCCCGGGCCCCGGTCGCGCACCGAGACGAAGACCGTGCGGCCCTCGACCTCCGCGTAGACCTGCACGGCGCCGCCCTCGCCACCGTACTTGGCGGCATTGACCATGGCTTCGCGCGCGGCCTGCATCTGGGCGGTCAGCTTCTCGTCCAGCGGGCAGTCGCCGACCACGACGACCTCCAGCGGGACGCCGTGCTTGTCCTCGACCTCGGCGGCGGCGCGCTTGACCGCCTCGGCGAGGGTCTCGGGCTCGTCGTCCTCGTCCTTGCCGGTGCCCTCGGGGTTGTACAGCCAGTTGCGCAGTTCGCGTTCCTGGGCGCGGGCGAGCCTGCGGACCTCTCCCACGTCGTCCGCGTTGCGCTGGATCAGGGTGAGGGTGTGCAGCACCGAGTCGTGGACATGGGCGGCCACCTCGGCGCGCTCCTGGGCCCGGATGCGCATCAGGCGTTCCTCGGAGAGGTCCTGGGTCATGCGGACGAGGTAGGGGCCGGCCAGCAGCGCGATGCCGGTGAGGACGGCGATGGCCGCGGTCATGACGTTGCCGAGCTGGGCCGCGGAGCCGCGTACCACCATGAAGACGGCCAGACCCAGGCCGACCAGGGCGACCCCGGCGAGCCCCCGGGCCAGATGCAGGACCCGGCGGCGGCTGCCGACCTCCATCCAGCGGGCGCGCCGGGCGTTGTCGGCCTGCCGCCACACCAGTACGGAACCGGCGCCGATCAGCAGCGTGGGCCAGATGTAGCGGTCGGCCCCGCTGCCCATGTCGACGTTGCCGACGAAGATCATGGCGCCGAAGACCAGCGCGATCAGGGCGAAGACCTGGCCCTTGTCGGGCTTGCGGAGCCGGCGGCTGCCGTCCGGGGCGGTCTCGAAGACCGAGCGCGGTGTCTCGACGCCTCCGATACCGAGCGGGACGACGATCCAGAACACGGCGTAGAGCAGTGCGCCGAGGCCGTCCGCGAAGAACAGGCCGAGGAAGACGAACCGCACCCAGACGACGGGCAGCCCGAGGTGCCCGGCGAGACCGCGCGCGACGCCGCCCAGCAGCCGTCCGTCGGCGCTGCGGTACAGCTTGCGCAGCGGTGGCTCGTCCGGGTCCGTGGTGCGGGAGCTGGCGGCTCGGGTCGTGGCGGCTGGCATGACCCGATCGTCACATGTCCGTGCGGGTGGCGGCATCAGGGTCGGCCCCCTAGTCGACCCTGAGTGCCCGGCGGGCCCCGGCCCCGGAGACCCCCGCACCGGGAGATCCCTCAAGGGCCCGGCCGGCCAATATCAGGGATCGGCCAGGGTCGGCGCGGGTCCCGGACGGGCTCCGGGCCCGTCACCATGGAGCCATGACCGTTCCCCAGGACGCCTCCCCCGGTGTCGCTCCGCCCCCCGATCCGGCACCTCTGCTGCGGCGCAGTCCGCAGCACAAGGTGGTGGCCGGGGTGTGCGGCGGGCTCGGCCGGTACTGCGACGTCGACCCGGTGATCTTCCGGATCGTGCTCGGTGTGCTGTCCGTGACCGGCGGCATCGGGCTGATCTTCTACGGCTTCGCCTGGCTGCTGGTCCCCGTGGACGGCGAGGAGGAGAACGAGGCGCGGCGGCTGCTGTCCGGCCGGGTGGAGGGGGCCTCGCTGATCGCGGTGCTGCTCGCGCTGATCGGCTGCGGTCTCTTCCTGTCCATGCTGGGCAACGGCGGCACGCTGGCGTTCTCCGCGATGCTGTCGCTCGCGGTCGTCGGCTTCGCCGTGTGGACGCAGCACCGCAGGTCCGCGGCGCCCGAGAACCCGCTGCACCCGGCGACCGCGCAGGCGGTGGCGGACGCGCCCCCCGAGGTGAAGGCGCCGCCGACACCGGGCAGCCCGTCGTGGTGGCGGGACCCGATCGTCAAGGACGGCACGACGGGGCCGGTGGGCGCCGGCTATCTGTGGGGTCCGGCCGACGCAGTGCTCCCGCCCCGTGCACCGCGCCCCGCGGGTGCCGCGCCGAAGGATCCGTTCCGCGCGCCCCGGCAGGAGGCCGGCACCAGGGGCCCGACCTCGATCGGCGGGCTGGTGTTCCTGTTCGCGCTGATCGCGGGCGGTCTGGGCACGGGGCTGAGCTGGGAGTCCCAGCCCTTCGGTACGAGTCTGCAGTTCGGCCTGGCCGGTGCGCTCGCGGTGTTCGGGCTCGGAATGCTGGTCAGCGCGTTCCTGGGCCGGACGGGGTTCGGCACGGTCATGCTGGCGATGATCACGGCCGCCCTGCTGGCGGGCGCGTCCGCACTGCCCAAGAACATCACCACCCACTGGGTGCGCGAGGGGTGGCGGCCCACCTCGGTGGCAGCGGTCCAGCCGCACTACCGGCTGGGCACGGGGGTGGCGCGGCTGGACCTCACCGGGATCACCGTCCCCCGGGGCGGGACCGTCGCGACGGAGGTGAACGTCGGGGCGGGCCGCGCGGTCGTCGTCGTGCCCGAGGACGTGACGGTGAAGGTGGACGCGCGGGCGAGCATCGGCGACATCACGCTGCCGGTCAGCCGGCCGGGCAAGGCCCCGACCGGGGGGCCGCGCGAGGTGGACGTCAACGCCGCACAGCGGGAGCACCGGACGCTTCCGCCGCCCCCGGGCAGCAAACCGGCGGGCACCGTGGAGCTCACTCTCGAAGTCGGCATCGGACAGGTGGAGGTCACCCGTGCTGCGTCATGAGATCCGTCCCGGACGGGCGGTGGCGGGCGTGGTCATGCTCGCACTGGCGGCGGGATACGCGGCGGACGCCGCGGGAGCCTGGGACGCCCCGTGGGTCTTCTTCTTCCCGCTGTTCTTCGGCGGCCTCTGGCTGGCCGCCACCGCGACCTGGGTGAACTACCTGATACGTCGCCGCCGTGTCGCGCGAAGGGCGTCCACGGAGAACGCCGCTGCCCCGCCGAGCACCAGCGGCAGCCAGGCCATGAGATAGGCCAGGTCATTTCCGAAGTAGTACGGCGTGACCTGCCAGCTCACGGTCAGCCACAGGCTCAGCGAGATCAACGCCCCGCCGAGCGCGGCGAGCCGTGTCCAGAGCCCGAAGAAGGTGCCGAGGCCGACGGCGAGTTCACCGATGGCGATGGTGTACCCGAAGGCGCCGGGGCTCTTCAGCGCGAGGTCGACGAGGGCCGGGATCGCGGACGAGTCGCGTACCGCGTGCATGGTCTCGCCGATGGAGCCGGGGCCGCTCGCCCGGAAGAAGGCGCTGTCCGTCAGCTTGTCGAGCCCGGCGTAGACGAAGGTGACGCCGAGGAAGATCCGCAGGGGCAGCAGGGCGTGCTCCCGCGCCAGGTCCTTGAGCCCTCTCGACTCGCCCAGACCCCGTACGTTCGTGCCGTATCCCTGCATGTGGCTGCACCGCCTTCCGTAGACCCGTCACCAGACCTTACGTACGCGGCGAACGCGCTGCTCACCCGGTGGGTCGTCCGGCCGGTGCCCGCCACCCCGCACGGCGGTCAGTCCGTCACATCGATCTCGACGCGGTTCGTCTCCACTCCGGCGGCGGTCACGACCTGCACCTCCACCCGTCCCGGCTCGACCTCGACCGGGACCGGCACGGTCAGGACGCCGTCCGTCGGGTTGGCGAAGCCGCCGGTGACCGGGATCAGCGGCACATGCACATGGACCCGGCCGATCCGGACGACCATGCGGGCCAGCCGGTCCGGTGTCCCGGCGCCGGGCGGTACGAAGCCCGCACCGCGGATCTCGATGTCGTCGCCGGTGCGGACCGGCGCGTCCAGGTCCCCGGCCTCGCGGGCCCGGACCACCGAGAGGATCACCGGGCGTCCGCCCTCCGCGTACTTCCCGGCGAAGTAGGCGAGCGCCGAGACGGTGACCAGCAACGCCAGGCCCCAGGGCAGGTCCGGCAGCTGCTCGGGCCGGCGGGCGAGGCGGACCGCGGCGAACAGCACGGCGACGGTGCTCACCAGTACGTACTGCACATCCGTGAAGCTGCCCCGCCCGGAGTCGTCGGTGAGCAGATCGGCGGCGCGCGGCCGCTCGGCCCGCAGCTTCTGCAGGCGCCCGGCCAGGGCCCGTACGGTCACCACCCGGCGTACGACGACGGCGACGGCGCACACCAGCGCGAGCACGGTCACCACGCCGGCGCCCCGGGCCAGGTCCAGCCCCTCGATGAGTGCGTCGCGCTCGGCGTGACCGGAGGCGCCCGCCAGCTGGAGCGCCAGCACGAGTACGGAGAAGACCGCGAGCAGCACCCAGGAGACGGCGACCGCCCGGGAGGTGGAGAGCCGGTTGTCCTCGCCGATCAGCGGGGCGAGGAGGCCGCCGCGGGCGCGGTGGACATGGGCGGCGCCGGTCAGCAGGCCCGCGGTGACGAGTCCGGCGACCAGCCCCGCCGTACGGGCGTTGGTCCAGCCCGCGCCGATGGCGGTGGCGGCCTCGCCGATGATCAGCAGGGCGACGCCTCCCCACACCGCGATCAGGGTGCGCCGCCACACCCGGTACAGCCAGGCGTCGCCCGCCTCCCGGCCCCGTTCGGCGACGGTCCTGGCGGACTGGGTCAGCTCGTCCGAGACCCACTGGCGGGTCGCCGAGGCGGACTGTGCGACCCCGGGCGGCAGCCCCTGGCCGGCGGCGAGTTCGTCCCGCTTGGCCAGGAACGCGGCCACCGCGCGCCGGTGGCCCTCGCGCGCCCCGTGCGGGCAGTCGCCGCACGTACAGCCGCCGTGCGCGCTGCTCGCCCTTGCCTCGTCCAACACCACTGGGAACGCCGCCCCTTCAAGCCCAGGTGCAGCCAACTCGGCTGCTATTGCAGCGAATTGTGCCGCACGACAGGGCTGCGGGCCGCATCGGGGCGGTCCTCGGCGCGTATCGTCAGAATGTGCGACTGATCCGGCGCCACAGGGGCTGGTAGTTGATCCACGCCACCAGGTCGCTGCCCAGCTGGTCACGGGTGGCGACCGCGTCGCGGTGTTCGATCAGCACCGGTTTCCCGGCCGCCCGCGCGGCGAGCTGCACCTGGCAGGAGCGCTCCAGCGCGATGAACCACCAGGCGGCCGCGTCCACCGAGTCGCCGACGGTCAACAGCCCGTGGTTGCGCAGCACGATCGCCTTGTGTCCGCCGAGCGCGGCGGCGATCCGGCGCCCCTCGTCCTCGTCCACGACGACCCCGGTGTACGCGTCGTACAGCACATGATCCTCGTAGAAGGCGCAGGAGTCCTGGGTGATCGGCTCGATGAGCTCGCCCAGTGCGGACAGGGCCCGCCCGTGCACGGAGTGGGTGTGCGCGACGGCGACGACGTCCGGGCGGGCCCGGTGCACCTGCGCGTGGACGGCGAACGCCGCCTGGTTGACGTGGTGGCGCCCCTCGACGACCTGCCCCTCGCCGTTGACCAGGATCAGCTCGTCCGGCGTGAGCCCGTCGAACGGGGCCCCGAAGGGGTTGACCCAGAAGCAGTCGGTGAACTCCGGGTCCCGTGCGGTGATGTGCCCGGAGACGCCGTCCTCGTACCCGTACTCCCCGAACAGCCGGAGCGCCCCGGCCAGCCGTTCCTTCCGGTGGGCGCGCTCGTCGGCCACGGATTCGTGGACGGGCGGCATCGCGAAGTGAAGCTGGTCCACGGGTACGGGTGCGGGTACGGATATGGGCTCGGACATGGCGGCTCCTCGGGGCTCCCATGGCGTACGGGAACCGGAAGTTACCGCCGGTTGCCGCAAGTGGCCAGGGATGTCACCGGGAGGACCGCCCGTTCGCTTCGTCTATCGCCGCCGCTGGTTGATCGCGGTGAGGTCGATTTCAAGGGGGAAGGGAACGTCCAGCTTCAGCTTGTTGTGGTGGATGCCCATGGGCATGTAAGCCTTCAGCGCCGGATCGAGCTCGTAGACGTACACGATGGGCAGACCGTCCCCGCCCGACTCCACCCTCCAGAAGTGCACGACCCCGGCAGCTGCGTACTTCCGGGGCTTGACCTCCCGGTCCCTGTCCGCGGACTCTTCCGAGACGACCTCGACCGCCAGGATGACGTCCTCCGGCCTGAGCGATGTCTGCTTGGGACCGGTATCCGCCCCCAGCGGAACCACGAGCACGTCCGGCTCCGGCCGGTTCCGGCTGTCCAGCCTGATGCTGAATTCACGAAAGACATCGAGATCGTCCGGCGCCTGCTCAAGGAGAGAATTCTCCAGCAGACGCATGGTCCGCATGTGAAACCTGGTCTGCGGACTCATGAAGACGAGACTCCCGTCGATCAGCTCGGTGCGCCGCGGCAGATTCGGAAGCCGGTCGAGATCGTCCGCAGTCCAGCCCTCGGGCGGGGGGACGGGGTAGTTGTACTTCTCGTCCAGCTCATATTCGGGTGCGGCACTCATGATTGCTCCCATGGGGCAGAGTCTCGTCTCCTCAGCCAGCGTACCCAGCTCATACGACGATGCCGCCGCCCAAACGAATGAGCGACGGCATCGGCATTGACCTTGCGGGAGGGGTCACTCCCACTCGATGGTGCCCGGCGGCTTGCTCGTCACGTCGAGCACGACGCGGTTGACGTCGGCGACCTCGTTGGTGATGCGGGTCGAGATCCGGGCGAGCGTCTCGTAGGGCAGGCGCGACCAGTCGGCCGTCATGGCGTCCTCGGAGGAGACCGGGCGCAGGACGATCGGGTGGCCGTAGGTGCGGCCGTCGCCCTGGACGCCGACCGAGCGGACGTCGGCGAGCAGGACCACCGGGCACTGCCAGATGTCACGGTCCAGGCCGGCCGCGGTCAGCTCCTCGCGGGCGATGGCGTCGGCCTCGCGGAGCAGGTCGAGCCGCTCCTTGGTGACCTCGCCGACGATACGGATGCCGAGGCCGGGGCCGGGGAACGGCTGGCGCTGGACGATCTCGTCGGGCAGGCCGAGCTCCTGGCCGACCATCCGGACCTCGTCCTTGAACAGCTGGCGCAGCGGCTCGACGAGCTGGAACTCGATGTCCTCGGGGAGGCCGCCCACGTTGTGGTGCGACTTGATGTTGGCGGTGCCGGTGCCGCCGCCGGACTCGACGACGTCCGGGTAGAGGGTGCCCTGGACGAGGAAGGCGACTTCCTCGCCGTCGGCGGCGCCCTCGGCGACGATCTCGGCCTGGGCCTGCTCGAAGACGCGGATGAACTCGCGGCCGATGATCTTCCGCTTCTGCTCGGGGTCGGAGACCCCGGCCAGCGCGTCCAGGAAGCGCTCCTCGGCGTCGACGACCTTCAGCTGGACTCCGGTGGAGGCCACGAAGTCCTTCTCGACCTGTTCGCTCTCGCCCTTGCGCATCAGACCGTGGTCCACGTACACGCAGGTCAGCTGGGAGCCGATGGCCTTCTGCACGAGGGCCGCGGCGACCGCGGAGTCCACGCCGCCGGACAGGCCGCAGATGGCGCGCTTGGTGCCGACCTGCTCGCGGATCAGCGCGATCTGCTCCTCGACCACATTGGTCGTGGTCCAGGTCGGCTCGATGCCGGCGCCGCGGTAGAGGAAGTGCTCCAGGACCTGCTGGCCGTGCGTGGAGTGCAGGACCTCGGGGTGGTACTGGACGCCGTAGAGCTTCTTCTCGTCGTTCTCGAAGGCGGCGACCGGGACGACATCGGTGGACGCGGTGACGGTGAAGCCCTCGGGGGCGGCGGAGCAGGCGTCGCCGTGCGACATCCAGACCGACTGCTCGGCGGGCGTGCCCTCGAAGAGCGTGGAGCCGGTCTTGGAGACGGTGAGCGGGGTACGGCCGTACTCACGGGCACCGTTGTCGTCGACGGTGCCGCCGAGCGTGGTGGCCATCAGCTGGAAGCCGTAGCACATGCCGAAGACCGGGACCCCGGCCTCGAAGAGCGCACGGTCGAGGGAGGGCGCGCCCTCGGCGTACACCGAGGAGGGGCCGCCGGAGAGGATGATCGCCCGGGGGTTCTTGGCCAGCATCTCGGCCACCGGCATGGTGGACGGGACGATCTCGCTGTAGACCCGGGCCTCACGGACGCGTCGGGCGATGAGCTGGGCGTACTGCGCGCCGAAGTCGACGACGAGAACCACGTCTGTGGTGGTGTCGGGGGCGGCGGGGGGTGCTGCTGGCACGGGCGGCCTTCCGGCGGTGAAGGGGGGTCTGTTTTGTCGATTCTACCGGGGTTGCGGAGTCGGCCGTCGTCCCGACCGTACGGGGGGTGCGGGAGCGGACTCCGCGCGGGCCGGCCCGGACTCGGAGTCTCAGCATCCGGGCCCCGTGTTGGTCCGTCCCCGGCGACGGGGCCATACTGAGTTCCATGCGTCAGCACACGACCTTCGTCTTTACCTATGGCATCCGGCCCGCCGGCTGCCATGGTCGTGCTGCTTGATCCACTGACAAGCAACGTTCCAGGCGCCCCGGGCCGAAAGGCCCGGGGCGTCTTGGCGTTCACGGACCGGCCGGCCTCGGGGACCGCACCCCACGAGGAGTCACCACCATGACCAGCACCGCCCCCGCCAAGACCGTCCCGGCGAAGACCACCGCCGAGAAGACCGGTGCGCACACCGAGGAGGCCGCCGCGCTCATCGACGACGCGCGGGCCCGCATCGACACCCTCGACGACCGGATCATCGGGCTCGTCCAGGAGCGGATGGCCGTCTCTGCGGTCATCCAGGAGGCCCGGATCACCTCCGGCGGCCGCCGGATCAACCTCTCGCGCGAGATGGAGGTCCTCGCCTCGTACCGGGACGCGCTCGGCAGGCCCGGCACCTCGCTCGCCATGACGCTGCTGGAGCTGTGCCGCGGCCGGGCCTGACACCGGGCGGGCGCCGGGTACCCCGGCGTATCCCAGTTCGGGCCCACTCTCACCCGTACGGCGCGTGACCGGGTCCGGCGCGGCTTCGTTGGTCCCGGTGTCCGTGCCAGCCAGGGGCGGCTCTGGAAAGAAACCACGCGTGGCTCCGCTGGAGCGTGTGGCGTACTGCAGGTACGCCGTGGGACCGCGCCCCAGCGTGCGTGACCGGTCGGCAGGGGACAGCAGGCCGGTCACCCCAGGAAACGGCCGGCTCCGGGGACGCCCGGAGCCGGCCGTGTCCGAGGCCCCCCAGGGCCCCCACCGGCCGACTTCCCGGCCCGGGGGCCCTTTCTCATGGACGCGGACGTGAGCGTCGTCACATAAAGGTTCTGTGAGTATCCGGACAACCTTTGCGGCGGACCGCGGGTCAACCATGCGGAACCACCGGCCCCGCTCGTGCCCCCTCACGGCGGGCCCGTCCCGCCCCCGTATCGCCCCTCGCGGTACGCCGGACTCCTGAGGTCACCATGCAGCTTCGCCGCGCCCTGGCGCTCGCCGCCGCCACGGCGGCCATCGCCCCTGCCGCGGTCCTGGCCGCCCCCGCCGCGCTCGCCGTGGCGGCGGACGGGACCACCGCAGCCGCGGAGGCCACCGGCTCGCCCTCGCCGAGCGACTCCGGGGCCCCGGCGGCCGAGCCGGACGCGTCCGCCTCCGAGTCCGCCTCCACGCCCGCCGAGGAGTCCTCCGAAGACCCCGCCGAGCCCGGTCCGGGCGAGGAGTCCGAGTCCGCCGGGAGCACCGGTCCGGCCCCGGACGAGGCCGTCGGCGCGGCCCCGACCCCTTCGGCGAGCACCTCGTCGTCCGCATCCGCTTCCCCGTCGGAGTCCGAGAACCCGGCGGAGCCGGCGGAGTGCGCCAAGTCCGACCTGGACATCTCCATCGACGGCCTGCCCGGCCGGATCGCCCGGGGCAGCGGCTGGCACACGTTCAAGATGAACGTCTACAACTCCTCGAAGTCCACCGTGAAGAAGATCGACTACTTCGCGGGCGCCTCCTCCGACGAGGAGGGCAACGACCTCTTCCGCTCGAAGCAGGTCAGCCTCCAGGCCCTCGACCCGGAGACCGACAAGTGGGTGGAGCTCAGCGAGGACGGCCGCGCGGTCGGTTACGTCGGCCGGTCCGACGAGATGCCCGCGGGGTACGAGGTCGACATCCCGCTGCGCATCAACGTGAAGCCGACCGCCCCCGTCGGCGCCGGCTTCACGCTCGGTGCCGGTCTGTACGTGGGCGACAAGGACTGCACGGGCATCAGCGACATCGCGTACAGGTTCAAGATCGTGGAGTCCGGCGGGAGCGGTTCGA
The DNA here is from genome assembly GCF_900119365.1 of Streptomyces atratus. Classification (GTDB taxonomy): domain Bacteria; phylum Actinomycetota; class Actinomycetes; order Streptomycetales; family Streptomycetaceae; genus Streptomyces; species Streptomyces atratus_B. The sequence goes on from NZ_FPJO01000011.1 coordinate 205,058, forward strand.
CGCCGCAGACCGGTGGCAGTGCCCCGGTCCCGTCCGCGAAGCCGGCCGACAACCCGACGGGCAAGGTCTCCGGCAGCCTCGCGGAGACCGGTTCGTCCTCCGCGCTGCCGGTGTTCGCCACCGCGGGCGGGGCGGCCGTAGTGCTCGGCGCGGGCGCGATGTTCATCGTGCGGCGCCGCAGGAACGGTGACGCCGGCGTGTGACACGCCGATTCACCGTGAGCATGGAGGGGCTGCACTCGGAGGGGGGTGCAGCCCCTTTCTGCTGCGCTTACGGCTTCTTCTTCGGCGGGACGGCCGGCAGCCCGAGGAACGGCAGCTTCAGCGCGCCGAAGGCGTCCTTCGGCACGGCCGGTGACCGCGGCTCGACCGCGGACAGCCGCTCGTACACCTCGCCCTGCGCCGGACGCGGGTCCGCCTCGCCCTTGTTGGGCCAGAAGGACATGGCGCGCTCGGCCTGTGCGGTGATGGTGAGCGAGGGGTTGACTCCGAGGTTCGCGGAGACCGACGAGCCGTCGACCACCGAGATGCCGGGGTGTCCGTAGAGCCGGTGGTACGGGTCGATCACCCCGGCGTCGGCGGTGGCGCCGATGGGGCAGCCGCCGAGGAAGTGCGCGGTGAGCGGGGTGCCCATCAGCTCGCCCACGTTCGAACCCGCGAAGCCGTTGATCTCCTCGGCGAGCAGCTTGGCGCTGCGCGTCGCCGCCTCGATCTGGGTCGGGTTGGGCGCTCCGTGCCCCTGCCGGGCGGTGAGCAGGCCCTTTCCCACGCCGCCCGGCTTGCGGTACGTCGTCAGGGAGTTGTCGAGCGACTGCATGACGAGGCCGATGATGGTCCGTTCCGACCAGCGGCGGTTGGAGAGCGACCGGGCCGCGAGCGTGGGGTGCTTGACCAGTTCGAGCAGCCACCTGCGCACCCGGTGCGCGCCGTACGGCACCTGGAGGACGGTCAGCGCGCCCATGGAGTTGGAGCCCTTGCCGTAGCGGACCGGCTCGATGTGCGTGTTCTCGTCCGGGTGGATCGAGGAGGTGATGGCGATGCCGCGGGTGAAGTCGGCCCGCGCGGCCCCGTGCTTCTTCCGGTAGCGCCGGTCGCTGGTCTGCGAGCCGACCAGGCCCTCGGAGTTGGTGCGGGTCAGCTCGCCGAGCCGGGACGAGATCCGGGGCAGCAGGCCGGTGTCCTTCATCCGGTGCAGCAATGTCTGGGTGCCGTACGTCCCTGCGGCGATGACGACCTTGCGGGCGGTGAACGTACGGCCCTTCCCCTTCTTCCGGTTGTCGGTGGGGAGGGTCTTGACCGCGTAGCCGCCCTTGGAGTTCTCGGTGACCGCGACGACCGAGGTCATCGGGTGGACGACCGCGCCCGCCTTCTGAGCGAGGTGGAGGTAGTTCTCGTTGAGGGTGTTCTTCGCGCCGTGCCGGCAGCCGGTCATGCATTCGCCGCACTCGGTGCAGGCCTTGCGGGAGGGCCCCGCCCCGCCGAAGAACGGGTCGGCGACCTCGCCGCCCGGCCGGGCCTTCCCCGTGCCGTCGCCGTCCTTGCCGTCCCCGAAGAAGACGCCCACCGGCGCCATGTGGAAGGTGTCGCCGATGCCCATGGCCTGCGCGGTCGCCTTCAGGTGGACGTCCGAGGGGGTCATGGTCGGGTTGAGCCGGACCCCCAGCATCCGCTTGGCCTGGTCGTAGTACGGGCCCAGCTCCTCGCGCCAGTCGGTGATGTCCTTCCACTGCGGGTCGTCGAAGAACGGCGCGAGCGGCTCGTACAGGGTGTTGGCGTAGTTCAGCGAACCGCCGCCGACACCCGCGCCCGCCAGCACCATGACGTTGCCCAGCAGGTGGATGCGCTGGATGCCGTACAGACCGAGCGTCGGCGCCCACAGGAAGTTCTTCAGGTCCCAGGAGTTCCTGGGCAGTTCGGACCGGGTGAAGCGGCGGCCCGCCTCCAGCACCCCGACGCGGTACCCCTTCTCGGTCAGCCGCAGCGCCGACACCGCACCGCCGAAGCCCGAGCCGACGACGAGCACGTCGTAGTCGTAAGCGGCGTCGTCGTCGGCTGTTTCCGGGCCGGCGGGCCGATTCTGGGCAGGGCTGTCCTGGGACATGGCTCTCCTCGGTGCGGAACGAGCGGAAAGTGCTGCGGAACCCCCCGGTGTCAGCGCAGGCGGAACGCCTTCATCGCCTTGAGGCTGACGCTCATGAACGCCGCGTACTTCTCGTCGTCCATACCGAAGGACGGGGCGAGCTGGATCAGCCGCTGCTGGGCGACGGTCTGCGCCTCGGTGTACTTGAGGATGCCCTCGGAGCCGTGCCGGCGGCCGAGGCCGGAGTCCTTCATGCCACCCATCGGGGACTGCACGCTGCCGTACGCGGGGGCGTACCCCTCGTTGATGTTGACGGTGCCGGTCCGCAGCCGGGCGGCGACCCGGTGGCCGCGCCTGGAGTCCTTGGTCCAGACGCTGGAGTTCAGGCCGTACGGGGTGGCGTTGGCGAGGGCGACGACCTCGTCCTCGTCGGTGAAGCGGTAGATGGAGACGACCGGGCCGAAGGTCTCCTCGCTGCAGACGGCCATCGGCGCCTCGACGCCGTCGAGGATGGTCGGCTCGTAGAACAGCGGGCCGATGTCGGGCCGGGCGACGCCACCCGCGACGAGCCGGGCACCCTTCTCGACGGCCTCGGCGACATGCCGGGTGACGGTCTCCAGCTGGCGCTCGCCGACCAGGGAGCCCATGTCGGCGCCGTAGGCGAGGGAGTTGCCGAGCCGCATGGCCTTCGTGCGGGCGGCGAAGCGGGCCACGAAGTCGTCGGCGATCGACTCGTGGACGTACAGCCGCTCGATGGAGATGCAGAGCTGACCTGCGGAGGAGAAGCAGGCGCGGACGGCGCCCGCGGCGGCCTTCTCCACGTCGGCGTCCTTGAGAACCAGCATGGCGTTCTTGCCGCCGAGCTCCAGCGAGACGCCGACGAGCCGGGCCGCCGCGCCCTGCGCGACCTCGCGGCCGGTGCGGGTGGAGCCGGTGAACGAGACGTAGTCGGCGTGCTTGACGACCTCGGGGCCGACGACGGGTCCCTCGCCGAGCACGACCTGGAACACCTCGGCGGGCAGCCCGGCCTCGATCAGCAGGTCACGGGCCCACAGCGCGGTCAGCGCGGTCTCCGTGTCGGGCTTCATCACGACGGCGTTGCCGGAGACGAACGCGGGCAGGGCGTCGCCGACGGACAGCTCGAACGGGTAGTTCCACGGGGCGATCTGCCCGATGACACCGCGCGGCTGGCGCAGCTCGGTGACCTTGGTGAGGGTCGGTACGACTCCGGTGTGCCGCTTCGGCTTCAGGTACGAGCCGGCCTTGCGCCCGTAGTGGCGGGCAGCGACGGCGACGGCCTGCACCTCCTCGTGGGCGTGCAGCCGGGCCTTGCCGGTCTCCAGCTGGATGAGGTCGAGCACCTCGGCCTGGCGGCTGAGGACGAGGTCGTGGAAGCGGAGCAGTACGGCGGCCCTGGCGCGGACGGGCGTCGCGGCCCAGGCGGACTGGGCGGCACGGGCCCGCTCGAAGGCGCCCGCCACGTCCTCGGGAGTGGACTCCGGCAGGTCGGCCAGCTTCTCCCCGGTGAAGGGGGTGTGGTTGGCCGTACGGCCCGATCCGGCCACGCCCCGGGTCAGCTGGGCGACCACCTCGGGGGTCACCACATCGGCGGCGGTGCGCACCCCTGCGGGGGCGGCGGCCACCGGATTGGTGCCGAGCGGGGCTGCGGAGGTGGACGTGGAGGCCTGCGAGTCCGTCATGAGGGCGAGAGTACGTCCAGCCGGACGCTTTGGGTACCCGTGAGTAACGGGTTTTCACACTCCTCACAAACGAGCCAGCGATCACTGGCAACAAAGCCCCTGATCAGGAGCCCTGTGCTCGCGGAACGGTCCGGCGGACCTCAGCCGGAGCTGCCGGGCGCACGCCATCCGCGCAGCATCGTGTCGAACTGCGACCGGGTCGTGTCCCAGTCGTCCGCCGGGCCCGTCATGTACAGCGCGTACTCCGGACCGCCCTGCTCCCCGAAGTACATCTGGTCGATGGCGTGGCGCGGCCCCGGGTGGTCCTTGGTCTCGGTCCAGGTGAACTCCCAGAGCGAGCCCGGCCGGTCCCGGTAGGTGTTGGAGTGCAGGGTCTTGCGCTGGTAGCCGGGAAGCCGCGTGGCGAGCTGCGTCTCCAGACTCAGCATGTGCATGTACGGGTTGTCGAAGTCGGGCGCCGGGTCGATGCTGATCCGGATGTAGTGCACGCCGTTGTCCGGGGTGTAGTCGATCTGGTTGCCGTCCGCCCGGCGCTCCCAGCCCTCGGGCACGGTCAGGCTGAAGCCCTCGGGGTCGTCCACCCGCTTCCAGCCGTCGGGCACGTCCTTCACCCGCACGTCGGGCTTGGCCGAGGGCGAGGCCTTGGCGTCGGGCTTTCCGGGGTCGACGGGCGCGTGCGTGCCCGTGCCGTCGACCCCGGTGGTGTCCTCCGTCCGGTCGCTGTACTTCATCGCGGCGAGTCCCGCGCCGCCGCCGACCAGCGCCGCGGCCGCGATGACCAGGACCGCGGTGCGCCAGCGGCTGCGGCTGCGCCGGACCGCCGGGGCCGGTGCGGGGGCTGGTGCCGGGGCGGGGGTCGCCGGGTGGGGCAGCTGAGTGGTCCCGGGACCGGAGGGGCCGTCCGGGCCCAGCGAGCGCAGGACCTCGTCGGGGACACTCTGCGTCGGCACGAACGCCTGGGCGGCCACGGGCGCGCGGCCCTCCATGGCGTCCAGCAGCATCCGCTCCGTCTCCGCGGCCGACGGACGCTCGTCCGGCTCCTTGCGCAGCAGCGCGGTGATCACGGGGGCCAGCGGGCCGGCCCGGCCGGGCGGCGGGGGTTCGTCGGCGACGACGGCCTGCATGGTGGAGATCGGGGACGTGCGACGGAACGGCGAGCGCCCCTCGACCGCGGTGTAGAGCGTGGCGCCGAGCGACCACAGGTCGGACGCCGGGCCCGGGTCGCCACCGCGTACCCGCTCGGGCGCCAGGTAGTCGATGGAGCCGACCAGTTCGCCGGTCCTGGTGATGGTCGAGTCGCCCTCGATGGCGGCGATCCCGAAGTCGGTGAGCAGCACCTGGCCGTCCTTGGCGAGAAGCACGTTGCCGGGCTTCACGTCGCGGTGCAGGACCCCCGCCCCGTGCGCGGCGCGCAGGGCGCTCAGCACATGGAGGCCGATCCTGGCGGCCTCGCGCGGCTCGATCTCGCCGGACTCCTTGGCGGCGTCGGCGAGGGACGGGCCGTCGACGTACTGCATGACGATCCAGGGCCGGTTGTCGTACTCGATCACGTCGTGCACGGTGACCACGCCCGGGTGCGTGATCCGGGCGGCCGCGCGGGCCTCCTTCTGCGTGCGGGCGTGCAGCACGATCCGGTCGGCCTCCGCTACGTACAGACCGGCGGTCAACTCCTTGACCGCGACCGTGCGGTGCAGCACCTCGTCGTGGGCGCGCCAGACCTTGCCCATGCCGCCGCGCCCGAGGACTTCGCCCAGCCGGTACCTTCCGGCCAGCAACAGTCCCGTGTCCGTGCCCTGTGATCGATCCACGTGTCCCCGCCCCGTTCCTCGGGTGCCAGATTACGGAGCGGACGTACGGCCACGGAACCTCGCACCGCCCACGAGACCGCACTGTGATGCTTGTCGCTCCCCCCACCGGCCGGGTGATGCGCGGAGAGGGTTCAGGACGTCACGCGGTAGGAGGAGATGGCTTGTTCGTAGATGTCCGAAACCTTGTCGCGCCGGTTCTCCGGGCCGATGACCTGGATGATGTGGTACCGGCCGCCCACGGCCATCACGAGGTTGCGGGCGTACACCTCGCGCCCCGACGCGTCCTGCCAGGTGAACTGGCCCTCCGCCATGGCCTGTCGCCCGACGTCGATCCGGCGCAGCCCGCTCGACCCCGACCAGGTGGAGTCGCGGAACTGCTGCAACTCCAGCTCCTTGTCGGCCTGGTACGCCAGCGGGTCGTCGCCGCCCGCCTTGACGGTGTCGCGGCCCGGCACGATCAGCAGGCTGAAGCCGTCGCTGCCGTAGCGGATCTGACGGTCCGCGTTGGCGGGGCTGCGCTGCCAGCCCTTGGGCACGCCGACCTCGAAGCCCTCCGGGTCCTTGCGCAGGGTGTAGCCGGGGGCGAGCGCGACGGCGGAGCGGCTGGTCTGCGGCTGCTGCGCGCCGGGTGACCGCGAGGACCCCGAGCCACCGGACCCGCCGGTGCCGGGCTCCGGCGAACCGGACGTGGACGACGCCGGGCCCGTGGAGCCCTTGCCCGGCTCGGTGTCCGCCTTGGGCATGAACATCACGGCATACGCGATGGCCGCGACGAGGGCCAGCAGGATCAGCGCCAGGAGCAGCCGCCCGAGCCGCCGTGGCGCCCGCCGCTCGCCGTCCCGGGGGCGGGGCGGGGTGCGCAGCGCCTTGGGGCCCTTGGGCTCGCGCGGCGGCCGGGGGGGCTGGGGGGCCGGGGCGACCCGGGGGGCCTTCTCCGGCCTGGGGCCGTCCTGCCGGTCGGCTCTGTCCTTGGTGTGGCGGTGGCGGCCGTGGGCCGCGTTCCTGCCGCGCCGTCTGCGGACCAGCTCGCCCCGGCGGCGTACGACGGGAAGCCGGGCGCTGTCGGCGGACGGCAGGGGTACGACATCCAGTCCGGCCTCGGGCTCGGGCGCCGAACGCACCAGGGAGCGCAGCCAGCCGCTCAGCTCCTCGAAGTCCGGCCGCTCGGTGGGGTCCTGGCGCAGCAGGGACTCGACGACGGGGCGCAGCGGGCCGCACTCCTCGGCGAAGGCGGGTGGCTCCCCGCACACCATCTGGACGAGCTCGGCCGCGTTCTCCTCGGGGTAGGGGGCGTGGCCCTGGACGGCGCGGTAGAGCAGCGCGCCCAGCGCCCAGAGGTCGGTGGCGGGTCCGATCGGCGGGGCCAGCCGCCAGTTCTCGTGGACGGGGCCGGCCTGCTCGGGCGCCCAGCGCTCGGTGACGGCGCCGACCACGGCGATCCGGGCCTGCCGGGCGCGCTCGGCGGCGAGGGGCGTGGCGGGGCCGCGGTAGGCGGAGCCGGTACGGACGCTCCCGGCGGCCTCGTCCCAGCGGCCCGGCTGCGGCTGCCCGCCGGGGCGGTGCGCGGGCAGTGCCGGGGAGTCGTCGCGGCGCCGGACGTCCGAGCCTCCGGCGGGGACGGGGCGCCCGGAGGTGGGGCCGTCGCTCCAGGAGCCGGTGAGGTGCAGCCGCCGCGCGGGCGGCCGGCCGTCCGCGTCGTCGTCCCAGTCGTCGGGGGAGGTCTCGGCGTACGGGTCGTGGGCGCGCAGGTCCTTGGTGTACGGGTCGTCGGTGTACGGGGCGTCGGTGGCGTGGCTCCGGGGGGCGGCCGGTCCGGTGTCCTCCGGCCCTGCGGAACGCTGGACCGGCAGGCTGCCGGTGCCCTCCGCCCCGGCCGCCCCGGTGCGGTGCCGGTCCTCGGTGACGCTTGCGGCGGCGCGGGCGCCCTCGCGGTAGGCGGCGATGGCCCCGGCGCGCGTGGCCCGCAGGTGCGCGGCGTCCGCCGTCCCGCCACGACGGTCGTCGGGGTGGTCACCGTCGCCGTACGGGCCTTCGTCGTACGGGCCTTCGCCGTACGGGCCTTCGCCGTACGGGCCTTCGCCGTACGGGCCTTCGCCGTACGGGCCTTCGCCGTACGCATCCTCGCCGTGCGCATCCTCACTGTACGGATCGGCATCGTCATCGTCGTGGGGGGCGCTGGTCGACCGGCCCGCCTCTATCGCCGCCGGGCCGCGTGAGGCCGGTACCTCGGCCGGAGGGGCGGGCACGGACGGCATGGGCGGTATGGCGGGCGGGGGCGGTGCGTACGTCCCGGGCGGGCCCGCACCGATCGCCGGGCGGCGGAAGCCGTCCCCGTCGCCGAACCCGCCCTCGTGCCCGTAGCCGTCCTCGTGCCCGTCCTCGTGCCCGTCCTCGTCCTCGTCCTCGTCGGGCTGCGGTGTCGGTACGTAGCCGCAGAGCGCTTCCTCCGCCGCACCGGCCGCCAGGCCGGTCAGCAAGACGCGGCCGTCGTCACAGATCAGCACCGTGCGGACGGTGATGTTCCGGTGGGTCCAGCCGTGGGCGTGCAGCACCCGCAGCGCGGTCAGCACGTCGGAACCGATCTCGGCGGCCCGGAAGGGGTTGAGCGGCCGCTCCGTGAGCAGGGCGGCGAGCGGGCGGGCCGCGACGAGTTCGCTCACGATCCAGAGCGAGCCCTCCTCGGCGAACACGTCGAAGACCTGGGCGAGCCTGGGGTGGTCGGGCACCTGGGCCGCCGCCTGCGCGGCCTCCACGGCGCGCCGGACCGCCGGGTCCGCGGGCGCGTGCACGGCCCGGCCGGTGGCGCGACGGGCCATCGGGGCCGGATCGTCGGCGTCGAGCACCTCGGCGTCCACCACCTCGGGCAACGGCACCTGCCGGACCAGGACTTCCTGTCCGCTGTAGGTGTCGAACGCCCGGGTCTCGACCGCTTCGGACTCATCGTCCGAAGACAGCGGAAGGCGGTAGCGGTCGGCAAGCACCCGACCCGCGTAGTCGTCCACGACGCCTCCCCAGAGCGCGCTGTCCCCCGGCCGCGAAGACCGCGTCGATCCATCAATCGCCGTCACTTACCGCGCAATTGACCCACCGTTCTGGCTGCGTACGGCCTTCAGGCTCTCACGATACGTGGCAAGTGACAGCCACGCGGCCGGGTCGTCGCATCCCGGCCCTTTCCCCCACGGGTCAGTCGATGGGCTTGAAGGTGTCGAACGCGGTCTTGCGCAGTGTCCGGCACTCCGCGCTGTCCCACTCGTCCGCCTTGCAGCTGATCATGATCGCGTAGCCGTGGCCGGCATCGACCTTGAAGCCCCGGTTGATCACATGGACCCGCTTGCCGTGCTGGGTGCGCTCGAACTGCCAGTCGGCGACGGTCGGGTAGCCGTTGTACTGGACCTTTTCGACGCCGAGATGGTGGTAGCCGTTGCTGCTGGCGGCGACGCCGGCCTTCGCGGCGTTCCAGGCCGCGGCCGCGTCGCCACCGGGCGAATCGGTGTAGTCGACCTGGACACGGGGGAAGCCGCCGCTGACGTTGTAGATGCCACCGGAGTTGCTGCCCGCCGTCTTGTCGAACCGGAAGTCCTCGGGCATGGCCATCGTGAAGTGGAACTTCTTGTTCGTGACCGTCTTGAATCCGGCCGGCAACGCGTCACCCGGCTTGTCGCCCTTGTCGCTGCCCTTTCCGTTGTCCTTGCCCTTGCCCTTGTCCTCGCCCTGCCCCTGGTTCTGGTCGCCGCTCTGGTCCTGGCCCTTGCCCTGGCCCTTGCCGCTGCCGCTGTCGGTCTCCGTGGAGCCGCCGGTCGACGCCGAGGGCCCGGCCGAGGTGGACTTGTCGCCCTTGCCGCCTTGCTTGCCCGCGTTGTTCTCGTCGTCCCCGCCGACCGTGAGCGCGAGGATCGTGCCGATCACGGCGAGCACGATCACCGCCGCGATGATCGCCAGGGTGCGGCGCGGGACCACGTCCGTGATGGACGCCCGGGGTGGGGTGGCCGGTGACGTCGCCGGGCGCTGCGGCGGTACGGCGGCGGAGGCCGTGGCCGCGGCGGCCGCGGGCCGGGCGGGCTTCGCGGGGGTGCCCGCGCCACCGGCCGAGGGGGAGTCCGAGGGCTTGGGCGGCACGGTGGCCGAGGCCGCGGCGGCCCCCGTCGCGGCGGCCGGTGCCCCCTTCGCGTTCCGTACCGAGCGCAGTGCGCCCCGCAGCCGGTCCCGCGCACCCTCGCCCTGCTCCGCGGAGGCCGACGTCGCCTTGGCACGGGGTTCGGCCGGCGACTTGGGCAGCGCCATGACCTGGGTGGCCTCGGCGGGCGGGGGCACCACCGGGTCCGGCTTCTCGGGGGCGTGGATCACGTCGTTGAGCAGGGCGCGGGCGCCCGCGTCGTCGAGCCGCTGCTCGGGGTCCTTGGCGAGCAGGCCGTAGATGACCTCCTCCAGCGGACCGGCGTTCTTCGGCGGGTCGAGCGGCTCGGTCATCACCGCGGTCAGGGTGGCGATGGCCGACCCCTTGTCGTACGGCGGAGAGCCCTCGACGCTCGCGTACAGCAGTCCGCCGAGCGACCAGAGGTCGGCGGGCGGTCCCGGCTTGTGGCCGCGGGCGCGCTCGGGAGAGATGTACGAGGGGGCGCCGACGAGCATGCCCGTGGAGGTGACCGACGGGTCGCCCTCGACCTGGGCGATGCCGAAGTCGGTCAGCACGACCCGGCCGTCCTCGGCGATCAGCACGTTGGACGGCTTCACATCGCGGTGCAGGATGCCCTCGCGGTGCGCCGAACGCAGCACGTCGAGGATGGCGAGCCCGACCTCGGCGGCGCGCTTCGGCGTCAGCACACCGTCCTCGCGCACCGCTTCGGCGAGGGACTTGCCCTCGATGAGCTCCATCACGATCCACGGCCGGTCGTCCTCGTCGACCACGTCGTAGACCGTCACCGCGCCGTTGTTGCGGATCCTGGCGATCGCCTTCGCCTCACGCAGCGTGCGTGTGATGAGCCGTCGCTTCTCGTCGTCGTCGATGGCCGAGGGGAACCGCAGTTCCTTGACCGCGACCGTGCGGCCCAGCGTCTCGTCGACGGCACGCCAGACCGTGCCCATACCGCCCCGGCCGAGCACCTCCCCGAGCCGGTAGCGCCCCGCAAGGAGACGTCCTTCCTTGTCCCGTTGGGGCTCCCGTGCCTGCTCCGCCTCCGACATGCGTCCCCTCTGCGATCAACCCGCCCTGGCAGAGCGTTCATTGTCCCTCACCCCGGCACCGGTCATGGTGCCGGGTCCACACGGCCGCCATGATGTGCCCGGAGGAAGGGAATCCCTGCCATGCCGATACTCAGGGTGCTGTTCGCCACCCTGTTGGTGCTGGCGCTGCTCGGGCTCGGAACAGTGCCCCTGCCCAGCGAACCACACCTCACCCCCGCAGCCGCCCATCTCCCCCGGCTCGTCGCCGACGGCGGTGCTCCCACGGCGGCGCTGCTGGCCCGTCACACCTCCTCCGCACCGTACGACACCTACCGCTCGACGGGGACCGGCATCCGACGGGCGGACCACTTCCGGGCGGGCAGCATCACCAAGACCTTCGTCGCCACGGTCGTCCTCCAGCTCGTCGAGGAACGGAAGCTGCGCCTGTCGGACACGGTCCAACGGCTGCTGCCGGGGCTGGTGCGCGGCAACGGCAACGACGGCCGCCGCATCACCCTGCGCGCCCTGCTCAGCCACACCAGCGGCCTCTACGACTACACCGCCGACCCATCGGCCCACCCTCTCTCCGCCACCGCGGCGGTCCGCGTCGCCCTGGCCCACCGTCCGACGGACGCCCCCGGCCGCTACGCCTACTCCAACACCAATTACGCCGTACTCGGACTCGTCGTTCAACGGGTCACCGGGCACGGCTACGCCGCCGAGATCCGCGACCGCATCATCACCCCCCTCCGTCTCACGGGCACCTCCCTCCCGGGCGCCCGTACCGCGCTGCCCTCCCCGCACGGCCGCGGCTACACCCGCGATGCGGCAGACGGCCGCCTGCGCGACGTCACCGCGCTCGACCCGCGCACAGCGGGCGCGGCCGGCGAGCTGATCTCCACGCTCGACGATCTGAACCGCTTCTACGCGGCCCTGCTGGGCGGCCGTCTCCTCGCGCCCGCCCAGCTGAAGGTCCTGCTGAACACCCGGGCCACGCACGGCGTCTACGGCCTGGGCATCTATCCGCAGAAGCTCTCCTGCGGCATCACCGTCTGGGGTCACAACGGCCACATCGCGGGCAGTCACGTCCGCACCGCCGCCACGCGCGACGGCGGACACACCCTGACCTACCGCGTCGACACGGACACCCTGGCCGACGCGGAGACCCTCGAAACGGCGCTGCTGGACGCGGAGTTCTGCGACCGGCCGCAGAGACCCCGGAGTTCCTAGATCGGCACGATGTCCGGAGCGCCGAGCCGCGCCGCGTCGGCCGTGAGGTCGTCCGGCTGCCGCTGCGACTCCCGCTCCGCCTGCACCCGCTTCTCGTAGTGCTCGACCTCCCGGTCGATCTGCCCCTCGTCCCAGCCCAGCACCGGCGCCATCAGTTCCGCGCAGAGCCGGGCGCTGTTCGTGCCCCGGTCGAAGGTCTCGATGGAGATCCGGGTCCGGCGGGTCAGTACGTCGTCGAGATGGCGGGCCCCCTCGTGCGAGGCCGCGTAGACGATCTCGGCCTTGAGATAGTCGTCGGCCGAGGGCAGCGGCTCCCCCAGCACCGGATCGGCGAGGATCAGTTCGAGGATCTGCTCGGTCATCGAGCCGTACCGGTTGAGCAGATGCTCCACCCGGGCGACATGGAGGCCGGTGCGGGCCGCGATCCTCGCACGGGCGTTCCACAGGGCCGGGTATCCCTCCGCCCCCAACAGCGGGATCTCCTCGGTGACGCAGGCCGCCACCCGCTGGTCGAGGCCGTGCACCGCCTCGTCCACGGCGTCCTTCGCCATCACCCGGTACGTCGTGTACTTGCCGCCCGCCACGACCACGAGGCCCGGCAGCGGATGCGCCACCGTGTGCTCGCGCGAGAGCTTGCTGGTGGCGTCGGACTCGCCGGCCAGCAGCGGCCGCAGCCCGGCGTAGACACCCTGGACGTCGTCCCGGCCCAGGGGCGTGGCCAGGACCGAGTTGACGTGTTCGAGCAGGTAGTCGATGTCGGCGCTGGACGCCGCCGGGTGCGCCTTGTCCAGGTCCCAGTCGGTGTCCGTCGTCCCGATGATCCAGTGCCGCCCCCACGGGATGACGAAGAGGACGGACTTCTCGGTCCGCAGGATCAGGCCGGTCGAGGAGTGGATGCGGTCCTTGGGGACCACCAGGTGGATGCCCTTGGACGCCCGGACGTGGAACTGTCCGCGCTCCCCGATCAGCGCCTGGGTGTCGTCCGTCCAGACCCCGGTCGCGTTGACCACCTGCTTGGCCCTGACCTCGTACTCCCCTCCCGCCTCGACGTCCTCCACCCGGACGCCGACGACCCGCTCGCCCTCCCGGAGAAAGCCGGTCACCCGCGCGCGGTTGGCCACATGTGCGCCGTAGCCGGCGGCGGTGCGCACCAGGGTCGCCACATAACGGGCGTCGTCCATCTGTGCGTCGTAGTACTGCAACGCCCCGACCAGGGCGTCCTTCCTCAGCGCCGGGGCGACGCGCAGGGCGCGGCGGCGGGAGAGATGCCGGTGCACGGGCAGGCCGCGGCCGTGGCCCGACGACACCGACATCGCGTCGTAGAGCGCCACTCCGGAACCGGCGTAGAGCCGCTCCCAGCCCTTGTGCTGCAACGGGTAGAGGAACGGCACCGGCTTCACCAGATGCGGGGCCAGCCGCTCCAGGAGCAACCCGCGCTCCTTCAGCGCCTCCCGGACGAGCGCGAAGTCGAGCATCTCCAGGTAGCGCAGCCCGCCGTGGATCAGCTTGCTCGACCTGCTCGATGTGCCCGACGCCCAGTCGCGGGCCTCGACCAGGCCGGTCGAGAGTCCTCTCGTCGCCGCGTCCAGCGCCGTACCGGCGCCGACCACGCCCGCTCCCACGACCAGCACGTCCAGTTCGCGCTCGGCCAGCGCGGCCAGCGCCTCGGCACGTTCCGCAGGTCCCAGTGTCGCTGTCCTCACTGCTGCCTCCCGGGTAGATCGGGGTGGTCCGGCACCGGGACGCGACCCGGCCCGGCGGTCGGGGCGGCCCGTGCGCACCTCTCGATTCTGTCCGCCGTCCCCGACTTCGGCCACCGCCTGTGGACAACACCAGGACGACAGGAGGCCCACAATGCAACATATAGGTCATATTTACGCCTAGTGTGACATTGCGCTGTCCCCAGCGGTTGCGCTTTCTGCCCTCATGGTCCATAGACCGACCGGGAAGGACGGCCCATCCACATGCCCGCAGACCTCGCAGTCATCGGACTCGGCCATCTCGGCCTGCCCCTCGCCCAGGCCGCCGTGGCCGCAGGCGTGCAGACCGTCGGCTACGACACCGACCCACGCGCCTATACGGAACTCTCCGCCGGCCGCACCCCCGTCGAGGGACCGCTCACCGCCTCGGACGTCCGCCGGATGCTCTCGGGCGGCTTCCGGCCCACCACCGACCCGGCCGAGCTGGGCCGGGTCCGTACCGCGGTGATCTGCGCGCCCACCCCGCTCGGCGCCGACCGCACCCTCGACCTGACCGCCGTCGGCGACGCGGCCCGCGCGCTCGCCGCCCGGCTGCGCCCGCACACCACCGTGCTGCTGGAATCGGCCGTGCCGCCCGGCACCACCGAGAACTACCTGCTGCCGCTGCTCGAAGAGGGCTCGGGGCTGCGCGCCGGCCGCGACTTCCACCTCGCCTGCTCCCCCAGCCGCCTCGACCCCGGCAACCGGAGCCACGTCTACGCCAACACCCCCAAGGTCATCGGCGGCCTCACCCCCGCCTGCACCGAGTCCGCCGCCGCCTTCTACGGCCGGCTCACCGACAAGGTCGTCCGGGCCCGCGGGCCGCGCGAGGCCGAGATGACGAAGGTCCTGGAGACCAACTTCCGGCACGTCAACATCGCCCTGGTCAACGAGATGGCGGTGCTCTGCCACGACCTCGGCGTCGACCTGTGGGACGTCATCCGGTGCGCCGAGACCAAGCCCTTCGGCTTCCAGCCGTTCCGTCCCGGCCCCGGCGTCGGCGGCCACGGCGCACCCGTGGACCCGGGCTACCTCCCGTACAACAGCCGCACCCCCGGCCACCCCCTGCGGATGGTCTCGCTCGCCCAGGAGATCAATGGCCGGATGCCGCAGTACGTGATCCAGCGCTGCGCCACCCTCCTGAACGAACACGGCAAGTCCGTCCGCGGCGCCCGGGTGCTGCTGCTCGGGGTCACCTACAAGCCCGACCTCGCCGACCAGGAGGGCTCCCCCGCCCGGGAGATCGCGAGCCGGCTGATGGGCATGGGCGCCCAGATCGGCTACCACGACCCGCACGTCCTGGACTGGCGGGTGCGCGAACTCCCGGTGCCGCGCGCCGACTCCCTGTACGAAGCGGCGTCCAGCGCCGACCTCACGGTGCTGCTCCAGCACCACCGGACGTACGACCTCCAGGGCCTCGCCGTGAAGGCCCAGCTCCTCCTGGACACCCGGGGCGCGACCCCGGCGGGGGCCGCGCACCGGCTGTGAGAACTCTCCCCCCGGGATTTGGGTGGGGAGATGTCACAGGCTGCTGCTAGCCTGCGGCGTCACTTCTCGCACAGTTGTGCGCTTCCGTCCCAGGGGGGATACCACCATGAGCCAGCCCGTGCCACCGTCGGACCAGCCGCAGCAGCCGTACAACGCCCAGCCCGGCGGCAACCCGTTCGCGGGCCAGCAGGCCGGCGCCCCGACCGGCAACCCCTTCGCGGGCCAGCAGCCCGGCGCCCCGTTCGGCGGCGCGCCCTTCGCCCCGCCGGCCCCCGCACGCAACAACATCGGCCTCGGCCTGGTCGCCGCCGTCGTCGCGGCCGTCGTCGCCGCGGGCATCTACGGGGCCATCATCGGCGCCACCAAGCACGAGATCGGCTACGCGGCCGTGGGTGTCGGCTTCGTCGTCGGCTTCGCGGCGGGCAAGCTCGGCGGCCGCAACCCCGTGCTGCCGGTCGTCAGCGCCGTGCTCTCGCTGGTCGCCGTCTACTTCGGCCAGCTGCTCGGCAAGGCGATGAGCGCGGCCAAGGAGCTCCCGGTCACCGTCTCCGAACTCTTCTTCGACCACTTCAGCCTGCTGAACGAGGCGTGGAAGGCCGACTCGGACTTCATCTCGTACCTCTTCTTCGCCATCGCGGCCGTCGCCGCGTTCTCCGGCGCCAAGAAGGCCGGAGCCTAGTCGCGGACCGCACACACGGGAGGGCCCGGACCGCCGTCGCGGTCCGGGCCCTCCCGTCGTGCTCCGAGGACTCAGCGGCGGTGCTGCGAGTCCGCCACCGTGACCTCGACGCGCTGGAACTCCTTGAGGTCGCTGTACCCCGTC
This sequence comes from Streptomyces atratus, assembly GCF_900119365.1. Taxonomy (GTDB): domain Bacteria; phylum Actinomycetota; class Actinomycetes; order Streptomycetales; family Streptomycetaceae; genus Streptomyces; species Streptomyces atratus_B. The sequence goes on from NZ_FPJO01000011.1 coordinate 221,085, forward strand.
GTCGCCATCGCCCGGCGCAGCGCGCCGAAGATGTTCATCGAGCCGTCGGGGGTGTGCGAGGGACCGGTCAGGACCTCCTCGGTGGTGCCGACCGAGCCCAGGTCCACCAGCTTGCCGCGCGGCACGTCCTCGTGGACGGCCTCCATGCCCCAGTGCCGGCCGCGGCCGGGCGCGTCCGTCGCACGGGCCAGCGGGGAGCCCATCATCACGGCGTCCGCGCCGCAGGCGATGGCCTTGGGCAGGTCGCCGGACCAGCCGACGCCGCCGTCCGCGATCACGTGCACGTACCGGCCGCCGGACTCGTCCATGTAGTCGCGGCGGGCGCCGGCCACATCGGCGACCGCGGTCGCCATCGGGACCTGGATGCCGAAGACGTTGCGCGTGGTGTGCGCGGCGCCGCCGCCGAAGCCGACGAGGACACCGGCCGCACCGGTACGCATCAGGTGCAGGGCGGCGGTGTACGTGGCGCAGCCGCCGACGATCACCGGGACGTCCAGCTCGTAGATGAACTGCTTGAGGTTGAGCGGCTCGGCGGCACCCGAGACGTGCTCGGCGGAGACCGTCGTACCGCGGATGACGAAGATGTCCACACCCGCGTCGACGACGGCCTTGGAGAACTGCGCGGTGCGCTGCGGGGAGAGCGCGGCGGCGGTGACGACACCGGAGTCGCGCACCTCCTTGATGCGCTGTCCGATCAGCTCCTCCTGGATCGGGGCGGAGTAGATCTCCTGGAGGCGGCGGGTCGCCGACTCGACGGGCATCTCGGCGATCTCGTCGAGCAGCGGCTGCGGGTCGGCGTGCCGGGTCCACAGGCCCTCGAGGTTGAGGACGCCGAGGCCGCCGAGCTCACCGATGCGGATCGCGGTCTGCGGGGAGACCACGGAGTCCATGGGAGCGGCCAGGAAGGGCAGCTCGAAACGGTAGGCGTCGATCTGCCAGGCGATCGAGACCTCCTTCGGGTCGCGGGTACGACGGCTCGGAACGACGGCGATGTCGTCGAATGCGTACGCCCGGCGGCCGCGCTTGCCGCGCCCGATCTCGATCTCAGTCACGATGGTGTGGCCTTTCCCTCTATGTCTGCGCTGTCCAGTATCCCCGACACACGGCTGAGGGGCGGTCCCGGGAACCCCCGGACCGCCCCTCGGCTGCGCTGTCGCGTTACTTCCTGCTGTAGTTCGGCGCCTCGACCGTCATCTGGATGTCGTGCGGGTGGCTCTCCTTTAGCCCCGCGGACGTGATGCGGACGAAGCGGCCCTTGGTCTCCATCTCGTCGATGGAGGCGGCGCCCACGTAGCCCATGGTCTGGCGAAGGCCGCCGACGAGCTGGTGCAGCACGTTGGCCAGCGGGCCGCGGTAGGGCACCTGACCCTCGATGCCCTCGGGCACCAGCTTGTCGTCCGAGGCCACGTCTGCCTGGAAGTAGCGGTCCTTGGAGTACGAGCGGCCCTGTCCGCGGGACTGCATCGCCCCGAGGGAACCCATGCCGCGGTACGACTTGAACTGCTTGCCGTTGATGAAGAGGAGCTCGCCGGGAGACTCCTCGCAGCCCGCGAGGAGGCTGCCCAGCATGACCGTGTCGGCACCGGCGGCGAGCGCCTTGCCGATGTCGCCGGAGTACTGCAGACCGCCGTCCCCGATGACCGGGACACCGGCCGCGCGGGCGGCGAGGGCGGCCTCGTAGATCGCGGTGACCTGCGGGACGCCGATGCCGGCGACCACGCGCGTGGTGCAGATGGAGCCGGGGCCCACGCCGACCTTGACGCCGTCGACACCGGCGTCGATCAGGGCCTGCGCGCCGTCACGCGTCGCGACGTTGCCGCCGATGACGTCGACGCCGACGCTGGACTTGATCTTCGCCATCCAGTTCAGCGCGTTGCTGTTGTGTCCGTGCGAGGTGTCGACGATGAGGAAGTCCACACCCGCCCCGGCCAGGGCCTGCGCACGCTCCAGGGCCTCGGGGCTGGCGCCGACGGCCGCGCCGACGAGGAGACGGCCCTCGGCGTCCTTGGCCGCGTTCGGGTACTGCTCGGCCTTCACGAAGTCCTTGACCGTGATGAGGCCCTTGAGCACGCCCGCGTCGTCGACCAGCGGAAGCTTCTCGATCTTGTGGCGGCGCAGCAGCTCCATGGCGTCGACGCCGGAGATGCCGACCTTGCCGGTCACGAGCGGCATCGGCGTCATGACCTCGCGCACCTGGCGGCTGCGGTCGGACTCGAACGCCATGTCGCGGTTGGTGACGATGCCGAGCAGCTTGCCCGCCGGGTCGGTCACCGGTACGCCGCTGATGCGGAACTTGGCACACAACGCGTCGGCCTCGGCCAGCGTCGCGTCCGGGTGCACGGTGATCGGGTCGGTCACCATGCCGGACTCGGAGCGCTTCACGAGGTCGACCTGGTTGACCTGGTCCTCGATGGACAGGTTGCGGTGCAGCACACCGACTCCACCCTGCCGCGCCATGGCGATGGCCATGCGGGACTCGGTGACCTTGTCCATCGCCGCGGAGAGCAGCGGAATGTTCACGCGTACGTTGCGGGAGATGCGGGACGAGATGTCGACTGCGTTGGGCAGCACTTCGGATGCGCCGGGCAGCAGCAGCACGTCGTCGTATGTCAGCCCGAGCGTCGCGAATTTCTCGGGCACTCCGTCGACGTTTGCAGTCATGACACCTTCCCCAAATGGCCTTGATCGGTGCGGATGTCCATGCTAACGGCCTTCGGGGGTGTCTCATTCCACGAGCAAGATCACCTAGAGGTTCTGTAGCTTCGTACGGAACCTTCCGTACGGGCCCGACCGGGTCCGCTCACTGTTCCGCGAGGGCCCGCAGCCTGCTCAGGGCGCGGTGCTGGGCGACCCGGACCGCGCCCGGCGACATGCCCAGCATCTGTCCGGTCTCCTCGGCGGTCAGCCCGACGGCGACCCGGAGGACGAGCAGCTCGCGCTGGTTGTCCGGGAGGTTGGCGAGGAGCTTCTTCGCCCAGGCGGCATCGCTGCTGAGCAGGGCGCGCTCCTCGGGCCCGAGCGAATCGTCCGGCCGCTCGGGCATCTCGTCGGACGGCACGGCTGTCGATCCCGGATGCCGCATGGCGGCCCGCTGGAGATCGGCGACCTTGTGGCCCGCGATGGCGAACACGAAGGCTTCGAAGGGTCTGCCGGTGTCCTTGTAGCGCGGCAGCGCCATCAGTACCGCGACACAGACCTCCTGCGCCAGGTCCTCCACGAAGTGGCGGGCATCACCGGGCAGCCGGTTCAGCCGGGACCTGCAGTAGCGCAGCGCGAGGGGGTGGACATGGGCCAGCAGATCGTGGGTGGCCTGCGCGTCGCCCTCGACGGCACGGTGCACCAGGGCACCGATTCCCGTCGTCTCGTCGTCGCGCATCGGACCATGGTGCCCCGGAGCCGCGTCATCCGTGCCGCCGCGTCCGTAGTTGTGCACCGAAGCGTTATGAGCGGGTGCGCCGGAAGTCATGTCCTGCGCCCTCCCCTTCCGCTCGACCGAATCGTTCCCGAGGAACTCCACATCTCAAGGATGCGGCATCGGCCGGGAAGCTTCACATACCGTCGTCGGGACGGGCTCCACCGGTGGAGCGGAGCCCGTCCCGCGCACGTCGGTCACGTCGCCCCGTCCGCCGGAGCGCGGACGGGGATATCGATCGACCGCCCGCCACGGCCGGAGCTCAGCGGACCAGGCCCCAGCGGAAGCCGAGCGCCACGGCGTGTGCCCGGTCGGAGGCGCCGAGCTTCTTGAACAGACGCCTGGCGTGCGTCTTCACGGTGTCCTCCGAGAGGAACAGCTCACGGCCGATCTCCGCGTTCGAACGGCCGTGACTCATTCCTTCGAGCACCTGGATCTCACGCGCGGTGAGCGTCGGCGCCGCACCCATCTCGGCCGACCGCAGCCGGCGCGGGGCGAGCCGCCACGTCGGATCGGCCAGCGCCTGGGTGACGGTGGCGCGCAACTCCGCGCGGGAGGCGTCCTTGTGCAGATAGCCGCGGGCGCCGGCGGCGACCGCGAGCGCGACACCGTCCAGGTCCTCGGCGACGGTCAGCATGATGATCCTGGCGCCGGGGTCGGCGGAGAGCAGCCGCCGAACCGTCTCCACACCCCCCAGACCGGGCATGCGTACGTCCATCAGAATCAGATCCGAACGGTCGGCGCCCCAGCGGCGGAGGACTTCCTCGCCGTTGGCCGCCGTCGTCACCCGCTCGACGCCGGGCACGGTCGCGACCGCCCGACGGAGCGCTTCTCGGGCAAGCGGGGAGTCGTCGCAGACGAGGACGGATGTCATGACCGTCCTCCGCAGCTGATGCGCGTCACCTTGAGCCTCCAGGCTGTTACATGTCGTCACCTGTGCGGTTGACACTCTCGGACACCTGCCCGATCGCTTTTTTCGTCAACCGCTTCCGCCCTCTCAACGACGGTCACTCGAAAGAGTTACGGGTCGGACAAGCGGGTTCGGCACTCTACGTGAGGGGGCGCACACGGAGGAGAACGGCGCGGATCATCCAACGGTCAACCGAAATTTCACATGAAGGTATGCCCCATTTAGCGGGTTTTCTTCCCTTTTACTGGTGTCTGTGGATAGATTCGCAATCAGTCATATTTACATCTACTTACACGGTAGATGTACGGTCGTGGGCACGGTCGATGACGGACGACAACGACGTTTCCGACTCAGCATGGTTTCGAGGGGACAAGCAATGGCAGATTTCTCCCGCCTACCCGGACCCAACGCCGATCTCTGGGACTGGCAACTGCTGGCGGCCTGCCGCGGAGTGGACAGTTCGCTGTTCTTCCACCCGGAGGGTGAGCGCGGGGCAGCACGGAGCGCCCGCGAGAACTCGGCGAAAGAGGTCTGCATGCGATGCCCGGTACGCGCCGAGTGTGCGGCACACGCCCTGGCGGTGCGAGAGCCCTACGGGGTGTGGGGCGGACTGACCGAGGACGAACGCGAGGAGCTCATGGGACGGGCCCGCGGCCGGCTGATCGCGGCGGCGGCACCCTCGGGCGTTCCGTCCCCGTCCGGGCACGGCTGACCACGCCGTACCCGTACCGCAACAAGAGAATCGTTTTGGCAATTCACCCGGCCACGGTGACGGCATGACCTCGGGGCCGGGCCACAGGCAGGCCGCTCAGCGGGCGGCCGCCAGGGACAGCCGGTCGAGGGTGGCCGCCACTGCCGGGACCTGCGCCAGGTCGGGCAGGGTCAGCGCGACGATCTCGCGCTCGATGGCCGGCTCCACCGTCACGGTGCGTGCCCCCTTGGGTCGCACCGACTCGATCGCCAGCTCGGGCAGCACGGCCACCCCGAGTCCGGCGCCGACCAGGCCGACCACCGCCGGGTAGTCGTCGGTGGCGAAGTCGATCCGGGGGGTGAAGCCCGACTCCTCGCAGACCTCCACCAGCTGACGGCGGCAGCGCGGGCAGCCCGCGATCCAGGACTCCCCGGCCAGGTCGGCGATGCTCACCGCGGCCGAGTGCGAGAGCCGGTGCCCCTCGGGGACCAGGCCGATCAGCCGGTCGGTGAGCAGCGGGCGGACGACCAGGTCGTCCCACTCGGTGCCGGAGGTGCCGTAGCGGAAGGCCAGCGCGATGTCGCAGTCGCCCTCGCGCAGCATCTCGACCGAGCGCGGCGGCTCGGCCTCCACCAGCGAGACCCGGGTGCCGGGGTGGGCCTCGCGCAGTGCGGCGAGGGCGCCGGGGACCAGGGTGGAGCTGCCGCTGGGGAACGAGACGAGCCGGACCCGGCCGGCCCGCAGCCCGGCGATGGCGGCGACCTCCTCCTCGGCGGCGGTGAGCCCGGCGAGGATGCCGGAGGCGTGGCGGACGAGGGCCTCGCCCGCCTGCGTGAGCCGCATCTCGCGTCCCGTACGGATCAGCAGCGTGGTGCCCGCGGAGGCCTCCAGGGCCTTCATCTGCTGGCTGACCGCCGGCTGGGTGCAGCCCAGTTCGCGGGCGGCGGCGGAGAACGAGCCGGTGGTGGCCACGGCGCGCAGGACACGGAGATGACGGGCTTCGATCACCCCTCAACCATAAGCGGATCTTGGGTTGGGTACGAATTATTGCCGTGCTTCTTTGGGAGCGGGTGGTTAGCGTTCTCCTATGACGTCCATGGAACCGGCAGAACCGATGCGGCTGCTGAGCGTGAATGCGGGACGGCCGGAGGCCGTCGACTACACCGACGCCCCCGCGGGCCTGACCGGCATCGACAAGCAGCCCGTCGAGGGCCCGGTACGCGTCAGCGACCCGGGGCCCAAGGGCTCCGGCGGCAGTGGTCTGGCCGGGGACGCGGTGTGCGACCTGCGCCATCACGGCGGCTCCGACCAGGCGGTGTACGCCTTCGCCCGCGAGGATCTCGACGGCTGGGAGCGGGAGCTCGGCCGCCCGCTGGCCAATGGTGCGTTCGGCGAGAACCTGACGACCGCCGGGCTCGATGTGAGCGGCGCGAGGATCGGCGAGCGCTGGCGGATCGGCCCCGATCTGGTGCTGGAGGTGACGTCGGGCCGGATTCCGTGCCGTACGTTCGCCGGTCATCTCGACGAGCGGCGCTGGGTCAGGCGGTTCACGCAGGCGGCCGCTCCGGGCGCCTACCTGCGGGTGATCGAGCCGGGTGAGATCCGGGCCGGTGACCCGGTCGAGATCGTGCACCGCCCGGACCACGACGTCACCGTGGAATTGGAGTTCCTCGCCTCCACGACTCGGCGGGAGCTGCTGCCGGAACTGCTCGCGGCCGGGGACGCGCTGCATCCCGAGACCTCGCATGCCGCTCTGAAGTACACCGGGGAGCCGGCGGCGGACAGCTGATCACGGCGTGCCGGACAGGCACTAACGTGCCGCGTATGACGACTGCACTGATTACGGGCGCGACCGCGGGGATCGGTGCCGCCTTCGCGCGGCGGCTCGCGGCCGACGGGCACAACCTGGTGCTGGTGGCGCGGGACGCCGAGCGGCTGCGCGAGCAGGCGACCGAGCTGCACGACCGGCACGGCATCGAGGCCGAGGTCCTGAGGGCCGATCTGTCCGAGGACGAGGGGATCGGCGCGGTCGAGGACCGGTTGACGGACCGTCGGCATCCGGTCGACCTGCTGGTCAACAACGCCGGGTTCGGCAACAAGGGCCAGTATCTGGAAGTACCCATGGCCGATGAGCTGAAGATGCTGAAGGTGCACTGCGAGGCGGTGCTGCGGCTGACCTCGGCGGCCGCGGCCGGGATGCGGGAGCGCGGCCGGGGCGGGGTGGTCAACGTGGCCTCGGTGGCCGCGTTCGTGCCGCGCGGGACGTACGGCGCGTCCAAGGCGTGGGTCGTGCAGTTCACCCAGGGCGCGGCGAAGGACATGGCCGGTTCGGGGGTGCGGCTGATGGCGCTGTGCCCGGGGTTCGTACGGACGGAGTTCCACCAGCGGGCCGGGATGGGGACCGGCAGCATCCCGGGCTGGATGTGGCTCGACGCGGACAAGCTGGTGGAGACGGCCCTGGCGGATCTGGCCCGCGGCAAGTCGGTCTCGGTTCCCGATCCCCGGTACAAGGCGCTGATGGGGCTCGTGAAGGTGACGCCGCGCGGCCTGCTCGGAGGGGTCACCTCCAAGACAGGCCGCAAGTACGGTCCTCAGTGAGCGGTCGGTTACCGCACCCCGCGGCCCGCGTAGGCGCCGATGTTGGGGGCGCCGGGCTTCAGCACGTTGCCGAAGTAGTCCTTGCCGCCGTTGTTCTCGATGACGGCTCCGGCGGCGAGGGCGGGCGAGCCGGCGCCGAGCCGGAAGTCGGCCCGGAGCTTCGGGTCGGCCGTGACGCCGCCGGGGTTGGGGCGGGTCATGTCGATGCCGTAGAAGGCGTTGTGGTCGAAGGAGAGCCCGGGGGTCGGGTTCTTGAAGGCGTAGCCGCCGGTGCCCTCGCTCACGAAGATGTTGTTGCGGATGGACAGTTCGTGCTGGGTGGTGGCGGGGCTGCCGGCGTCGTCCTGGACGAGATAGCCGGGGATCTGCTCCTTGTTGTGGAAGGTGTTGTTGTAGATCTCGGTCCCGAGGATCGGGCCCCAGCAGTTCTGTACGAGGCGGGCACCGTCGTTGCTGCTGACGTTGTAGCGGGCGACCGTGCCGATGGTCTTGGCGCCACTGTACGGGCAGATCAGCAGGAAGCCGCCCTTGTTGTCGTGGCTGTAGTTGTACTGGAAGACGGTGTTCTGGGAGGCGCCGTCGGCGTCGAAGGACATCCCGTCGTGGGTGTTGCCGCCGCCCGAGACCTCGTTGTACTCGATGGTCGTGTCGTCGGTGTTGAAGGTCCAGATGCCCGCGTTGGCGGAGGGCGAGCGGAGCTGGAAGCCGTCGACCCGGTTGTGGTCGACGCGGGCGCCGCTGGTGGTGTCGAACTTCATGCCGTCGCCGGCCAGGGACTTCAGCGTGTTGTGGTGGATACGGACCCCGGTGCTGGGCGTCCACTCCCCCGGGTACACGTTCGGGTCCTGCTGCTGGCCGACCAGATCGCGCTTGGAGAAGGTCGACTTGAAGTAGATGCCCTCGCGGTCGACGTCCTCGATGCGGTTGTGCCCGATGTCCAGGCCGTCGTACCGGCTGGCCCTGGTCCTGCCCTCGACCGCGATGTGGATCGCGCTGGAGCCGGAGACCGTCTTGTAGTCGCCGCCGCGCACATCGTGGATGTAGAGGCCGGAGATGTCGAAGCCGCGGGCGACGCCGTAGTCGGTGAGGCGGAGCCGGACGCCGTTGCGCTCGCTGCCGGGGTTGTCGGCGTTGGTGATCTCCAGCGCCTTGAGGTGCACGTACTGGGTGTTGGCGAGCAGGACGACGTCGTGGGCGCCCGCGCCGTCGAGCCTGGCGCGGGCCGGGTCGTTGCCGTAGTCGGCGATGGTGAACGGGGCACGGGCGGAGCCGGTGCCGGTGGGGGCGAGGGTGCCGGTGCAGGTGGCGCCGCGCTTGAAGAGGAGGCGGTCACCGGGGCCGTAGGTGTGCGCGTTGGCCTCGGCGAGCGAGGTCCAGGGGTGCTGCTTGCTGCCGGTGGCGCCGGCCGGGTCCGCGGCGCAGTCGACGTGGAAGGTACGGCCGGTGGGCGCGGCCTGTGCGGCGGTCTGGCTCGCGACGGTCAGGCCGCCTGCGGCGGTCAGGGCCGCGAGCGCCGCAGCGGTGACGCGATGTCTCACAATTCCTCCGTACGAACAGTCGAGGTCGGGACGGACAGTCGGGGTGGGGGCGGGACGAGTCCGCATCGCCGGAATCCTGGACTCGGGTTGATCGAACGTCAATGGATAGCGTTTGAATGATCGAAACTCCCATCGTTCGATCACGTTGGTCTAGGGTCGGACCACGGCCCCGGCACCGGCCGGACCGGGGCCGGGCCACACACTGCGAGGGGACTGCTGCCGTGCGCGAAAGTGCTGCTGAACGTCATGACCGCCTGCTCGGGCTGGTACGGGAACGGGGTTCGGCCCGGGTCTCGGATCTGGCCTCGCAGCTGGGCGTCTCGCCCGTCACGGCCCGCCGGGACGTGGAGGAGCTGGCCGGCCGCGGCCTCCTCGACCGGGTCCACGGATCGGTGTCCTGGCCGCAGGAGAGCGCCCCCGGCGCCGCCGCCGGGCCCGGCTCCACGAGCAGCGGCCTGGTCCTCGGCATGCTCGCGCCCTCGTCGACCTACTACTTCGCCGAGGTCATCCGCGGCGCCCACGAGGCCGCCGCGAAGGCCGGCGCCAGGCTCATCCTGCGGATCTCCGACTACCGGCCGCAGGAGGACCAGTCCCGCACCGAGGGGCTGCTCTCCGCGGGCGCCGAGGGGCTGCTGGTCGCGCCCGGCTGGCAGGACCCGGGCGACCCCGCCGCGTTCGGCGACTGGATCGCCTCGCTGCCCGTGCCGACCGTACTGCTGGAGCGCCGGCCCACCGCCGGCTCCCCGCTGGACGGCCTGGACCGGGTCTGCTCGGACCATGCCCACGGCGTGCTGCTGGCGGTCCGCCACCTGGTGGACCTCGGGCACGGGGCGCCGCTGCTGATGGCCCGCGCGGACTCCCCGACCGCCGTCGCGGTGCGGTCCGGGTACGCGGAGGCCCTGGCCGTGCTCGGGCTGCGCGCACCGCAGGACGTGATCGATTCCGTACCGGCCGAACTCGCCCCGGACGCCTTCGAGCAGGCCGTGCAGGCGCTGCGCGAGGCGGTCCTGTCGGGGGTGGCGACGGCGGCGCTGATCCACAACGACGTGGACGCGATCCAGGTGGTGCAGCGCCTGGCCGAACTGGGCGTGCGGGTGCCGGAGGACCTGGCCCTGATCGCCTACGACGACGAGGTGGCGGCACTCGCGGACACACCGCTGACCGCGGTGGCGCCTCCCAAGCGCGAGGTGGGCCGGCACGCGACGGAACTGCTGGTGGAGCGGCTGGGCCGGAGCGGGGGCGCACCCCGGCGGCATCTGACGCTGCTGCCGCAGCTGAGGGTCAGGGACTCGTGCGGGGCGCGCCTGCCGTAGGCGCGCGAGCAGCCCCGGGAGCGGGCGTTCCGGCGGCCCTCCCGCCCGGTTCTCGCGCTGTTCCCAGCCGGTTCTCGTCCGGTTCTCGCCCGGTTCTCGTCCAGTTCTCGTCCGGTTCCGCAGCGTACTCCGCCTGCTTCCGTACGTAACCTATCTGATCTTTTTTCGATCAATCGATCTTTCGCTCTTGACTTCGGTCACAACTGGTCCAAGGATCACGGCCAACGCCAATGTCGCCGCCAGTTCAGGAGCCTCGCTGTGAGCCGCAGTACGAGCAGAACGTCCCTCGCCGTAGTCGGCACCGCCACCGCCCTCGCCCTTCTCACGGCCTGTGGCGGCAGCGGCGACGACGATGCAGCCGCCGGAAGCGACGGCAAGCCCGTCAGCATCACCTTCTGGGGCTGGGCCAAGGGGTCCAAGGAGGTCGTTGACGCGTTCAACGCCTCGCACAAGAACATCAAGGTGGTCTACGAGGAGATCCCGTCCGGCAACGCGGGCGGATACGCCAAGATCTCCAACGCGGTGAAGGCGGGCAACGCCCCCGACCTGGTCTCCATCGAGTACCCGCAGCTTCCGGAGTACGTCAGTCAGGGCGCGCTCCAGGACATCGGCCAGTACTTCACCGAGGACATCCGGAAGAAGCTGCTGCCGCAGGCGGTCGAGCTGACGACGCTCGGCGGCAAGAACTGGGCCGTTCCGTTCGACGCCTCGCCGCAGTCCTTCTACTACCGCAAGGACCTGTTCGAGAAGTACGGCGTCGAGGTCCCCAAGACCTGGGACGAGTTCCGCAAGGCCGCCGAGAAGATCAAGAAGGCCGACAAGAAGGCCCGGATCGGTACTTTCTTCCCCGATGACCCGACCACCTTCCAGGCGATGGCCTGGCAGGCCGGCGCCCAGTGGTACAAGCCCGAGGGCGACACCTGGAAGGTCAGCACCGCCGACGCGGCCACCAACAAGGTCGCCGACTACTGGCAGGGCCTGCTCGACGACGACCTGATCCGCTCCAACGCCTCGTTCAGCCCCGAGTGGACCAACTCCCTCAAGAACGGCGGCACCGTCGGCTACCTCGGCGCCGCCTGGGGCGCGGGCGTCCTCAAGGGCACGCTGCCCGAGCAGAGCGGCAAGTGGGCCGTCGCCCCGATGCCCAGCTGGGACGGCAAGCCGGCCAGCGGCATGCTCGGCGGCTCCACCTTCGCGGTGACCAAGACCAGCAAGAAGGCGAAGGCCGCTGTCGAGTTCGCCACCTGGATGTCGACCACCGAGGAAGGCATCAAGGCCCGCATCGAGTCCGGCACTTCGAGCGCCTTCCCGGCCGCGTCGGCCCTGCGCCCGGTGGCCAAGAAGTCCTTCGACGCCGGCTTCTACGGCGGCGAGGACATCTACCAGGTGTTCGAGGGCGCCGCGACGTCGATCGGCCAGAACTGGAACTGGGGCCCGACGACCGGCACGACGAACACCACCATGAAGGACCAGTTCGGCAAGGTCGCGAGCGGCGGCACCACCATCAAGGACGCCGTGAAGGCCGGGCACGACGCCACGGTCGCCGAGCTGAAGAAGCGCGGTCTGAAGGTCGAGGACGCAGGCTGATGAAGCGCGCCCGGACGACCAGAGCCGCCGCCATCCTGCTGGGGCCCTTCTTCGTACTGTTCACCGTGGCCATGGTGCTGCCGATCGGTTACGCGGTCTGGCTCAGCCTGTTCACCGAGAAGCAGTCCGGCCTGGGCTTCGGCGGCACCGAGACCGTCTTCAGCGGACTCGACAACTACACGGCGGCCCTGGGCGACCGGGCGTTCCGCGAGGGCTTCGGCGTACTCCTCGGATACTGCCTGTTCTACATTCCGCTGCTGCTCGTCGGAGCCCTCGCCCTCGCCCTGCTGCTGGACTCCGCGCTGGCCCGCGCCCGCCGGTTCTTCCAGCTCGCGCTCTTCCTGCCGCACGCCGTGCCCGGCATCATCGCCGCGCTGATCTGGGTGTACCTCTACACCCCGCAGCTCAGCCCGGTGGTCAGCGCCATGGAGTCCGGCGGAATCGGCTTCGACTTCTTCTCCCCCGAAGGCGCCCTTCCCTCCGTCGTCAACATCGCGCTGTGGGAGTGGCTCGGCTACAACATGGTGATCTTCTATGCCGCGTTGCAGGCCATCGACCGCTCCGTACTCGAAGCGGCCACGGTCGACGGGGCCGGTGCCTGGCGCACCGCGCTCAGCATCAAGGTGCCGCTGATCCGCTCCTCCCTCGTGATGGTCGCGCTGTTCACGGTCATCGGCTCGCTCCAGCTGTTCACCGAGCCACTGATCCTCAACAAGGGGACCGGCTCGGCCGTCTCCTCCACCTGGACGCCGAACATGTACGCGTACACCGCGGCCTTCGAGCGCAACGACTACGGTCTCGCCGCGGCCGCCTCCATCCTGCTGGCGCTCACGGCCGCGCTGCTGTCCTTCGTCGTCACCCGCTTCACCGGCCGGAAGGGCAAGAAAGCATGAACTCCCCCGCCTCCCGCGGCCGCTGGATGTCGAAGACCGCCGTCAACGGCTTCCTCGTGCTCGCCGTCGTCTACATGCTCTTCCCCCTCGTCTGGCTGGTCACCGCCGCAACGAAGGACACCGGCGGTCTGCTCGCCGGCAACGCCTTCTCCTTCGAGGGCTTCAACCTCGGCCAGAACCTGTCCGACCTGGCCTCCTACGGCGACGGCATCTACTTCCGCTGGTACCTCAACAGCCTCATGTACGCGGGCGGCGGGGCGATCGTCTGCTCGCTGATCTGCGTCGCCGCGGGATACGCCTTCGACAAGTACGAATTCCGGGGCAAGGAAAAGCTCTTCGGCCTCGTGCTGATGGGTGTGCTCGTGCCCACCACGGCGCTCGCCCTGCCGATGTATCTCCTGGCCTCCAAGACCGGCCTGGTCAACACCTACTGGTCCGTGCTGATCCCGGTGCTGGTCAATCCGTTCGGCGTGTATCTCGCGCGGGTGTTCAGCACCGGCTACATACCGAACGAGGCCCTGGAGGCCGCCCGTATCGACGGGGCCGGCGAGCTGCGCGTCTTCTGGTCCATCGGGCTGCGCATGGTCATGCCGGGCTTCGTGACGGTCTTCCTCTTCCAGTTCACCGCGATCTGGAACAACTTCTTCCTCCCCCTCGTGATGCTCTCGGACCGCAAGCTCTTCCCGCTGAGCCTCGGTCTGTACTCCTGGAACACCAACACCCACGGCGAGCCGAGCTTCTATCCGCTCGTCGTCACCGGCTCGCTCCTCGCCGTCATCCCCCTGATCGTCGCCTTCGTCTCGCTGCAGCGGCACTGGAAGGCCGGACTGACCGCCGGCAGCGTCAAGTGACTCTCACCGCGAGCCCTGAGGAGTACGAGTTCCACCATGCCCCACGCCACTGACAACCGGCCGACGGCCCTGCTCGCGATGGGCCCCGGCATCTCCGACCGCCTCCTCGCCGACCGCCACCGCACCCGGCTGGCCGAGCTCACCCGTACCGACCCGTACCTCGTCGGCCACGACCTGGCCGACCCGACGCCCGAGGTGGCCGCAGCCCTCGCCGAGGCCGAGGTGCTGTTCACCTGCTGGGGTGCGACACCGCTCACCGCCGGGGTACTGGCGGCCGCGCCCCGGCTGCGGGCCGTGGTGCACGCCGCGGGCTCCGTGAAGCACCACATCACCGACGCCTGCTGGAAACGCGGCATCACCGTCACATCGGCGGCCGGGGCCAACGCCCTGCCGGTCGCCGAGTTCACCCTCGCCACGATCCTGTTCGCCGGCAAGCGGGTGCTGCACACCGCGCACCGCTACCGCGATCTGCGCGCCGACCACGACTGGCTCGCGGAGCTCGACGGGTCCGGCAACTACCGACGTACGGTCGGCATCGTCGGCGCCTCCCGCATCGGCCGGCGCGTGATCGAGTTGCTGCGCCCCTTCGACCTGGACGTGCTGCTGTACGACCCGTACGTGGACGGCCCGGAGGCGGCGCGGCTCGGGGTGCGCCTCACCTCGCTCGACGAGCTGTGCGCGAGCAGCTCCGTCGTCTCTGTGCACGCGCCCCAGCTCCCGGAGACGCACCATCTGATCGGTGGGGCGCAGCTGTCCGCCATGGCGACCGGGACGACTCTGATCAACACGGCGCGGGGTTCGCTGATCGACGAGGAGGCGCTGGTGGCCGAGCTGACGACCGGCCGACTGCAAGCGGTGCTGGATGTGACGGACCCCGAACTCCCGCCCGCGCACTCGCCGTTGTACACCCTGCCCAATGTGCTGCTCACCCCGCATGTCGCGGGTTCGCTGGGCGACGAGCTGCACCGGATGGCCGACCAGGCGCTGGACGAACTGGAGCGCTTCGCGGCCGGTCTGCCCTTCGCGGACCCCGTGCACTCCGGGAGCCTGAGCCACTCCGCCTGAGCCTTCGGACCACTTCGGGCCCGCTCGGCCCGAGCCGTCGGGAAGCCCGTGTCTCACTAAACTGGAAGCATCCCATCCGGAACGTGAGACCGGGAGATGCCATGAGATTCGTACAAGTTATCGACTGCAAGACGGAGCGGTTCGAGGACCTGAACCGTCTCATGGACCGCTGGGCCGAGCAGACCCGGGGCACCCGGACCGCCACGCACAGCCTCGTCGGCAAGGACCGCTCCGACGGGTCCCACTACGTGGAGATCGTCGAATTCCCGTCGTACGAGGACGCGATGGCGAATTCCGGGCTGCCCGAGACCGAGCGGATCTTCCAGGAGATGGTGGCGCTCTGCGACGGCATGCCCACCTTCACCGACCTCGACGTGGTCCGCGACGAGCAGCTGAACCAGGCGCAGGCCTGCCGCTTCTTCCACGAGATCGCCGTCGGCGGCCATCTCGACGCCATCGACGAGGTGTTCGCGGCCGACTACACCGACCATCACATCGCGAGGACGGAGCGGACCGTGGTCGGTTCCGGTCGGCTGCGCGCCCATGTCGCCCGCTGGCGTGCCGCCTTCGACTTCACCTTCGATCTGGACCGGCAGATCTGCGGGGGTGACGACGTCGTGACGCTGTGGACCTGGACCGGCACCCACAAGGGCGAGTTCCTGGGCATCGCCCCCACGGGCAGGCAGTGCGTCACGACCGGCACCACGATCTTCCGGTTCGAGGACGGCAGGATCAAGGAAGGCTGGTGGCACGAGGACCTCATGGGCCTGATGCGCGAGCTCGGCGCCCTCGGCGGGAGCGCGGCACCCGCCTGAACGCCCGAAGGCCCCCTGTCCCTCCGCCGAGCGGTGGGACAGGGGGCCTTCTGTGGCTGTGCGCCCTGAGCGGCAGTGCGTCAGTGCGAGTGGCCGTGACCGCCGTGGGCGGCCTCGGCCTCCTCCTCGGCCGGCTTCTCGACGACCAGGGTCTCGGTCGTGAGCAGCAGCGACGCGATGGACGCGGCGTTCTCCAGCGCGGAGCGGGTGACCTTGACCGGGTCGATGACGCCGGCCTTCACCAGGTCGCCGTACTCACCGGTCGCGGCGTTGAAGCCCTGGCCCTTGTCGAGCTCGGAGACCTTCGAGGTGATGACGTAGCCCTCGAGGCCGGCGTTCTCGGCGATCCAGCGCAGCGGCTCGACGGCGGCGCGGCGCACGACCGCGACACCGGTGGCCTCGTCGCCGGTCTTGCCGAGGTTGCCTTCCAGGACCTTGACGGCGTGGACGATGGCGGAGCCACCACCGGAGACGATGCCCTCCTCGACCGCGGCGCGGGTCGCGGAGATGGCGTCCTCCAGACGGTGCTTCTTCTCCTTGAGCTCCACCTCGGTGGCGGCACCGACACGGATCACGCACACGCCGCCGGCCAGCTTCGCGAGGCGCTCCTGGAGCTTCTCGCGGTCCCAGTCGGAGTCGGTGGCTTCGATCTCGGCCTTGATCTGGTTGACCCGGCCCTTGACGTCGCCGGGCTCGCCGCCGCCGTCCACGATCGTCGTGTCGTCCTTGGAGACGGTGACGCGGCGGGCGGTGCCCAGCACGTCCAGACCGGCCTGGTCGAGCTTGAGGCCGACCTCCTCGGCGATGACGGTCGCACCGGTGAGGGTGGCGATGTCGCCGAGCATGGCCTTGCGGCGGTCACCGAAGCCCGGGGCCTTCACCGCGACGGCGTTGAAGGTGCCACGGATCTTGTTGACGACGAGGGTCGACAGCGCCTCGCCCTCGACGTCCTCGGCGATGATCAGCAGCGGCTTGGAGCCACCGGCCTGGATGACCTTCTCCAGCAGCGGGAGGAGCTCCTGGATCGAGCCGATCTTGCCCTGGTGGATCAGGATGTACGGGTCGTCGAGGACGGCCTCCATACGCTCCTGGTCGGTCACCATGTACGGGGACAGGTAGCCCTTGTCGAAGGCCATGCCCTCGGTGAAGTCGAGGTCCAGACCGAAGGTGTTGGACTCCTCGACGGTGATGACACCGTCCTTGCCGACCTTGTCCATCGCGTCCGCGATGAGCTCGCCGACCTGCGGGTCCTGCGCGGAGAGCGCGGCCACGGCGGCGATGTCGGTCTTGTCGTCGATCGGCCGGGCGGTCGCGAGGAGCTCCTCGGACACGGCCTTGACCGCGGCGTCGATGCCCTTCTTCAGGGCGGCCGGGGAGGCACCGGCGGCGACGTTGCGCAGACCCTCGCGGACGAGCGCCTGGGCGAGCACGGTGGCGGTGGTCGTACCGTCACCCGCGACGTCGTTGGTCTTGGTCGCCACCTCCTTCACCAGCTGGGCACCGAGGTTCTCGTACGGGTCGTCGAGCTCGACCTCGCGCGCGATGGTGACACCGTCGTTGGTGATGGTGGGAGCGCCGAACTTCTTGTCGATGACGACGTTGCGGCCCTTGGGGCCGATCGTCACCTTGACCGTGTCGGCAAGCTTGTTGACGCCGCGCTCAAGGGCGCGACGGGCGTCCTCGTCGAACTTCAGGATCTTCGCCATGGGAGCTGAGCTTTCCTCTCGAACGAACTGCGCCCCCGACCACCCGGCTGGTTATTCGCGGGGGCCAGGGGCGCAGAACAGAAGCAAACGTGGGTGAATTACTTCTCGATGATCGCGAGCACGTCGCGAGCCGAGAGAACGAGGTACTCCTCGCCGTTGTACTTCACCTCGGTGCCGCCGTACTTGCTGTACAGCACGACGTCGCCGGTCTTGACGTCGAGCGGAAGGCGCTCGCCGTTCTCGAAGCGGCCCGGGCCCACGGCCAGGACGACGCCCTCCTGGGGCTTCTCCTTGGCGGTGTCCGGAATGACCAGGCCGGAGGCCGTGGTCTGCTCGGCGTCGAGCGGCTGGACCACAATGCGGTCCTCGAGCGGCTTGATCGCAACCTTGGAGCTGGCGGTCGACACGATCCGGTCTCCCCCTTCGGAGATCTCACGGGGTAACAGTCTTGGGGTGGCGACCAGGTCGATCCGTCGTCGCGGGTGCCGGACCTGCCAGTCGCGCAGTACTGCTGGCACTCTCCAGTGGTGAGTGCCAGCACCGAGACTATGACCGCGATTAGCACTCGGTCAAGCGGAGTGCCAATTCAAGCGATCGTGGCGTCGCCGGTGCGCAGCTCCGGCGGCCCGGAAGACGACGACCGGGGCACGGTCCGGACAACGGTCCGGACAACGGTCCGGACAACATGGGGACAACGTACGGACGGACCGGACCGTTCCGTACGACCGTGTGGACATGACCCGTCCCTCCCCCTGCCCGCGGCCGGACCAGCAGTCCGGGCGGCGGCCGCATGCATCGCGTGCCGTGAACGGCTGCCTCGATGTGGTGCTCGGACTGCTGCTGGTCCTCCTGGAGGGGCTGATCTGTGCGGTCGCCACCGTCCAACTGGCCTTTTCGCGCACGGACCTCGGCGGCACGGAGACGGCGGGCCCGCCGCCGATGGACTGGGCACCCGTCCTCGTCCTCGGCGGGATCGCCGCGGTGATCTGCCTGTTCGGCGTCGTGCTGATCCGCGGCAACTGGCCCCGGGCGGGCGTGATCCAGCTGCTGGCGGCGCTGGTGCTGTGCGTGGTGACGGTGCAGGTCGGGCACGAGGACTACCGCCGTTCGCACCCGGCGCCCGCGCCCACTCCCTCGTACGATCCCGGCCGGGCCGGCCACCAGTGCCTCAGCGGCGGCGACGACCGCGAGTGCCGGGACTCCGGCGGCTGACGGCAGGAGATCACGACCGTCGACCCCGACTCGCCGTGATCACCGCGGGCCGGCGGGCCCGCGGCGGGCGTGGGCGACGGGTGGTGCACCCGCTGCGCGGCCTTGCGGCCCAGCCGCTCGATCGGGTCCACCGACTGTGCGCAGCCGGTGGCGGTCAGGAGGGCACCGGCCACCAGCAGTCCGGCCAGCAGCCGGTGCGCGCCTCTCATACGTAGTCCTCCAGTCGGGCCACGGCATAGCCCCGGTCCGTGACGGTCTTCATGACCGCCCGGACCAGGTCGGCCATGCTGCCGTCCCATTCCGCGCGGCCCCGGAAGTGCGTGAGGATGATGTCGCCGGGGTGCAGGTCCTCGTCCTCCTCGCGCCACTCCATGTGGTCCGGGAACGCCTCGGCGTTCCAGAGCGGCACGGCCTCGATCCCGCAGGACTTCGCGATGCGGAGCGTGTCCCCGTTGTAGTTGCCGAACGGCGGGCGGAAGAGTCTGGGCCGCTGCCCGAACTGCTTCTCGATGATCTCCTGCTCGTCGCAGATCTCGCGCTTCTGCTCGGCGTACGAGAGGCCGGGCAGATAGGGATGGTTGAGCGTGTGGTTGTTGAGGGTGACACCCAGCCGCTGCGCCTCGCCGAAGTACCCGTAGTTGTCGCTCACCTCGTAGTCGCTGAGGAACGCGCTGTACGGGATGTCCAGCTCGTCCATCATCTGCAACAGCTCGGGGTCCTTCTCGGAACCGTCGTCCATCGTCAGGAAGACGACGCGGTCCTTGGTCGGGACGGTGGTGAAGACCGGCGGCAGCGAGTCGTCGCCGCCCTCCACCTCGAAGCCCTCACGGGTGATGATGCGCGGCTTCACGGCGGGCGGCCGCGGTGCGATCAGCGGCGTCTTCTCCAGCCCCCACTTCTTGGCGAGCGCCGCCCGCACGGCCGGGCTGAACTTCGCGTTCTCATGGACGCCGGGGCCGCCCGGGTGCCCGGCGGCGGGGTCCGCGGCGGGTTCTCCGCCCGGGTGCCCGGCGGCCGGCCGGTCCCGGTGCTCGGTGTCGCTCGGCTGCCCGCCGGACCCGGAGGCGCAGCCGGAGCCGACCGCGGCGACCAGGAGCGCGGCCAGGACGGCGCAGGCGGGCCGGTGCCCGCCGGGGCCCCGCCCCCGTCCGGAATCGGGCGCGAACGATCTGCGCCGCTTCATAGTCATTTCTTCCTTTTGTCGTACAAGCTGCATGGCGCCGCATCCTGCCAGCACGCGATCGACCTCCCGGCCCGACACCGCCGCCGGGCCCGCCGGTCTACCCGGCTGGCTCACAATGGGGCGGGTGAACGCTCTCGCCCCGAACGACCCGTCCGCCGACGACCGGTCCGACGCCCCCGACCCGCTCGCCGCCTTCCTGGCCCTGCGCACCCCCGAGGGCGCCGCGCTCCTGGACGAGCTGCGGTCGTACGACCCCGCCCAGGAACTCGCCACCGCCACCCGGCTGCGCCGCACCCACCCGGCCGCCCTGGTGTCGGCGGCGCTGGGGCAGGCGCGGCTGCGGCAGCGGGCGGTGGCGAAGTTCGGCACCGAGGACGCGTACCGGATGTTCTTCACGCCCAACGGCGTCGAGCAGGCGACCCGTACGTCGGTGGCCGCCCATCGAGCGCGGCGGTTCGCAAAGACGGGCGCGGTGCGCACGGTCGCCGACCTCTGCTGCGGGATCGGCGGCGACGCGATCGCGCTCGCGCGGGCGGGCATCTCGGTGCTCGCCGTGGACCGCGACCCGCTGACCGCCGAGGTGGCCCGCGCCAACGCCGCCGCGCTCGGGCTGGACGAGCTGATCGAGGTGCGGTGCGCCGATGTCGCCGAGATCGACACCGCGCCGTACGACGCGGTCTTCGTCGACCCGGCCCGGCGCGGCGGCAGGGGCAGGATCTTCGACCCCGAGGCGTACTCGCCGCCGCTCTCCTGGGCGACCGGTGCCGCGCTCGCGGCCCCCCGCGCCGCGCTGAAGATCGCTCCGGGCATCCCGCACGAGGCGATCCCGGCGCAGGCGGAGGCCGAGTGGATCTCGGACGGCGGGGACGTGAAGGAGGCGGTGCTCTGGTTCGGCGAGGGCTTCGCGGCCGGTTCGTACCGCGCCACCGTGCTCCCGGCCGGGGCCACCCTGTGGTCCGGGGCCCCGCTGCCCGCCGCGCCCGTCGGCCCGGTCGGCCGCTATCTGTACGAGCCGGACGGCGCCGTCATCCGCGCCCATCTGGTCGCCGACATCGTCGCGCGGTGCGAGGGCCGGCTGATCGACGAGACCATCGCGTACATCACGGGCGACCGGCCGTACGAGTCCCCGTACACCTCCGGGTACGAGATCACCGACGAGTTGCCCTTCAACATGAAGAAGCTGAAGGCGCTGCTGCGGGAGCGGAAGGTGGGCGTACTGACCGTCAAGAAGCGCGGCTCGGCGGTCGAACCGGAGGAGCTGCGACGCCGGATGAAGCTCCAGGGGCCGAACTCCGCGACGGTCTTCCTGACCCGGGTGGCCGGAGCGCCGACGATGCTGATCGGCCACCCGCTGACCGGCCCGGCCTGAGGCGCCGGACGGCCGGTCAGGCGAGGTCGGTCAGATCCTCCGCGTACACCTGCGAGAGCGGCTGGGGGCCCACGTACTGCTGGCAGTTGCACTGCCCGGACTCGAAGCGGACCGGCTTCTTGGACTCGTCCCAGGCCGTCGGCACCTCGACCCGCTCATGGCACTTGCCCTGCTTGTCGTGCTTGGCGAGATGGTGTGTGCAGCCGCAGACCGGCTCCGGCGGCCTGTTCGCCGCTTCGAGGGCCAGCCGCTCCTGCCGGGAGGCCTCCAGCAGTTCCAGCTTGCGGTCGTGCCGATTGCGCAGTGCTGTACGGACGTTGTCGACGGCCCATCCGAAGCCGCCCGTCCAGAAGATGATGAGCACCCACCAGTACCACTCCATGTCGCCCTCCCCCGGCGTGACCCATGTGTCCTGTCAGGATAGGTCCGCGGTCAGCGGTGGGCACCGCCCCCGGCGGAGAACAGCGGCTCCGCAGCGGGCGCCCCGGCCAGTACCCGCAGCACCCAGCGCCGGTGGGCGAACGCCTTGACGAGGCCGATGAGTCCGACGATCCAGCCGGTCAGCCCCAGCCCCATGACCAGGACGGCCAGACCGTACGCGTTTCCTTCCAGCACGCCGCTGGCCGGGACGGCGAAGCAGGCGTACAGCCCGGCCGCGCAGAGCGCGAAGGACATCAGCAGCCAGGCGAGCGAGGCGCCCGGCATCCGCAGGGCCGCGTCGCGTGCCGGATCGCGGTCCAAGCCGCCCCAGGCGTCGAGCAGCCGGCGGATCCCGCGGTCGCGGCGCAGGCCGACGACGACGAGGACGACCGCGGGCACCACACAGCCGACGCCCATGGCTGCGAGGACCACACCGATCGCGGCGCTGATGACGTCGTAGGACTCCTCGAAGGTGATCAGCGCCGTGCCCACCAGCAGCCAGCCGAGCGCGCAGAGCGCTCCCCACAGCCACAGCATCGCCAGTCGGCCCGGTGACACATGCGCCTTCACCAACGCGCCGAGCACCGCGGCCCGGTCGGTCAGCAGGGCCTCCCGGTCGGGCCAGGAACGTATCTCCACGGGCGGTGGCGGTGGCGGCAGTTGTGCGCGGCGAGACATGGGGCAGACCCTACCGACCGCGCGGGGGAGGTCGGTTCGGGCGTTGCGCACCGCCTCCAGGAGGTGGGAGTGGGCCCCGCCGTCTCCAGCATGACGCCCGCCTTCGTGATCTCCTCGAACAGGGCGCCCATGCGCTGGTCGAACTCGGGGTCCGGGGCGTCGAAGGGGTTCTGCTCGTCGATACGGATCAGTGACATGAAGCGCGGCATGGTGACACCCAGGTCGGACGGGCGGGGGCTTTCCCCGCCTCTCACCCCTGCGTCGAACGGGGCCCGGCCGGATCGACAGTTCCCTGGAAACTCTTCTGAGAAATTTCCGGCCCGGCCACCGGAGCGGTCTCCGGGCCGGCCTCCGGAGCCCCCGCCGCAGCCGCCCGCCCCCGTCCCGGGAGCAGCACCAGGGCCACCAGTGCCGCGACGGTGAGCAGCCCGGCACAGACCCAGAACGCCGCCGAGTACCCGGCCGCCAGGTCGGCCGGACGGTTTCCGTCGCCGGTGACCCGGGCGGCGACGGTGACCAGGACCGCGAGCCCCAGCGAGCCGCCCACCTGACGGGAGCTGTTCAACAGCCCGGAGGCCATGCCCGTCTCCTCGGGCGCCACATCGGTCGTGGCCGCCGTGCCGAGCGGTACGAAGCACATCCCGATGCCGATGCTGCAGACCAGCGACGGGCCGAGGATCGAGTACAGGAAGCCGCCGTCCGCCTCCGCCGTCACCGCGAATCCGGCCAGGCCGAGCGCGGCCAGGAAGCCGCCGAGCGCCAGCAGCCGTCCGGTGCCGAGCGCCGCGACCGTACGGGTGGCGACGAGCGAGCCGGCGACGACGCCCGCCGAGAACGGCAGGAAGGCGACACCGGCGGCGGTCGGCCCGTAGTCGAGCACCTGCTGCATGTAGAGCGAGACGAAGTAGAACGCGGCGAACTGCCCGGAGCTCAGCAGCAGGCAGACGACATTGGCGGTCAGCACCGGCCGCCCCCTCAGCAGCCCGGGACGGAGCAGCGGAGTGCGGGCCCGCAGCTCGACGACGACGAAGACGGTCAGCAGCAGCACGGCGGCGCCGAGCGTGCCCAGCGTCCGGGCCGACCCCCATGCGTCGGTCGATGTCCGTACGAGTCCGAGGACCAGCAGCGTCGTGCCCGCGGTGGCCAGCAGCGCTCCGGCCACATCGAGCCGGCCGTTGGTGCGGGCCGGCTCGCCCCGCAGTCCGCTGCGCACGGCCCCCACCAGCGCGAACCCCACGATCGGCCCATTCACCAGCATCACCGCGCGCCAGCCCGCCGCATCGGTGAGCACCCCGCCCGCGAGCACCCCGACCGCGCCGCCCGCCGCCCCCGCCATGCCCCACAGCCCCAGGGCGCGGGAACGGGCGGGCCCGGCCGGGAAGGCCAGGGCGATCAGGGCGAAGGCGACCGGGGCGAGCGCGGCGGCGCCGATCCCCTGCACCGCCCGCGCGGCGATCAGCCCGCCCGGCGACCGGGCGAGCCCGCCCGCCAGGCTCGCCGCGCCGAACAGCACCAGGCCCGCCGTCAGGATCCGGCGGCTGCCGAACAGGTCGGCGAGCCGCCCGCCGAGCATCAGCAGCCCGCCGAAGGCCAGTGCGTAGGCGTTCACCACCCACAGCAGCCCCTGGGGCGTGAAGCCGAGATCGCCGCGCATGTCCGGCAGCGCGACGTTCACCACGGACATGTCCAGCGCCACCATGAACTGCACGGTGAGAGCCACCGACAGCAGCCAGCGCGTATGTCGTGACTGATCGCTCACGACGTTTCCCTTCCCTCGCGGTCATTCGGTCGAGTCATTACTATACGCGTATAGAAATTACGTGCGAGGGGCCCGGGAAGGAGCGGGAGCAGTGGTACGGGAGACAATGCCGAGGTGGCAGGGACCGAGAAGAAGCAGGCACCGGCGAAGAAGGCACCCATAAAGAAGGCGCCTGCGAAGAAGCAGGCGCCTGAGAAGCGGTCCGTGGGGCGGCCACGCAGGCTCGACCCGGACGCGATGGTCGCCACCGCGCGCCGCATCATCGAGGAAGAGGGCGTGGACGCCCTGAGCATGCGGCGGGTGGCGAAAGAACTCGGCTCCACCCCGATGGCGCTCTACCACTACGTGCAGGACAAGGACGAGCTGCTGATGCTCACCCTGTCGGGCACCGCGGCCGCCTTCCCCCGGCCCGAGCTGCCCGAGGACCCGCGCGAACGGCTGCTCGCCGTGGCCGTGCACTTGCACGGCGTCCTGGCCCGGCTCCCGTGGGTGCTGGACATCCTGGCGCTGGGCGAACTGACCGACAAGAACGCGCTGTGGATGGTCGAGGAGATCATCGACTCGGCGCTCGCCTGCGGCCTCTCCCCCGCCCAGGCGGTACGCGCGTACCGGACGATCTGGAGTTATGTCTACGGCGACCTGGTCTTCCGCCGGGCAGCCGAACGCCGCACGCAGAACCCGCCGAACAAGCGTTGGTTCCCCGAGATGGTGACCGAAGAGGACGCGGCGACGCTGCCCCGGCTCGCCGCGATCAAGGACGAGTGGCGGGCGTACGCCGCCGACTACGAGGTGGCGGACGAACTGGACGCGATCGTCCGGGGACTGATCGAGCGGGGAACCGCCGTCGGCTGAGGAGCCGGTCAGCCGGTGACGGGTCCGCCGTCCCCCAGCGACTCGAAGCGCCAGCGGTGCACCGGGCGGGTGATCAACTCGGCGTCCGGCTCGGGGATTTCGGGCAGCTCGTCGCCGTACTCCCCCGCCCACCAGGTGATGACCAGGACCCGGTCCTGCGGGGCGCGCAGCAGCTCGCGGCGGAGCGGCTCCCGGGCAAGCTCGGCCGAACGGGCCCGCGCCCACTCCAGGAGTTCGGCGCCCCGGCCCGCCACGGCACGGGCCTCCCACATGAGTGCGACGGTCATGAGTAGAGGTTGTCCTTGCTGATCTCGTGGACGTGGTCGTGGTCGTGCGCCAAGGCGCCCGGCACATGGGTGTCGGTCACCGGCAGCGAGGAGTCCGCGGACAGTTCCAGGTCCGAGGCCGGCCGGTTGCGGGCGACCATCTCCGCGCCCAGCGCCGCGACCATCGCGCCGTTGTCCGTGCACAGCCCGGGGCGCGGCACCCGCAGCCGGATGCCGGCCCGCTCGCACCGCTCCTCGGCCAGCGCCCGCAGCCGCGAGTTGGCCGCGACACCGCCGCCGATCATCAGGTGGTCGACGCCCTCGTCCTTGCAGGCCCGGACGGCCTTGCGGGTGAGCACGTCCACCACGGCCTCCTGGAAGGACGCCGCCACGTCCCGTACCGGCACCTCCTCGCCCGCCGCCCGCTTGGCCTCGATCCAGCGGGCCACCGAGGTCTTCAGGCCCGAGAAGGAGAAGTCGTAGGCGGGATCGCGCGAACCGGTGAGCCCGCGCGGGAACGCGATCGCGGCCGGGTCGCCCTCCTTCGCAAGCCGGTCGATGACCGGGCCGCCGGGGAAGCCGAGGTCCAGCACCCGGGCGATCTTGTCGAAAGCCTCGCCCGCCGCGTCGTCGATGGTCGCGCCCAGCGGCCGTACGTCATTGGTGATGTCCGGCGCGAGCAGCAGCGAGGAGTGGCCGCCGCTGACCAGCAGCGCCATCGTCGGCTCGGGCAGCGGGCCGTGCTCCAGCTGGTCCACGCAGATGTGCGAGGCGAGGTGGTTCACCCCGTAGAGCGGCTTGTTCAGCGCGTACGCGTACGCCTTCGCCGCCGATACACCGACCAGCAGCGCGCCCGCGAGCCCGGGGCCCGCGGTGACGGAGATGCCGTCGAGGTCGCGGGCGCTGATCCCGGCCTCCTTCAGGGCGCGCTCGATGGTGGGGACCATCGCCTCCAGATGGGCGCGGGAGGCGATCTCCGGGACGACGCCGCCGAAGCGGGCGTGCGTGTCGACGCTGGACGCGACGGCGTCGGCGAGCAGCGTCGTACCCCGGACGATGCCGACGCCGGTCTCGTCGCAGGAGGTCTCGATGCCGAGTACGAGCGGTTCGTCAGCCATCAGTCAGTCTCTGTTTCCTGTACGTGTTCTTGCACGTGCTCTTGTACGTGGAGGCGCATGACGAGCGCGTCGATGTTCCCCGGCTGGTAGTAGCCGCGGCGGAAGCCGATCGGTTCGAAGCCGAAGCGTTCGTACAGCTTCTGGGCCCGGGTGTTGTCGACGCGGACCTCGAGCAGCACCTCGGTGCACTCGAAGGCCGTGGCGTGCTTCAGCAGGTCGGTGAGGAGCACGGAGCCGAGGCCGCCGCCCCAGTGGTCGCGGGTGACCCCGATCGTCTGTACGTCGGCGAGGTCGTCGGCCGCGGCGAGGCCCGCGTAGCCGACGATCCGGCCGATGACGGGGTCCTCGGCGACGACATAGCGGCGGGTGGCGCGGGGGCCGCGGGAGTGCGCCAGCTCGGACCAGAACATGCCGGCCGACCAGGCGTCGTCCGGGAACAGCTCGTGTTCGAGCTCCAGCACCGGATCGATGTCCCACCAGCGCATCTCGCGCAGAACGGCAGTCGTGCTCGTCACTTGGGGGTGACCACCTTGTAGTTCTTCGGCACCTGGGCGTCGGGCCGGCGGAGGTAGAGCGGCTGCGGCGGCAGCAGCTCCGCGCCCGCGGCGAGCCGCTCGGCGGCGAGGGCGGCCAGCGCGCCGGCGCTGACGTGCTCGGGCTCCCGGGCGTCCGGGAACGCCTCGGGGTAGAGCACCGCGCCCGCACCGACGACGGGAAGCCCGGCGAGCTGTGCGGCGATGTCGGCGGGCCGGTCGACGGCGGGCCCGGTGACCCGGGTGCGCGGGTCGTCGTACCTCGCCCAGTAGACCTCCTTGCGGCGGGCGTCCGTCGCGACGGCGAACGGGCCCTCCAGCCCGGCCCGGCCCGCGGCGTACGCGAGACCGTCCAGGGTGCACAGCCCGTGCACGGGGACGGAGAGGGCGGAGCCGAAGGTCGCGGCAGTGACCAGACCGACCCGGAGCCCGGTGTAGGGTCCGGGGCCGACGCCGACGACCATGTCCGTCACGGCGTCGAGTTTCACGCCGGCCTCGGCGAGCACCCGGTCGACGGCGGGCAGCAGCAGCTCCCCGTGCCTTCGGGCGTCGACCTGTCCGGACTCGGCGACGACGGAGGTCCCGTCGTGAAGGGCGACGGTGACGGCGGGGGTGGCGGTATCCACGGCGAGCAAGAGCACGCAAACAGCCTACGGCTCCGCCGACGGGGGCACGGCGCCCCGTACGGCGTCCCGGCACGACCGGCCCCGGCTGCTACCGTCACCGTGCACACGCGAGTACGACGTAAACGCTAAACGCTTGTACGACATACGGAAGCGAAAGGGGCGCGCACGGTGTCTAGGGGCAGCTCGGGAATCGTGGCCGGGCTCACTGCGGCGGCGCTCGTCGCCGTCGGCGTCCTGGCCTTCCAGGCATCGGCGAACGCCCCCGACAACCTCGCGGCCCCCAAACCGAAGGCTTCCGCCACCGCCACCGAGCACGCGAAGCCGAAGGAGAAGCCGCGCCCGGCCGCGCTCCCCTCCGGTTCCGGCACCGGGAAGCGGGTCGTGTACGCCCTGGAGGACCGTCGCGTGTGGCTCGTCGACGCGGACGGGAAGGTGGACCGGACCTTCGAGGTCATGCCGAGCTCCCTGAATCCGCTCCCCGGCACCTATCGGGTGAACACCCCGCGCTCGGGAGCCCCCACCAAGGGCTCGGACGGCGTGATGATCGAACACGTGGTGCGGTTCGCGATGGTGGACGACGTGGCCGTGGGCTTCAGCGCGGCGGTGGACGGCTCGATGGAGAGCCCGGACCCGACGCTGAAGACGGGTGGCGTGCGGATGTCCCGGGCCGACGGGGACGCGATGTGGGACTTCGCGATGGTGGGCACGAAGGTCGTCGTCCTCCCCTAGACCTCCCTGCCCCTCCCTAGGCCTCCCTGGGCCCGGGAAGGTCGGATCCGGAGCGGGGTTCGGGGGCGGCCGGAGTTCCGTCGCCCTCGCCTTTGTCCTCGTCCTCGGAGGGTGGCGGCGTGGAGACCGCCGTGGCCGCGGCGCAGGCCGCCAGCAGGTCCTTCATCGATGGCGGCGGCACTTCGCGTTCGGCGGACGTCGTCATGGATGCCTCCTGGGGCTCCGGCGGAAGGCGTGGTTAGGCAGACCTAACCAGCTCTCGTCATCCATGTGACCACGCCCGCACGGCCCGGCGCAACAATTTGCCGACAGCCTGTCGGAATCCGGCCCCGCGCTCAGACTTCGCGCAGTCCCGCCCAGCGCGCCCCGATCCCCACCAGCGTCACCTCGCGCCGCTCGTCGTCCGTGTCACCGACCGCGCGGTCGATCACCACCTGCAGCCGGTCGTCCGAGAGCTCCTCGACCTTGCCGTCGCCCCACTCCACGACCACCACCGACTCCGGCAGCGACACATCGAGGTCCAGGTCCTCCATCTCGTCGAGCCCGCCGCCCAGGCGGTACGCGTCGACGTGGACCAGTGCCGGACCGCCGGTCAGCGAGGGGTGGACCCGGGCGATCACGAAGGTGGGGGACGTGACCGCGCCACGCACTCCGAGGCCCTCGCCGAGGCCCCGGGTCAGCGTCGTCTTCCCGGCACCGAGCTCGCCGGTGAGCATCACGAGGTCGCCGGGGAGCAGGATCGCGGCGATCCGGCGGCCGAGCGCCTGCATCTGTTCGGGGGACTCGACGGCCAGGCCGACGGTGACGGTGCCCGGCGCGGCGCCCTCGGTGGCCTCAGCCGCCAGGCTGTTGTGCGGTGCTTCCATGCCTGCCAACGTTAGCCGTTGCCGGCACGGCTCCGATGCGTACCAGCAGGTCCGCCATCCGGTCCGTGACCGTCTCGGGGTGCTCCAGCATCACCAGATGGCCCGCGTCCGGGACGATGACCAGCTCCGCGTCCGGGAGCTGGTCCGCGATGGTCTCGCTGTGCGAGCTGGGCGTCACCAGGTCCTTGTCGCCCGCCAGGATCAGCACCGGGATGTCACGGAAGGCGGGCAGCGCACCGCTCTTGTCGTGTTCGGTGAAGGCCGGATAGAACTCGGCGACCACATCGATCGGGGTCGACTCGATGAGCCGCTCGGCGAACCGCTCCACCGCCGGGTCGACGTCCCGCGAACCGAACGAGTACCGCTTGATCAGCCCGGCGAAGAGGTCGGCGGTCGCCCGGCGGCCCCGCTCCACCAGCTCGGCCTGGGAGCCGAGCGCCCGGAGTACCCCGGGCAGCACCCGCCGTACCGCGTTCACGCCCGCGACCGGCAGCCCGAAACTGACCTCGCCGAGCTTCCCGCTCGACGTGCCGACGAGGGCGACGGCGGCGACCCGGTCCCGGACCAGCGCGGGGAACTGGTCGGCGAGCGCCATCATCGTCATGCCGCCCATCGAGTGCCCGACCAGCACCAGCCTGCCCTCGGGGGCCGCCGCGTCGATCACCGCCTTCAGGTCGCGGCCGAGCTGGTCGATGCCGACCGTCACCCCGTCCGCCTGGGCCCGGCCCCGCTCGGAGCGGCCGTGGCTGCGCTGGTCCCAGTGGACGGTGCGCACCAGACCGCGCAGCGCCGCCCGCTGGAAGTGCCAGGAGTCCTGGCTGAGGCAGTAGCCGTGGCTGAAGACCACGGTGACCGGCGCGGGATCCTTGCGGCCGAAGAGCCTGCGGCGGCGCGTGCCGGAACCGGCCGCCTCGCCACCGCCCGCGGCGGTGCCCGTGGCGGTGCCCGGTTCGACCTCGTCGACCTCGTAGTACAGCTCGGTGCCGTCCTCGGCGGTGGCCCGGCCCGGCAGCCCGCGCAGCGAGCCGTACGGCCCGGTGGCGTCCAGGGCCAGCCTGGCCCTTCTGCGCATGCCCCGGCCGACGGTGAGCCGCTCGACCGCGACACCGGCCGCCGCGCCCGCCGCGATCACGCCTATGGCGGCTCCGGCGATACCGGCCCGGCGCCAGCCGACCGCCGTAGCAGCCGTCGTCACCGCGTCCCCCGCGCTGATCTCGCTCACCGTGCCGCGCTCCTCGTCGGTCGTGTCCGTCAGGTCAGGGCCGGTCTGTTCCGGTCGTGATCAGATCGTGCCCGGTCAGCCGTGGACGATCGGTCAGGACTCGGCCGGGGTCGCGTGCAGATGCACACGCGGTACGCGGGTGCCGATCCGGGTGACGATCTCGTACGCGATCGTGTCGGCGGCCTGCGCCCAGTCCTCGGCGCTCGGCTCGCCCCGGTCCCCCGGGCCGAAGAGCACCGCCTCGCTGCCGGCCTCGATCTCGTCCCCGTCGAGGTCGACGACGAACTGATCCATGGCCACCCGGCCGGCGATCCGCCGGGTGACGCCGCCGACCAGGACCGGGGCACGGCCGGAGGCGTGGCGCGGGATGCCGTCCGCGTAGCCGACCGGCACCAGGCCCAGGGTGGTCTCGGCGGAGGTCGTGTAGTGGTGGCCGTAGCTGATCCCGTGGCCGGCCGGCACCTGCTTGACCAGGGCGATCGACGCGACGAGCGTCATGACGGGGCGCAGCCCGAAGTCGGCCGGGGTGCCCAGCTCGGGGCTGGGCGAGATGCCGTACATCGCGATCCCGGTCCGGACCAGGTCGAAGTGCGCCTCGGGGATCGTCAGCGTCGCCGGGGAGTTGGCCATGTGGCGTACCTCGGGGTCGACGCCCTCCTTCTCCGCGTGCGCCACCATGTCCCGGAACACGGCGAGCTGGGCGGCGATGGAGGGGTGGCCGGGCTCGTCGGCGCAGGCGAAGTGGGACCAGAGGCCGGTGATCCGGACGGTGCCCGCGTCCTCGGCACCGCGGGCGGCGGCGACCAGCTCCGGCCAGTCGGCGGGCTGGCAGCCGTTGCGCCCGAGGCCGGTGTCGGCCTTGAGCTGGATCCGGGCCGGGATGCCCGCCTCCGTGGCGGCGGCGACGACCTCGCGCAGGGCCCACATCCCGCTCACCGACACATCGATGTCGGCCTCGATCGCCTCGCGCCAGGGGCCGCCCGGGGTCCACAGCCAGCACATCACCCGGCCGCCGAGTCCGGCCTCCCGCAGGGCGAGCGCCTCCTGCGGTGTCGCGGTGCCCAGCCAGGTCGCCCCGGCCTCCAGCGCGGCGCGGGCGCAGGGCACCGCGCCGTGCCCGTACGCGTCGGACTTGACGACGGCCATGAGTTGCGCGCCGCCCGCCCGCGCGCGCAGCGCACGCACGTTGGCGCGCAATGCGTCGAGGTCGATCTCGGCACGGGCTCTCAAGGACGCTGTCTCGTTCATCGCGCCCAGTCTCTCAGAGGCGTACGGCAGCACCCTCGGGCGGCAGGTCACCCGACAGCCTCTCAGCGACGGCGCAGTTCGTGTTCCAGCTGGTCGACGATGACCGGGACATGGCTGTGCGGTACGTCCTTGACGGCGGTGACCAGGGTCACCGGGCCGCCCGCCCGGACCAGTTCGACCAGTTCATGGACGGCCGCCGTGTGGACGGGGTCGGCCAGTTCGGTGCGGTAGCGCTCGACGAACTCGTCGTAGCGGGTCCCGGTGCGGTCCTCGTGGTACCAGTCGCGGAGCTCGTTCGACGGGGTGATGTCCTTGAGCCACTTGTCGATCGCGGCCTTCTCCTTGGACTCTCCGCGCGGCCAGAGCCGGTCGACGAGGACGCGGGTGCCGTCGCCGTCCTCCTTCGGCTCGTACACCCGGCGTACGCGTACGTCGCTGCTGCCCACGGTCGGCCCTCCTGTCGGCTGCGGTCGGTCCCCGCTGGGCCCAGGATCACTCAGGCCCGTACGTCCCGCCACGCCACCGGGATCGCCTCCGCGACGTCCTGCGCGGCGACGGGCGAGCCGTCGGAGGCGTGGCGGGCGGCGAGTCCGTGCAGATGGGCGCCGGCCGACGCGGCGTCGCGCGGGGCGAGGCCCGCGGCGAGCAGGGAGCCGGTCAGCCCCGAGAGGACGTCGCCGCTGCCGGCCGTGGCCAGCCAGGAGGTGCCGGTCGGATTGACCCGTACGGGAGTGTCCGGGTCGTCGCCGGCGACCAGGGTCGTCGACCCCTTGAGCAGGACCGTGGCGCGGTAGCGGGCGGCCAGTTCCCGTACGGCGGCGAGCCGCCCCGCCTCGACCTCCTCGCGCGGGACGCCGAGCAGCGCGGCGGCCTCACCGGCGTGCGGGGTGAGGACGGTCGGCGCGGTGCGCGCGCGCAGGGCACCGGCGTCCAGCAGCCGCAGCCCGTCCGCGTCCACCAGCACCGCGACGTCCGCCGCCAGCACGCCCCGGACCGCCTCGGCGGCCTCCGCGCCGTCACCGAGTCCGGGCCCGACGACCCAGGCCTGCACCCGTCCCGCCTTCGACGGCGGCCCCGCGTGGACCAGCGTCTCGGGATGACGGGCGATCACCGCGGCCGCGCCCGGACCGACGTACCGCACGGCTCCCGCGCCGCCCCGCAGCGCCCCGGAGACGGCCAGCACCGCCGCGCCCGGGTAGCGCGCGGAACCGGCGACGACGCCGACGACCCCGCGCCGGTACTTGTCGCTCTCGGCCCCCGGGACCGGCAGCAGGGCTGCGACGTCCGCGTACTGGAGCGCCTCCAGCTCGGGTACGTCCGGCAGTTCGGGCCCGAGCCCGATGTCGACGAGGTGGAGCGCGCCGGCCCGTTCGGCGGCCGGGTCGACGAGCAGGCCCGGCTTGTACGTGCCGAAGGTGACGGTCACATCGGCGCGCACCGCCTCACCGAGCACCTCGCCGGTGCCGGCCTCGACCCCGCTGGGCAGGTCGACGGCGACGAGCGGCGCGCCGGTCGCCGCGAGAGCCCGCACCAGCTCGGCGGCGTCCGGACGCAGCCCGCCCCGTCCGCCGATGCCGGTGATCCCGTCCACCACGAGATCGATGTGGCCGCCCCAGGCGTCCGCGCCCTCCGCGATCCGCCCGCCGGCCGCGAGCAGGGCGGCGAGGCCGCCCTCGTGGACGCGGTCCGGTGCGGTGAGCACGGCGCGCACCCCGGCGCCCCGGCGGGCGAGCCGGGCGCCCGCGTACAGCGCGTCGCCCCCGTTGTCGCCGCTGCCGACGAGGAGGACGACCCGGGCCCCGTACACCCGGCCGCGCCGCCGCAGCACATCGGTGCAGGCCGCGGCGAGTCCGGCGGCGGCGCGCTGCATCAGCGCGCCCTCGGGCAGCCGGGACATCAGGGCCCGCTCGGCGGCCCGTACGGTATCGACGCTGTAGGCGGTACGCATGTGCTCAACCCTCCGCGATCACCACGGCCGACGCCACCCCCGCGTCGTGGCTGAGCGACACGTGCCAGTGCCGTACGCCCAGCTCGGCGGCGCGGGCGGCGACGGTGCCGCGGACCCGCAGCCGGGGCTGCCCGCTGTCCTCGACGTACACCTCGGCGTCCGTCCAGAGCAGTCCGGCGGGCGCGCCGAGCGCCTTCGCGAGGGCCTCCTTCGCGGCGAACCGGGCGGCGAGCGAGGCGATGCCGCGCCGCTCGCCGCTGCGCAGCAGCAACTCCCGCTCCACGAAAAGCCGTTCGGCCATCTGCGGCGTACGTTCCAGCGCCGCGTCGAACCGTTCGATCTCGGCCACGTCGATCCCGACCCCGATGATCACGCGTGTTCCCTCATCCCTCGCTACTCCACGGTCACGGACTTCGCCAGATTGCGCGGCTGGTCCACATCGTTGCCGCGGGCCGTCGCCAGTTCGCAGGCGAAGACCTGCAACGGCACGGTCGACACCAGCGGCTGAAGCAGCGTAGGCGTAATGGGAATCCGGATCAGGTGGTCGGCGTACGGGACGACCGCCTCGTCGCCCTCCTCGGCGATGACGACGGTGCGGGCGCCACGGGCCCTGATCTCCTGGATGTTCGACACGACCTTGTCGTGCAGCAGCGACCGGCCGCGCGGCGACGGCACCACCACGACGACCGGGAGGCCGTCCTCGATGAGCGCGATCGGGCCGTGCTTGAGCTCACCGGCGGCGAAGCCCTCGGCGTGCATGTACGCGAGCTCCTTGAGCTTCAACGCGCCTTCCAGGGCCACCGGATAGCCGACGTGGCGGCCCAGGAAGAGCACGGTGTCGTGACCGGCGAGGGAGCGGGCGAGTTCGCGCACCGGCTCCATGGTCCCCAGGACCTGTTCGACGGCGCCGGAGATCTCGGAGAGCTGGCGGATGACGGTGCGGATCTCGTCGCCCCACTTCGTCCCCCGGATCTGTCCGAGATACAGGGCGACGAGGTAGCAGGCGACCAGCTGGGTGAGGAAGGCCTTGGTGGAGGCGACGGCGACCTCGGGTCCGGCGTGCGTGTAGAGCACGGCGTCGGACTCCCGGGGGATGGTGGAGCCGTTCGTGTTGCAGATGGCGAGGACCTTGGCGCCCTGTTCGCGGGCGTGCCGCAGGGCCATCAGGGTGTCCATCGTCTCGCCGGACTGCGAGATCGCGACGACCAGGGTGCGCTGGTCGAGGATCGGGTCGCGGTAGCGGAACTCGCTGGCCAGCTCGGTCTCGCAGGGGATGCGGGTCCAGTGCTCGATGGCGTACTTGGCGATCATCCCGGAGTGGAAGGCGGTGCCGCAGGCCACGATGACGACCTTGTCGACCTCGCGCAGCTCGTGCGGCGGGATGCGCACCTCGTCGAGGCGGAGCGAGCCCGAGCCGTCGATCCGGCCGAGGAGCGTGTCGGCGACTGCCCTGGGCTGTTCGGCGATCTCCTTGAGCATGAAGTAGTCGTGGCCGCCCTTCTCGGCGGCGGAGACGTCCCAGTCCACGTGGTACTTGCGGACCTCGGCTGGCCGCCCGTCGAAGTCGGTGACGGTGACCCCCTCGCGGCGCAGCTCGACCACCTGGTCCTGGCCCAGCTCGATCGCGGAGCGGGTGTGCGCGATGAACGCGGCGACGTCGGAGGCCAGGAACGACTCGCCATCCCCCACCCCCACCACGAGCGGCGAGTTGCGCCGGGCCCCGACCACGGTGCCGGGCGCGTCCGCGTGCACGGCGACGAGGGTGAAGGCGCCCTCCAGCCGGCGGCAGACCTGCCGCATCGCCTCCGCCGGGTCGGCGCAGGAGGAGAACGCCTCGGCCAGCAGATGGGCGACGACCTCGGTGTCGGTCTCGGAGGCCAGCTCGTGGCCGCGCTCGGCGAGTTCGGCGCGCAGGGCGGCGAAGTTCTCGATGATCCCGTTGTGCACGACGGCGACGCGGCCCGCGTTGTCGAGGTGCGGGTGGGCATTGGTGTCGGTGGGGGCGCCGTGGGTGGCCCAGCGGGTGTGTCCGATCCCGGTGGTCCCGGCCGGGAGCGGCGCCTCGGCCAGCGTCTTCTCCAGATTGACGAGCTTGCCGGCCTTCTTGGCGGCGGCCAGGCCGCCGTCCGCGAGCACGGCGAGGCCCGCCGAGTCGTAGCCCCGGTACTCGAGGCGCTTGAGACCCGCGACGACGACGTCCTGCGCCGACTGTCCACCGACGTAACCGACGATTCCGCACATACCGTTCCCTTCCTGGCCATCCGCCCCTCTTCTTCGCATCGTCGCAGAAGGTGAACGGGGCGGCAGGGAGGACGGCGTGGCGCGTGCGGCGGACGGGGCGGCATGGGAGGGGCGGGGGGTGCGAGGGCCGGACGCGGTACGCGATGTCCGGCTTCAGCGACCGGGCGAACCTCGACGGAGGCGCCATGGGGCCGTCCTCCTTCGCCCTGAAGGAGCTGACCGACGAGGACGCGGCGAGGATCGGCACGCTCGTGAAGAGGGCGGTGGGCCGAGCGGAAGCAGGGCTACCCTGTGAACCTTTCCGGCCCCGGCGGGGAACAAGGGGTGACACGCTCTCCCACCGAGCCCCAGGAGCCGATGTGACCGGACCACCGGCCAGCGCCAGCCTGCACGACGACGCCGAGGTCATCGCGCAGTCGCTGGAGGAGCCCGAGATATTCGCCGGTCTCTACGACCGTCACGCACCGGACATCCACCGCTATGCCGCCCGCCGCCTCGGGGAGGGCGCGGCGGACGACATCACGGCGGAGACCTTCCTCATCGCCTTCCGCTCCCGGCGCCGCTACGACAGCTCCCGCCGCAGCGCCCGCCCCTGGCTGTACGGCATCGCCGCGAACCTCATCGGCAAGCACCGGCGCAGCGAGGAGCGCGGGCTGCGGGCCCTGGCCCGTACCGGTCAGGACCCGGTGGCCGCCTCCTGGAGCGACCGCTGCGACGACCGGATCGCCGCCCAGGCACCCCTGGCGGTGGCGCTCGCCGCGCTCTCGCCGGGCGACCGCCACGTACTGCTGCTCGTCGCCTGGGCCGACCTCGGGTACCAGGAGGTCGCCGAGGCGCTGGGCATCCCGCTCGGCACCGTACGGTCCCGCCTCAATCGCGCCCGCCGCAAGGTCCGCGAGGCCCTCTGCATGGATCCCTCGTTCACGCCCGACGCCATGGAGCTGAGCCCGTCATGGACGAAATGACCCAGCTGCGCGAGCTGCGCGCGGACGCACCCGTTCCCGACCGCGGGGCGCTCGCCCCGGGCCGGCAGCGGCTCACCGAGGCCGCGGCATCGGGCGGCCGCGCCCGCCGCCTGCGGGCGGACTGGCGGGTCACCGCGGTCGGCGCGGCCGCGGCGATCACCGTCGCGGCGGTGCTCGGCACCCAGCTCGGGGACGCCGCCGCGCCCGCACGCTCCGGGCCCGCCTCGGCCTCCGGGACGCTGCGGCTGGACAGCCCGGCCGGGGTGCTGAACCGGGCCGCCGACGCACTGGAGAAGCAGTCGGCCGGGCCGGAGCCGCGCGACGACCAGTGGATCTACACCAGGACGGCCCAGGCGGCCTCACAGGGCGGCCAGAACGGCTCGTCCCCCGGCCCCGTCAAGGACGACCCCGACAGCTGGGTTCCGTACGACAACTCCGGCGCGGCCGAGAACGGCAAGGACGACGACTACCGCACGGCACGTCAGGTCTACCGGGCCGCGAACACACTGCCCGACGACCCGGCGCAGCTGCTGGCGAAGATCCGCTCGTTCTATCCGACCGACCACACGGCCGAGAGCCCGCCCGAGGGCAAGGCACAGCACAGCTTCCGCGCGATCGGGCTGATGGCCCAGGCGTACCCGGTCGCCCCGGCCGCCCTCGCCCGGATCTACCGGGCCATGGCCACCATCCCCGGCGTGCACGTCACCGACCACCTGGTGAAGGACGCGGCCGGGCGCGAGGCCATCGCCATCACCCGGAAGGAGGACGGCGGCCACGAACAGCGGGAGATCCTGCTCAGCCCGAACGACTTCAGCTATGCCGGTATGCGCTTCGTGGTCGCCGAGAACTACGCGTACACGCTCTCCGACGGCAAGGTGGAGCGCCAGACGTTCACGTTCAAGGCGGGGCAGATCCTGACGAGCGAAGCCCGGATCGAGGCCGCCGTCGTGGACGCCAAGGGCGAGAAGCCCTGATCCCACGGGGCCGTGAACCGGGTCCGGTGTCCGCTGCAGGGGTGCGGACACCGGACCTCGCCGACGGCGGCGGGTGACCCCGGGTGCATCATGGCGTCGCCGCCGACCGGCACCGATTCCGGCCGGTCGGCCGAGAATCGGGGGGTGGGGCGCATGTCCGGCGCCGAAGGACCGGTCACACCGTCGCAGTTCCCGCCCTGCTGTCCCCCTCCCCTACGTGACCGAGCCCACCCTCCACTCCGTCAGAACTCCCGCAACAATGAACCCGTGATCACTTCGCCGCCACGGAGCACCCACCGACGCGCAGAGCATGCGGCGACGCCGTACGTCGACCTGTCCCGCGCCGAGTGGAGCGCCCTGCGCGACAAGACGCCGCTCCCGCTGACCGCCGACGAGGTGGAGCAGCTGCGCGGGCTCGGCGATGTCATCGACCTCGACGAGGTACGGGACGTCTATCTGCCGCTCTCCCGGCTCCTCAATCTCTACGTCCAGGCCACCTCGGGTCTGCGCGGCGCACTGAACACCTTCCTCGGGGACGCGGGCGGCGGCCACGGCGCGCAGCGCGGCACCCCGTTCGTCATAGGCGTCGCGGGCAGTGTCGCGGTCGGCAAGTCCACCACCGCGCGCATCCTCCAGGCGCTGCTGGCCCGCTGGCCCGAGCATCCGCGCGTGGAGCTGGTGACCACGGACGGGTTCCTGCTGCCGATGAAGGAGCTCCGGGCCCGCGGCCTGATGTCGCGCAAGGGGTTCCCCGAGTCGTACGACCGGCGCGCCCTGACCCGGTTCGTCGCCGACATCAAGGCCGGCAAGGACGAGGTGACGGCGCCCGTCTACTCGCATCTGATCTACGACATCGTGCCGGACGAGCGGCTCACCGTACGCCGTCCGGACATCCTGATCGTCGAGGGGCTGAACGTGCTTCAGCCCGCGATGCCCGGCAAGGACGGCCGGACCAGGGTCGGCCTCGCCGACTACTTCGACTTCAGCGTGTACGTGGACGCGCGCACCGAGGACATCGAGAGCTGGTACCTCAGCCGGTTCCGGAAGCTGCGGGAGACGGCGTTCCAGAACCCCTTCTCGTACTTCCGCAAGTACACCCAGGTCTCCGAGGAGGAGGCCATGGAGTACGCGGCGACGATGTGGCGGACCATCAACAAGCCCAATCTGGTGGAGAATGTGGCGCCCACCCGGGGCCGTGCCACCCTGGTGCTCCGCAAGGGCCCGGACCACAAGGTCCAGCGGCTGTCCCTGCGCAAACTCTGAGCCTGCGAGCCCCCTGGGAGTGGCCACGTGCTGCATCTGCGCCTGATCGTCCCCGCCGACCGTACGGACGAGGTGCTGCACCTGCTGGAGCGCACCCTCGGCACGACACATCTCGTCGTGATGGCCGGGGCCGCCCGCGACCCGGCGGGTGACCTGGTGCTGTGCGACGTGGCCCGCGAGGCGGGTGACGAGCTGATCTCCGCGCTGCGCCGCCTCGGTATCGACAAGTCCGGTTCGATCACCGTCGAGAACATGGATCTGACGCTCTCCGCCCACGCCGACAAGGCCGAGGAGGACGCGCCGGGCGAGGGCGCGGACGCGGTGCTGTGGGAGGAGCTGACGGAGGCGACCCACGAGGAGTCGACGTTCAGCGTCACGTACGTGGCGTTCCTCACCGTCGCGGTGATGCTCGCCGCCTGCGGTGTGATGCTCGACAACGCGATCCTGATCGTGGGCGCGATGGCGGTCGGCCCGGAGTTCGGGCCGCTGGCCGGGATCTCGACGGCCCTGGTGCAGCGCGCTCCGCGGCTGGCGCTGCGTTCCCTGTACGCGCTGATCGGCGGCTTCGCCCTGGCTATGGCGCTGACGGTCGGCTTCGCATGGCTGATGGACGCCCTGGGGCTGTTCACCCGCTCGATGATCGAGGCCGACCGTCCCAACACGGCGTTCATCTGGAATCCCGACGCGATGTCGTTCGTGGTGGCCTTCCTGGCCGGGATCGCCGGCACGCTCTCGCTGACCTCGGCGAAGTCCGGGGCGCTGATCGGGGTCGCCATCTCGGTGACGACCGTGCCGGCCGCGTCCAACGCGGCGGTGGCGTTCAGCTACAGCGACTACCACCAGATGACGGGCTCCGCGACGCAACTGCTGGCGAACCTCGGCGGGATCGTGGTCGCGGGGACGCTGACCCTGCTGGTCCAGAAGGCCCTGTGGAAGGCACACCTCCGCCGGACGGGCCTCGTCGCGAACCCGTCCGGCGAATAAGCGCCTGGACTACCCCAGCGCGGACTTCACCACGTCGGCCAGCCGCTCGGCGATCGCCCGCGCCTGGTCGATGTCGGCTGCCTCGACCATGACCCGCACCAGCGGCTCCGTGCCCGACTGGCGCAGCAGCACGCGCCCGGTGGAGCCCAGCTCGCGCTCGGCCTCGGCCACGGCCTCGGCGATCTCGGGGGAGGTTTTGACGCGGGACTTGTCGACGTCGCGGACGTTGATCAGCAGCTGCGGCAGCCGCTGCATGACCCCGGCCAGGTCGGCGAGGGTACGGCCGGTCGCGGCGACCCGGGCCGCCAGCAGCAGGCCGGTCAGGGTGCCGTCGCCGGTCGTGGCGTGGTCCAGCACGATGACATGGCCGGACTGCTCGCCGCCCAGCGCGTAGCCCTCGGCCTTCATCGACTCCAGTACGTAGCGGTCGCCGACGGCGGTCTGGACGAGCTGGATGCCCTCCCGCTCCATCGCGATCTTGAAGCCGAGGTTGGACATGACGGTGCCGACCACGGTGTCCTTGCGCAGCTGTCCGGCCTCACGCATGGCGAGGGCGAGGACGGCCAGGATCTGGTCGCCGTCGACCTCCTCCCCCGAGGCGTCCACGGCCAGGCAGCGGTCGGCGTCGCCGTCGTGCGCGATGCCGAAGTCGGCGCCGTGCTCGACGACGGCGGCCTTCAGCGGCTCCAGGTGGGTGGATCCGCAGCCGTCGTTGATGTTCAGGCCGTTCGGGTCGGCACCGATCGTGATCACCTCGGCGCCGGCCCGCGCGAAGGCCTCGGGCGAGACCCGGGCGGCCGCGCCGTGCGCCTCGTCGAGCACGACCTTCAGCCCGTCGAGCCGGTTCGGCAGGACCGCGACGAGGTGGGCCACGTAACGGTCGAAGCCCTCCGTGTACTCGGTGACGCGTCCCACACCGGCACCGGTCGGGCGCTCCCACGGCTCACCGGTGCGGTGCTGCCGGTAGATCGTCTCGATCCGGTCCTCCAGCTCGTCGGAGAGCTTGTGACCGCCGCGGGCGATGAACTTGACACCGTTGTCCGGCATGGAGTTGTGGCTCGCGGAGAGCATCACGCCGAGGTCGGCACCGAGCGCGCCGGTGAGGTACGCCACCGCCGGGGTGGGCAGCACACCGACGCGCAGGACGTCCACGCCGGCGCTGGCGAGGCCGGCCACCACGGCGGCCTCCAGGAACTCTCCGGACGCGCGTGGGTCACGGCCCACCACGGCTGTCGGCCTGGTTCCGTCGGGGGTGCTCCCCTCGGCGAGAACATGCGCCGCAGCGACCGAGAGACCGAGCGCCAGCTCGGCCGTCAGATCCGCATTGGCGACACCGCGCACACCGTCCGTGCCGAAAAGTCGTCCCACTGGTGTCCTCCGAAGATGCTCCGAAACCGCAAAACCAAAACAACCAAAGCAACGCAACAAGCATATGAACGTCTTATGCCGTTATACGCCCGAGGGTGCCGATAAACGAACGCCCCGGCAGCACGAGGTGTGCCGCCGGGGCGAACGTGTAAAGCAGACGAGCAGGCGGATTAGCGCTTGCTGTACTGCGGGGCCTTGCGGGCCTTCTTGAGACCGGCCTTCTTGCGCTCGACCGCACGGTCGTCGCGGGAGAGGAAGCCGGCCTTCTTCAGCGTGGGACGGTTGTTGTCCACGTCGGCCTCGTTCAGCGCACGGGCCACGCCGAGACGCAGGGCGCCGGCCTGACCCGAGACGCCGCCACCCGAGATGCGGGCGATGACGTCGTAGCGGTTGTCGAGCTCGAGCACCTTGAAGGGCTCGTTGACTTCCTGCTGGTGCACCTTGTTGGGGAAGTAGTCCTCAAGGGTGCGACCGTTGATCTTCCACTTGCCGGTGCCCGGAACGATCCGGACGCGGGCGATGGCGTTCTTCCGACGACCAAGGCCGGCGGCGGGCTGCGGGTCGCCGAAGCGGGAGGCCAGCGACTCGCTGGTGTACTCGCCCTCGACGGGAACCTCGGACTCGAAGGTGGTCACCTCGGCGAAGACCTCTTCGCCCTCGGTGCCCTCGACGGGGTTCTCAACAGTGGTCTCGGCCACGATTCTCCTCAGATCTTTCTTTTGGTCTTAGGGGGAGGCCGGAACTACTGCGCGACCTGGGTGATCTCGAACGGGACCGGCTGCTGAGCAGCGTGCGGGTGCTGGTCGCCCGCGTAGACCTTGAGCTTCGAGAGCATCTGACGGCCCAGGCTGTTCTTGGGGATCATGCCCTTGATGGCCTTCTCGACGGCCTTCTCGGGGCTCTTGGCGAGCAGCTCGTCGTAACGGACGGAGCGCAGACCACCCGGGAACCCGGAGTGGCGGTACGCCATCTTCTGGGTCTTCTTGTTGCCGGAGAGGTGAACCTTCTCGGCGTTGATGATGATGACGAAGTCGCCCATGTCCATGTGGGGGGCGTAGATCGCCTTGTGCTTGCCGCGGAGGAGGTTCGCAGCCGTGGTGGCCAGACGACCCAGGACGATGTCCTGCGCGTCAATGATGTGCCACTGGCGCGTCACATCGCCGGGCTTGGGGCTGTACGTACGCACGGTCGTAGCCTTCGC
Source organism: Streptomyces atratus (assembly GCF_900119365.1). Lineage (GTDB taxonomy): Bacteria > Actinomycetota > Actinomycetes > Streptomycetales > Streptomycetaceae > Streptomyces > Streptomyces atratus_B. Next base: position 263,489 of record NZ_FPJO01000011.1, read on the forward strand.
TTCTTCAGTGAGTGGGTCCTGACAAGGCCACCCGGACGATCACACCAGCCTTGGCGGCGCTGCGGGGACGCAACCCGAGTGCCTGCCGCTGGTCATCGGCCCGGTGGACCGGCGTAAGGGCCCCTCGCGTGAGAACGACCAAGCCAATACGCATAACAAACCAGAAGAATACCGTTGCTCCCCCGCACGGGTCAAAACAGCCCCGGAACCCCGGCCCTGTCGGGGTTCCGGGCCGTGTCACCACCGCTCCGGCCGCCGCGCGCTACCGCGCCCGTTCCACCCTCCGCTCGTCCCACACCGGCTCCGCCGTCTCGCGCACGACACCGTCCGAGCCGAACACCAGATAGCGGTCGAAGGACTTCGCGAACCACCGGTCGTGCGTGACGGCCATCACCGTTCCCTCGTACGCCTCAAGGCCGTCCTGCAGCGCCTCCGCCGACTCCAGGTCCAGGTTGTCCGTCGGCTCGTCCAGCAGCAGCGCGGTCGTTCCGGCCAGCTCCAGGAGCAGGATCTGGAACCGTGCCTGCTGCCCGCCGGACAGCTTCTCGAAGGGCTGGTCGCCCTGGCGCTCCAGCTCGTAGCGGCGCAGCACGGACATCGCCCCGCCGCGGTCCTTGGCGTGCTCCGTCCACAGGATCTCGACGAGCGTCTTGCCCAGCAGCTCCGGATGGGCGTGGGTCTGCGCGAAGTGCCCCGGCACGACCCGGGCCCCGAGCTTCCACTCCCCCGTGTGCGCGACCTGCTCGCCCGCGAGGAGCCGCAGGAAGTGCGACTTCCCCGATCCGTTCGAGCCGAGCACGGCGACCCGCTCCCCGTAGAAGATCTCCAGGTCGAACGGCTTCATCAGCCCGGTCAGCTCAAGGTTCTTGCAGGTCACCGCCCGCACCCCGGTCCGGCCGCCGCGCAGCCGCATCTTGATGTCCTGCTCGCGCGGCGGCTCCGGCGGCGGGCCCGCGTCCTCGAACTTCTTGAAGCGGGTCTGCATCGCCCGGTAGCGGGACGCCATGTCGGGGCTGATCGCCGCCTGCTGCCGCAGCCTGTGGACCAGCGCCTTCAGCCGGGCGTGCTCCTCCTCCCAGCGCCGCAGCAGCTCCTCGAACCGGGCGAACCGGTCCTTGCGGGCCTGGTGGTACGTGTCGAAGCCGGCGCCGTGCACCCACACGTCACTGCCCGCCGGGCTCGGCTCCACACTGACGATCTTCTCGGCGGCCCTGGACAGCAGCTCGCGGTCGTGGGAGACGAACAGGACCGTCTTACGGGTCTCCTTGAGCTTCTCCTCCAGCCACCGCTTTCCGGGGACGTCGAGATAGTTGTCCGGCTCGTCGAGCAGCAGCACCTCGTCGGGACCGCGCAGCAGCGCCTCCAGCACCAGCCGCTTCTGCTCACCGCCGGACAGCGTGCGCACCTCGCGCCACTGCGCCTTCTCGTACGGGACGCCGAGCGCGGCCGTGGTGCACATGTCCCAGACGGTCTCGGCCTCGTACCCCCGGGCCTCCGCCCAGTCGCTCAGGGCCTGCGCGTACTTCATCTGCGCGGCCTCGTCGTCGACGGCGAGGATCAGCTCCTCCGCCCTGTCGACCGCCAGGGCCGCCTCCCGGATACGCGGCTGGGACACCGAGACGAGCAGGTCCCGGACCGTGCGTTCGTCGCGCACGGAACCCACGAACTGCTGCATCACCCCGAGCCCGCCGCTCACCGAGACGGAACCGCCGTGCGGCTGGAGCTCCCCGGAGAGCAGCCTGAGCAGTGTCGTCTTGCCGGCTCCGTTGGCTCCCACGAGGGCGACCACGGCCCCGTCCGCCACCCGGAAGGAAGCGTCGCCGAGCAGCACCCGCCCGTCCGGTAGGTAGTACTCCAGATGGCCCGCTTCAAGATGTCCCATGCACAGCATTGTCACGGCCCGCGAAGCCCTGGCCCAACCGGTTTACGTCTCCTCTAGGATTCGCCGCATGAGCTTTGGGCAAGGGGAGCCCTCCTGGGGGCCCGGGGGCACACAGACTCCGGACTGGGCAGCGCTGGCCGACGAGTCCGCCGCGCGCAACCGGCGCAAGAAGTGGCTGCTGATCGGCGGCGGCGTGCTCGCCACCGCGGCGATCGGCGCGATCGTGGCCACGGCGGTGATCTCGACCAACAAGAGCAACACCTCCGGCAAGCACGCGAGCGACCTGCCCGCGGCGACCGGCCTGCCGAACGAGACCGCCGAGCCCGAGCCGTCCTTCTCCTCGGTGGCCCCGCCGCCCCCGCCGAACCCGAAGGACTACATCTCCAGCGCGAAGAAGGACCGGGCGCCGATCACCGTCGACGGGTTCTTCCCCGGCAAGAAGCTGACGATGGGCGACCGGGTCTACGTCAAGGGCGCGACGCAGCAGACGAAGAACTGCGCCGCGACCACGAAGGGCGCGCTCGGCTCGATCCTGGTGAACAACGGCTGCGACCAGGTCGTGCGGGCCACGTACAGCAAGGACGGCGTCGCCGTCACCGTCGGCCTCGCGGTCTTCCCCACGGAGGCACAGGCCAAGAAGGCGGCCCGGCAGGCCACCGGCAGCATCGCCACGCTGAGCGGCGCGGGCGTGCCGGCCTTCTGCCCGCCGGGATCGGTCTGCCGCCGTACCGCCAACTCCTACGGCCGGTACGCCTACTTCGCGATCAGCGGGTTCACCAACGGCAAGAGCGTCACCACGGCCGACAAGAGCGTCTACGCCACCGGTGACGACCTGACGACCTTCACGTTCCGTCAGATCCACCGCCGCGGCGAACTCCAGGCCTCGGCCGCGGCCACCGCACCCGCCGGCTGACGCAGCGCGGAGGGGTGCCTGCAACGGGAGGGCGCACGCCTCGGCATCGTCGCCCCCAGGACGACGCGGATCAAAAGCAGCGCCGCCGCAGCGCGAAACCCGCAACGGACACCGGACCAACAGACGAAGGAGCACAATGAATCGTCGACGAACGGCCGGCGTTCTGACAGCGGCGGTGTCCGCGGTCACGCTGGCGGCATCCGGATGCTCGTCTCCCGCGGAATCCCACCCCGCGAGCAAACCTTCGGCATCACCCCACGGGGCCCGCCAAGCAGTGGAATCGTACGTGCGCGCCCTCAACTCCCGTAGCGTTCCCGACCTGATGAAAGTCGGCGACGTCCCGGACGAGGACTGGTCACGGCGGGAAGCAGCCCGGATCCTTGCCGCCGACGGCGGCAAGGATCTAAAGATCACGGACGTGCGCATCGACTACGACATAAGCCCCGACACCGGATCAGCCGAACTCACCGCGACAGGCCGGACGGGCACCACTCTCCGCGACACCTTCACCGTGATCCGGACGGCAGGTGCGTGGCATCTGGTGATCTTCGAGGACCGCCCCCTCCCACCAGGCAAGGAATCCTCGTCCACGGACAGGTCGTCGTCCTGAGGGACGGACCACAGTACAGGCAGGTCCGACCGGACAGGGCCCGCCACCGGGCCTCAGCAGCAGCCGCCCCCGGGAAGCGTGCGCACATTGCGCGCCTCCACGGCGCGGGCGGCCAGCAACTCATCGGCCGGGTAGGCGACTTCCTCCAGCGTCAGCCCGTGCGGACGCACCACGTGCACCCCGGGGTCGCGCACCCGGGCCACGAGCACCTGGGCCGGCCACTCGGCCGGACGGCGCCCGTCCCCGACGAAGAGCGCCGCGCCGATCAGCGCGCGGACCATGTTGTGGCAGAACGCGTCCGCCTGCACGGTCGCCGTCAGGATCCCGGTCGCCTCGTCCCGTTCCCAGCTCAGCTTCTGCAGCGTACGGATGGTCGTCGCGCCCTCGCGCTTCTTGCAGTACGCGGCGAAGTCGTGCTCCCCGACCATCCGGGCGGCCGCCTCGTTCATGGCCGCCATGTCCAACGGCCGGTCGTGCCACAGCACATGACCGCGCACCAGCGGATCCACCCCGCCGGGCCGGTCGGCGACGCGGTAGGCGTAACGACGCCACAGCGCCGAGAACCGCGCGTTGAAACCGTCGGGCGCCGGCGCGATCCGCCAGATCCGCACATCGGGCGCCATCCGCCCGGCCATCCGCCGCAGCAGCTTCTCCCCGTGCTCGGCCCACACCTCGTCCGGCAGATCGACATGCGCGACCTGCCCCCGCGCGTGCACCCCGGCATCGGTCCGCCCGGCGACGGTCAGGTCGTACGTCCGCGAGGACCGCGTCACGGTCCGCAGGGCGTCCTCGATCTCCCCCTGGACGGTCCGCCTGGCGGTCTGCTTCGCCCAACCCGAGAAGTCCTTGCCGTCGTACGCCAGGTCCAGCCGCACCCGTACGAAGCCGGGCTCCACTTCGTCACTCACCCAAGGGTCCTTTTCCGCAGCTACTCACAGGTACATACGGAACGGGCCCGCACCGCCCCGAAGGGTGATGCGGGCCCGTCCAGTGGTCTCAGAACGCTCAGGCGTCCTTGGACTCGGCGTCGTCGGCCGGCTTGGCGTCCTCGACGGCCTCGGCCGGAGCCTCGTCCTTCTTGAGGGCGTCTTCCTTGACCGCACGCTTCGTGGCGGCCTCGGCCTCACCGGTGGCCTGCTGGGCCACGGTCAGCGCCTCGACCAGCTCGATGACCGCCATCGGGGCGTTGTCGCCACGACGGTTGCCGATCTTGGTGATGCGGGTGTAACCACCGGGGCGGTTCTCGTACCGCGGGGCGATCTCGGTGAAGAGCGTGTGCACGACGCCCTTGTCCGTGATCGACTGCAGCACCAGGCGACGGTTGTGGATGTCGCCCTTCTTCGCCTTGGTGATGAAACGCTCGGCGACCGGACGCAGGCGACGGGCCTTGGCCTCGGTCGTGGTGATGCGGCCGTGCTCGAACAGCGACTTCGCGAGGTTGTTGAGAAGCAGCTTCTCGTGCGCGGCGCTGCCGCCCAGACGGGCACCCTTGGCGGGCTTCGGCATGGTGTTTCTCCTTGTGTGCTGCACCGGCCGTATCAGGTACCGGTGTCAGTTCCCGTGCGGCGGACGCCACACGGAAGTTCAAGAGCCGACGGGCAGGATCAAGCCCGTCCGGCGATCGAGGACAAAGCCCTCGCCCGGTCCGGGGCACCCAGAGAACCCGGGCACCCCGGCCGGAGGCGAATCAGTACTGCTCGGTCTCCACGAAACCGGCATCCGCGTCGTCGTCCGCGCCGAACGCGTCCGCCGCGGCGGTCGGGTCGAAGCCGGGAGGCGAGTCCTTCAGCGCGAGGCCCATACCGGCCAGCTTCGCCTTGACCTCGTCGATCGACTTCGCACCGAAGTTGCGGATGTCGAGCAGGTCGGCCTCGGAACGAGCCACGAGCTCACCCACGGAGTGGATGCCCTCGCGCTTGAGGCAGTTGTACGAACGGACCGTGAGCTCCAGCTCCTCGATCGGCAGCGCCAGATCGGCGGCGAGCGCGGCGTCCGTCGGGGACGGGCCCATGTCGATGCCCTCGGCGTCGATGTTGAGCTCGCGCGCCAGACCGAACAGCTCGACCAGGGTCTTACCGGCCGAAGCCATGGCGTCACGCGGACGCATGGCCTGCTTGGTCTCGACGTCGACGATCAGCTTGTCGAAGTCGGTGCGCTGCTCGACACGGGTCGCCTCGACCTTGTACGTGACCTTGAGCACCGGCGAGTAGATGGAGTCGACCGGGATACGGCCGATCTCCTGGCCCGCCTGCTTGTTCTGGACGGCGGAGACGTAGCCGCGACCGCGCTCGACGGTCAGCTCCATCTCCAGCTTGCCCTTGCCGTTCAGCGTGGCCAGGACCAGGTCCGGGTTGTGGACCTCGACACCGGCCGGCGGGGCGATGTCGGCAGCGGTGACCAGGCCGGGACCCTGCTTGCGCAGGTACATCACGACCGGCTCGTCGTGCTCCGAGGAGACGACCAGCTGCTTGATGTTGAGGATGAGGTCGGTGACGTCCTCCTTGACGCCCGGCACGGTGGTGAACTCGTGCAGGACACCGTCGATCCGGATGCTGGTGACAGCGGC
>NZ_FPJO01000014.1 GCF_900119365.1 Streptomyces atratus
ACACGAGAGCGGAACGACCGGACGGAATAAGACCGGTCGTTCACAGCATCCTCGCTGTGTAATTGCCCACCGGGTCAGTGACCCCATGGGACTTTCAAAGGAACCTCCAACCTGCCGAAGCAGGCCGGGGTATCAACATATCTGGCGTTGACTTTTGGCACGCTGTTGAGTTCTCAAGGAACGGACGCTTCCTTTGTACTCACCCTCTCGGGCTTTCCTCCGGGCTTTTCCCTTCGGTCTTGCGTTTCCGACTCTATCAGACTCTTTCGTGTCCGATTCCCGGTCGAAGCGGGTCCTGCTCCGCTTTCCAGTTCTTCGCTTTCGCGCTTCCCTTTCCGGCGAGTCCGACTCTATCAGATCCTTTCGGGCCTGATTCCCAGTCAGCGGGGCTCGTCTTCCTGGCCGTTGGGCCGTTCCGACGAGTGAGACTTTAGCGGAATCCCGGGCCCCGACGCTAATCGGGGTTGCGTTCCTTCGAACGCGGATTCCTCATTTCGCAAATACGCACAGAAGGTCCGGCGACAGATGTCACTGACCAGATGTGGTTACTGCGGAATGGCTGTCCGGGGACCGACCGGAGTCGGCGCTCACGTCGGACAACTCGGAGCACATTACGGATCCGGGCAGGGCGTGTCAACCTCGGGCCGGGGACGGGCCCTGGTGGAAGGCCAGGCGGTAGTCGCGGGGGCTGGTGGAGAGGTGGGTGGCGAAGTGCTGGCGCATGGTGACCTCGCTGCCGAAGCCGGTGCGGCGGGCCACCTCGGGGAGGGGGAGGTCGGTGCGTTCCAGGAGCTTCTGGGCTGCGGCGATGCGTTGGGTGATCAGCCAGCGCAGCGGGGTCGTACCGGTGGTGGCCTGGAAGTGGCGGGCGAAGGAGCGGGGGGACATTCCGGCGTGGGCGGCGAGGCCGGCGACCGTGTGGGGTTCGGCCAGATGGGCCAGGGCGTGGGCGCGTACCGCGGCGAGGGTGTCCGCGTCGCGGTACGCGCGGGGGGTGGGGTGCTCGATGAACTGGGCCTGGGTGCCGGTGCGGAACGGGGCGGTGACCATCGAGCGGGCGATCGTCGCCGCGGTCTCGGCCCCGTGGGTGATGCGTACGAGGTGGAGGCAGAGGTCGATGCCGGCCGCGGTGCCCGCTGACGTCCAGATGTTGTCGTCGTGGAGGAAGAGGGCGTCCTGGGTGACCTTCACCTGGGGATGGCGGGTGCTCAGGAGGTCGGTGAGGTTCCAGTGGGTGACCGCCTGGCGGCCGTCCAGGAGTCCGGCCTGGGCCAGTGTGAAGGCTCCGCCGCACAGGGAGGCGATCGGGGTGGCTCCGGCGTGGGCGCGTCGGAGGGCTTCGAGGACGGGTGCGGGGGCCGGTGTCACGTAGTCGTCGAGGCCGGGGACGACGATCAGGTCGGCGCGGGCGAGCCAGGCGAGGGTGCGGTCGGGGGTGAGGCAGAGGCCTCCGCGCAGGGCGATGGGGGTCGGTTCGGCGGCGGTGCGGCGCAGGTCGAAGGGCGGGACGCCGCGGTCGGTGCGGTCGACGCCCCAGACCTCCGTGATGACCGAGACGTCGAAGGCGCGGACGCCGGGGAAGCAGACGAGTGCGATGCGGGTGGGCTCGGAGGAGGTCGCCATCGTGGCAGTAAAACATCGATCGATGGCTTTTTGACCTCTGGGGCGTGGGGGCGCCGGGCGGCAGGATCGTTCGCATGGAGATCGCAGAGAACGCAGCGCTGATCGTGGTGGACGTGCAGCAGGGCTTCGAGGAGGAGGCGTACTGGGGGCCGCGGAACAATCCCGGGGCCGATCGGAACATCGCGGGGCTGATCGATGCCTGGCAGGCGAGCGGGCGGCCCGTGGTGTTCGTACGGCACGACTCGGCCAAGCCCGATTCGCCGTTGCGGGTGGGGCAGCCGGGGAACGGCTTCAAGGGGTATGTGGAGGAGCGGCGCGGGAAGGGCAGGGGGCCCGAGCTGTTGCTGACGAAAAGCGTGAACTCCGCCTTCTACGGGACGCCGGATCTCGAGGAGTGGCTGGAGCGGAGCGGAATCCGGCAGTTCGTGGTGGTCGGGATCCAGACCAATATGTGCGTCGAGACGACGGCGCGGATGGGCGGGAACCTCGGGTACGAGGTGTTCGTCCCGCTGGACGCGACGCACACCTTCGACCTGACCGGACCGTGGGGCTGGACGCAGAGCGCGGACGAGTTGGCGCGGGCCACCGCCGTGTCGTTGCACGGCGGTGGGTTCGCGAAGGTGGTCAGCAGCGCGGAGCTGATCGCTGCCGCGGAGTAGGTCAGCCGTTGCCGGAGGCGAGTTCGCGGCTGCGGTCGCGGGCGGCTTCGAGGGCGGCGATGAGGGCGGCTCGTACGCCGTGGTTCTCCAGCTCGCGGATGGCGCTGATGGTGGTGCCGGCCGGGCTGGTGACGGCTTCGCGCAGCTTGACGGGGTGTTCGCCGCTGTCGCGGAGCATCACGGCGGCGCCGATGGCGGCCTGGACGATCAGCTCGTGGGCCTGGGCGCGGGGCAGGCCGAGAAGGATGCCCGCGTCGGTCATCGCCTCGACGAGGAAGTAGAAGTACGCCGGGCCCGATCCGGACAGGGCGGTTGCCGCGTCCTGCTGGGACTCGGGGACCCGGAGGGTCTTGCCGACGCCGCCGAAGATCGCCTCCGCGGCGGCGAGGTGGTCGGGGGTGGCGTGGCTGCCGGCCGAGATGACGGACATGCCCTCGTCGACGAGGACGGGGGTGTTCGGCATGACCCGTACGACCGGGGTGTTCGTGGCGAGGCGGTCCTCGATGGTGGCGGTCGTGATGCCCGCGGCCGCGCTGATGACCAGGCGGTCGGGGGTGACGTGCTGGGCGAGCTCGTCCAGGAGCCGGCCCATGTCCTGGGGCTTGACCGCGAGGATGAGGATGTCGGCGCGCTTGGCGGCCTCGGCGTTGCTGACGGAGTCGACGCCGTAGCGGTTGCGGAGTTCCTCGGCGCGCTCGGAGCGGCGGGTGGTGACCAGTAGGTTCGCCGGGCGCCAGCCCGCCCGGATCATGCCGCTGAGCAGGGCCTCGCCGATCTTGCCGGTGCCGAGGACTGCGACTGTCTGGGTCATGTGGTTCACCCTCCGGGCGGTGCTGACGGTTCTCGGTGCTCGGTGCTCGTGTGCGCCATCCTCGCACCGGCCCGTCAGGCGGTGCGGCGGCGGAGGGTGGCGGCGCCGAGGGCTAGGACGAGGAGGGCGCAGCCCGCCACGATCAGGACGTCGCGGACGAAGTCGCCGGTGATGTCGGTGTGGCGCAGGACCTCGTTCATGCCGTCGACGGCGTACGACATGGGCAGGACGTTCGAGAGCGCTTCGAGGACGGGTGCCATGTGGTCGCGCGCGACGAACAGTCCGCAGAGCAGGAGCTGCGGGAAGATCACGGCGGGCATGAACTGGACGGCCTGGAACTCGGATGCGGCGAAGGCGGAGACGAACAGTCCCAGTGCCGTGCCGAGCAGGGCGTCGAGCAGGGCGACGAGGAGCAGCAGCCACGGGGAGCCGATGACGTCCAGGCCCAGTGCCCAGACCGAGACCGCGGTGGCCAGGAGGGACTGGACGATCGCCACGGCGCCGAACGCGAGGGCGTAGCCGGCGATCAGGTCGCCCTTGCCGAGCGGCATCGCGAGGAGGCGTTCGAGGGTGCCCGAGGTGCGTTCGCGCAGGGTGGCGATCGAGGTCACCAGGAACATCGTGATCAGCGGGAAGATGCCGAGGAGCGAGGCGCCGATGGCGTCGAAGACGCGGGGGCTGCCGTCGAACACGTACCGGAGCAGCGTGATCAGCACGACCGGGACCAGGAGCAGCAGTGCGACGGTGCGGGCGTCGTGGCCGATCTGGCGCAGGACCCGGGCGGCGGTGGCGAGGGTGCGGGCCGGGCTCAGGAGTGCGGGCGTCGGGGACGGGTGCGTGCTCATCGGGATGGCTCCTGACGGGTGGCGGCCTGGTCGACCAGGTGGAGGAAGGCCTCTTCGACGGTGTCCGCGCGGGCGGCGGAGCGCAGTGTCTCGGGGGTGCCGTCGGCGAGGATCTCGCCCTCGCGCATGAGGAGCAGGCGGTGGCAGCGCTCGGCCTCGTCCATGACGTGGGAGGAGACGAGGAGCGTGGTGCCGTGGTCGGCGGCGAGGCGGTGGAAGAGGTTCCACAGGTCGCGGCGGAGCACGGGGTCCAGGCCCACCGTGGGTTCGTCGAGGACCAGGAGTTCCGGGGTGCCGAGCAGGGCCACGGCGAGGGAGGCGCGGGCGAGCTCGCCGCCGGAGAGGGTGCCGGCGAGGGCGTCGGCGCGGCCGGTGAGGTCGACCTCGGTGATGGCGCGGGCGACGGCGGCCCGGCGGGCGTCGCGCTGCCGGCGGCCCGGCCGGAGGATCGCCGCGAAGTAGTCGAGGTTCTGCCGGACGGTCAGGTCGGTGTAGACGGACGGGTCCTGGGTGACGTACCCGATGCGCGGCCGGAGGGCGGGGTGGCCCGCGGGGCTGCCGAGCACGTCGAGGGTGCCGGTGACCTTGGCCTGGGTGCCCACGACGGCACGCATCAGGGTGGATTTGCCGCAGCCCGAGGGGCCCAGGAGGCCGGTGATCCTGCCGGGTTCGACAGTGAAGCCGAGGCCGTGCAGGACGGTGCGGGCGCCTCGTACGACCGTGAGGCCATGGGCCTCGACGGCGGCACCCCGGGAATTCATCATGTGATGAATATTGATCCCGGGGTGTCCGCCCGTCAAGAGGCGGGGCCGGGGCTCACCGCCACGTTCAGGTCGACCGTGTAGCTCTCCTCGACCGTGCCGTCCGGGAAGAGTTCCGCGAGCCGGTCGCGCTCCTCGGTGAGGAAGCGCCGCGTGCCTTCCTCACCGAGGACGAGGAAGGCGGAGTGGCTGCCGAGGTTGGCGAGGTGGGTGTCGACGGACACCCGTCGGGTCCAGGGCACCTGGCGGTGCGCGAAGTCGAGCCCGGACGGCAGATCGCGGGAGCGGACGGCCGAGCCGTGGGCGGAGTCGCCGGCGCCGAAGAAGCGGCGGAGCCGGGCGTCCTGCTCGGCGATCCAGGGGACGGAGTGGTCGGCGACGTTCCACCAGAGGGCGAGTGCGCCTCCGGGGCGCAGGACGCGCAGCGCCTCGGGGGCGGCGAGCGCCGGGTCCGTCCAGTGCCAGGCCTGGGCGTACGTGATCAGGTCGGCCGACGCGGTGGCGAGGGGGAGGTGGTTGCCGTCGCCGCGCACGACCGGCAGGTGCGGGAGCGAGCGGTGGAGTTCCGCCGCCATGCCGGCGCCCGGTTCCACGGCGACGACCCGGGCGCCGCGCTCGTGGAGGAGGCGGGTGGCGATGCCCGTGCCGGCGCCGACGTCGACGGCGCGGGCGCCTTCGAGGGGGCGGCGGGCCAGCTCCTCGACGGCGTCGAGGAGTGCGGGCGGGTAGCCGGGGCGCGCCGCGGCGTACTGGGCGGCGGCGCGGTCGAAGGAGAGCGCGCGGGGTGCGGTGGCGGGCGCGTCGGAATCGGCGGGAAGCATGGGTTCATCGTGGCGCGTGCGCCGGGGCCCGCGCCGGTGTTTTCGCCCTGCGCGTGCCCGCGCCGGTGTGTACGTGGCTTCGCGCGCCGGTGTGTACGTGGCTTCCGCCCGGGGCCGTCCTACTTGCGCCTGGGGCGCTTGCCCTTGGTGTTCTTGCGGGCCGCCGGGTTCCCGGTGCGGGCCGAGCGGCGCTTCTCGTAGCGGGCCAGGGCCGTCTCGTACTCCGTGCGGTGCAACTGCTCGCCCGGTGCCTCCCGGAACGTACGGAGGAAGTACGCGATCAGCGAGCCGACGAAGCCGATCGTCTTGAGGCCGCGCAGATTGGCCTCGCGCGCCGGATCGACGGGGCGGCGGCTGAACCCTTCCCAGGTCTTGCGGAAGGCGATGGCGCTGCAGATGGCGAACATCAGGACGATCAGGATGCCGACGAAGCTGCCGACGTCGGCGATCTGCAGTCCCTGGTAGGCGAAGCGGAGCACGAAGCAGGCGGCGACCGCGGCGGCCAGGGAGCCGACCGCGGCACCGGCGCGGCGCAGCCCGTAGCCCCCGCTGTGGTCGACCCAGGTCGTACCGAAGAAGCGCAGGGGCTCGGGCTGCGGGCCGGGCGTGGTGGAACCGGGCGGGGCACCGGCGCCGGGGGCTTCGCTGTTCTCGCTCACGAAGTCGATTATCCCCGGACGGTCGCGGGCCCGGACGCGCCGGTCGCGATCCCGGCCGCCGTCCCGGTCAGTCGCAGCGCGGCGCGATGTAGCCGTCGCTGCCCGTGTGGACGTAGGCGTCCGCCACGAACTGGCCGTTGGCGATGTTGTCCCAGAGGTTGGAGGTGCCGTACGGGCCGGTGACCCGCTCCCCCGGCTTCTGGCAGTAGACCGGAACCTTCATTCCGTACGGGAGTGTCCTGACGATCCCGTACTGGGTGCCCGGTCCCGTGCGGACGTTGACGCGGTAGCCGGGCGCGATCGGGTACCTGGTGACGTCGTCGGTCCCGGCGAGCGTCTCCACGTCCTCGGTGACGTCGATGGCATCGGCCGCGGCGGTCGTGCCGTCGGTGTGCTCGTCCATGGCCATGAGGCCCTCCCCCGTTGAGAGATGGTGTGTACGACGTGTACGACGCGCAGGCTACAAGCCCCGTCCGGATCGCACGCACCATCGACTAGGCTCCGTGCGTCGCGCTTGCGGACGAACACACGGGGGTGGGCGATGCCGCCGCTGCGAGGTACCGGAGCCAATCCGGAAGCGGAGCATCCGGAGTACGCCGGGCAGTACCGTCTTGAGGCACGTCTCGGCGCGGGCGGCATGGGCGTCGTGCACCTGGCGCGCTCCGCCTCCGGGCTGCAGCTCGCCGTCAAGGTGGTGCACCAGCAGTACGCCTCGGACTCCGAGTTCAGGGCACGTTTCCGGCAGGAGGTCGGGGCGGCCCGGCGGGTCAGCGGCGCCTTCACCGCGCCGGTCGTCGACGCCGACCCGGATGCCGAGCGGCCGTGGATGGCCACCCTGTACGTACCCGGCCCCACGCTCGCCGACCAGGTGAAGCGGAACGGGCCGATGGCCCCCGCCGAACTGCGCAGGCTGACGGCGGGACTGGCCGAGGCGCTGCGCGACATCCACCGGGCCGGGGTGATCCACCGCGACCTCAAGCCGAGCAATGTGCTGCTCTCCGACTCCGGGCCCAAGGTCATCGACTTCGGGATCTCCCGGCCGTACGACAGCGATCTGCGCACCGAGACCGGCAAGTTGATCGGCTCGCCGCCGTACATGGCGCCCGAGCAGTTCCAGCGGCCGCGCGAAGTCGGGCCCGCCGCCGATGTGTTCGCCCTGGGGGCCGTGCTCGTCCACGCGGCGACCGGCCGGGGGCCCTTCGACTCGGACAGCCCGTACATCGTGGCCTACCAGGTGGTGCACGACGAGGCCGATCTGGCGGGCGTGCCGTCGGACCTGGCTCCGCTGATCGGGCAGTGCCTGACGAAGGACCCGGCCGGGCGGCCCACCCCGGACGAGATCATGACGACGCTGCGCCCGCCGTCGTACGACGCCGCCGCGTTCATACCGTCGCAGCGGCGGCCGGTCACCGGCTCGGCGCCCGTCCCGGAGACCGGGGCCGATGCTTCTTCCGACGCGGACACGCACGTGGGCGCGGGCGCGGCGGCGCGGGCCAGGAAGATGGCCCCGGACGGCGGCGGCAAGCGGCGGTGGCTGGCGGCCACCGCGGCGCTGCTGGTCATGGGGGCCGGCGGGGTGTGGGCCGTCGGCACAGGAGTCGATTTCGGCGGGGCCGGTGAGTCGGGCGGGGCGAAGGGTTCGGCGGAGGAGTTCGCCCCGTGGCGGACGGCCTTGCGGACCACCGGCAAGGCGACGCCGGTCTGTTCCCCGGCGGACGGCACCGGGCAGGAGGCGTCCGGCCGGGCCGCGGGTCTGTACTGCGCGGCGGACGGCATCGGTGTCACCCGGCTGGATCCCGCGGACGGCCGGGTGCGGTGGTCCCGGCGCGCCGCGAAGGACAGCCCGTCGGTCGGCGTGGTGTCGGTCTCCGGCGGTCTGGTGCACACGGCGGTGCCGGGCGGGAAGCTCCGGGCGTACGACCCCGCCAAGGGCGAGCAGGTCTGGGACGCGGACCTCTCCCCGTATCTGGGCACGCCCTTCGACGCGGGTGACGCGCTGCTGCTGGTCGCCGAGGACGGCACCACCGAGGCGCTCGACTCCGCGACCGGTGTCTCCCTCTGGCGGCATTCGCTCGCCGGGCACCGGCGCCCGGACTACGCGCTGTACGACGCCGGCACCGGGCTGGCCTACGCGTTCGAGCACTCCGCCTACGGGTCCACCACGCTGGTCACGGCCGTCCGTGCCACGACGGGGCGCACGGCGTGGCAGCGGCGGCTGGACGGGATGCTGACTCCGGTGGGGACCTCGGGCGGTGCGCTCGTGATGACGGCCATGAACGGGGACGCCCAGACCGTCGGGCTGGTCCACTACGAGCCGGAGGAGCGGAACGTCGTACGGATGACGCTGCCGTTCCGGATGAACGAACCGGAGGTCGTGCTGGGCGGGGACACCGCCTATCTGCTGGCGCACGGCGGGACGCTGGTCGCCGTCGACACCCGCCCCGCCGAGGGCGGCGAAACGGTCCGCTGGCAGCTGGAGACCGCCGCCGGGCGGACCTCCGCCCCCGTCCTCGGCGCCGGGAACCGGCTGTACTTCTCGACGGCGGACGGACGGCTGCTGGCCGTGGACACCGAGCACGGGAAGCTGCTGGGGCAGACGGGCCCACGGCTGCGGAACGGAAGGCTCACGTACTCCTCGGCGCTGCCCGCCCCCGTGGCCGCCGGCCGGACCGTCTTCGGGACCGCGCCCGACGGGTCCGTGTTCGCCGTGGACGGACAGGACCCCGCCCACTGGTGAGAGCGGGCGGGGTCCTCGTCGGTCAGCGGACCGGTCGGCCCGGATCGGAGACGTCTCAGCTCGGCTCGGACACGTCTCAGCCCAGCTTGGACACGTCGCGCACCGCGCCCCGGTCCGCGCTCGTCGCCATCGCCGCGTAGGCGCGCAGCGCCGCCGAGACCTTGCGCTCGCGGTCCTTCGGGGCGTAGACGCCGTTCAGCGCCTCGCGGCGGGTGGCCAGCTCGGCCTCGGGGACGAGGAGCTCGATCGAACGGTTCGGGATGTCGATCCTGATCCGGTCGCCGTCCTCGACCAGCGCGATCGCGCCGCCCGACGCGGCCTCCGGCGACGCGTGGCCGATGGACAGGCCCGACGTACCGCCGGAGAAGCGGCCGTCGGTCACCAGGGCGCAGCTCTTGCCGAGGCCGCGGCCCTTGAGGAAGGAGGTCGGGTAGAGCATCTCCTGCATGCCGGGGCCGCCGCGCGGGCCCTCGTAACGGATGACGACGACGTCGCCCTCCTTGATCTCCTTGCGGAGGATCTTGTCGACGGCCGCCTCCTGCGACTCGCAGACGACCGCCGGGCCCTCGAAGGTCCAGATCGACTCGTCGACGCCCGCCGTCTTCACGACACAGCCGTCCACGGCGAGGTTCCCCTTGAGGACCGCGAGGCCGCCGTCCTTGGAGTAGGCGTGCGCCAGGTCGCGGATGCAGCCGCCCGCCGCGTCCAGGTCGAGGGTGTCCCAGCGCTCGGACTGCGAGAAGGCGGTCGCGGAACGGACGCAGCCGGGCGCCGCGTGCCACAGCTCGACGGCCTCCGGGGACGGGGAGCCGCCGCGGACGTCCCAGTTCTTCAGCCACTCGGCGAGGGAGTCGGAGTGGACCGAGTGCACGTCCTCGTCGAGCAGGCCGCCGCGGTGCAGCTCACCGAGGATGGCGGGGATGCCGCCGGCCCGGTGGACGTCTTCCATGTAGTACGTGCCGCCGGGGGCGACGTTGGGCGCGACCTTCGACAGGCAGGGGACGCGGCGCGAGACCGCGTCGATGTCGCCGAGGTCGTAGGCGAGCTCGGCCTCCTGGGCGGCGGCCAGCAGGTGCAGGATCGTGTTGGTGGAGCCGCCCATCGCGATGTCGAGCGCCATGGCGTTGTCGAACGCGGCGCGGGTGCCGATGGAGCGGGGCAGGACCGACGCGTCGTCCTGCTCGTAGTAGCGCCTGGTGATCTCGACGATCGTGCGGCCGGCCTCCTCGTACAGCGCCTTGCGGGCGGTGTGCGTGGCGAGGACCGTGCCGTTGCCGGGGAGGGAGAGGCCGAGCGCCTCGGTCAGGCAGTTCATCGAGTTGGCGGTGAACATGCCGGAACAGCTGCCGCAGGTGGGGCAGGCGTTCTCCTCGATGCGGAGGATGTCCTCGTCGGAGATGCTCTCGTCGACCGCGTCGCTGATCGCGTTGACCAGGTCGAGCTTGCGGACCGTGCCGTCGACGAGGGTGGCCTTGCCGGCCTCCATCGGGCCGCCGGAGACGAAGACCGTCGGGATGTTGAGGCGCATCGCGGCCATCAGCATGCCGGGGGTGATCTTGTCGCAGTTGGAGATGCAGATCAGCGCGTCCGCGCAGTGCGCCTCGGCCATGTACTCGACGGAGTCGGCGATCAGGTCGCGGGAGGGAAGGCTGTAGAGCATCCCGCCGTGGCCCATCGCGATGCCGTCGTCGACGGCGATGGTGTTGAACTCGCGGGGCACGGCGCCCGCGGCCTTGATGGCCTCGGAGACGATCCGGCCGACCGGGGCCAGGTGGGTGTGGCCGGGGACGAACTCGGTGAAGGAGTTGGCGACCGCGATGATCGGCTTGCCGATGTCCTCGCTCGCTACGCCCGAGGCCCGCATGAGGGCGCGGGCGCCCGCCATGTTGCGGCCGTGAGTGACAGTGCGGGACCTCAGCTGGGGCATCGTCTCTCGCTCCTTCGACGTTAAAGACTGTCTCCGAGCGTACGCCTCCGGCTCCAAGATCTGGACAGAGTGTCCGAAATGCGGGATGAATTGCTCGGTGGGTGAGCGGGGTACCGGCGAGGTCTCAGGATTCCGTGAGGTAGCGCTGAAGCGTCGGTGCGACCATCTCGATGATCTTCTCGGGGTCGGCCGAAGCAAGTGGTTCCGCCCGGATCACATAGCGGAGCATCGCGATCCCGAGCATGTGCGAGGCCGCCAGTTCCGCGCGGAACGTGGCGTCCGGTACGTCGAGTGCCTCCGCGACGCGTTCCAGGAGCCGGCGCAGGACGAAGCCCCTGAGGACCTTCGCCGCCGCCTCGTGCGTCAGGGCGGACCGCATGACCGCCAGCAGAGGGGCCCTGGACGCCGGGTTCTCCCATACGCCGATGAAGTAGCGGGCCAGCCGCTCCCCCAGGCCGTCCGTGCCGTCGCCGAGGACGGCCGGGATCACCAGGGCCGGCTCGAAGGAAAGCTCGATCGCGGCCGCGAAGACCTCGTCCTTCGTACCGAAGTAGTGGTGGACCAGGGCGGAGTCGACGCCCGCCGCCTTGGCGATGCCCCGGACCGAGGTCTTGTCGTAGCCGCGCTCCGCGAATTCGGTGCGGGCCGCCTCCAGGATGCGAGTGCGCGCATCGGGGCCGGTGGGGGCGGCGGTACGGGAGGGGCGGCCGCGGCGCTTGGGGCCTGTGGGGCCGGTGGGATCGCCGTGGCCCGTGGGGTCGTCCGTCATGGGCGGGGTGCCCGGGTCGGGGACGACGCCAGGTGGAGCCGGGTGAAGGCCAGCGCCTCCGCCAGGTCGGCCTCGCGTTCGGCGGTGGACATGGCACGGCGGGTGTTGACCTCGATGACGACATGGCCGTCGAAGCCGGTACGGGCCAGGTGCTCCAGCAGTTCGGCACAGGGCTGGTCGCCCCGGCCGGGCACCAGGTGCTCGTCCTTGTTGGAGCCCTTGCCGTCGGCGAGGTGGATGTGGGCGAGCCGGTCGCCCATCCGCTCGACCATCGCCATGCCGTCGGTGCGGGCCGTCGCGGTGTGCGAGAGGTCCACGGTGAAGTGGCGGTAGTCGTCGTGGGTGACGTCCCAGTCGGGGGCGTACGCGAGCATCTCGCGGTCCCGGTAGCGCCAGGGGTACATGTTCTCGACGGCGAACCGCACATCGGTCTCGTCCGCCATGCGCCAGATCCCGGTGACGAAGTCGCGGGCGTAATTGCGCTGCCAACGGAACGGCGGGTGGACGACCACGGTCGTCGCCCCGAGCTTCTCCGCCGCGGCACGGGCCCGCTGGAGCTTCACCCACGGATCGGTGGACCAGACCCGCTGCGTGATCAGCAGACAGGGCGCGTGGACGGCCAGGACCGGCACCTGGTGGTAGTCGGAGAGCCGCCGCAGTGCCTCGATGTCCTGGCTGACGGGGTCGGTCCACACCATGACCTCGACACCGTCGTAGCCGAGGCGCGCGGCGATCTCGAAGGCCGTCGCCGTCGATTCCGGGTAGACGGAAGCCGTCGACAGGGCGACCTTCGCATCCGGGATGCGCACCACTGGTTCTGCCACTGGGACAGCGTACGGGCAGTGGTACGCCGCGCCGAGGGGTCCCGACGGAAAGTGAGCAGGGCCATGACGAGTCGCCGGCCGCCCGGCGGCACTCCGTGCCCCGCGCTCAGCCCAGCGCGGCCCGCTCCGCCGGCAGGTGGTCCAGGCGGCGCAGGATGACGCCCTCGCGCAGCGCCCAGGGACAGATCTCCAGCTCGTCCACCCCGAACAGATCCATCGCCCCCTCCGCGACCAGCGCCCCGGCGAGCAGCTGCTGGGCCCGGCCCTCGGAGACGCCGGGCAGACCGCACCGCTGCTCGGTGGTCATCGTCGCCAGCTTCGGCACCCACTCCTCCAGCGCCTTGCGGGTGAGGCCGCGCTGCACGTAGAGGCCGTCGGTGGAGCGCGCGGCGCCCGCGATCCTGGCGAGCTGCTTGAAGGTCTTGGACGTGGCCACGACGTGGTCGGGGCGCCCGAGGCGGGTGAACTCGCCGACGCTGCGGGCGATCCTGGCCCGGACATGGCGGCGCAGCGCCCTCACCTCCGCCGGGTCCGGCAGGTCGCCCGGCAGCCAGCCCGCGGTGAGCCGGCCGGCCCCGAGCGGCAGCGACACCGCGGCGTCCGGCTCCTCGTCCATCCCGTACGCGATCTCCAGCGAGCCGCCCCCGATGTCCAGGACCAGCAGCCGCCCCGCCGACCAGCCGAACCAGCGGCGGGCGGCGAGGAAGGTGAGCCGGGCCTCCTCCGCACCGCTGAGGACGGCGAGATCGATGCCCGTCTCGTCCCGCACCCGGGCCAGCACCTGATCGGCGTTGCTCGCCTCCCGCACCGCGGACGTGGCGAACGGCAGAACGTCCTCGCACCCCTTGTCCTCGGCGGCCTGGAGCGCGTCGGTGATCGTCGCCACGAGCCGGTTCACACCGTCGGGGCCGATCGCCCCGTCCTCGTCGAGCAGTTCGGCCAGGCGCAGCTCCGCCTTGTGTGAATGCGCAGGCAGCGGGCGCGCGCCGGGGTGCGCGTCCACCACCAGCAGATGCACCGTGTTCGAACCCACGTCGAGGACTCCGAGTCTCATGGCAGGAACGCTACCGGGACCTCAGCCTTACTCTTGGCGCGTGCCAAAGACGAAAAAGGCGAAGCCGGGCAAAAACACGAAGAAGCAGAGAACGAAGCAGGAGATGCGGCGACAGGAAGTGAACGGACCGAACCGGTCCGAAGACGAGACGGGGATCGACTTCGCGCGCGCCTGGGTCGAGTTCCCGGACCCCGCGGACGACGAGCAGATCTTCCGCTGCGACCTGACCTGGCTGACCTCCAGATGGACCTGCATCTTCGGCAGCGGCTGCCAGGGCATCCAGGCGGGCCGCGCGGACGACGGGTGCTGCACCCTGGGCGCGCACTTCTCGGACGAGGACGACGAGAAGCGGGTGGCGGACCATGTCGAGCGGCTGACCCCCGAGCTGTGGCAGTTCCACGATGTCGGCACCGAGACGGGCTGGGTCGAGGTCGACGACGACGGGGAGCGTCAGACACGGCGCTGGAAGGGTTCGTGCATCTTCCAGAACCGGCCCGGATTCGCGGCGGGCGCGGGCTGCTCCCTGCACATCCTGGCGCTGCGGGAGGGCCGGGAGCCCCTGGAGACCAAGCCGGACGTCTGCTGGCAGCTGCCGGTCCGGCGTACCTACGACTGGATCGACCGGCCCGACGACACACGGGTGCTCCAGGTGTCGATCGGCGAGTACGACCGCAGGGGCTGGGGCCCCGGCGGTCACGATCTGCACTGGTGGTGCACCTCGGCGACCTCGGCGCACGGGGCCGGGGAGCCGGTGTACGTCTCGTACCGGCCCGAGCTCACCGAGATGATGGGCAAGGAGGCGTACGAGCGGCTCGTCGAGCTGTGCGAGCAGCGGCTGTCCTCGCTGCTGCCGATGGCACCGCACCCGGCGGACCCGGTCGATCCGGCGTGACGGCCGGAAGGTGAGCCCCGGCCGGCCCGCTTCAGCCCGTCGGGGTCGTGCCCGGCCCCGGGTCGGTGGGGGTCGTGGAGTCGGGCGGGTCCGGTGACGGGTGACCGGTCGGGTCGGGGTCCGTCGGCGTCGGCTCGCTCGGTGTCGGGCCGGTGGACGGTGTGGGGTCCGGCGAGGAGGTGGGCGGCCCCGAAGGGCCGGGGGTGGCGGAGGGGTCCGCCGGCTGCCACGGGCCGCCGGGCACGGGCGGCGTCGCCCCGTGCCCCCGGATCACCACCGCCGAACCCGACGGGGCGAGGGCGATGCGCACGCTCCACGGTCCGGCCGGCTGCCGCCGGTGATCCACCAGGACGTGGAGCGTGACGCTCTCGCCCGCGGCGAGCGTGCCCGAGTAGCGGCTCAGGCCCACCCAGGACGCGTCCGAGCGGGCCGACCAGGCGACGGGTGCGCGGCCGGACGCGGTCAGCCGGATCAGGGTCCTGCCGCCGGAGGAGCGGGCCTCGACGGTGAGTCCGCCGGCGCCGCCCCGGCCGGGTCCCGAGCTGATCACCTCCGCCGAGACGTCCGGGGCGCGGCCGTCCTCGAAGCGGGCGCCGGGCTGGGGGCGGGCGTTGCCCGCGTTCTCGTAGTGGCCGTCCGCGGTGTCGTCGGGGCCGTGCCGGGCATCGCTCTCGGTGGCGGTGACCGACGAGCCCTCGTGGCCCTCGCCGGTCTGCGGCGCGCCGCGGTAGGCGGTCCACAGCGCGATCACCGGGGCGGCGACGACCGTCGCCACCACTGTCGTCGTGACGACCCTGGCCCGCAGCCGGTCCCGGCGCGCGGCGTGGTCCTTCGGGTCCACGGGGAAGCCCGCCCGGTCGAAGCGCGGGCCGCCGGAGCGGTTGCGCTGGGCGTGGACCATCGCGACGTACGCCGAGGGCCGGGGCGCCTCGACGACCGGCAGTGCGGCGGCCGGGGTGACCGCGGCACCGGGCCACGGGCCCTCGGCACCGGCCCGTTCGGCGGCCCGGCGGCAGCGGGGGCAGTCGTCGACGTGGCGGACGAGTTCGCGGCGCAGGGCGGCGGAGAGCAGGACGCGGTGCTCGCCGGTGAGCCGGGCCACGGTGGAGCAGTTGCCGGTCTCGACGACGGCGAGCGCGGCGCGGGTGCGTTCCACCTCGCAGGCCGCGGCGGCCAGGAGCTCACGGGCGGCAGCCGGTTCGAGGCCCAGGACGGAGGCGACGGCGCGTGGGGGGAGGTGGTGGCGCACGGCGAGTTCGAGCGCTTCGCGCTGCTCGGGGGTGGTGCCGGCGGCCTCGGGCCAGGCCAGCTGGGCGAGTTCACGGCGGTGTGCCTCGGCGGCGGCCTCGGTCTCGGGGGCGCGGACGGGGCCTGTGGGGGCGCCGCCCGGCGTGAACGTGGCGGTGGCGGGGGTCTTCGCGGCGACGGCCGGGGGCGTGCGCCGTCCTGTGCGCGCCCCCTGAGTGGCCGCTGCACCCGGCTGCTTGCCCGGAGGCCCGCCCGCCCGCTTCGTCTCCTGCTGCGAGGAGAGCCTCCGCGGCTGCTTCCCGGCCTTGTGCCGGTGCGCCTGGCGGCCCTGCTTCTGCTCGGCGAGCTTGCGCAGACACATCCACCTGGCCAGCGCGTACAGCCAGGATTTACGTTCCTCCTCGCCCGCCGGGCACCGGCCACCCTGCCGTTCCGCGATCGCGAGCACACCGCCGAGCGCCTCGGTGGCGGCGTCGTGGTCGCAGAGCACGGAGAGGCAGTAGGTGAACAGGCCGTCGAGATGGGGGTCGTAACGGGCGGGCGGCCGACGCGGCGAAGAGTGTGTCGGGAGACGGGGCGCACTGCGCCGCGCCCGGTGTGCGCCGGTGGTGTGCGTGGGGGGCTCCAGACCGCTGCTCATCACCTTGCGACCGTAGGCAGCACAGGGCACACATTTAGCGCCTCTTCAGCACTTTTAATCCTTACGGGTGAACGTATCCCTCAAAAGGGGACAGGAATTCCCTATTTCCACCGCAAGCGCTCGCTTCTCCGCCGCAAGCGCGCGCCGTTCCGTCCCGGGTGCGCCCACCGTTCCGTCCCGGGTGCGCGGCAGCCCCCGGAGGGCGCACGCCCCCGCCGCCGGACCGCGCCCGGTGGCGTTGTCGTACCCCACCTATACGGTTGCGCCATGGCTGCCCGTACGAAAACCGCGAAGGACCGGCCGTCCTACCGCTGCACCGAGTGCGGCTGGACGACCGCCAAGTGGCTCGGCCGCTGCCCCGAATGCCAGGCGTGGGGGACGGTCGAGGAATTCGGCGGCGCCCCCGCCGTGCGGACCACCGCGGCCGGCCGGGTCAGTGCCGCCGCGCTCCCCATCGGCCAGGTCGACAGCCGGCAGGCCACCGCCCGGACGACCGGCGTCGGTGAGCTGGACCGGGTGCTCGGCGGCGGTCTCGTCCCGGGCGCCGTCGTGCTCCTCGCGGGCGAGCCGGGCGTCGGCAAGTCGACGCTGCTGCTGGACGTCGCCGCCAAGGCGGCGAGCGACGACCACCGCACGCTCTATGTCACCGCCGAGGAGTCCGCGAGCCAGGTGCGGCTGCGCGCCGACCGGATCCGGGCGATCAACGACCACCTGTACCTCGCCGCCGAGACCGACCTGTCCGCGGTCCTCGGCCATCTGGACGCCGTCAAGCCCTCGCTCCTCATCCTCGACTCCGTACAGACCGTCGCCTCGCCCGAGATCGACGGGGCGCCGGGCGGCATGGCGCAGGTCCGGGAGGTCGCCGGGGCCCTCATCCGGGCCTCCAAGGAGCGCGGCATGTCCACGCTCCTGGTCGGCCATGTCACCAAGGAGGGGGCGATCGCCGGGCCGCGGCTGCTGGAGCATCTCGTCGACGTGGTGCTGTCCTTCGAAGGCGACCGCCACGCCCGCCTGCGGCTCGTACGGGGCGTCAAGAACAGATACGGCGCGACCGACGAGGTCGGCTGCTTCGAGCTGCACGACGAGGGCATCACCGGCCTCGCCGACCCCTCCGGCCTCTTCCTCACCCGGCGCGACGAGCCCGTGCCCGGCACCTGCCTGACCGTCACCCTGGAGGGCAAGCGGCCGCTCGTCGCCGAAGTGCAGGCGCTGACGGTCGATTCCCAGATCCCTTCGCCCCGGCGCACCACCTCCGGCCTGGAGACGTCCCGGGTGTCGATGATGCTCGCGGTCCTGGAGCAGCGCGGCCGGATCAGCTCGCTGGGCAAGCGGGACATCTACAGCGCGACGGTCGGCGGCGTGAAGCTCTCCGAGCCCGCCGCGGACCTCGCGGTCGCGCTGGCCCTGGCCAGTGCCGCGAGCGACACCCCCCTGCCCAAGAACCTGGTGGCGATCGGCGAGGTGGGCCTCGCGGGCGAGGTCAGAAGGGTCACGGGGGTCCAGCGCAGGCTGGCCGAGGCGCACCGTCTGGGCTTCACGCACGCGCTGGTCCCGACCGACCCGGGGAAGGTCCCGGCCGGTATGAAGGTCACAGAAGTCGCCAACATGGGCGATGCGCTGAGAGTCCTCCCGCGCCGGTCTCGCGCACAGGCCCCCCAGGAGGAGAGCGCACGCCGGTAGACTTTGCCCTGGTCTCGCCCGTCCGTACGAACGGTACGAGGGACGTAAGGGCACCGCAAACCTGTGACCGGAGGAGTGCAGTGGCAGCCAACGACCGGGCAGCATCGCCCGGAAAGTCCGGCCAAGGCACCGGTATTGAGGCGCTCATGCGCGCCTCGCTGAGCGCCGTGGCGCCCGGAATGGCGCTGCGGGACGGCCTGGAGCGCATCCTCCGCGGCAACACCGGCGGGCTGATCGTGCTCGGCATGGACAAGACCGTCGAGTCGATGTGCACCGGCGGATTCGTGCTGGACGTGGAGTTCACCGCGACGCGCCTGCGCGAGCTGGCTAAGCTCGACGGCGCGCTGATCCTCGACAAGGACATGACCAAGATCCTGCGCGCCGGCGTGCAGCTGGTGCCGGACGCCTCCATCCCCACCGAGGAGACCGGCACCCGCCACCGCACGGCGGACCGGGTCTCCAAGCAGTGCAATTTCCCGGTCGTCTCGGTCTCGCAGTCGATGCGCCTGATCGCGCTCTACGTGGACGGGGAGCGCCGGGTCCTGGAGGAGTCCGCCGCGATCCTCTCCCGTGCCAATCAGGCCCTCGCCACCCTGGAGCGGTACAAGCTCCGGCTCGACGAGGTCGCGGGCACGCTCTCCGCGCTGGAGATCGAGGACCTGGTGACGGTCCGGGATGTCACGGCCGTCGCCCAGCGGCTGGAGATGGTCCGCCGGATCGCGACCGAGATCGCGGAGTACGTGGTCGAGCTCGGCACCGACGGCCGGCTTCTCTCGCTCCAGCTCGACGAGTTGATCGCGGGCGTCGAGCCGGAGCGCGAGCTGGTCGTGCGCGACTATGTGCCGGAGCCGACCGCGAAGCGGTCCCGTACGGTCAGCGAGGCGCTGACCGAGCTCGACGCGCTCTCCCACACCGAGCTGCTCGAACTCCCGGTCGTGGCACGGGCCCTGGGCTACAGCGGCTCGCCCGAGACGCTCGACTCGGCGGTCTCGCCGCGCGGCTTCCGGCTGCTGGCGAAGGTGCCGCGGCTGCCCGGGGCCATCATCGACCGGCTGGTGGAGCACTTCGGCGGTCTGCAGAAGCTGCTCGCCGCCAGCGTGGACGACCTCCAGACGGTGGACGGCGTCGGCGAGGCGCGCGCCCGCAGCGTGCGCGAGGGCCTGTCACGGCTGGCCGAGTCGTCGATCCTCGAACGGTACGTGTAGAGCCGGTACGAGCAGCGGCGCGCAGCGTGATCGGGGCCCGGGAGACCGGGCCCCGTCGCATGTCCCGGGCCTGCCCCGGCGGCCCCCTGCCCGCCCCGGCGCCCGCGCGCTCAGTCCTTCGCGAGGACGAACGAGGCGCGCTGCACCGGCTCGCCCGGCGCCTTCGCCTCGACCAGATACGTACCGGGCCCCGCCGTCCCCGCGGGCGGCGTCGCGCACTGCGGGGAGCTCTTCCTGCGGTCCCACTCCACGGTGTGCACGACGGTCTCGCCCGCCGGGACCTTCAGCAGCAGGACGGCCGCGTCGCGCGGGCAGTCCTTTGAGGACCACACCTGGTTGTCGTCACCGCCGGCCTCGGTGATGGTGAGCACCGCGCTCTTCGCCCCGAGGTCGGCCTTGCAGGTGGTGGCCGAGGTGTTCTTGACGACCAGCTTGAACCCCGGCTTCTCGCCGGGGCTGTAGCTGAGCTCGGTGCTCAGGTTCAAGCGCAGTGCCGCGGGGGTGCAGTCGGGGAGCGGGGAGGATGCCGGGACCTGCTGGCCGGCCGTCCAGCCGTCGCCGCTCGCGCCACCTGCTCCGGTGTCCGTACCGCCGTCGCCCGAGGCGCCGCCGGAGCCCGCGCCCGTACCGTCGCTGTCCCCGCCGTCACCGCCCGAGTCGCCCGACTCGTCGCGCCCGCCGGGCTGTTGGCTGATGGCCGGGCCCGAACCCCCGGGGCCCGGGGTGATCTCGCGTACGGGGCCGGACCCGGCGGGCCGGGAGTCGTCCTTGGTCTTCTTGTCCCCGCCCGAGGTGACGACCCACACGATCAGCAGCGCGAGCAGCGCAACGAGCGTCGCCGCTACGGCCCTCCGGCGCCAGTAGATGGTGGAGGGAAGCGGACCGATCGGATTACGCAAAGATCCCACGGCTCAAACTCTACGAGAGATCGGCGCCGACTCCTGCCCCACCCGCCGCCCCGGGCCACAAGTTTTACGGATCATCATCCCGGGCGGCCCGTTCCGGCCCCGTACCGCCGCCGAGTTGGCCATCGGGCATCGCCCGGATGAAGTCCCGGATTCATTGACTACCCTCTGTCACATGGATAGTTCAGTTACGGCCCCGCTCTACCGGGACATCACCGACTTCGCACATGACATGCCGTCATGGGTGCAACATCTGGCCGAGATATGGACGGAGCTCGGGCTCCTGGTCTTCGGTGTCCTGTTCATCACCGGATGGTGGCGGGCCCGGAGCCAGAGCGACGGCGCCCTGGCGCTGGCGGTGCTCGCGCCCGTCGCGACGGCCTTCGGCTATGTGGCCAGCGAGGTGCTCAAGTCGGTGGTGGACGAGGAGCGCCCGTGCAGGTCGGTCGCCGGCGCCGCGGCCTCGCTGGTGACCTGCCCGCCGACCGGCGACTGGTCCTTCCCCAGCAACCACTCCGCGATCGCCGGCGCGGCGGCCGTCGCCCTGGCGATCGCCCGGCCCCGGCTGGCCTGGCTCACGGTGCCGCTGGCGCTGCTGATGGCCTTCTCCCGGGTCTTCGTCGGCGTGCACTATCCGCATGACGTGGCGGTCGGGCTGCTGCTCGGCGCCGCGGTCTCGGCCCTGGTGGTCGCCGTACTGCGCCGCCCGGCACAGTCGCTCGCCCGGACCGTGCGGAGCAGCGGGGCGCCGGTGGCGGCCTGGGCCTCTGGGCCGGGCGCGCCCCCGGTCGGCCGCTCCCGGCGAAGGGCCAGGCGGCGCTGACGGCCCCGAGGGAGCCCGGCCGGCCCCCTTGGGCCGGTTGCCGGACCGCCGGGGCGCGGACGGGTGGCATTATCACCCCAAGGGCCCTCAGGAGGAGCGACACCACCGTGCACGGAACCGTCGTCTGTCCTTCCGTGCCAGGATCGACGGTGCGATGACTGCCATGACTGCGACACAGACGCCCCCCGCCTCCCTCCACTCTCCCGTCATCGGGTGGTTCGACCAGCACGCCCGCGATCTGCCCTGGCGCCGCCCCGAAGCGGGCGCCTGGGGTGTGATGGTGAGCGAGTTCATGCTGCAGCAGACCCCCGTGAGCCGGGTCCTGCCGGTGTACGAGCAGTGGCTCGCCCGCTGGCCCCGCCCCGCCGACCTGGCCGCCGAACCGCCAGGCGAGGCGGTCCGCGCCTGGGGCCGACTCGGTTACCCCCGCCGGGCGCTCCGCCTGCACGGGGCCGCTCAGGCCATAACGGAACGGCACGGCGGCGACGTACCGAGCGAGCACGCCCAGCTGCTCGCCCTGCCCGGGATCGGCGAGTACACCGCGGCGGCCGTGGCCTCGTTCGCGTACGGGCAGCGGCATGCCGTGCTCGACACGAACGTCCGCCGGGTGTTCGCCCGCGCCGCGACCGGGATCCAGTACCCGCCGAACGCGACCACCGCCGCCGAGCGCAAGCTCGCCCGCGCGCTGCTCCCCGAGGAGGACGAGCGGGCGGCCCGCTGGGCCGCCGCGACGATGGAGCTCGGAGCCCTCGTCTGCACCGCGAAGAACGAGGACTGCGACCGCTGCCCGATCGCCGGGCAGTGCGCCTGGCGGCTGGCCGGGAAGCCCGCCCACCAGGGGCCGCCGCGACGCGGTCAGACCTATGCCGGCACCGACCGGCAGGTGCGCGGCCGGCTGCTCGCCGTGCTGCGCGAGGCGATGACGCCGGTGCCGCAGTCGGCCCTGGACGCGGTGTGGGACGAGCCGGTGCAACGCGCCCGTGCGCTGGACGGCCTGGTCGCCGACGGCCTGGTCGAACCGCTGGCCGGCGGGCAGTACCGGCTGCCGCTGAGCTGAGCTCCGTAACCGGCGCCGCTCCCCCGCTGTTACACAACCGATGGACAGCCGTGCGTCGGTGTATGGCTGCTCCGCACAACCCCGTGACAACAGCTCCGTAGCGTCTTCTCCGTCAGCCCGACCGAACGATGGCTGACGGCGGAACCACGGGGATCCACGGGGACGGAGGCGGTTGGAATGGCGCACGGCGAGGTGCTCGAATTCGAGGACTACGTACGCACTCGGCACGACGCGCTGCTGCGCAGCGCGCGACGGCTGGTCCCCGATCCCGTGGACGCGCAGGACCTGCTCCAGACCGCACTGGCCCGTACGTACGGCCGCTGGGACGGCATCGCCGACAAGTCCCTGGCCGACGCCTATCTGCGCCGCGTCATGATCAACACCCGTACCGAGTGGTGGCGGGCCCGCAAGCTGGACGAGGTCCCCACCGAGCAGCTGCCCGACGCGAGCGTCGAGGACGGCACCGAGCAGCGCGCCGACCGCGCCCTGCTGATGGATGTGCTGGGCGTACTGGCTCCCAAGCAGCGCAGCGTCGTCGTGCTGCGACACTGGGAGCAGATGAGCACGGAGGAGACTGCTGCGGCGCTCGGCATGTCGGCCGGTACGGTGAAGAGCACGCTGCACCGTGCGCTGGCGCGGCTGCGCCAGGAGCTGGAGAGCCGTGAGGCGGCGAGCAGGGAGGCCCGGCTCCGCGAGGAGCAGGACCTGGCGGCCGGCCCTGCTCCGGTAGCCGCTCGGGTGCGGGCGGGCAGGCATATGGACGAACGGGGGCGGGAGCGTTGCGCGGCCTGAGAGCCAGCGACGGCGACGGCGGGGACCGTGGCGGTGGCAGAGAGAACGGTGGCCGTGCGGCCGCCGTCGGACGTGGCCGGGTCCTGACCGGCTGGGCGGCGAGCGCCACGACCCTGGTCGGCCTCGCCGCCTTCGGGCTGTTCACCGTCGGCTGCTCGACCGGCGGTACCGGCACCCGGGACGAGGGCCCGGCCGGCACCCAGCCGGTGGCCCAGGCCACGCCCGGCGACGAGCCGTCCTCCTCCGCGAAGCCCGCCGCGCGGATCGATCCCGTGACACTGCTCAAGCACGACCCCGAGGTCAGCGAGCGGGTCAGAACGGATCTGAAGCCCTGCACCGGCTCCGAGTACCCGGTGGACACCTCCTACGGCACCATGACCGGCGGACCCTCGCCCGATGTCGTGGTGAACGTGATGACCTGCGGCGACTCGGTGGGCGTCGGCACCTATGTGTACCGTCCGCGGACCAACGGGACGTACAAGAACGTCTTCGCCATCGAGCAGCCCGCGGTCTACGGCACCATCGACCGCGGTGATCTGGTGGTGACGACCCAGGTGTACGAGAAGAAGGACTCGGTCGCGTACCCCTCCGGCGAGGAAGTGATCACCTACCGCTGGGCGGGCAACCGGTTCAACGAGCACGACCGGGTGCACAACGACTTCAACCGAGCCGTCGGCAGCGGCGGAGCGGCCCTTCCGGCTCCGGACGCCGAGCCGCCGGGGAACTGAGAGCATTCCGATGGCCGAGACCCACGTCCTGTTCGTCGAGGACGACGACGTCATCCGCGAGGCCACCCAGCTGGCGCTGGAGCGCGCCGGCTTCGTGGTCACTGCCATGCCCGACGGCATGTCGGGCCTCGACGCCTTCCGGGCCGACCGCCCCGACATCGCCCTGCTCGACGTGATGGTGCCGGGGCTCGACGGGGTCAGCCTCTGCCGTCGTATCCGCGACGAGTCGACGGTGCCCGTGATCATGCTGTCGGCGCGCGCGGACTCGATCGACGTGGTGCTCGGCCTGGAGGCCGGCGCGGACGACTACGTGACCAAGCCCTTCGACGGGGCGGTCCTGGTCGCCCGGATCCGTGCCGTGCTGCGCCGTTTCGGCCATGCCTCGGGCGGGCAGCCGGGCAACGGGGAGCCGGAGCCGCAGCCCGCCGGCGGGGTGCTGGTCTTCGGTGATCTGGAGGTCGACACCGAGGGCATGGCGGTCCACCGCGGCGGCGAGCAGGTGGCGCTGACCCCGACCGAGATGCGGCTGCTGCTGGAGTTCTCCGCGGCGCCCGGCACGGTGCTCTCCCGCGACAAGCTCCTGGAGCGGGTCTGGGACTACGGATGGGGCGGTGACACCCGGGTCGTGGATGTCCATGTGCAGCGGCTGCGCACCAAGATCGGCCAGGACCGGATCGAGACGGTCCGCGGCTTCGGCTACAAACTCAGGCCATGAAGCGGCCGGCCCTGCGGACCGGAGTCCGCTGGAAGATCAGTATCGCGATCGCCGCGGTCGGCGCGCTGACCGCGGTCGCGCTCAGCTTCGTCGTCCACAACGCGGCCCGGGTCTCGATGCTGGAGAACGCCCGCGAGGTCCAGCTGGAGCGGCTGACGTACGCACAGCTGCTGTACGAGGCGACGAAGACGAAGAAGGCCGACCCCCGGTTCGGCGCCAAGCTCAACGACCCGACCATGCCGCGCAGCCTGCGCGCGGAGACCGCCAGGAACCGGCGCGCCACCCATGTCGAGGTGTCCAGCAAGGGGGTGCCCGATGTGTGGGCGGCCGTGCCGGTCGGCCACGGCGACGTGCTCTCGCTGCACACCCGGTTCGCGGGCCGCAACTCCACGATCATGCGCGATCTCGACCGGGCACTGATCATCGGCTCGGTCTCGGTGGTGTTCGGCGGCTGTGCGCTGGGCGTGCTGATCGGCGGGCAGCTGTCGCGCCGGCTGCGCAAGGCGGCGGCCGCGGCGGGCCGGGTCGCGCAGGGCAATACGGATGTACGGGTCAGGGAGGCCGTCGGCGGTGTCGTCCAGGACGAGACCGATGAGCTGGCCGGTGCGGTGGACGCGCTGACGGACGCGTTGAACGCGCGGATCGAGGCGGAGCGCCGGGTCACCGCGGACATCGCGCACGAGCTGCGTACGCCGGTGACCGGTCTGCTGACGGCGGCCGAACTGCTGCCGCCCGGCCGCCCCACCGAGCTGGTACGGGACCGGGCGCAGGCGATGCGCACGCTCGTCGAGGACGTGCTGGAGGTGGCCCGGCTGGACAGCGCGTCGGAGCGGGCCGAGCTCCAGGAGATCGCGCTGGGGGAGTTCGTCAGCCGGCGGATCGCGCTGCTGGACCCGGACGTGCGGGTGCGGGTGGTGCACGAGTCCTGGGTCAACACCGATCCGCGCCGGCTGGAGCGCATCCTCGGCAATCTGCTGGGCAACGCCGCCAAGCACGGCGCGACCCCGGTGGAGGTCACGGTCGAGGGCCGGGTGGTCCGGATCCGCGATCACGGTTCCGGTTTCCCGGCGGCGCTGCTGCGCGAGGGGCCGAGCCGGTTCCGTACCGGAAGCAGTGACCGGGCCGGACGCGGGCACGGTCTCGGGCTGACGATCGCGGCCGGTCAGGCGCGGGTCCTCGGGGCCCGGCTGACCTTCCGCAACGCGGCGCCGGAAGGGGCGGCGCAGGGCGCGGGCGGGGCGATCGCGGTGCTGTGGCTGCCCGAGCACGCGCCGACGGACACCGGCAGCTTCCCGATGCTCCAGGTGTCCGAGCAGCATGGCCCGGACAACGACGAGGCACAGGGCGCGGAGGCCGGCCACGGGCGGACCGGCGCCTGAACCGGACGCGGCAGGAGGCTCCGAGGGGGCCGGATACGACGGGAGGCTCCCGGGGCGTGCCCCGGGAGCCTCCTTCGTACACCGCTCCGGATCAGACGGCCTCGGCCTGCTGGGTGACCGGGCCCGCCCCGCGCAGCGGCACCTCCTTGACGAAGACCGAGGCGGCCAGGGCGATCAGGCCGACCGAGGCGCCGACCAGGAACGCGATGTGCGTGCCGGACGACACCGCGAACTGGTAGGCCTCGCGGGCCGCCTCCGGCAGCTTCGCCAGGCTCGCCGCGTCCAGCTGGGCGGACTTGGCGGTGGCCGCCCCGCCGCCGCGGGCGACCATCTCGTCCTGCACCCGTCCGGTGAACAGCGCGCCCATGATCGCGACGCCGAAGGAGCTGCCGAGCGTACGGAAGAGGGTCGTCGCGGAGGAGGCGACACCCATGTCCTTCATCTCGACGCTGTTCTGCGCGACGAGCATCGTGATCTGCATCAGGAAGCCCATGCCCGCGCCGAGCACCGCCATGTAGACGCCGGAGGTGAACCGCGTGGTGTCGACGTCCATCCGCGAGAGCAGGAAGAGACCGGTCACCATCAGTGCGGAGCCCACCACGGGGAAGATCTTGTACTTGCCGGTGCTGGTGGTGACCCGTCCGGCGACCAGCGAGACGACTATCATCGACAGCAGCATCGGCAGGAGCAGCAGACCCGAGTTGGTCGCCGACGCACCCTGGACGGACTGCTGGTACAGCGGCAGGAAGAGCACCGCGCCGAACATCACGAAGCCCGACATGAAGCCGACGACGGACATCAGGGTGAAGTTGCGGTTGCGGAAGATGTGCAGCGGGATGATCGGCTCTGCCGCCTTCGTCTCGACGAAGACGAAGCCGACGAGCGAGGCGACACCGATCGCGATGAGCTCCATGATCACGGCGGAGTTCCAGTCGTACTCCGTACCGCCCCAGGTGGTCACCAGCACGATCGCGGTGATGCCGAGGGTCAGCAGCCCCGCGCCGAGGTAGTCGACCTCGGCCTGGGTGCCCTTCCGCTTCGGCAGGTGCAGCACGATGGTGACCATGGCGAGGGCGACCGCACCCAGCGGCAGGTTGATGTAGAAGCTCCAGCGCCAGCCGAGGTGGTCGGTGATGGTGCCGCCGACCAGCGGTCCGCCGATCATGGCGACGGCCATGACCCCGGCCATCATGCCCTGGTACTTGCCGCGTTCGCGGGGCGGGACGAGGTCGCCGATGATCGCCATGACGCCGACCATCAGGCCGCCCGCGCCGAGTCCCTGGACCGCGCGGAAGCCGATCAGCTGGCCCATGTCCTGGGCCATTCCGCTCAGCACCGAGCCGATCAGGAAGATCACGATGGACGTGAGGAAGATGCCCTTGCGCCCGTACATGTCGCCGAGCTTGCCCCAGATGGGGGTGGAGGCGGCGGTGGCCAGGGTGTACGCGGTGACGACCCAGGACAGGTGCTCCAGGCCGCCGAGGTCACCGACGATGGTCGGCATGGCCGTGCCGACGATCAGGTTGTCCAGCATGGCGAGCAGCATCGTGATCATCAGAGCGAGCATCACCACCCGGACGCTGCGCTGCGGCGTCTCGGGTATGCCGGCCGGCCGGTCGGCGACGGCCGCCGTCCCGCCGCCTGTCTTCTTCGGATCGGACATTGGTCCCCACTCCCCTGATCCCCTGTTGGTCCCCTGCGCGGCCGGGCACTTACTTGACGCCCGGCTAGTAACTACACTGGGGAAAGTAGACCCCTAACTAGCCGGGCGTCAAGTAAGTTTCCAGCAAAGGAGAGCTTCATGGGGAGCACGCCGCAGCAGCGCCGTGGCAACACGCGCCAGCGCATTCAGGACGTCGCTCTGGAGCTCTTCGCCGAACAGGGCTACGAGAAGACCTCGCTCCGCGAGATCTCCGAGCGGCTGGATGTCACCAAGGCCGCGCTGTACTACCACTTCAAGACCAAGGAAGACATCCTGGTCAGCATCTTCGACGACCTCAACCGCCCGGTCGAGGAACTGCTGGCCTGGGGCAAGGAGCAGCCGCGCACCCTGGAGACGAAGAAGGAGATCCTCAGCCGCTACAGCGAGGCCCTGACCGCCGCCGCCCCGCTGTTCCGCTTCATGCAGGAGAACCAGGCGGCCGTACGGGATCTGAGCATCGGGGTGACCATCAAGGAGCGCGTCGTCGCCCTGGTCGACCTGCTCCAGGAGCCCGGCGCCTCACTGGCCGACCATGTGCGCTGCTCCACCGCGCTCTTCGCGACGCACGCGGGCATGTTCGCCCTCAAGGACCTCGAAGGCGACCCCGAGGAGAAGCGCAAGGCCGTCCTCGAAGTCGCCTTCGAACTGGTCACCCGGGCCCACGGCCAGGAGTCCGCAAAGTAGCGGAGCCGTCCCGGTCGGAGCCGTCCCGGTCGGGTCAGACCGTGACGCCCTGCTTGTGCAGGAAGCCGACCGGGTTGACCGCAGAGCCGTAGTTGGCGGTGTGCCGGATCTCGAAGTGCAGGTGCGGGCCGCTGGAGTTTCCGGTGTTGCCGGAGAGCGCGATCTTCTCGCCCGTCCGCACGGTCTCACCGATCCGTACGTCGATCTCCGACAGGTGGGCGTACTGCGAGTACGTGCCGTTGGCGTGCTTGATCACGACGGCGTTGCCGTACGCGGGACCGTCTCCGCCGCCGTTGGGGCCGGCCTTCACGACGACGCCGGTGTGCGCGGCCTCGACCTTGGTGCCGACCGGCACGGCGAAGTCCTGGCCGGAGTGCTTGTGGGCCCAGCGGCTGCCGTCGTTGCCGAAGCTCGCGCTCAGCTCGTAGCGGCTCACCGGGGCCTCCCAGCCGTGGGCCTTCTTCAGCGCGGCCTTCTTCGCCGCGGCCGCCTTCTTGATCGCTGCCGCCTTCTTGGTCGCGGCCTTCTCGGCGGCCTTGCCCTGCGCGACCGCCTGCTGGGCGACCGATTCGGCCGCGCCGCTGTTGATCAGGTTCACGGAATCCGGGGCACCCGCCGAGCCGGCCGCGAACGCAGCGCCCACGCCGAGAACCATCGACGTCCCCAGGCCGGCTGCCACGACGGCGCCACGGACACGGGACAGGGAAGGGCGGCGGGAGTGCTGGAACGAAACGCGCTTCGACATAG
Source organism: Streptomyces atratus (assembly GCF_900119365.1). Classification (GTDB taxonomy): domain Bacteria; phylum Actinomycetota; class Actinomycetes; order Streptomycetales; family Streptomycetaceae; genus Streptomyces; species Streptomyces atratus_B. The sequence continues at coordinate 28,688 of NZ_FPJO01000014.1, forward strand.
GCGGAGAACCTCCGGAGATGACTGGACCCGGCGCTCCGGCCGGGCTGGCCATTCCTTGGTAACCCGCACTCCGGCGATTGCTCAAATACCCCATCTACGAACAAAAGCCGTAGCCGGAGCCCCGGGAATTCGCCGCCGCGGGTTTGAAACGAGCCACGCCCGCACCTGTCGAAACTCTGGTTCCGGACAGGTTTAACCCCAGCTCCAAACCGCTCGAAACGGACAGATCCCAGCGATTCGGGCTCCGGCCTCGCCGCCCCCGAATGCCCCCTCCACCGCAAGGCCGAAGGCCCCCGCAGCGATCACGGCACCCTCTCCTACCGCACCTAGTAGGCCCGGAACGGGCTGTGCGCCTTGTCACCGCCGACGGGCCCCAAGGCTGTCCGTTTCAGGACCTTCGGCCTGTGCGCCGACTAGGCTGACGCGACGACCGCCAGCTCGACCCCGGGGGGACAGGCCATGGCCAGCGACACCGGCGACATGGACGGCATCGAGCTCGCCGATGCCGTCGAGTCGATCCGCAACCAGCTCGTCGAAGCCGCGGGCGCGCCACCGGCCGCCCCGTGGCCTTCGAGGTCGGCGACATCCAGATGGAGTTCGCCCTCGAACTCCGCAAGGAGATCAAGGGCGGGAGCAAGGTCAAGGCCTGGGTGGTCGAGGCGGGCGCCGACGCCTCCCGCGCGACCGGCCGCACCCACAAGGTCGCCTTCACCCTGAAACCGCGCGACGCCACCCCGTACTGGTCAATGGCTTACTGGACCTGGAGCCCGGCCCCGGCGACACCGTCACCCGGGACGAGATCGTCGTCCTGGCCGCGCTCTGCGCGCAGCACGCGACCTGGCTGGACGAGACGACACGGGCCAGGGTCCGCACGGCCGTCGGGGCGCTGTTCCCGCCGAGGAACGACACGGACGTACGGCTGCTCGCCCGCCTCGGCCCGGCCGCTCTGGACCATCTGCCCGACCCGGCACACGTACCCACCAAGGAACAGGCCCGCCCCTTCATCGACCTGATCAACGAGATCGGCGGGGCGGAGGCCATGTCCAGCGGAACCCCTGTATGACGGACCTTTCGCTCCTGGAGGACTGCGCCGAAGAGCTCAGGAACCACGGGCGGCGAGGGCCTCGACGTGGGCCGGTGACCACGGCACGCACGCCAGAGGGGCTGCCCCGGACCGTTTCGCACGGTTCCGGGACAGCCCCTTCTGCTTCTGCTCAGGCGCTCGGGGGCGTCCTCACACGTCCTTCGACATGTTCGGGCCCGCGCCGCCTGCCGCCTGCTCGATCGGGGGGACGTCGGGCAGCGCCGACTTCTCCTCGCCGCGGAAGGTGAAGGTCTTCTCCTCACCCTCGCCCTCGGTGCCGACGACCACGATGTGACCGGGGCGCAGCTCACCGAAGAGGATCTTCTCGGAGAGGATGTCCTCGATCTCGCGCTGGATCGTCCGGCGCAGTGGCCGGGCGCCCATCACGGGGTCGTAGCCCTTCTTGGCGAGGAGCGTCTTGGCGTCCGCGCTGAGCTCGATGCCCATGTCGCGGTCCTTCAGGCGCTCGTCCACCTTGGCGATCATCAGGTCGACGATCTGGATGATGTCTTCCTGGCTGAGCTGGTGGAAGACGACCGTGTCGTCGACACGGTTGAGGAACTCGGGCCGGAAGTGCTGCTTGAGCTCCTCGTTGACCTTGTTCTTCATCCGCTCGTAGCCGGTCTTGACGTCGCCCTGGGCGGCGAAGCCCAGGTTGAAGCCCTTGGAGATGTCCCGGGTCCCGAGGTTGGTCGTCATGATGATGACCGTGTTCTTGAAGTCCACGACCCGGCCCTGGGAGTCGGTCAGGCGACCGTCCTCCAGAATCTGGAGCAGGGAATTGAAGATATCGGGGTGGGCCTTCTCGACCTCGTCGAAGAGAACGACGGAGAACGGCTTGCGGCGCACCTTCTCGGTGAGCTGGCCACCCTCTTCGTAACCCACGTAACCGGGGGGAGAACCGAAGAGGCGGGAAACCGTGTGCTTCTCGCTGAACTCCGACATGTCGAGGGAAATCAGCGCGTCCTCGTCGCCGAAGAGGAATTCGGCGAGCGTCTTGGAGAGCTCCGTCTTACCGACACCGGACGGGCCGGCGAAGATGAACGAGCCACCGGGGCGCTTCGGGTCCTTCAGGCCGGCCCGCGTACGGCGGATCGCCTGCGAGAGGGCCTTGATGGCGTCCTTCTGCCCGATGACGCGCTTGTGGAGCTCGTCCTCCATGCGCAGCAGGCGGGAGGACTCCTCCTCCGTCAGCTTGAAGACCGGGATGCCGGTGGCGGTGGCCAGGACCTCGGCGATCAGCTCGCCGTCGACCTCGGCCACGACGTCCATGTCGCCGGCCTTCCACTCCTTCTCGCGCTTGGTCTTCGCGGCGAGCAGCTGCTTCTCCTTGTCGCGGAGGGAAGCCGCCTTCTCGAAGTCCTGGGAGTCGATGGCCGACTCCTTGTCGCGGCGGACGCCCGCGATCTTCTCGTCGAACTCGCGGAGGTCCGGCGGCGCGGTCATCCGGCGGATGCGCATCCGGGATCCGGCCTCGTCGATCAGGTCGATCGCCTTGTCCGGGAGGAAGCGGTCCGAGATGTACCGGTCGGCCAGCGTCGCGGCCTGGACCAGCGCCTCGTCCGTGATGGAGACGCGGTGGTGGGCCTCGTAGCGGTCGCGCAGACCCTTGAGGATCTCGATGGTGTGCGGCAGCGACGGCTCGGCGACCTGGATGGGCTGGAAGCGGCGCTCGAGAGCGGCGTCCTTCTCCAGGTGCTTGCGGTACTCGTCGAGCGTGGTGGCACCGATGGTCTGCAGCTCGCCACGGGCCAGCATCGGCTTGAGGATGCTGGCGGCGTCGATCGCGCCCTCGGCGGCACCCGCACCCACCAGGGTGTGGAGCTCGTCGATGAACAGGATGATGTCGCCGCGGGTGCGGATCTCCTTGAGGACCTTCTTCAGGCGCTCCTCGAAGTCACCGCGGTAGCGGGAGCCGGCGACCAGCGCGCCGAGGTCCAGGGTGTAGAGGTGCTTGTCCTTGAGGGTCTCGGGCACCTCGCCCTTGACGATGGCCTGCGCCAGGCCCTCGACGACCGCCGTCTTGCCGACGCCGGGCTCGCCGATGAGAACCGGGTTGTTCTTGGTCCGGCGGGACAGCACCTGCATGACCCGCTCGATCTCCTTCTCGCGCCCGATGACCGGGTCGAGCTTGGATTCGCGAGCGGCCTGGGTGAGATTCCGGCCGAACTGGTCGAGCACCAGGGACGTGGAGGGCGTGCCTTCCGCGGGGCCGCCCGCGGTCGCCGCCTCCTTGCTGCCCGAGTACCCGGAGAGCAGCTGGATGACCTGCTGCCGCACCCGGTTCAGGTCGGCGCCCAGCTTCACGAGGACCTGGGCGGCGACGCCCTCGCCCTCGCGGATCAGGCCGAGCAGGATGTGCTCGGTGCCGATGTAGTTGTGGCCGAGCTGGAGGGCCTCCCGGAGCGACAGCTCCAGGACCTTCTTGGCCCGGGGCGTGAAGGGGATGTGCCCGGACGGGGCCTGCTGGCCCTGGCCGATGATCTCCTCCACCTGCTGGCGGACCGCCTCGAGCGAAATCCCGAGGCTCTCCAGGGCCTTAGCGGCGACACCCTCACCCTCGTGGATAAGGCCCAGGAGGATGTGCTCGGTGCCGATGTAGTTGTGGTTGAGCATCCGGGCTTCTTCCTGAGCCAGGACGACAACCCGCCGCGCGCGGTCGGTGAACCTCTCGAACATCGTTAATCGCTCCTCAGAGCGGTCAGGCAGTAAGGGGTCGGTCCCCTCCCTGTCCTTCCGCAGCTTAGTCCCGCAAGCGGGGACCGCTCATTCCAACTGCCGACACCGTCCTTGGCCTCCTGCCCCGAACGCCGACAACTTCTCCAACCCGATGGTGCGAGACGATGTTCCCGCAGGCCAGGCAGATACCCCTTTCGCCAGTACGCCGATGGCGAACGTGAGATGCCCGAACCTGCGTGTCGCCCCTCCCCACTAGGGATGTCTTACCCGCAATTACAGACAGTCCATGCGGCGCGCGCCGGTTCCCTCCGCTACGGGCGAACACATTCGCGCTCCCGAATGCGTCCCTACGCCCCCATCGCGGACACATGACGCATCCGATCGCGGACTCTGCGTAACCCCGGAGGTCTCCGGGCCGTTCTTCCGGCATGGCCATCACCGTCCCGCCTCCTGCGCCGTCGGTCACCGGTGAGTACAAGAGCGGCGACTGTGCCCGGTGGGCGCAGTGGTACGAACGTGAGCTCGGCTGGGCGACGGCGGGCACCGCGCCGGTGCGCCTGCTGACCGGGGTGCGGTTCGACGTGCTCCAGGTCCCCGCGGCCGCCGGTCACGCGGCGCTGCGGCGGCTGGACCGCACCGGGCCCGTGGCGCTGTCGGGTGCGCGGATGAGCCTGCTGGTCGCGGTGGGGAGCGCCGAGGAGCTGCCCGGGCTGCTCGACTGGCTGGAGTGGGGAGGCGTTGCCCTCTCCCTGACCGCCATCGGCGCGGGCGGCCGGATCACCGCACCCGTGCCGCCCGGACGGATGGCGGGCCGGCCGGGGGCCGCCGCATGGCTGCGGCCCCCCGGGCCACGACACGAGGAAGGGTCGGAACTCCCGGCCCTCGCCGGCCTCGGGAGCAGGGGTGGGGGTGCTCCCGATCTCGTACGGCTGGTGGACGCGGTGGCGACGGAATGCCACCGGGCCCGGTTGATGCGCGCCCGAACGGGGCTGTCGGCGGATGGGCCGACAGCTCAGCCGTTGGCCTTCTCGTAAGCTTCGCGGATCTCCGCGGGAACACGGCCGCGGTCATTCACATTGTGGCCGTTCTCGCGGGCCCACTTACGGATCTCGGCGGTGTCCTTGTTGCCACCCGTAACGGCGCGACCCTTGCCACGGCCGGACGCCGCGCGGCCACCCGTACGCCGGCCACCCTTGGTGTACGGCTCAAGAAGACCACGGAGCTTGTCCGCGTTGCTCGTCGTGAGGTCAATCTCGTACGTCTTGCCATCGAGAGCGAACGTGACCGTCTCGTCCGCCTCGCCGCCGTCGAGGTCATCGACAAGAAGGACCTGAACCTTCTGTGCCACTGGATTCCCTTTCATCGAAAATGCAGTACGCGGAAAGGAAACCGCTTTTCCCCGGAAAACACAAACCCCCGGGAGAGGTTCAGGATCACGGGAAGACGGGAAACATGCGCGATTCGGACATAGGGGTTCCGGCTTCTTGTGGCGAGCACAGATGGCGGTCACAGATGCAGAAGCATCCGGCTGTTGCCCAAGGTGTTCGGCTTCACCCGTTCGAGACCCAGGAACTCCGCTACACCCTCGTCATAGGAACGCAGCAGCTCGCTGTAGACATCTCCGTCGACCGGCGTCTCTCCGATCTCCACGAAGCCGTGCTTCGCGAAGAAGTCCACTTCGAAGGTGAGACAGAAAACCCGCCGCACGCCGAGCCAACGGGCGGTCTGCAACAACTTGTCCAGCACTTGGTGACCGACTCCGGCGCCCCTGATGCTGTGGTCGACGGCGAGAGTACGCACTTCGGCGAGGTCTTCCCACATCACGTGCAGTGCGCCGCAGCCGATGACCCGGGCGTCCTCGTCGCGTTCCGCGATCCAGAACTCCTGGATGTCCTCGTAAAGCGTCACGGTCGCTTTGTCGAGCAGGATGCCTTCACGTACGTACCCGTCGAGGAGACGGCGGACCGATGCCACATCGCTGGTCCTGGCACGTCGGACTGTGATGGCCGTGTTTATGGCCGGCGGTTCGGTACAGGAATCGGCGTACGGAAGCTCTGAGGACATACCCCGACGCTATCGCCCGGCCTCCGGGGCCGCCCCATCGGCCGGATCCCCGGCCGCTTCTCCGGCCGCTTCTCCGGCCGGTTCACCGGTGGTCGTCCCGGGCGGCTCACCGGCGGGTTCGCCGGACGGGGGCTCGGGGGTTACGGACAGGCCGGGCTGGACGATCCGCATGGCGTCCTGGAGGGCCTCGCGCTGCTCGGCGGACATCATGCCGAAGAAGGCGACAAGTGCGGCCGCGGGGTTGTCACTGCGCGACCATGCTTCGTTCATCAGTGCCGCCGAGTAGGCGGCGCGGGTGGAGACCGCCGTATATCTATATGCGCGACCGTCGACTTCCCTGCGCACCCAGCCCTTCTGATGGAGATTGTCCATTACCGTCATGACGGTGGTGTAGGCGATGGAGCGTTCCTGCTGAAGGTCCTCAAGGACTTCCCGCACGGTGACCGGACGGTTCCATTGCCAGACCCGTGTCATCACGGCGTCTTCCAGATCTCCCAATGGGCGGGGCACAATGTCACTTTAGTGCCAGATGCCTGAAATGACCGGTTATTCGTGCGGCAAAGCGGCAAAAGGGCGCACGGCTCGGGATGAGCCGTGCGCCCTTCGCGTGCTGCGGGGCGGCGGGGGTCAGGCGCCGTCGGTCCGCGGGGCCTGCTGGACCGACTCGGCGCGGCCGATCGCCAGGTCCACGGCCGCGTCCTCCTTGGCCTTGTTGGGACCGCCCTGGCTCTTGACGATCGTCACGACGAGGCCGATGAAGAAGACGGCCATCACCACGGGGGGCACGAGCGCGGATACATAGTCCATGGCGTCCAGAGTAGCGAGGCCGGTACGGACTTCCGCGCCGCCCCTCCGCTGGGACCTTTCCGGCGGATCGGGGCCGGACCGGCCTGATCCGAACGAGAGGCCCTAACCCGCGGCGCGCTGCTGCGGCGGCGGGACCGGGCGGCGGCGGGGCGGGAAGACCTCCGAGGGCTTCGGCGCCGGGCGACCGGGCACCCGGCCGGGCCGGGCGGGCTCCGCCGGGGCCTTGGGCCGTTCGGGTTCGGCTTCGGCGGCCCGGCCGCCGGGCAGGGCGAGGAGCCGGCTGCGCGGCGCGGGGGCCTTCGCCGATACGGCGCGCCCGGCGAGGCGGGCCCGCACCGACCGCTCCGCGAGCACCTGACAGCGCTCCAGGAGCGCCGCGGCCAGCGGTCTGTGGCGCAGGGCGCGCAGCGCGGCGAGGTCGTCGGGGCCGGGGTCGTATCCGCCCGCCAGGGCGTCCTGGAGCAGTTCCAGATAGCCGCTGACGGAGCCGGGGAGGGCATTGCGGTAGCGGACGAGGTCGGCGAGGAGGAACGTGCGCAGCCGTCCCGCCTCGCCGACCGCCTCGTCCACGGCGCTGGCCAGCCGCAGGCAGTCCTGGACGTCCTCGTCCGGCAGGGGCATGGGGTGAAGGGCGATGGCGAGGGCACGTCGGAGCACCCGCAGCTCGTCCGCGCTGAACGCCATGCCGCCGCGTGATCCGTAAGGCGTGGGCATGACGCGACAATACGTGCTAAATGGACAAAATCGGCTTAACTGGCCGTCGCGGCGCGGCGGCGGGCCCGCTCCCCCGTGGGCCGTTCCCGCAGGTACACCGCCTGTCCACTACAGCCGGGACACGTTCCGCTCGTAGACCAGGCGCAGGCCGATGAGGGTGAGCCAGGGCTCGTGCTCGTCGATGACGGAGGATTCGCCCAACACCATCGGCGCAAGGCCGCCCGTCGCGATGACGGTGACGTCGTCGGGGTCGGCCGCCAGCTCCTTCTTCATCCGCGCGACGACGCCGTCGACCTGGCCGGCGAAGCCGTAGATGATGCCCGACTGCATCGCCTCGACCGTGTTCTTGCCGATCACGCTGCGCGGCCGGGCCAGCTCGATCTTGCGGAGCTGGGCGCCCTTGACGCCGAGCGCCTCGACCGAGATCTCGATGCCGGGGGCGATGACACCGCCGGTGTACTCGCCCCGGGCGGACACCGCGTCGAAGGTGGTGGCCGTGCCGAAGTCGACGACGATCGCCGGACCGCCGTACAGGTCGGCGGCGGCGGCCGCGTTGATGATGCGGTCCGCGCCGACCTCCTTCGGGTTGTCCATCAGGATCGGCACGCCGGTCTTGATGCCCGGCTCGACCAGCACGGCGGGGACGTCGCCGTAGTAGCGGCGGGTCACCTCGCGCAGCTCGTGCAGGACGGCCGGGACCGTGGAGCAGATCGCGATGCCCTCGATGCCGTCGCCCAGCTCCATGCCGAGCAGCGGGTGCATGCCCATCAGGCCCTGGAGCAGCACGGCGAGCTCGTCGGCGGTGCGGCGGGCGTCGGTGGAGATCCGCCAGTGCTCGACGATCTCCTCGCCGTCGAACAGGCCGAGGACGGTGTGGGTGTTGCCGACGTCGATGGTGAGCAGCATCAGACGTCGGCCCCGTCGGTGTCGCGGAAGTCCAGGCCGATGTCGAGGATCGGCGAGGAGTGGGTGAGCGCGCCGACGGCCAGGTAGTCGACGCCCGCCTCGGCGTAGGCGCGGGCGGTGTCGAGGGAGAGCCTGCCGGAGGACTCCAGGACCGCACGGCCGCCGGTCAGGGCGACCGCCTCGACCGTCTGCAGCGGGGTGAAGTTGTCCAGCAGGATCAGGTCGGCGCCCGCGTCGAGCACCTCGCGGACCTGCTGGAGGGTGTCGACCTCGACCTCGATCGGTACGTCCGGGAACTCGTCCCGTACGCGCTTGAAGGCCTCGGCGACGCCGCCCGCCGCGATGACGTGGTTGTCCTTGACCAGCGCCGCGTCCGACAGCGACATCCGGTGGTTGACGCCGCCGCCGCAGCGCACCGCGTACTTCTCCATGGCGCGCAGGCCCGGGGTGGTCTTGCGGGTGTCGCGGACCTTGGCCTTCGTGCCTTCGAGCACATCGGCCCAGGCGCGGGTGGCGGTCGCGATGCCGGAGAGCCTGCACAGCAGGTTGAGCGCGCTGCGCTCGCCGGTGAGCAGGTCGCGGGTGCGGGTGGTGACGGTCAGCAGCTTCTGGCCGGGGGCGACCCGGTCGCCGTCCTCGACGTGGCGCTCGACCGCGAACTCCTCGGTGCAGACGATGGACAGGACGGCCTCGGCGATGCGCAGACCGGCCACGACGCCCGCCTCGCGGGCGGTGAAGTCACCGGTGGCCACGGCGTCCTCGGCGACGGTCGCGACGGTGGTGACGTCCACCCCGCCGTCCAGGTCCTCCTCGATCGCGACGTGCGCGACGTCCTCGACCTGGACCGGGTCCAGGCCCGCGTCGGCGAGGAGCTGGGCGAGGGCGGGGTCGAGGCCGCACTCCAGCGGGTCGAGCTCGTAGAGCTCGTCCCCGCCGCAGCCGCAGCCGTCCCCGCAGCCGCCCGCGGACGGTGCGGGCGCGCCGATCTGGATCAGCGGTACGTCCACGGGTGTGGGGCGCGGATTCTCTTCGGGCGTGCTCACGGTTACGGCTCCTCGGTGACGTCGGCGGGGTGGGTGGGGGGTGCTGCTGCGCAGTCTGGTGCCTGCGTGGGGCGTACGGGCCCGAATGCCTGGGTCTCCGTCCGACGGAGGACCGGGCGGCGCTCCGGGGTGAGCCGTACGACGAGGTGGCGGCGCCAGTTCTCGTCGTCGCGCTCGGGCCGGTCCTCGCGCCAGTGGCAGCCGCGGGTCTCCTCGCGCTGCCGGGCGGCGGCGACCAGGACGCGCGAGACGAGCAGCAGGTTGGTGGCCTCCCACGCCTCGACGCCGGGCACCGCGACCTTGGGCTCGTCGGCCTCCACGGCCAGGGCGGCACTGTTGTGGAGGGCCTCCAGCTCGTCGGCGGCGGCGGCCAGGCTCTCCGCGGAGCGGAGGACTCCGGCGCCCCGGGTCATGATGCGCTGGATCGTGGACCGGGCCTCCGGGGCGATCAGCGGGGAGGGCCCGTGGTCGTCGCCGGTCTCCGCGGCGCCCGCGCGGGGCCGGTCCTCGACGATGTCCGCCGCGATGCGCTCGGCGAAGACGAGGCCCTCCAGCAGGGAGTTGGACGCCAGCCGGTTCGCGCCGTGCACGCCGGTGCAGGCGACCTCGCCGCAGGCGTACAGACCGGGCACCGTGGTACGTCCCCGCAGGTCGGTGCGGATGCCGCCGGAGGCGTAGTGCGCGGCGGGGGCGACGGGAATCGGTTCGGTGACCGGGTCGATGCCGTGGGCGCGGCAGGCCGCCAGGATCGTGGGGAAGCGCTGCTCCCACATCTCGGCGCCGAAGTGGCGGGCGTCGAGGTACATGTGCTCGGTGCCGAGCAGCTCCATCCGGCGGGTGATGGCCTTGGCGACGATGTCGCGCGGGGCCAGCTCCGCCAGCTCGTGCTGTCCGAGCATGAAGCGCGTGCCGGACGCGTCGACGAGATGGGCGCCCTCGCCCCGTACCGCTTCCGAGACCAGCGGCTGCTGGCCCTCGGAGCCGGCGCCGAGGAAGAGGACCGTCGGGTGGAACTGGACGAACTCCAGGTCGGAGATCTCCGCGCCGGCCCGCAGCGCCAGCGCCACGCCGTCGCCGGTGGAGACCGCCGGGTTGGTGGTGGCGGAGAAGACCTGGCCCATGCCGCCGGTGGCGAGGACCACCGCGGGGGCGTGGACCGCGCCGACGCCGTCGTGCTGGCCCTCGCCCATGACGTGCAGCGTGACGCCCGCCGTACGTCCTCCGGCGTCGGTGAGGAGGTCCAGTACGAGCGCGTTCTCCACGGTATGCAGGGCGGCCTCGCGGACCGCCTCGACCAGGGCGCGGGAGATCTCGGCGCCCGTGGCGTCGCCGCCCGCGTGGGCGATGCGGCGGCGGTGGTGGCCGCCCTCACGGGTCAGCGCGATGTCGCCGCTCTCCGTGGTGTCGAAGTGGGCGCCGGTCCCGATCAGCCGGCGCACCGCGTCCGGGCCCTCGGTGACCAGCATCCGCACCGCCGCCCCGTCGCACAGGCCGGCGCCCGCGACCAGGGTGTCGTCGAGGTGCTGCTCGGGGGTGTCGCCCTCGCCGAGCGCGGCCGCGATACCGCCCTGCGCCCAGCGGGTGGAGCCGTCGTCGAGGCGGGCCTTGGTGACGACGACGGTGGCGAGGCCCGCGGCGGCGCAGCGCAGCGCGGTGGTGAGACCGGCCACGCCGGAGCCGACCACCACGACGTCGGCGTCGATGGACCAGCCGGGGGCGGGGGCGGTCAGCCGTATTCCGGTCACGTGGTGGCTCCGAAGGTCAGCGGGATGTTGTCGATGAGGCGGGTCTTGCCGACCCGCGCGGCGACGGCGAGGGTCGCCTCGCCGGTGGTGCGGTCGTCGGGAATCTCGGTGAAGTCGGCCGGGTCCACCAGTGCCAGGTAGTCCAGGGCGAGCGGGGGCTGTGCGGCCGCCGCGTCGTCGAGGATCAGGAGCGCGGCCGCCCGTACCGCCGAGGGGCCGTCGACCGGGCGGGCCAGGGCCACCGCCTGGGTGTCGGCGGCGGCGCGGGCCTCGCCGAGCGCGGTGAGCGCGGCGGCCCGGCCGGTGGTGGCCGAGGTGGTCTGGGCGCGGGCGTGCAGCGCCTGCTGGGCGGCGAGCCGGTCGCGGGCGGCGAACAGGGCCCGGGACAGGGCGAGGGCGGTGTGCCGCTCCTCCGCGTCCAGGAAGCGGTTGCGGCTGGAGAGCGCCAGGCCGTCCGGCTCGCGGACCGTCTCCACGCCGACGATCTCCACGGGGAAGTTCAGATCGCGCACCATCCGGCGGATCAGCGCCAGCTGCTGGGCGTCCTTCTGCCCGTAGAACGCGACGTCGGGGCGGGTCAGGTGGAGGAGCTTGGCGACGACGGTGAGCATGCCGTCGAAGTGCCCGGGGCGCGAGGCCCCTTCGAGCCGCTCACCCATCGGGCCCGCCGAGATCCGGACCTGCGGCTCGCCGCCGGGGTAGACCTCGTCGACGGACGGCGCGAAGACCGCGTCCGCCCCGGCGGCGCCCGCCACGGCGAGATCGGCGTCGAGCGTGCGGGGGTAGCGCTCCAGGTCGGCGGCCTCGCCGAACTGGAGCGGGTTGACGAACACGGTGACGACCACCTGGCCGTCGGGGCCCGCCGCCGCGCGGGCGGCGCGGATCAGGGTGGCATGGCCCTCGTGCAGGGCGCCCATGGTCATGACGACGGCCCGCGGTCCCTCGAAGGGGGCGAACGCGCCGAGCTCGGCCGCGGTGCGGAGCAGGGGGGCCGCGGGCCCGTGGGGCGCGGCGGGGCGGGGGGTGCCGGTCGTGTCGGTCATCGGGGCTCCTGTGATCCGGTGCCCGTGCCGTCGGCCAGGACCCCGAGCAGGTCCTCGGCCAGCTCCGGCTTGAGCATGCCGTGGGCGAGGGCGCGGTCGGCGGTGGCGCGGGCCATCGCGACGTATCCGGCCACGGTCTGCGGGGCGTGCCTGCGCAGCTCGCCGATGTGCGCGGCGACCGTACCGGCGTCGCCGCGGGCCACGGGGCCGGTCAGCGCGGCGTCGCCGGAGCGCAGGGCGTTGTCGAGCGCGGCGCCGAGCAGCGGGCCGAGCATCCGGTCGGGGGCGGTGACCCCCGCCGTGCGCAGCAGCTCCATCGACTGGGCGACCAGGGTGACCAGGTGGTTCGCACCGAGGGCGAGCGCCGCGTGGTAGAGCGGACGGGACTCCTCCGCGATCCATTCGGGCTCGCCGCCCATCTCGATGACCAGCGCCTCGGCGGCGAGCCGCAGCTCCTCGGGGGCGGTCACGCCGAAGGAGCAGCCGGCCAGCCGCTGGACGTCGACGGAGGTGCCGGTGAACGTCATCGCGGGGTGCAGGGCGAGCGGCAGGGCGCCGGCCCGCAGCGCCGGGTCCAGGACGCCGGTCCCGTACCGCCCCGAGGTGTGGACGATCAGCTGCCCCGGCCGCACCGCGCCGGTCCCGGCGAGGCCCTCGACCAGGCCGGGCAGGGCGTCGTCGGGGACGGTCAGCAGCACCAGCTCGGCGCGCGCGAGGACCTCGGCGGGCGGTACCAGCGGCACGTCGGGCAGCAGGGCGGCTGCCCGGCGCACGGACGCGTCGGAGACGCCCGACACGGCGACCGGCCGGTGCCCGGCGAGCTGCAGGGACGCGGCGAGAGCGGGGCCGACACGGCCCGCGCCCACGACGCCGACCGTGAGGCGGGCGGGGCGGTCCCTCGCGTCGAGGGGGTCATGGGGGGCTGTTGCATTCACGCGGCGATGGCCTTCCGTTCCAGTCCGCAGGGGGTACCGGACGACTCCTCTGCATGCTACGCCAGCGTTTCGTCCTGACTCCTGGCCGTCCACAGCCTGTGGGAAAAGTCCGGGCGGGAGGCGCGGCCCGGAGCCGGGAACGCCCGGAAAACCGTGTGGGCCCGCGCTGCGGGCTGCGTGATGATCGTCCCATGACAGACACAGCAGACATGGGCGGGCAGTCACGGCCGGAGGCACCGGAGGACCCGCGGGAGGAGCTGCGGGAGGAATCCTCTCAGGACGCGCAGCGGTCGCGCAGGATCAACGCCTGGGCCGCGGCCGAACGGGTCCTGATCCGGCCGGCCATGAACCTCCCGCTCGGTGAGCGGCTGGCCGCGCTGACGGCCGGGGCCGGGTCCGTCACCGATCTCGACCGCCCCGCGGACATCTACGGCGACGGCGTCGTCGCCGAGCTGGAGGAGCGGATCGCGGGCCTGCTGGGGACGGAGGCCGCGGCGTTCTTCCCGACCGGGACGATGGCGCAGCAGGTCGCGCTGCGGTGCTGGGCCGGGCGGACCGGCAACCCCACGGTGGCGCTGCATCCCCTCGCCCACCCCGAGGTGCACGAGCGCGGCGCGCTGGGGGCGGTGAGCGGGCTGCGTACGGTCCATCCGACGTACGAGCCCCGGCTGCCCACGGCTCAGGAGATCCGCGACTTCGACGAGCCGTTCGGCACGCTGATGCTGGAGCTGCCGTTGCGCGACGCCGGTTTCGTCCTGCCGACGTGGGAGGAGCTGGAGGACGTGGTGGCGGCCGCGCGGGAACGCGATGCGGTGGTGCACATCGACGGCGCGCGGCTGTGGGAGTGCGCCCCCCGCTTCGGGCGGGAGCTGCCGGAGATCGCGGCACTCGCGGACAGCGTGTACGTGTCGTTCTACAAGACCCTCGGCGGGATCTCCGGGGCCGCGCTGGCCGGTCCCGCCTCGCTGATCGAGGAGGCCCGCACCTGGCGCCACCGGTACGGCGGGCAGCTCTTCCAGCAGTTCCCCGCGGCGCTCGCCGCCCTGATCGGCCTCGACCGGGAGCTGCCGCAGCTGGCTTCGTACGTGGCGCAGGCGAAGGTGGTGGCCGGGGCGCTGGCCGAGGGCTTCCCGGCGGCCGGCACCCCGTGGTTCCGGGTGCATCCGGAGCCGCCGCACACGCACCAGTTCCAGGTGTGGCTGCCGTACGGGGCGGACGTCCTGACGGAGGCGGCGGTGCGGCAGGCGGAGGAGACGGGCGTGTCCCTCTTCCGCAAGTGGTACCCGGCGGCCGCCGGGCCGCCCGGACTGTCGTTCACCGAGGTGACGGTGGGACGGGAGGGGCTGGAGTGGACGGCTGGGGATGTGCGGAACGCCGTACGGGAGTTCGTGGAGCGGCTGGCCTAGCGGGATTCCGCCGGGCCGGCGGGGGAATGGCCGGGAGCGCCACAGCCGCCGGTTCCGCGGCTCCGGGCGATCAGGGAACGCAGGGCCGCCCATCGGAGGCCGCGCGCCGGGCGGCCCGCGATCACCGCGTCGAAGCGGGCCCGGTCGCGTGCCTCGCGCACCACGGCCCAGTCGTGCCGGCCCGGCAGTGGCGGCGCCGGCTCGCCCCGCTGGGCCGCGCGACAGCTGTCGATCATGTGCTGCTGAATGGCGTCCATGGCCACAGCGTGGGCCGGTCCCCGGCCGCTCGGCCCGCCGATTGACGACCACCGTCAAATGGTGCGATGCCTTCCGCGGCCACCCCGCACCATGGAGGGGTGAGCGTGCACATCGACATCGCCGGGCTGGCGCCAGGCCGCATCGTCTTCGAGACCTCCCCCCTCGCCGAGCTGGGGCTGGCCCTGCACGCCCTCTCCGAGCCGGGACACCACCCGGGCCTGCACGGCTGGGCGACGGCGACCTCCAGCGCGCTGGACCCGGATCTCGCCGACCGGCTGCACGAGGCCGACTTCCTGTGGCGCCACACGTTCTCGGACGTCTTCATGCCGTTCGCCGGAATCCTCGGCGGCAACGGCCGGACGGGCGCCGACCTCGCCGAGGACCTCGACATCCTCGACCGGCTGGACGACGAGCGGTTCGTCGCCGCCGCCCTGGAGTTCACCTGCACCAGCCTGTACGGGCAGGGCGCCCCCTCCCCGCTCGACGACCCGACGATGCGCGCCCGCGCCCTGGAGATGGCGGCGGCGCGCGGCCCCCGGCAGGTGGAGTTCGCCCAGCAGCTGCTGGCCGACCCGGCCCCGGTGCGGGCCTGGGTGCGGCGCCTGTTCGAGGACTGCGACCGGGCGTTCTTCGCGGACACCTGGTGCCGGGTGCGGGTCCAGCTGGTCGCCGACGCCCGGCACAAGACCGACCTGCTGCGGCGCAGGGGGATCGGCGAGGCGATGGGCGCGGTCTCCACGGCGCTGACCGTCGACGAGGCCGTGACCCGGATCAGCGCCGACAAGCTGACCGAGGGCCGCACCAGCGCCGTCGGCCCCGGGCTCACCCTCATCCCGTCCACCTTCGGCTGGCCGCACCTCAATCTGCTGCACGCCCCGGGCTGGCGCCCGGTGATCCACTACCCGGTGCACCAGCCCGAGCTGCCCTCCCCCGCCTCCGTGGAACTGCTCCAGCTGCGCATGGAGGCGCTGGCCCACCCGATGAGGATGCGGCTCTGCCGCCACCTCGCCCGCTCCCCGCACACGACCGGCCAGCTCGCCGACACGCACGGCATCACGGCCCCCGAGGTCTCCCGGCATCTCTCGGTGCTGAAGAAGGCGGGCCTGGTCACCACCCGGCGGCGCGGCCGGTACGTACTGCACCAGCTGGACCTGACCTCGGTGGCACGGCTCGGCAGCGACTTCCTGGAAGGCATCCTGCGCTGAACGGAAGGCGCCCCGGGCCCCGACGACGGCCCGCCGCCCCGGACCGGCGGGCCCGCCGGTCAGACCGTCCCGCCACCACCGGCCCGGACCAGCCCCGTCTCGTACGCGAGGACCACGACCTGCACCCGGTCGCGCAGGTTCAACTTGGTGAGGATGCGGCCCACGTGCGTCTTCACCGTCGCCTCGGAGAGCACCAGGCGCGCCGCGATCTCGCCGTTCGACATGCCCTGGGCGACCAGCAGCATCACCTCGCGCTCGCGTTCGGTGAGCTTGGCGATGTCCTTGTGCTGCGGCTCGCCGGCGCCGCTGGGCAGCATCGGCGAGAAGCGGTCGAGCAGCCTGCGGGTGGTGGACGGGGCGACGACCGCGTCACCGCTGTGCACGGAGCGGATCGCGGCCAGCAGCTCGGCGGGCGGCACGTCCTTGAGCATGAAGCCGCTGGCCCCGGCCTTCAGCCCGGAGAAGGCGTACTCGTCGAGGTCGAACGTGGTCAGGATGAGCACCTTGGGCGCGTCCGGCTGCGCGCAGATGCGCCGGGTGGCCTCGACACCGTCCAGCCGCGGCATCCGCACATCCATCAGCACCACATCGACGGCGGTGGAGCGAAGGTTCTCGATCGCCTCCGCGCCGTCGCCGGCCTCGGCCACGACCTCCATGTCCGGCTGGGCGGCGAGCACCATCCGGAAGCCGGTGCGCAGCAGCACCTGGTCGTCGACGAGCATCACGCGGATCGCCATGAGGGGTCCTGTCTCCTGTCTGATAGGGCGTCGGCTCCGACGCCTAGTGGGCCGGCTTGAGCGGCAGCAGCGCGCTGATCCGGAAGCCGCCACCGGGCCTCGGCCCGGCGTCCAGCGTGCCGCCGACCATGCCGACCCGCTCGCGCATACCGATCATCCCGTGGCCCGCGCCGTCGGCGCCGCCGTCCTCGTACAGTTCGTGCGCCGCGCCCCGCCCGTCGTCCTCGACCAGCAGCCCGAGCCCGTCGTCGAAGTAGACCAGACGCACACTGGCCCCCGCGTCCGGGCCGCCGTGCTTGCGGGTGTTGGTCAGGGCCTCCTGCACGATGCGGTACGCGGTCAGCTCGACCCCGCTGGGCAGCGGGCGCGGGGTTCCCTCGATCTTGAAGTCGACGGCCAGGCCGGTCTGTCTGACCTGTTCGATCAGATCCCCGATCTGGTCCACATCGGGCTGCGGGACGTACTCCCCGCTCTCCTGCGCGTCGCCCGTCCGCAGCACCCCGAGCAGCCGCCGCATCTCGGCCAGTGCCTGCCTGCCGGTGCTGGAGATGGTCTCCAGAGCCTGCTTGGCCTGGTCGGGGGCCGCGTCCATGACGTACGCCGCACCGTCGGCCTGCACCACCATCACCGACACGTTGTGCGCGACGACGTCGTGGAGTTCGCGGGCGATTCGGGCGCGCTCGGCCGCCACCGCGACCTTCGACTGCGCCTCGCGCTCCCGCTCCAGCCGGGCGGCGCGCTCCTCCAGCTGGCTGAAGTAGGCGCGCCTGGTCCGCATCGAGTCGCCGAGCACCCAGGCGAGCACGAACGGAACGGTCAGCACGACGACGATGAAGACTTCCTCGGCCCAGCCGGTCCGCGGCCCCTCGCCCGGCCAGCGCAGCTTGGACAGCGACGCCGCGCTCAGGCTGCAGACCAGCGCGAGCCAGGACGCCCAGCGCTCCCCGACGGTGGCCACGGTGAAGACGATCACCAGCATCGCGAAGTTCATGACACCGGGCCCCACCCCGGTGACCATCTGCGTCACCCCCATCGCGATGGCGAGCAGCAGCATCTTCTCCGGCGCGCGCCGGCGCAGGGCGACGACCACGCAGAGGCCGAGGATGATCGGAACGGCGGCGACGCGCTCCCTCGTGCTTCCTCCCATACCCACGATGGACAGGCCGGAGAGCCCGAGGAGGACGACGGCCCAGAAGGTGTCGACGCCCGTCGGGTGTCTGCGGAGGAATTCGTAGAGGCGCTGCACGTGACCCAGCGTAGGGACAGGCAAGGGGCGGACGGGTCAGCCGAAGGGCCGATCCGGCTCCAGGGACCGTACTCCCCAAGGTGGAGACTTGGACACGTGACGGACGAGTGGCGTGGGTGGCAGGAGGCGGCGGAGACCGCTTTGTACGGGGACGGGGGGTTCTACCGGAGCCCCGAAGGGCCGGCGGGCCACTTCCGTACCTCCGTCCACGCCTCCCCGCTCTTCGCCTCCGCCGTCGCCCGGCTGCTGGTCGCAACGGCACGGGAGCTGGGTACCGGCTCGGTCGACCTGGTGGACCTGGGCGCCGGGCGGGGCGAGCTGCTGACGGGGGTGCTGGCGGCGCTGCCGTCCGCCGGCGCCGACGGTCTGACCGTGCGGGCGTACGCCGTGGAGCTGGTCGGCCGTCCGCCCGGACTGGATCCCCGGATCGAGTGGTGCGCCGAACCGCCGCCGGGGACCCGTGGCCTGCTGTTCGCCAACGAGTGGCTGGACAACGTCCCGACCGAGGTCGCCGAGACCGACGCGGACGGTGTCGCCCGGTACGTCCTCGTCCGGCCCGGGGACGGTACGGAACGGCTGGGCGGGCCGGTGACCGGGGCGGACGCCGAGTGGCTGCGCCGCTGGTGGCCGTCGGCCGGCCCGGGCAGCCGGGCGGAGATCGGCCGCCCCCGCGACGAGGCCTGGGCGCGGGCGGTGACCACGCTGGCCGGGGGGCTCGCCGTGGCGGTGGACTACGCCCATGTGCGCGAGGCGCGGCCCCCGTTCGGCACCCTGACCGGCTTCCGGGCCGGCCGCGAGGTCCGGCCGGTGCCGGACGGCAGCTGCGACCTCACCTCGCACGTGGCGCTGGACGCGTGCGCGGTGGCCGGGTCCGGTGGCGGTGCGCCGCCCGAGCTGCTGAGCCAGCGCGAGGCGCTGCGCCGCCTCGGCGTCAGCGGCGAGCGCCCGCCCCTGGCCCTGGCGTCGGCCGACCCGGCCGGCTACGTACGGGCGCTCGCCTCGGCGGGCGAGGCGGCGGAGCTGACGGCCCGGGGCGGCCTCGGCGATTTCGGCTGGCTGATGCAGCGCAGGGGCTGAGAGCGGGCGCCCTGGGCTCGGAGTCCCGGCCCGGCCACGCGATACTGGCCGCATGACGGAGACGACAGTCGGCATCGGCGGCGCGGCGGAGAGCACCGACATGGTGCTCAACATCGGCCCGCAGCACCCCTCCACCCACGGCGTGCTCCGACTGCGCATCGTCCTGGACGGCGAGCGCATCCAGCACGCCGAGCCGGTCATCGGCTACATGCACCGGGGCGCCGAGAAGCTGTTCGAGGCCCGCGACTACCGGCAGATCGTGATGCTCGCCAACCGCCACGACTGGCTGTCGGCGTTCTCCAACGAGCTGGGCGTCGTGATGGCCGTGGAGCGCATGCTCGGCATGGAGGTCCCGGAGCGCGCGGTCTGGACCCGCACCCTGCTCGCCGAGCTGAACCGGGTCCTGAACCATCTGATGTTCCTCGGTTCGTACCCGCTCGAACTCGGCGGGATCACCCCGGTGTTCTACGCCTTCCGCGAGCGCGAGGAGCTCCAGGCCGTGATGGAGGAGGTCTCCGGCGGCCGGATGCACTACATGTTCAACCGCGTCGGCGGCCTCAAGGAGGACCTCCCGGCCGGATGGCTCGGCCGCGCCCGGGACGCCGTCGCCTCGGTCCGGTCCCGGATGGACGTCTACGACGACCTGGTGCTCGGCAACGAGATCTTCCGGGGCCGCACCCGCGGCGTGGGCGTGCTCTCCGCCGGGACCGTGCACGCGTACGGGGTGTCCGGGCCGATCGCCCGCGCCTCGGGCGTCGACTTCGACCTGCGGCGCGACGAGCCGTATCTCGCGTACGGGGAGCTCCAGGACACCCTGAAGGTGGTCACCCGCACCGAGGGCGACTGCCTGGCCCGCTTCGAGTGCCTGCTGGAGCAGACGCACAACGCCCTGGACCTCGCGGACGCCTGCCTGGACCGGATGGCCGCCCTGGCCCCCGGACCGATCAACCAGCGGCTGCCCAAGGTGCTGAAGGCCCCCGAGGGCCACACCTACGCCTGGACCGAGAACCCGCTCGGCGTCAACGGCTACTACCTGGTGTCCAAGGGCGAGAAGACCCCGTACCGGCTGAAGCTCCGCTCCGCCTCGTACAACAACATCCAGGCGCTCACCGAGCTGCTGCCGGGCACGCTGGTCGCCGACATGGTGGCGATCCTGGGCTCGCTCTTCTTCGTCGTCGGCGACATCGACAAGTGACCGACGAGCAGCGGCCGCCGTCCCGGGTCCCGGGGCGGCGGCCGCTGCTCGTCGTGCGGGTCGCGTGCGCTACGAGATCGCGCTGCGCAGCTCCACCACGTCCAGCTGCTCGGTCTCGTCGTGTGCGGTCAGGTCGATGACCTCGCCCACGACGCGCTCCGGGGCCGTGCCCGTACGGTGTGCGGCCAGCGCCTCCTCGCCCACCACGTCGGCGAGGTCCTCGTCCTGCACGGACTCGATCGCGGCGCGCGCAGCCTTCTGCGTACCGAAGAAGTCGAAGCTGCCCTGCGGCACCGGATGGCGGCGGGAGGCCGCGTACGGGGCGACGGCGGTGGCGGCCGGTGCGGTGCGCGCCGGGGGCAGAGCGGCGGACCGACGGGGTGCGGGCAGGGCGGTCGGCGGGCGCAGATGCCGCGCGCCGGTCCGGTCCTCGTCCGCGGCGTGCTTGCCCTGCCGTTCCTCCTCCTCCCGGGACCGCTCCTCCAGATCGCGCTTCCTGGCCTGCTCGGCGGTGCGGCGTGCCTCCTGGAGCGCCCCGTTGCGCGAGAGGTCCTCCAGCGCCTGGGCGGCCCGCAGATAGGCGGCCGGTGTCGGCGTGCTGCACGCGGCAGGCAGCTCCCGGGGTGCGGCGGCGGCCTCGATGGCGAGCTGCCTGCGGCCCTCCAGCGCACTGGCGCGCTCGGTCTCGGCGTTGGCGTACCGGCGCAGCAGCGCGGCGTGCTCCCCGCGGAGGTTGGCGAGCTCCACGCGCTTGCGGCGCAGCTTCGTCTCCAGCCGGGTGCGCAGCTCCCGCGACTCCTCCAGGTCGGCGTCCAGCTCGGCGAGCCGCTCCTCGGCCCGCCACTCGTCACCGGCGCGGGCCCGCGTCAGCTCCGCGACCCGGCGGCCGGCCTCCCGGTCCCAGCTGCGCATCAGATACGCGCCGGTCACGGCGGCAGCCGCCGAGGCGGCCACCAGACCGCGCAGGACCAGGGGCTCGGCGAGCAGCCAGGCGCCCCCGGCACAGAGGACCGAGACTCCGACGACTGCCGACGGCGGAAGGATTCTGTGCAGAGGTGGCGAATGGCGATGACGTCCACGTGGCATGGCCTGAAATTTACCGTGTGTACGGGGCACTTGGGGGGCCGCCCGCCAATCTGTTCCCTGCCGGTTACCTGACGGCCCCCTTTCCGCCCCGATTCCTACTTCTCGACGAGGCGCTTCGAGCGCAGATAGTCCTTGGCCACATCGGCGGGCTTTGCGCGCTCGGCGTCGACCTTGCGGTTCAGTTCCGCGAGATCCTCGGTGGTGAGCGCCTTGGTGAGCTTGCCGAGTGCGTCGGCGATGTCCTGGGAACCGGCGTCCTTCGCATTGAGGACCGGCAGCACGTTGTCGGCGTTCTGAAGCTTCTTGTCGTCCTCCAGGAACACCAGGCCGTAGCTGTCCAGCACCGCGTCCGTGGTGGTGGTGAGGACCAACTGGTCCTTGCCGTCCTTGACCGCCTGCTTGGACTGCGGCGTACCGACTCCCTTGGGGTCTATACCGGTGACATTGATGCCGTACGTCTTCTTCAGACCGGGTGCGCAGAACGGCCGCACCTCGCACTCGTCACCCGCCGCGATCTTCACTTCGGCCTTCGACCTGCCGAGGTCCGAAAGGGTCTTGAGCTTGTTCTTCCCGGCGAATTCCTTGGTGACCGCGAAGGCGTTCTGGTCGACGGCCGCACCGGCCGGAAGCACCTTCAGTCCGCGCGGGGTGGCGAGCTTCTCCAGCGCGGCGACCGTGGCCGCCGTGTCACCGGAGGCGACCGGCGCCTTCTCGGCCTTCTTCGAGCCGTTCACCTTGGCATTGAGGAATTCGGCGATCGTCGCGGCGTATTCGGGGACGACATCGATCTCACCCTTCTCCAGGGACGGCTCGTACAGTTCCCGGTTCGCCACGGTGGTGACCGAGGTGCTGTATCCGGCGTCGCCCAGGATCTGCGCGTACAACTCCGCGAGCACCTTGGACTCGGTGAAGGAGGCGGCGCCGACGACCAGCGAGCCCTTCTTGCCGGAGCCCGCGGCGCCGCCGGATGCCGAGCCCGCCTTGTCCTTCTCCAGGCTGTCGCCGCCGCAGGCGGCGAGCGAGCCGGCCAGCGCGACCATGCCGATGACCGCGCCGGCTGTGCGCGAGGTCTTGCTCATTGTCGTTCTCCGTCCACGGCCACAGGGGCCGTACGAGTTCACAGCAACAGGTCTGTACGTGATGCGATCGGGGAATCGCGGACCGGGTTCCATGGGGCGCTCATGCCGCCGTCATGCCGTCCGGCGGCGGCGCAGCGGTGACAGCAGCCGGTCCAGGCCCACCAGCACCGCCTCCACCAGCAGCGCGAGCACGGCGACCAGCACCGCCCCCGCGACCACCTGCGGTGTGTTGTACGTGTTGAAGCCGGCGGTGATGATCCGGCCGAGGCCGCCCTGGCCGACCATCGCGGCGATCGTCGCCGTGGCGACCACCTGGACCGCGGCGGAGCGCAGCCCGGTCATGACCATCGGGTAGGCCAGCGGGAGTTCGACCCGGAGGAAGAGCTGCCGCCCGGACATCCCCATGCCGCGCGCCGCCTCCCTCACCGACCGGTCGACCTCCGTCATCCCGACGTAGGCGTTGGTCAGCAGCGGTGGCACGGCGAACAGCACCAGCGCGATGACCGTCGGCACATATCCGGCGTTGCGCAGCGGCGAGACCATGAAGAGCGCCAGCACCGCGAAGACCGGCACCGCCCGCCCCGTGTTGGAGAGGTTGACGGCCAGCGCGCCCCCCTTCCCGATGTGCCCCAGGTACAGCGCGACCGGCAGTGCCACCGCGCACGCCAGGGCGAGCGCGACGCCGCTGACGTACAGATGCTCGGCGAGCCGGTGGGCCGCCCCGCTCTCCCCCGACCAGTTGGCGCCGGTGGTGAGCCAGGTCCAGGCCTCGCCGAGAACTCCCATGGGTCAGACCGCCTTTGCCACGGTGTCCGCGTCCGCGTGCGCGGCGCGTATTCGGGTCCAGGGGGTCAGCAGCCGCTGCACACCGAGCAGCAGCAGATCCGCGACGACCGCGAGCAGTACGCACAGGACCGAGGCGGTGAGCACCTGGGCCTTGAAGAAGCTGGGGAGCGCGTCCCCTATGAGGTTGCCGAGGCCGCCCCTGCCGATGATCGACCCGACCGTCGTCAGCGCGATCGTCGACACCGTGGCGATCCGCACCCCGGCCATCAACGCGGGCACGGCCAGCGGGAGTTCCACCTCCCACAGCAGCCGGGCCGGTCCGTACCCCATCCCCTCCGCGGCCTCCTTCGCCTCCTGGGGCACCGCTTCCAGGCCCGCCAGGATGTTCCGCACGAGAATGGTCAGCGAATACAGCACCAGGCCGGTGACCACCAGCGCGGCGGAGAGCCCGAACAGCGGCAACAGCAGCGAGAACATGGCGAGCGAGGGCACGGTGTAGAGCACCGTCGTCAGACCGAGCACCGGTCCGGCGAAACGGCGACTGCGGCGCGCGAGCAGCGCCAGCGGAAAAGCCACCAGGAGTCCGATCACCACCGAGACCGCGGTGATCCAGATGTGCTGGACCGTCGCATCGGTCAACTCCTGGCTGCGGGAACGGAGATACTCCCCGCAGATCCAGTCGTTCGTCACCAGGCAGTTCTGTCCCGCGGCCATCCGTCCCCACCTCCCGGTCACCGCTTCGTACGTATGTCCGGCGACCCTATCCTCGACCACTGACAATCGCCGGAGCCGTTGTATTTCAGCAACATGTCCTTCACAGAACACGCGCCACAATGGGGAACCATGATCCGTTTCGAGCACGTCACCAAGCGGTACGCGGACGGCACCACCGCCGTCGACGGCCTTTCCTTCGAGATCGCCGAGGGTGAACTGGTCACGCTCGTCGGACCGTCGGGGTGCGGCAAGACGACCACCATGAAGATGGTGAACCGGCTGATCGAACCGACCGAGGGCCGGATATTCGTCGACGGGGACGACATATCCGCCATCGACCCCGTCCGGCTGCGCCGCCGTATCGGTTATGTGATCCAGCAGGTGGGCCTCTTCCCGCACCGCACGATCCTGGAGAACACCGCGACCGTCCCCCATCTCCTGGGCTGGAAACGGGGAAAGGGCCGGGAACGCGCCGCCGAACTCCTGGACCTTGTCGGACTTGACCCTTCCGTTTATGGCGACCGCTATCCGGAACAGCTCTCCGGCGGTCAGCGCCAACGCGTCGGTGTGGCAAGGGCGCTGGCCGCGGACCCGCCGGTCCTGCTGATGGACGAGCCTTTCGGCGCGGTCGACCCGGTCGTACGGGAACGGCTGCAGAACGAATTCCTGAAACTTCAGGAACAGGTCCGTAAAACCGTCCTGTTCGTCACGCACGACATCGAGGAAGCGGTCCGGCTCGGCGACCGTATCGCCGTCTACGGACAGGGCACCATCGAGCAGTTCGACTCCCCCGCCACCGTGCTCGGCGCACCCGCCACCGCCTATGTCGCGGACTTCGTCGGCGCCGACCGCGGCCTCAAGCGGCTCTCCGTGACCCCCGTCGAGGAGGGCGACCTCGACCAGCCGCCGGTCGTCCACCTCGACGACTCCCTGGCGCGGGCGACCGAACGGCTGCGGGCCGAGGGCGCGCGCTGGGCCGTCGTCCTGGACGGCCAGGACAATCTGCACGGCTGGATCCCCGCCGACGCCACCGCCGCCGGGGCCGGGGCCGGGGCCGGGGACACGGTGCGCGCGCACGCCCGCAGGATGGAGGCGTGGCTGCCCGTCGGCGCCCCGCTCAAGCAGGCGTTCGCCACCATGCTCCAGCACGACGCGGGCTGGATCGCCGTCATCGACGAGGAGAGCACCGGCCGGTTCCTCGGCGTGCTCACCCCGGCCCGGCTGCACGAGGCCCTGCGCCGCTCGATCGACGCGGACGCCCAGGACGTGCCGCGCGCCGAGGTGGCGGTCGAGACGGTGGAGAGCGTCACCAAGGCCGCCGCGCGGTGAACCGGGCGTCCCCGGCGCACCGCGCGGCGGCCCGTGCCGGTTCTCGCTTCGGCTCCCGCCCCGGCCCCCGCTTCAGTTCTCGCTGAGCCGGCTGCTCAGCCAGTCCAGCGCCGAGGGGATCTCACGCCGCCAGGTGTTGAAGTTGTGCCCGCCGCTGTCGAGCACGATCGACGAGACCTGCGCGGGCGGCTTCACCTTGGCCATGAACTGCCGTGTGGCCCGGTAGTTCCCCTCGCCGCGCCTGGAGGTCGTGACGAGGAAGGACGAGTCGGGCTGCTTCGGCATGTGGTCCAGACTCCACATCAGATCGGCGCGGTCACGCGCGCTCTGGTCGCCGTGGAAGAGATCGCCGGTCGTCGGGTCCTCGGCCGCCTTGTAGTACGCGGAGAGCCCGACACTCGCCGCGAACCGGTCCGGGTGGTGGAGCCCGATCTTCAACGCGCAGTACCCGCCGGTCGAGTTGCCGATGATGCCCCAGTTGCGGGCCAGCCCGCCGACCCGGTACGACTCCGAGATCACCCGCGGCAGGTCCTCGGCGAGATAGGTCTCGGTCTGCGGCCCGTCCTTGATGTCCACGCACTCGGTGTCCCGCGGCGGCGCGACCGTCGGCCGCAGCATCACCAGGATCATCGGCTGGGCCCGGCCCGCCTTCACCCGCTCGTGTGCGGTCCGCGGGTACCGGAGGCTCTTCAGAAGGTTCTCCGAGACGCCCGGGTAGCCGGTGAGCACGACAACCGCGGGGAACTTGCGGTGGGCGAAGGCCGGCTGGAAGTACTCGGGCGGCAGATACACGTACGCCGAGCTCTCGATCTTCGACCGCCGGCCCGCGATCACGACCTTGTCGATCCGCCCGGCCATCGTGGGCCGCGAAGCGCCCGGCACGTCCGGCCGCTGGGTCCCGACCCGGACGATGTTCTTGGAGGCCAGCGTTCCGGCCGCGTGGTCGGTGACCACACCCAGATCCTGCTTCTGGCCGAACAGGTCGGCCCACGACCCGTAGAAGAGGAAGGAATTGTTCGCCACCAGGCCCACCGAGACGAAGACCGTCACCTGGGTCGCCAGCAGCAGGCCGACCCTGCCGAGCACCGCGGACACGCTGCGCCGGGCCAGCCGGGGCCACAGCCAGACCGTGGCGGCGAAGAACACCACGGCCAGCACGATGGCCAGAACCAGAAATGTCTTACTGGTAAGACCCATGGGGGGTGAACTTTCTTGTCTGGAAATTTCCGGCTGTCGGGTGAACCCGCGGCCCGGAAGCCTCGTCCTACAGGTCGCACATCGTCCGGAGGGCCACGGCCGAAGGACTGAAGAATCTCTCGCGGAACCACGGGAAGCGATGTCTGTCACGCTAGATGGGGATAAACCGGTATCGGTTCCGAGTCACGTACGCAAGTTCGTACGCGGCCCGCGCCCCGAATCCGTACCGACGCTGGTCGGTACCGCCTGCACCGCCGTCGGCCTGATCGATGTCGCCGCGGGCGTCTTCCCGCGCTTCCGGCACAGCCGGATGCACACCCTCGCCGAGGTGCTGCCCGGCGCCCTCGGACCGTTCGCCGCCGCCCTCTCGCTGAGCGCGGGCGTCCTCCTGCTGCTGCTCGCCCACGGACTCAAGCGACGCAAGCGGCGGGCCTGGCGGGCCGCCGTCGTGCTGCTGCCGGCCGGCGCGCTGGCCCAGTTCACCTACCGGCACTCGGTCATCGGCACGCTCGTCTCGCTGGCGCTCTGCCTGCTGCTGGTCCGCCACCGCGGCGAGTTCGCCGCGCTCCCCGACCCCCGGAGCCGCTGGCGGGCCCTGGCCAACTTCGTACTCCTCGGCGCGGGTTCGCTGGCCCTCGGCCTGGTCATCGTCAACGCACACCCCGGCCGGGTCCTGGGCAGCCCCAGCATCGCCGACCGGCTCCAGCACGTGCTCTACGGAATGCTCGGCTTCGAGGGACCCGTCGAGTACGTCGGCGACACCTCCTGGACCGTGGGGTACTCCCTCGGCGCCCTCGGCCTGCTGACCGCCGTCACCACCATCTACTTCGCCTTCCGCCCCGAGCACCCGGCCGCCCGCCTCACCGAGGACGACGAGGCCCGGCTGCGCGCCCTGCTGGCGAAGCACGGCGGCCGCGACTCGCTCGGCCACTTCGCGCTCCGCCGCGACAAGGGCGTCGTCTTCTCCCCCAGCGGCAAGGCCGCCGTCTGCTACCGGGTCGTGTCGGGAGTGATGCTGGCCAGCGGCGACCCGATCGGCGACGTGGAGGCCTGGCCCGGCGCCATCGAACGGTTCATGGACGAGGCCAGGGCCCACTCCTGGACCCCGGCCGTGATGGGCTGCAGCGAGACCGGCGGCGAGGTCTGGACCCGCGAGACCGGACTCGACGCCCTGGAACTCGGCGACGAGGCGGTGGTGGATGTCGCGGATTTCTCGCTCGCCGGGCGCGCGATGCGCAACGTACGCCAGATGGTGAAGCGCATTGAACGGCTCGGCTACGAGACCCGGGTCCGGCGCGTGAGCGACATCGGCGAGGCCGAACTGGCCCGCATCCGGCACGCCGCCGACGACTGGCGCGGCACCGACAACGAGCGCGGCTTCTCCATGGCGCTCGGCCGGATCGGCGACCCGGCCGACGGCGACTGCGTCATCGCCACCGCGCACAAGGCCGACGAGCACACCGCCGACTCCCCCTACGGCGACCTGAAGGCCGTGCTCCACTTCGTCCCGTGGGGCCACGACGGCATGTCCCTCGACCTGATGCGCCGCGACCGCTC
This sequence comes from Streptomyces atratus, assembly GCF_900119365.1. GTDB lineage: Bacteria > Actinomycetota > Actinomycetes > Streptomycetales > Streptomycetaceae > Streptomyces > Streptomyces atratus_B. Next base: position 56,580 of record NZ_FPJO01000014.1, read on the forward strand.
CGCCGACCCCGGCATGAACGAGCTGCTGATCGTCGCCGCCCTCCAGGACTCCCCCCGGCTGGAGGTCCGGCGCGTCTCGCTGAACTTCGCGATGTTCCGCTCGGCGCTCGCCCGGGGCGAGAAACTGGGCGCGGGACCGGTGCTGCGGACCTGGCGCGGGCTGCTGATCTTCCTCTCGCGCTGGTTCCAGATCGAGTCGCTGTACAAGTTCAACGCCAAGTTCCGGCCCCGCTGGGAGCCGCGCTTCGTCGTCTACCGCGCCGCCCGCGACCTGCCCCGCATCTCCCTCGCCGCCATGCAGGCGGAGGGCTTCGTGAACCTCGCCCTCCCCCGCCCCTTCGCCCGCCGCTTCCCGGCCCGCCGGCCCCGCCCCTGCGCCCACACCCCGGCGCCCGGCCAGGAGCAGCACGCCCGCGCGGCGTAGCGCCGTACGGGGCCTACGCTGGTCGCATGAGTACGTTGCGTGGACGAGGTACGGTCCAGGGCCTGCCGGAGTGGGACCGCTGCGCGGTCATGGGTGTCGTGAACGTGACCCCGGACTCCTTCTCCGACGGGGGCCGCTGGTTCGACACCACGGCCGCGGTCAAACACGGCCTCGACCTGGTCGCCGAGGGCGCCGACCTGATCGACGTCGGCGGCGAGTCGACCCGCCCCGGCGCCAGCCGGGTGGACGCCTCGGAGGAGCTGCGGCGCGTGATCCCGGTGGTCAAGGGCCTGGCCTCCGAAGGGGTCACGGTCTCCGTGGACACCATGCGGGCCCGGGTCGCCGAGGAGGCGGTCGCGGCCGGGGCCGCCCTGGTCAACGATGTGAGCGGCGGCCTCGCCGACCCCGACATGATCCGGGTCGTCGCCGCGGGCGGCGCCCCCTTCGTCGTGATGCACTGGCGCGGCTTCAGCGAGTCCATGAACAGCCGGGCGGTGTACGGGGACGTCGTCGCCGAGGTCGTCACGGAGCTGCGGGACCGGATGGACGCCGTGGTCGCGGGCGGTGTCGCCCCGGAACGGATCGTGATCGACCCCGGTCTCGGCTTCGCCAAGGACGCCTGCCACGACCTCGCCCTGGTCGCCCACCTCGACGAGCTGCGCGCCCTGGGCCGCCCGCTGCTGGTCGCCGCCTCCCGCAAGCGCTTCCTCGGCCATGTGCTGGCCGGCGAGGGCGCCGCACCGCCGCCCGCCCGCGAACGCGACGCCGCCACCGCGGCGATCTCCGCGCTCTCCGCCCACGCGGGCGCCTGGGCCGTCCGGGTCCACGAGGTACGGGCCACGGCCGACGCCGTACGGGTCGCCCGCGCCGTCGAGGGAGCCGCGTGACCGGGCCCCGCGACGAGCACGCGGAGGCGGCCGCCGACATCGCGGCCGTCGAGCAGGCCAACACCGCCTTCTACGAGGCGATGGAGCGCGGCGACTTCGAGGAGCTCTCCGGGCTCTGGCTGCCCGGCGAGGACCTCACCGTCTCCTGCGTCCACCCGGGCTGGCCGGTGCTGACCGGCCGCGGCGAGGTGCTGCGCAGCTACGCGCTGATCATGGCGAACACCGAGTACATCCAGTTCTTCCTGACCGACGTCGGGGTCTCGATGACCGGCGACACCGCCCTGGTGACCTGCACGGAGAACATCCTCAGCGGCGGCCCCGCCGAGGACGGCAACGCGCTCGGGCCCCTGGTCGGCCAACTCGTCGTGGCCACCAATGTGTTCCGGCGCACACCGGACGGCTGGAAACTCTGGTCCCACCACGGCTCGCCCGTACTGACCGAAACCGGTGAGGAAGAGGACGAAGAGACACCCTCCTGACCCGGTGGTCGAGTGGCCGCACCCCTGAAAGGGGTTGGATCCGGGAAGCGCGGGTATACGCGGCTACCAGTCCCGTGAGGCCGCTTCCACGGCCACCCACGGGCGAGCACTGTCGGTGCTCGCAGGTAGATTCGAAAGAGGGCACCTTGCCGTCCGCACGCGGCCCCGTGTCTCTACGCCCAACGACAGCAGGAGTGATTCGCGTGGATCGTGTCGCGCTGCGCGGCCTCAAGGCCCGTGGACACCATGGCGTCTTCCCCAAGGAACGGGAAGAGGGCCAGACGTTCATCGTGGACCTGGTGCTCGGCCTGGACACCCGCCCGGCGGCGGCCGCCGACGACCTGACGAAGACCGTGCACTACGGCGTCGTCGCCGAGGAGGTCGTCGAAGTGGTGCAGGGTGAACCCGTCGATCTGATCGAAACGCTCGCGGAGCGCATCGCCCAGAAGTGCCTCAAGCACGAAGGAGTAGAGGAGGTGGAGGTCGTGGTGCACAAGCCGGATGCGCCGATCACCGTCCCCTTCGACGATGTGACCATCACCATCACCCGGAGCCGAGTATGACTGCGTTTTCCACCGAAGGGCAGAGCGACCCGACCGTACAGCCGGTGCCCGCCTCCGTGGTCGAGCAGGTGGACGCGGCGGACAGCACCCTCTCCAACCCCAAGCGTGCCGTGATCTCCCTGGGATCCAACCTCGGCAACCGCCTGGAGACCCTCCAGGGCGCCGTCGACGCCCTGGAGGACACCCCCGGCCTGCGGGTCAAGGCCGTCTCCCCGGTGTACGAGACGGAGCCCTGGGGCGTCGCCCCCGGCTCCCAGCCGTCGTACTTCAACGTGGTGATCGTCGTGAAGACGACGCTCCCCCCGTCCTCCCTCCTGGAGCGCGGCCAGGCGATCGAGGAGGCCTTCGACCGGGTCCGCGAGGAGCGCTGGGGCCCGCGCACCATCGACGTCGACATCGTGGCGTACGCGGACGTCGTCTCCGACGACCCGGTGCTCACCCTCCCCCACCCCAGGGCCCATGAGCGGGCCTTCGTCCTCGCCCCGTGGCACGACATCGACCCCGATGCCCAGCTGCCCGGCGCCGGACCCGTCGCAGAGCTGCTGGCCGGGGTCGGCCGGGACGGCGTGCTGCCCCGGGCCGATCTGGAACTCCGTCTGCCCGAGTAGTCGTTAGGCTCAACGGAAACGGATCACCGGCGCCGCGGTTTCCCGGCGACGGTGACCACGGGCGACACGGACCACTGGCGGCGAAGGGCGGACCACTCGGTGAAGCAACTCAGGCTCGGGGTACTGGCCGGCCTCTTCGCCGCGGCCGGGGTGCTTTCCTGGGGCGGCGCCCGCCTCTGGGACTCCCTGGGCAACCTGCCGAGCGTTCCCCTCGCCGCGCCGATCGTGCTCGCGGTGATCGCCGTCATCCTGCTGGCGACGGCGCTCTCCATCCGTTCCCGGCTGCGCGCCCAGCGCGAGCGCCGGCCGGGAGCCAAGGGCGTCGAACCGCTGATGGCGGCCCGGGCGGTCGTCTTCGGCCAGGCCAGCGCCCTGGTCGTCTCGCTGGTCTCCGGCATGTACGGCGGCATCGGAGTCTTCCTGCTCGGCTCCCTGGACATCCCGGCCCGCCGCGACCAGGCGATCTACGCGGGCTTCGCGGTCCTGGCCGGCATCGCGGTGGTCGCCGCCGCCCTCTGGCTGGAACGCATCTGCAAGCTCCCGGACGACGAGGACAACGACAAGAGCTCGGCGGCCGCGTAGGGGCTGTCCGGCGGACAGCCCCCAGGGCCTCCGAGCTCTTCTCGCGCGGCTGCGCAGGAGTTTGTCAGCGCGCCATGATCAGGCTCATGGCCTCGGCGCGCGTCGCGGGGTCGCGGAGCTGTCCGCGTACCGCCGAGGTCAGCGTCTTCGCACCGGGCTTGCGGATACCGCGCATGGACATGCACATGTGCTCGCACTCGACGACGACGACGACCCCGCGCGGCTCCAGAATCTCCATGAGCGAATCGGCGATCTGCGTGGTGAGGCGCTCCTGGACCTGCGGGCGCCGGGCGAAGACATCGACGAGGCGGGCCAGCTTCGACAAGCCGGTGATCTTGCCGCTGGTCGCCGGGATGTACCCGACATGCGCGACACCCCGGAACGGCACCAGGTGGTGTTCACAGGTGGAGAACACCTCGATGTCCTTGACCAGCACCATCTCGTCGTGGCCGAGGTCGAACGTGGTCGTCAGAACGTCCTCGGGCTCCTGGTAGAGGCCCGCGAATATCTCCTTGTACGCCCGTGCCACCCGCCCCGGCGTCTCCCGCAGTCCCTCGCGGTCCGGGTCCTCGCCCACCGCGATGAGGAGTTCGCGGACGGCTGCCTCGGCCCTCTTCTCGTCGAACTCGCCGATCGAGCCCTGGCCGTCCAGCGTCACCGGGTCGGTCATCTGTGCCTCGTTCCTCTGAGCTGTCACCCGCGCATACCTCCGCACGGGCGTACGAAAAAGCCGCGCCCCCACAGGCTAGAACCTGTGGGGGCGCGGCTTCCATTCCGGGCCCGGTGCGACTCCCGTGAAAGGGGCCACACCGGGGAACAGGGCCTCAGCTCTCGGGGCGGTCCTCCGGGACGACCTCGGTGGCCGGGACGGTGTCCGTGGGGACGGCCGTTCCGTTCGCCGTGGTGGCGCCGTTGGTGAGGGCGAGCTCCTTCGGCGAGAGCACCGGCGGCCGCGTCGACGGCGTACGCCGTGCGGAACCGGTCCACGCCGGACGGGCCGGGCGCTTCACAATCGGGGCGAAGATCTCGGCGATCTCCTCCTTGCCGAGCGTCTCCTTCTCCAGGAGCTGGAGAACGAGGTTGTCCAGCACGTCGCGGTTCTCGACGAGGATCTCCCACGCGTCGTTGTGGGCGGTCTCGATGAGCTTCTTGACCTCTTCGTCGACGAGCGCCGCGACCTCTTCCGAGTAGTCGCGCTGGTGGCCCATCTCCCGGCCCACGAAGGGCTCGGTGTTGTCGCCGCCGAACTTGATCGCGCCGAGCCGCTCCGTCATGCCGTACTGCGTGACCATCGCGCGGGCCGTTGCGGTGGCCTTCTCGATGTCGTTCGCAGCGCCGGTGGTCGGGTCGTGGAAGACCAGCTCCTCGGCCGCGCGCCCGCCCAGCATGTAGGCCAGCTGGTCGAGCATCTCGTTGCGCGTCGTGGAGTACTTGTCCTCCTCCGGGAGCACCATCGTGTAACCGAGGGCGCGGCCGCGGGAGAGGATCGTGATCTTGTGGACCGGGTCCGCCTGGGGGGAAGCCGCCGCGACCAGGGCGTGTCCGCCCTCGTGGTACGCGGTGATCTTCTTCTCCTTCTCGGACATGATCCGGGTCCGCTTCTGCGGGCCCGCCACGACGCGGTCGATGGCCTCGTCGAGCATCTTGTTGTCGATCAGCTTCAGATTGCCGCGCGCCGTGAGGAGCGCCGCTTCGTTCAGCACGTTCGACAGGTCGGCACCGGTGAAGCCAGGCGTACGACGGGCGACGGCGCCGAGGTCGACGTCCTTCGCGACCGGCTTGCCCTTCTGGTGCACCTTGAGGATCTCCAGCCGGCCCTGCATGTCCGGCCGGTCGACCGCGATCTGCCGGTCGAAACGGCCCGGGCGCAGCAGCGCCGGGTCGAGGATGTCCGGCCGGTTCGTGGCGGCGATCAGGATGACGCCGCCCTTCACGTCGAAGCCGTCCATCTCGACGAGCAGCTGGTTCAGCGTCTGCTCGCGCTCGTCGTGCCCGCCGCCCATTCCGGCACCGCGGTGCCGGCCGACGGCGTCGATCTCGTCGACGAAGACGATCGCCGGGGCGTTCGCCTTGGCCTGCTCGAAGAGGTCACGGACCCGGCTGGCACCGACACCGACGAACATCTCGACGAAGTCGGAACCGGAGATCGAGTAGAACGGGACGCCCGCCTCGCCTGCGACGGCGCGCGCGAGCAGCGTCTTGCCCGTACCGGGAGGCCCGTACAGCAGGACGCCCTTGGGGATCTTGGCACCGACGGCCTGGAACTTCGCCGGCTCCTGGAGGAACTCCTTGATCTCCTGGAGCTCCTCGACGGCCTCGTCCGACCCCGCCACATCGGCGAACGTCGTCTTCGGCGTGTCCTTGGTGATCAGCTTGGCCTTGGACTTCCCGAACTGCATGACCCGGGAGCCGCCGCCCTGCATCTGATTCATCAGGAACAGGAAGACGACCACGATCAGGACGAAGGGCAGCAGGGAGAGGAGGATCGAAATGAACGGGGACTGCTTGGACGGCGAGACCGTGTAGCCCTTGTCGATCTTGCCGCTCTCGAACTTCTGCTGCAGCGTGTCGGCCAGCTGGACACCCTGGTCGCCGATGTAGCTCGCCTGGAACTTGGTGCCGGACTCGCCCGAGAGCTCCTGGCCCTTCTTCAATTCGATCTTGATGATCTGATCGTCACCGGTGGTCAGCTTGGCCTGCGCCACCTGGTCCTTGCTGATCGCCTGGATCACCTTGCCGGTGTCCACCGATTTGTAGCCGCCCGACGAGCCGACGACTGTCATCAACACGACCACGGCGAGGACGGCCAGCACGATCCACATGACCGGCCCACGGAAGTATCGCTTCACGTCCATCCATACGGGGCGAAGCCGCCCCGTCCCTCCTGCCCGTAGGTAAATGCTGCTGTGAGAAAAGACTGTTCTTCGGACGGTACCCCAGCATTGTCACCCGCGACCGCCGGGGACGTCTGTCAAAACCCGCCTTCGAAGGCTCAACGGCGGGAATCCCTTGAAAGGTTCCCGCCGTCGGCTCCGGTCGGTCCGGGCGCCCCTGGGGCCGGGCGAAGGGCTCCGGGAGGAGGTCAGCCCCCGTAGACGTGCGGGGCGAGCGTGCCGACGAAGGGGAGGTTGCGGTACTTCTCGGCGTAGTCGAGCCCGTAACCGACGACGAATTCGTTGGGGATGTCGAAACCGACCCACTTGCAGTCGAGCGCGACCTTGGCCGCGTCCGGCTTGCGCAGCAGGGTGCAGATCTCCAGGGAGGCGGGCTCGCGCGAGCCGAGGTTCGACATCAGCCACGACAGGGTCAGGCCCGAGTCGATGATGTCCTCGACGATCAGGACGTGCTTGCCCTTGATGTCGGTGTCCAGGTCCTTGAGGATCCGGACCACTCCGGAGGACTGGGTGCCCGCGCCGTACGACGAGACGGCCATCCAGTCCATGGTGACGGGGGTGGACAGCGCGCGCGCCAGGTCCGCCATCACCATCACTGCGCCCTTGAGGACGCCGACGATGAGCAGGTCCTTGCCCGCGTACTCCGCGTCGATCTTCGCGGCCAGCTCGACGAGCTTCGCGTCGATCTCTTCCTTGGTGAGGAGCACCGACTGAAGGTCGGTGCCCATGTCCTTCTCGTTCACCCGCGTCTCTTTCTCTGCCTGCCGGGTCCGGGGTGTTGCCCCCGCACCTGCGCGGCCGCTCGCCTGCGTGTCAGCCGCTTGTGCTTCAGCTCTGCCGAATGACCAGTCTGCCACCCTGCCGCATGGCTTCGACGCGTCCGGGCAGGTTGATGGCGCGCTGGCCGCGCCAGCCGGTGATCAGACGGTCGACTTCCTCGATGTGCCGGGCGAAGAGCGAACCGGCCGGGGAACCCGCCTCCATGGCGGCCCGGCGCAGGACCCGGCGGCGTACGGCGGGCGGCAGCGCGTACAGCTTGGCGCACTCCAGACGGCCCGCGTCGTCCCGCACGGCGCGGTCGGCCTCGGCGGCCCAGGTGTCCAGTGCGTCGGCGTCGTCGCGGGAGAGCTGGGCGGTACGGGCCAGGGCCTCGACGACCCCTTTGCCCAGCGCCTTCTCCAGGGCGGGCAGGCCCTCGTGGCGCAGCCGGGAGCGGGTGTAGGCGGGGTCGATGTTGTGCGGGTCGTCCCAGACGGGCAGGGACTGGACGAGGCAGGCCTTGCGGGCGGTCTGCCGGTCGAGCTGGAGGAAGGGGCGGCGGTAGCGGCCGGCCGGGCCCGACGCGGCGGCCATGCCGGAGAGCGAGCGGATGCCGGAGCCGCGGGCGAGGCCGAGCAGGACCGTCTCCGCCTGGTCGTCGCGGGTGTGTCCGAGCAGGACGGCGGCGGCGCCGTGCCGCTCGGCCGCGGCGTCCAGGGCGGCGTAGCGGGCGTCCCGGGCCGCGGCCTCGGGGCCGCCTTCGTGACCGACCTGCACGGCGACGGCCTCGACCGGGTCGAGGCGCATGTCGGTGAGGCGGTCGACGACCTCGGCGGCCCGGGCGTCGGAGTCGTCCTGGAGGCCGTGGTCGACGGTGATCCCGCCGGCCCGGACGTCGAGTTTGGGGGCCTCGAAGGCGAGAGCGGAGGCGAGGGCCATGGAGTCGGCGCCGCCGGAGCATGCCACCAGCACCAGCGGGGTGTCGGGGCGCTCGGGGAGTGCGGCGCGCTGCCTGCCCGCACCGGCTTCGGCGAGCTCGGGGTGCGGGGTGCGCCGGGTGCGTTCGGCGCTTCGGGTGTGTTCGGTGAGTACGTCGTGGAGTACGCGGCGGACCGCCAGGCGTATCGCCGCGACCGCAGGATGGGGACCCATGTCCGGTGCCCTTCGTGAAGTTCGGTGAGGTGCCTCGAAGTGCCGGACGGGAAGTGTGCCGTCACTCAGAGTGCGTCGATGGTGACAGAGGCAAGCCGTTCATCGAGCATTGCACGCCTTCCCATGCCCCTACGGTCCCTCGGATGGGTGATTACCGGCGCGTTTTCATCCTGTCGCCCGCCGTCGGGCCGGTCGTGGTCAGGACTCTGCCTTACGGTGCACCCTCGCGATCCAGTCCGCGGGCTTCGCGATCTCCGCCTTGGTGGGCAGGGTGTTCGGCGAGGTCCAGACCCGGTTGAAGCCGTCCATGCCGACCTCGTCGACCACGGCCCGGACGAATCGCTCGCCGTCGCGGTACTGACGCAGCTTCGCGTCGAGGCCGAGGAGCTTGCGCAGCGCCTGGTCGAGGCGGCCGGCGCCGCGCGCCCTGCGCTGCTGGAACTTCTCCCGGATCTCGCCGACGGAGGAGACGACCTCGGGGCCGACGCCGTCCATCACGTAGTCGGCGTGGCCTTCGAGCAGGGACATCACGGCGGTGAGCCGGCTGAGGATCTCGCGCTGGGAGGGCGTCTGGACGAGTTCGACCAGGCTGCGGCCTCCGTCCTCGCCGTCCTCGCCCTCGGGGCGGCCCCCGGCCAGGGACTGGGCGGCCTCGCGGAGCCGCTCCAGCAGGGTCATCGGGTCGACGTCGGTCTCGTCGAGGAATGACTGGATCTCGCCCTGCAGATGGTCGCGGAGCCAGGGCACTCCGGTGAACTGGGTGCGGTGGGTCTCCTCGTGGAGCGCGACCCAGAGCCGGAAGTCGTGCGGGTCGACCTCCAGTTCGCGCTCGACGTGCACGATGTTCGGGGCGACGAGCAGCAGCCTGCCGCCGCCGTCGGCCGAGGCCGGGAGCTCTCGGGTGGCCGGGGCGAACGTCTCGTACTGGCCGAGGACCCGGGAGGCCAGGAACGACAGCAGCATCCCCACCTCGACGCCGGTCACCTTGCCGCCGACCGCGCCGAGCACCGCGCCGCCGGGGCCGCCCGGGCGCCGGTCCTGCATCTTGCCGAGCAGCGGGCGGAGCAGTTCGCGGAAGCCCGCGGCATTGGCCTTGATCCAGCCGGCCCGGTCCACGACCAGGACCGGGGTGTCCTCCGGGTGCGCCCCCTCCGGGATCATCCGGGTGAAGGAACGGACGTGCTCCTCCGAGGCCTTGGCATGCCGGCGCAGCTCCGCGACGACCTCGCGGGCCTCCTCGCGGCTGATCTCCGGCCCCGGCCGCACAAGTCGGGTCGCGGTCGCGACCGCGAGATTCCAGTCGACCATCTCGGCACCACCGATGCTCGTCATGCGTCAACCGTACGTGCTCGGGTCCGTCCGCGGTGTGGTGTTGACCGGCTCAATGGGGGCGGGAGGCGAGCGTGGTGGCGAGGCGGTCGAGGGCGGACTGGGCGTCCGACGGGGAGGTGGTGCCGGATGCCAGGAAGGCGAAGGCGAGCAGCCGGCCCTGACGGTCGACGACCGTTCCCGCGAGGGTGTTCACGCCGGTGAGGGTGCCGGTCTTGGCGCGGATCAGGCCGGTGCCCGCGGACTTGCCGGTGTAGCGGTCGCTGAGCGTGCCGCTGAAACCGGCCACGGGCAGGCCGGTGAGGACGGGGCGCAGTTCGGGGTGGTCCGGGTCGGCCGCGCGGGCGAGGAGGCCGGCCAGCAGTCCTGCGGTGACCTTGTCCTTGCGGTTCAGTCCGCTGCCGTCGGCGAGGTCGGCCCCCTTCAGCGGCAGGCCGAGCTTCTTGAGCTGTGCGGTGACGGCCCGTCGGCCGCCGTCGAAGTCGGCCGGTTCGCCCGCGGCGAGGGCGGTCTGCCGGGCGAGTGCCTCGGCGATGTCGTTGTCGCTGTTGGTCAGGGACCGTTCGACCAGGGCGGAGAGCGGGGCCGAGCGGTGTTCGGCGACCTTCTCGTACCCGGCGGCCGGGCGGCCGGGCTTCGGGCCGGCCCCGGTGGCGATGCCCGCGTCGTCGAGGAGCTTCGCGAAGGTGCGGGCGGTGTCGCCGGCCGGGTCGTCGCTGCGCGGGGCGGGTCCGCTGTCGGTGCTGTCGAGCCTGCCCTCGTCGGTCATCAGGGCGCTGACGGGCGCGATGTTCTCGTTGGGGCCGATCGGGTGCCGGGCAGGCCCGGAGTAGCGGGAGGTGTCGTACGCGAGGCGGACCTTGTCGACGCCGCGCCCCTTCAGCGCGCGGGCGGTGTCGGCGGCCAGCCCGCGCAGTGCGGCCTTGTCGAGGGTGGGGTCGCCGCCGCCGGCCAGGACGATACTGCGGGAGTCGGCGGAGGCCCGGACCGTCGTGGCGATGCGGTGGTCGGGGCCGAGGGCGCTCAGGGCGGCGACCGTGGTGGCGATCTTGACGGTGGAGGCGGGCGTCATGGGGGTGTCGACGCCCTGGCCGTACAGCCGCTCGCCGCCGGCGGTGTCGATGACGACGGCGGTGCGCCGCTTGCCCAGGGCGGGGTCCTTCAGCAGCGGGCCGAGGGCGGAGCGGAGGGCGGCGGCTGCGTCGTCCGGGGCGGTGCGGGCGTCGGGGGCGGAGTTGTCGACGGCGGCGGAGAGGGCCGCGAGTACGGGCGGGGCGCTGGGTGCGGGGGCCGGTCCGGACGGCGCGGCGGGCTCGTGATGTGCGCCACCTGTACGGTTCCGGGCGGCGGCCAGGTCCGTCTCGGCCTTACGCTGACCCGAGTCCCAGGGGCCGGCGGCAAGGACGACGCCGGCTGCGAGCGCCAGGCCGAGGCCGGCGGAGACGGCGGTGAACTGGCGGTCGTTCAGTCCCTTCAACCTGATCATGGCGGCCCGAGGGGTGAGCCGGCTCAGCTTGTCCAGCGGGTTGACCGACAGTCTCTTCACCGGCTCGTCCACCGTTGACCAGCCCCTTTCGCGAGCACACATCTGCGTGGGGGACACTTAATCACCAGTCGTATGTGTTGATCATGGAGGAGCCACCCGTGGAGTTCGACGTCGTTATCGAGATCCCGAAGGGTTCGCGGAACAAGTACGAGGTGGACCACGAGACCGGTCGGATCCGTCTGGACCGTCGACTCTTCACCTCGACCAGCTACCCGGCGGACTACGGCTTCGTCGAGAACACCCTCGGCGAGGACGGCGACCCGCTGGACGCGCTGGTCATCCTGGAGGAGCCGACCTTCCCCGGCTGCCTCATCAAGTGCCGCGCCATCGGCATGTTCCGGATGACGGACGAGGCCGGCGGCGACGACAAGCTGCTGTGCGTGCCGGCCTCCGACCCCCGGGTGGAGCACCTGCGCGACATCCACCACGTGTCGGAGTTCGACCGCCTGGAGATCCAGCACTTCTTCGAGGTCTACAAGGACCTGGAGCCCGGCAAGTCCGTCGAGGGCGCCGACTGGGTCGGCCGCGCCGAGGCCGAGGCCGAGATCGAGGCCTCCTACAAGCGCCTTGAGGCGCAGGGCGGCGCGCACTGACCCGAGGGTCGTGACCCGGTTCCGTTTCCACGGTTCCGGGCAGGGAACGGGCGGTACTCCTTCCGAGGGGTGCCGCCCGTTCCGTATGCCCCGCCCGGCCCGCGCACCGGCCTCCTGCCGTCCCTGGGCGGCCCTCTCTCGTCCCCGCCCCGGCCCGTGGCCATACTGGGCACAGAGGCGCAGCCGACGAGGAGCGAGATCGAGTGGTGGCGGAACAGGGCGGTCCCGAGGACCAGAAGCCCCAGTCCGACGAGGCACGCAGTGCCTTCGTCCCGCCTGCCGGGGTGGACCGGCGCACGTCCGCTTCCGAGGACGACCAGCCGACATCGGAATTCGCGATTCCGGCGGGTCTGGCGACCGAGCCCCAGGGGCCGGCTGCGGGTTCCGCTTCGGGTTCCGCACCGGGGCCGGGATCGGGTTCGGACACGATCGGCTCCGCCTTCGCGCCGCCGCGCACCTACAGCGCCCAGCACTCGCCGCCCGCCTTCACTCCGGCCCACGGCAGCCCGATGATCCGGCTGACCAAGGAGGCCCCCTGGCAGGACCGGATGCGCACGATGCTGCGGATGCCGGTCGCCGAGCGCCCGGCGCCCGAGACGGTGCAGAAGCCCGACGAGACGGGGCCCGCGGTGCCGCGCGTGCTCGACCTGACGCTGCGCATCGGGGAGTTGCTGCTGGCGGGCGGCGAGGGCGCCGAGGACGTCGAGGCGGCCATGTTCGCGGTGACCCGCAGCTACGGACTGGACCGCTGCGAGCCCACGGTCACCTTCACCCTGCTGTCGATCTCGCACCAGCCGTCGCTGGTCGACGACCCGGTGACGGCGAGCCGTACCGTACGCCGCCGCGCCACCGACTACACCCGGCTGGCCGCCGTCTTCCGGCTGATCGACGACATCACCACCGAGGACGTCGAGGTCTCGCTGGAGGAGGCCTACCGGCGGCTGGCGGAGATCCGGCGCAACCGGCATCCGTACTCCGGCTGGGTGCTGACGCTGGCCGCCGGCGGTCTCGCGGGGGCGGCCTCGGTGCTGCTCGGCGGTGGTCCGCTGGTCTTCCTGGTGGCGGCGGTCGGCGCGATGCTCGGCGACCGGCTCGCCTGGCTGTGCGCCGGGCGGGGGCTGCCGGAGTTCTACCAGTTCGTGGCGGCGGCGATGCCGCCGGCCGCGCTGGGGGTGGCGCTGACCCTCACCCACTGGTCGGACGTACGGCCGTCCGCGGTCATCACCGGTGGGCTGTTCGCGCTGCTGCCGGGGCGGGCCCTGGTGGCGGGTGTGCAGGACGGGCTGACCGGTTTCTACATCACCGCGGCCGCGCGGCTGCTCGAAGTCATGTACTTGTTCATCGGCATCGTCGTCGGTGTGCTGCTGGTGCTGTATCTGGGGGTTCAGCTGGGCGCCCAGCTGAACCCCGAGGCCAGGTTCATCGCCCACGACCGGCCGGTGGTGCAGATCCTGGCGTCGATGGCGCTCTGTTTCGCCTTCGCGATCCTGCTCCAGCAGGACCGGTCCACGGTGCTGGCGGTGACCCTCAACGGCGGTGTGGCCTGGGTGATCTACGGGGCGATGGCCCGTACCGGCAATATCTCGCCGGTGGCGGCGACGGCGACGGCGGCCGGTCTGGTGGGTCTGTTCGGGCAGTTGCTCTCGCGCTACCAGTACACCTCGTCGCTGCCGTTCATCACGGCGGCGATCGGCCCGCTGCTGCCCGGTTCGGCCACGTACTTCGGTCTGCTGGCCGTGGCGCAGGGGCGGGTGAACGCCGGGCTCGCCTCGCTGTCGACCGCGGTGGCCACGGCGCTGGCCATCGCGATCGGGGTGAACCTGGGGAGCGAGATCTCCCGGCTGTTCATGCGGGTGCCGGGAGCTGTCGGCGGGGCCAACCGCCGCGCGGCCAAACGGACGCGCGGCTTCTGAGAGCCTGTCGGGTGACCTCTGAGGCCCGCGGCGGCCGGGGCATACGTCAGCGCTTGGCGTGTCGGCCGCGCTGGCCCGAGGACGGGCTGCCCCCGGCGGACGGGCCGTGGCCCTCGCCACCACCGGACGCCGCTTCCTTCTTCGACTTGGAGCGGGCCCGCAGGAACTCGATCGCGATCGGCAGCACCGAGATGAGCACGATCAGGATGAGTATCGCCTCGATGTTCTCGTGGACGAAGTCGATCTTGCCGAGGGCCGAGCCGAGCAGCGTGACGCCGACGCCCCAGAGCACTCCGCCGATGATGTTGAACACGATGAACGAGCGGTAGTTCATCCGGCTCACACCGGCGATGATCGGGGTGAACGTACGCACCACGGGCACGAAGCGGGCCAGGATCAGCGACTTCGGGCCGTACTTCTCGAAGAAGTCGTGCGCCTTCTCCACGTTCTCCTGCTTGAAGAGGCGGGAGTCCGGGCGCTTGAAGAGCGAGGGACCGACCTTGCGGCCGAAGAGATAGCCCACCTGGTCGCCGATGATCGCCGCCAGGGCCACCAGGAGGCAGACCAGCCAGAGCGGGGTGTCCAGCTGGCCGGTGGTCACCAGCAGACCCGTGGTGAACAGGAGCGAGTCGCCGGGGAGGAAGAAGCCGATCAGCAGTCCGGACTCGGCGAAGACGATGAGGAGGACGCCGGGAACTCCGAAGGTGTTGATCAGATAGTCCGGGTCCAGCCAGCTCGGGCCGAGCGCAAGCGTATTCAAGGGTCCGGGGCTCCTGGATCGATCGATGGCGGCTGCGTGGCTGCCCAAAGCTATCAACGTAGGATGACGCTCCCGGGTTCCAGATGGTCCCCGCGAGCACACACACCGGGCCGGCCGGGGATGCACTCCGGATCAACCGGGACAAAGCTGTCCCCAGGAGGTGCCACACGATGGGCATTGAGGATTACGGCGGCGGACAGACGGACCGGTCGGACGTCCTGGTCGTCACCACGAACGACGTACCGGGCCACCAGGTGACCCGGGTGATCGGGGAAGTGTTCGGCCTGACCGTACGCTCCCGCCATCTGGGCAGCCAGATCGGCGCCGGGCTGAAGTCCATGATCGGCGGCGAGCTGAAGGGGCTGACCAAGACCCTCGTCGAGACCCGGAACCAGGCGATGGAACGGCTCGTCGAGCAGGCGAAGGCCCGGGGCGCCAACGCGGTGCTGATGATGCGCTTCGACGTGACCGAGGCGGCCGACGTGGGCACGGAGGTGTGCGCGTACGGCACCGCGGTCGTGATCAGCCGGAGCTGAGCGGGCGCGGCCGCGGGGTGGGGGCGCCCCACCCCGCGGCGGTCACTCCAGGCATTGGGCGTTGGCGTCGATCGCGGCCCGCAGATGCTCGGCCAGGCCCGGCCGCATCGAGTCGTAGAACGCGCGGAACCGCTCGTCGGACACATACATCTCGCCGAGCCCCCGGTGCATCTCGGCGGAGCACTCGTAGAACCACTTGCCGATGTGGAGCCGGTGGGCCTCGGCCAGCTCCATCGCCCGCTCGCCGGTGGCCGGCTCCCCGGCCTCCATCAGCGCGTCGTAGGCGGCGCCCCATTCGGTGACTTCCGCCTGCATCCGCTTCCAGTCGTCCTTGGTGTACCGGGCGGCCCGGCGCTGCGACTCGGCGTACGCGTCGGTTCCGCCCCAGCGGCGTTCGGCCTCCTCTGCGTGCTCCTCGGGGTCCTTGCCCCCGAAGACTTCGAACTTCTCCTCGGGTGTGAGGTTGATGCCCATCTTCCGTGCCTCCATGGCTGTCTCGACGGCGTCGGCCATCCTTCGCAGCTCGGCGATCCGGTCGGACAGCAGCCGGTGCCGGCGCCGCAGATGCTCCTGCGGGTCCGCCCGCGGATCGTCGAGCAGTACCGCGATCTCGTCGAGCGGGAAGCCGAGCTCCCGGTAGAACAGGATCTGCTGGAGCCGGTCGAGATCACCGTCGTCGTAGCGGCGGTGCCCGGACCGGCTGCGCCCGCTGGGCGAGAGCAGTCCGATGCCGTCGTAGTGGTGCAGGGTGCGCACCGTGACTCCGGCGAATGAGGCGACCTGTCCCACGGGGTACTCCATGACTCCCCCGCTCCCTTCTTCGATCGGGTACCTCCCGAGCCTGGGTCCTGACGTGACGTGAGGTGCAAGCCCGAATCGCCGCCACTCCGGCGCCATTCGAGGGGTTATATGTCTTTTAGGCCGTTATGGTGAGCCGGTGGCCACCGAATCCTCCGTCCTCCCCGGATCCGCTTCCGAACCCACCCCCGTACGACGGCTGCTGCCCGTCATCGTGCCCGCCCTGGCCGTCGGGATCCTCTCCGCCCTCGTCCTGCTCGGCATCAGCCTGCTCGCGGAGAAGCTCCAGGACGTGCTCTGGGAGACGCTCCCCGACGCGCTCTCCGTAGGCCGCTACTCCGCGCTCTGGATGATCGTGACGCTCACCGCGAGCGGGCTGGTGGTCGGGCTGCTCATCCGGGCGGTGCCCGGTCACGCGGGTCCCGATCCGGCGACCACCGGGCTGGTCGATCCGCCGCTGCCGCCGGGCGCGGTCCCGGGGCTGCTGCTCGTCACGGTCCTCACCCTGGCGGGCGGGATCAGCCTCGGTCCGGAGAACCCGATCACGGCCGCCAACATCGCGCTGGCCTTCTGGCTCGGCCGCCGCCTCCTGCCCGGCACGCCGATGGAGCTCTGGCTCTCCCTCGCCGCGGCCGGCACCATCGGGGCGCTCTTCGGCACCCCGGTCGCCGCCGCGCTGATCCTCTCCGAGATCCTCGCCTCGCGCGCCGGACCGGGCGCGCTCTGGGACCGCCTCTTCGGCCCGCTCGCGGCGGGCACCGCGGGCGCGCTCACCATGACCCTGCTGGCCCATCCCAGCTTCGACCTGTCGCTGCCGGGCTACACCAACCCGCACTGGGGCGACCTGCTCCCCTCCGTCGTCATCGCGCTCGCCGGGGCGGTGCTCGGGCTGCTGGCGGTGTACGCGTTCCCGTACGCGCACCGGCTCTTTCGGGCCCTGAAGCACCCCGTCCTGGCGCTGACCGCGGGCGGGCTGCTGCTCGGTCTGCTGGGGGCGCTGGGCGGCCATCTCACCCTGTTCAAGGGGCTCGACGAGGTGAAGACGCTCGCCGCCGACCCGGAAGGCTGGTCGGCCGGGCAGTTCGCGGTCATGGCCGTGGTGAAGACGGCCGCGCTGGTGATCGCGGCGAGCTGCGGCTTCCGGGGCGGGCGGATCTTCCCCGCCGTCTTCGTGGGGGTCTCGCTGGGGCTCTGCGCCCACGCCCTGGTCCCGTCGGTGCCGGTGGCGCTCGCGGTGACCTGCGGGGTGCTGGGAATCCTGCTGGCCATCACCCGGCAGGGCTGGCTGAGCCTGTTCACCGCGGCGGTGCTGGTCGGCGACGCGGCCGTGCTCCCGGTGCTCTGCATCGCCTCGCTGCCCGCCTGGCTGCTGGTGACCGGGCGTCCGCAGATGCAACTGCACGAGGACGGTACGCCGCTGAGATAAGAGCGTCCGGCGCGCCGGATGCCCACCCCTTCCGTATCGTCGCATCCGTATGGATTCGTCCCGTCAGGCCCGTCGGAGGTCTCCGCCATGCCCACGCCCGTCAACGTCGCCGTCATCTACTACTCGTCGACCGGAACCGTCGCCACGATCGCCAAGGCCATGGCGCAGTACGCCGAGAAGGCCGGCGCCGAGGTACGGCTGCGCAAGGCCGGTGAGCTCGCCCCACAGGCGGCCATCGACTCCAACCCGGCCTGGGCGGCCAACGCGAAGGACACCGCCGACATCGCCGAGGCCTCGCCCGACGACATGATCTGGGCGGACGCCGTGATCCTCGGTACGCCGACCCGGTTCGGCAACGTCACCGCCCAGCTCAAGCAGTTCCTCGACACCCTCGGCGGCCTCTGGCAGGCGGGCCGTCTCGCGGACAAGGTCTACAGCGGCTTCACCTCCACCAGCACCGCCCACGGCGGCCAGGAGTCCACGCTGCTCGCGCTCTACAACACGATCCACCACTTCGGCGGCATCCTGGTCGCCCCCGGCTACACGGACCCGTCGAAGTTCGTCGACGGCAACCCGTACGGCACCTCGCACGTGGCCGGCCAGGGCGACATCCCGGTCGGTGAGCAGACCCTGACCGCCACCCGGGTCCAGGCCGAACGGGTCGTGAAGTTCACCCGGGCCATCAAGGACGGCCTCGCCACCGAGAACTGACGGCACCGCACGCCGACCGGACCCCCACGGGTCCCACAACACCGCCGAGAACCGAGAAGGGCTGCCCGCCGATGCCTCTCCACAAGGGTTCTTCCCCGAGCACGGAACCGTCCGAAGGGCGCCGCAGGCTCGCCTTCAACCCGTTCTACGGGGAGGCCGACCCGGCCGCCGGCATGGAGTCGGCACCGCCCCGGCACCGGCTGCCCGACGGGCCGATGCCGCCGTCGACCGCGTACGGCCTGGTCCACGACGAGTTGATGCTCGACGGCAACTCACGGCTCAACCTCGCCACCTTCGTCACCACCTGGATGGAGCCCCAGGCCGGGGTGCTGATGGGCGAGTGCCGCGACAAGAACATGATCGACAAGGACGAGTACCCACGTACGGCCGAGCTGGAGCGGCGCTGCGTGTCGATGCTCGCCGACCTCTGGAACGCCCCCGATCCCTCGGCGGTCGTGGGCTGTTCGACGACGGGATCCAGCGAGGCCTGCATGCTCGCGGGGCTGGCGCTGAAGCGCCGCTGGGCGGCCAGGAACGCCGACCGCTATCCGGCGACCGCCCGGCCGAACCTGGTCATGGGCATCAATGTGCAGGTCTGCTGGGACAAGTTCTGCACCTTCTGGGAGGTCGAGCCGCGGACGGTCCCGATGGAGGGCGACCGCTTCCACCTCGACCCGCAGGCCGCGGCCGACCTCTGCGACGAGAACACCATCGGCGTCGTCGGCATCCTCGGCTCCACCTTCGACGGTTCGTACGAGCCGGTCGCGGAGCTGTGCGCGGCGCTGGACGCCCTCCAGGAACGCACCGGTCTCGACATCCCCGTCCACGTGGACGGGGCCTCCGGGGCGATGGTGGCGCCGTTCCTGGACGAGGACCTGGTGTGGGACTTCCGGCTGCCGAGGGTCTCCTCCATCAACACCTCCGGGCACAAGTACGGCCTGGTCTACCCGGGCGTCGGCTGGGTGCTGTGGCGCTCGCCCGCCGAGCTGCCCGAGGAGCTGGTGTTCCGGGTCAACTACCTGGGCGGCGACATGCCGACCTTCGCGCTGAACTTCTCGCGGCCCGGCGCGCAGGTGGTCGCGCAGTACTACACCTTCCTGCGGCTGGGCCGGGAGGGCTACCGGGCCGTTCAGCAGGCGTCCCGGGACGTGGCCCGCGGGCTCGCGGAGCGGATCGAGGCGATCGGCGACTTCCGGCTCCTCACCCGGGGCGACCAGCTGCCCGTCTTCGCGCTGACGACCGGGCCGGACGTGACGGCGTACGACGTCTTCGACGTGTCGCGGCGGTTGCGCGAACAGGGCTGGCGCGTGCCCGCGTACACCTTCCCGGCCAACCGGCAGGACCTGGCGGTGCTCCGGGTGGTGTGCCGCAACGGATTCTCGTCGGACCTCGCCGAGCTGCTGCTGGAGGACATCGGGCTGATCCTGCCCGACCTGCGCCGCCAGCCGCACCCGCTGAGCCAGGACCGGCAGCCGACGACGGCCTTCCACCACTGAGCGGGATCAGCGCCCGCTCACTCGTCGTCGCCGGGGTCCGGCACCCCCGTCGCGTACGGATTGCGCTGCCCCTCGGCGAGCACACCGACGAAGGGCTCGCCCTCCCCCGCGAAGGTGTACGCCCCGCCCTCGACACGGGCGATCAGCCCGCGCGTCCACTCGGCCCCGGCGTCCGCCGAGTGGACCCACAGGTTCATGATCTCGCCGATGTGGCCGACCGACTCGGGCCCGGCCTCCGGCACATAGTGCTCGGTGACCGTGGCCCGCCAGGCCGCGAGACCGGCGACCCGCTCCTTGAGCAGCGCGACCGCCTCGGACCGCTCCAGGTCGACGATGCCGCCGAGGGCCGCCGACAGCACGTCAGGCTTCTGGTCGTACGAGGTCAGCGCCGCGCGCAGCAGCGTGAAGTACTCCTCGTCGCCGCGCTCGGTGATCTCGTACTCGGTACGGGGCGGGCCGCCCGCCGTGCTCGGGGCGGTCTCGTGGGCGACCAGCAGCCCTTGCTTCGCCATCTGCTTCAGCGCGTGATAGACCGACCCGGGCTTGGCGTTGGACCACTCGTGCGCGCCCCAGTACTCCAGGTCGTTGCGGACCTGATAGCCGTGCGCCCGGCCGTGCTGGCGTACGGCGCAGAGGACCAGCAGCCGGATCGCGGACATCTCACGCACCCTTTCTATTCAACTTTGATCAGAGTAGCCCCCCGCCTCGGCCACCAGCTCGAACGCGGTCCGGCCGTCCAGGGACTCCCGGATGATGTCGGCGTGCCCGGCGTGCCGGGCGATCTCCTCGACGAGATGGGCCAGCAGCCACCTCATCGAGACCCGCTCGCCCTTCGGGAACCAGGGCGCGTCCGGCAGCGGGAAGGTGTCGTCCAGGCTGGGCACCGAGCGGATGAACTCCTCCTCCTCGGCCACGACGCCGTCCCAGAACTTCAGCACCTGCTCCACCGTCTCGTCGCCGACGAGCCGGAAGCCGTCCGCCCAGGTGCTCTCGTTCCGGACGGTCTCGTTCACCTGCTGCTGGGCCATCCGCAGCCAGTTCAGCTCGACCTCGGCGACATGCTTGGCCAGTCCGGAGAGGGAGAGCTCACTGGCGCTGGGGCGGCTCGCCGCCTGCTCCTCGGTCAGCCCGATCAGGGAGCGCCGGATCGCGCCGCGCTGGGCCTCGACGAAGGAGAGGAACATGCCGCGCTCGTCGCCGGGGGCTTCCGAGGGAACGTGAGTGACCATGGTGTCCGCCTTGATGATCCGTGCCGGTTCTTCCTGACACCGACCAGGCTACGGACCCTTGAGGTCAACTGCTGTCCGCAACGGGAGACGGGCAGTCAGAAGGGGAAAGCCGCCCGGCCGTGCTGGATGGAGATCCACTTCCGGGTGGTGAAGGCGTCGACGGTCGCCTCACCGTTCAGCCGGCCGGTCCCGGAGGACTTCTCGCCGCCGAAGGCCACCAGCGGATCGTCCTGGACGGTGGAGTCGTTGACGTGGAACATCCCGCTGACCACGCGCCGCGCGAACCGCACCCCGCGTTCGGTGCTGCGGGTGTGCACGGCGCCGCTCAGCCCGTACGGGGTGTCGTTGGCGATCCGTACGGCCTCCTCCTCGCCGTCGAAGGTCACCAGCAGCGCCACCGGGCCGAATATCTCCTGGGACAGCAGCGGGGAGTCCTCGGGGAGCCCGGCGAGCACCGTCGGCTCCACGAGGTTGCCGCGGGTCCGGCCGCGGACGAGCGCGGTGGCCCCTTCGGCGACCGCCTGGTCGACCAGGGCGGTCAGCGCGTCGGCCTGGAGGGTGTTGATGACCGGGCCGATCCGGGTCTCCGGGTCGCGCGGGTCACCGGTCCTGAGCGCGGCCACCCTGGCGGTGAACTTCTCGGTGAACTCCCGCTCGACGCGGCGGTCCACCAGGATGCGGTTGGCGGCCATGCAGACCTGTCCCTGGTACACGAAGCGGCTGAAGACGGCCGCGTCGACCGCGTAGTCGATGTCCGCGTCGTCCAGCACCACCAGGGCGCTGTTGCCGCTGAGTTCGAGGATCGCCCGCTTGAAGTGCCCGGCCGCGACCGCGCCGACATGGCGGCCGACCCGGTCCGATCCCGCGAACGAGATCACCTTGGGCACGGGGTGCTCGATGAACGCGTCCCCGATCTCGGCGACATCGGTGATCACGACATTGAGCAGCCCGGCGGGCAGTCCGGCGTCCGCGAAGATCTTCGCGATCAGCGTGCCGCCGACGACGGGGGCGTTCTGATTGGGCTTGACGACGACCGCGTTGCCGAGCGCGAGGGCGGGGGCGACGGACTTCATCGCCACCAGGAAGGGGAAGTTGAAGGGGCTGATCACCCCGATGACACCGACCGGCAGCCGGTAGAGGCGGTTCTCCTTGGCGTCCGCCAGGGCGGGCAGGATGCTGCCCGGCGGACGCAGCGCCCGGTGGATCGCGTCGCGCAGGAACTCCTCGGCGACACGGACCTCGTACTCCGCCTTGACCCGGGTGCCGCCCAGTTCGTCGATGATCGCGTCGACTATGTCGTCGTGCAGTTCCCCGATGATCCGCAGCGCGCGGTCCAGGACTTCGCGGCGCTCGTAAGGTCCGGTGGCGGCCCAGGAGCGCTGGGCGCGTTCGGCGGCGCGGTAGGCCAGGCCGACCTCCTGCGCGGTCGCGATGGTGATCGCGGCGAGTTTCTCCCCGTTGTAGGGGTTGAAATCGATGATGTCCCACGAGCCGGTTCCGGTCCGCCACTCACCGTCGATGTATTGGTCGGCCAGCTCGTAGAAGAAGGACATGCGATCCCTTAACTCAGGTGCAGACTCCGTCGAACCGTCATCGTACTGACGAATCAGGTGAGTTGGAGCAGACCACGGAGCAGATCGCGGCTCTCCTCGGGCCCCGGGCTGTCCTCGTGCAGTCGCGTCATGGCCTTTTCGTACTGAGCGACTTCTTCGGCCTTGTCCAGATAGAGCGCACTTGTCAGCTGCTCCAAATAGACGATGTCCGACAGGTCGGATTCCGGGAATCGCAGCATCGTAAAGGAACCGCTCTCTCCGGCATGCCCGCCAAAACTGAAGGGCATGACCTGGAGAGTGACGTTGGGCTGTTCCGACATTTCGATCAGATGCCGCAATTGCGCGCGCATCACTTCACGGTCGCCGTACGGACGGCGCAGCGCCGCCTCGTCCAGCACGGCATGGAAATGGGGTGCGCGTTCGGAGACGAGGGCCTTCTGGCGCTCCAGTCGCAGCGCCACGCGGCGGTCGATCTCGACGGCGGGCGCGGCACCCATGCCCCGGGCGACGACCGCGTGCGCGTAGGCCTCGGTCTGCAACAGGCCGTGGATGAACTGGACTTCGTACACCCGGATGAGTGAGGCCGCTCCCTCCAGACCGATGTACGTCTGGAACCACCCAGGCAGTACATCTCCGTAACTGTGCCACCAGCCCGCCACATTGGCCTCACGGGCCAGGCCGAGCAGAGCGTCCCGCTCCGCGTCGTCCGTGACTCCGTAGAGCGTGAGCAGGTCCTCGACGTCCCTGGCCTTGAAGCTCACCCGTCCCAACTCCATGCGGCTGATCTTTGATTCGGAGGCCCGGATGGAGTAGCCGGCCGCCTCACGGGTGATGCCGCGCGAGTCACGCAGCCGCCTGAGCTGTGAGCCCAGCAGGATGCGCCGCACCACCGATCCACTCGACTCGCCTGCCGCCACTGGTCCGGTCCTCCCCATCGCTTCCTGGGCACCGGGGCTCCCCCCTGAACCCCAAGTGCCGGATTCTGCCATCAAAACGCTTCAGCCCGTACTCATTCGATTACGGAAATGAGAAGCCTTCCAGAAGGCCGCAAAAATACACACAGGAAGAAATGACCAAGAACCGGCACGGGTTCGGACAGGTCAGGCGCGTGCACGTGCATCTGCCCTTGCATCTGCCCAACGCATTGGGAACCATGGGGCTCGCGCACCTGCGTGCTCGTTCGTGTTGTGCCGCTGTACCCCCCGCAGTACCGATACAGCCGCGAATCCCGGGAGTGCCTCGCATGGGGACGAATGGATCGACGATGCTCGAGCCCTTACGGCAGGGGCTTCCCCCCATCGATCCCTCAGCCGTCTCCGGATCGGCGACCTGCACCCTGCCCGCCCGCTACGAAGCGGTGGGCGGAGCTCGGCGGTTCACCCGGACGACGCTGAACGGATGGGGCCTTTCCGAGCGCTTCGACGACGTCGCACTGGTGGTCTCCGAACTCGTCACCAACGCCCTGCGGCACGCCCTGCCCTCGGACAGCACCGCGCCGGATCCCCAGGATCCGCCCGTACGGCTGCACTTGATGCGCTGGAGCTCGCGCCTGGTGTGCGCCGTGCGCGACCCCAGCCAGGAGAGCCCGGTCGCCTCCGAGGCACCGGACTGCGCCGAATCCGGGCGCGGTCTCTTCCTCGTGGAGTCCTTCAGCGACTCCTGGGGCTGGCACCCATCGCCGGAGCCGGAGACCCCGGGCGGCCTGTCGGCGCCGCGCGGCAAGGTGGTCTGGGCGCTGTTCCGGCTCTCCGACGGCGTGTGACCCGGCCGGCCGCGACGAGATCTCTCGCCTGGACCATGCCGGGCGGGAGAGCCCGCGGCCGGCGGTCCGGGCCGGACACCGGCCCGCGGGCTGTGCTCAGCCGCCCGCTATGAGGTGGTCGAACTCCCCGTCCTTCACCCCGAGCAGCAACGCCTCTATCTCGGCGGGCGTATAGACCAGCGCCGGCCCGTCGGGGTGGCGCGAATTCCGCATCGCCACATCCCCGTCGGGCAGTTTCGCGAACTCCACGCAGGAACCCTGGGAGTTGCTGTGTCTGCTCTTCTGCCAGACGACTCCGCGAAGCTCTGTGGCCGCCATGCCGTTGTACACGTGGTGCACAGGACGCTCCCCGAGTTGCAAGGTGCAAGTGTCAACTGTCTCGGATCATAGCTGTGTTCAAATTTCCCTGCATGGGCAGATGCATGCGCGGATGCACGTGCACGCGGGGTGTTCTCGCGATTACAGCTTTACTCCGTACGGACACTCACATGGACAGACGTATCCGATGCCGTTTCGGCTCCGTCTACCCCCGTTCGATCTCCTCATCCCGCCGTTTCGCGCTGATAACTTGGCCCGGTCTTTCGTCGACAAGGGGGAATTACAGATGCACGGAGTCGCACGTACCGGTGCCGTGATCGCCACCGGAATCCTCACCGCGGTGGCGCTGACCGGCTGCAGCAGTGACAGCAAGAAGAACGACGAACCGGCCGGCGGCTCCGGCGCCGGGCAGACCACCCCGGCTCCCGGCGACGACAGCGGATCCGGGACGAATGCCGCCGCGCTGGAGGGCGGTTGGGCCGGAAGGACCGACGACAAGGCGGTCGTCCTGTCGGTTTCGTCGGGGAAGGCCGTGCTCGTCACCGAACAGCGTGCCTGCACGGGCACCGTTCAGGGCACGGGCGAGGTGACGCTCACGCTGAAGTGCGTCGACGGCGGTGACGACCGCACCACGGGGTCCGTCGAGTCCAACGACGGCAAGACCGTCGTGGTGTCCTGGGACAGCGGGGTCAAGGACACCCTGGCCAAGACCGACCCGGGCGCGCTGCCGTCCGGCCTGCCGGACCTGGAGGGCCTGCCGACCCCCTGACGGACACCGGACGACCCGTCAGAGCGCTTGTTCCCCGGGTGGGTTCGCGTCCGGCTTCGGCTTCCCGTCCAGTCCCCGGGAGAACTCCTCCAGGGCTTCGAGGAGGAGGTGGGCACCTTCCCGTACGAAGGGGTCCGCCTCGCCCTCGTCCGGGCGCTGCCGCGCGTCCCACTCCGCCAGCGCCTCGCGCACCTCGGCCCAGTCCGGCACCCGCCGCTCCCGCACCGCCTTCGCGCCCTGTTCGGTGGCCCGGCGCAACGCCTCGGCCAGGTGCGCCGCGTCCGGTACGGGGGTGGCGCCGCCGCCCGGCAGATGGGCCTCCAGCAGCATCGCGGCCCGGCCGAGCTGGGCGAGCGCGTGCTGGGTGTCGTCGGCGGCGGCGCGGGAGAGACCGCGGTTGCGCACCGGTTCGTGCTGGGCGGTGGCCAGCGCCTCCTGCCAGGCGACCCGGGCCTCGCGGGTGTCGAGCAGCGCGGAACGCACGTCGTCGTGGCCGCGCGCGGCCGGCTCGGCGTACTGGTCGACGACCGAGGCGGCGTACCGGCCGTCCGCCTTCAGCCAGTCGCCGAGCCTGCCGCGGAGTCTCGGCGTCTCCCAGGCCGGGTAGAGGGCGTACGAGATCATCGCCAGGAGGCCGCCCGCGAGGGTGAGGACGACCCGTTCGAGCACGGTCTGCGACCAGTTGTCGCCCGCCATGCCGAGCAGGAAGACGACATACGCCGAGACGCAGGCCTGGCCGACCACGTACCCGGTGCGCATCAGCAGATACATCAGCAGGGCGCAGAGCACGGAGAGCATCGCGGCCGTGGTCACCCCGGGGCTGGTGGTCTGGACGATCGCGGTGGCGAGCGCGACGCCGACGATCGTGCCGCCGAACCGGGCCACGGAACGCGCGTACGTCTGGGAGAACTCCGGCCGCATCACCATGACGGCGGCCATGGGCGCCCAGTAGCCGTGACCGAACGGCAGCGCGGTGCCGATGAGATAGCCGACGGCCGCGACGATGGAGACCCGGACGGCGTGCCGCAGGATCGGTGACCCCGGGCGCAGTTCGGCGCGCATCTCCTTCAGGACAACGGGGACCAGCCGCAGCAGGGTGGGGCGGCGGCGGTGCGGGGCGGCGGGGGTCCCGCCCGAGGTGGCCTTGATGGCCTCGGCGGCCTCGGCGGCCCTGGACCTGTCCGAGGCGTCCTGCTCCTTCGTGCCCTCGCCCTCGGCCGTTTCGATGACGTCGGAGAGCAGCGCGCCGAGCCGGTCGGCGGCGCGCAGCGGCGGGCCGGTGAGGAGTGTGCCGGTGTCCGGGGTCTTCAGTGCGGCCACGGCGGACGGGGCGAGCTCGACCGGGTCGCCGTGCCGGATCGCGCGGGCGGCCGAGTCGAGCACCGATCCGGCGGCGGCGAGCAGCTCGCGGACCCGTTCCCGCTCCGGCCCTTCGGACGGCACGCCCAGCGACGGGTCGGCGAGCGAGGCGAGCACCGGTCTGATCCGTTCGGCGACCCCGCGCGGGCCCCGCAGCTCGGGCGGTCGGCGGCGGGCCTGGCGCGGGGTGACCGCGGCCGCGCTGCGGGCCGTCATCAGCGGCACCGGGTCGAAGGGGGCGAGCGGGTCGTGGCGCAGCCGGCGGGCGTAGTCGGCCTCGGCGGCCAGCGCGTCGGCGAGGGCGTCGCGCTGGGCGCCCCATCTCCGTACCGGGAACAGGACGATCAGCGCCGCCTGCACCAGGCCGCCGAACAGGATCATCGCGGCGTGCACGGCCGAGTTCGCGACGGAGGTGGGCAGGGTGACCGTGACCAGCATGATCGCCACGTTCGACGCCGCGATGATGCCGGCGGTCGGCCCGGCCGCCCAGGCCAGGCCCGCGACGAACGTCCAGAGCACCAGCAGGGCGAGGAACAGCGGCAGCCGGGAGCCGGTGAGATAGCCGAGGAACGTCGACACGGCGAGGCTCGCCCCGGAGACCAGGGCGAGCACGGGCCGGGGCCGCCAGCTGCGCTGGAACGTGGCGATGGCCGCCTGGAACGCGCCGAACGCGGAGCTCGCGGCGACCACGGGCCCGAAGAACGCGAGGCTGGTCCCGATGACGAGGGCGAGCCCGGCCGCGCCGCGGATCGCGATGAGCGGTTCGAGGCGTCGCCGCTCGATCGACAGCCCCGAGCGGGCGGTCTCCTTCAGCGCCCGGAGCCAGCTCATGCCCAGAGCCTAACCGGAATTACCGCTTGGTCCGAGTTGCCGGAAATCAGCTCGCAGGGGCGGTACCTACCGCTTCCCGCGCCCGCGGGGGCGGTGCCTACCGCCTCCCGCGCCCGCCACGGAGCTCCGGACCGCTCCCGCCCATCCGCGCCCGGTCCGCCGCGGCTGTGCCATGGGTCCAGCCGTCCAGGTCGGTGGCGCCCCGGACCCGGGTGGTCGTGGTCTCGGGGAACATCCGCTCGGCGGTGTCCGTGACGGCCATGTCGCGGGCGGCGAGCACCGGGAGCAGCCGAGGGGCGCCGGACCCGGCCGGTCCGGCGCCGGTCCCGCCCTCGGCCTCGGCCTCGGCGGTGACACGAGCGGTGTCGGCGGCGAGCCGGCTGCCCAGCCGCTGGGCGTACGCCATCAGGAACGACTGCCGGAACGTCTTGGTCCGCTTGCGTCCGCCGGCCCGCTGGCCCGCCTCCGCCTTCGTCATCGCCGCCGTGCCCTGGACCAGCAGGGAGGTGTACAGCAGTTCCACGGCGTCCAGGTCCGCCTCGAAACCGACCACCGTGGAGAAGCCGAGGTCGCTGTTCCACACCGCACGGCAGCGGTTCGCGGCGGCCACCGCGTCGAGCAGGATCGCCTTCGCCGTCTCGTACGGCGCGTCGACCCCGATCCGGCACGCCCCCGGCGCCGCCTTGCTGTGGGTGCGGGCGGCGAGCAGGGCCTCGTCGATGGAGTGCCGGGCCATCAGTTCCTGCGCCTTGGTGGTGAGGGCCTCCGCCTCCTCGGGGAAGCCGGTCGCCTCCGCCTTGGCGAGCAGGGCGCGGATCCGGGTCAGCATCCGGGGCTCGTCGTGCGCGGGCGGCAGCCGGAGTCCGTGCGGGGCGGCGCCGGGCGGGGGCCCGACCGGTTCGATGGCGGGGAGCCGGAGCAGCAGCCGGTACAGGCCGAGGACGGCCCCTGCGTAGGAGAAACGGTCCGGGCGGTTGCGGGGCGGGGCGTCCGGGAGCGCGTCGAGCTGGGACCGCCAGCGCGGCGGAAGCCGCTCGTACCGTGCGGTCTCCGAGCCGATCAGTCCGGCGGCCAGGCCGGCCGCGTTCTCGTCGAGCTCGCGGCGGACGAGGCGTACGACGTCGGCGGGCTGCCAGCCGCGCTCCCAGGCCCGGCGGACGAACTCCTCGCCGCGCCGGAACAGTTCCGCGTCGGCCGTCGGGTCGGCGGCGAGGAGGGAGGCCCCGGTGTCGAGACCGGCGTCGCCGTCCGAGTAGAGGGCTGCCGCGAATGCCTGGTCGGTCACCGGTTCCATGAGGTCAGGGTAGGCAGGGCGGTGCGGCGGGGGATGGCTGGCCCTACCCCGTGGACGGGCTCTGGTGGTCGTGATCGCGGGGCGCGGAAACGCTTCGGTCGAAGGCATGACCTCCTCCCACGGTTCCGCCGCGCCTCCGGGTGCCGCCGACGCCGTACGGCTTCGCTCCGTGCGCCGCTCCTACGGCGGCGTCGACGCCCTCGACGGCATCGACCTCACCGTCCGGGGCGGTACCTTCACCGCCGTCATGGGCCCCTCCGGGTCTCGCCCTCGCCTCGGCCCTCGACGCCCCGGACCGGGCGCCGCGGCGCTTCGCCGCGTCATCGGTGGTGGTGATGGGCGACGACACCCTGACCGTACGGGTGCGGCGCGGGCCGTCCACAGTGGGGGTCAGCCGCAGGCTCGCTCATCCACACCCTGTGGATATCGAACTCCTGCGCGAGCTCCGGAGGCTCGGCCCGGTGACGCGGGACGACGGCGGGGACGCCGTGGGTGTGGACGCGCCCGTCGCCGAGGTGCGCCGGGTGGTCGGCGGCCGCGCCCTGGTTCTCACCGGGGACGACCGCCGCCGGGCCGACCCGGTCACCGAACGGGATGCCGAGGCGCTGCTGACCGCGAACGTCCTGCTCGGTACCGCGGGCGAGCTCACCGTCTTCGTCTCGGTCCTCGTCGTCGCGGTGCGGCGCCGCTCGCCGGCGGTGGGCCGAAGCAGGGGGCACGGACCAAGGGCCTGGCCGGACAACGCGTTTAGTCCATCCAGCGGCACCCGCTGACGATGTATCCGCTTTCATCCTTTCATCACGATTTCACGTGCTTTCATCACGCCATGGGGGCGACCGATGGAGGCGATCAGAGGATGACCGGAGACCGACAGCAGAACAGCGGCGTGCGGGCGATCACTTCACGGCGGCGGGTCCTTGCCGCCGCCGCCCTCGCGCCCGTACTGGCGGCGGCGAACCCCGCCCCCGCCCGTGCGCTGCCCACCGGGATGACCGGGGCGAGGCACGGAAAAGAGGGGCACGGAAAGCGGGTCAAGCCGGTGCCGACCGGCCTCGACGACTGGGCGGACGTGGCGAAGGCACTGGGCCGCCCCGGCAACATGCTGCGCGATACGACGTACCACACGGGCTTCCCCCGGCGGGATCTCCACGTGGTCTCCGACGGCGTCGTCGTCTCCCCGGGGCTCGCACTGGGCACGCATGTGGCCTTCGTCCGCTACGCCGACGGCACCACGATGCTCATGGGCGACGTGGTGGTCACCGAGCGGGAGCTCCAGCGGGTGACCGACGCCTGGCAGGCGCACGGGATCGAGCAGACCGCGCTCCACAAGCACCTGCTCTCCCAGACCCCCGACATCTGGTGGACCCATGTCCACGGACACGGCCACGACGCGGTGGCCCTGGCCCGCGGGCTGCGCGCGGGCTTCGACCGCACCGGCACCCCGCCGCCCGCGCCGCCGCTGCCGCCGGCCCCGGTCGACCTGGACACCGCGGGCATGGAGGCGGCGCTCGGCACCAAGGGCTCCATCGAGGACGGGCTCTACAAGATCCTCTTCGTCCGCCGCGAGACCGTCGCGGACGGCCATCTGATCCTGCCTCCCGGCCTGGGGTCGACCAGCGCTTTCAACTTCCAGCCGGTGGGCGGCGGCCGGGCCGCGCTCAGCGGCGACTGCGCCATGCTCAGCGACGAGGTCCCGTACGTGCTGCGGGCCCTGCGGCGCGGCGGGATCAAGCTCGTCGAGCTGCACAACCACCACCTGTCGGAGAACCCCCGCCTGTTCTTCACCCACTTCTGGGCGGTGGGCGACGGCGTCGAGCTCGCCCGCGCCCTGCGCCCCGCGGTGGACGCCACCGACGTCGTACCGAACGTCTGAGACCCCGGCCGCACCGGCCGTACGTCACCGGGCCCGTACGAGGCACCGGACCGGTGCCGGTCGCCGGACCGCATTGCGCCGGTCCAGCGACCGGCACCGTCGAATCCGTTCTGCATATGGACCAATCGGCCCGGACCGGCGCGTGGCCCCGCGGGCGATCGGGCACCTATGTCCCGTCCAGCCCGCACCTGCCATGAACCACCCGTCAGATCCCCCTCTGGAGCTCCGCATGGAACCAGTCGCCGGCGCACGGCACTGCCCGTTCGACTACGCCGAGGCCCTCGAATTCGACCCGGTGCTCAGGCACTTGATGACCGAAGAACCCGTCTCCCGCATCCGTCTCCCGCACGGCGACGGCGAGGCATGGCTCGTCACCGGCTACGACGACGTGCGTACGGTGACCACCGACCGGCGCTTCAGCCGCAGCGCCATCATCGGCCGGAACTTCCCGCGCATGACCCCCGAGCCGATCGTCCAGGACGAAGCGATCAACGTCATGGACCCGCCGGGCAGCAGCCGCCTGCGCAGCCTGATCTCCAAGGGCTTCGCCCCCCGGCACATGGAGCGCATGCGGGTGCGTACGCAACATGTGGTCGACGAGCTGCTGGACCGCGTGGAGGAGCACGGCGCCCCGGCCGACCTGTTCGAGCATCTGGCCGCGCCGCTGCCGCTGACCACCATCTGCGAGGTCCTCGACATCCCGGAGGCCGACCGCGCACAACTGCGCGCCCACGCCCGGACCATGATGGACACCACGGTCGAGAACAAGGACGCGGCGATCCGGGCCAAGGCCGAGCTCCGCGCCTACTTCGAGGAGTTGACCGCCGAGCGGCGCGCCAACCCGGGCGACGACCTGATCAGCGCACTGGCCACCGCGCGTGACGGGGACGAGATCCTGGACGACCAGGAACTGACCGTCATGGCCATGGTCCTGCTCATCACCGGCCAGGACACCACCACGTACGAGATCGGGAACATCGCCTACACGCTGCTCACCAGGCCGGGCGAGCTCGACACGGTGCGCGACCGCCCCGAGATGCTCCCGCAGGCCATCGAGGAGCTGCTGCGTTTCATCCCCTTCCGCAAGGGTGTCGGCATCCCCCGTGTCGCCACCGAGGACGTGGAGCTGAGCGGGGTGCGGATCCGGGAGGGGGACATCGTGCACGTCTCCTATCTGACGGCCAACCGCGACGGCCGGAAGTTCGACCGCCCCGACGAGCTGGACCTGGAGCGTCAGGGACCGTCCCACATGACCTTCGGGTGGGGCGGGCACCACTGCCTCGGCGCCCCGCTCGCGGCCACGGAGCTCGAGGTCGCCATCGGAACACTGCTGAGGCGCTTCCCCGCCCTGAAGCTGGCGACACCGGCCGAGGAAGTGCGCTGGAACAAGACGTCGATCTGGCGCTATCCCCTGGAACTGCCCGTCACCTGGTGACCGGGGAGCGCGGGTGATCCGCCCGTCGTGGGCGACTCACCCGTCGTGGCCGTGGCCGACGCCGGGCCGTCATCGATGATGCGTCGGCCCACGGCCGGCGGCAACCCGGGAATCTCCGGGGCGCCGGGCGTCCCGGAGATTCCCGGCACGAAGCCCCGCCGCACGGCCGGGCCGCACGCCCCCCGCGTACGGCGCCGAAGCGTGTGCCGACGTACGCTCGACATGCGGCCCCGATCCGCCTGCCGTAGCGTGATTCCGACGGCCACCCCAGCCGTGGCGGAACCTCTTTCCGCCCATGAACGGCTGGAACTCAGTCTTCGACGGTCGGCCCGTCCGCGCCCGTTCCAGGGGTACCTGACCCGGCGCCGGAATCCACCAGCACTCCACGTCCGCGCAACGCAGCGTGTACGGAGCCGCAGTGGCCGTCTCCGGCAGGCGAACGCCCCGGAACCATTTGGGCCCGGCCGTGTGGACCAAGTCCGCTAGGAGGAGTTCCATGGCGGTTCTCTGCAAGCCGGCCATCGCGGTTCCCGAGTACGTCATCACCAACGAGGAAACCCTTGAGCTGGCTGAACGGTTGCACGGCGACCATCCGCAGATCGACCTGGTCCTTCGTCTGATCGAACACACCGGGGTGCAGAAGCGACATCTGATCCAGCCGATCGACAAGGTGTTGCAGCACCCGGGCTTCGACGCCCGCAGCATCACGTACGAGCAACACACCAAGGCCCGCGTGCCGGAGGTCGTACGCCGGGCACTCGACCAGGCCGAACTGGAGCCGCGGCAGATCGACTTGATCGTCTACGTCTCCTGCACCGGCTTCATGATGCCGCCGCCGACCGCGTGGCTCATCGGCGAGATGGGCTTCCGGCCGGAGACCCGGCAGCTGCCGATCGCCCAGCTCGGCTGCGCGGCGGGCGGTGCGGCCGTCAACCGGGCGCACGACTTCTGCACGGCCTACCCCGACGCCAATGTGCTGATCGTGGCGTGCGAGTTCTGCTCGCTCTGCTACCAGCCCACCGACCTCGGTGTGGGATCGCTGCTGTCCAACGGGCTGTTCGGCGACGGCATAGCCGCCGTCGTGCTCCGCGGCAGCGGCGGCACGGGAGTACGCCTGGAACACAACGGCTCGTTCGTCATCCCGGACACCGAGGACTGGATCTCCTACGCGGTCCGGTCCACCGGGTTCCACTTCCAGCTCGACAAGCGGGTGCCCGGAACCATGGAACCCCTCGCACCGGCCCTGGAGGCGGTCGCCGAGGAGAACCAGTGGAACGCCGGGAAGATGGACTTCTACATCATCCACGCGGGCGGCCCGCGCATCCTGGACGACCTGAGCCGCTTCCTGGACGTGCCGCCCGAGGCGTTCCGCTTCAGCCGCGCCACGCTCACCGAGTACGGCAACATAGCCAGCGCCGTGGTGCTCGACGCCCTCGGCCGCATGTTCGACGAGGCCTCGGCCCTCGACGGACACCGCGGCCTGATGGCCGGCTTCGGCCCCGGCATCACCGCCGAGATCTCCCTGGGCACCTGGACCTCCGAATCCGATTCCTGACGCCCTCCGCTCCCCCGGTCCCGGTGCCGTCCCCGGCACCCGGACCGGGGGACACGCACCGCCCGCCCGCCGTGCGGTGTCAGTGCCGGGTGCCAGACTCGAAGGCATGACCGAACGTTGGGCTCTGGCCATGACGGAGACCGGCGGCGCCCTCCTGGCCCCGCTGGCCCCCTCCGGCCTGCCCGCCGCCCCGGTCGTCACCGAGCCCGACCTCGTGGCGGCGGTCCGCGCCCGCCCGGACGTCACCCGCTGGGTGTGGCGCTCCACCGCCGAGATCTACCCGCGGCTGCTCGCGGCCGGCGTCCCCGTGAGCCGCTGCTACGACATCGAGGTCGCCGAATCCCTCCTGCTCGCCCATGAGGGCCGCCTCGGCGAGCCCCGTTCGGCGGCCGCCGCCCACGCCCGCCTGCACAACGCCCCCGTGCCGCCCGATCCGCCGCCCCGCTCCGCGGAGCCCGGCTCGCAGTCCTCGCTCTTCGAGCCCCGGTCCGGCACCCAGCTCCCCTTCGACGGCCTGCTCCAGGTCTACGCCGACCAGCTCCGCCGTCACGACGCCACCGAGCACCCCGGCAGGATGCGCCTGCTCACGGCCGCCGAGTCGGCCGGAATGCTGGTCGCCGCCGAGATGAACCGGTCAGGTCTCCCCTGGCGCGCCGATGTCCACCGGGACGTCCTCCACGATCTGCTCGGCGAGCGTTACGCGGGCGGCGGCGAGCCCCGCAGACTGGCCGAGCTGGCCGACGAGGTGTCGGCCGCCTTCGGCAGACGGGTCCGCCCCGACCTCCCCGCCGACGTGGTGAAGGCCTTCGCGCAGGCCGGTATCAAGGTGAAGTCCACCCGCCGCTGGGAGCTGGAGGAGCTGGACCACCCGGCGGTGGAGCCCCTCGTCCAGTACAAGAAGCTGTACCGGATCTGGACGGCGCACGGCTGGAGCTGGCTCCAGGACTGGGTGCGCGACGGCCGCTTCCGCCCCGAGTACCTGCCCGGCGGCACGGTCAGCGGCCGCTGGACGACCAACGGCGGAGGGGCGCTGCAGATCCCCAAGGTGATACGGCAGGCGGTCGTCGCCGACGAGGGCTGGCGCCTGGTCGTCGCGGACGCGGACCAGATGGAGCCCCGGGTGCTCGCCGCGATCTCCCGGGACCCCGGTCTGATGGAGGTGGCGGGCCACGACGGCGATCTGTACACGGCCCTGTCGGACCGGGCGTTCCACGGCGACCGGGACCACGCCAAGCTCGCACTCCTCGGCGCGGTCTACGGCCAGACCTCGGGCGACGGCCTGAAGAACCTGGCCGCCCTGCGCCGGAGGTTCCCGCTGGCCGTGGCCTATGTCGATGATGCCGCGAAGGCGGGCGAGGAGGGACGTCTCGTACGGACGTGGCTGGGCCGGACCAGTCCCCCGGCGGCCGGGAGCGGGGCGTACGAGGAGGCCGGAATCCCGCAGGAGAGCCCCGACACACCCTCCGCCGACGGCGCGTTCACCCCTGGTTACGCATCGACGAACGCCCGCGCGCGGGGCCGCTTCACCCGCAATTTCGTGGTGCAGGGCAGCGCGGCCGACTGGGCGCTGCTGCTCCTGGCCGCCCTGCGCGGCTCGCTCCGCTCCGCCGGCCTCCGTGCCGAGCTGGTCTTCTTCCAGCACGACGAGGTGATCGTGCACTGCCCCCGGGAGGAGGCGGAGGCGGTGGTGGCGGCGATCCGGGCGGCCGGTGAGCTGGCCGGGCGGACCGCCTTCGGTGAGACTCCGGTGCGCTTTCCGTTCACTACGGCGGTGGTGGAGCGTTATTCGGACGCGAAGTAGGACCCTTGTCCGGTCCCTTTCCCGGCCCCTCGTCGAACCCGGCCAGCCCGTGGTCGTAGTGCGCCGGACGCAGATGCTGATGCCGGTGCCGGGCATTGAGCAGATGGATGACGAACGCCGCGACCGCGATCATCGCGAGGACGACCACGACCATGACCAAGGTGTCCATGCGATACCGGCCCCCTTCGATGCGCAGGCCGACCGGGGCGGCTCACCGGGAGCCGTACGCATCCAGGCTACTCCGCCGCCCGGCCCCCCGCCCCGACAGGAATCGGGCGCGAGAAAGGGTCCGGGCCGAAGGTGCGTCCGGCCCGGACCCGGCGCGGCGTACGCCCCGCTGGTCTCGGGTGGGGGAAGGGCACGTGCATGACACAGAGCTGGGCCGCGGGGCAGCCGTCAGACGCGCCCCCAGGGGCCGGCACGTTCGGCGGCGTCCAGCCGGGCTGCGCCAGGTGCGGCTGGAGGCAGCGGTAGCTGTCGGAGCCGTACATCACGACATCGCCCGCCGCGTACGTCGTACCGGCCGCCCAGGTGCCGCCCGGCTCGGTCGGCGGGTCGGTGGGCGGGTCGGCCGGAGGTCGGGGGCCGGATCGGCGGACGCGCTGCCGGTCAGA
Source organism: Streptomyces atratus (assembly GCF_900119365.1). GTDB lineage: Bacteria > Actinomycetota > Actinomycetes > Streptomycetales > Streptomycetaceae > Streptomyces > Streptomyces atratus_B. The sequence continues at coordinate 92,429 of NZ_FPJO01000014.1, forward strand.
CCTGCCAGCGCGAGCACACCGACGGCCACGGTGGCGGTACACGCGGCCAGGGCACGTCTGCGGAGCACGGATCTCTCCACGGAACTCTCCTTGACTTCGGGGGAATTGCCGCCAAGGTAGCCGCGTACACGTCATCCCCAGGAGATCCCGTCCGCCCCCTCACTTCGCGTTATGAGGCCCCTGACCAGCGCCGTCGGCCCCGTATCGCCACCACGCCACCGCATCCGGCGCCCGTCCCCGTAGGTTCGCCCCATGCGAATTGGTGAGCTACTGGGTGCGGGACGGTCCGCCGATGTGTACGCACTCGACGAGAAGTGGGTCCTGCGCCGTTACCGCGACGGCATGGACGCCACTCCCGAATGGATGGTCATGTCCTACCTCGTCGCACACGGCTACCCGCTCCCCCGCCTCGGCCCCCGGGACGCCAAGACACCCCCCTGCGACCTGGTGCTGCAACGCCTGACCGGACCGACGATGCTGGACTCCCTGCTGACCGGCGAACTGTCGGCGGCCGACGCGGCGGCCGTGCTGGCCGGCCTGCTCGCCGAACTCCACACCGTTCCGGCCCGGCTCTCCCCGCACCCCGAGGACCGGATCCTCCACCTCGACCTGCACCCGGACAATGTGATGCTGACGGGCCGGGGCCCGGTGGTGATCGACTGGGGCAACACCAGGGAGGGCGCTCCGGCCGCGGACCGCGCCATGTCGTCCCTGATCCTGGCCCAGGTGGCGGTCGACCCCCGCTCCCCCGCATCGGCGGGCGCCCGCTCCCTGCTGGACGCCCTGCTGCCGCACCTCTCCGCGTCCGGCGGAATCCCCGCCCATCACCTCGCCGAGGCCGCCGCGCAGCGCGCCGCCAACCCGACGATGAGCCCGCACGAGGTGGCACTCATCGGCGAGGCGACATCCCTGATCACGGAACTGACGACCTGAGAGCGGAGTGCCGGTGGCCGGCACCCGGGCGCCCATCGGGTACCGCGGCTTCGGGCGTATGCCGGTTGTGAACCGGGCGCTTGCTGGTACAGGGCTTCACGCCGCGCGGACCCTGCTGCTTCGCTGGCAGGGTGAGTGCGAACAGCCAGGTGCGAGCACCCCGGCCGGGACGGCATGGACGTCGGTAACGCGACCGCCGCGGCGGTCGCGTTCATCGGGGTCGTCGGCACACTGCTGTCCGCCCTGCTGACCCAGCGCGCCGCGGACCGGAGCCGACAGCGCGAGAACACGCGCGCGGAGCGTCTGCGGGCACGGCGCAGCGAGGCCGAGGCGCGCCACTCGACCTGCGTCGCGCTCAACACGGCCGCCCGCCAGTACCTGGCCGCCCTCACCGACCAGTTCCACGCGCTCGGCGGCACCGAGGACCCGGGACTCGTACGACGCCGGCTCGTCGAGGCCCGCGATCTGCACCGGGAGGCCCACGCGGAAGCCCAGTTGCGGTTGCCGGAGCGGATCCTCGGCATCGCGGACGAGGTCAGCCACGGTCTGGGCACGCTGTACGGCCGGCTGCTGCGCCTGGCCGACGGGATGCCGCGCCCGGGTGACTCGCCGACCGCCGCGAAGGCCGAAATCGATGTGCTGTGGGACCGGCTGCGCACATTGCGGCGGGAGATGCGGGAAGAACTACGGGAAACGGACAGGGACGACCGGCAGGCCGAGGGGGACGTATGACCTGTCCGGAGACCGAGGAGAACGGGGGCGTCCGGGCGCTGCGCGCCTGGGTGATGGCCGCCACGAAGCGGGCGCTGCGGCTGTACCCGCCGGGCGCCTCCACGGCCGGCCCGGACATGTACGACGGATCGATCGCCGAGCTCGAAGAGCTGATGCGTCTGCTGGAACACGACGCGGAACTGCGTGCCACGGTGTCGGTCCAGCTCGGTTCCGTCCTTGCGATGCGTCACCTCGCCAGGGGCGGCGTGCCGGCGGACCGGGAGCGGGCGCGGCGACTGCTGCGGGAGGCCCGGGACCCGGCGACGCCGACCGGGGCGGCGACGGACCCGGATGACAGGCGATGGGCCGCGCTGTCGCTGCTCTCCCTTGTGCTGCCGGTACCGCAGAAGGGGGTTCGCGGCGATCGGCCGCCCGCCATGTCCGGTCTGCTCGGCTGGCACTCCGAGCTGGGTCCGGCGGGGATGGCCGACGCCGTGGCCGAGATACGGGAGTTGCTGGACGAGGTCAGGGAACTGCCGCTGCCGCCGGAGCAGCACGAGCAGTTGCGCCGGACGGGCAGCATGCTCGATCAGCTGGCCGGGCCCCGATCACCCGTCCACGCCATGCGCACGTTCATGGACACGATGTCCGGTGGGTTCCCGTACGAGGACGAGTTGCGGCGGGTGACGGACCTGCTGTCGGACCTGCCCGGCCCGGCGGCGGATCCGGGACCCGGCGCGCGCACGGAAGGCCGCTCGGCTCCCGGTCCGGCTCCCGGCGGCACCGAGGCCTTCACCGCCGTGAACGCCGTCGTCCCCTCGGTGCTCGAAGCGTTCAGCGTTCTCCGGAACGGCGATCCGGAGGCCCTCGACCAGGCTCTGGGCCGGCTTCGCGACGCGCACGGCCCGTTGGTGGTCCTGAGTGCCTGCGAGACCGACCTCAGTACCCGGGACCACGACGAGGCCCTGACCCTGACGACATCCTTCGTCTCGGGCGGGGCACGCAATGTGGTGGGGTCGCGGTGGACCGCCCAGGACGGAGCCTCGGCGCTGATGATGGCGGTGTTCCACCACTACCTGGCAGTCGAGGGGCAGGGGCCGGCGGACGCGCTCAGGGCCGCACAGCTGTGGATGCTCGACCCCGACCGCAAGAATCCGGGCTCGCTCGGCGGCGGGCTGCTGCGCGAGATCCAGCGCCCGGGACTCGACCGCCTCCCGGTCTGGGCGGCGTTCATCCACCAGGGACACCCCGGCCCCGGACCGGCCACGGCAGCGACGGCGCGGACCGCGTCCGAAGGAGGAACCGTATGAATCCGGAACAGCTGCTCGCCCTCGTCGGCGAGCACCGGGACAGTATCCGCGAGTCACTGGACGACGAGCAGTACGCGCTGTTCCTCGCCCGGCTGGGTGCGCTCGCCGAGACGGCGGAGGAGGACAACAAGGCGGTCCTCAGGGCCCTGAAGGGCGTCAAGCACGCGCTGATCCCACTGCCGTTCGACCATCCGGTGTACCTGGCCCTGGACTCCCCCCGGTTCGCCGGGCCCGCGACGGAGCCGACGGACGCCGTGGCCGGTGCGCGGTCGCTCCTCGTACGGCTCTCGGAGCCGCAGCCCGTGCCCGACCCGGCGGCGATCATCCGCTCGGTACAGGCCCGGCTGCGGGCGGAACCCGCACTCGACCACCCGGTTGTGGACGCCCGTTGCCATTCCTCGGGCCTCGGAGCACCACCACCGGAACTGATCCGCCTCGACGACACCGAACACGGCGACCGCTATCCGGCCTTCCAGTTCGCCGGTGCGGCCGGCGGGCCGATCCCCGTCGTCCTGCGGGTCAACCGCATCCTCCTCGCCGACACCGACCCCTGGGGCGCCGCGGACTGGTGGCTGAGCGGCAACGTCTGGCTCGGCGGCAAGCCCGCGGCGCTGCTCGGGGAACTTCCCGACGAGCAGTTGGTGGGCGCCGCCACGGCTCTTGTGGAGGGCGACCGATGACCGGCACCCTGCCCCCGTCCGCCTTCGTGCTGCGACCCAACAGCCGTCTGCTCCCCGCCGGTACGCCGCTGTGGCGCATGCACAGCACGAAGCGGCCGGCCGTGCAGTTCAACCCGATCGCGGTGGACGCCCACTTCGGCGGCAACCGCTTCGACGGAACCGAGTCGGACCCGTACCAGTACCTGTACCTGGCCGACACCCCGGCCACCGCCCTGGCCGAGACCCTGCTGCGTTCCCTCGAATTCGACCAGGACGCCGGGATGCGCCTGATCCCGTACGCCGCGGTCCGGGGCAAGTCCCTGACCCTGCTGCGCACCCGCTGCGAACTCGCCCTGGTCTCGCTGGTCACCGAGGCGGACCTGGCCGCCGTGTGCCAGGATTCGTGGCTGCTCGAAGCGGAGGGCGAGCGCTACGCGAAGACCCGTCGCTGGGCGAGCGAGATCCGGGCCCAGACACCCGAGGCCATGGGCCTGATCTGGCAGTCCCGGCGCAACCGGCCCCACCTCGCGTCGGTCCTCTTCCACGACCGGTGCGCGGGTGAGCCGCTCGCCGTGGTGCCCGGCAACGGCATCGCGGACATGGGCTCCCCGGCCGGTGTCGCGGAGACGAACCAGCTGCTCGCCCCCTTGCGCAGTGCGATCGTGCCGCCCCGGACCGGCTGATCGCCCGTGTCACCCCTTCGCTTGTGGCGGCGCGCGAGCGGTGCCATCGTGACACCATGCCACTCGTTGACCACGGGTCAATTCTGGCGGAACTCAGGAAGGTTCGGCTGGCCGGACCGGTCAGACTGCGCGACCTGAAGCTCTCCGCCCTCCGGTGTGCGGCCGCCGCCCGCACACCGGACGGCTCGGTCGAGGGACTGCTGCGGCTCGCCGTGGCGCGCATCGACACGGACACACTGCGGACGGCCGCCGAGTACACCCTCGGCCTGGCACAGGGCACCCGGGACTGGGCGCCCTCCTCCCGGCGCAGCCGGGCGGCCCAGGTCTACGGGGTCAGCGTCGAGCGTTTCCGCAAGCACCAGGAACTCCTGGTCCTCGGGTACGTCGCCGACCAGATCGTGGAGCTGGCGGACGGCGGCGCCGCGCAGGACTGGAGCGGCTCCTCGCACCGGCACGTGGACCTCCGCACGGCCGGACGCGACGTCCGCCTCACACTCCATGTCCACCCGGTCGACCTGCTGCGGAACGTCGACGTGGTGGTCTCGCCGAGCAATACCCACTTCGGGCTGCCCGAGCCGTACAAGTCCTCCGTCTCGGCCTCGCTGCGCCGGGCGGGCGCGGTGCAGGGCGTGACCGGCGACGTGCACGACGACCCCGTCCTCGACGGTCTGCGCAAATGGGCCGCCCAGCAGGGCACTTCGGGCCGCCCCGTCCTTCCCGGCACCGTGGCCGCGACCGACTCCGGCGCCCTCGTCAGCCAGGGGATCCGCCGGATCTACCACGCGGCCGTCGCCGTGCCCAGGGCCGGTACCAACGACTACGACGTGCTCCCCGCCGACATCACCCGGGCCACCTCCCGCGTCCTCGCGATCCTCGCCGGCGAGCGCGACCACTTCACGCCACCGCTGCGCTCGGTGTGCTTCCCGCTGCTCGGCTCGGGGCGCGGCGGCCTGCCGTACGAGGTCAGCCTGGCCGCCATGTGGGCCGCCGTGGAGGCCGAACTGGCCCGCGGCGCACAGTGGGATCTCCACTTCGTCGTCCGCACGCCGACCGCCGCCGCGCTCCTCGAACGGCTGCCCACCAGGATCCGCCCGGACCGCGACCAGTCCCCGCCCGGACCTTCCTGTTGACTGGAATCACGGGGGAAATTCCGGCCGTCCGCGGACCGGAATTCCCCCGTGATCTTCATTTCGCTCCGCCTCCCGAAGGGGATCGGGAGGATTCCGGAACCGTGTGGTTCATGTAGGCGCCCGTGACACTTGCATGCTTCAAAGGTCGACTGGCACTGCGATCGGAGAGGTAAAGGATCATTGATCGGCGAAAATGATCGTGCGTGTCCGGTGTGCGGAACTCCTGACGGGGGCGAAGCCCAATGCCCGGACTGTGGCTGGCAGATGCACGGCGACCCGGTCCTGGGGGATCTGACCGACGCCGACCGGGCGTCCGCGGCGGCCGCGCTGCGGAGCGCCGAACACGCCTGGGACATACGGGCGGCGGCACTGTCGGGGTCGGGCACCGACGGTGCGGGGCAGACGACTTCGGTGCTGCGGGGCGGTCCCGCGGGGCCCGACGCCCCGGCTCCGGCGAAGCGGCCCGCTGTCCACCCGGATCTGCCCCCGCACAGCACGGCCCAGTGGGAACAGACCCTGGCGGACCTGGTCAACGGCCGTATCGAAACAGTGCTGTTCATTGAATTCACTTCCGAACGCATCAATATGATCAAGGCCGTTGCGGACCGGAGCGGAATACCGCGGCAGACCGCCACGGAAAGCACGGACTGGAATTCCGTCGCCCCCCTGTTCGATCCCTGCGAGGAAATACTCCGGTTCCAGCTCGCCGGCGGAATCGGCACCTTGCCGGTGGTCGGCCGCAAGGAGTTCGACAACGCGGTGACCCGGTGGCTCCGCGGACACGTTCCGTCCTCCTGCGCCCACACGGTCGTACTGTTCAACCGCCGGGCGGGCTGGCTCCTGCTGGACCGGGCCACGGAGCTGCTGCGGATCACGTACGCCCCGCGGGCCGAGCTCGGCCCGGCACCGGCGGGTCCCGTCGCACCGGGCGAGGCCGGCGGTCGCCCCGGCCCCGCGCACGGGACGGACACGGAGGGAGCGGTACGCGAGGCACTGCGCACCGCACCGCTGACGGCCGACCACACACTGCTGCTCGCCCGCGTCGACCGGCGGACCGGCACCGTGCACGCACACACCCACGTACTCTTCCCGGCCGGATCCCGGCTCCGGCACGGTGAGACCGCCACGGCGGAGATCACCGTCCACGGCGGGCCGAACGGCCGCACCCCGGTGATCCTGCCCGTGCTGGCCGCCGCGGACGGCGACGGGCCGGTGATGCTCTCCGCGCGGCAGACCGCGCTGACGGCCTTCGCCCCGGCGCGGCTGTCCTTCGTCCTGCGCGGCCCCGGAGAGGTGACGCTGCTCCGGCCGGCCGGAGGAACTCCCGGCGCCCCGGCGGCGGACGACTCCCCGGTGGCTCCCCCGGAGGTCTCCGCCCTGGTCGGGCGCCTCCCGCGGCGCATCGTCCGCCCGCCCGCCCTGGATGTCTTCTTCACCGTCGAGATGAGCGGTGCCGAACCGGAGGAGACCGCCGAGCGGCTGGCGTTCGTCCGGGATGTCATCGCCGCGCTGGCCCGTCGGCACGGCTCGGGTGACGGCCTGCGGGTCGGTGTGGTGGGCCACTACGACCACGTCGTACGCGAGACCGCCTACACCCCCCGGTCCCTGCTGCTGCTGACCGTCCCCGCCGGCCCCGCGCAGAGCGCCCGGGCCTCCCTGGCCGACTGGCGGCCCACCCGGCACGAGCAGGACACCGTCTCCTCGCTGGAGGACGCGCTCAAGAAGGTCGGTTCGGCCACGGCCCGGCCGGGCGGCCCCCAAGGCCGCCCCGCCGAGCGCGCCCTGCTGATCGTCGGCCGCCGCCCGCCGGGAACGCCCGAGCAGCACGGCGTGGTACCGGCCTGTCCGCTCGGCGCCGACTGGCGGGCGGAGCTCAGAGCCATACAGGGCCGGGGCGTCCGGGTGCGGACCCGGCTGGAGAAGAGCCGGCCGTGCTCCGGCCGCGAAGCGGACGCCGTACGGCGTTACACCGCCGATGCGTGGAACACCCTCTCCGCCGACGGGTCCTTCCGTCAGGGCGTCGACACGGCGGCCGACGTGGCAGAGGCCCTGGCCCCCGAGTGGCGGTGGGACGGTCCGCCCTGCCGCCTCGCCCTGGCAACTCCCCTGCTGTGAGCAGCCGTCAGTACGAGGAGAAACACCATGTCCGATCCGTACTACGACCCCAACGAGAACCCGCGGGGCCCGGATGAGCCGCCCCGGCGCCGGCCCGAACTGAACCCGGTGCCCGACCTCCGGCCGCAGGATCCGGAAGACCCGGAGAACGAGGCCGCCGCCTCCTGGTCGCCCGGTCCCGCGTCCGCCGGACTGGACGGAAACCTCCAGCCGGGGATGATCCCACGGCCGCCGAACAGTGTCCCGGGCGCCTCGACGGACCGGCTCCGGATCGGCCTGTGGGGTGCTCCGCTCTCCGGCAAGACGACCTATCTGTCCGCGGTGCCCATCGCCGCGATGCAGCAGAGCAGGCACGGCCAGGCCGGCTGGGCGGTCAGCGGGATGAACCCGGAGTCCACCGAATTCCTCATCTCCGGTGTGACCCGGCTGGAGAGCGACCGGGTGTTCCCGGAGGCCAGCGTGGGCCAGCAGCAGCTCGCCTGGTCGTTCCAGGGGGAGGAGGCTCCGTCCCGGGTGCTCCGCCGACGGCGGGAGGCCGGCTTCGTGCTGGAGGTCCAGGACGTGGCCGGTGAGGCGTTCAGCAACGACGTCGAGCACATCCTGCGGCCCAGGGTCCTCGATCAACTGGCCCGCTCCCAGGGGCTGGTCTACCTCTTCGACCCGCTGCTCGGCAGCCGGCCGGCCACCAGGAGCCTCGACTTCTTCTACTCGATGCTCACCGAGCTCAACACCCGTGTCCGGGACGCGGGCAAGCTCCACCGCAACCGTCTGCCGCACCATGTCTCCGTCTGCGTCACCAAGTTCGACCACCCCGAGGTGTTCCGCCCGGCGGTGGAGGCCGGCTGGGTGACGCAGGACTCCGAAGGGGCCCGGCTGCCCCGGGTGCCCGCGGAGCAGGCCGCCCGCTACTTCCAGTGGATGTGCGACGAGTTCCAGGGCTCCTCCGCCCGGCTCGTACGCGACGGACTGGGCGCGTTCTTCAGGCCGGAGCGCATCTCGTACTACGTCTCCTCGGCGATCGGTTTCCGCCTCAATCCGCAGCACGTCTTCGACTACCGCAACTACCACAACGTGGAGATCGTCGACGGTGTCTCCCGGATCTGCACCTCGCCCGTGCCGATCAACGTCCTGGAGCCGCTGACCGACCTGGAGCGCCGGATCCGCTCGGCCGCGCGCCGCCGGCGGCCGTGGTGAACGAGGACCGGAACCCCAACCGGCTCGCCGCCGAGTGGGCGGTCCTGGGCAAGCATCCGGGCCGCAGCATGGGCTACGAGGTGCTGGACGGCAGCCTGCCGGGGACCCGCGCCCAGCGCTATCTGTGGAGCGCCACCACGGGTACCCCGGACGCCCGTGAACCGGCGGGCGGTCTGCCCTGGCGGGTGTTCCTCAGCGGCGCGGACGGGGAGCCGGGTTCGGTCTGCGCGGTCGTGGACACCAGCTGGGACGGTTCCAAGGACGGTACGGGAAGGCCGAGTTACACCTGGCGGCTGCTGCTCCTCGAATGGCGGGCGGCCAGCCGTGCCGGGGTGACCTGGACCGCACTGGACCGGGCCGTCGCCCAGGCCGGATCCGAACCGGACCGGCCCGACGCGAGCCCGGCGGCGGTGCGCACCTCCGCCGCCGAGCTGGCGGACACCGTCGACCGGTTGGGCTTCGAATGGGCCGCGGGCATGGCCGCCCTGCTGCTGGAGGGCGAGCAGTTGGTGATCACGGCGCCGCCCGGGCGCGCCCTGCCCGGTCTGGACGAGCGGGTCCGGATGCTGGATGCCGTCTGCTCCCTGCTGCCCTACGGATGCCGGGTCTGGCTGAGCGGCGCCACCTGGACCGGCAGGACGGAACACGATCTGCGGCTGGTCTTCGCCGCCTCCGCGCGGTCCGGGCAGCAGGAGGTGCCACTCGGCACCGGCCGCCCGCCGGCCCCGCGGAGCGGGACGGCCGGCCGCTACCTCACCGAGCTGCTGAGGCTGCGGGCCAAGCGGGGATCCACCGCCGATGTGGTGGCCCATCTGCTGGCGGCCACCACCGCCCTCCCGCTGCGCGACGCCGCGGAAGCGGTACGTCTGCTGCAGGAGCTGGACCTGCTGGACTCGGTGCTGAACGACATCCGGCACGGTCACGGCCAGGTGGGCGACGTACAGCGGCTCCTGGAACTGCACTCGGTGGAGTCGCTGGACGAGGGGCAGCTGGAGACCGTGGTGGTCTTCCTGGCCGACCGCGCACGGCGTCCGGGAGCCGAAGCGGCCCAGGCACTGCTGACGCGCCACTGGACGCCGCGGGCCCCGGACCTGCTCGCCGCCCACGTCGTCGCCCGTACTCCGTCGAAGCAGAACCTCACGCTGGCGAAGGAGTACCTGACCCTGCTGCTCGGGCTGGAAGGGGCGCATCCCGGCTCGTTCGACCGGCTGTTCACCGCCCTTGCCACCGCACCGGGGTACGACCCGGCCTGGGCCGGGTGCCTCGTCTGCATGGTGGAGAAGGAGTTCGGGTACGACTGCGAGGCGGCCGACCGCGTCCTGCTCGACTCGCGAGAGGCCGGACTGGCCTGGCTGGACGTGCTGTTCGGGGCCAGGCCCCGTGATCTGCGGCCGCTGTCCCGCCTGGTGGCGCTTGCCGCCGGGACCCCCGTCGACCGCAGGCCCGGCTGGCTGCGCTTCGCCGGGCTGCTCACCGGGGAGTTCTCCGCGGCCGAGGTCGTCGCGACCGACGCCGCCGAGTTCGCGTCCGGGCACGGGGACGCGTGGCGGATCGCCCTGGAGACGGCGCGGGACAACAACCGGCCGGCCGTGATCGGCCCGATGTGGACCGTCCTGAGGCAGCTGGTCCGCAGCGGCACGCACGCCCAGGTGTCGGCCGTGCTGGACAGCGTGGCGCCCCCCGGAGCAGCGGAGGTGTCACCGCAGACGGCTGCCGACGCGGACCTGCTGCGGATGTCGGCCCCGTTCGGCGGCGCCGGTGGGCGGCTCGCCCCCACGATGCGCCGACTGCGGCTGCTCGGCGCCGACGACCCCGGCCTCGACGCGTACACCGCCACGGTCGTCCGGCGCACCGAGGCCGAGCCGGAGCTGAAGGAGCAGGTGGTCGAGGCGCTGCTCGGCGACGAGCCGGACCCCGACGGCGCCTCCTGGACGGTGCTGTCCCTGTGGATGCGGCAGCGCCCCAGCATCGAGCCGGCCGTGCGGGCCGGCCTGGCCCGGCGGCTCACCTCGGCGGCCCCCGCCCGCTGGATCGGCCTCGATCTGCCCGAGGACCTGGTGGACGGGCTGGTGTACCGCGACGGGCTGGCGTGGCTGCGCCCGGTGCGGCGGCTTCGGGCGGCCGACACCGACCGGGTCCCGCTGGAGGAACTCGGCCGGATCGTGGCCGAGGCGTGTCCCCACCGCACCTTCTCCCCCCAGCTGCTCGACGAGGTCGCCCTGCTCGTGCGCCGCCGCGGATCCCGGTTCGCCTTCGGCCTCACGACCGAACTGGACGTTCGGGCGCACGGGCTCGGACTCGCGCTGTATCAGGCCCTCGGCAGCAGTCGGGAGTACCAGGACGTACGCGACGGGCTGGTCCGTCACAGCCGTGAGCAGGAGAACCGCCACCGCATGCTCCTCGCCGCCCTGGGCGCAGCCGGAACCGTTGCGTCCACCAGGCCGGGCGCCGTTCCCACCACGCCGCGCGCCGTTCCGTACACCACGCCGCGCGCCGTTCCGCCCGCCGGCCCGGCCGTACCCCCGCCGGAACCACCGGACCGCACCGGCGCCGGGCGCCCCGCCCCCCTTCCCGCAGCCGCCGACTACCCGCCGGACGACCGGGACCGGCGACGCGGTTTTCTCCCCTGGTCCAGGAAGCGGAGGAACTCATGAACTCCGTCGGTATCGACATCGGCAGCCGGTACGCCCGGATCGCCCGCGTCGGCGGTCAAGGAGCCCCGGAACTGATCGAGTTGCCGGGATCGGTCCCCGGTGAGGGCCTGCCCGTCCCGGCCGGTGCGGGAGCCGGCCGGGAGGAGGCGCTGCGTGCGGTGTACTCCGCGTACCGCCGAGAGCACGGCACGCCCGCCCACATGGTGGTGGTCGTCCCGCAGAGCGGCCACCTGGAACACGTGCGGCGTGCCACCGCCGCCCTGGCCGAGCTGCACGGCGACGGCCGGGCGCCGCACCTGCGCACCCTGAGCACCCCTCGGGCCGTGCTGGCGCTGCTCCGGGACGCGGGGACGGCGGCCCGGAGCCGGCTTGCGGTGTGCGACCTCGGTGCGGCGGCGGCCGAGGTCTCGCTGTGCGTGGTGACGGCTGCGGCAGTGGCCGTGGCGGGAACCTCACGGCACGCTCCCCCGGGCGGCTACGGCGCCGGCTCGGACACGGCCCTCCTGGCGGAAGCGGGTCTGCGCGACGACGAGGCGGGCCGGCCGGCCCTCGCCGCCGCGCGGGCCGAGGACGGCGCCGCTCAGCGCCTGGACCTCGCCCTCGGGCGGGCCGAAGCCCGCCCGGACCGCTTCGACTCCACCACCGTGCTCCGGGTGGCAGGGCGCGAGATCACCGCGGGCACGGTCCGCGTGGCCCTGCGGCGCCTGACGGCCGGCCTGGACCTGGCGCTGTCCCGGCTGCCGGGCGGGGCGGAGGGAGCACCGGGCGACGGCCCTTCCGCCGGGGCGAAACCCCCGGGCAGCACCCCCGCCGCCCCACCGGCCGGCCCCGGCGGCGCCCCCGCCCGGCACCTGGTCGCCGTGGGCGGCACCGCCCGGTTCGCGCCGCTGGTGCGTCATCTGGCCGACCGCGGATGGCAGCTCGCTCCGCTTCCGGCCGGCACCGACCCCGCGCTCGCCGCGGTCTTCGGCGCCTCGCTGGTCGCCGCGGGCCGGATCGACCCGGCGGACCGCTATCCGTACGCCGTGTGCGTGGGCGCCCATCGGACGGTCGCGGGACGGCCCGAGGGCCAGGAGCTGGTCATCAGCGGGGCCGGGCACCTGGAGCCGGGCGGCGAAACGGTCTACGCGCAGGCGGCCGGGGAGCGGCTGCGCGTGCGGACCGGACCCGCGGGAGCCGCCGCCGGGCGGCCGGTACAGGTACGGGTGCGCGATCCGCGGGGCGGCGCGAGTACGCCGGTCCGCACGCTGGCGCTGCCCGGCGCCCCCGAGGAAGACCGCTTCCACGTGGGCGTACGCCTCGCCGTGGACGGAACGGCCCGGCTGGTGCTGCATCCGCTCGGCCCGTCAGCGCCCACGGAATTCCCTCTCGGCGACCTGCCGACCGATCTCGGAACCGATCCCAAGGGAGAGCCTTCGTGAAGCACACCAGTCCGTCGTGGCCGCTCCGGTTCGGCCCGAGATGCGCCGCCCTGCTCACCGCCGCGCTGCTGGTGGCCCCGCCGGTGACCGCGGCGCACGCGGCACCCGCGGCCGGCGGCGAGGCCCCGAGCCGCGCCGAGATCTACCGGGCGCTCGCGCTGGACCAGGAGCCCGCCGACCACGTGATCCTCGTGGACACCTCCGGCTCCATGGCGGAGGGCGGCCGCTACACCACCGTCCGCTCCACGCTGCGCCGGTTCCTGGACGGCCTCACGTCCAAGGACCATGTCGCGCTGTTCACCTTCGACTCCCGGCCCGAGGTGCGGTACATCGGCGCGGCCGGCAACTCCGCGGAGATCGTCTCGAAGCTGCCGGCCAGGCCGAACGCCGCGGGCGACACCGACACCGGTGCCGCGCTGAATGCCGCGCTGACCGAACTCGGTCGCGACGACGCCGCCTCGGTGGCCTCGGTCGTGCTGCTCACCGACGGCCTGCACCACCCTCCCCGCGGTTCCCGCTACCCCACGTCCGAGGGGCCTTCCTGGGACGCGCTCCGCAAGCGTGCGCAGGCGATCGCCGAACACACCGATCTGGCGGGATACGCCCTGCCGTTGGGCAGCGGGGCGACGGGCGCCCGGCTCGTCGGGAACGTCGTGCGGAACACCTCCGTGCTCCGGCCGCAGAGCATCCAGGACCTCGGCTCCTATCTGGCCCGTGCCGGCGAACGGGCCCGGGCCCGCAAGGCCGGACTGCTGCTGGCCGAGGACGCCGGCAAAGGGGTGAGCGCCACCTGGCAGGGCGGCACCGCGGCCGACGTCACCGACGGCCGGGCGACCGCCAAGCTCGTCCTGCGGTCCACGACGCGCCATCTGCCGCTGACCGTCAGCGGGCTGCGGGCGACCCTCACCGGTCCGTCCCTCGACGTCAGCGGGCTGCCGGACGAGGTGACGCTGGAACCGGGTGAGTCCCGGACCCTGGAGGTCCGCCTGAGTGGACGGCTGACGGCGAGCGCCCTGCCGTACCGGCGGACCGAGCGCCGCGATGCCGTGCTGCACCTGGCGGGCCGGGTCGATTCGACCTGGGAGCGGCCGCTCGCTCCGGACGTCGAGCTGGCCGTACCGCATGCGATACGCCTCGGGCAGAGGGCGGTGCCGCTGCGGGCCTCGGTGGGGTCGGTGGTCCTCCTGCCCGCGCTGGTGACCGCTGTCGTCCTGCTGGTGCTGGGCGCCTGGCTGTGGTGGCGGCGGATCAACCGGCCGCTGCTGCACGGCGAGTTGCTGCTGGCAGCGGCCTTCGGCGAGCAGCAGCCGGACCGCGTCGGGCTGAACGGCCGCCGGGTGGTGCTCCGGCCGTCGTCGGTGGGCGGACGCGGGCGGGTGCAGGGCAGACTCCGCTCCACCGAGCAGGGGCCTCGGATCGACCTGCGCATCCGCTACACGCCCGACGGTTCCACCGCCCGGGAGAGCCGGGCCACCTGCCGGCCCGGAGGCAGGGTCGTGGTCGGCGGAGTGTCCTTCACCCATGTGCCGCAGCAGGCCCCCGAGCCGGCCGAAGGGCTGCCGCGATGACCGGCCCCGTCCTGAACGTGGCGGCCACCAGGGTCGGCACCGAGGCGCTCGGACCCGGCGTGCGCTCGGCGCTGTGGGTCCAGGGCTGCCCTTTCCACTGTGCCGGGTGCATGTCGACGGAGTGGATCCCCTTCCGGCCCGCCCGCCGGGCCGGGCCCCGGGAACTGGCCGAGGAGTTGCTGGCCGATCCCCGGGTGGGGGGCCTGACCTTCTCGGGAGGAGAGCCGATGGAGCAGGCGGCCGGGCTCGCCGAAGTCGCCCGGCTGGCCCGAAAGACGCGGGACGTGTCGGTGATCTGCTTCACCGGCTACCGGCTGGAGCGGCTACGGGCCCGGCCGCCCTCCCCGGGCGTGCCCGGCCTCCTGGGCGAGATCGATGTGCTGATCGACGGGCTGTACGTGACCGGCCTGGACGACGGGCGCGGGCTGCGCGGCAGCTCCAACCAGCGGGTCCATCACCTCACCGGACGGCACGCGGACGGCGGCTACGACTTCGCGGACCGGCCGCGGACCGCCGAGATCGCCGTCACCGGCCCGGAGGCACTGCTCATCGGGGTGCCCCCGAAGGGGCTGATCGACGCCTTCGACAGCGCGGTCGACACGGTCCGTGCCCGAGTGGACGCATCCGACTTCCACACCGGCGAGGCCGCACGCACGGCCATCGGAGAACAGGAACGCGATGAGCGGTAGGAAGCGCATCCAGGTCGACCAGTCCGAGTGGTACCGCATCCAGAGCCAGGCCCGGCAGCTGAGGAGGGTGCAACGCGAGGTCCCGCAGTTGATCGACGCCGTGCGCCGGCAGACGAGCGCCGACCTCGACCGGGCCTTCGCCCGGGTCGAGCGGAGGCAGGCACAGCACGACGCGCTGGTCGGCCGACTCAGCGAACAGACACGGCAGCTGGAGGCCGACACCGCGCGGCGGCTGAAGCAGCAGGCCGCCGAGGTGCGCGGCGAACTGGCCGCCTGCGCCGGGCAGATCCGGGAGGAGACCCGGCAGCGGCTGGCCGAACAACAGGAGCGGGTGCGCCGGGAGATCGCGTCCGAACGCGCCGAGCGCCGGGCCGAGACGGCCCGGCTGTCCGCACGGTTCGACGTCATCGACCAGGACCGGGCACAGGCCGGGCAGCTGGTGAAGACATGGCTGTCCGATGCCAGGGCGATGACGGAGGCGATCGCCGGGGCCGGGCTGCACGAGCGGTACGCGCCCGGCGAGCTGGACCGGCTGACGGCCCGGCTGGCGACGGCGGAACAGAGCGCGACGCAGGGCAGGTTCGACGCGGCGCTCGCGATGGCGCAGGACACGTACCACTCGCTGAGCGAGCTGCGGGCGGAGACCGAGCAGCGGGAACTCGCGCGCTGCACGGCCCGGATGGAGGCGATCGACGCCCTGACCACCGTGGAGAAGGAGATCGAGGGCAGCCTGAGCCGGCCGGTGCTCGACCCCGACGGAGTCCCGGTGGACGGCAGCACGGTGGACGTCGACTACTGGTCCCGGGGCGGACTCGGCCTACTGCGGGAGGAGACCGCGAACGGACTGGCCCGCGCGCGTGACGACCGGACCGGCACCGACGAGCTGCGGCTGCTCCGGGCGCAGGAGGCACCCCGGCTGGAAGAGGCGCTCGGCGACACGGTGGAACGGGCGTGCCTGCGGCATCTGGCCTCGCAGACCCGGGTGAACCTGGCGGACGCCGTGGTGCAGGCGCTGGGCCGGACCGCCTACTACGAATTCGTCGACGGCGAGTACCGGGGCTCGGACCCCCGCGGCACCTACTACGCCAAGCTCGCCCATGAGAACGGCAACGAAATCGTGCTGGCCATCTCGCAGACCGGACCGGACTCCGGCCGGCACGTGGTGCAGGTGCTGTCGTACGACCACGACATCACCGCGGAGGCGCAGCTCCAGGAGCGGGCCGAGGCGATCAGCCGGGCACTGGCGGACGAGGGCCACCCGGTGTCGGGGGCGCCCGCCTCCGAGCCGGGGGCACCGGACCGGAAGCTGCTCGACATCCGGAGCCAGCGGCAGGGTTCGGCGCGTCCCGCGGAGGGCGGCGCATGAGGAAGGAACCGTCCCGTGCTCCCGGGCCGGTGGTGGAACGGTTCGACGGAGTCGTCCTGCACAGCGGCGAGCCGTTCACCATTGTCTACGGCCCGGGAGTGAGCGACGTCTTCATCGACACCGCCTACCAGGTGTGCACGCTGGAGCAGGTGCTGTGGCGGCTGCTCCGCGCCGAGGGATACGCGCGCATCGTGTTCGGTTCGACCGACCAACCGGTGTACTTCCGGGACTCCGCCTCGCGCGACCTGTGCCGCAGGAGCGCCACCGGGCGGCCGAGCTCACCGACGGGTCCCCGCACCATGCGCACCCCGGGCATGAGCGGACCGATGGGCAATCTCCTGGTGACCAGGGTGCGGGCACCCGCCGAGGAGCGGAGCCCGGCGGAACCGCCGGCACCGGCGTCGGGGGTGAGTGACCCCTTCGCGGTGATGACCCTGACCGGCTATCTCCAGCAGAACGGGCCCCGCACCGCCGTCGTCATCCCCCACGCCGAGAACTACCTCCGCTACAACCAGGCACCGAGGGCCCTGGCCGGTGCGATGGCCCACTGGGCCAGACGCCACGACAACGGCAATCTGTGGGTGCTGGTCTTCGGGCAGGACACCCTGGAGGACACGGCGCAGTACGTGGAGGGGTGCCGCGGCTACCCGCCCCTGGAGACGTTCGTGCGCGAGCAGGCCGGGCGGTCCGGCCCCGGCCGGTCCGGTGCCGTCAGGATCGGTGATCCGCATGCCGCCGAGACCGAGCGCCTGATCCACAGGGTGCGGCTGCGTTCGGGGCTACGGCTCGACGACTGGCGGGAACTGGACACGATCGTCAAGGCGATGGCGACGCATCCGGAGAAGGCCCGTGCCTGGAAGGCGTGGCTGGAGCGGCTGGCCACGGCTCCGGGCGGCGAGCTGACGGTGGCAGCGGTGCGTGAGAAGGGGGCGGACGTCTCCGCCGCGGACAGCCGCAGTCCCTGGGAACGGCTGGCGGCCATGCCCGGTCTCGACGCCGTCCGGGCGCACTTCGAGCAACTGCGGGCCTCGGTCGAGACCTTGGACGCCCTGCGGGCCGAAGGCCGCACGACGGCGGTCGAACCGCCTTCCCTGCACCTGGTGTTCAGCGGCAATCCGGGCACCGGGAAGACCACGGTGGCCCGGCTGGTCGGCGAGCTCTACCGCGACCTGGGGCTGCTGAGACGGGGCCATGTCGTCGAGACGAAGACATCGGACCTGGTGGCCGGCTATGTGGGCCAGACGGCGGGGCTGACCAATGCGACGGTCGACCGGGCACTGGAGGGTGTGCTGTTCATCGACGAGGCCTACGGACTGAGCGACCAGCGCGAGGGGTTCGGCGGCGAGGCCATTCAGACGCTGGTCGCACGCATGGAGAACGACCGTGGCCGACTGGTCGTGATCCTCGCCGGGTACCCGGACAAGATGAGGGAATTCCTGGCGGCCGACCTGGGTCTGCCGAGCAGGGTCACCGTTCTCGACTTCCCCGACTACCCGCCTCAGACCCTGTACTCCATCGCACTGCGCCGGCTGACCGAATGTGGCGCGACGCCCTCGTCCGAGACCGAGGGGCAGTTGCGGGAGATCGTCTTCGGGATGCACCGCACGCGGGACGAGTCCTTCGGCAATGCCCGCGACATGCGCACCCTCGCCGACAGTGTCTTCGACCGGTGGGCCGGCCGGGTGCGCGGCCGGCTGGAAGTGCCTGCCGCCCCCGTGGACATACCCGAGAGCTACCGCGGCTTCCTGCCGCGGCCCGCGCCGGATCCCACGGAGTCGCTGGCGGAACTCGACAGGTACGTGGGACTCGGCCCGGTCCGGGAGACGCTGACGGACCTGGTCAAGCGGATACGGCTGCGGCAGGCCAGGGGCCAGGACGGGTTCGCCCCGCCGCATCTGCTGTTCACCGGGCCGCCCGGCACCGGCAAGACCACGGTGGCCCGGCTGGTCGGGAGGATCTTCCGCGATCTGGGCCTGCTGCGCAAAGGCCACGTGGTGGAAGCCGGACGCGCCACCCTGGTCGGCGAGTACCAGGGGCACACCGCACCGCTGGTGCGCAAGGCCGTCCAGGAGGCACTGGACGGCGTGCTGTTCATCGACGAGGCCTACAGCCTCGTCAGCGATGCCCGGTACGGGGGGTACGGAAAGGAGGCGATCGACACCCTGGTCCCGGAGATGGAGAACCGGCGGGGCCGCCTGGTGGTGATCGCCGCCGGCTACCCGCGGGAGATGGACACCTTCCTCGCCGCCAACCCGGGCCTGGGCTCCCGCTTCACCACCCGCGTCCCCTTCCCCCACTACGACACGGACGACCTGGTGGAGATCCTCGGCCGCATGGCGGCCGAGGAGAACTGCACCCTGGCCGAGGGGGTACGGGAGCGGGCCGGGGCCTGGCTCGGAGGGACCCGGCTGGCCAACCCCGCCGAGTTCGGCAACGCCCGTACGGTCCGCAAACTGCTGGAGCTCATGGAGGCACGGATGGCGGACCGTTACGCCCGTGGGGGCGCCGAGGACCCGGCACCCTCGGAGTACGTGCCCGAGGACGTCCCCGCCCCGCCCGTCACCTGACGGTCACCGCGACCAGGGGACCGGGGACCGCCCCTGCACATCCTGCGCCTCGCGTTCGTCGACCACCCGGCGAAGCGCCTCGTCGGCGGCGCGCAGGCGGCGCTCCATGTCGGCGGTCGCGGCCTCCACGTCGGCGAGCGAGAGGTGCTGCTGCGGGGTGGCGGTGCCGCTGGGGGCGCCCTGGGGCTCGCCGAGCGCGCGTGCGAGGTCCCGATCGGCTGCCGCGTACCTCCGCAACGAGGCGAGCTGCGCGCCATGAGCCTCCTGGATCCGCGCCAACCGCTCCTGGCAGGAGGCCAGTTCCGCGGCTCCCTCACTGTGCTCGCGCTCCGCGGCGGCCAGTTCGGCCTGCGCGGCGGCGGCCCGCTCAAGGACCTGCCGCGTCCGGAGGGCCAGAAGGGCGAGCTGGTCCTCGGAGAGGCGTACCAGATCGTCGCTGCCGGTCCGCAGCGCCTCCTCTGCCCCGGTGTCCCGGCCGCGCAGGGCGGCCAGCCGGTCCGCGATGACCTCCTGCTGCTCCTGGAGCGCGTCCAGGGCGAGCACCAGCTGTTCCTGGCGGCGCAGTTCGTCGACCTGCCGGCGCAGGGCCGCGTGTTCGGCGAGCCGGTCGCGCAGCGCCTCTTCGGAGGCGCGCAGCTCCTCCAGGGCGGCCCGTTCCTCCGCGACCCGTTCGGTCAGCTCGGCGAACCGTCGCACCAGGTCTTCGGCGTCACCGGCCACCCGGTCCCCGGGTGCCGCCGCGGCGAGCAGTCCGGGCAGCAGTCCGGCGAGCGGACGGCTCTCCTCCAGCGCGTCGTCCAGGGCGAACAGCGCACCGAGCGCGTGGGCGCCGCCCGCGCCGTCGTCCACCTGCTCCAGCGCCGCCACGGCCCGGCGGAAGGCCTGGCCGAGCTCCAGGAGTGCGGATTCGGCATCCGGCCCCTCGCGTCGGGCATCGTTCACGACGATCTCCGTCCTCCCGGGGTGGGCCGACTCGGCGAAGCCGGCACACAGCCGCCCCGCCGGAACATCATCGCATCCCCGGCTCCGCGCCGATCGGCTGTTCCGGCCTTTGCGGTCCGACGGCAGGGCAGCCTCGGCGACAGCTCGACCACCCTGGCGTCAGGGGGACTTCATACCCGGGTCGGCCGGTCGCCCGCCGAGGCCGGAACGGATCCCACACCGCACGCGCCTCGTCATCCCCCGTCGCGCAGCCGGTTCGCCAAGGAGGCCAGCGGCTCGGCCTCCTCGGTGTGGCCCAGGGCGGTCAGACGGGAGACCGCCGCGTCGAGGCGGTTGAGGGCGGGGGCGGGGCGTTCCATGTAGATGCCCTCCACGGCACCGGCGAGACGGACGCACTCGGCCCACTCACCGGCGTGGTCCTCCTCCTGCCCCGGATCGCCGAGCAGGGTGAGGGCCTTCTCCAGTGCGGCCAGGGCGGCATCGCACTCACCGGCGTAGGCATTGACCCGCCCGTGTTCGTAGGCCAGGGCGGTGTCCAGGGAACGGCCGCGGGCCCGGTACCCGTCGGCGCGGGCCTCGTCGGCGATCCGGCCGGCCTCGGCGAGGTGGGCGAGGGCGTCGGCCAGGCCGTCGGAGCCATGCTGCTGGGCCTGGAGGCGGGCGAGTTCGCGCAGGCAGTTGCTGAGCTGCTCATAGCGCGGAGCCCGTGCGTGGGCGGCAAGCGCCTGGTCCACGACCTCACGGGCGCGGCCGAACTCGCCGGACTCGCCGAGGAGTACGGCCGTCTCCGCGGCGATCATGGCGTGGCTCCCCGGGTCGTCGTCCCAGCCGGCCGACTCGGCCGCGAGGCTGACGAACTCCGCCGTGGCGGCCTTGAGGTCCTCCCCCGCGTGCAGCGCGCGGGCGCGGGTCAGCCGCAGCTGAGCGACGAGCCGGTCATCCAGCTCTCCGGCGGTGACGTCCGGTTCGGCCAGGAGGGAGTCGAGCAGGGCGATGCAGTCCTCGACGCGGCCCAGGTCGAGGCAGAGCTGGGCCGCGTTGCTGTAGGTGCAGAACGCGTCCGTCCGGCTGCCGCCGCGCAGGTCCAGCTCCGCCGAGCGCGTCAGGTGCCGCAGGGCCTCGTCGGGGCGGCCGAGGTGCATGCAGGCCTCGGCCAGGTCACCGTGGAGGCGGGCGGCGTCGACCACGCCGGCCGGCCAGTCGGCGGCCAGTCGCAGGCTCTCCGTCAGGTCCGCGTGCGCGGCCTGCGCGTCCTGGAGCCCGATCTGGAGCCGGCCGCGCAGTCCGAGCGCACGGGGCAGGTGCCAGGCGGGTCCGTGCTCCTTCAGCCGGCCGAGGAGGCCGTCGATCCCGGTGACCGCGGCGGGCAGGTCGCCGGAGAGGGCGTACGTGCCGGCCCGCAGCAGCAGGGCACCGGAGATCTGCCCGACGAGGTCGTGCCGGGTGGCGAACGCATGCAACAGGTCCACCTCGGCGAAGACCGGCGCGACGTGCTCCTCGCTCCCCGACGTCTGCAGGCGCATGCCGAGCGCGGTCGCCCGCAGCCGCAGCAGGCGGGCTTCCTGGTACGGGGCGAGGCCCGACGTCTCCTCGTGCAGGCGGACCACGGACGCGTGGGCATCGGTCAGCGCGGCAACCTTCACCTCGGTCCCGTCCACACCTTCGCCCTGTGCGAGGATCTCGGCGGCGGCGAACAGGGCGCAGGCGCGGGCGATCGCCGCGTCACCCGGCACTCCGGCGTCTTCGTACAGCCCCGCGGCCTCCTCGTGGAGAGCGGCGGCGGTAGCGAAATCGTCCTTCTCGCCTGCCCGGGTCGCCTCGTCGGTCAGCAGATCCGCGCTCAGCTGTACGAGCGGGCCCACGGCCGGGTCGTCGGGGTGGGCGTAGTCGCGGGCGGCGACGAGCGTGCGCAGCCGCGCCCAGCAGGCCTGGGCGTCCGGGTGCCCCTGCTCGTCCAACTCCCTCGCACGACCGATGAGTTCGGGCAGCGACTCCGGGACGACTGCGGCCGTACGGGCGGCGGGCGCGGCAACCGGGACGGCCGGGGTCACATCGTCGAGGCCGCGGGTGCGCAGGGTCAGTTCCAGCGACTCCAGGAGCGGGGCCCGGTCGAGCCGTGCCCTGCGCCGGCCGGTGTGGGCCGTGGTTCCGTTGCGGGCGTCGAAGCGGGCGGCGAGGTCGTCGGCGCGACCGCGTACCTCGGCGCGGAGTGCCGCCACCGTCCAGGTGCGGCCCGCGTATCCGGCGGCGGGCAGTTCGCCGTGGCCGAGGTGGTCGACGCGCTGGAGGAGGACCTCCACGCCGGTGAGGAAGTCGAACAGGTCCAGCGGCGAGTCCACCTCGTCGAACAGGCTCCGGTTCTCGGCGAGCAGTTCCAGCCCGCGCGCCTCGTTTCCGGTCAGCGCGCAGAACTCCAGGTGCCGGCCGACCTCCCGGGACATCGAGGGGTTGCGGCGGCAGCCCCGGTAGCCGGCGAGGTGCAGTTCACGGGCCCGGTCGATACGGCCGGTGCGCAGCAGGGGCAGCAGCGCGTACGAGGCGGAGCGGGCCGGCTCCTCCTGGCAGGACTCCTTCCCGGCCAGGACGGGCTCCCAGGCGCCCAGTGCCCGCTCGTCGTCGCCCGCCGCGAGGTGGTGCAGGGCGAGCTCGCCGATCTCACAGGCCTCGCAGTCGCTGAGCCGGGTCCGGGGACGTCCCGCCCACAGCTCGTAGGCGAGGGTGGTGTCCTCGCCGACGTGGACGGCGAGCTGGAACGCCTCTCCGTAGTAGGGCTGGAGGCCCAGGCCGGCCTTCTCGTACCGGTCGCGCATCTCCTTCAGCCACTGGCGCAGGCTGGCCAGCGGTATCTCGGGCAGCTCGCGCAGGGCGCCGGCCACCCACTTGAACCGCCAGAACAGCGTGTGGCGCCGACGCTCGTCGAAGACATCGGGCTGCTCGTCGAAGAGGGTGAGCAGGCGGGCGAAGACGACGGGCGACTTCCGGGGTTCGGATCCGTAGGTGTACGCCTCGTGGAGTTCGAAGAGCGCGTCGACGAGCGGGACGGGCTCCGCGAACTGCTCGGCGGCATCCACGAGTTCCTCGGCCGTGACGGTGCGGGGGCGACCGTAGGGACGCCGGTCGTTCTCCTGGAGCGCCTGGTACAGCTCGTCGGTGGTCTGGGGTGCGGTCGGCATCGTCAGCTGTCCTTGCGGAGGGCGTGGGCGAGAAGGTCGAGGAAGGAGCGGTTGATGAGGCTCGACTCGGCGGGCCTGAGCGGGCGCCGGGACAGCATCGCGGCCTGCCCGTAGAGGGCTTCGGCGCTGGTACGGGCCAGCTCGGGCTCGTCGATGGCGACGGCGGCGCGGACCAGCGGGTTGAGCTGGTTGAGGATCAGTTGGGCCCGCGGGGCCTCCTGGCGCAGAGCGCCGAGGATGTCGCCCCACAGGCCGCCCTCCTGCTCACGGGCGAGCTGGGAGCGGGTGCGCTCGTGCCGGGCCTCGCGGCTGTCGACGAGGAGGGCGGGGGCGGAGGCGGGCTGGAAGGTGCGCAGCGCGACGTCGCAGTCGAAGACGGCGAGGGCGTCGCGGGCCAGGGCCAGGTAGGCCATGGCGGCCAGTTCCGTCTCGCGGTCGACGGGGTCGAGATGGGCGGTGAGGGTCGCCGGGTCGAGGTCGGCGACGCTGACCTCGGGCCTGATCTCGGGGAGCCGGTGGACCAGTTCACGGTCGTATGTGTAGCCGCCGTTGACGACGCCGAGCCCGGCGGCCGAGGCTATCGCCGCGACCTGCCGGAACTCCTCCACGCTCGACGTCACGAGCACGGTGCGGTGGGTGCGCGCGAACTCGTCGAGGGTGGCGTGCCCGTCGGTGGTCTCGAACGGCAGCCAGGGCAGCAGCATCCGCAGGATCTCGTCATCGTGCACCGCCAGCGACTTGACGGCCAGGTGGTGGGCCTGGAGGAAGCGGCCGAGCAGGTCCGGGTCGCTGGCGGCGGCCCGGGCGATCCACGCGCGCAGCCGCTCGGCGAGGGCCTCGCGAACGGCGGCGAGCGTGTCGTCCTCGTACAGGGACTCGCGGGACGCCGTCGGACGCAGGCTCTCGGCATCGACGACGCAGCGGACGAAGAACGCCCACTCGGGCAGGATCTCCTCGGCCTGCTCGGACAGCAGCATGCCCTTGACGTGCACGCGATGGCCGTGGCGGCGGCCGGCCGGCACCGCCTCGGGCAGCACGCACGCGATGCCCTTCAGCCCTACGGCCGGCAGGTCCAGCTCGATGGTGTCCAGCGGCGTGAACCCGAAGACCTCCTCGCCGTACGCGGCCAGCGCACGGGAACGGGCTCCCGGGGTGGGGTGCGTACGTGCCCAGGGTGCGGGCTCCGGGTTGACGGATGCGCCCGCTCCACCCGTGCCGTCGTCGAAGGTCACCGGGTGGCGCAGCAGGGAGCCGAAGTGCCGGGCCAGCGCGTGCACCCGCGCCGGCCGGGTCCACTCGTCCGCGTCGGCGCGCGGCGTCAGCGTGACGGTGGTACCGGGCCGGGGGCGGGCGGATGCGGGCAGGGTGCGGACGGTGTAGCTGCCGTCGCCGCGCCCCCGCCACTCCACGGCGCGTGCGTCGGGGGTGCGGGCGGAGCGGCTCAGGACATGGATCTCGTCCGCGACCAGGAAGCAGGAGAGCAGGCCGATTCCGAACTGGCCGATGAAGTCGCCGCGTTGCTCGGCAATCCCTTCGGCGCGCTTGCTGCTGCGGCCGATCGTGGCGAGGAAGGTGTGCACGTCGGCCTCGGTGAGACCGACGCCGTCGTCCTCGACTCGTACCACCGATCCGTCGGCGTACAGGCGGATGCCGAAGGCGTCGGCAGGGGCGTCCGGTTCGAGGCCGTGCCGGGCGGTCAGCGCGTCCACCGCGTTCTGCAGGAGTTCGCGCAGGTAGACGCGGGGGCTGGAGTAGAGGTGGTGGGAGAGGAGATCGACGAGGCCACGCAGATCCACCTGGAAGGTGCGATCGGCGCCGGCCGGGGTCGCGGCGGTGTCGGGCAGATTCATCGGGCAGTCCGAAGGGGGAGAGGCGGCGGGTGGCGGGAGGGACCGGGTCCGGCGTGTGCTCAGACGCGGCG
Organism: Streptomyces atratus; assembly: GCF_900119365.1. Taxonomy (GTDB): domain Bacteria; phylum Actinomycetota; class Actinomycetes; order Streptomycetales; family Streptomycetaceae; genus Streptomyces; species Streptomyces atratus_B. The sequence goes on from NZ_FPJO01000014.1 coordinate 117,465, forward strand.
GTGGTGACGGGCGAACTGCTTCTCGGGGTCCGCGAAATAGGCCCAGGGCCAGCGGGTGCAGGCGCCGTCGAGCGCCTGGAAGACGCGCCGGACCGTGTGGCGCTCACCGGCCAGCGACAAGGCCATGGCGAACATGTTGAAGTCCTGCTGCCAGCCCGGTCGCCGCACATGGGAGGGGTGGAGGATGCTGTGATCGGCCGCGTTCCGCAACTCGGCCTGGATCTCGGGAGTCACGAGGCAGTCCGCACGCTCCGACTCGACCCATTCCTCGATGTGCGCCATGGCGATCACACAGCCGATCCGGTGCCCCTGCGGGGCACGGGCGAACGCGTCGCGGGCGAACGCCAGGGCCTGGCCCGGCTCGCCGCCCCAACGGGGCTGCAACTGCGACAGCCATTCGACGTGGGTCTCCTGGTCCAGCGGTTCGCGGCGCAGGGCGGCGTCGAGCCGGGTCCCGTTGACAGCGGACCCCAGCGACATGCCACGGCCGGAGGTGAGGAGTTGACGCCACGGCGTGACCCACTCCGGCCGCAGCTCGGCGGCCTCCAGCAACTGCTCCTCGGCGATCCGGAGCCGCTCGTGGAAGACCCGCCACTGCTCCTGCGTGACGTTCGCGGCACGCTCGGCGGTGCGCGCCTCCCAGCCCCAGCTGATGTAGCGCGTCCCGGATATCAGCAGGGCCGTCGCCCGGTGCTCCTCGTCCTCCTCGACGGCGCGGCCGATCCAGTCCTGCAATCCGTCCAAGTCGGCCAGCTCACCCAGAACTTGATGGTCACGACCGAGGTCGAACGGGGCCAGCGCCGCCTTGACCGCCTCCCAGTCACCCGCGTCGGCCGCCTCCACCAGCGCGAGCACCCGCTGGTCCCCGAGCGCGCGCAGCGTGTACATCCCGTTCTTCCGTCTGCGCGGGACGGGAAGGGCGTACGGATCCGCCGCCGGCCCCTCCCCACTCCTGCCGAACAGCTTGCCGAACATCCGAGCCCTCCCCTGGTCCCGCGCGATCGTCCGGTGCAGCATAAGGGGCCTCACCGACATCGCTTCCACGGAGTATTCACGGACGCTTCACAATCCCGAGCCGAAGGTCATCCATGACAAAAAACCCCAGGTCAAAATCTTGACCTGGGGTTTTCTACGGAGCCGCCTTCGGGATTCGAACCCGAGACCTACGCATTACGAGTGCGTTGCTCTGGCCAACTGAGCTAAGGCGGCACGCCCTGTCGCACCATGGTGCGATCAGCAGCGTCGCCAAGTCTACACAGTTTCCGAGGGTGCTCCGCACCAGCCTCGTTCTGGGCCGTTTTCGCAGGTCAGTGGTGCGGCAGGGTGGTCAGGAGCACTTCTTGCCCTTGGTCGGCGGGGTGCCTTCCAGGAGGTAGGTGTTGATCGCCGTGTCGATGCAGTCGCTGCCGCGGCCGTACGCCGTGTGGCCGTCGCCCTGGTAGGTGAGGAGGGTGCCGGAGTCGAGCTGGCCGGCCAGGGACTGGGCCCACTTGTACGGGGTGGCCGGGTCGCGGGTCGTGCCGACGACGACGATCGGGGAGGCGCCCTTCGCCTCGATGCGGTGGGGGGTGCCCGTGGGCGGGACCGGCCAGTCGGCGCAGTTCAGGGCGGCCCAGGCGAAGGCCTCGCCGAAGACCGGGGACGCCTTCTCGAAGCCGGGTACGGCCCGGGTGACGGCCTTGGTGCCGGCGAAGGCGGGCGGCAGGTCCAGGCAGTTCACGGCGGCGTTGGCGAACATGAGATTGGCGTACGTGCCGTTCGGCCGGCGTTCGTAGTAGCTGTCCGACAGGGCGAGCAGGCCGGAGCCGTCGCCGCCCTGGGCGGCGGAGAGCGCCTCGCGGAGCTGGGGCCAGGCCGATTCGTCGTACATGGCGGCGATGACCCCCGTGGTGCCCAGGGACTCGGTGAGCCTGCGGGAGTCGCCGGTGGCGATCGGGCGGGCGTCCAGGTCGGCGAAGAACCGCTTCATACGGGTGGCGGCATCGGCGGTCGAGGCCGTGCCGAGCGGGCAGTCCTTCTTCTCCACGCAGTCGGCGGCGAAGGCCTGGAACGCGGTCTCGAAGCCCGCGGTCTGCTCACGGTTGAGCTCGACGGCGTCGAGCGACGGGTCCATCGCGCCGTCGAGGACCAGCCGGCCGACCCGGGCGGGGAAGAGCTCGGCGTACGTCGCGCCGAGGAAGGTGCCGTACGACGCACCGACGTAGTGCAGCTTCTCGTCGCCGAGCAGGGCTCGCAGCATGTCCATGTCGCGGGCGGTCTCGACGGTGGAGACATGGGGAAGGACCTCGCCGGAGCGCTCCTCGCAGCCGCCCGCGAACTGCTTGAACGAGTTGTTCAGCGTGGTGACCTCGCGGGCGTCGTCCGGAGTCTGGTCGACCTGGGTGTAGGCGTCCATCTGCGGGCCGGTGAGGCATACGACGGGCTCGCTGCGGGCCACTCCGCGCGGATCGACGGCGACCATGTCGTACCGGGCCCGGACCTGGGCCGGGTAGCCGACGGCCGCGTAGCTCTGGAGATATTCGACGGCGGAGCCGCCGGGGCCGCCCGGGTTCACCAGGAGGGAGCCGATCCGCTTGCCCGGGCCGGTGGCCTTCTTGCGGGCGACGGCCAGCTTGATGTCGCCACCGTCCGGCTTCTTGTAGTCCAGCGGCGCGATCATCGTGGTGCACTGGAATCCCTCGACGCCGCAGCCCCGCCACTTCAGTTGCTGCGCGTAGTACGACTTGAGCCCTGTGGGGACGGACGGCGCGGGCGAAGTGGCCGATGCGGACGGCGGGGCGCTTGTCGAACTGCCGCTGGAACAGCCGGAGATGAGAAGGCCGGCAGTGCCGAGCGCGGTGGCGAGAATGCGGAGCGAGCGCCTGGAGTCCATTCCCGGAGCGTAGTGGCCGCAGGGCGGTTCACCCGATTCGCTCCCCGTACGGGTGAATGGACGCTCATGAATGAGCGATCGTGAGCGGGCCGGGTGCGGATGGGCGGCCACGAACGGGCCGTATCAGCCGGCGCGCAGTGCCATCGTCATCGCCTCCACCGCGAGCAGCGGCGCCACATTGCGGTCCAGCGCCCGGCGGCAGGCGCTCACCGCCTCTATCCGGCGCAGAGTGCGCTCGGGCGTGGAGGAGCGGGCGACGCGGTCGAGGGCGTCCTGGGCGTCCCCGTTGGCGATGGCGATCCGCGAGCCGAGCTGGATGGCCAGTACGTCGCGGTAGAAGCCGGTCAGGTCGGTGAGCGCGAGATCGAGGCTGTCGCGCTGCGTACGCGTCTTGCGGCGCTTCTGTCTGTCCTCCAGCTCCTTCATCACCCCTGCGGTACCGCGCGGCAGCCGTCCCCCGGCGGCGGCGCCGAGCGCGGCCTTCATCTCCTCGGTCTCCTTGGCGTCGACCTCCTCGGAGACCTGCTTGGCGTCATCGGTGGCGGTGTCGATCAGCTCCTGGGCGGCCTTGAGGCAGCCCCCGATGTCCTCGACCCGCAACGGGAGCTTGAGCACGGCGGCGCGGCGCGAGCGGGCCCGCTCGTCGGTCGCGAGGCGGCGGGCCCTGCCGATGTGGCCCTGGGTGGCCCGGGCGGCGGACGCGGCCCGCTCCGGATCGATGCCGTCACGCCTGATCAGGACGTCGGCGACCGCGTCGACCGGGGGCGTGCGCAGTGTGAGGTGGCGGCAGCGGGAGCGGATGGTGGGCAGCACGTCTTCCAGAGAGGGCGCGCAGAGCAGCCACACCGTGCGGGGCGCGGGCTCCTCGACCGCCTTCAGCAGCACGTTCCCCGCGCCTTCGGTGAGCCGGTCGGCGTCCTCCAGGACGATGGCCTGCCAGCGCCCGCCGGCCGGGGAGAGCTGGGCGCGGCGGACCAGATCGCGGGTCTCCTTCACACCGATGGAGAGCAGGTCGGTCCGGACCACCTCGACATCGGCGTGCGTGCCGATGAGGCTGGTGTGGCAGCCGTCGCAGAAGCCGCAGCCGGGTGCGCCGCCCAGGGCCCGGTCGGGGCTGGTGCACTGCAGAGCGGCGGCGAAGGCACGCGCGGCGGTCGAACGGCCGGAGCCCGGCGGCCCCGTGAACAGCCAGGCATGGGTCATCCTCGACCCCGGCGGGACCGGCTCCCCCGCGGAGTGGGCGGTGACCAGCGCATCGGCGTCCCGGGCGGCGGCGCCGAGCTGCTCCTGCACCCGGTCCTGGCCGACCAGGTCGTCCCATACGGTCATGAGTCACCGCCCTTCCGGTGGTGTGCGCGCCGTGCGGCCCGTCGTGCGATGCCACCGCGCAGTTCCGATGTCGCTGGTCGCGGCGCTGATGCCGCCGCTTGTCGGTCCGGCTTCCCCGATCCGACTCCCATTGTGGGGGACGGGTCTGACAATCCCGGCACACGGCGGTCCGGCTGCCGGGCCGGGCAGGGCCGAGACCGCCCGCCCGACAGCCGTCACGGATCAGCGGCGCGGGCGGCGTCCCCGGCCCGAGCGGCCCGGGTCCCCGTCGTCGTGCTGGTCACGGTGATCGCCCAGCAGATCGTCCGCCAGCGTCGGCAGATCGTCCAGCGGGGTCTCCTCGGCCCAGTCGGGACGAGGACGGCGGGCGAGGCGCTCCTGGCGTTCCCTGCCCTCCCAGTGGTCCTGGACCGGCTGCGGGGTGCCCGCGTGCGGATCGCCGATCTGCGGAAGCTCGCGGGTGCGCTCGTTCTCGCTCTCCGGTACGGAGCCCGCCGGGCGCTCGTCGCGGAAGATGCCCCGCGGGATCCGGTCCGCCGGATCCGCGTCCCGTACCGGAGGAAGAACCGCCGTCTCGTCCGCCGCACCGGGCCGCTTTGGCCGGTCCTGGATCTTGGGGATCATCGCCGTCTCGGCCTCGTCGGAGGGCGTGGCCGAGCTGTCCGGCGCGGGCACCTGCTGCGTCACGTCGTTCGGGTCGACGATCGGCGTGGGCACCGTGATCTCGTTGTCCGGCACGGACGCCGCTGCGGCGGCCTCCGCCCGGGCCTTCTCCGCCGCGGCGGCGGCCTCGGCCTCGGCCCGCCTGCGCGCCTCCTCGGCCCGCAACAGCGCTTCCTCGGCCTTGCGCTGCTTCTCCAGCCGCAGGGCCTCGGCCTCCTTGCGCAGCCGCGCCTCCTCCTCGGCCTGCCTGCGGAGCCTGGCCTGCTCGGCCTCGCGGGCCGCTTCCTCGGCCTCTCGCCGGACCCGCTCCTCCTCGGCCACCCGGCGGGCTTCCTCGGCCCGCTGCCGGGCCTCCTCCGCCTGGCGTTCGGCCTCGCGCCGGCGGGCCTCCTCCAGCTCGCGGGCCTTGCGCTCCTCCTCCTCGGCACGGAGCTTGGCGAGCTGTTCCTGCCGCTCGCGCTCCAGCCGCTCCTCCTCGGCCTTGCGGGCCGCCTCTTCCTCGGCCTTGCGCCTGGCCTCCTCCTCGGCCGCCTTGCGCGCCTCCTCCTGGGCCTTGATCTCGGCCTCGGAGAGCGGCAGGAGCTGGTCGAGCCGGTGACGTACGACCGTGGTGATCGCCTCCGGTTCCTGGCCCGCGTCCACGACCAGGTAGCGGGTCGGGTCGGCCGCGGCCAGGGTCAGGAAGCCGGACCGCACCCGGGCGTGGAACTCCGGCGGCTCGGACTCCAGCCGGTCGGGCGCCTCGGTGAACCGTTCCCGTGCGGTCTTGGGATCGACGTCCAGCAGCACCGTCAGATGCGGTACGAGCCCGCTCGTCGCCCAGCGCGAGATCCGGGCGATCTCGGTCGGGGAGAGGTCGCGGCCCGCGCCCTGGTAGGCGACGGACGAGTCGATGTAGCGGTCGGAGATGACGATCGCACCGCGCTCCAGCGCCGGGCGGACGACCGAGTCGACGTGCTCGGCGCGGTCGGCGGCGTACAGCAGCGCCTCGGCCCGGTTGGACAGCCCGGCCGACGAGACGTCGAGCAGGATCGAGCGCAGCCGCTTGCCGACCGGCGTCGCGCCCGGCTCGCGGGTGACGACGACCTCGTGGCCCTTGGCGCGGATCCACTCGGCGAGCGCCTCGACCTGGGTGGACTTGCCCGCGCCGTCGCCGCCCTCCAGGGCGATGAAGAATCCGGTCGCGGCGGGGGCGACGGCCGGGTCGCCGCCGCGCAGCGCCTCGCGCAGATCGCGGCGCAGCGGCACTCCCGAGCGGTCGTCCGTCTTGGCGAGGACGATCACGGCGACCGGCAGCAGCAGCGCGCCGATCAGCATCAGGGCGAACGCCGCTCCGCCGTGCTCGAAGACGAAGTCGCCCGAGACCAGCCGGTGGGTGCCGATCGCGGCGGCCAGCAGCGGGCCCGCGAGCGCGCCGAGCGCGACGAGGACCCGTACGACGGCCTGGAGGTGCTCGGTGGTCCTGGCCCGGCGGGACTCCTCGGTCTCCTGGTCGACCAGGACATGACCGGTGTGGGCGGCGACGCCCGCCGCGTATCCGGCGAGCACCGCGATCATCAGCACGGTCGCCGTGTCCGGCACCAGGCCCATGGCGAGCAGCGCGATACCGGTGACGGCGGTGGCCAGAGCGAGCAGCCGGCGCCGCGACAGGGCGGGCAGCACCTTCCCCGCGGTCCGGATGCCGACTCCCGTGGCACCGGTCAGGGCGAGGATCAGCAGCGCGAGGGTGACGGGTCCGCCGCCCAGGTCGGCGGCGTGCAGCACCGAGACCGCGGCAGCGGCGGCGATGGCCCCGGCGACCGCGGCCGACGCGCCAATGATCAGCGGGACGGCTCCGGTGCGGCCCCGGTCGGGTCCGCCGCCGGTCGACGGCCGCCGCAGGCCCTCCAGCGGCGAGCGCGGGCGGGGGGTCTGCGTACCGGGCAGTTCCAGGAAGTACAGGGTGGAGATCGACGCCGAGAACAGCCCGGCCGCGACGTACGAGCCGAGGGCCGCCTGGTGGATCGAGAACCACTCGAGGCCCGAGCCCAGCAGGTTGCCGACGAGGGTGGCGATCAGCAGGACGGCCGCCGCGACCGGGATCGCGGCGAAGTCGGTACGGATGGAGAGCCGGCGCAGTGCGTCGAGGTGGTCGGGCAGCGGGCGTACCGCGGCGCCCTCGGGGGGCGGGGCGGGCAGCAGCGCGGGAGCGGCGCCGTCCTTGGCGACCGTCCACAGCCGCTCGGCCGCGCCGACGACGAAGACGGTGATGAGGATCATCATGAGTGCCTTGTCGGGCATCCAGTCGATCCACAGCGGTGCGACGACCAGCAGCGCGAGCCGCAGACCGTCCGTCCCGATCATCAGCCACCGCCGGTCCAGCGGTCCTCCGGGCGCGGTGAGCGTCGTCAGCGGCCCCAGGAGTACGGCTCCGAAGAGCAGGGTGGCAAGGATCCGGGCACCGAACACCGCGGCGACGGCAAAGGCCGCACCTCGGTACCCGGCTCCGAATGAGCCCCCCAGGACCGCCGCTTGCAGCGACATCAGCACCAGCACGAGAAGGGCGAGTGCGTCGCCGGTACTGCCGACGAGCTGCGCGCTCCACAACCGCTTCAGCGGGGGAACACGCAACAGGGCTCGTACGGCGCGCTCGCGTGAGTCTGCGGCAAGTGTGTCGGAGGTGGGGCTCACGACCGTTGGCTGCTCGGCTCGCGTCATCCGCCCAGCCTATCCGGAGCGGCGGGGTCCCCGGAGGCCCCGTCCGAACATTTGGGCGCCCGAGCCGTCCCGGCACTTACGGCCCACCCCCCGGAGCCCGCGCGAACGCCGGAGGGGGCCGGATCACCCGGCCCCCTCCGGCGTACTCGACGCGTACCGCTCAGTACTGCGCCCGGTCCTCCGCTCAGTCCTCGACGGACGACGACGCCGTAGCCGCCTTCTTCGCCGCGGTTGCCTTCTTGGCGGTCGTCTTCTTCGCGGCCGTCGTCTTCTTCGCCGCGGTCTTCTTGGCCCCCGCCGTGGTCTTCTTGGCAGCGGTCTTCTTCGCGGCCGTCGACGACTTCTTGGCCGGGGCCTTCTTCGCCGTCTTCTTCTTGGCGGGCCCCTTGGCACGCTTCTCGGCGAGCAGCTCGTAGCCGCGCTCCGGCGTGATGTCCTCGACGCTGTCGCCGGTGCGCAGCGTCGCGTTGGTCTCGCCGTCGGTGACGTACGCGCCGAAGCGGCCGTCCTTGACCACGACCGGAGCCCCGCTCACCGGGTCCGTGCCCAGTTCCTTCAGCGGCGGCTTGGCAGCGGCCCGGCCGCGCTGCTTGGGCTGGGCGTAGATCGCGAGGGCCTCTTCGAGGGTGATGTCGAACAGCTGGTCCTCGGAGGTGAGCGACCGCGAGTCCGTGCCCTTCTTCAGGTACGGGCCGTAGCGGCCGTTCTGCGCGGTGATCTCGACACCCTCGGCGTCCTCGCCGACGACGCGCGGCAGCGACATCAGCCTGAGCGCGTCGGCCAGCGTCACCGTGTCCAGGGACATGGTCTTGAAGAGCGAGGCGGTCCGCGGCTTCACCGCGTTCTTGCCGGTCTTCGGGGTGCCCTCGGGCAGCACCTCGGTGACGTACGGCCCGTAACGCCCGTCCCTGGCGATGATCTGGTGGCCGGTGACCGGGTCCGCGCCGAGCTCGAAGTCGCCGCTCGGCTTGGCCAGCAGCTCCTCCGCGTACTCCACGGACAGCTCGTCGGGCGCCAGGTCCTCCGGCACGTCCGCGCGCTGGTGGCCCTCGGCGTCCTTCTCACCGCGCTCGATGTACGGGCCGTAGCGGCCGACGCGGAGCTTGATGTCGTTGCCGACGGGGAAGGAGGAGATCTCCCGTGCGTCGATCGCACCGAGATCGGTGACCAGATCCTTCAGACCGCCGAGGTGGTCGCCGTCGCCGTTGCCCGCGTCGGAGGCCGCGCCCGCGCCCGCCGTGTCGTCGTCGCCCGCGCCGAAGTAGAAGCGCTTGAGCCACGGCACGGACTGGGCCTCACCGCGCGCGATGCGGTCGAGGTCGTCCTCCATCTTCGCGGTGAAGTCGTAGTCGACGAGCCGGCCGAAGTGCTTCTCCAGCAGGTTGACCACGGCGAAGGAGAGGAACGACGGAACGAGCGCCGTGCCCTTCTTGAAGACGTAGCCGCGGTCCAGGATCGTGCCGATGATCGACGCGTACGTCGACGGGCGGCCGATCTCGCGCTCTTCGAGCTCCTTGACCAGCGAGGCCTCGGTGTAGCGGGCCGGCGGCTTGGTGGCGTGTCCGTCGGCCGAGATCTCCTCGGCCGACAGCGCGTCGCCCTCGGCGACCTGCGGCAGGCGCCGCTCGCGGTCGTCGAGCTCGGCGTTCGGGTCGTCGGCGCCCTCGACGTACGCCTTCATGAAGCCGTGGAAGGTGATCGTCTTGCCGGACGCGGAGAACTCGGCGTCCCGGCCGTCACTCGCCCGGCCACCGATCTTGACGGTGACGGAGTTGCCGACCGCGTCCTTCATCTGGGAGGCGACGGTCCGCTTCCAGATCAGCTCGTACAGCCGGAACTGGTCGCCGCTCAGGCCGGTCTCGGCGGGCGTGCGGAAGCGGTCGCCGGAGGGGCGGATCGCCTCGTGCGCCTCCTGCGCGTTCTTGACCTTCCCGGCGTACGTGCGCGGCTTCTCCGGCAGGTAGTCGGCGCCGTAGAGCTGGGTGACCTGCGCCCGGGCCGCGGCGACCGCGGTGTCCGAGAGGGTCGTGGAGTCGGTACGCATGTAGGTGATGAAGCCGTTCTCGTACAGCTTCTGCGCGACCTGCATGGTGGCCTTGGCCCCGAAGCCCAGCTTCCGGCTCGCCTCCTGCTGGAGGGTCGTCGTACGGAACGGGGCGTACGGGGAGCGGCGGTACGGCTTCGACTCGACGGACCGTACGGCGAACGTGGCGTCGGCGAGCGCGGCGGCCAGGGCGCGGGCGTTCGTCTCGTCCAGGTGCAGCACCTGGCCGGAGCCGGGCTTCAGCTGCCCGTCCGGGCCGAAGTCGCGGCCCTGGGCGATGCGGCGGCCGTCGACCGTGCTCAGGCGGGCGGCAAGGCTCGACGGGTCGGAGGCGCCCCCGGGGCGGCCGGTGGCGAAGGTGCCGGTGAGGTCCCAGTACTCGGCGGAACGGAAGGCGATGCGCTCGCGCTCCCGCTCGACGACGAGCCGGGTCGCCACGGACTGGACACGGCCGGCCGACAGCCGCGGCATGACCTTCTTCCACAGGACCGGCGAGACCTCGTAGCCGTAGAGGCGGTCGAGGATGCGGCGGGTCTCCTGGGCGTCGACCATGCGCTGGTTGAGCTCGCGCGGGTTGGCGACGGCGGCCCGGATCGCGTCCTTGGTGATCTCGTGGAACACCATCCGGTGGACCGGGACCTTGGGCTTCAGGACTTCCTGCAGGTGCCACGCGATGGCTTCGCCCTCGCGGTCCTCATCGGTGGCGAGGAAGAGTTCGTCGGACTCGGCCAGCAGCTGCTTGAGCTTCCTGACCTGCGCTTTCTTGTCCGCGTTGACGACATATACGGGCTGGAAGTCATGCTCGACGTCGACGCCGAGCCGACGGACCTCGCCGGTGTACTCGTCCGGAACCTCTGCGGCGCCGTTCGGCAGGTCGCGGATGTGCCCGACGCTCGCCTCGACGACGTATCCGGGGCCGAGGTAGCCCTTGATCGTCTTCGCCTTGGCAGGCGACTCGACGATGACGAGTCGGCGGCCGCCCTGTGCGGTCTCGCTGGTCGGGGACAACTTCGCTCTTCTCTCCGGTCGACGCTCGGTGGGCATCCGGGCAGCGCGATGACGCTGCCGACGGTGCTGTCGCTGCGGAGTGTGACGGTACAACCCGCCCCCGTGTCAAACGGCAAAAGCCCGCAACGGCCACTCGAACGGTAACCCGACTTCCGCCATTCCTGCCGCCCGGACCGTCCGGTACGCCGTGTGCGCGGTCGCTGCCTGCGGGTTTCCTGGTGCTCTTGCGCCACTGCGGGCCCCGGCGGCGGGCCGCGTGCGATGCGGGCGTGTTCCCCGCCACTGCCTGCCGTGTTCCGCGGTCCCGGCCGGGCCGGTGGGGAGTGGATCAGATACGGGTGAAGCACCACACACCGAGGACGAGAAAAAGTACGCCGAACACAGTGGCGAGAGTGGCGGAGGCGACGGGGCTCACACCATGCGCCACCGGCGCGCGGTGCAGCACACGTGTCCCCGTCCACAGCAGCAGCGCGGCACCGAACAGCGCGAACGCCGCCCCGGCGAAGACCGCAGGTCCGCTCTCCATGCCCGTACGCCTCCCTGTCCTGCCCGGCCGGGGCGGGTGCCCTCCGGTCCAGGGGGAGGCTGCCACCCGAGGGCGTCATCGACGCGAACCCCGGGTGAATGGCCGGATTCGCCTGCCTCCTCCCCGTCTCTCGGATATGGGGCGAGCGGGGGGCGAACACGGGGCGGGCGCCCCGGGCGCGGGCCGGCCGACGAGCCGATCCGGGCACCACCCGGAACCCTCGCCGCGCACCACCCGGAACCCTCGCCCGCGCATCATCCGGAATCCGCGGCCTCCACGACGCACCGGGCGGCGACGAGCCGGAAGCCCCTGATCGCGGCACCCCTTCTCTACGTACGGCGGTACGCGCCCGAAAGGGAACGGAGCCCGGGATGACCGGCAGCACGACCGGCGCACCACCGGCCCTGCCGGACCGGCCCGGCGCCGATCAGCTCGCCGGAGGAACCGGCTCCAGGAAGCCCTCCTCGACCAGCAGCCGGATCGCCTGCGGGGTCCGGTCACGCAGCAGCACCGGGTCCTCGTTCATCAACTGGGCGATCGCGTCCAGAATCCGGCCCGCGGGCAGCGACCCGTCGCACACACCCGCGAAGCCCGCGCCGACGGCGTCGACCTTCGTCGCACGCCGCATGCCCCGGTTCTGACGGAGCACCACATGCTCCGGGTCCTCCGCGCCCGGCAGGCCGACCTGCTCCTGCACGACCTCGGCTGCCAGGGTGAAGTGCCCGGTCAGAAGCGCCGCGTCGTCCTGCTCGCGAAGGTAGTCCTGACGGGCGAAGTGGGCCTCGACGGCCGGGCCGAGCGGCTGCTCCACCGCGTGCGGCCACTCCTCGATCACGACGGACGGATTACCGGCGGCGGCCGCGGCGGACTTGCGCAGGGTGATCCAGCCGAAGCCGACGCCCTTGGTCTTGCGGGCCTCGAACTCGTCCAGCCAGGCGTCGTACCGCGCGGCGTACTCGGCGGGGTCCGAGCGGTGGTCGCCGCTGTCGCGCAGCCACAGCTCGGCGTACTGCGTGACGTCCTGGACCTCGCGCTGCACGATCCAGGCGTCGCAGCCGTACGGGACCCAGGAACCCAGCCGGCTCTGCCACTCCTCGCCCTCGACGTGCTGCCAGTTGGCGAGGAAGTGGGCGTATCCGCCCTCGTTCAGCCGGTCGCCCGTCTGCTGCACCAGGGTCCGGCACAGATCGTCGCCGCCCATGCCGCCGTCGCGGTAGGTGAGACGGGCACCGGGCGAGATGACGAACGGGGGGTTGGACACGATCAGGTCGTACGTCTCGGCGCCGACCGGTTCGTACAGCGAGCCCTGGTGCAGCTCGGCCGGGGCGGCGCCGGACAGCGCGAGTGTCAGCCGGGTGAAGTCCAGCGCACGCGGGTTGAGGTCGGTGGCCGTGACCCGGGTGGCGTGCTGCGAGGCGTGCAGCGCCTGGATGCCGGAGCCCGTACCGATGTCGAGCGCGGAGGCGACAGGTGTACGGACGGTGATCCCGGCGAGCGTGGTGGACGCCCCGCCGACCCCCAGGACCACGCCCTCCTCGCGCGAACCGATGCCGCCCGCGCCACCGACCGCACAGCCCAGGTCGGAGACGATGTACCAGTCCTGCCCCTCGGGCCCGCTGTACGGCCGTACATCGACCGTGGCCCGCACCTCTTCGCCGGCGTGGGTCACCCAGCCGTCCTCGACACACTCGGCCAGCGGGAGCGCGGCGCGGACCCGCTCGTACGGCACGGGGTGCTGGAGCAGGAAGAGCCGCACCAGCGTGTCGAGCGGGGAGTCGCCCCGGGTGGCGCGCAGCGCCGGGACCGTCTCACTGCGGGCGAGCGCGGCGTAGGCGGGCGCGCCGAGCAGGTCGAGGAGCCCGTCGGCGGTGAAGGCGGCGGCAAGCAGGGCTTCGCGGAGCCGGGGCGAACGGTCGGGCACGGGGAGACTGGTCGTACTCACCCACCCATTGTGGCCGCTCCCACTGACAACCGCTGCTGCCGCCGCCCGGTCACGACTTCTTGCTGGGCGAGGCGGAAGGCGCCGTGGACGGCGGCGTGGCGGACTTCGGCGGCACCGAGGCCGTCGGCTTCTGGCAGCCCTTCTGCTTCGCCATCGCGGTGCCGACCTCGCCGGACTGAAGCTTCTTCAACGCCTCGTCACCACTGGTGCTGATCTTGTTCAGCTCGTCCGCGATGCCCTTGAGCCCGTCGGCGAACTTCGCCTGGTCCTTCGTTTCGAGGGCGTCGACCTTCTTCTGCAGGTTCGCGTACGCCGCGGAGGATGCTTCGAGCTCCTTCACGGCCTTCTTCTGCGTGGTCTCACCGCCGTCGACCGGCGGCGGGCCCGCGGATTCGACCGCCGCGCCCAGTGCCTTGTACGCCTGCGAGATCTGCTGGAAGGCGGCCGAGTCGGTCTTCTGGACGTCGGCGGGCTTGCTGTTGTCGGCGGTCTGCTGCTGGATGGCGGCGTTGGCGTTGGCGATCTTCTGGAGCTGGGGCTGCACCTGGTCGCAGACCTTCTTGGCCCAGTCGTTCACCTTGTCGCTGTTGTCGTCGCTGCTGCAGCCCGACAGCGTAAGTACCAGTACCGCACCGCCGGACAGTGCGGCCGCAAGCTTCTTGTTCACCGGATCGGTCCCTTCCAAGGCTCTCGGCCCCGGAACTTACACGGCGAGCGCCCTCCGTCCGGGTGCCGGGTGTCCGATGAGTGGCCTTTTATAGCCATTTGCACCAAGGGAAATGAGGGAGATACAACTCACCCGCACAGCCCTCGGCACTCGGGAACACCTGCACGAGCAATCACGCGAACGGGGGACAGATCGGCGGCAGGTCAGCAGTGGACCGGCACGTCGGCCGAGATGCGGCCGGGCGGACGGTGCATCAGAATGCGCCGCCCGCCCGGCCATTGAGCCGAGGCCGGCTATGTACCGGCGCCCCGCCCCGGCAGCGGTGTCACGAAACGGCCGCTTGGCCCGAGGACTTGGCCGGCCTGCCCCCTCCTCCGTCCCCGTCGCCGGGATCCTCCCCGTCGCCCACGGCGATTCCGCGCCGCTTGGAGGCATAGACCGCGCCGACGATGACCACGACGGCGAGCACCGCCACCACAGCGCGCACGCCGGCGCTCGCGTCCTGCCCGTAGCTGAACTGCACCACCGCCGGGGCGATGAGCAGGGCGACCAGGTTCATCACCTTGAGCAGCGGGTTGATCGCCGGCCCCGCCGTGTCCTTGAACGGGTCGCCGACCGTGTCGCCGATGACGGTCGCGGCATGGGCCTCGCTGCCCTTGCCGCCGTAATGACCGTCCTCGACGAGCTTCTTGGCGTTGTCCCACGCACCACCGGAGTTGGCGAGGAAGACCGCCATCAGGGTGCCGGTCCCGATGGCGCCCGCGAGATAGGAACCGAGCGCTCCGACACCGAGCGTGAAGCCGACGGCGATGGGCGCCATGACGGCCAGCAGGCCGGGCGTGGCGAGCTCGCGCAGGGCGTCCTTGGTGCAGATGTCGACCACGCGCCCGTACTCCGGCTTCTCGCTGCGGTCCATGATCCCGGGGTGCTCGCGGAACTGCCGCCGCACCTCGTAGACCACGGCCCCGGCCGACCGCGACACCGCGTTGATCGCGAGACCGGAGAAGAGGAAGACGACCGCGGCACCGAGGATCAGGCCCACCAGGTTGTTGGGCTGCGAGATGTCCAGGCTGAGCGTCATCTCCCCGGCCTTGGCCCCGACGCCGTCGACCGCCGTGGCGATCGCGTCGCGGTACGAGCCGAAGAGTGCCGACGCCGCCAGGACGGCGGTGGCGATGGCGATGCCCTTGGTGATGGCCTTGGTGGTGTTGCCGACGGCGTCCAGGTCGGTGAGGACCTGCGCACCGGCGCCCGTGACATCACCGGACATCTCGGCGATGCCCTGCGCGTTGTCCGAGACCGGTCCGAAGGTGTCCATGGCGACGATGACACCGACGGTGGTGAGCAGCCCGGTCCCCGCCAGGGCCACCGCGAAGAGCGCCAGCATGATCGACGTACCGCCGAGCAGGAACGCCCCGTAGACGCCCAGGCCGATCAGCAGCGCCGTGTAGACGGCGGACTCCAGACCGATCGAGATACCGGCGAGTACGACGGTGGCCGGACCGGTCAGCGAGGACTTGCCGATGTCCTTGACGGGGCGCCGGCTGGTCTCGGTGAAGTAGCCGGTCAGCTGCTGGATCAGGGCGGCCAGCACGATGCCGATGGCCACGGCGACCAGGGCGAAGATCCGCGGGTCGCCGCCGTGCGAGGTGATGGCGCTGTCGGTGACCCCGTCCAGATCCGCGTACGAGGACGGCAGGTAGACGAAGACGGCCACGGCCACCAGCACCAGCGAGATCACCGCGGAGATGAAGAATCCGCGGTTGATGGCGGTCATACCGCTGCGGTCGGCGCGCCGGGGGGCGACCGCGAAGATCCCGATCATCGCGGTGATCACGCCGATCGCCGGAACGATCAGCGGGAAGGCCAGTCCGGAGTCGCCGAAGGCGGCCTTGCCGAGGATGAGCGCGGCGACGAGCGTCACGGCGTACGACTCGAAGAGGTCGGCCGCCATTCCGGCGCAGTCACCGACGTTGTCGCCCACGTTGTCGGCGATGGTGGCCGCGTTGCGCGGGTCGTCCTCCGGGATGCCCTGCTCGACCTTGCCGACGAGGTCGGCGCCGACGTCCGCCGCCTTGGTGAAGATGCCACCGCCGACCCTCATGAACATGGCGATCAGCGCGGCACCGAGGCCGAAGCCCTCCAGCACCTTCGGGGCGTCGGCGGCATAGACGAGCACGACACAGGAAGCGCCGAGCAGGCCGAGGCCCACGGTGATCATGCCGACCACGCCACCGGTACGAAAAGCGATCTTCATCGCTTTGTGCGAAACGGCGGTGAGATCTTTTTCCGGCTCGCCTTCCGCGGGAGTCGCCTCACGCGCAGCAGCGGCCACACGGACATTACTGCGTACCGCGAGCCGCATCCCGATGTATCCGGTGGTCGCCGAGAAAAGCGCACCCACCAGGAAGAACAGCGAACGGCCCGCGCGCTGCGACCAGTTGTCGGCCGGTAGCAGCAGAAGCAGAAAGAAGACCACGACGGCGAAGATGCCGACGGTGCGCAACTGCCGGGCCAGATAGGCATTCGCGCCTTCCTGTACGGCGGCCGCGATCTCCTTCATGCGGTCGGTGCCCTCGCCGGCCGCCAGCACCTGGCGCACCAGCAGTCTGGCGACGACCAGAGCGGCGACGGCGACGGCCGCGACGACGATCACGATGACGCGATTGTCATCGGTGAGAACCGCGGCCGCCAGAGAAGTGGACCGGCCGGAAGGCGCGGAAAATGCGGAATCTTGCGCGGGTCCTGCCAGTGGGGTGTTGAAGAACTCCGCCATACGTCCTCCTTGACGCTCAGCGCTCAAGACGTGGACGGATTGTAGGGAGCGGAAGCCGATCAAAACAGTGTGCGGTAAATGCAATTGACCTTCATCAGCCGATCGGCAAATGATCGAACTCCCGGATCGCCCCGAATGCAGTAATGGGGCAGGAGCATTTTCCATGGATTGACGATCACACATGAATGATCACACATAAATAAAAAAAGACCCTGCTCGGCAGGGCCTTGGAAGGCGGATCAAGAAACGGATCGGGGATGGCGCCTTGGGTGTCTGGGGCGCCTGCGACGTCCGGGGCACCCGGGGCGCCTAGGAGGAGCCCTCAGAAGAGCAAGGGGCGCCCGGCGAGCATCGTCACGGCAGCGCTGTCGCGGGCGTCTTCGGCCAGCTCATACGGATCACTCCGCCATTGGCTCCCGATCTGACTTCCACATCGTCGACGAGGCCACTGATGACCGCGAGACCCATCTCGTCCTCGCCATCCGCATCACTCTCGTGATCCGGCCCATCGAGCCCCGCGCCGGGCGTGGCGCCGCGTGTCGCGGAGGCTCCTGCGGGTCCACCAAGAGCGGGATCGTCCCCCGGTCCGGGGACCTCGTCGCCGACCTCGACGGAGAAGGACTTCTCCTCCTCGATCAGGACGACGGAGACGGGAGCGGTGATGCCATGGCTGCGGTGCAGCCCGACCGCGCGGCTGCAGGCCTCACCGACTGCGAGTCTGACCTCGTCGAGCACGGCTTCGTCGACCCCTGCCCGGCGCGCCACGGCGGCCGCCACGAGGCGGGCCGTCCTGACGTGTTCGGGCTGGGCGCTGAAGCGGAGTTCAACGGTGGTCATGCGATCCCCCTCAGACGTACGGGCGTGCATCCCAGGGGCCCGAGCGCGCTGCCCGGTGTCCCTGCTCTTTTCTTCTCTTTTTCCGGGCCGACGGCTCTTCTTCCGCAGCCGTTTGCCGCGCCGGCCCCGCCGGACGGCCGACCGGAGCCGACCTGGCCGACGGACGGCCCGGCCCTCGGACGACAGAGCGACAGACCACCGGCCGGCTGCCGAACGGGTCACCGGCAGACTGGCCGGCATCCCGCCGAACGCCGACCGACCGGCCGGCGTGCCTCACGGCAAATCGGCCACCAGGCACGCCCGCGTCGCACCGGCCGCCCGGCGGGCAGCGGGTGCGCCGACTGCGCGCCGAACCGGCCTTCGGCCGATCCGCCCGATCGGCGGACCGGCCTCGGGCCGACCGTCAGTCGGTGGCCGCGACGGCCTCGTCGACCGTGGTGTGGATCGGGAACACCTTGGTCAGACCAGTGATCCGGAAGATCTTGAGAATGCGCTCCTGGTTGCAGACCAGGCGCAGCGAGCCCTCATGGGCCCGGACACGCTTCAGGCCGCCCACGAGCACGCCGAGGCCGGTGGAGTCGAGGAAGTCGACGCCTTCCATGTCGACAACCAGGTGGTAGCTGCCGTCATTCACCAACTCGACCAACTGCTCGCGCAGCTTGGGCGCGGTATACACATCAATCTCGCCACCGACCTCGACGACCGTACGGTCGCCACCAGGGCCGGACACATTGCGAGTCGACAAGGACAGGTCCACGGATCCTCCAGCACCTTGCTATCGAGCGGTCGCCCCTCAGTCTCCCCGGCGGAGCCAGGGAACGGATCGCCAGCCGCGATGGCATTCAATCACTTACCAGCAGGCATGCACGACGCCTTGGGACCATTGTCCGTCACGCCAGTGACACACTCGGTGCCGATGGCCAAGAATCACCGCCCCAGTCGACCACCCGGGAACAGCGAGTCCAGCCCCTCTCCCGCCATGGTCCTCGACCGGCTCGCCGCAGTGGCGGGCCGGTCCGCGCGCATCACTCATACGGAGCACTTGCCCCCGCGTGCGGGAACCCATGCCATTTGGCCCGATCGCATCCGGCCGGAAGTCGTCGCCGCGATCCAGAAGGCCGGAATCGACCATCCGTGGGCGCACCAGGCGGCCGCCGCCGAGCACGCCCTGGACGGCGAATCCGTGGTCATCGCCACCGGCACGGCGTCCGGCAAGTCGCTCGCCTACCTCGCCCCGGTCCTCAGCGCCCTGCTCGACGGCTCCGAGGCCCCGAACGGCCGCGGCGCCACCGCCCTGTACCTGGCTCCCACCAAGGCCCTGGCCGCCGATCAGAGGCGTGCCGTGAAGCGGCTCGCCGCACCGCTCGGCAACGCCGTCCGGCCTGCGGTCTATGACGGCGACACCCCGGTCGAGGAACGCGAGTGGGTGCGTCAGTACGCGAACTACGTCCTGACCAACCCCGACATGCTGCACCGCGGGATACTCCCGTCCCACCCCCGTTGGTCCTCCTTCCTGCGCGCCCTGCGCTTCGTCGTCATCGACGAGTGCCACACCTACCGCGGTGTCTTCGGCTCCCACGTCGCCCAGGTGGTACGCCGGCTCCGCCGCCTGTGCGCCCGTTACGGTGCCGATCCGGTCTTCCTCCTCGCCTCCGCCACCGCGGCGGAACCCTCCGTCGCGGCCGGCCGCCTCACCGGTCTCCCGGTCAAGGAGGTCGCCGACGACTCCTCGCCCCGCGGCGAGCTGGTCTTCGCGCTGTGGGAGCCGCCCCTGACCGACCTGCACGGCGAGAAGGGCGCCCCGGTCCGGCGCACCGCCACCGCCGAGACCGCCGACCTCCTCACCGATCTCACCGTCCAGGGTGTCCGCTCGGTCGCCTTCGTACGCTCCCGGCGCGGCGCCGAGCTGATCTCCGTCATCGCCAAGGAGCGTCTCGCCGAGGTGGACCGCTCCCTGCCGGCCCGGGTCGCCGCCTACCGCGGGGGCTACCTTCCCGAGGAACGCCGCGCCCTGGAGCGCGCCCTGCACTCCGGGCAGCTGCTCGGACTGGCCGCCACCACCGCCCTCGAACTCGGCATCGACGTCTCCGGCCTGGATGCCGTCGTCATCGCCGGCTACCCCGGTACCAGGGCGTCGCTGTGGCAGCAGGCGGGCCGCGCCGGGCGCTCCGGCCGGGGCGCCCTGGCCGTCCTGGTGGCCCGCGACGACCCGCTGGACACCTTCCTCGTCCACCATCCCGAGGCGCTGTTCCAGCAGCCCGTGGAGTCGACCGTCCTCGACCCGGACAATCCGTACGTCCTCGCCCCCCATCTGTGTGCCGCCGCCGCCGAGCTCCCCCTCACCGATCCGGACCTGGAGCTCTTCGGCCCGGCCGTGGCCGAACTGCTGCCGCAGCTGGAAGCCGCGAAACTGCTGCGCAAGCGGCCATCGGGCTGGCACTGGACCCGCCGCGAGCGTGCCGCCGATCTCACCGACATCCGTGGCGAGGGCGGCCGCCCCGTCCAGATCGTCGAGGAGGGCACCGGCCGGCTGCTGGGCACCGTCGACGAGTCGGCCGCGCACACCGCCGTCCACGAGGGCGCCGTCCACCTCCATCAGGGCCGCACCTACCTGGTCCGGAAGCTGGACCTGGAGGACTCGGTGGCCCTGGTCGAGGAGGCCGTCCCGCCGTACTCGACCACCGCACGCGACACCACCTCCATCGCCGTCCTGGAGACCGACACCGAGATCCCGTGGGGTGACGGACGGCTCTGCTACGGCTCGGTGGAGGTCACCAGCCAGGTCGTCTCCTTCCTGCGTCGCAGGCTGATCACCGGCGAGGTCCTCGGCGAGACCAAGCTGGACCTGCCGCCCCGCACCCTGCGCACCCGCGCCGTCTGGTGGACGGTCACCGAGGACCAGCTCGACGCCGCCCGCATCAACCCGGAGATCCTGGGCGGCACCCTGCACGCCGCGGAACACGCGTCGATCGGGATGCTGCCGCTCTTCGCCACCTGCGACCGCTGGGACATCGGAGGCGTCTCCGTGCCCCTGCATCCGGACACCCTGCTGCCCACGGTCTTCGTGTACGACGGCCACCCGGGCGGTGCCGGATTCGCCGAGCGGGCCTTCCACACCGCCCGTACGTGGCTGACCGCGACCCGCCAGGCCATCGCCTCCTGCGAGTGCGAGGCGGGCTGCCCGTCCTGCGTCCAGTCCCCCAAGTGCGGCAACGGCAACGAGCCACTGCACAAGCGCGGTGCCGTGCGCCTTCTCACCGAGCTCCTGCGGTGTGCGCCTCCGGCCCCCGGGAGTCCCGGCCCGGCAGATCCGCCGGAGGCGTAGGAGGCTGAGGCGGGCGGGGCCGAGCAGCAGGTGGCTGGGGCGCAGGTGGCCCAGGTGCGGGAGGCCGGGTCGGAGGCCCCGGCTCGGGAGGACCGGGAGCAGCCTCCGGAGGGCCGGCCCTGGACCTGACCGCCGGTTCGTACGGCCCGAAACTCACCCGGGCCGTAACATCGGCGACCTCCCCGCGCACCGCACACCGGACCACCACGGCCCCCTGTGCCGCGGCCACCTGCTCGGCGGCCCCGCATGCCGCCCCAGGGCCTTGCAGAGCCCGGTCGGCCGCCGCCAGGGCTGCCAGGTCCGCCGCACCGCCCGCCCGGTGCCGAACGGCCACCACCTGCCCGAGGGCCAGCACGACCGCGAACACCGCGCACAGCGTGGCCGTGGTCATCGCCACCCACACCGTGGCCAGGCCCCTGTCCCCGTCCGCCGCCCCACGGATCCCGCGCAGGCGGGCAAGGGCGGCCGTACGCCGCTTCCGGCGACGCGTCCCGGTCATTGCGCCACCCCCACCGTGTCCTCGGCCAGTGCCGCCGCCTCCGCGTGAAGCTTCAGGGCCAGTGGTCCCGGCCCCGGCATCGACGCCGCCACCCGTACCCGCCACAGCTCCCCGGTCCGTTCCATCGCGACTTCAGCCCCACCCGGTGCCGCCGAACGGGCGGCCTCCAGCACCTGCGCCTCCTGCTCGGAACGGGCCGCCGCTCTCGCCCCGGCCCTCGCCGCGTCCACACACCGGATCTGGGCGGAGGCGGCCATCAGCGCCCACACCAGCGTCAGGGCGAACACCACCAGCACCGGAATCGCCATGGCCGCTTCCGCCGTCACCGCGCCCCGGTCCCCTCGGGCCCGGACTCCCCCGCTTCCCCCGCTTTTCCTGCTCTCAGAACTTGGCATCGAGCGCGTCTTTCAACAGTGACTGCAGCGCGGACATCACCGGCTGGCTGGTGACCACCTTGTAGAGCACCGCCGCGAACGCACAGGCCGCGATCGTCCCCACCGCGTATTCGGACGTCGTCATTCCGTTGTCCGACCGGACTCGGCGTGCCATGCCGCGCACCCAGTCCTTGATTCGCCGTACCATCCCAACCCCCATGGAATTCCTAATTCATGCTGAATGGTTTGCACTCATACTTTTCGGTCATCCGATGCGCAGCAGTCCGGTCGCCAGACCGATCACCACCGGTGCCACCCCGACCATCAGGAACGCGGGCAGAAAACAGAGTCCGACGGGGGCGGTGACCGCCACCCCTGCCCGCTGGGCGCGCGCCACGGCCGCACTCGCACGCTCGGCCCGCATCGCCTCGGCCAGCCGCGCCACCGGCTCCGCCGCCGGGGCTCCGGTCGCCCCCGCCCGGTCCAGACAGCGGGCCAGCGCGCTCGCACCCGGCATCTCCCCGAACCGCCCCCAGGCCGCCGCGGGTTCACCACCGAGACGGATCTCTGCGGCCGTCCGCGCCAGGCGCACGCCGACCGGCCCGCCGAGCGACTCTCCCACCGCCTCCGCAGCCTCCCGGGGCCCGGCTCCGGCCGAGATGCAGGCCGCCAACAGGTCGGCCGCCAGCGGGAGCTGACGTGCGGCCTCCGCCATCTCCGCCTGCCCGGCTCCCGGTTCGGGTCTGCGCCGGGACCGCTGCCACCGCCAGGCGCCGTACGCCCCCGCCAGCCCCGCCACGCACCCCGGCAGGCCGCCGACCAGGACCCAGCCCGACGCCACAGCGCCCACCGGCGCGATCCACTCCTTCGCCCGGACACCGGATGCCGGGTACCCGCGGCCCTGCCCACAGCCACGCCTCCGGCCACGCCGACGCTTCTGCACACCGATCGCCAGCAGCACCGCGCCCCGGCGACGCACCGTCCGCCCCCGCTGCGCTCCCGCCAGGGCGAAGGCCGTACCGGCGACCGCACTCAGCACCGCGCACACTGCCGCCACCCGGTGGACGGCTTCGCCGGCGGCCCCGCTCATGCCGCCTCCCCCGCCCGTACGATCCGGCCGGCCCAGTACAGCCCGGCCGCCTCCAGCAGTCCGCCCGTCGCCAGACAGACCAGCCCGGCCGACGTGTGCAGCAGCACCCTCAACGGATCGGCCCCGAGCGCCGCCCCCAGCCCCAGGCCCAGCACCGGGAGCAGCGCCAGCACGGCCACCGTCGACCAGGCACCCGCCAGTTGGGCCCGCAGCTCCTCCCGTCTGCGCCGCTCGGCCCGCAACGCGCCCGCCAGGCGGTCCAGACCCGCCGCGAGCCCGGCCCCGCCGTCGGCCGCCACCCTCCAGCAGGCCGCCACCCCGGCGAGCCCGTCCAGGCCCGGCTCCCGTGCCGCCTGCCGCAACGCCCCCGGCACATCGCCACCGAATCGCGCCGCGGCGGACACACCGGCCTCCGCAGCCCCCATCACCCCGGTGCCGCGAACGGCGACGAGCAGCGCCTGGCCCGGTTCGTGTCCGGCCCGCAGCTCACCCACGACCGCACCGCACAGCGCCACCACCCCGGCCGCCCGGCGTTCCCGCTCCCTGCCCTGGGCCCGCCTCCGCAGCCACCGCCGCACCAGCGGCACCGCCACCGCCCCGGCCAACAGCGGCAGCACCGACTCCCCCAGCACGGCGACGACCAACACCACCGGGAGGCAGAGCCACTCCCGCCGCTCCCGCACCCGCCCCAGCACCCGCGCCCCGGCCCGCTCCCAGCGCACACGCAGCGGCGACCGGTCCACCCCGTCGACGAACAGCGCCCGGGCCCTCCGTCGCCCGTGGTCCTGCACCACCATCAGCCAGGCCGCCACCCCGACGCACAGGACCACCGCACAGCTCACGCCCGTCGACACACCACCGGTCACAACGCACCCCCGATCAGCGACCGCAGCCGCTCCCAGCCCCGCTCCCGCACGAATCCACCGGCGCCCCAGCACAGCGCGGGCACGGTCACCACCAGCCCTGCCGCGTCCCGCTCCAGGACCTGCACCTCGGCGATCCGCCGCTGTCCGGCCCGGTCCCGTACGAGATGGACCACCACCGACAGTGCGGCCGCCAACTGGCTGTGCAGCGCCGTCCGGTCCAGCCCCGCCGCCGTCCCCAGTGCTTCCAGACGGGCCGGTACATGCTCGGCCGCATTGGCGTGAACCGTCCCGCACCCGCCTTCGTGGCCAGTGTTCAGAGCGGCCAGGAGCTCGGTGACCTCGGCGCCGCGCACCTCTCCGACCACCAGCCGGTCGGGCCGCATCCGCAGCGCCTGCCGCACCAGGTCCCGGAGCGTCACCCGGCCCGCCCCCTCCTGGTTGGCGGGGCGCGACTCCAGGCGCACCACATGGGGATGGTCCGGCCGCAGCTCCGCGGAGTCCTCGGCGAGCACGATCCGCTCCCGCTTCCCGACCGCACTCAGCAGACTCGACAGAAGAGTCGTCTTCCCGGCACCCGTCCCTCCGCTGATCAGATACGAGACCCGGGCCTCCACCAGGGCCCGCAGCACCCGGTCACCGCCCGGCGGCACCGTCCCCGCCGCAACCAGCTCCGTCAGCGAGAAGGCCCTGGGCCGCACCACCCGCAGCGACAGACACGTCGAGCCGACGGACACCGGCGGCAGCACGGCATGCATACGGGTGCCGTCCGGCAGCCTGGCGTCCACCCAGGGGCGGGCGTCGTCCAGCCGTCGCCCCGCCACGGCGGCCAGCCGCTGGGCCAGCCTGCGCACCGCGGCGGCGTCCGAGAAGGTCACCCCGGTGAGTTCGAGGCCGCCGCCCCGGTCCACCCACACCCGGTCCGGCGCGGAGACCAGCACATCCGTCACCTCCGGATCGGCGAGCAGCGGCTCCAGCACCCCGGTCCCGACCAGCTCGCCACGCAACTCATCGGCCGCACCGAGTACTTCGGCGTCCCCGAGCAGACGCCCCTGGGCCCGCAGCGCCGCCGCCACCCCGGCCGGGGTCGGTGCCGTGCCGCTCTGTGCGAGCCGCTGTCGCACGGCATCGAGCAGCGTCTCCGTCATGACGCACCTCCACCAGCGCGTCCCCCCGCACCCTCCGGTGCGAGCGCCCGCTCCCAGAACGCCGTGCAGAACCTGGCCAGCGGACCACGCGCACTGCCACCCGGCGGCGTGCCGCCGTCCTGGGCGGCCGACAGCCCGGCTTCGAGCGGGAGTTCACCGGCGAGCGGCAGCCCCAGCGCCTGTGCCACCCACCGTTCGTCGAGGCCCGCCGCATACGGCCCGCGGGACACCACCCGCAGGTCGTCCAGGACCATCCCGGCCATCGACGCCACACGCTTCGCCGCCGCGACCGCGCGAAGCTCCCCCGGGACCACCAAGAGCCCGAGGTCCAGCTGCGCGAGCGCCTCGGCCACCGATTCGTCGACCCGGCGCGGCAGATCGACGACCACCACCCCGCCTAGCCTGCGTGCGGCGGCCAGCACGGCCCGCATGGCCTGCGGCGGGATGACCACCCAGTCGTCGCGGCCCCAGCTGAGCACCCGCAGCCCATGCAGCGCCGGAAGTGATTCCTCCAGCGCACCTCCGCCGACCCGCCCCTTGGAATGGGCGAAATCCGGCCATCGCATCCCCTCGGCCCGTTCGCCGCCGAGCAGCACGTCGATGCCGCCGCCGAGCGGATCACCGTCGATCAGCATGGTCCGCCGCCCGGCCCTGGCCGCGGTCACCGCGAGGGCACAGGCCAGGGTGGACGCGCCGGAGCCGCCCCGGCCGCCGATCACCCCCACGGTGAGCGCCGGCCGGCCCACGCCTTCCGACGCATTGGCGATCTGGTCGACGAGCCAACTCTCCGAATCGGGCAGCCTCAGCACATATTCGGCTCCGATCTCCACAGCGCGGCGCCAGACGTCCGGGGCGTCCTGATCCCGGCCGACGAGCATCACGCCCCGCCTGCGCACCGCCCCTCGGCACCGCTGGGCGGCGTCGTCGCCCACCAGAACCATCGGAGCCCGCTCCCAACTGCCTCTGTCTTCGGGCAGCGAGTGATGAACTTCCGGTTCCGCTCCAGCGGCCGCACACAGCCGCAGCAGATCGTCGAGCAGTTCCACATCCTCGGTCACGATCAGCGGTCCGCCCCGCCGCACTCCGGCGGCCGGCAGACGATCCCGCGCGATGGACTCGGCCACGATCTCCGCCCCCTTCATCACTGCACCTTCATCGCGGATCGCGGTGATCCCGGAGCGTTCCGGGACCGGCGATTCCACAACCCGCGGACTTCGCGGCTGGAATCACCGTGCAGCGCTTCGGAGAATCGTGTGGATCTTGCTCGAAAACTGTGGACAACTCCACCGTTGTGGATATCTCCGTCGCTCAACCGACGACTTCCGGAGCGCACCCCTTCCGCTACACAACGTGACGAGTCATGCTCGTGGGAGACGGAACGAGAAGCGGGCCGTCGCGGCCGAAATGGAGGCAGAATGCCTGGCTCCGAACGACAGAAACGGGTCCGGACATGCGACGACCCCCGCCGGGGGGGAGAGCGGGGGTCGTCCCCACGGCCGACTCGGGGGGGGAGGAGCCGGACCGGGTTAGCACGGTCGCGAACGATCCGTGACTTCCATGGTGTACCCGAGAGCCTTCTCAGGCAAACCCACGCGCCAGAGTTTACGCCGAATGGTGTCCCCCTATGCTCTGCCTTGTGGAAAACCGCTTCTTGCCGCGCACAGCCGCCTTCTTTGACCTGGACAAGACGGTCATTGCGAAGTCTTCGACGCTGACCTTCAGCAAGTCCTTCTACCAAGGCGGACTGATCAACCGCCGCGCTGTACTGCGCACCGCGTACGCACAGTTCGTGTTCCTTGCCGGGGGTGCAGATCACGACCAGATGGAGCGGATGCGGGAATATCTCTCCGCACTCTGCAAGGGCTGGAACGTCCAGCAAGTGAAGGAAATCGTCGCCGAGACCCTTCACGATCTGATCGACCCCATCATCTACGACGAAGCCGCAACGCTCATCGAAGAGCATCACACCGCCGGACGCGATGTAGTGATCGTTTCAACCTCGGGCGCCGAGGTCGTCGAACCGATCGGCGAGCTGCTCGGCGCCGACCGGGTCGTCGCCACCCGAATGGTCGTCGGCGACGACGGCTGCTTCACCGGCGAGGTCGAGTACTACGCGTACGGGCCGACCAAGGCCGAGGCGATCAGGTCCCTCGCAGTGTCGGAGGGGTACGACCTCTCACGTTGCTACGCCTACAGCGACTCTGCCACGGATGTACCGATGCTGGATTCGGTCGGTCATCCGCACGCGGTCAATCCGGATCGCGCGCTGCGGCGGGAGGCGACCCTCCGCGAGTGGCCGATTCTCGTCTTCAACCGGCCGGTCCGGCTCAAGCAGCGACTGCCCGCGTTCTCGCTGCCGCCGCGTCCGGCGTTGGTCGCGGCGGCAGCGGTGGGCGCGGCCGCCGTCACGGCAGGGCTGGTCTGGTACACCTCCCGCCGCCGCGCGGCCACGGCCTCCGTCTGACACGCACCCCGGACTCGGCGTACACCGACGCGACCGGCACCGAATTATCCAACTCGCCCGTAATTGAACCTAAAAGTAAAGAAGTGGGGCCAGCACTACCGCTCACCCCCGCCCTGGAGTACAAATGAGTCAACGGCCCGCGAGACCAAGGACATCCGAGAGGATTACCTGTAACGCAGAGACGGCCCCACGGACCGAGCATGAAAACCGAGCACCCACGCGACGTCGACCCGTCGATTACGGGCCAGCCGCACCAGGGAAACGGGCAAAGCAACCCGACCTGATGGGCATATATCGAGGACGCATGGTAACTGGGTAGACATGCCAGCGGCGGTACCGAGGACGGTACCGCCGCAACCCTTTTACCGGGCAGTGAAGCCGATGCGGTGAAGACAATTCGGCGAAGTTACCGCGATGAAGTTACTTCGGTGGATTTATCTCAACACACATCTCAGACCGCGTTTGAGATCTGCTCGTAGGACAATCGACCGGTGACACTCCCCTTGAATCGTGACCGCTCGCTTGAAGAGCTTGAACGCACCCGCTGGCCAGCCCCATCTGCCGACGACACCCGTCTTGTCACTACTGCCCACGCCTTGCGGCGTCGGCCGATCGACGAACTGGCCGTCGAGGACTTGCGCTTGTTGATAGGGCAGGGCATGGGCCTGCCCTACCTCCTGCCGCTGGCACTGGAGGTACTTCGGGAGAACCCAATGGCCGAGGGGCACATGTACGAAGGTGATCTACTGTCCGCGGTCCTCGCCAGGAATCCATCAGTCTGGGACGAGTTTCCCGACCTTGGCAGAGAGCTTCGCGTGATCACCTCGAAGTTGACTGACCTGCCCCCTGACCTGCAACAGAAGGTTGAGCTCTTCCTGGCTCCATAGGCACCGCCGCAGGGCGCTCCCTCTCGAAGCGACGGTCGGCGTGTAACTACGAAACGTCTCGCAGGGACACGCGCGGACCCGGACGTGTCGCCGGTCGGCCACGGGCGAGCCGACGGACCATGATGCCGATCATCGCCCATCGGATCATGGTCTCAGAGCGGGCCGGGCTGGTCTCGTAGTCACGCGCGAGGCGGCGATGGGCGGTGAGCCACGAGAAGGTGCGCTCGACCGCCCACCTCTTGGGCTGAACCTGGAATCCGCGCTGGTCCGGGGCCTTGCGCACGATCTCCAGTTCGCGGCCGAGGATCGTCCGTGACCACTCGACGAGGCGGCCTGCAAAGCCCTGGTCAGCCCAAATCCTCTGCACGCCCGGATGGTCCAGGCGAGTCCACAGCAACGAACGCTTCGCGCCGTCGCGGTCCTGGATGTTCGCCGCGACCACGTGAACAGCCAGGAGCAGGCCAAGGGTGTCCGTGACGATGAACCGCTTGCGGCCCTTCACCTTCTTGCCCGCGTCGAAGCCTCGGGTTCTGGCCGGGACCGTATCGGCCGTGCGCACGGATTGTGAGTCGATCAGCCCGGCGCTCGGCTCCGCTCTACGGCCGTCAGCCTCGCGGACCCGGCCGCGCAACGTGTCGTGGACCTGCTCGACCGTGCCGTCGTCGTGCCACCAAGTGAAGTACCAATACACGGTCGGCCAGGGCGGGAAGTCCTTCGGCAACTGGCGCCAGGCGCACCCGGTCCGCACCACATAGAAGATCGCGTCCACGATCCGCCGACGTGGGTGCTTCTCCCGCCGCCCGCCCTTCGGCCCGACCCTCGCCGCCGGCAGTAACAGTTCAACAAAGAGCCCACTGCTCATCCGTTAGATCCGACGGATACCCACCCCTAGAGCCACTCACGCAAGGCTCAACGACCCCTCCCGCACAGGGACACGACAGATCTCAAACGCGGTCTCAGAACACATCACGGCACCCGCCGCAGCGCACACACGGCATGGCCGTCCCCCGTTACGCGGCTCCGCGCTGCAGCGCCTCGCACACCGCCGTCGACTCCCTGACACCCAGCTCCACGGAGCGTCCGCAGTGCGCGATCCAGGCCGCCATCCCCTCCGGCGTTCCCGACAGGTAGCCCTCGAACGCCGCGATGTACGCCGCCCGCCCCTGTTCGGCGTGGCCGACCTCGGCGGGGCAGATCGATTTGGGGTCGAGCCCGCTCCCGATCAGCACGATCCGCTCGGCGGTCCGCGCCACCAGGCCGTTGTACGAGCCGAAGGGACGCAGGGCCAGCAGTTCACCGTGCACGACCGCCGCCGTCACCAGCGCGGGCGCCGAAGTACCCGAGAGGATCAGCCCGGAGAGACCCTCCAGCCGCCCGGCCACCTCGTCGGCATCCGGCAGCGGCGCCTCGACCAGCGGCTCGTCCACGGACTCGCCCGCCAGTCTCGGCCGGCCGACGGCGTCATCGGGTGCCGCCCCGCCGGCCGCGACCAGATGCAGCCGCGCCAGCACCCGCAGCGGTGACTGCCGCCAGATGGAGAGCAGTTGACCCGCTTCGGCGGTCAGCCGCAGGGCCGCCCCGACAACCTGCGCCTCGTCGTCACCACTGAAGTCGGTGCGCCGGCGCACCTCCTCCAGATTCCAGTCGGCACCGGACAGCGCCGCCGAACCGCGGGCGCCGCGCAGCGCCGCTTCCGCGGTGACCTCATTGCTGCGGCGCCGCATGACGCGGTGACCGTAGACCCGGTCGACGGCCTTGCGTACGGAGTCCACCGCGTCGGCGACGCCCGGCAGGGTGCCGAGGGCGGCGAGCGGATCAGAGGCAGTCGTACTCATAGGTAACGAGGCTACGCGCCCGCCGCACCGCTGCCGCCCGGGAGTGGCCTTCTTCACGAAGTCTGACAACCGAACGCGATCACGCCGCTACCCTAGGTGAACATGAAGATCGCTTTCGTGGGGAAGGGCGGCAGCGGCAAGACGACGCTGTCCTCGCTCTTCATCCGCCACCTCGCCGCCAATGAAGCCCATGTCGTCGCGGTGGACGCCGACATCAACCAGCACCTCGGGGCCGCGCTCGGCCTCGACGACCAGGAGGCCGCCGCGCTGCCCGCCATGGGAGCGCACCTGCCTCTGATCAAGGAGTATCTGCGCGGCAGCAATCCCCGTATCGCCTCCGGCGAGACGATGATCAAGACGACTCCACCCGGCGAGGGCTCCCGGCTGCTGCGGGTCCGCGAGGACAACCCGATCTACGACGCGTGCGCCCGTGCGGTCCGGCTCGACGACGGGGAGATCCGGCTGATGGCCACCGGGCCGTTCACCGAGTCGGATCTGGGCGTGGCCTGCTACCACTCCAAGGTCGGCGCGGTCGAGCTCTGCCTCAACCATCTCGTCGACGGCCCCGACGACTATGTCGTCGTCGACATGACGGCGGGTTCGGACTCCTTCGCCTCGGGGATGTTCACCCGCTTCGACATGACGTTCCTGGTCGCGGAGCCGACCCGTAAGGGCGTCTCGGTCTATCGCCAGTACAAGGAGTACGCGCGGGACTTCGGGGTCGCGCTGAAGGTCATCGGCAACAAGGTGCAGGGCGAGGACGATCTGGATTTCCTGCGCGCCGAGGTGGGCGACGACCTGCTGGTCACCGTCGGTCACTCCAACTGGGTACGGGCGATGGAGAAGGGTCGCCCCGCTCGCTTCGAGCTGCTGGAGGCGGACAACCGGATGGCTCTGCAGGCGCTGCAGAACGCCGCGGAGGACTCGTACGAACAGCGGGACTGGGGGCGCTACACGCGGCAGATGGTGCACTTCCATCTGAAGAACGCGGAGAGCTGGGGCAACGAGAAGACGGGCGCCGATCTGGCTGCCCAGGTCGACCCCGCCTTCGTCCTCGACGAGCGGTACGCGCAGGACGGCGCCACTCAGCCCGCCTGAGCCACCGGCACCCCGTCGGCAGGATTCGCGTCTCCCTGCGGGAGCCGTCGCATCCCGGACGCCGGACGGGATCGGCTCTCCGACCCGTCCGGCGCTCGACGCGCGGCCCTGCTGCCCGGGCTGCCCGGGCTGTCCGGGCTGTCCGGTCTGTTCGGTCTGTCCGGCGCATGACACGCCGGCGCAGCCGAAGGTCGCGCAGCTCAGCGGCCGTGCCCGGCGGTTCCCCGGTCACGCTTGTCGGCCTCCGCTGCCCGGTCGGTCCCGGAGGTCCCCGTTCCGCCGAGGAACGCGGTCCATCCCTTCGCGGGTGCCCGGCCGACTTCGAGCGTGCCGAGCTTCGCCAGCGTCGCCGGATCCTGCGCGTCCAGCCAGTCGGCGAGCTGCCGGAAGGACACGCAGCGCACGTTCTCCTTCGTGCAGACCGTCGCGATGGTCTCCTCGACGGCGCGCATGTAGGTGCCACCGTTCCAGGACTCGAAGTGGTTGCCGATGATCAGCGGGGCGCGGTTTCCGTCGTACGAACGGTCGAAGGCCTGGAGCAGGCCGTCGCGCATCTGGTTGCCCCAGTACTCGTGCCGGTCCGGGTCGCCCTGCGTCGTACCGGATTGGTTGAACATGAAGTTGTAGTCCATCGACAGGGTCTCGAACTCTCGGCCCGGCACGGGAACGAGCTGCATCGACAGGTCCCAGAGGCCGTCCTTCTTCTTCGGCCAGACCTGGTTGTTGACCCCGCTGGAGTCGTAGCGGAAGCCCATCGTCCGTGCTGCGGCGACCATGTTCTTCTGCCCCTCCAGGCAGGGTGTGCGGCCGCCGATGAGCTCCTTGTCGTAGTCGAAAGGAAGCGGCTTCTCCCCTTCGAGGCCGGGGTCGTTGGTCTTCCAGTTCTTCACGAAGGACTTGGCCTGGCTGATCTCGCTCTTCCACTGGTCGACGGACCAGGTGCCACCGCCGTCGGGACCGCAGAAGTGGCCGTTGAAGTGGGTGCCGATCTCGTCACCGTCCTCCCAGGCCCCGCGCACCTGGGTGATGGTGTTCCGGATTCCCTCGGTGTCGTTGAAGCCGATGTCGGAGCTGCCGGCGTTGTGCTTCGGCGGGTCGTAGAGCTGCGCCTTGTCCTCCGGCAGCATGTACACGCCGCTGAGGAAGTACGTCATGTTCGCGTGGTACTTCTTGCC
This sequence comes from Streptomyces atratus, assembly GCF_900119365.1. Taxonomy (GTDB): domain Bacteria; phylum Actinomycetota; class Actinomycetes; order Streptomycetales; family Streptomycetaceae; genus Streptomyces; species Streptomyces atratus_B. Next base: position 149,584 of record NZ_FPJO01000014.1, read on the forward strand.
GACCTCGCGAAAGTGCGAGAACAGCTTCTGGCTGTCCTCGCCCGCGCCGTCCCACGAGAACACCACGAACTGCGGTGGCTTCTGACCTGGGGTCAGGCGCTTAGCCACGGGCTGCTTCGGCTGACTGCCGGTGAAGGCGGTCGAGCCGTCACCGATGAGCCGGAAGACGCCCTTGGGCGCGACTTCAGGGACTTTCCTCCTGGTCTTGGCGGCCGGCTTCTTCGCTCCAGCGGCCGGTTTCGCCACTCCCGGCCCTCCGGCTCCGCGGCCGGCGTCGGAACCGGAAGAACAACCCGCCACTCCCGCGGTCAGCGCGACGGCCACGGCACCCAGGGCGACCCGCCCGGCGGCGGCCGTCTTCTCGGTGGCTCTCCTCGCAACGACTCTCTTCGCGGCGACTCTCGTCGTGGCAGCCATCATCCGCCCACCTCTTCCTTGCCGGTAATTTGCATCGAAGTGCCGACACGGCGCGGTCAAGCTCGCACACGGCTCCGTCGGATCAGCACGGCAGGCCGAATGAAAAGATGCTTATTCACTTGAATGGCTGATCAAATGGGCCATTTGACCTCAAGCATGGACACGGATCTTTACTCTCCATTACGATCTGTTTACTGAGAGTTGAGAAATCCCGCCGCTGCACGCCGTGACCCATGGCCGCGTCCCCACATTCCGCGACCGCGCTGCCCCGGAGGAGACGGGAACATGTCCGCTTGCGTCCCCACTCGTCACAACCGCACATCCCGTAGTTCGCGCCCGCCGCGTGCCTCGGGAGTCAAGCGACCACACAGCCCGCCGCCACCGCGCGGCGGACGATTCCGTATCGCGGGCGCCGATCTGTCCGCATCGATCACGGTCTTCCTGCTCGCCGTCCCCATGTCGCTCGGCCTCGCCGTCGCCATGGACGCCCCGCTGGAAGCCGGCCTCATCTCCGCCACGATCGGCGGCATCGTCGCCGGACTGCTCGGCGGCACGCCCCTCCAGGTCAGTGGCCCGTCCGCCGGACTGACCGTGGTCACAGCCGAGTTGATCCAGGTCTACGGCTGGCGCACCACCTGCGCGATCACCATCGGCGCCGGGCTTCTGCAGATCCTGCTGGGCTCGCTGCGGGCGGCGCGCAGCGCCCTCGCCGTCAGCCCCGCCGTCGTCCACGGCACCCTCGCCGGTATCGGCGTGGCCATCGCGCTCGCCCAGCTGCACATCGTGCTCGGCGGTTCGCCGCAGAGTTCCGCCGTCGCCAACACCCTGGCGCTTCCCGACCAGTTGGGCCGGGTGAGCCCCGCCGCGCCGCTCATCGGTGTGCTGACCATCGCGATCCTGGTCCTGTGGCCACGGATTCCGGGCCGGATCGGCAGCGGTGTACGACGGATTCCGGCCGCCCTCGCCGCGGTGGTGACCGCTACGGCGGTGGCTGCGATCGCCGCCCCCGGGATCGCTCGGGTCGATCTGCCGTCCTGGCGCTCGCACGCCCTGCCGGAGATGCCGCACGGCCCCGTACTCGCCCTGGCCACGGCCGTGTTCACGGTGATGCTGGTGGCCAGCCTGGAGTCACTGCTCGCCGCAGTGGCCGTGGACAAACTGTCGGCCCAGCCTTCGCACTCGGCCTCACCTTCGCACTCGGCCCCGGCCTCGGCACCGCCCGCGCCGTCCGGCTCACCGGGCTCAGCCGACTCGACCACCGCGCCCACGCTGCCCGCCAGACGCTCCGATCTCGACCGTGAGCTGCGGGCCCAGGGAATCGCCAACACCTTGTCCGGGCTGGTGGGCGGGCTGGCCGTGTCCGGCGGCGCGGTGCGCAGTTCGGCGAACGTACGCGCCGGGGCGACCGGGCGTGCTTCCACCGTGCTGCACGGCGTCTGGGTGCTGCTCGCCACCGGGCTGCTGGTCACGGTGCTGGAGTGGATTCCACTGGCCGCGCTCGCCGCGCTGGTGATGATGGTCGGTATCAAGATGGTGAGCTTCGCCCACATCCGCAACGTCCACAAGCACCGCGAAGTCCTGGTGTACGGGGCGACGATCACCGGCGTGATCCTCTTCGGCGTGCTGAAGGGCGTGGCGATCGGCATCACGGTGGCGGTGGCGGTCGCCCTGCACCGGCTGGCCCGCACCCGGATCACGGTCACCGATCAGGGCGGGCAGCATCTGGTCGTCGTACGGGGCCAGTTGACGTTCCTCGCGGTGCCCCGGCTCAGCCGCACACTCGGCCAGCTGCCCCAGGGCGGCGATGCTGTCGTCGAACTGGACGGCTTCTTCATAGACCATGCGGCATACGAGGCGATCCAGGACTGGAGCACCGCTCAGACCGCGCACGGCGGCAGGGTCGTGTTCACCGGCAGGTCCGGCGGCCGGATCGCCGAGCCCTCCTCGGCGGCGCACTCCTGTTGTCGCCCCTGGACACCCTGGCGCAACCACCACTGCCACGACGAGCCCGGCAGTGCGCCCGAGGCCGGCCACGGCCTCGGCGGCCACTTCATCAGCCCCTCCGCCGAAGCCCACCCCGGCACCGACCGGATCAACACATCCCACGACACTCCCCGCAACGCCTCCACCCCCGCCTCCACCCTCGCCTGCACCCTTGACCCACGCCCCACCGCCGCCCCCGGCCCGGACCCCACTGTCCACCGCTCCCCCGGCCGGACGACCGGCCCGCACTCCGCGGCCGGCCGCCGCCCCGGCGGCAATCAGCTGATCAGCGGCCTCAGTTCGTTCCAGCGCAACACTGCTCCGCTGGTGCGCAACGAGCTGGCCCGGCTGGCCGCCGAGGGGCAGCGCCCCTCCCAGCTCTTCATCACCTGCGCGGACTCCCGCCTGGTCACCAGCATGATCACGGCGAGCGGCCCGGGCGACCTGTTCACCGTGCGGAACATCGGCAATCTGGTGCCCCTGCCGAACGCCGAGTCGGGCGACGACTCGGTGGGCGCGGCGATCGAGTACGCGGTGGACGTACTGAAGGTGGAGTCCATCACCGTCTGCGGGCACTCCGGCTGCGGAGCGATGCAGGCGCTGCTCGGCACCAGACCGGACCCGGGCACTCCGCCCACGTCCCTGTGGCGGTGGCTGAGACATGGGCTGCCGAGCCTGGAGCGGATGGCGTCCCGGCACCACGCCTGGGCCCGGATCTCCGGGCGGCTGCCGGCCGATGCGCTGGAGCAGCTCTGCCTCACCAATGTGGTCCAGCAACTGGACCACCTGCGGGCACACGAATCCGTGGCTCGGCGGCTCGCCGAAGGCACGCTTCGGCTGCACGGCATGTACTTCCACGTGGGCGAGGCGCAGGCGTATCTGCTGACCGAGGGGGCGAGCAGCGGGCTGGAGCTCGACGAGGTCTTCGACCGCGTGGGCCCCGGCGAGCCCTCCGGTCCGGGCGAGTTGGAACGGAGCGGCGTCTGAACCACCTTTGCCCCGGGTCCGTGAGACCTTGTGGTCCTGCCTCCGCACTGCGGCGCACTGCGTCGCACCGCGCCGGTCGCGTCGCACCACGTCGCACCGCGCCCGTCGCGCCGCGTTGCGCCGCATGTGGATGCGGGACTGTGTCTCCTAATACACGAGACACAGGTCTAAACCAATTCCGGGAAGACACTTGTCACCCGGCCTTTGGCCTGATGAGCTATGCCCCGGGACACAACGGACACCCTGGGAATGGGAGATGTCGTGAGCAACGAAAGCCTGGCCAATCTGCTCAAGGAGGAGCGGCGGTTCGCACCGCCTGCCGATCTGGCCGCCAATGCCAACGTCAAAGCGGAGGCGTACGAGCAGGCCGAGGCGGACCGGCTGGGCTTCTGGGCCGAGCAGGCCCGTCGCCTGACCTGGGCCACGGAGCCGACCGAGACGCTCGACTGGAGCAACCCGCCCTTCGCGAAGTGGTTCGCGGACGGCAAGCTCAACGTCGCGTACAACTGCGTGGACCGTCACGTCGAGGCCGGCAACGGCGACCGGGTCGCCATCCACTTCGAGGGCGAGCCGGGCGACAGCCGCGCCATCACCTACGCACAGCTCAAGGACGAGGTCTCCCGGGCCGCCAACGCGCTCATCGAGCTCGGTGTCGGCAAGGGCGACCGGGTCGCCGTCTATCTGCCGATGATCCCGGAGGCCGCCATCGCGATGCTGGCCTGCGCCCGCATCGGCGCCGCCCACTCGGTGGTCTTCGGCGGCTTCTCCGCCGAAGCCATCGCCGCCCGCATCCAGGACGCGGACGCCAAGGTCGTCATCACCGCCGACGGCGGCTACCGCCGCGGCAAGCCGTCCGCGCTCAAGCCCGCCGTGGACGACGCCGTCTCCCGTATCGACGGCGTCGAGCACGTCCTCGTGGTGCGGCGCACCGGCCAGGACACCGCGTGGACCGAGGGCCGCGACGTCTGGTGGCACGAGATCACCGGCCGCCAGTCCGCCGAGCACACCCCCGAGGCCTTCGAGGCGGAGCAGCCGCTCTTCATCCTCTACACCTCCGGCACGACGGGTAAGCCGAAGGGCATCCTGCACACCTCCGGCGGCTACCTGACGCAGGCGGCGTACACCCACAACGCGGTCTTCGACCTCAAGCCGGAGACCGATGTCTTCTGGTGCACCGCCGACATCGGCTGGGTGACCGGCCACTCGTACATCGTCTACGGCCCGCTGGCCAACGGCGCGACGCAGGTCATGTACGAGGGCACGCCCGACTCCCCGCACCAGGGGCGTTTCTGGGAGATCGTGCAGAAGTACGGCGTCACGATCCTCTACACCGCGCCGACCGCGATCCGCACGTTCATGAAGTGGGGTGACGACATCCCCGCCAAGTTCGACCTGAGCAGCCTCCGGATCCTCGGTTCGGTCGGTGAGCCGATCAACCCCGAGGCGTGGATGTGGTACCGCAAGCACATCGGCGCCGACAAGTGCCCGATCGTGGACACCTGGTGGCAGACCGAGACCGGCGCGATGATGATCGCGCCGCTGCCGGGCGTGACGGAGACCAAGCCTGGCAGCGCCCAGCGCGCCCTGCCCGGTATCTCGGCCACGGTCGTCGACGACGAGGCCAACGAGGTTCCGAACGGCGGGGGCGGCTACCTCGTCCTCACCGAGCCGTGGCCGTCGATGCTCCGCACCATCTGGGGTGACGACCAGCGCTTCATCGACACCTACTGGTCGCGCTTCGAGGGCAAGTACTTCGCGGGCGACGGCGCCAAGAAGGACGAGGACGGTGACATCTGGCTGCTCGGCCGGGTCGACGACGTGATGCTCGTGTCCGGGCACAACATCTCGACCACCGAGGTCGAGTCGGCGCTCGTCTCGCATCCCTCGGTCGCCGAGGCAGCCGTGGTCGGCGCCGCCGACGAGACGACCGGCCAGTCCATCGTCGCCTTCGTGATTCTGCGCGGCACGGCCGACGCCTCCGACGAGCTCGTCGCCGAGCTGCGCAACCACGTCGGTGCCACACTCGGCCCGATCGCCAAGCCGAAGCGGATCCTTCCGGTCGCCGAGCTGCCGAAGACCCGCTCGGGCAAGATCATGCGCCGCCTGCTGCGCGACGTCGCCGAGAACCGCGAGGTGGGAGACGTCACCACGCTGAGCGACTCCTCGGTGATGGACCTGATCCAGGCCCAGCTGCCGTCGTCCCCCTCCGAGGACTGATCACAGCCTGCGAGGACCGGCCACAGCGAGCAGCAGTACGTCCCCGAGGGGCATCCGGCAACGCGCCGGATGCCCCTCGGGCATTTAAGGTGAAGATCACCGGATACAGCCCCGCACGCCCCGGGTACAGTGATTGCCGCGTCAACAAAGCAATAAGAAATCTCCACAGGGGTGCCGGGAAGTCTGGTCGGCAAGTGCATCAGCCATGCCATCGCTGCCGTACCGACACCGGAGGTCTCCACCCGTGGCCGCGCCCGCCCCCTCCCCCGCACCCCCTTCTCCCTCCCGCCGCACCTTTCTCGGGAGGCTCTCCCTCCCCGAGCGGAACTACCTCGCCGACGCCCTGCGCACCGAGACCGTCGGCGGCGTCATCCTGCTGGTCGCCGCGATAGCCGCCCTGGTGTGGGCGAACACCTTCTATTCCGGTTACAGGTCCGTCAGCGACTTCCACTTCGGGCCGGAGTCGCTGGGCCTCAACCTCTCTGTGGCGCACTGGGCGGCGGACGGGCTGCTCGCGATCTTCTTCTTCGTCGCGGGCGTCGAGCTCAAGCGGGAACTGGTCGCGGGCGAACTGCGTGATCCCAAGGCGGCCGCACTCCCCGTCGTCGCCGCGCTGTGCGGAATGGCCGTTCCGGCCATCGTCTACACGCTGGTGAACGTGGTCGGCGGAGGTTCGACGGGCGGTTGGGCCGTCCCCACCGCCACCGACATCGCCTTCGCACTCGCCGTACTCGCGGTCATCGGCACCTCGCTGCCGAACGCGCTGCGCGCCTTCCTGCTGACCCTCGCCGTCGTCGACGACCTCTTCGCGATCCTGATCATCGCGGTCTTCTTCACCGAGCAGATCGACTTCATGGCGCTGCTCGGCGCCTTCGTCGGGCTGGCCGTCTTCTGGCTGCTGCTGCGCAGGAATGTGCGCGGCTGGTACATCTACGTACCGCTCGCCGTGGTCATCTGGGGCCTGATGTACAACAGCGGCATCCACGCCACGATCGCCGGTGTCGCCATGGGTCTGATGCTCCGCTGCACCCGCCGGGAGGGCGAGACCCACTCGCCCGGCGAGCACATCGAGCACCTGATCCGCCCGCTGTCGGCCGGTTTCGCCGTGCCGCTGTTCGCTCTCTTCTCGGCCGGTGTCTCCCTCTCCGGCGGCGCCCTGGCGGACGTCTTCACCCGGCCCGAGACGCTCGGTGTCGTCCTGGGCCTCGTCGTCGGCAAGACCGTGGGCATCTTCGGCGGTACGTGGCTGGCCTCCCGCTTCACCAAGGCGGAGCTGAACAAGGACCTGGCCTGGGCGGATGTCTTCGCGGTCGCCATGCTCGCCGGGATCGGCTTCACTGTCTCGCTGCTCATCGGTGAGCTGGCCTTCGTCGGCGACGAGGCCATGATCAACGAGATCAAGGCCGCCGTGCTGCTCGGTTCCCTGACGGCCGCCGTACTCGCCGGCGTACTGCTCAAACTCCGGGTACGCAAATACCGGGCGCTGTACGAGGCGGAGGAGCTCGACGAGGACGAGGACGGGGTGCCCGATGTCTACGAGCAGGACGATCCGGAGTACCACCTGCGGATGGCGGCGATCCACGAGAAGAAGGCGGCCGAGCACCGCCGCCTTGCCCAACGGGCGGGGGCAGCGAGCAACGAGCCGGACAGTCCGGCATGATCTGACACCAGATGTGTTGAGCAGCAGAACAGGAGAGGGAGTCAGGGATGAGCGACCCCGGCAACAACGCGGGCAGCGCCGACCGCAGTCTCGGGCAGCTGGTCGCCGCGGCGACAGCCGAGATGTCCGCACTGGTGCACGACGAGATCGCCCTGGCCAAGGCCGAGGTACGGCAGGACGTCAAGCGCGGGGCGATCGGCAGCGTGGCGATGATCGTCGCGGCCGTGCTGCTTCTGTTCATGATGCCGATGCTGAGCTTCGCGGCCGCCTACGGGATCCACAACCTGGGCCTGGGCCTGGCGTGGTCGTTCCTGATCGTGGCCGGCGGGTTCTTCCTCCTGGCCGCCCTGCTGGGGCTGATCGGCTGGCTCAAGTTCAAGAAGCTGAAGCCGCCGGAGAAGTCCATCGCCTCGGCCAAGCAGACGGCGGCCGTCCTCCAGGGCGTCAAGCCGCACCCGCGGCCGGCCGTCACGGCGGGGACGAGCCGTCCGGCCGTCTCGGGCAGCACGCTGGCGGGCACCGCCATGGAGAAGGCTCCGGTCCAGGACAAGGCCTCCTCTGTGGCACGCTCGTCCACATGACCGTCCCCGATTCCAGCGCATTCGACCCAGAAGGTCCGGCAGATCCTGTGGGCCCTGCAGATCCGGCAGGCCCGGTCGACCCCGCGGGCCCGGCAGGTCAGTCAGGCTCCGCGGGCAAGGACAGCCGGACAGGCTCGGACGGCCCAGCGGTACCGGGCTCTGCCTCACCGGGCCCAGCGGTCCCGGGCGGCTCCGGCGGGCCCGTACGCATCGAGGGGCCGTGGACGCACCGGGACGTGGCGGCCAACGGCGCCCGCTTCCACATCGCCGAGCTCGGCGAGGGGCCGCTGGTGCTGCTGCTGCACGGCTTCCCGCAGTTCTGGTGGACCTGGCGCCACCAGCTCACCGCGCTGGCCGACGCCGGTTTCCGGGCCGTCGCGATGGATCTGCGCGGGGTCGGCGGCAGCGACCGTACACCCCGGGGCTACGACCCCGCCAACCTGGCGCTCGACATCACCGGTGTGATCCGCTCGCTGGGCGAACCGGACGCGGCCCTGGTCGGCCACGACATGGGCGGCTACCTCGCCTGGACGGCCGCGGTGATGCGGCCGAAGCTGGTGCGCCGCCTCGTGGTCTCCTCGATGCCTCATCCGCGCCGCTGGCGCTCCTCGATGCTCTCCGACTTCGCACAGTCCCGGGCCGGCTCGTACATCTGGGGTTTCCAGCGCCCATGGGTACCGGAGCGTCAGCTCGTCGCGGACGACGCGGCCTTGGTCGGCCGGCTGATCCACGAATGGGCCGGCCCCCGGACCCCGGACTTCCCCGACGACGCGACGGTGGAGGTCTACCGGCGCGCGATGTGCATCCCGTCGACGGCGCACTGCTCGATCGAGCCGTACCGCTGGATGGTGCGTTCCCTCGCCCGTCCGGACGGAATCCAGTTCAACCGGCGGATGAAGCTGCCGGTGCGGGTACCGACCCTGCATCTGCACGGTTCACTCGATCCGGCGATCCGCACACGGAGCGCGGCGGGCTCCGGCGAGTACGTCGAAGCGCCGTACCGTTGGCGACTTTTCGACGGTCTGGGGCACTTCCCGCACGAGGAGGACCCGGCCGGGTTCTCGGCCGAACTCATCAGCTGGCTCAAGGATTCCGAGCCCGATCGGTAGCCGTACGGGCACAGTTGTCCGACGAACAGCCAATTGCCCGGCGCATAGGCCAATTGGCTGACGGATGGGCGGTTACCGACCATGAGGCACGGGCAGACGTCCCGGTATGGGCTGGACGCACGACTTCGGTGACACAGCACGCAACCGCCGCTCGACCGCCACGGCGGGTTCGAGCGCTCATGAGGGGGGCGGCCCCCAGGGCCGGGTGCACGATATGCATGTTCTGCATGATCCCCGGCTCGGCATTCCGCGCATTCTGCGCCGTCGGGCCCGCTGGGTCTCGGCGCGGCTGCGCCATCCACGCGGATGATCTCCGCCCCGGTCGGCCGGTGAACGCTCACCGGCCGGGCGGGACTTCACCGCGGCTCTTCCGGGCCTCGGCACGCCGTGCTGTGCCCGCCCCCTGCCGTACACGGGCCACTCTCGCGCGGGCCGCTCAGGGACAGGTGCTCAGAGCGCGCATGCCTGGCTGTCGACCTGCTGGTTGGCGGAGCGGCCACGCTTGATGTCCTGGCGGATCTCGTCGGCCGTCAGCGCGTAGCCGGTCTCGGGGTCGTCGAGCGACTTGGCGAAGACGACGCCGTACACCAGGCCGCCGGGGGTCAGCAGCGGTCCGCCGGAGTTGCCCTGACGGACCGTCGCGAAGAGCGAGTACACATCGCGGCGGACGGTGCCCCGGCGGTAGATGTCCGGGCCCTTGGCGCCGATACGGCCCCGGACGCGCGCGGCCCGTACGTCGTACGAGCCGTTCTCCGGGAAGCCCGCGACGATGGCGCTGTCCCCCGTCCGGGCGTCGCGGTCGGGCTCGGCGAACTTCAGCGGCTTCGCGTCGAGGTCCGGTACGTCGAGCACGGCGATGTCGCGCTGCCAGTCGTACAGGACGACCTTCGCGTCGTACAGCCGGCCCTGGCCGCCGATCTGGACGGTCGGCTCGTCGACGCCGCCGACGACGTGCGCGTTGGTCATCACCCGGCGGTCGGAGAAGACGAAGCCGGTGCCTTCGAGGACCTTGCCGCAGCTCGGGGCCGTACCGACGACCTTGACGATGGACTTCTTGGCGCGGGCCGCGACGGGGCTGCCCACCAGCGCCGGGTCCGGGGCCTGGACCTCGGTGATCGGCTCGTTGGCGAACGGGCTGAAGACCTGCGGGAAGCCGTTCTGCGCGAGGACCGAGGAGAAGTCCGTGAACCAGGTGGAGGCCTGCGTGGGCATCACCCGGGAGATGCCGAGCAGGACCGAGGAGCTGCGGACCTCCTTGCCCAGCGTCGGCAGCGAGGTGCCGGCCAGCGCGGAGCCGATCAGCCAGGCGACCAGCAGCATCGCGACGACGTTGACCAGGGCGCCGCCGGTGGCGTCGAGGGCGCGCGCGGGCGACCACGTGATGTACCGGCGGAGCTTGTTGCCGAGGTGGGTGGTGAATGCCTGGCCCACCGAGGCGCAGACGATCACGATGACGACGGCGACGACGGCAGCCGTCGACGAGACCTCGGAGCCGTTCGTCAGCTGGTCCCACAGGAGCGGCAGCAGGTAGACGGCGACGAGACCGCCGCCCAGGAACCCGATCACCGACAGGATGCCGACGACGAACCCCTGTCGGTAGCCGACGACCGCGAACCACACGGCGCCGGCCAGCAGCAGGATGTCCAGCACGTTCACCGTCTATAGCCTCGCAGATTCGTCACCGGGCCCGTTCCTTCGGCTGGGTCCGGGCGGGGCCGGACAGCGCAGCAGGGGTCTCAGCCTGTCATGCGCGCCAGTCGAGCGGCACCTGCTTGGCGGTGTCCCAGGGGCGCTCCCAGCCCGCGTAGTGCAGAATGCGGTCGATCACTCCGGCCGTGAAGCCCCACACCAGGGCGGATTCGACCAGAAATGCCGGGCCTCGATGACCGCTCGGATGGACCGTGGTCGCGCGGTTGGCCGGATCCGTGAGATCCGCCACGGGAACGGTGAAGACCCGGGCCGTCTCACCCGGATCGACGACACCGACCGGACTCGGCGAACGCCACCAGCCCAGGACCGGCGTCACCACGAAGCCGCTCACGGGGATGTAGAGCCGGGGCAGCACGCCGAAGATCTGGACCCCGCGCGGATCGAGGCCGGTCTCCTCCCTGGCCTCCCGCAGAGCGGCCCTGAGCGGCCCTGTCGTCGCCTGGTCGCCGTCCTCCGGGTCCAGGGAGCCGCCGGGGAAGGACGGTTGCCCGGCGTGGGAGCGCAGGCTTCCGGATCGCTCCATGAGGAGCAGCTCGGGGCCGCGCTCGCCCTCGCCGAAGAGCACGAGCACGGCGGACTGCCGCCCGGCGCCGCTCTCCGGCGGCAGAAAGCGGCTGAGCTGGTCGGGCTCGATCGTCCGCGCGGCGCGGGCCACGGGGTCGAGCCAGGCGGGCAGGCCCTCGGTCGTGACGGTGATCGCGGCATCCTCACCGGCGCCTGCCGCTGCGGCGGCCGCCGCGACCGCCGCCGCGGGACTGACCACTGCCGGGCCTCCTGCTGCGGGCGCGGCCGCCGCATATCTGTCCGCCGAGGGCGCGGCTGCCGCTTCTGTGCCATGTCCGCGTTCCGTGCTCTGTTCGTGCGTCTTCATAGGCACCCCTCGTCTCACAACGCCTGTCGTCACGCATTTCGTTCCGGCCGTTCCGGAACCGGCGGCGTGCGTCGGCTCCGGAGCGGTGCCGTGGTCAGCCGGCCCCGAGAGGCGGCGCGGGCCTGCCGGGGTAGTCCGCCGGCGGGCTCAGCCGCTGCCCCGGCTGGCCGCCCATCTCGTACTTCAGCAGCTTCCTGGCCTTCTCCGGGTCCGTCTCGCCCTCGCCGTACGCGGGACAGAGCGGGGCGATCGGGCAGGCGCCGCAGGCGGGCTTGCGGGCATGGCAGATCCGGCGGCCGTGGAAGACGACCCGGTGGGAGAGCATCGTCCACTCGCTCCTGGGGAAGATCGCGGCGATCTCGGCTTCGACCTTCTCCGGATCCTCCTGCTCCGTCCACCGCCAGCGCCGGACCAGACGGCCGAAATGGGTGTCGACGGTGATCCCGGGGACGCCGAAGGCATTGCCCAGGACGACATTGGCGGTCTTGCGGCCGACCCCCGGAAGCGTGACGAGATCGGCGAGCCGGCCCGGCACCTCGCCGCCGAAATTGTCCCTGAGCGCCACGGAGAGGCCTATCAGCGACTTGGTCTTGGCCCGGAAGAATCCGGTCGGCCGGATGAGCTCCTCCATCTCCTCCGGAACGGCCGCCGCCATGTCCTCGGGGGTGGGGTAGGCGGCGAAGAGCGCGGGAGTGGTCTGGTTGACCCTCAGATCGGTGGTCTGGGCGGAGAGGACCGTGGCGACCAGGAGCTCGAAGGGGTTCCTGAAGTCCAGCTCGGGGTGGGCGTACGGGTAGAGCTCGGCGAGCTCGCGGTTGATCCTGCGGGCGCGACGCACCATCGCCAGACGTGATTCCGGCTTCCGCTTTGCTCCTGCTCCCGCCGGCTTCGCCTTCGCGGGGCGTTTCACCGACTCCCTCGCGGGGCGTTTTGTCGCTTTTTCCGGGCGAATCGCACCCTGTTCGCCCACAGCGGAATCACGGCCTTCCGACACTCCATCAGCCCCCTTGGCCTGCACTCTCACCGGCGATTTGGACACCCGGCCAGCCTAGAGCCACGCACTGACATCCGCGCCTGTCACCGCGTATCCGCCCCCAATCGGCCCCCTGCCGCTCGGATCGGCACTCCCGTGCGTCAAACTGGTTTGTGATTGATCGCACTGTTTTACCGTCCGGCATGATGGGGACCACGGTTCCCTGGACAGGCCGACAAGGAGAGAACTCGTGGACGACGTTCTGCGGCGCGCCCCGCTTTTCGCGGCGCTCGATGATGAGCAGGCCGCGGAGCTCCGCGCCTCGATGAGTGAGGTGACCCTCGCACGCGGCGACGCGCTCTTCCACGAGGGCGACCCGGGCGACCGCCTCTACGTGGTCACCGAGGGCAAGGTGAAGCTCCACCGCACCTCCCCCGACGGACGCGAGAACATGCTGGCCGTCCTCGGCCCCGGCGAGCTGATCGGCGAGCTGTCGCTCTTCGACCCGGGCCCCCGCACCGCCACCGCGACCGCGCTGACCGAGGTCAAGCTCCTCGGCCTGGGCCACGGCGACCTCCAGCCCTGGCTGAACGCCCGCCCCGAGGTGGCCACGGCCCTGCTGCGCGCCGTCGCCCGCCGCCTGCGCAAGACCAACGACCAGATGTCCGACCTGGTCTTCTCCGACGTGCCGGGCCGTGTCGCCCGCGCCCTCCTCGACCTGTCGCGCCGCTTCGGCGTCCAGTCGGAGGAAGGCATCCACGTCGTCCACGACCTGACCCAGGAAGAGCTGGCCCAGCTGGTCGGCGCCTCCCGCGAGACGGTCAACAAGGCACTCGCCGACTTCGCCGGCCGCGGCTGGCTGCGCCTGGAGGCGCGCGCCGTGATCCTGCTGGACGTGGAGCGCCTGGCGAAGCGGTCCCGCTAGCCCAGGGCACCCCCTCACGACGTGGAAGGCCCCGCCGCCCGGCGGGGTCTTCCCGTGCTTGTGCCGCAGATCAGATCAGCCCGTGTTCGCCCAGGTACTCCAGCTGGGCCAGCACCGAGAGTTCCGCGGCGGGCCACAGGGACCGGTCCACGTCCGCGTACACCTGCGCCACCACCTCCGACGCCGACCGGTGCCCCGCCTCGACGGCCGTCTCCACCTGGGCCAGCCGGTGCGCGCGGTGCGCGAGGTAGAACTCGACCGCGCCCTGTGCGTCGTCCAGCACCGGACCGTGCCCCGGCAGCACCGTGTGCACGCCGTCGTCGACGGTCAGCGAGCGCAGCCTGCGGAGCGAGTCGAGGTAGTCGCCGAGCCGCCCGTCCGGATGCGCGACGACCGTGGTGCCGCGTCCGAGGATCGTGTCCCCCGTCAGCACCGCCCGGTCGGCGGGCAGATGGAAGGAGAGCGAGTCCGCGGTGTGCCCGGGGGTCGGCACGACCCGCAGCTCCAGGCCGCCGGTGGTGATCACATCGCCCGTGGTCAGCCCCTCGTCGCCCAGCCGCAGCGTCGGGTCCAGGGCGCGCACCTTGGTACGGGTCAGCTCGGCGAACCGCGCCGCGCCCTCCGCGTGGTCGGGGTGCCCGTGGGTGAGCAGGGTGAGCGCGATCCGGCGGCCCGCCCGCTCGGCTGTCTCGATGACGGCCCGCAGATGCGTGTCGTCCAGCGGGCCCGGGTCGATGACGACGGCGAGATCGGAGCCGGGTTCGGCGACGATCCAGGTGTTGGTGCCGTCCAGCGTCATCGGCGAGGCGTTGGGGGCGAGGACGTTGACGGCACGGCTGGTGGCGGGCCCGGACAGGACCCCGCCGCGCGGCTGTCCCGGAAGGGCTGCGGCCTCGGTCATACGGCCTCACCGCCCACGCCGCCGCTCGGGATGTGCTTGGTGAACTCGTCGTGTCCCGGCCAGCACAGCACCAACTCGTCACCCTCCAGCCGCGCCTGTGCCAGTACGGGGGCGAGGTCCTGGGAATCCGCCGCCTTCAGGGCCTCGGCCGCCGTCCCGAACGGCCTCAGCGCCCGCAGCGTCGACACGGTCGGCGGCATCATCAGCAGCTCGCCCCTGTCGTATCCGTCGGCCGCCTCGCCGGGCCGGATCCACACCGTGCGGTCGGCCTCCGTGGAGGCGTTGCGGGTGCGCTGGCCCTCGGGGAGCGCGGCGACGAAGAACCAGGTGTCGTAGCGGCGGGGCTCGAACTCGGGGGTGATCCAGCGCGCCCAGGCGCCCAGCAGATCCGAGCGCAGCACCAGCCCGCGCCGGTCCAGGAACTCGGCGAAGGACAGTTCCCGGGCGACCAGCGCCTGCCGGTCGGCCTCCCAGTCGGCGCCGGTGATGTCGCCGACCACCGTGCCGGCGCCCGGCCCCGCGAGGAGGACGCCCGCCTCCTCGTACGTCTCGCGGACCGCCGCGCAGACGATGGCCTGGGCCTCGGACGGAGTCCCGACGCCGAGCCGCTCGGCCCAGGTCTCCAGCGCGGGCCCGGCCCAGCCGACGAGCCGGTCGTCGTCGCGCGGGTCGACCCCGCCACCCGGATAGGCGTACGCCCCGCCGGCAAAAGCCATGGAGGCGCGGCGGCGCAGCATGTGGACGGCGGGACCGCCCTCGGTGCCAGCGGCGGAGTCCCGGAGCAGCATCACCGTGGCGGCCCGCTTCGGGGTCGCGGCCGTCAGCTCACCTGCGGCGAGTGCCCGGATCCGGTCGGGCCATTCCGGTGGGTACCACTGACCATTGGACATGGCCGGAGGCTATCCGGAACCGCGCCGATGTTCGAGAGGTGCATGGAAAGCGCATCGCGAGGCACACCGGGTCCGACAGCACACCGGTGCGCAGATGCCGCACGTGCCCCGTACACGGAAGATCCCGCCCGGTCGTGACGACCGGACGGGATCGGAAAAGCGGTGAAGAACCCGAACCTCTAGGCCCCGACCAGCTCGACCTGGACCTCGACCTCCACCGGTGCGTCCAGCGGCAGCACCGCGACGCCCACCGCGCTGCGCGCGTGCACGCCCTTGTCGCCGAGCACCGCGCCCAGCAGCTCGCTGGCGCCGTTGATCACGGCGGGCTGCCCGGTGAAGTCGGACGCCGAGGCGACGAAGCCCACGACCTTCACCACCCGCGCGATCCGGTCCAGGTCACCCGCGACGGACTTCACGGCGGCCAGCGCATTGAGCGCACAGGTCCTCGCCAGTTCCTTGGCCTCATCGGGCGTGACCTCGGCACCGACCTTGCCGGTGACCGCGAGTTTGCCGTCCACCATCGGCAGCTGGCCGGAGGTGTAGACGTACACCCCCGACTGCACGGCCGGCTGGTACGAGGCCAGCGGCGGTACGACGTCCGGCAGCGTCAGCCCGAGCTCGGCGAGCTTCGCCTCGACGGCGCCCGCCACTACGCCTTCTCCCGCTTCAGGTAGGCCACGAGCTGCTCGGGGTTGTTCGGGCCGGGAACGACCTGGACCAGCTCCCAGCCGTCCTCGCCCCAGGTGTCCAGAATCTGCTTGGTCGCGTGCACGAGAAGCGGCACGGTCGCGTATTCCCACTTGGTCATGGCCCGACTGTAATACCTGGCACGCACGGCCTCGTGCGTAGCCTGCGGCGCGACTGGTTAGGCTCGAATACGTGAGCAGGTTCCAGGTCGTCAGCGGCAAGGGCGGTACCGGTAAGACCACGGTCGCCGCCGCCCTCGCGCTTGCCCTCGCGACCGAGGGCAAGCGCACCCTTCTCGTGGAGGTCGAGGGCAGGCAGGGCATCGCCCAGCTCTTCGAGACGGAATCCCTCCCGTACGAGGAGCGAAAGATCGCCGTCGCACCGGGCGGCGGCGAGGTGTACGCCCTCGCGATCGACGCCGAGCGCGCCCTTCTCGACTACCTCCAGATGTTCTACAAGCTGGGCAGCGCGGGCCGGGCGCTCAAGAAGCTCGGCGCGATCGACTTCGCCACCACGATCGCGCCCGGCGTGCGGGACGTGCTGCTGACCGGCAAGGCCTGCGAAGCCGTACGCCGCAAGGACAAGCAGAACCAGTACGTCTACGACTACGTGATCATGGACGCCCCGCCCACCGGGCGCATCACCCGCTTCCTCAATGTGAACGACGAGGTGGCGGGGCTGGCCAGGATCGGCCCGATACACAATCAGGCCCAGGCCGTGATGCGGGTGCTGAAGTCCCCGGAGACCGCCGTCCATCTGGTGACGCTGCTGGAGGAGATGCCGGTCCAGGAGACCGCGGACGGCATCGCCGAGCTGCGCGCCGCCGAACTGCCGGTGGGCCGGGTCATCGTGAACATGGTGCGGCCCCATCTGCTGGACGAGGACACCCTGCGCACCGCCGTGGGCGGCCGCCGCAAGGAGATCGCCAAGGCGCTGACGAGGGCGGGAGTGACCGGCTCCGCGGGGCTCGTGCGCCCCCTGGTCGAGCAGGCGGCCGAGCATGCCCAGCGGGTCGAGCTGGAGCGCGAACAGCGCGCCGTCCTCGCGGACCTGGAGCTTCCGGGGTACGAACTCCCGCTGATCGACGAGGGGATGGACCCGGCCGGTCTCTACGACCTGGCGACCGAGCTCCGCAAGCAGGGCGTGGGCGAAGGGGCGGGACAAGGGGTGGGTACATGACACAGCGCACGGACGCGGCCACGAAGACGGACCCGGCCGCGAAGACGGACACGGCCGGATCCCCCGCTCCCGCGCCCGCGCTGGACGCCGACGCGCTGCTCGACGATCCCGACATCCGGATCGTCGTGTGCTGCGGTTCGGGCGGCGTCGGCAAGACCACGACCGCGGCGGCGCTGGGCGTACGGGCGGCCGAGCGCGGCCGCAAGGTCGTCGTGCTCACCATCGACCCGGCCCGCAGACTCGCCCAGTCCATGGGCATCGACTCGCTGGACAACATCCCGCGCCGGGTGCCGGGCATCGAGGGCGCGGGCACCGGGGAACTGCACGCCATGATGCTCGACATGAAGCGGACCTTCGACGAGATCGTCGAGGCGCACGCGGACGGCGAGCGGGCCCGCGCGATCCTGGAGAACCCCTTCTACCAGTCCCTGTCGGCCGGTTTCGCGGGCACACAGGAGTACATGGCGATGGAGAAGCTCGGGCAGCTGAGGGCGCGCAACGAGTGGGACCTGATCATCGTCGACACCCCTCCGTCGCGCTCCGCGCTGGACTTCCTGGACGCTCCGAAGCGGCTCGGTTCGTTCCTGGACGGAAAGTTCATCAAGCTGCTGATGGCCCCGGCGAAGATGGGCGGCCGGGCGGGGATGAAGTTCCTGAACGTCGGCATGTCGATGATGACCGGTACCCTCGGCAAACTGCTCGGCGGTCAGTTCCTGCGCGACGTACAGACCTTCGTCGCGGCGATGGACACCATGTTCGGCGGATTCCGTACCCGGGCCGACGCCACGTACAGACTGCTCCAGGCGCCCGGTACGGCGTTCCTCGTCGTCGCGACACCGGAGCGGGACGCGCTGCGCGAGGCGGCGTACTTCGTGGAACGGCTGGCCGCGGAGGAGATGCCGCTGGCCGGTCTGGTGCTGAACCGGGTCCACGGCAGCGATGCCGCCCGGCTCTCCGCCGAGCAGGCTCTGGCCGCCGCAGAAAATCTTGACGGGGTCGGCATTGTGGATCAGACGGCCGGGAAGGCTGGACTTCGTGACCCGGCCGACCGGTCGGCCGACTCCCCCGCGGCCGTTCCTGCGCCCGGTGCCGCACCGGACACCACCCCCGACGCCACGCCCGACAACTCCGAGCGTGAGGACAGCGAAGACCGCGAGCCGACGCCGGGACACGTTCCCGATACCCCTGGAACCCCCTCCGTCGAGGAGCTGACCGCAGGTCTGTTGCGGCTGCATGCCGAACGGATGCAGGTGGTCGCGCGCGAACAGCGCACACGCGACCGCTTCACCGCGCTGCACCCCGAGGTCGCCGTGACCGAAGTGGCCGCGCTGCCCGGTGACGTACACGACCTCGAAGGACTTCGGGCCGTAGGGGACCGGCTCGCGACCGGTTCTGTCCCGGCCGGAGCTGCGTAACCGCTCGTCAGCCCTATCCCACCGCGGCGTACCTCTCGTGCAGTTCGTCGTCGTCCAGTCCGATCACCACGGGCAGGATGCCCGTCGACTGCTCGTACTCGCTGCGTGCGGTCTCCAGCAGCCGGCGCCAGGACGTGACGGTGGGCCGCCTGCGCAGCAGTGCGCGGCGCTCCCGCTCGGTCATTCCGCCCCACACGCCGAATTCGACGCGATTGTCCAGCGCATCGGCCAGGCACTCCGTCCGCACCGGGCATCCGGTGCACACCGCCTTGGCCCTGTTCTGCGCTGCCCCTTGTACGAACAGTTCATCCGGATCGGTAGTGCGGCAGGCTGCCTGCGCACTCCAGTCGGTTACCCAGCCCATCACGGCGCCGTCCTCTCCCGAATCGAGGCTCCCCCACGGCGGTAGCGGCATATTCACCGCTGCCGGTTGAGGACGTTACGGAAGGTAGGGGCAGCACAACACCCCCTTCGGGCCCAATCTTGAATGGCCCGAACGGACTATGCGTATGCGGCAGATCACCCAGGGGAGTGAGGCGAGGGCATACGCGACCATCCCGTCAGAATCGGGACAGTTCACCTGGATCACAACGGACGTTCAGTGACACACAAGGCGAATTCGGGAGCACCTGAGGTCGTGGCCGAAATATGCACGGGGGTTGATACGGAACCGGACAGCTGTGACAGTTGAGAGCAGCTTAGGCCAAGGCATATACGTGTGTCCGGCGAATGAGAACGTAGGCTGCCCCCATGCCAAAGAAGCGCTCGGGCGGGGGTCTCTCGACGACCCAGCAGGCCGCCAAGTTCCTCGGTGTCGCCGCACTCTCCGGAGTCGTGCTCGCGGGCATCGCGCTGCCGGCCGCCGGAGCACTGGGGCTCGCCACCAAGGGAACGGTCGAGGGATTCGACGAGATCCCCGCCAACCTCAAGACCCCGCCGCTGAGCCAACGCACCACGATCCTGGACAGCAAGGGCGGAATGATCGCCTCGGTGTACTCGCGCGACCGCACGGTGGTCCCGCTGAAGAACATCTCGCTGTACATGCAGCAGGCGATCGTCGCGATCGAGGACGCCCGCTTCTACGAGCACGGGGCCATCGACCTCAAGGGCATCCTGCGCGCGCTGAACCGCAATGTGCAGACGGGCGGGACCGCCGAGGGCGCCTCGACCCTCACCCAGCAGTACGTGAAGAACGTCTTCGTCGAGGAGGCGGGCGACGACCCGGACAAGGTCGCGCAGGCCACCCAGCAGACGATGGGCCGCAAGGTCCAGGAGCTGAAGTACGCGATCCAGGTCGAGGAAGAGCTCGGCAAGAAGAAGATCCTGGAGAACTACCTCAACATCACCTTCTTCGGGCAGCAGGCGTACGGCATCGAGGCCGCCTCCCAGCGCTTCTTCTCCAAGTCGGCGAAGGACCTGACGCTGGAGGAGTCCGCACTGCTGGCCGGCGTCGTGCAGTCGCCCAGCCGCTACGACCCGGTCAACGACACGGCCGAGGCCACCAAGCGCCGCAACATGGTGCTCCAGCGCATGGCGGACGTCGGGAACATCTCGCAGGCCGAGGCCGACAAGGCGAAGGCGAACCCGATCAAGCTGAAGGTCAAGAAGCCGCAGAACGGCTGCATCACGGCCGTCAGCGGCGCCGGCTTCTTCTGCGACTACGTACGCCACGTCTTCCTCACCGACCCGGTCTTCGGCGAGACCAAGGAGGACCGGGCCAAGATCTGGAACCGGGGCGGCCTGACCATACGGACGACGCTGGACCCGCAGTCCCAGCAGTCGGTGCAGGCCTCGATCAAGAACCACGTCTACAAGTCGGACAAGGTCGCGACGGCCGTGACGCTGGTCCAGCCGGGCACCGGCAAGATCATGGGCATGGGCCAGTCCAAGCCGTACGGCTTCGGGACCAACGAGACCCAGTACAACTACTCGGTCAACAAGTCCATGGGCGGCTCCAACTACGGCTTCCCGACGGGTTCGACGTTCAAGCCCTTCCTCGCCGCCGCGGCCATAGAGGGCGGCAAGCCGGCCACGCAGGTCTATCCGTCCCCGTACGAGATGGACTACCCGGACACGGTGCGGTCCTGCGGGAAGCCGTGGGTCAACGACGGGGTGCCGAAGTATCACCTGGAGAACGAGAGCGAGACCGAGAAGGGCCCGTACGCGCTGAAGGAAGCGATGGAGAAGTCGGTCAACACCTACTTCGTCCAGATGCTCCAGGACATCGGCATGTGCCCGGTCTCGCAGATGACCGACAAGCTCGGCGTGGTGCAGGGCGACGGCACCAAGCTCCCGCAGAACCCGTCGACCCTGACCCTCGGCTCCAACGGTCTGTCGCCGCTGACGATGGCCAGCGCGTACGCCGCCTTCGCCAACCGGGGCACGTACTGCACGCCGATCGCCATCGAGTCGGTCAACAAGGCCGACGGCAGCTCGCTCCCCGTGCCCAAGACCTCCTGCTCGCAGGCGATGTCGCCGACGACGGCCGACACCGTCAACACGCTGCTGCGCGGCGTGGTCGACTCCGGTACCGGGCAGGAGGCGGGCCTCCAGAGCCGCGACAACGCGGGCAAGACCGGTACGACCGACGCCCGCAAGAACGCCTGGTTCGTCGGGTACACGCCGAACATGTCCGGCGCGGTCTGGGTCGGCAGCCCGTCCCAGAGCGTCGAGATGGAGCGCATCACGATCGGTGGCGTGTACCAGGACAAGGTGTACGGCGGACAGGTCCCCGGACCCATCTGGCGTGACGCGATGACGGGCGCCCTCAACGGCGTGGCCGCTCCCCCCTTCAACACGGTCGACATCCCGGACCCGCCGACGAACGACGACCGGGGCCGGGACAGGGGCCGGGGCCGCGACGAGGGACGGCCCGGCGCCGGGGGCAAGAAGCCCACCGACAAGAACCCGTTCCCGGGCATCACCATCCCGCCGAACCTGACCGGCGGGAACAACGGCGGCGGCCACCGCGGCCAGACCAACAGCGGCACACAGGGCCCCTGAGCCACACGGCTCGACCCCTGACATGAAGGTGGGGTGTCCGGATCGATCCCGGTCCGGACACCCCACCTTCATGTCCCTGCGCGTACGTCCTGCATACGTCGCGCGGGCTCAGCCCGCGAGGAGCTTCTTCACCGAGGCGGCCACCCGGCCGCCGTCCGCGCGCCCCGCCACCTTCGGGTTCACGATCTTCATGACGGCGCCCATCGCGCGCGGCCCCTCGGCCCCGGCGGCCCTGGCCTCCTCGACGGCGGACGCCACGATCACGCCCAGCTCGTCGTCGCTCAGCTGCTTCGGCAGGTACGCGTCGAGGATCTCGCCCTCCGCCTTCTCACGCTCGGCCTGCTCGGTCCGGCCGCCCGTCGCGAAGGCTTCGGCCGCCTCGCGGCGCTTCTTCGCCTCCTTGGCGATCACCTTCTGCACCTCGTCGTCGGAGAGCTCGCGGGCCGTCGTGCCGCTGACCTCCTCCTTCGTGATGGCGGTGAGGGTCAGCCGCAGCGTGGACGAGGTCAGCTCGTCACGCGCCTTCATGGCCGTGGTGAGGTCTTCCTTGAGCTTGGACTTGAGCGTGGTCATGTGCTGATTGTGGCAGGTACGGGGCGACCGGCGCCCGCCGGTTTTCTGCTGGCCGCATGGTGTCTGCGACGATGGGCGCATGCGCGCACGCTACGGAGTACCCCTGAAAGTCACGGCAGTCGGCGCGGCGATCGGCGCAGCCACTCTCGCCTACGCCGCCGGATTCGAGGCACGCTCGTTCCGGCTTCGACGGGTCACCATTCCCGTACTCCCGCACGGGGCACGCCCGTTGCGCGTGCTCCAGGTCTCCGACATCCACATGGTGAGCGGCCAGCGCAAGAAGCGCGCCTGGCTCCAGTCGCTGGCCGGTCTGCGCCCGGACTTCGTCGTGAACACCGGCGACAACCTCTCCGACCCCGAGGCCGTGCCCGAGCTGCTCGACGCGCTCGGTCCGCTGATGGAGTTCCCGGGGGTGTACGTCTTCGGCTCCAACGACTACTACGGCCCCAAGCTCCGCAACCCCGCCCGCTACCTCTTCGAGAAGGCCCAGGGCAAGCACGGCCTCAACGGGAACGCGCCCGCGGTCGGCGTCGTCCACAACCCGTGGGAACCGATGCGCGACGCCTTCGACGAGGCGGGCTGGCTGGGCCTGTCCAACACCCGCGGCCGCCTCAAGACCGACGGCCTGGAGATCGCCTTCACCGGCCTGGACGACCCGCACATCAAGCGCGACCGCTACGCGGAGGTGGCGGGCGGCCCCGAAACGGGCGCCGACCTCTCCATCGGCGTGGTCCACGCCCCCTACCTGCGCTCCCTGGACGCCTTC
Source organism: Streptomyces atratus (assembly GCF_900119365.1). Lineage (GTDB taxonomy): Bacteria > Actinomycetota > Actinomycetes > Streptomycetales > Streptomycetaceae > Streptomyces > Streptomyces atratus_B. Next base: position 172,431 of record NZ_FPJO01000014.1, read on the forward strand.
ACCAGGGACGGCTACCCCCTGATCCTGGCCGGTCACACCCACGGCGGCCAGCTCTGCATCCCCTTCTACGGGGCCCTGGTCACCAACTGCGACCTGGACACGGACCGGGTCAAGGGCCTCTCCACCCACTCCGTCGACGACCACCGCGCCTACCTCCACGTCTCCGCCGGCTGCGGCACCAACCGCTACACCCCGGTCCGCTTCGCCTGCCCCCCGGAGGCAACCCTGCTGACCCTGACGGCCCGGGACTGAGCGCCCGGCCCCTTCCCCGGCCGATGGAACAGAAACCGGATTTCGTCTGCGGGCGCGGGTGGGCTAAAGTAATCGATGTCGCCGGGACACCGGCGGCGATCGGGGTGTAGCGCAGCTTGGCAGCGCGCTTCGTTCGGGACGAAGAGGTCGTGGGTTCAAATCCCGCCACCCCGACAGCTGAAACACCAGGTCAGGGGCCTGATCCACTTAGTGGATCAGGCCCCTGAGTGGTTCCTGGAGATCGTTTGGGAGAAATCCGGGAGAAGATCCTGGTCGGCTTCTCCCAGCACGCGATCACCGTGACCGCTGGTAGCCGACGCTTCGGTCTGCCGCGGCCCGACCGCGCCACCCGGGTCTCTTCACGCCCGGTCTTCACTCGGGATCGTTCTCCTTGCCGTCCTCGGCCGAGCGCCGCGCAGGCAAGGTGCGAGGGTTCTCGAAGGTGCCTGCCCGAGGTCCGAAGAGCGTCGCCGTCGAGAATGCGTGTGGTCGTGGAGTGGGCGGGCACGACACCTCATCAGATGACGGCGCCAGTCGGTGTTTGTCGGCGTACCGGAACGTCAACGTGGATTCGTCCGTACCCCGGCAGCGGATGAGTGCAACGGCCTCTGTCATCACCACCCGGTCCACAGCAGGTGGTTGACGAGCAGGGCGACGACAGCCTGTGCGGTCAGCCAGCCGCGCCGGGTGCTGGTGGGCAGAAGGGCGGCGGCGGGCAGCAGCCAGAGGATGAAGGGCTGCCAGATGCGTTCCGTCTCCGCCTTGCTCATCCCGGACAGGTCGGCGGCCAGGAGCGCCAGGAACGCCATCAGTGTGAGCAGAATCAGCCGTTGGGACGCATGGGCGGTGCCGGTGCGCAGCGTACGTACGGCTCCGGGGGTGCCGGCCGCGGCCCGGCGGAGTCCGGCGACCGTGGCGAGGCCCGCGGCGATCGCGGTGCAGGCGAGATTCGCCCAGACCCAGTAGGAGTACGGGCGGATACCGCCGGCCCCTTGGTAGTAGCGCTCGACCAGCAGCCGGTAGCTCTCCCACCAGTCGTAGCCCGCCAGGGTGAAGAGGACCGGGACGACCAGCGCTCCGGCGAGGAAGAGGGGGACGGAGCGGGCTCTACGGGCGAGGACGAGGACGCCCAGGAGCAGAAACGCGATCAGCGTCAGACCGTAACTGAGGTAGCAGGTCAGCCCGAACAGCAGACCGGAGGCGAATGCGGCGGCCATGGGGAGGCGGACCGAACGGGTCGCGGCCAGGGCGAGGAGGGCCACGGACCAGGCGGCGACGGCGGCGAAGCAGGCATCCGCCGAGGTGCCGGTCCACACCGCGACCGGTGCGAGGACCAGGAACGGGGCTGCGCGGCGTGCGAGGCGTTCGTCGGCCAGGACTCGGAGCGTGATCAGGGCGGCCGGGACGGCGGAGGCGCCGACCACGATGCACCAGCCCCCGGCCCAGCCTCCGCCGCCGAGCCCGATGCGGTCGAGCAGGACGAAGGTGAGCGTGGCGCCCGGTGGATGGCCGGCGACATGGGTGGGCCAGTTGTCCGGGGAGCCGATCAGGATGTGGTCGTCGAAGCCGCGCAGGGCCGCACCGATGTCCTGGAAACGGTCGATGGCCTGCAGATATTCATGCTTGGTGGTGAGCCGTCCGGCGATGCCCCGGCCCCAGCCGTCGATCAGCGCCAGCGAGAAGACCCAGGCGAGCGACGCCGCCCAGGCGGCCGGGAGCAGCGCCCGCCGGCGGATACGGTCGGCCAGCGGCGGCCCGTAAGCGACGACGGCCGCTGCCACGGCGACGGCGGCCGGGGTGCCGGGGCCGGTGTGCGGGTACCAGGACGCCAGCAGGGGAGGCCAGTGGACGTGGAGGCTTCCGTCGGCGTCCTGGATCGACCGGCCGACGAGCACGGCGGCGGTGACGAGCAGAACGCCCGCCGCAGCGGCGATCAAGTCGCTGCGGCGGGCGGTGCGGCGACCGGTTTCGTCCATCGTTCGGTGACCGGTTTCGTCCATGGCGGGATGTTCTGTGCGGTCCTCGGTCTTCACGCAGGCACGCTATGCACAGCAGGGCGGTTCGCGTGAGTGCCGCAGGATCGTGTCACCGAACCGTCAGATCTTGCTCCGGCTGCCCGCTCCGGGGTGTGACGTCAGAGATTCGTCAGGAGTCGTACGCCCTGCGGTCGGGCGGCCCGGGCATAGCTTCGGGACATGGGTGACAGACGTTTCGGAAAAGGTTCCCCCTTCTCGCTTCCGGACTCGGCAACGGGTCGTGGCCCGGCCTTCACCGGGCGGCTTCCCTCCGCGCCCGGGTTCTGGCGCAGCCCGGTGCGCGGCGTCCGGTTCACGGCGGTGCTCGGGCTGATCCTGCTCGCCGGGCTCACCCTGCTGTTCGTGACCGGTCTGCTGTCGTACGCCGCGTACAACCCGGACCTCGCGCCGGTCAACGACAAGACGCCGGGCAAGGGCCTGCTGGGGTTCTATCTCTTCGCCTGGCCGACCGGTCCGCACTGGCTGTACCGGCTGACCCAGGGGCTGCACGTCACGGTGGGCATCGCCCTCGTCCCGGTACTGCTGGCGAAGCTCTGGTCGGTGATCCCGAAACTCTTCGTGCTGCCGCCGGTCCGGTCGGCAGGGCATGCGCTGGAGCGGGTGTCGCTGCTGCTGCTCGTCGGCGGAGCACTGTTCGAGTTCATCACCGGACTGCTCAACATCCAGCTGGAGTACGTGTTCCCGGGGTCGTTCTATCCGCTGCACTTCTACGGGGCGTGGGTGTTCTTCGCCGCGTTTCTCGCCCATACCGGGCTGAAGCTGCCGCGGGCCGTCCGGGTGCTGCGGGGCGGCCGGCTGGAGGGCTCCGCGCCGGGCGAGGCGGATGAACTGGCCGCCCCCGACCCCGCTCTGCCGACCATTTCCCGGCGCGGTGCGCTCGCCATGACGGGCGGTGGGTCGCTGCTGCTGCTGATCACGTCGGCGGGCCGGAGCTTCGACGGGCCGCTACGGCAGGTCGCCCTCCTCACCCCGCACGGCGCGGCCGAACCGGGCCCGGGGCCGAACGGCTTCCAGATCAACAAGACGGCCGCAGCCGTCGGGGTGACGGCGGCCGATGCGGGGCGGGACTGGCGGCTGACCGTCAGTGGGCCCGCCGGGAAGATCCGGCTCAGCAGGGAACAGCTGCTGGCCATGGACCAGCACAGCGCGGCGCTGCCGATCGCGTGCGTGGAGGGCTGGGCGACGTCGGACCAGTGGTGGCGCGGAGTGCGTCTGAGGGATCTGGCGGCCCTCGCGGGGTATCCGGACCGGCCGCCGGGGGTGCTGGTGGAGTCCGTCCAGCGCAGCGGGGCGTTCCGGAAGGCGGCGCTCCGCGACAACCAGGTGCGCGACCCGCGCGCGCTGCTGGCATTGCAGGTCAACGGCGAGAACCTCTCGCTCGATCACGGATATCCGGCACGGATCATCGTCCCGGCGGCCCCTGGCGTGCTCAACACCAAATGGGTGACCCGGCTGACGTTCGAGGCGCTGTGAGCGGGAAGGCGGGGAACCGGGTGAATCCGCGAGTGGTTCTCAGACGTTGGTACGGGGAAGGGCCGCTGCATCTCCTCCTGCTGGCCGCGACATTCGCCCTCGCGGGCTATGCGGGCGTACGGCTGCTGGGGGGCGACACCTTCGCGATCGTGGTGTGGTTCATCGGCTCCGCACTCCTGCACGATCTCGTGTTGCTGCCGCTGTACGCGTCGGCGGACCTGGTCCTGCGCCGGGCGCTCGGGCCCCGTACCCGGCTGGTCAACTACGTCCGCGTACCGACCTTCCTCTCCGGCCTGCTCCTGCTGATGTGGTGGCCGCTGATCACCCGGCACGCGGTGCGGTACGAGCCCTACAGCGGGCTGTCCCTCGATGTGTTCCTGGGGAACTGGCTGCTGATCACGGGGTTGCTGTTCGCGGGCTCGGCGCTGTTGCTCGTCATCCGTGCCGCCCGGTTGCGACGCAGGGACACGAGGGGACGGCCGTCCGCCTCCCACTGATCGACGGGCTGCCAGCCGTACGCCCGCGCACCGCAGCAGGGCCGGTGCGCCGAGCCGGGCCCAGGGAAAGGGTGAGGCGGTCGCGGGGCCGAAGGCGCCGGTGGCGGCGGCCGCCGTGCCGCGTCCGTCGTCCAGCCGGACCTGGAGTCTCTCGTCGTTGTCCTGGCCCTCGCCCGGCAGGGTCGAAGACGGAGCGGTGCAGCGCCGCTCCACCGAGTCGAAGGGCGTGGGCGACGGCGGGTCTCATCGGATCTCCGCCGGGGTCAGCAGGGCGAGCGTCGCGGCGAACCGGCCGTGCGGCGCCGCGGCGGCGACAGCGACGGCGTCTTGTGCGGTGTCCACATCACGCAACTGCGGAAGGTCGCGCACGGTCAGCCCGGCGTCGACCAGGCGCCGGCGCTGGACCGCTCCGGTCTCGGGTACGGACATGGGAACGCCGAGCAGGAGCTCCGGGGCGGGGACCGCCAGTCCGAGTGCCCAGAAGCCGCCGTCGTCGGCCGGTCCGAACCAGGCGTCGCAGCCGTCCCAGGCGGCAGGACGGAGCGCGGCGGCCAGGTGGGCGGCGGTGATCTGGGGGGTGTCCATGCCGATGAGGAGAGTCGGGCCAGTACAGCAGGCGAAGGCCGCGGCAAGCCGTTCGTCGAGGCGGCCGGTGCCTTGCGGCAACACCTCGATGCCGGGCGGCAGCCACGGTCCCGGCTGTCCTTCGAGGACGACGGCGCGGCGCCGGGCGGGCAGGGTGCACACGGTCCGCAGAGTGTCACCGAGCGCCGCCTCGGCGAGCCGGGCGGCCTGGGCGGGCGTGAACGGCGGGGTGAGCCGGGTCTTGACCCGGCCCTGCAGCGGTTCCTTGGCGATGACCAGCACGGTCGTGGGGCCCGACAGGTCCTCGGCCGAGCGGAGGCCGACTGGGGCGCTCACCGGGGCACCCCCGGACGCGCGGTCCCCGGAGCCGTCCCGGCCGGTGGCTGGAGCAGCACCGCGCGCATGTCGCGCACCGCCTGCCAGGTACCCCGCCAGGTGCCGGTGACCTTCGACTTTCCGCTGCGAGGGAGATACGGGACGTCGGTCTCCGCGACCCGCAGCCCGGCGTCCGCCGCGCGGACCACCATCTGCAGTGGGTAGCCGCTGCGCCGGTCGGTGAGACCGAGCGCCAGTAGATCCGCCCGGCGCCCGGCCCGCATCGGGCCGAGGTCGTGCAGCCGCAAACCGGTACGGCGGCGCAGCATCCGGGCCAGCGCGAAATTGCCGACGCGGGCGTGCAGCGGCCAAGCACCGCGGCCCTCGGGGCAGCGGCGGCCGAGCAGCAGGTCGGTCTCACCGTCGGCGATCCGGCGTACGAAGGCGGGGAGCAGGCCGGGGTCGAGGGAGCCGTCGCAGTCGCAGAAGCAGACGAACTCCGCCTCGGCGGCGAGCAGTCCGGCATGGCAGGCGGCGCCGAAGCCGCGTCGCTGCTCGTGCACGACGGTGGCGCCGAGCGAGCGGGCCAGCTCGGCCGATCCGTCGGTGGAGCCGTTGTCGACGACGATCGCGCGCCAGCCGTCCGGGACGGCGTCCAGCACCCGGGGCAGTGCCGCGGCCTCGTCCAGACAGGGCAGGACGACATCGGCATTCGGCGTAGGGATGCGGGCGTACGGAGGGCCCGTCAGGGAGGAGTCGGTCACGCCGCTCACCCTACGGAGCAGAAACCGACATTCCGGGCTCCGTTTTCTTACGAAAAATGGACGTCGGCCCGGTAGCAGCGAACCGGGCCCGCGTGCCGCACCTGCACGCCGGGGTGGTGCGATGGAGAACATCCCGGACGGTTCAGGCCCAGGTGCGCACAGGGGCCACGCGGGCGTCCGCAACGTGGCCGGCGGCTGCTGCTTCGAGATCACGCTCCCTCTGGCATTCACATGAGCCCGTCACTCTCAGTATCCAGACGGGTCCTCGCCGGAGCGAGCCGGTGAACTCCCGGTGTCCGGGCGCATCCCCCGCAACGGGGCCGTCGCGAACTCCGCCATTCCCTTGGCGAACCCTTCCTGCGGATTCCAGCCCAGCTCGTCCCGCAGCCGTCGTGAGTCCGCAGTGACATGGCGTACATCACCGAGCCGGTATTCGCCGGTGACCTTCGGAGCAGGGCCACCATGTGCCGAAGCCAGTGCCGAGGCCATCTCGCCGATGGTGCGGGGATCCCCACTCCCGGTGTTGTAAACAGCGAAACTGCCCGGCCCGCGCCCTTTGACGGCTTCCAGTGCCAATGCGTTCGCGGCCGCCACATCCCGTACGTGGACGAAATCCCTCCGTTGGCAGCCGTCCTCGAAGACCCGGGGGGCCTCTCCACGGGCCAGAGCCGACCGAAAGAAAGAGGCGACACCGGCGTACGGTGTGTCGCGCGGCATCCCCGGTCCGTACACGTTGTGGTAGCGCAGCGACACCGCGGACCCGCCCGTCGCGCGCGCCCAGGCCGCGGTGAGATGTTCCTGGGCGAGCTTGGTGGCCGCGTACACATTGCGCGGGTCCGTGGGCGCTTCCTCGGCGACCAGGCCAGGTGCCAACTCCGCACCACAGCCTGGACAGTGTGGCTCGAACCGGCCCGCGTCCAGGTCGGCCACCGTCCTCGGTCCCGGCCGGACCGTGCCGTGGCGGGGGCAGTCGTAACGTCCCTCGCCGTAGACCACCATCGAACCGGCCAGGGCCAGGCTTCGCACACCCGCCTCGGCCATCGCCGCAAGCAGCACAGCCGTCCCGAGATCATTGCACCCGACGTACTCGGGCGCGTCCGCGAAGTCATTTCCCAAGCCGACCATCGCTGCCTGATGACACACGGCGTCGATGCCCCGTAGAGCCCTGTCCACCGCCTCCCGATCGCGAACGTCCGCGATGATTCGCTCGGCGTCGCAGTCTGCGGGGTCTACTGCCGCACCGTGTACCGAAGACAGCAGTGCGTCGAACACGACTGCCTGATGCCCGGCCGATGAGAGGGTGCGGACAATCTCCGACCCGATAAATCCGGCTCCACCGGTAACCAGTACGCGCATGGCGCCCACGCTAGGCCGCCGGCGAATCGCATGGCCGGTTCCGGCGCGGCGCGTCACGGGATCATGAGAGATGTCCTGCGGACGCCCGCAGACGGGACGTTCTTGCGGACCTCGGCCGGGGTCCTGCCCAGTCGGTACGTCGTGTGCCGTTGGGCGGTCCACCGGCTCCATCTCGCGAAAGCGAGCCTGGTTCCCTCCGCCATCTGCCGGAAGGTGCCCCGCCCGTACCGCGCGGGGTCGGTCGCGCTGTCCAGCACGAAGCGGTCGGATCGCCGGGGGAACAACTGCATCGGCCGGCATGCTCAGACCCGACGCTCCGCGGCCGCCGGGGTTGAACAGCAGCACGCCGCGGGCCAGGGGTCTCACCGCCGCATCGCCGCAGGTCCCAGGCGCCGAGGGCCGTGCGCTCCGCGGCGAGCAGCAGGGCGAGTACGACGGCGGTCACCAGGCTCCATCCCACGTCGGGGATCCACAGCAGCGCCATGGCCGGCGTGCCGCCCAGGGTCGAGGGCAACCACCACAGGAGCGCCGCGAGGGTCAGCGTGGCGGCGACCGATGCGGTGGTGGTCAGTGCGATCCTGCGCCGGGAGCGGGCGCGGGCCGCCGTGCGGCGTCGGGGCAGGCGGCGCAGGGCCGGGGCCGCCAGGCAGAGCAGGAGGGCGGCGGCGAGGCCCGCCGTGGTCCACGGCAGGACGATGGCGAGGGGGTCCGTCGGCGTGGCGCGGGGGGTCGCTCCGGAGAGCAGCTGCGCCGCTCCGAAGGCAGCGTCGCCGAACTCCTGGGCGCGCAGCTGGTGGTAGGCGTTCTGCAGGACGATCACGGCCCGGTCACTGTCGGGCAGCATGACGACCATGGCGTGGTGACCGGGCAGCGCTCCGTCCTTCCAGACCATGCGCTCACCGGTGCCCTTGAGCGTTCCGACGGACCAGCCGAGGCCGTAGCGGCCGACGCTGCCGTCCACATGGCCACGCTGGGTTTCGGCCGTTCCCTTCGCCGAGAGCACCCGCCGCCCGTCCAGCCGGCCGCCGTCGAGTTCGGCGAGGACGAACCGGGTCAAGTCCCGGAGGCTGCCGCCCACATGACCGAAGGGGACGCCTGCGGTGTCGTACGGCGCGTCGAACCGCACCGGGGTGCCGAAGACGGACCGGTGACCGGGCGCCACCCGTTCACGCTCGAAGTCCTGCTCGGTGGCGACGGCGTGGTCCATGCCGAGCGGGTCGAGGACCCTCTCGTGCAGGTACGTACCGAACGGTCGCCCCGAGACCTCCTCTACCAGCGCGCCGAGCACGGCGTAACCGGCGCTGGAGTACGCGTACGACGTACCCGGCCGGGAGGTCGGAGCGATCCGCGCGAGGTCACGGACCGCGTCGGCGAGGGCGCCCGGCGCGTTGTCGTAGCGGTCGCCGATCTCGTTGCCGGCGGAGGCGGGGATGCCGCTGGTGTTGGTGAGCAGGTGCCGGACCGTGATGCGGTCGGACACGTCCGGGTCGACGAGCCTGAACCGGGGGAGGTACGTCCGCACCGGTTCGTCGAGGTTCACCCGGCCCGCCTCCACGAGCTGCATCACGGCGAGACCGGTGACCGGCTTGGACACCGAGCCCCAGAGGAACGGGGTGTCCGGTGTGACGGCCCGGCCCCTGCCGTCCTCGCCGAAGCCGCGCCGGTGCACGACGCGGCCGTCCTCGATCACGGCGAGCGCGGCGCCGGGCGTGCCCGTCGCGTCGAGCCGGCCTCGGACGAACGCGTCGATCTCCCGCACGGTCCCGGCCTCGTCGGCGGCCGCGGCGCGGGAGGCCGCACCCGTCGGCGCCGTCGTCCGTGCTCCCGCACCCTCGGCTGCCGCGGTCGCGGGAGCGAGCGCGGCCAGCGCACCCGCCACCAGTCCCGCTGCGGCCGACTTCCCCAGCCCTGTGCGCCATCGGCGCCCCTGTGTCCTGCCCGTCGCCGCCATGTCCGCAGCCACCCTCGATTCGCGTCCGTTTTTACAATACGAGCATATTGTTTAAGGGTTCCGCAAGGCAGGGCGACGGTTACCCTGACGGCATGCCGAAGGTCGTCGATCACCAAGCCAGGCGCGTCCAGGTCGCCGACGCCGTGCAGGAGCTGATCACCGAGCAGGGACTCGACCGGGTGACCATGGCCCGGACCGCCGCCACGGCGGGCGTCTCCGTGGGCCACGTACAGCACTACTTCTCGACCAAGGACGAGATGCTGCTGTTCACCCACGATCGCGTCGTACGGAAGATCCTCGACCGGGTCTCGACGCTCGGCGAGCGCGCGACGCGTCAGCGGCTGCCGATCCGCGACGTGGTCACCGAAGGGCTCGCCGAGTGGCTCCCGGTGGACCCGCGCCGCCGCTCGGCACATCGGGTGGTGCTGGCGTTCCTGGGCCGCACCATCGACAATCCGCAGCTCGCGAGCGCCCACGCCGAGACGGGTCGGCTCATCCGCTCGATGCTCGCCACGGCCGTCCACAACGGCAAGGAGTGCGGCGAGGTCCCGCACGACACCGATCCGGCCCTCGCCTCCTTCGAGCTCCACTGCCTGACCGAAGGCCTGGCCCTGGAGCTCGGCTCCGACCCCGACACCGACGCCTCCCGTGCCGCTCTCGGCCTCGTCGCGGCGCGCGTCCGGGCCGTCTTTTCCGGCCGGTGCCGCCAGTACGAGTGACCGCCGCCGGATCCGGGCCCCGGAGGGAGTCGCGCCAGGCGCCCACCACCCGGAATGCACCTTTCGCACCTACATGCGAGTCTGGTGATGGCCCATCGTCCGAGATCCGCAACAGGAGGCACGATCGTGGGCAAGAAGCAGAGTCGGCAGAACCGCGGTGCCCGCACCGGCGGCCACGAACGCAGCGCTGCTCCGGAAGTGAAGGAGCAGACGCGGCCAACGGCTGCCCAGGAGACGGTGCACTCGATCTCAGAACAGGTCTCCCACCGGAAGCAGCGGAGGTTCGGCCACAACTGATCCTCTTAGAACCACGACAACCGCCCTCTGCGGCGGCACCCCCCTTGGGGGCAGCCGCCGCAGAGGGCGGTTTTTTTGTGTTGCGGATACCCACCGGGGGGTGCCGAGGGGGCGGTTGAGGGGGCCGGGTGGGGTGCCGAGGCGGGGTGCCGAGGTGGGGTGCTGAGCCGATCCGTCCGCCGGATCCCGTAGGCCCGCGTGCCCGTTGAGCGGACGCGCGCCGACGTACGAACTCCCGCCGGTACACCACCCATTCGGGGATCTGCCGGAGGTTTATCTACGCGCGGAGCTGCAACGCTCGAACGATCATTCGGGCATATCAGACCAGTTCTTCCGCAGCTATTACCGGCCGGTACCAATAGCTGCTAGAAACGTGGCGCTCACTCAACCCCCCACCCACCCCCCACACTTCGGAGGGCTGACAGCCATGTCAGTACGGAGATTCTGGGCGTCCGCATCCACTCTGGTCCTCGCCGCCGTGGCCGCGCTGGGCGTTGCCCAGCCGGCCTCGGCAGACTCCTCGGCCGCCGCCGGTGGGTACGTCGCCCTCGGCGACTCGTACTCCTCCGGCGTCGGTGCGGGGAGCTATCTGTCCGACAGCGGCGACTGCCGCCGCAGCACCAAGGCCTATCCCTACCTCTGGGCCGCTGCGAACTCCCCCTCTTCCTTTGCCTTCGTGGCCTGTTCCGGTGCCACGACCAGCTCGGTGGCCGGGACCCAGCTGGGGGCGTTGAACTCGTCCACCGGCCTGGTCAGCGTCACCGCGGGCGGCAACGACGTCGGGTTCGCCGATGTCATGCAGGACTGCGTGCTGTCCGGCGAGGCCGCCTGCCTCAGCAGCGTCGGCTCGGCCGTCTCGCAGATCCAGAACTCGCTTCCTTCCGGGCTGAGTTCGCTCTACGGCGCCATCCGGTCACGGGCCCCGCAGGCCCACGTCGTGGTGCTGGGCTACCCCCGCTTCTACCAGCTGAGCGGCAGCTGCATCGCCGGGCTCTCGGAAAAGGAGCGGTCGGCCATAAACAACGCGTCCGACGTGCTGAACGGGGTCATCGCCAAGCAGGCGGCCGACGCCGGGTTCACGTTCTCCAGCGTGGTCGACGAGTTCACCGGGCACGAGCTGTGCTCCGGTGACGCGTGGCTCCACAGCGTGTCGCTGCCGATCTACAACTCGTACCACCCCAAGGCCGCCGGTCAGTCCGGTGGTTACCTTCCGGCCTTCCGCTCGGCCGCGTAGGACGCGGACGACGGAGGTGCAGCAGCGCGGCGGGCTGCCGGGGGTCTCCCGGAGGCCCGCCGCACTGCTGTCACGGTCGGGCGGCGGGAGCGGTCGTTGTGGCGCCCGGCCGGTGCAGGGTCAGGGCGGTGACCGCGGCGAGTACGGCGGTGGCCGCGGCGGCCCACCAGCCGTGGCGGAACGCGTCGAGCGCCTCGCCCGGCCCGTCCGGCGCACCGAGCAGCGTGACCATCAGCGCCACACCCAGCACCGAACCCGTCTGGCGGGCCATCGAGGTGACGGCCGATCCGGTGGCGAACCGGGTGGGCGGGAGCGCCGCGGCGGCCGCGCCGACCAGGGTGGGGAGGGCCAAGCCGACGCCGATGCCGGTGACCACCATGCCGGGGAGGAAGCCGCTCGCGTAATGCGGGGCCGTATCGAGCGCGAGGGCCCACCAGGCCAGCCCGGAGGCGAAGAGCAGGCAGCCGAGCGCCGCGGTGCGGCCCGCTCCGAGCCGGCGGACGACCGGTCCTGCGAGGACGGCGAGCACGGGCACGACCAACGGCCCCGGCGCGATGGCCAGTCCGGTACGGATCGCCGAGTACCCCCACACCTGCTGGCACCAGAGCACCGCCGTCAGCAGCATGGCCGCGAACGCGACGGTGAAGAGCAGAGCCCCGAGGGTGGCCGTCGCGAAGACCCGGGTACGCAGCATCGGCAGTTCGACGACCGGGGCCGGATGACGGGCCGAGCGCACCCAGAAGCCCGCGGCGAGGACGGCCGCCGCGAGCAGCGGAACCAGGACCCGTGGCGAACTCCAGCCCCAGGCATCGGCCTTGACCAGGGCGAACGCCAGAGCACCGATCGCGAGGGTGAGCAGCACCGCCCCGACGAGGTCCGGGAACGGGCCCTCGCGGTGCGGGCGGGCATCGGGCAGCAGCCTTACGCCCGCGAGCAGTCCGATCACGCCGACCGGCACATTGACCAGAAAGACCCAGCGCCAGTCCGCCTCCACGAGCACACCGCCGACCACCGGGCCGAGACCGGCCGCGATGCCGCCGATCGCCGCCCAGCTCCGGATGGCCCGGGGGCGGTGCTCCGCCGGGGTGTTGACGAGCAGCAGGGCGAGGGACGTCGGCATGAGCGCGGCGGCCCCGGCCGCTTGCAGCGCGCGGGCGGCCACCAGCCAGCCGACTCCCGGGGCGAAGGCGCAGAGCGCGGAGGCGACGGTGAAGACCGCAAGGCCGAGGAGGAAGCCGCGGCGGTGGCCGAACCGGTCGGCGAGCCGGCCCGCGACGACGAGCAGGGCGGCGAAGACGATCGCGTACGCGTTGAGCACCCAGGACAGCGAGGCGAGGGAGCTGCCGTCGAAGGCGTCGCCGAGTGCGGGGACCGCGACATTGACGATGAACAGGTCGAGATTCACGACGATGACACCGGCCGAAATGATCCAGGCGGTGGCGCGCGAGGAGGGGGTGGGGGGAGAGGGGGAAGCAGTCGCCCGATCAGCCACCACGACGTGTGAGTTTGATTTTCCAACTGTCATGGCGGCAAGGTAGCGCCAGTGAGTTTGAGATGGCAACCTTGTGTGATGAGTACTGCACAGGAACCCCACGCCCGTACCGCCCCGACGGTCGCGCTGCCCGGTCGGCCCTGCTCGGCCGCGGCGGCGCTGCACGTGGTGGGTGAGAAGTGGGCGTTGCTCGCGGTGCGCGAGATCTTCTTCGGCAACCACCGGTTCGAGGCGATCGCCCGTAACACCGGCGCACCCCGCGACCGTCTCGCGGCGCGGCTGCGTTCACTGGAGCAGGCGGGGGTGGTGGAGCGGCGGCCCTACAACGAACGCCCGCCGCGCTACGAGTACCACCTGACCGATTCCGGACGCGATCTCGCGCCGGTCATCCGGGCGCTGCTGGACTGGGGCGACCGATGGGTGCTGGAGGACCGGCCGGTGGTCATGATCCACGAGCCGGCTGCGGACGGGGACGGCCAGGCGCACGGGCAGGCACCCGCGCACGCGCACGATCTCGACGCGGCGTGGATCTGCCGCACATGCGGCGAGGAAGTCGTGATGAACACGCTGACGGTCGACGTCCGCTCCCCCGGCTGGGACCGCTCCGGCCCCAGGGCGCCGAGCCCGTCCGGCGACTGACGGCGGCTTCGGAGTCGGCGTGCGCGCGGCGGGAGACCGCAGGGACGTCCGGCGTCAGTACCGCTCGGCGAGATGCTCGCGGCCCGCCGGGGGCTCGTACGGCTCGGGCCAGAAGTCGGTGATCTCTCTGATCCGCCCCGTCGCGTCGAACACGAAGAATTGACTTCCTCCCCCTCGTGAACGAGGGGGATTCCTACGGCTCGCGCCGTGGGGGTTTCTGCTTCGTCGCCGACTGCCCGCCCGGAGAACTCCGTTGGGGTCTTACACCAGCTCCACAGACTGTTACCGCCAGCCCGGCGGCCAGAAGGTTCTTCGCTGCGTTCACGTCCCGGTCGTGGGTCGTTCCGCAGTCGCACGTCCAGGTACGGACGTTCAGCGGCATCTTCCCGACGAGGGTGCCGCAGGCGGAGCACAGCTTGGACGAGGGGAACCATCGGTCGACGGCGATCACCTCGCGCCCGTACCAGGCGGCCTTGTACTCCAGCATGGAGCGGAACTCGCTCCAG
>NZ_FPJO01000017.1:0-1687 GCF_900119365.1 Streptomyces atratus
ATCGCCTCACCGCCGTCGGCGAGCATCACCGCGAGATCGGTGGCGGTCCGACCCGGATCGTGCCCGGTGCCACGCGGTCGTAGCGGCCCGAGCGCAGTGGAGTACGCGCCTGTCAGGCCGGTGGCCTCGGCGAGATCCGCCAGCAAACGTGCGCCCGCGTGCCCGACCACCCCCGAACCGTCAGTGGAGACGTGGAGCTTGGGACGAGAACCGATACCCTGCACGCAGAAAGTGCCTTCCGCTTGGACCGACAGAACCCCTCGACAAGGTTCATCGTCCCAGCTCAGAAGGCACTTTCGTATTTCCTCCCCGCTTCCGGCCTCATCTCAACCGAAACGGCGAGGCTAGGGCCTGTCATGGGGGTCGTGGGGATCAGCCGAAGTCGCTGAGCACTTCGCTCCCGACGCCGGGCTCAGGAGGCAGTTGTCGCTGCCGGAGGCGTAGTCGCTGCGGCCCGGGTTCTCCGCGTCGTAACCGGCCACGGCGATCGGCTCGGTGTTGGACGTGCCCCAGTCCTCGTCCTCCTGCGCGTCCGAGACACCGGTGATGGCCTGCGGCACCCACTCCCCGGTTCCGGTTCCGGTTCCGGTTCCGGCGAAGTCGTCCTGCTCACCTTCGGACTCATTGTCGAAGCCGTCGTCCGGCATACCCTCGTTGCCCGGTACGGGATCGTCGGCGGCCCGCGCCGCGGACGGCGGTGCGGACGCCGGAGCGGCGGCGGCACCGGCCGCCGGAACGAGGCCGGAAAGCACCGCCCCTGCCGCGACGGCACAGGCGGCAAAACGTGTTCTACGGGATGGATTTCCCATGGAGGAGCCCTTCTTGTACAACGCGGGCGGACAACGGACAACGGTGTGCCTGACTTTGCGTCAGGCACACCGTTCGTTCACGTTAACGAGGCAACTCAGGACCGAGTACGCACATGTGAACGACGTACATCAGGCCCGCACGGCATGCGCACAGGACTCGTTCAGGGATCGGTTCCGGCTCAGTTCTCACACGGGCGGGCCGCGCCACCGAAGGGCCGGATCCGGCCGCTAACCTTACGTATCCGCCCTGGCCAGGGATCAATTCCCACAGGTCGGGCATTTCTCGCACCCAACTCACGCGAAAGGCCTCGCCCATGGGCATTCGGAGCTTGCTGCGCAAGGTGTTCGGCCGTGACCGCGCGGAGCAGGACGCGCCGACGGCCACGGTCCCGCCCCAGACCGAACGCACCGCGCCCGCGGAGTCGGAGCCGGAGTCGGTCAAGGCAGCGGAGACGGCGACGGCGGACGAGCCGGCCGCGGAGCCGGCACCCGTGCTCGAAACCGCCCCGGCCACCAAGGCCTCGGTCTCGGTCCCGGCCCCCGCCTCTCCCCGGTCCGCCGACGACAGCGGTCTGGCCTCGGACCTGGTGGCGGCCGCCTTCGACAAGCCGTCCATCCCCACGGTCCCGTCGCAGGGTTCGGCCCGGAAGCCGGAGTCGACGAAGCCGAAGCCGGAGGCAGAGGCAGAGGCGACAGTGGAGCCGGAGGCGCCGAAGGCAGAAGAGCCGAGGGCAGAGGTCGTGGAGGCTGCGGAGGCGGAGGTCGTGGAGGCGCCCGCCGAGGCGGAGCCGGTCGTCGCCGAGGCGGAGCCGGTGGTCGAGCCCGTAGCCACCGCGCCGGAGCCGGTGGTCAAGGCCGAGCCCACGCCGGAGCCGGTG
>NZ_FPJO01000017.1:1837-164390 GCF_900119365.1 Streptomyces atratus
GGTCAAGGCCGAGCCCACGCCGGAGCCGGTGGCCGAGGCAGAGCCCGAGCCCGAAGCCCCCGCCGAGCCGGAGGCACAGGCCGAGCCCGCGCCCGAGCCCACCCCCGAAGCGACCCCGGCCCCGGCCCCGGCCCCGGCGTCCGCATCCACCCCCGCCCCCAAGCCCGCCGTCACCCTCGCCCGGGTCAAGTCGCGTGCACCCGGGCTCGTCGACTCGTACAAGGCCGCCCAGGCCGGGCTCAAGGCCCACGGGCTGACCGGGCTGCGGGCCACCGTGTACCTGGTGCTCGACCGCTCCGGCTCCATGCGGCCGTTCTACAAGGACGGCAGCGCCCAGCACCTGGGCGACCGCACCGTCGCGCTCGCCGCGCACCTGGACGAGAACGCGACCGTCCCCGTCGTCTTCTTCTCGACGGACATCGACGGCACCGGCACGGTCGGCCTCGCCGACCACGAGGGCCGGATCGACGAGCTGAACGCGGGCCTCGGCCGCCTCGGCCGTACGAACTACCAGCGCGCCGTCGAAGAGGTCGTCGCGCACTACGAGAAGTCGGAGGCGACCGGCCCCGCCCTGGTGGTCTTCCAGACGGACGGCCCGCCGGACGCCAAGCAGGCCGCCAAGCAGGCGCTGGCCGACGCGGCGCGACTGCCGCTGTTCTTCCAGTTCGTCGCGTTCGGCGACGAGGACGCCAAGGGCTTCGACTTCCTGCGCAAGCTGGACGCCCCGAACGCCGGGTTCTTCCACGCGGGCCCCGCGCCCCGGGAAGTCGCGGACACCACGTTCTACCGCGAGGTCCTCGCCGCGCTCCCCGCGTGGATCGCGGCCCGCGACACCGCGGCCGACGCCTGATCCACCGGCAGACGTACGGTCACGGCGAGCCCGCCCCCGGGGCCCGGCACCGCCGTGACCGTACCGCCGTGCGCGACGGCGATGGAACGCACGATCGAAAGGCCGAGCCCCGACCCCCGCCCCATCCGGTCCTTGCCCTCACCCCGCCGGAACGGCTCGAACAGCCCGGGGATGTCCGCCGCGTCCACCACGGGCCCGGTGTTGCGCACCTCCAGCAGCGCCCCGCCGCCGGCCGTCACCAGCGCCACGTCCACCGTCCCGTCCGGCACGTTGTACGTGACGGCGTTGGCCAGCAGATTCGCCACCAGCTGCGCGAGCAGCATCCGGTTGCCCCGCACCGTGCAGAAGTGGGTGTCGGCCCGCACGCCCGGGTGCCGGGCCGTCTCCTCCGCCACCACCTGCGCGAAATCCACCATCTCCCGCTCGCCCTCGGCGAGCCCGCGCTCACTGCGGGCCAGGACCAGCAGCCCCTCGATGAGCCGCTCGCTGCGCCGGTTGTTGTCCAGGAGCGTCTGCCGGGTCCGTACGAGATCCTCCGGGGACGGGTCGTCCAGACCGATCTGGATCGCGGCCCGCTGGGTGGCGAGCGGGGTCCGCAGCTCGTGCGAGGCGTTGGCGATGAACCGCCGCTGGCTGTCGAAGGCCTTCTCCAGCCGGGCCAGCAGCGCGTCGAGCGTGTCGCCGAGCTCCTTCAGCTCGTCGTCCGGCCCGCTGGACGCGATCCGCTCGTGCAGATTGTGCTCGGAGAGCCGGCGCGCCTTCGCGGTCATGGCGTGGACGGGGCGCAGCACCCGCCCCGCGGTCCACCAGCCCACGCCGACCGCGCAGGCCGTCATGACGAGCAGCGAGGCCGCGGACCACATGAGCAGCTGGTGCCCGGCCGCGTCGCTGACGTGGTCGGTGAGGTCGTAGACGGTGGGCGGCCCGAGACTGCGCCGGGTGACCAGCGGGCCGTTCACCGCGTAGCCGGGCTGGACGACCGCGGCCGTGCGGGCGATGTCGCGCGCCTGGGAGTCCGTACCGGCGCGGGAGGCGAGGTTGACGGTGGCGAGCAGCGCCGTGCCGAGGATCAGGAACACTCCGCCGTACACGAGCGCGATCCGGGCCCGGATCCTGGAGTGCGGCACCTGCGCGAGGCGCCTCACAGGGCGTACCCCACGCTCTGCACCGTGCGGATCAGCGCCGGTTCGCCGAGCTTCCCGCGGAGCTTGCTCATGCAGACGCGGACGGCGCCGGTGAAGGGATCGGCGTTGGCGTCCCAGGCCCGCTCCAGCAGCTCCTCGGCGCTGACGGTCCCGCCGTCGGCCTCCAGCAGCAACTGGAGCACGGTGAACTCCTTCGGCGAGAGGTCCAGCTCCCGCCCGTCCCGCGAGGCGGTGCGCCGTACGGTGTCGAGCCGGATGCCGTGCCGTTCCAGCTGCGGCGGCACGGGGCGGGCGCTGCGCCGCCGCAGCGCCCGTACCCGCGACACCAGCTCGGGGAACTCGAAGGGTTTGCCCAGGTAGTCGTCGGCGCCGAGGTCGAGACCGGCGACCCGGTCCTCCATGGAGCCGGCGGCGGTGAGCATCAGGATCCTGGTCCGGGAGCCGGAGGCGACGAGGCCGCGCGCCACGTCGTCGCCGTGCACCCTTGGCAGGTCGCGGTCGAGGACGACGACGTCGTAGTCGTGCAGCCCCAGGTAGGCGAGGGCGGCGTCACCGCTGTACACCGTGTCGACGGCGAACCCGGCCCGCCGCAGCCCGGTGGCGACCAGCTCCGCCAGGATCTCCTCGTCCTCGGCGACCAGTACCCGCATCGTGATGTCCCCTGCCTCGTACACGCGTGTCCACTCCCTCCCAGGATGCGTCTTTGTTACGGGAAGGGATGTTTCGCAAAGGTCTCCACAGCCGTGGCCGGGTTTATCGGTGTGAGTTGATCTCCCGCAGGCCGTTAGGATTTCGACCATGGCGGCCACTGGATCCGAGAAGCAAGGGGGCGACGGCGTGAAGAGTTTCTACGTATCGACCCCCATCTACTACGTCAACGACGCTCCTCACCTGGGCCACGCCTACACGACCGTCGCAGGCGACGTGCTCACGCGCTGGCACCGCCAGCGCGGCGAGAAGGTGTGGTACCTCACCGGCACGGACGAGCACGGTCAGAAGATCATGCGCACTGCCGAGGCGAACGACGTCACGCCCCAGCAATGGTGCGACAAGCTCGTCGAGGAGGCATGGAAGCCCCTCTGGGAGCACCTGAACATCGCGAACGACGACTTCATCCGTACGACGGAGAAGCGGCACACCGACCGGGTCCAGGAGTTCGTGCAGGACCTGTACGACAAGGGCGAGATCTACAAGGGCGGCTACGAGGGCCCGTACTGCGTGGGCTGCGAGGAGTACAAACTCCCCGGCGACCTCGTGGAGGGCGAGAACGGCGTCAAGCTGTGCCCGATCCACAAGAAGCCGGTGGAGATCCTCAAGGAGGAGAACTACTTCTTCAAGCTGAGCGCCTACGGCCCGAAGCTGATGGAGTTCTACGCGAACAACCCGGGCTTCATCCAGCCCGAGTCCGCCCGCAACGAGGTCGTGAACTTCGTCAAGCAGGGCCTTCAGGACCTCTCCATCTCCCGCTCGACCTTCGACTGGGGCGTCCCGGTGCCGTGGGACGAGAAGCACGTCATCTACGTGTGGGTCGACGCCCTGCTGAACTACGCCACGGCGGTCGGCTACGGCGCCAACCAGGAGAAGTTCGACGGGACGTTCCCCGCCGATGTGCACCTGGTGGGCAAGGACATCCTCCGCTTCCACGCGGTGATCTGGCCCGCGATGCTGATGGCGCAGGGGCTGCCGCTGCCGGGCCGGGTCGCGGCCAACGGCTGGCTGATGGTCGGCGGCGAGAAGATGTCGAAGTCGAACCTGACGGGCATCAAGCCGCAGGACCTGACCTCGCACTTCGGCGTGGACGCGTACCGCTGGTACTTCCTGCGCGCCATCGCGTTCGGCAGCGACGGCTCGTTCTCCTGGGAGGACTTCTCGGCCCGCTACACCTCCGAGCTCGCCAACGACTACGGCAACCTCGCCTCGCGCGTCGCGGCCATGGTCGGCAAGTACTTCGGCGGGGCGCTCCCGGAGGCCACCGCGTCGGGTGACGCCGAGCAGGCGGTCCAGGAAGGTCTGGCGAAGGCCGTCGCCGCGGCCGACGAGAAGATCGGCGAGGAGCTGGACTTCCAGGCCGGCATCCTGGCGATCTTCGACTTCGTGAAGCAGGTCAACGGCTACATCACGGAGCAGGAGCCCTGGAAGGTCGCCAAGGACACTTCCCCCGAGGGCCAGGCCCGCCTCGCGACGATCCTCTACACGGCCGCCGAGTCGCTGCGCGGTGTCGCGGTCCTGCTGAACGCCGTGATGCCGGAGACCTCGCAGAAGCTGTGGGAGTCCCTGGGCGCCGAGGAGTCCCTGGGCGCCCTGGCCGACCAGCGCGTCCAGGACGCGGGCAGCTGGGGCCGGCTCCCGGCGGGCGCGACGGTGACGAAGGGCGCGGTGCTGTTCCCCCGCCTGGAGGAGAAGTCCGCGTAGGCGGGTCTCACGCACATACGGCGAAGGGCGGGACCGCGTGTCGGTCCCGCCCTTCGCCGTGCTGCTGCATGTGCTCCGACCCGAGTCAGCGGACCCAGTTCTTCAGCGGCTCGGTGTCCAGTTCGATGCCCACCGGGTCGGGCAGTTCGACGGTCTTCCCGTACGGAACTGTCACCACCTGCTCGTATCGCACTCCGTCGGGCTGCGAATGCACCTTGACCTCGCAGGTGTCGCGGTCGATGAGCAGATAGACGGGAATCCCGGTCTCGGCGTACGCGCGCGGCTTCTCGACCCGGTCCCGGCGGTCGGTGTCCTCGTCGTACGAGGTGACCTCGACGACCATCAGGACACCGTCGGAGCTGGCCCATTCGCCTTGACCGACGAAGGCGCCACTGCGAGCGAGCGTCCCATCGGGCCGGGCGTTCCCCTTGCGGTACGTCTCGATGCGCAGCCCCTGTTCGGCGTAGAGCCAGCGGCCGGGATCAGCCTGCATGCACTGCCGGGTGAGCCACTCGATGATCCGCCCGTGATCCCCGTCCGGCACAGCCTTGACCCCCATTTTCCCGTTCACGAATTCCAGACGCAGTGCTTCTTCCGCGCGTATGGCGTGACGGGCAAGGTCCTCGAAGACCTCCTGTGTCAGCACACCCTCGTCAGTCACGGTCATCACTGCCTCCTGGTACGGAAACGGGCTGCCTCCAGCGTACGGGCCCGCCTCCCGGCCCGTATCCCGTTCACCGCTCCAGTGCCTCCGCGTCGCCCATCACCACGACCGGGTTCTTCGCCGGGTCGAGGGTGCTCAGGAGTTCCCGCATCCGGTCCAGGGGGAGCGAGATGCAGCCCTGGGTGGGGCCGCCGTGGTCGACGTGGATCCAGATGCCGCCGCCGCGTTCCTGGCCGAGCGGGCGTTCGTGGTCGAGGGGGGTGACGCCGGGGGTCCGGTTGTAGTCGACGGCGACGACGTAGTCGAAGGACCCTTCGAGCGGTTCCCCGTCGAAGCCCTCGCCGCTCACCACGAACGCCGGGTTCCGGTCATAGGGGAACGCCGTTTCGGGAGGGTCGAACAGGCCGCCCGCGTACGTCAGCCCGTAGACCCCGACCGGGGAGCGGAGGTCGCCCTCCCAGTGCTCGTCGGTCCAGCCGTTCAGCGCGTTGTGGGCCGGCCAGCGGGTCGTGACGGGCAGCCAGCCCAGGGCCGGGTTGTCGCGGGCGTAGAGGACCGCGGTGGACAGGCTGGAGTCGTAGCCGTCGCCGGTGACGACGAAGACCTGTTTGGAGGACGCCGGGATCTCGGCCCGGGTCTTCGGTCCGAGCGCGGGGATCTCGCGCGGCCGGACGACCGGCGCGTGCGGCGCCCGGGCGGCCCGTCTCCGTGCCCGTTCGGCGGGCGGGCCCGCGACACCGGCGGTGGCCGTGGCGCCCGCCCGGACGGCGGGGTCCTTGGGGGCGGCGGTCCCGGAGGTGTTGCCGCAGGCGGTGAGCAGCAGCAGCACGGCGGCACAGGCACCGACAGAGACGGCGTACGGGGGACGCCGGAGGGCCGACGGACGGGAAACGGACACAGGAACTCCTCAGCGCTGGTGGGGTGACGGCAGCACAGGCGAGCTCCCCGTCACGCCTCCTGCCGCCGACCCCAGTTAACGCCGCGTCGCGCGAACGTGAATCCGTACCAGGGCCATACGGCTGTACCGGCCGCCGGACACGTGCGCCGGAACGGCCCGGAACCGTTCCTTGCGTGTAGGTTCCGGGCCCTTCACCTCCGCGGGGGGTGGGCGAAGGTCTGAGTACGGGTCAGGAATAGGTGCGGGTGCCGGTGCCAAAACCGGTGACCGCTCACCCGTCGAGGAACTCCGCGCACCGGTACGGGCCCAGCGCGGAGCCCTCGGACGGTCGCAGGGTGACCTCCACGTCGTCGGTCCTGACCTTCGGTTCGAGTACGGACTGGGCACGCGCCAGCGTGCACACCAGCTGACCGGTGGCCTGGTCGCGTCCCGACTCCCCGTAGAGGCCCTCCAGCCGCACCGTGACCCGGGTGCCCGAGCCCGTCGCCGAGTAACCGCCGAGATGGACGAGGGAGGTGAGCCCGCCCTGCTCGGCGGGCGGCGTCCTCTCGCCGAGCAGCTTCAGCACGCCGTTGAGGTCGTCGACCTCCTGGTCGATCAGCGGCACCGCGCGCAGCCCGGCGGCCGACGCGTAGTACAGCCGCATGCCGCGCGTCAGCCCGGACGCGGGCTCGCCCGCGCCTATCACCCCGGTCGGCTGGACCCCGCAGCCCACGAGAGCGGCCCCCAGTACGGCGACCGCCATGCCCTGTCGGACCTTCACTCCGTGTCCTCTCCCGTACGTCGCAGGGGCAGCCGCAGGGTGAACACCGCGCCGTGCCCCGGTCCGTCCGCCGCGTCGGCCGCGTCGATCGTGCCGCCGTGCAGGCGGGCGTTCTCCAGCGCGATCGCCATGCCCAGGCCGCTGCCCTGTCCGCTGTCGTCGGCCGCGCCGCGCGTGCGGGCCGTGTCCGCCTTGTAGAACCGGTCGAAGACCCGTTCCCCCGCCTCCGGCGGCAGCCCCGGGCCGTGGTCGGCGACGGACAGCACCACCCGCTCGCCGTCCGCCTCGGGGGCCGTCGTGAGGGTCACGGTGACCGGCGGGGCGCCGTGCCGCAGCGCGTTGCCCACCAGGTTCGCGACGATCACGTCGATCCGGCGCCGGTCGACCACCGCCCGTACGCCCTCGTCGAGCTCCGTCCGTACCCGGTCCGTCCAGCCGCGCAGCGCCAGGGACGCCCGTACGGTGTCGGCGAGGTCGGTCTCCGCCGCGTTCAGCCGGGCCGCCTTGGCGTCGAAGCGGGAGATCTCCATCAGGTCCTCGACCAGCCGGGACAGCCGGGCCGTCTCCGCGCCGACGGTACGGGCCGCCCGCGCCGCGTCCGGCGGCAGCTGGTCGGCGTCCTCCTCCAGCACCGTCGCCACCATCGTCATCGCGGCGAGGGGCGTGCGCAGTTCGTGCGACACGTCCGCCACGAAGCGGCGCGCCTTCGCCTCCTGCTCGCGCAGATCCGCGTCGGACTCCTGGAGCGCGTCGGCGGTCTCGTTGAACGTTCGTGCCAGGTCGGCGAGTTCGTCGTGCCCGGTGACGGCGACCCGGCTGCCGAGGTCCCCGGCCGCCAGCTCGCGGGTGGCCCGGCCCAGCTTCCGTACCGGACGCAGGACCGTCCCCGCGGCCAGCAGCGCGAGGACGGCGGCCAGCAGCACCACCGGCACGATGCCCGTCCGTACGGAGTCCAGCAGGGCGGCCGTGTCGTCGCGCTCGGCCCGCAGATCGGAGATCGCGTAGACCTCCAGCCCGGAGGTGCTGCGGTCCCCGTCGGCGTACGTCACGGGCATGCCGACGACCAGATAGGGCTCGCCCCGCCACCGCACCCGCTGGAACTCGGCGTCGCCGCCGGTCGTGACGGCGGTGCGCAGCTCGACGGTGATCCGGGACGTGGTGTCGGCGAGCGAGTCGGAGACGGCGGACAGGTCCTGGTAGCGGGCGACCACGATGTTCCCGCCGATGCCCTCGGACACCTTCGCCGCGAACCGGGACAGCGACCGCTGGTCGGGCGGTACGTCGAAGTCGGCGGCCACCGCGCCGACCCGCTCCCGGAGGTCGTTCACGGCCGCGTTCTGGGTGCGCTGGAGGACGGCGGTGCGGGCGTCCCGGTAGGCGAGGGCGGTCGCGGTCACCGCGCTGATCAGGGCGACGACGACGAAGGTGACGACGAGCCGGGTGCGCAGCCCGCCGACGAGGTGCCGCGCGCGTCTCTTCGGGGCGGCGGGGCGCCCGGCGCGATCCGTACGGCTCACAGCGGCCCGAAGCGGTAGCCGAAGCCCCGCACCGTCTGGACGTAGCGGGGCTTGGACGGTATGTCCTCCAGCTTGGCGCGCAGCCGGCCGACCGCCGCGTCCACCAGCCGGGAGTCGCCCAGGAAGGTGTGGTCCCAGACGGATTCGAGGAGCTGTTCGCGGCTGAAGACCCGGCAGGGGGAGGCCGAGAGCTCCAGCAGCAGCCGCAGCTCGGTGGGCGGCAGCGGAACGGGGGTGCCGTGCTTGGTGACGGTCAGTCCGGCGCGGTCGATCACCAGCCCGGCGAGGTCGGCGCCGGGCCCCTGCACCTGTCCGGACGGTTCCGCGCGCCGCAGCGCGGCCCGGATGCGGGCCTCCAGGACGGGGGCGGTGACCGGCTTGACGACGTAGTCGTCGGCGCCCGCTTCCAGGCCCGTCACGATGTCCTGGTCGTCGCCGCGCGCGGTCAGCATGATGACCGGCAGGGTCGCCGAGCGGGCGCGGATGCGGCGGCACACCTCGAAGCCGTCCATGCCGGGCAGCATCAGGTCCAGCACGGCCAGTTCGACCCGGGCACCCCGCTCCCCGGCCAGCAGGGCGAGGGCCTGCTCGCCGGTGGCGGCGGTGTCCACGCCGTACCCGTGCCGGCGCAGCACGAGCTCCATCCCGTCCCGTACGGACGCGTCGTCCTCGATGAGCAACACATGCGGCATAGGGCCGATTATGGGCACGTCCGGACCGTTCCCGTCCGCCGTGCACGGGGCGGATGTGCAGGCGGGGGGCATTGTTACGTTCCCATCATGTGGCCATGGACGGGCCATCATCTGTGGCGGCGAGCGTGCGGCGCATGACCTTCCTCAGGACGAAACACCGCACGAACCGCCGCAGCACCGCCGCGCTGCGCATGGCCGCCCTCGTGGCCCTGCCCGTACTCGCTCTCTCCGTCGCCTGCGGCGGCGGGGACGACGGCGCGGGCGGCACGAAGAAGGACGACGCGATCGCCGACGTACCGCGGACGCCGACGGCCGGCGACACGAAGGACGCGGACGGGCCGAGCACCCCGCCCGCGGGCAAGAGCGCCTTCTACGACGCCCAGATGAAGTACGTCCAGTGCATGCGCGTCAAGGGCGGCTACAAGGACTTCCCCGACCCCACGCTCAGCGGCTACCTCGACTGGGACAAGGTCAACGAGATCGGCTCCCAGCCAGGCCGCAACGAGGGCATCAAGGGCGGCAGGAACGGTGCCTGTGTGGCCGAGCTGCAGGCCGCCATGGCGGCCGAGCCCGAGCGCGACGAGCAGAAGGCCTACGAGTCGATGCTCGCGCACGCCAAGTGCATGCGGGACAACGGCGTCTCCCGGTTCACCAACCCGACCATGAGCGGCGGCAACGCCCAGCCGGGCGGCGACCCGAACCCGGCGTCCCCGGTCATCGACTCGAACTCGCCGACGTACAAGAAGGCCCGCGAGGCGTGCAGGCCGAAGCTGCTCGACGGTCTGGACGGCATGCAGTGAAGCACCGCACCGCACTCCTCGCGCTCGGCGCGGTGACCGCCGCCGCCGCCGTCGCCGGGGGTGTCCTGTTCCTCGGCAACGGCGGCGACGCGGGCGCCTCCGGGAAGGGCGGCGCACTGCCGCCCGCCACCGCGGCCGTCGTACGCACCGACCTCGTGCAGTCCAGGACGGTCGACGGCAGGCTCGACTTCGCGCAGCGCCGCGCGGTCAAGTCCGCCGTCGAGGGCACCGTCACGGTCGCCGCCCCCGAAGGGAAGACGCTGACCATGGGACAGGCGCTGTACGAGCTGAACGACAAGCCCGTCACCCTCCTCTACGGGCCGGTCCCGATGTTCCGCGAGATGAAGCCCGGCGACCGGGGCAGCGACGTGCTCCAGCTGGAGCGCAATCTGCGTGACCTGGGGTACGGATCGCGGCTCTACGTCGACGTCCGGTACGACGAGGACACCGCGGCCGCCGTCGAGCAGTGGCAGAAGTC
Organism: Streptomyces atratus; assembly: GCF_900119365.1. Taxonomy (GTDB): domain Bacteria; phylum Actinomycetota; class Actinomycetes; order Streptomycetales; family Streptomycetaceae; genus Streptomyces; species Streptomyces atratus_B. Next base: position 12,057 of record NZ_FPJO01000017.1, read on the forward strand.
CCTCAACCGCGAGCCCACCGGCAGGGTCGGCAAGGGCGACGTCGTCTTCCAGCCCGGTCCGGTCAAGGTGGTCTCCGCCGACGCGGCGCTCGCCGACCAGGTCGGCCCGGACGGGCCGGTCCTGACGGTCGCCTCCACCAAACCCGTCGTACGGGCGCAGCTCGACCAGACCGACGGCGCGCTCACCTCACGGGGCACCAAGGTCGAGGTCACCCTGCCGAGCGGGAAGACCGTGGCCGGCCACGTCGCCGGGACGGTGCGCCCCGAGGCGTCCGCGGCCGGGGGCGAGGCGGCAGCCGAGGACGGCATCACCGTCGAGGTCGTCCTGGACGGCGGGGCGGGCGCCGCGTCCGGCGAGGACACCAGGGCATCGGCGAGCGTGAAGTTCGTCAGCGAGGCGCACAAGGGGGTCCTCGCGGTCCCCGTCGAGGCGGTCGTCGCGCTGCGCGGCGAGGACGGCGGCTACGGCCTCCAGGTCGTCGAGGGCGCCACGTCGAGGATGGTGCGGGTGGAGACGGGCATGACCGCCGACGGGCAGATCGAGGTCTCCGGACCGGATGTGCGCGAGGGCCTGAAGGTCGGAGTGGCGAAGCCATGACCACGGCCCCGGTCATCGAACTGCGGGACGCCGGCAAGTCGTACCCCGGCGGCGTCCACGCCCTGCGCTCAGTGAGCCTCACCGTCGAGGAGGGCGAACTCCTCGCCGTCGTCGGCCCGTCCGGCTCCGGCAAGTCCACGATGCTCAACATCATGGGCACCCTCGACAAGCCCACCACCGGCACCGTCCGGGTCGCCGGGTACGACGTGTCCGAGCTCTCCGACTCCCGGCTCTCCGCACTGCGCGCCCGCCACATCGGCTTCGTCTTCCAGCACTTCCACCTGGCGGCGGGACGCGACGCGGTGGACAACGTCGCCGACGGGCTGCTGTACGCGGGCGTCCCGCCGAAGGAACGGCGTGCCCGTGCGCGGGAGGCGCTCGCCAGGGTGCGGCTGGACCACCGCGGCTCGCACACGCCGAACGAGCTGTCCGGCGGCGAGAAGCAGCGCGTGGCCATCGCCCGCGCCCTGGTGGGGAAGCCCCGGCTGCTGCTGGCCGACGAGCCGACCGGGGCGCTGGACACCGCGTCCGGCGGGATCGTCATGGAGCTGCTGCACGAGCTGAACGCGTCCGGCACCACCGTCTGCGTGATCACCCACGACAACGAGATCGCGGACTCGCTGCCGCGCCGGGTCCGCTTCAGGGACGGCGAGATCGTCTCGGACATACGGTCCGGCGCGCTCCTCGACCCACGTACGCAGAAGGCCGGTTCATGAAGAACGATCTCAGGCCCGCCCGCCTCTCCCCCCGCGACATCCTGCGCGTCGGCGCGGTCGGGCTGCGCGCGCGGCGCGCGCGTGTGGTGCTCTCGGCGCTCGGCATCGCCATCGGCATCGCGACCATGGTCGCGGTCGTCGGGCTGTCCGAGTCGAGCCGCGCGGACCTGATGGCCCGTCTCGACCGCCTCGGCACCAACCTGCTCACCGCCGAGGCGGGCAAGGACGCCATGGGGCAGGAGATCAAGCTGCCCAGGAACGCGGTCGCGATGGTCGAGCGCATCGGCCCGGTACAGCACGCCACGGCCAGCGCCGACATCGACGCCCGCATCCGCCGCAGCGACGTGGTGCCCGAGGAGCGCACCGCGGGCGTCACCGCCCAGGCGGTCCGCGCCGACCTGCTCTCCGCGCTCGGCGGCGAGGTCGACAGGGGCACCTGGCTGACCCCGGCCGGCGAACGCCTCCCGACGACGGTGCTCGGCGCGGTGGCCGCGCAGCGCCTCGGCGTCACCCGCACCGGCGAGACGATCATGATGAACGACACCCGCGTGGCCGTCGTCGGCATCCTCCAACCGCTCGAACTGGTCCCCAACCTGGACCGGGTGGCCATGGTCGGGTTCCCCGCCGCCGAGCGCTACTTCGGCTTCGACGGCCACCCCACCACCGTCTTCGAGCGCTCCACGGACGCCTCGGTGGCGGACGTACGGGCGATCCTGGCACGCACCATCAGCCCCGGCGACGAGATGGGCATCAAGGTCTCCCGGCCCTCGGACGCGCTGGCCGCCAAGGCCGCCACCGACGAGGGCCTGACGACCCTGATGCTCGGCCTGGGCGCGGTGGCCCTCCTGGTCGGCGGTGTGGGCGTCGCCAACACCATGGTCATCTCCGTCCTGGAGCGCCGCCAGGAGATCGGCCTGCGCCGCTCGCTGGGCGCGACGCGGGGTGCGATCCGGCTCCAGTTCCTGACCGAGTCGCTGCTGCTGTCGGCGCTGGGCGGGGCGACGGGCGCGCTGCTGGGCGCGGCGACGACGTACGGATTCGCGTCGTTCCAGGGGTGGACGGCGGTGGTCCCGCCCTGGTCCCTGGCGGGCGGGCTGGCCGCCACGCTCCTGATCGGCGTGGTCGCGGGCCTCTACCCGGCGATCCGTGCCTCCCGTCTCCATCCGACGGTGGCCCTGAACGCGACGTGAGAGGGCCCGCCGCAAACGTGAAACATCCCCCGGCCGACCCCGGCCGGGGGATGTTTCACGTGGAACCGAAGCGGACCCGGTGACGCTTGGAGCGCCCGGAAGCAGGCAGCACGGCCCCGCGACGCCGCGAGGCCTGCTGCCGGACGCTCTTACTTCGCGCCGGTGTCCCTCGCCACGGAATCCTTGGCGTCCGCCTTTTCCTTCACCGACGCGGCCGGCTTGCGGAGCTGGATGTTCAGCTCGCGCAGCCGGGTCTCGTCCAGCTCCGTCGGGGCGCCCATCATCAGGTCCTGGGCGTTGCCGTTGAGCGGGAAGGCGATCGTCTCGCGGATGTTGGGCTCGTCGGCCAGCAGCATCACGATGCGGTCGACGCCCGGGGCGATGCCGCCGTGCGGCGGGGCGCCGAGACGGAAGGCGCGGAGCATGCCCGCGAACTCGTGCTCGACGGTCTCGCGGTCGTAACCGGCGATCTCGAAGGCCTTGAGCATCACGTCGGGCTCGTGGTTGCGGATGGCGCCGGAGGACAGCTCGATGCCGTTGCAGACGATGTCGTACTGCCAGGCGAGGATGTCCAGCGGGTCCTTCTCCTCCAGGTCCTTCATGCCGCCCTGGGGCATCGAGAAGGGGTTGTGGGAGAAGTCGATCCTGCCGGTGTCCTCGTCCTTCTCGTACATCGGGAAGTCGACGACCCAGCAGAACCGGAAGACGCCCTCCTCGAAGTGGCCGGCGCGCTTGGCGGCCTCGACGCGGACGGCGGACATGATCTTGGAGACCTCGTCGAACTCGCCCGCGCCGAAGAAGACGGCGTGGCCGGGGACGAGGGAGAGACGCTCGGTGAGGGTCTTGACATCGGTCTCGGTGAGGAACTTGGCGATCGGACCCGCCAGGGTGCCGTCCTCGCCGACGCGGACCCAGGCCAGACCCTTGGCGCCGTGCTGGACGGCGTAGTCGCCGAGGCCGTCGAAGAACTTCCGGGACTGACCGGCGGTGTCCGGGACCGGGAGGGCGCGGACGTGCTTGCCGGCGAACGCCTTGAACTCCGAGTCGGCGAAGACGTCGGAGATGTCGACCAGTTCCAGCTTGGCGCGCAGGTCGGGCTTGTCGTTGCCGTACTTCAGCATCGACTCGCGGAACGGGATGCGCGGGAACGGCGAGGTGACGTGGCGGCCGTTGCCGAACTTCTCGAAGAGATCGGTCATCAGCTTCTCGATCGGCCGGAAGACGTCCTCCTGCTCGACGAACGACATCTCGACGTCGAGCTGGTAGAACTCGCCGGGCGAACGGTCCGCGCGGGCGTCCTCGTCGCGGAAGCACGGCGCGATCTGGAAGTAGCGGTCGAAGCCGGAGATCATCAGCAGCTGCTTGAACTGCTGCGGGGCCTGTGGCAGGGCGTAGAACTTGCCCGGGTTCAGACGGGACGGGACGACGAAGTCACGGGCGCCCTCGGGGGAGGTCGCGGTGAGGATCGGGGTCGCCATCTCGTTGAAGCCGAGGGCCACCATCTCGGCGCGGATCGCGGCGATGACCGCCGAGCGCAGCATGATGTTGCGGTGCATGCGCTCGCGGCGCAGGTCGAGGAAGCGGTACTCCAGGCGCCGCTCCTCGTTGACCCCGTCCTCGGCGTTGATCGTGAAGGGCAGCGGAGCGGCCTCGCCCAGCACCTCGACCTCGGTGACCTCGATCTCGATCTCGCCGGTCGGGAGCTCCGGGTTCACGTTGTCGGCGCCGCGCGCGGAGACCTTGCCGTCGATCCGTACGACGGTCTCCTTGGTGAGCCTCGACAGCGCCTCGTTGCCGGGGGTACCCGGGCGGGCGACGAGCTGCACCAGACCGTAGTGGTCGCGCAGATCGATGAAGAGGATGCCGCCCAGGTCTCGGCGATTGTGCAGCCAGCCGCTCAGTCGGACGTCGGTGCCGACGTCAGAGGCGCGGAGCTCGCCGCAGGTGTGGGACCTGTACCGATGCATCGTCGTTCATCCAGTCTTCGCGGTTCGGGGTGGATTCAGCCTCCCCAGGCTACCGCCCGCACCCGCACCGAATCATTGACATTGACATTTCAAGATCATCCGGGGGCCGAAGAGGCCACCCCTCGGTGGCGTCCACGGAGCAGAACTTCTTGGACCGACCGGCAATTGGGGGGTGGGTGAAGGAGCGGGGCTGGGTGCGTGCAGCTGCAAGGCGGAGGATTGAGGCAACGCAATGGGGTCTCCCCTGCTCGAGCGAAGCCGAGAGCTTGGGGAAGTTGTTGATTGACGACAACGCGGCAGATGTGCGCACCCAGCCCCGCGACGCCGCCCCCCTATTGCCGGTCGGTCTTAAAGTGGGGCAATGCGCACCGAGGACGTCCTGGCCGCGACCGCGACCGGTCTGTGGCGCTGGGACAACGCAGCCGGGACCGTCACGCTCGATGCGGAGGCGGCCCGGCTGCTGGAGCTGCCCGCCGCGGCCGGTGTGTTCCGCGAGTCCGCGGTGCGTTCCCGTTTCCACCCCGTCGACTGGAACGAGATCTACGGGGTGGTGAATCTCGCACGCGCCGAGGGCACCCTCGCCGAGGCCCGGCTGCGGATCGTGGACGGGAGCGGCCGGGTGCTGCGCATCGTGCGCAGCCGCTCCAAGCCACTGCCGGCCGAGCCGACGGGCGGCGCGAACTGCATACTGGTCGGCACGCTCCAGGAGGTCGCCGAGCCGCAGCCCGGCACCACCGGGGCGCACACCCCCATCACCGGGGACTGGCGCCGCTCCCGCGAGGCCTTCCTGCTGGACGCGGGCCGGTCACCCCGACCCCGTGGTGACCACCGCCGACGGGACCGCGGTGATCCGCCAGACCGAGGGCGGACTGCCGCTCGGCGTCGAGGAGGACGCCGACTATCCGACGAGCCGGCTCACCCTGGAACCCGGCGAAACGATCATGCTCTGCACGGACGGGCTGATCGAGACCGGCGGCCACGACATGCTCTCCGGCTGGGACCGGCTGCGGCCCGTCCTGGAGCAGCACACCACCGACCTGGAGAAGCTCGCCGACGCCCTTGTCCAGGCCGTGCACGGACCGACGTCGCACTACACGACGGGGCCGCTGGCGGACCGCCGGGAGGACGACATCGCGCTGCTCCTGCTCCGGAGCGACGGAGGGATCGGGCGCCGGCCGGCGCCGCGGCGCATCGCGCTGACCATCGCGCAGGCCGAGCCGGAGCGGATCGCGGCGGCCCGGCAGCAGCTGCGGGACCTGCTGCACGACTGGGCGGATCCGGAGCAGGTCGACGCGGCGGTGCTGATGATCTCCGAGATGGCCACCAATGTCCTCGTCCACACGGACGGGGACGCGCTGATGCTCGCGCAGGCGACGGGGGAGCAGGGCGAGCGGCTGCTGCGCGTGGAGGTGTCGGACGGCAGCGACGAGCTGCCGCACAAGCGGCGCCCCGGGGAGATGGCCTCCAGCGGCCGGGGCCTGGTGCTGATGGAGATGCTCGCCGACGCGTGGGGGGTGGATCCGCGGGGCGCGGGAAAGTCGATCTGGTTCGAGCTGAACGAGTCGGGGCCGGGGACCGGGGCGGAGGCCGGAACGGAAGGCGTCCCCGTGGGCTGAGCCGGGCTCAGGCCCCGGACGCGGCGGCCGGCGGTTCGTCCCCGGACGGCGGCCCCGGGCGGTCACCGCGCAGTTCGCCGAGCACGCCGAAGGCCGCCGCGCAGACCGGGACCGCGAGCAGCATGCCCAGCAGCCCGGCCACGCTGGCGCCCGCGGTGATCGCGATCATGATCATGGCAGGGTGCATCTGCACCGTACGGCTCTGGATCATCGGCTGCAGGACGTGGCCCTCCAGCACCTGCACGGCGAGCACGACCCCCAGCGCCCAGAGCGCGATCACGAACCCCCGGTCGGCGAATGCGACCAGGACCGCGACGGCGCCCGAGAGGAAGGCCCCGAGGTAGGGGATGTAGGCACCGACGAAGACCAGCGCACCGAGCCCCACCGCACCGGGAACGCGCAGGATCAGCAGGCCGACGGTGATGCAGAGGGCGTCGATCAGCGCGATGAACGTGGTGCCGCGCATGAAGCCCTCGACGGCCTCGAAGGCCCGCCGCCCCATCGCCTCGACCAGCTCCCCGGTACCGCGCGGGGCGATCGTGTGGGCGAGTTGCGCGGCCCGGTCGGAGTCGCGCAGGAAGAAGAAGGTCAGCAGGAGTGCGAGGACGCTGGTCGCGATCAGCGAGCCGATCAGGCTGATCCCGGAGAGGAGCCCGCCCGCGGCGCTCGCCCCGAACTTCTCGACGAGTTTGCGGGCGTTGGCGACGAGGTCGTCCACATTGCTGTTCTTGCCGATCCCGAAGTGGTCGATGACCCACTGACCGGCGTCCTTCAGCGACCGGACGATCTGGTCACCGGTGTCGACGAGTGCGGTGACGACGATGTACCCGGCTCCGCCGACCACCGCGACGAGCAGCACGCAGGTGAGCCCCGCGGCGAGCGAGCGCTTCAGTCCGCGGGCGGTCAGCCAGCGGTGCACCGGCCCGAGCAGCGCCGTACCGAGCAGCGCGAGCAGCACGGGAGTGACCGCGGTCTTGAAGACGACGCACAGCCAGACGGCGACTGCGGCGACGCCGGTGACGAGGAGGACCACGCCGCACCAGGCGGCTGTGCGCCGCGCGGCATCGGGCAGGAGGGGATTCTGGTTCTGCACCCTCCCACCCAATCACGGCACGGGTGTGATGTCCGCTTGTGGGCCCTTATGAATGACGCACTGTCACACTCCGTCTGCAGGTGTCACATTCCGTGAACCGCGGGCACGGTGCCGAGGCGGCCGGCCTGGAAGTCCTCGAAGGCCTGCTTCAGTTCGGCCTGGCTGTTCATCACGAACGGCCCGTAGTGCGCCATCGGCTCGCGGATCGGCCGGCCGCCGAGCAACACGACCTCCAGGTCCGGAGTGTTGCCGTCCTGCTTCTCGTCCGCGCGGACGGTCAGCGCGGAACCGGCGCCGAAGACCGCGGTCTGCCCCATGTGGACGGGGCGGCGCTCCGCACCGGCAGTGCCGCGGCCGGCCAGCACGTACGCGAGTCCGTTGAAGTCCTCGCGCCACGGCAGGGTCACCTCGGCACCGGGGCGCACGGTGGCGTGGATCATCGTGATCGGGGTGTGCGTGATGCCGGGGCCCTCGTGCCCGTCGAGCTCACCGGCGATGACCCGGAGCAGCGCGCCGCCGTCCGGGGACGCGAGGAGCTGGACCTGGCCCCCGCGGATGTCCTGGTAGCGGGGGTTCATCATCTTGTCGGCCTTGGGCAGGTTCACCCAGAGCTGGAGTCCGTGGAAGAGGCCGCCCGACATCACGAGGGACTCCGGCGGCGCCTCGATGTGCAGGAGGCCGGAGCCGGCGGTCATCCACTGCGTGTCGCCGTTGCGGATGGTGCCGCCGCCGCCGTTGGAGTCCTGGTGGACGAAGGTTCCGTCGATCAGGTACGTGACGGTCTCGAAGCCGCGGTGCGGGTGCCAGGGGGTGCCCTTCGGCTCACCGGCCGCGTACTCCACCTCGCCCATCTGGTCCATCATGATGAACGGGTCGAGGTACTTGTAGTTGATCCCGGCGAACGCGCGGCGGACCGGGAAGCCCTCGCCCTCGAATCCGCTCGGCGCCGTGGTGACGGCGAACACGGGACGGTCCGCTGCGTCGCCCTTGGCGGCGACCTTGGGCAGGGTCAGCGGGTTTTCGACAGTCACTGCGGGCATGGGAGCCACCTCCGGGATCGTTCTGCATTCATTTTAGTTGAATGATGAACATCCTGCAAGGGGTCGCCCATTCCCTCAGCCGTCCGGAGCAGCACAAGGGGCCCGCACCGTTCGTTCGGTGCGGGCCCCTTGTGAAGGATCGAATCTCAGCCGTACATGCGGCGCATCGCGAAGTCGACCATCTGCTCCACGGCCTTCGCGTCGAAGACCATGCGGTGCTCGCCCTCCATGTCGAGGACGAAGCCGTAGCCGGTCGGCAGCAGGTCGATCACCTCGGCCCCGGTGATCACGAAGTACTTGGACTCCTTGCCCGCGTACAGCCGCAGCTCCTTGAGCGTGGTGAACATCGGGATCACCGGCTGCTGGGTGTTGTGCAGCGCCAGGAACCCGGGGTTGTCGCCGCGCGGGCAGTAGACCTTCGACGTCGCGAAGATCTGCTGGAAGTCCTCGGCGGACAGCGAGCCGGTGGTGAAGGCCCGTACCGCGTCACCCAGGGACGGCGGCGAGGGTTCGGGGTACAGCGGCTGCTCGCCGTAGCCGCCACCCATCTGCTGCTGTGCGCCCGGGTTCTGGTCGTAGCCGTACATAGCGCAAAGAGTAATCGGACACATCGGGGCCTTGAGGGGTTGCGTCTTATTACTGACGGGTAGCATCATCGGAGAGGTCAGCTGATATACGCACCGCCAGCTCGTCGCCCGCCCGGCCCACACCCCGTCCCGGGGCACTGCGCGCCACTGCTATTGATTACGGAGCCTTCCATGGGGCACTACAAGTCGAATCTCCGCGACATCGAGTTCAACCTCTTCGAGGTCCTCGGGCGCGACAAGACGTACGGCACCGGCCCGTTCGCCGAGATGGACGTCGAGACGGCGAAGAGCATCCTCGACGAGGTCAACCGCCTCGCGGAGAACGAGCTGGCCGACTCCTTCGCGGACGCCGACCGCAACCCGCCGGTCTTCGACCCGGAGACCAACACCGCGCCGGTCCCGGCGACCTTCAAGAAGTCGTACCAGGCGTTCATGGACTCCGAGTACTGGCGGCTGGGCCTGCCCGAGGAGATCGGCGGCACCACCTCGCCGCGCTCCCTGATCTGGGGCTACGCGGAGCTGCTGCTCGGCGCGAACCCGGCCATCTGGATGTACTGCTCGGGCCCGGCGTTCGCCGGCATCCTCTTCGAGGAGGGCAACGAGGCGCAGAAGAAGATCGCCGAGATCGCCGTCGAGAAGCAGTGGGGCTCGACGATGGTGCTGACCGAGCCGGACGCCGGTTCGGATGTCGGCGCGGGCCGCACGAAGGCCGTCGAGCAGGAGGACGGCTCCTGGCACATCGAGGGTGTGAAGCGCTTCATCACCTCGGGCGAGCACGACATGTCCGAGAACATCATCCACTACGTGCTGGCCCGCCCCGAGGGCGCCGGCCCCGGCACCAAGGGCCTCTCGCTCTTCATGGTCCCGAAGTTCCACTTCGACTGGACCACCGGCGAGCTGGGCGAGCGCAACGGCGTGTACGCGACGAACGTCGAGCACAAGATGGGCCTCAAGGCGTCCAACACCTGCGAGATGACCTTCGGCGACCAGCACCCCGCCAAGGGCTGGCTCATCGGCGACAAGCACGACGGCATCCGCCAGATGTTCCGCATCATCGAGTTCGCCCGCATGATGGTCGGCACGAAGGCCATCGCCACCCTGTCGACCGGCTACCTGAATGCGCTGGAGTACGCCAAGGAGCGCGTCCAGGGCACCGACCTGTCGCAGTTCATGGACAAGACCGCCCCCAAGGTCACCATCACGCACCACCCCGACGTGCGCCGCTCCCTCATGACGCAGAAGGCGTACGCGGAGGGCATGCGCTCCCTGGTGCTGTACACCGCCACCGTCCAGGACGCGATCCAGGAGAAGGAGGCCGCGGGCGAGGACGCGAAGGCGCTGCACGGCCTCAACGACCTGCTGCTCCCGATCGTGAAGGGCTACGGCTCCGAGAAGTCCTACGAGCAGCTGGCACAGTCGCTCCAGACCTTCGGCGGCTCCGGGTACCTCCAGGAGTACCCGATCGAGCAGTACATCCGTGACGCCAAGATCGACACGCTGTACGAGGGCACGACGGCGATCCAGGGCCAGGACTTCTTCTTCCGGAAGATCGTCCGCGACCAGGGCGCCTCGCTGAACGCCCTCTCCGAGGAGATCAAGAAGTTCCTCTCCGGCGCCCAGGGCAACGAGGAGCTGGCCGGCGCGCTGGACTCGCTCGCCAAGGCGGCCGTGGACCTGGAGGCGATCGTCGGCACGATGATCACCGACCTCACCGCGACCGGCGAGGACGTCAAGAACATCTACAAGGTGGGCCTCAACACCACCCGCCTGCTGATGGCCTCCGGCGATGTCGTCGTCGGCTACCTGCTCCTCAAGGGCGCGGCCGTCGCGGCCGAGAAGCTGCGAGACGCCTCCGCGAAGGACGTCGCCTTCTACCAGGGCAAGATCGCCGCCGCGAAGTTCTTCGCCGCGAACGTCCTGCCGGGCGTCTCGACCGAGCGCGCGCTCGCCGAGTCCGTCGACAACTCGCTGATGGAGCTGGACGAGGCCGCGTTCTAGGCCTCCCGCTCACGATCGTCAACACGCACCGTCACCCGGACACGCTTTCGGGTGGCGGTGCTGTCGTATCAGCTGGGTACGCTGAGTGCACGGCCCAGAATCCCTTTCATGGGAGGAACCATGACCGCCGAGGCACTGCCCGACTCGCTGCACCGCCAGCCGGACGGCTCCAGGTGGCCGGTCCCGCCAACGGACGGCTACACCGTGGACGACCTGTTCGCACTTCACGACCTCCCGCCACACACAGAGCTGATCGACGGGAGTCTGGTTTTCGTGAGTCCGCAGCGGAAGTTCCACACGCTGGCGATGTATTTGCTGGAACAAGGGCTGCGCAGCCACGTCCCGGAAGATCTGCGGGTCCGCCGCGAAATGGCCGTCGTCCTCGGCAAGCGCAACGCGCCGGAACCCGACCTCGTCGTGGTGACGGCCGAAGCGGACGGGGACCAGCTCCAGACCCGCTACCAGGCCTCCGACGTTCTGCTCGCCGTCGAGGTCGTCTCGCCCGATTCCGAGGCGCGGGACCGCGACACCAAGCCGCACAAGTACGCCGGGGCCGGCATCCAGAACTTCTGGCTCGTCGAGATGTCCGCGAACGGCCGGCCCGCGGTCTGGACGTACGCGCTGGACCCGGTCAACAAGAAGTACGTCTCCACCGGCGTCCACCACGACCGGCTGAAGCTCTCCGTCCCGTACGACATCGACATCGACCTGACCGCCATCGACCGCCTGTAGACCTGGTCCCACCCCGCCCCACCGCACCGGCCCCTAGGATCGGACACCCAGTAGCCGGAGGGGGCGGGTTCACTCATGGGTGGCAAGGGTTTCGTGGGTACGCGAAGGAGTCAGGGGCTCCTGGCGGCCGGGGCGGCGGTGCTGCTGCTCGCGGGCTGCGGGGGCGGGGGCGAGGACGCCAAGGCAGCGGCGCTCGACAACGGGCAGGTCGCCTCGGTGCTGCCGGACGCGAAAGCCGTACCGGGCTGGCGGAACCACATGAAGCCGGAGGCCCAGAAGCCGGTCCCCGAGTACCCGCCGTCGGTCTGCGTGGCCAGGACGAAGGAGCAGCGGAAGACGGCCTGCGACCCGGTCACGTCCTGGGGTGTCTCGGCCTTCTCGCGCAAGGCGGACATGACCACGCTCAATTTCTGGGCCCTCGCCTACAAGGACGAGAAGGCCGCGGACGCCGCCTACGACATCCTGGCCGAGTGGTACGGCGGGGACCGGGTCGGTCAGAACGCCGAGAAGGTGGACCTCGGCAGTCCGGGCGCCGAGCGCGAGGCCAACCGTGCGGCGGTCGGCACCATGGCCGGACCGGCCACGATCGCGCAGATCCGGGTCGGCACGACCGTCCTGGGCATCAGCACCGGCACCACGGGCAAAGCGGTGGTCCCCGACAAGGAGGTCAAGGCGTTCGCGGCCATGTTCGCCGAGCGCGCGCAGCAGGCCCAGAACGGCGAGAAGCCCACGGCAGCCCTCCCGGGGCAGTGAGCGGATTCCCTCGCGCGACGGCGGTGAAGCCGCCGGGCCCGGTCTCGTTACAGTGAGGAACATGAGTTCCTCCCTCCGCTTCGACCGCGGTCACACCGACGACCTGATGGCCTTCCTGATGGCCTCCCCCTCCCCGTACCACGCCGTGGCCACCGCGGCCGCCCGGCTGGAGAAGGCCGGATTCCGGCAGGTCGAGGAGACCGCGGCCTGGGACGGGACCGCCGGGGGCAAGTACGTCCTGCGCGGGGGTGCGATCGTCGCCTGGTACGTACCGGAGGGCGCCGCGGCGCACACCCCGTTCCGGATCGTCGGCGCGCACACCGACTCGCCCAACCTGCGGGTCAAGCCGCTGCCCGACACCGGGGCGTACGGCTGGCGACAGGTCGCCGTGGAGATCTACGGCGGGACGCTGCTCAACACCTGGCTCGACCGTGACCTCGGCCTGGCCGGCCGGATCTCGCTGCGCGACGGCACCCACCGGCTGGTGAACATCGACCGGCCGCTGCTGCGCGTACCGCAGCTGGCCGTGCACCTGGACCGGTCGGCCAACCCCGACGGGCTCAAGCTCGACCGGCAGAAGCACATGCAGCCGATCTGGGGCCTCGGGGACGTCGAGGAGGGCGACCTGATCCGGTTCGTCGCCGAGGAGGCCGGCGTCGACGCCGAGGACGTGACCGGCTGGGACCTGATGCCGCACGCCGTCGAGCCGCCCGCCTACCTGGGCCGGGACCGCGAGCTGCTGGCCGGGCCCCGGATGGACAACCTGCTCTCCGTGCACGCGGCGACCGCCGCGCTCGGCGCCGTCGCCGGGCAGCCGGACGAAGAGCTTCCGTACATCCCGGTCATGGCCGCCTTCGACCACGAGGAGAACGGCTCGCAGTCCGACACCGGCGCCGACGGGCCGCTGCTCGGCACGGTCCTGGAGCGTTCTGTCTTCGCGCGCGGCGGTACGTACGAGGACCGCGCCCGGGCCTTCGCCGGGACCGTCTGCCTCTCCTCCGACACCGGTCACGCGATCCACCCCAACTACGCCGAGCGCCACGACCCGACCCACCACCCGGTGGCCAACGGCGGACCGATCCTCAAGACCAACGTCAACATGCGGTACGCGACCGACGGCAGCGGCCGGGCCGTGTTCGCGGCGGCGTGCCAGAAGGCGGGCGTGCCGTGGCAGACGTTCGTCTCCAACAACTCGATGCCGTGCGGCACCACGATCGGCCCGATCACCGCCGCCCGGCACGGGATCCAGACCGTGGACATCGGTGTGGCGATCCTGTCGATGCACAGCGCCCGTGAGCTGTGCGGGGCGGACGACCCGTATCTGCTGGCCAACGCACTGACGGCGTTCCTGGCGGGCTGATCCCGCCTGCCGCGAGGCCGCCGACGGGCCGACGGGCCGGTGCGCGAGACGCTCCGCAACGTCGGCCCGTCGGCGCGCGGCGGCCGCCGCGCGCGCACCCCGCCGATCGGGCACAACCCGTCGTCGGCTCCCCGGCACCCCCGATATCCTGGGACTTTCCCGTGCCCGCCCCCGGGCGCATCCCGCCCGGAAGGGAAGCCGCTCGTGGAGTTCCGGCTGCTCGGCACCGTCTCCGTCGACACGTTCACCGGGCCGCTGCCGCTCGGCCCCGCCAAGCGCCGCAGTCTGCTCGCCGCGCTGCTGCTGTCCGCCAACACCCCCGTCTCCATCGCCAGACTGACGGACTCGCTCTGGGACGACACACCGCCGCTGCACGCCCGCAGCGTCATCCAGGGCCATGTGTCCCGGCTGCGCGCCCTGCTGGTGGGTGCGGACGCGGAGGCGTACGGGGTGGAGCTGGTCACCCTCGGCGACGCGTATGTGCTGCGGCTGCCGGAGACCCTGCTGGACTCGCAGCGCTTCGAGGAACTGCTGACGCTGGCGCGGGGGCAGCGCAGCCCCGCCGACGCGGTGCTGATGCTCAAGGAGGCCCTGTCCCTGTGGCAGGGGCCGGCGCTCAGTGGCGCGTTCGCCGGACGGCCGCTCCAGGCCGCCGCGCACTCGCTGGAGGAGTCGCGGCTGGCGACCGTCGAGCAACTGGCGCGCGCCTACGCGGCGCTGGGGGAGCACAACCGGGCGGCGTCGGTGCTGCGGGCGGAGGCCGTCGCGCATCCGATGCGGGAGTCGCTGGCGGCGGCCCTGATGACGGCGCTGTACCGGGCGGGGCGTCAGTCGGAGGCGCTGGACTGGTTCCACCGTACGCGGCGGCTGCTCGCCGATGAGCTGGGGATCGATCCCGGACATGAGCTCGCCGACGCGTACGCGCTGATCCTGCGCGGCGACCCCGGGCCGGACGCCGGACGGGAAGGCGGACGGAACGCGCCCGACGGGCGGGGGGCCACGCCTCGCGGCCCGGTCCGGGCAGGCGGCGGTGACGGCAACGGCGGCGGCTCCGGCAACGGGACCGTGCCCGCGGCCCGTCCGGTGGCGGACCCGCGGACCGGAACGGACGGCGGATCCACGGCACAACCGGCCGCCCCGACCGGCGGCACGGGCGCCGGTACAGGCGTCGGTACAGGCGTCGGTACAGGCGTCGGTACGGGCGCCGGTACAGGCGTCGGTACAGGCGTCGGTACGACCGGCGCGCCCGGCGCCGCGCCGCCCCGTCCCCTCCCCGTGCCGTCCCTGGCCGGCGAGCCGCACCCCACCGATCTGCTGCCCCGCGCACCCCGCGGCTTCCAGGGGCGGCCCGCCGAACTGGCCGCGCTCACCCGGGCCGCGGCGGGCGAGGCACCCGTCTGCCTGGTCACCGGACCGGCCGGGGTGGGCAAGACCGCACTGGCCCTGCAATGGGCGCACCGCAACCCGGCCGCCTTCCCGGACGGGCGGCTCTTCGCAGATCTGCGCGGCTTCAGCGACACCGGCGAGCCCGCACTCATCGAGGTCCTGCGCGAGTTCCTGCTGGCGCTCGGCGTCGCGCCCCGCCGCGTCCCGGAGTCCGTCGCGGCCGCGGCCGCGCTCTTCCGGGCCCTGACCGACCGGCGCCGCCTGCTCGTCATACTCGACAACGCCCGCCACTCCGCCACCGTCCGGCCGCTGCTGCCGGGCGGCACCGACTGCGTCACGCTGGTCACCAGCCGCCACCGGCTGGAGGGCCTCATCGCCTCGGACGCGGCCCGTCCCGTCCCGCTCGACGTGCTCGAACCGCCGGACGGCACGGCCCTGCTGGCCGGTGTGCTCGGTGAGGACCGGGTGCTCGCCGAACCGGTCGCGGCCCGTCGGCTCGCCGAACTCTGCGGGGGACTGCCGCTCGCCCTGCGGGTCACTGCGGCCCGGCTGGCCGGGCGCCCGACGTGGACGCTGGCCGGTCTCGCCGACGAACTGGCCGACGAACGCAGCCGGCTGACGTACCTCGACGTGGACGACACCGGCGTCTCGGCCGCGCTGCGGCTGACCGTGCAGCAGCTGCCGCAGGACGCCGTCCACCAGCTCGCCCGGCTCGGCCACCACCCCGGCAGCCACTTCGACCCGTACACGGCCGCCGCGCTCGCCGGCACCGACCCGGTCGTCGCCACGGCGGCGCTGGAACGGCTCGCCGCCGCCCATCTCGTCACCGAGACGGCGCCCGGACGCTGGGTGCTGCACGATCTGGTGCGCCTCTACGCCCGCGGCATGGACCCCGAGGGCGGGTCCGAGGCACTCATCGGGGTCCTCGACCACTACATCGCCACCGCGCTGGCCGCCGCCGACACGGCCGAGCCCGGCGGCGAGCCCTGCTTCGTGCTGCCGGAGGACTACCGCCGCCCGGTCGCCGTGCGGGACTTCGTCGACCGGGCGGCGGCGATGCACTGGCTGGCTGCCGAACGCGACGATCTGGCGCTGGCCGCCGACGCCGCCCGGACCGCCGGATTCCACGACCGGGCGTGGCGGATCGTCCTGCTCCAGTGGCCGCAGGTGGTGTGGCGGGTGCGGGACAACTGGTCCCCGCTGCTGGAGCTGGCGCTGGACTCGGCCCGCGCCCACGACGACGCGTACGCCGAGTCGAGGGTGATCAACCTGCTGGGCTGGGTACTGGCCGAGGAGGGCAGGACCGCCGAGGCCGTCGCCCTGCTGGAGCGCTCGCCCGGTCTGGCCCGGCAGGCCGGCGACCGGCTCGGCGAGACGACCGCGCTGATCAACCTGGCCGTCGTCCTGACCGAGCAGGGGGATCTCGACACGGCTCTCGAGGGGTGCGAGCGGGCCGTCGCGCTGGCCCGTGAGGAGCAGGACGCGCACACCGAGATGCTGGCGCTCCAGCATCTCGCCCGGATGCAGCTGGCCGCGAACCGGCCGCACGAAGCCCTCGAATCCGCCCGGACGGCACTCGACCTGGGGCCCGAGCACGAGGAGATCGCCCGCCGGGTGCTGCTGCTGACCACCAGCGGCGAGGCCCGTCTGGCGCTGGGCGAGGAGAACGACGGGATCCGGCTGCTGGACCGGGCGGCCGGGCAGGCGGAGCGCGCCGGTTACGACGAGGGCGCGGTGCGGGCCCTCCAGGCGCTGCTGCGGGTGACGGCCGAGCCGGAGTACCGCAAGCGGTACGAGGAGGCGGTCCGCCGGCTCACCGACGACGGGTGAGCCCTCCCGGGCGGGACCCGGAAGGGCTCGGGCCCTATCGCTGCTCGTCCATTCCCGCCAGCACCAGCGGCAGCCGGGCCGTTCCCGCCGCGCTCACACGGACGGGGACTCCCCAGTCCTGCTGGTGGACATGGCAGGCCGGGTACTCGTTCGCGCCCGCGGCAGAGCCGCTGTCGGATGCAGTGTCGTCGCAGGACGCCGCCATCGCCGACACGTGCAGGACGCCCTCGGTGACGTCGTCGGCCAGGACCAGCTCGCGGAAGAGGTCACTGCCGGGGCCCGCGCCCTCGGCCAGCAGATCCGGCGGCGTCGCCGAGACCAGCAGCCGGGTCGAGGGGCCGTACCGGGTGTCCAGCTTCTGCCCGGCGGGCGCCTGGAAGACCACATCGAGCCGGAGCGTGCCCGGGGCGATCTCGGTGGCCGCGCGCTGTGTGCGGTGCGCCCGGTCGGCGACGCGTACGGCCTCCTCGGGCAGCCGCAGCCGGGTCAGCCGGTGCCGGGCGGACTCGACGACGACGAGATCGCCGTCGACCAGCACGGCGTCGCTGGGCTCGCGCAGATCCGTGGCCAGAGTGGTGACCTCGCCGCTCCCGGGGTCGTAGCGCCGCAGGGCGTGGTTGTACGTGTCGCAGACGGCGACGGACCCGTCGGGCAGGGCCGCCACCCCCAGCGGGTGCTGGAACAGGGCCTGTCCGGCGGCGCCGTCGCGGTGCCCGAAGTCGAAGAGCCCGGTGCCGACGGCGGTACGGACGGCGAAGCCGTCCCCGTCGCGCTCGACGTACCGCAGGGCGGACGTCTCCGAGTCGGCGACCCAGAGCCGCTCCCCGTCGGCGGACGTGGCGAGCCCGGACGGCTGGGCGAACCACGCCTCGTCGGCCGGCCCGTCGACCAGGCCCTCGTTGGTGGTGCCCGCCGCGACCTCGACGGTCTGCGTCGCGGGGTCGTACGTCCACAGCTGGTGCACACCCGCCATGGCGATCCACAGCCGGTCGGCGAACCAGGCGACGTCCCAGGGGGAGGAGAGGTCGACCTCGCGGGCGGGTCCGGAGGTCGGCGAGCCCTGCCACCACTGACGGCCGGTGCCGGCGAGCGTCGTCGTCTCCCCGGTGGCGAGGTCGAGGGCGCGGACGGCGTGGTTGACCGTGTCGGCGACCGCGATCCGGCCGTCGGGCAGCACGGCGAGCCCCTGCGGCTCGGAGAACCGGGCCTCGTCGGGCCCGCCGTCGGCGAAGCCCCGCTCGCCCGCACCGATGTGGCGGCGCACCGTCTCGCCGTCGGGTCCGAGTTCGACCAGGCGGTGGCGGGTGGTGTCGGAGACGAGGAAACCGCCGTCGGGCAGGAGCAGCGCCTTGCCGGGGAAGCGCAGATGGGTGGCGACCGGCTCGGGCGCGACATAGGGGCCGTCGCCGCGGCTCAGCGTGCCCTTCGCCGCGTGCTCGGCCTCCAACTCCTCGACCAGCTTCTCGATGGCGTGCGCATGGCCCTCGCCGGCGTGCTGGGCGACGACATAGCCCTCGGGGTCGATGACGACGAGCGTGGGCCAGGCCCGTACGGCGTACTGCTTCCAGGTCGCCAGTTCCGGATCGTCGAGGACCGGGTGGTGGACCTCGTACCGCTCGACGGCGTCGACGACGGCCTGGTGCTCGGCCTCGTGGACGAACTTCGGCGAGTGCACCCCGATGATCACCAGGGTGTCGCGGTGCTTCTCCTCCAGCTCGCGCAGCTCATCGAGGACATGCAGACAGTTCACACAGCAAAAGGTCCAGAAATCCAGAACCACAATGCGTCCTCGCAGGTCGGCGAGGGTGTACTGCTGGTCGCCTGTGTTGAGCCAGCCGCCCTTGCCGACCAGTTCGGGAGCCCTGACGCGCGCACGTGTTGCCATGTGAACAGTCAACATCACCGTGGCGTCCACACATTCCGCAGGGACCTCGGGGAACCTGTGAGCCATGAGATTCCTGGTGCGTGAACGACTCTTCGCCGTCGGTGACGACTACTGGATCGAGGACGCGGACGGCCGCAAGGTGTTCCTCGTCGACGGCAAGGCCATGCGGGTGCGGGACACCTTCGAGCTGAAGGACGCACGGGGCCGGATCCTGGTCGAGATCCGGCAGAAGCTGCTCAGCCTGCGCGACACGATGCTCATCGAGCGCGACGGCGAACAGCTCGCCAGGATCAAGCGCAAGAGGCTGTCGCTGCTGCGCAACCACTACCGGGTCACGCTGGTCGACGGCACCGAACTCGACGTCAGCGGCAAGATCCTGGACCGCGAGTTCGCCATCGAGTACGACGGGGAACTGCTGGCCCAGATCTCCCGGCGCCGGCTGACCGTCCGGGACACCTACGGCATCGATGTCGTACGGGAGGACGCCGACGCGGCGCTGCTCATCGCCGTATCGGTCTGCGTCATCGTGCTCGCGGACAAGGAGCGCGAGGACTGATCCGCCCCGGTTTCACGTGAAACGAAGCGAATCTACCGGAGCCTGGGCGGGGCCAGTCCCAGGCGGCGGTCCTTGAGGGCCGGGAACTGCTCACGGGTCGCCGCCACCCTCGCCGGGTCGAACTCCACGTCGAGCACCTCCTCGTCCGCGCCGGCCTCCGCGAGTACCTCGCCCCACGGGTCGACCACGATGCTGTGCCCGGCCTGCTGGACTCCGGCATGGGTGCCCGCGGAGCCGACGGCCAGGACGTACGACTGGTTCTCGACGGCACGGGCCTGCGCCAGCAGCGTCCAGTGGGCGCGGCGCCGCTCGGGCCAGCCCGCCGAGACGATCAGCGTGCCGGCGCCCGCGTCGACCAGGCCGCGGAACATCTCCGGGAAGCGCAGGTCGTAACAGGTCGCGAGGCCCAGCGTGGTCTGCGGCAGGGCGACCGTGACCAGTTCCTCGCCGGCGCCCATCATGACCGCCTCGCCCTGGTCGAAGCCGAAGCGGTGGATCTTGCGGTACGCGGCGGCCCGCTCGCCCTCGGGCGTGAAGACGAGCGAGGTGTTGTAGAGGGTGCCGTCGGCGGCGCGCTCGACGAAGGAGCCCGCGTGCAGCCAGACCCCGGCGTCGGCCGCGGCCTTCGCCATGATGTCGTGGGTGGGCCCCTGGAGCGGTTCGGCCTCGTCCGCGAAGGCGTCGTAGGCGAACGCGCCGACCGGCCAGAGCTCGGGAAGGACCACCAGGTCCGCACCGCGCCGGCCCGCGATCAGCGAAGCCGCACGCTGCCTTCGGGCATTGACGGATTCGTCCGGGTCTACTGCGATCTGGATGAGGGAGGCGCGCACACTACCACCGTCCTGGCATTCGAGCCGTCAACACAGGCCTACGATCGTCACACGAAAGCACTGCCGGGGTGCCTGCTCGCAGCGTAACTTAGCGAACGAACCTCCCACGCAGCCCGCCGCCCGCGCCCAGCTTCTCCAGCCCATGCACCGCAGAACCGCACGAGGGGTCCCGTGACCGTCCATCCCAGCCTCCAGAACTACGCCGATGCCTGGACCCACTCCATCGAGTCGATAGCCGAGCTGGTGAAGCCGCTCGCCGAGGGAGAGTGGAACCGCCGTACGCCATGCCCCGCCTGGTCGGTGCGCGACATCGTCTCGCACGTCATCGGCATGGAGTCCGAACAGCTCGGCGACCCGCGCCCGATCCACTCCCTGCCCCGCGACCTCTACCACGTACAGAGCGACTTCGCCCGCTACATGGAGATGCAGGTCGATGTGCGGCGGCACCACACCGCGCCGGAGATGACCTCCGAGCTGGAGTACACGATCATCCGCCGGGCGCGTCAGCTCCGCAACGAGACACGTGACCCCGAGACCATGGTCCGCGCGCCGCTCGGCGCCGAGCAGACCCTCGAACTGGCGCTGCGGATGCGCGTCTTCGATGTCTGGGTGCACGAGCAGGACCTGCGCGCGACGCTGGGTCAGCCCGGCAATCTGGACTCCCCCGGCGCGACCGTCGTCCGGGACACCCTGCTGGAGGCGCTGCCGAAGGTGGTCGCCAAGGACGCGGGAGCGCCGGCCAATTCGGCGGTCGTGCTCGATGTGCACGGGCCGCTGGAGTTCCTGCGCACCGTCAGGGTCGACGCGGAGGGCCGTGGTTCGGTGGACGGTTCGCCGTCGCTCGGGCCCGTGGTGACGCTGGCGATGGACTGGGAGACGTACTTCCTCCTCGCCTGCGGGCGGGTGCGCGCGGCCGCGGTCGCCGAGCGGATCAAGGTCGAGGGCGACGAGGACCTGGCGACGGCGATCCTGCAGAACTTCGCCGTGACGCCGTGAGCCGTGAGCCGTGACGGCCTGACGGCGTGACGGCTCAGCGCCGTGACGTCATGATCGGCGGCGCCCGTCGCACGAGGGACGGGCGCGCCGCCGATCCGGCATGACGAGCGGTCACACGGGTACGTGCACGGCCTCCACGCGGCTGACCACATGGTGGTTCCGCTCGCGGTGCGTGGCCCTGGAGTGCAGCCGCAGGATCTGTACGACGCCGAGCGCCTCCAGCACGAAGACCGAGGCGAACGCGATCCGGTAGTTGTCGCCGGTCGCGTCCAGCAGCACACCGACGGCGAACAGCGTGGTCATCGAGGCGATGAAGCCGCCCATGTTGACGATGCCCGACGCGGTGCCCTGCCGCTCCGGCGGGTTGGCCGGCCGTGCGAAGTCGAAGCCGATCATCGAGGCCGGGCCGCAGGCGCCGAGCACCACGCACAGCACGATCAGCAGCCACATCGGCGCGTGGTCGCCGGGGTAGAAGATGGCCGATGCCCAGAGCAGCGCCGTCACCAGGACCGTGCCGAGGGCCAGCGGGGCGCGGGCCGCGTGGTGGCGGGCGATGATCTGCCCGTAGACCAGCCCGAAAGCCATGTTGGAGAGCACCACCAGGGTGAGCAGTTCACCGGCGGTGGACCGGCTGAGCCCCTGCGCCTCCACCAGGAACGGCAGCCCCCACAGCAGCAGGAACACCATGGCCGGGAACTGCGTGGTGAAGTGCACCCACATGCCGAGCCGGGTGCCGGGCTCCTGCCAGGCCGCGGCGATCTGCTTGCGCACATAGGCGGCGCCCGCGTGTTCCGCGGGCGGCGGCTCGTGGCCCTCGGGGTGGTCCTTCAGGAACAGCAGCAACAGAACGAGGACGACGACCCCGGCGACGGAGCTGCCGACGAATGTGGTGGTCCAGCCGAATCCGTGCAGGGCCCGCGCGATGAAGAGCGTCGAGACGAGGTTGCCCGCCATCCCGAAGAGCGCCGCGACCTGGCCGATCAGCGGGCCGCGCCGGGCCGGGAACCAGCGGGCGCCGAGCCGCAGCACGCTGATGAACGTCATCGCGTCACCGCAGCCGAGCAGCGCCCGGGACGCCAGCGCCATGCCGTACGAAGGGAAGAGCGCGAAGCCGAGCTGCCCGAGGGTGAACAGGACGGCCCCGAAGGTGAGGACCTTCTTGGTGCCGAGCCGGTCGACCATCAGGCCGACGGGTATCTGCATGCCCGCGTAGACGAGCAGCTGGAGGATGGAGAACGTGGAGAGCGCGGAGGCGCTGACGTGGAACCGGTCGGCGGCATCCAGCCCGGCGACGCCCAGGCTGGTGCGGAAGATGATGGCGACGAAGTAGACGGCGACCCCGATGCCCCAGACCCACGCGGCACGCCGGCCGCCGGGTGGATCGCCGGGCAGGGACAGGGTGGGAGCGGCGGCAGAACTCACCGGTCCTCACCCCTGACGAGCACCTTGACCCGGCCGACATGGCGCCGCACGACCTGCGCGGCACAGTCCGCGTCCCCGGCCCTGATCGCCTCCAGCAGCTCACCGTGCTCGGTGATGTTGGCGGCGATCCTCCCCGGGTGCGCCTCCATCACGGCGACGCCCATCCGCAACTGCCGGTCGCGCAGCTGGTCGTAGAGGCGCGAGAGAATGTCGTTGCCCGCGTTGCGCACGATCTCGGCGTGGAAGCAGCGGTCCTTCACGGACACCTCCGCCAGATCCCCGGCCTCGGCCAGCTGCCGCTGCTCCTCCAGGAGTTCTTCGAGCCGGCCGATCAGCTGCGCGGAGGCGGGCACGGCCTTGCGGGCCGCGAACTCCTCGACCAGCAGCCGGGTTTCCACCACATCCGCGATCTCCTGGGCGGAGACGGCGAGGACGAGGGCGCCCTTCTTCGGGTACAGCTTGATCAGCCCCTCGACCTCCAGCCGCAGCAGCGCCTCGCGCACCGGCGTACGGGAGACGCCGACGGCCTCCGCGAGATCTCCTTCGGTCAGGAGCGTGCCGCCCTCGTAACGGCGGTCCAGGACCGCCTCCTTGATGTGGGCGTACACGCGCTCGGCGGCGGGGGGCTGCTTGACGGCGGACTTCACGGCAGGCTTCACGGCTGGGGGTGCGGCAGGCATGTACACAGCATAGATACAACATGCGTGCATGACGAAACCGGTCCGGGATCCGGACGGACGCCCACCCGCCACGGACAAGCCCGCACCACTTCACACGATCATGGCCGGAATCACCCGTAGCCCTGCAATTGCCCCAGGAATCAGCACATCCATCCCCCGCTCTCATGAGTCTCACCACCGAGCGGCACCCACATGTGGCCGCATTCCAGGGGCATTTGGAGCGTTCAAGTTGAAAATCGGCATTAAGGGCATAAACCGCGTTACTGCCACTGCCACCGTGGCCCTGACGGCAGGTGCCGTCATCGCGGGCAGCGCGTTCGCCTCCACCGCGCAGGCCGCCACGCTGCCCAACCCCAAGATCACCGCCGCGGGCGGGTACGTGATGAACAACGGCACCGCGAAGTCCTTGTTCGCCAAGACCGCGGACACCCGTCGTTCCACCGGCTCCACCACCAAGATCATGACGGCCAAGGTGGTGCTGTCGCAGAAGAACCTGAACCTGGATTCCAAGGTCACGATCCAGAAGGCGTACAGCGACTACATCGTCTCCAAGGGCGCCTCGTCGGCCCGCCTCATCGTGGGCGACAAGGTCACGGTCCGCCAGCTGCTGTACGGCCTGATGCTGCCGTCCGGCTGCGACGCCGCCTACGCACTGGCCGACAAGTTCGGCTCCGGCTCCACCCGCGCGGCCCGCGTGAAGTCGTTCATCGGCAAGATGAACGCCCAGGCCAAGTCCCTCGGGCTGAAGAACACCCACTTCGACTCGTTCGACGGCATAGGGAAAGGCTCGAACTACTCGACGCCGCGCGACCTGACGAAGATCGCCAGCAGCGCGATGAAGCACTCCACCTTCCGCTCGGTCGTCAAGACCAAGTCGACCAAGCAGAAGGTCACCACGAAGTCCGGCGGCTACCGGTACATGTCGTGGTCCAACACCAACACCATGCTCAGCAGCTACAGCGGCGCCATCGGCGTGAAGACCGGCTCCGGCCCGACGGCCAAGTACTGCCTGGTCTTCGCCGCGACCCGCAACGGCAAGACGGTCATCGGTACGGTGCTCGCCTCCACGTCCGCGGCCAACCGCAGCGCGGACATGAAGAAGATCATGGACTACTCCTTCAAGAAGTAGCCCGGCACCGCACGCACAGAGGGGGCTCGCATCACGCGGGCCCCCTCTCGCCGTACCGGAGGATGCTCAGTCGAGACAGAACTCGTTGCCCTCGACGTCCTGCATATTGATGCACGACTCGTTGTCCTCATCGGCATACAGCACCTTCGTGCACACCGCGCCGAGCGCCACCAGCCGATCGCGTTCGGCCTCAAGCACGGCCAGCCGCTCCGCACCCACGAGCCCGGTGCCGGCCCGCACGTCGAGGTGCACCCGGTTCTTGGCGACCTTGCCCTCGGGAACGCGCTGGAAGTACATGCGCGGGCCCTCACCCGTGGGATCGGAGCACGCGAACCACGCACCCCGCTCCTCGGGCGGCAGCGAGTCGTTGTAGGCGTCCCAGGAGTCGAACCCCTCCGGTGCCGGCGGTGCGACGTACCCCAACACCTCGCACCAGAATCGAGCGACACGCTCGGGGTCCGCGCAGTCGAAGGTGACCTGGATCTTCTTGACCGATGCCATCAGGCCACCCTAACAGCGCACCTCGGCAGCTCAATTCCCGGCGAGAATGCGTACGTTGACCAGCGGATTTCCTTTGCGAAGAGTCGGCGTGGGCGCTCAGGTGGGTGTCCTGGACCGCCTTGTGTCCCGAGGCCAGCTGACGCCGCCACGACCGGATGTGCGACTCGAAGCCCTGGAGCCGGGCGTACAACTCGTCAAGGACATCCGGCCGGCCGACCCCTTCGGCCCAGGCCCGCAGGTCGTCACCGGTGGCGGTCTGTCGGCCGTTCTCCAGCTTGTAGATCTTGGAGTGCGGCCAACCGAGCCGCCGAGCGAGTTCCGTTCCGGTGAGCCGTCCTCCCGGGGCTGACAGTCGGAGTTCCCTCAAGCACAGCCCGAGAGCCTTTCTGGCCTGCTGAAAGTCCGTGCCCACTGGTTCCGCCGGCTAGTGCTGTCGGGCAAGGCCGACGCCGAGCTGCGCCGCGAACTCTGCGTAGGGCAAGGCCCCGTGCATCGCAGCATCGCGGATCTGGCAGTACCGCAAGACTTCGGCAGGCTCCGTGATGACCTCCACATCATGGAAGACGTCCGCGTCATCGAAGCGCAGCACGGCCACCAATCGACTGTCGAAGATCCAGAAGTCTTCAGCGGGCAGCCGGAGTCCCTCCGCATCCTCGCGCCACAGGTTCCGCACGTCCTCGCCCGTGGCCGCGTTGCACGTCGAGTACCCGAGCAGAAACAGCTGCCCATCGGTCGGCGGGCTGTCGACGACACGCACCCGCCCCACATACTTTCCGTCAGCCGTCTGTCGGCGGATGTTCACGCACCACTCGCTGTCGAGGTCGCACGACACCGTGCCAGTCGCAAGGAACTCCGCATACCCGGGATCCTCCCTGTCCGATGCGTAGCCCCGCCGGGTCTCCAGATGCCAGGCCGAGTGCTCGAAGGTCTCGAAGAGGCGCCCGAACTCCTCCAGGCCGATCAGCACAGGCACGTGGGCTGCCTCCTTGGGACCGTGATGGACGAGAAGTTCACGCGGCACCACGACCGCGGCGTCTCCGGGCCCGAGGTGCTGGAGCTGGGCGACGTCCTCGGGGTCGGTGAGCGGCGTTCCTTGGACGACGATCTCACCGGAGTCGAGATCTTCGTGCACAGCGGGGCAGCCACCGTTCTTGCTGTCGGTGCCGTTGAAGCGGAGTCGTCGTGCCATGGTCGCCTCCCGATGGTGTGTGGCCCTGTTGCCACCAGCATCACCAACTCGTCCGCACCCGCGCCACAAGCATGCCGCCTTGCGCGGGACCACACGAGAACATTGACCTGGCACAGCAGAACATTCGAGAACATTGCATCGAGTCCGGTAACTCCCCCTCCCTGCCGTCCTGTTCATGGTCACACCGCGCCGCGTGAACGGCAGCGCACCGATGTCCGCGGAATACGCCGTCGCTCTGCGGCCCGGTTACGAGGACCTGCATCTGGAGTGCCGTCAGGGTGGTCACGTCCTGTGGTCGTGGTGATCCGCCACGAGGCGACCGTGCTGGAGGTACCACCTCAGGTTGCCGCCGCATAACACCGGACGGTCACCTTCTGCTCCGGGCTCCACTGCTGCTCGACTGTGGCCAGCAGCTGCCAGCCGAGCCGCTCGTACAGAACAACCGCCGCGGTGTCCGAAGCCAGCACGTCGAGCACCGGATGCAAGCCACGATCCTGCGCTTCTGCGACAGCCTGCCCCATCAGCAGCGCACCGATCCCGTGGCCGCGGGCCCACGGGGCGACGAACAGTCGGTTGACCACGGCGGTGGCGTCGATACTCAGCCCTGCGCGAGCGCTCCACAGCCCGGGAGCCGCGTCTCCCACGCCGCTCCGGGACAAGCCGATATGACCGGCCACGCGGCCGTCCAGTTCCGCCACCCATGAGGCGATGAGCGATGGCGGTGTGAGCCATGCGCCTGGGGAGTCGGGCCAGTTCACCGGATAGCCATCGTGCTCATGGACCTCTGCCAGCACCCGCGCACAGTCACCGAGATCGCGATCGGTCCGCCGTCGGACACTCGGGGGTACATCCGCGCCGGACACGCTCTCGCTCTTCACTGCGGCATGGAAACACAGCCCGAAGGCCAGTGAACAGCGGCCTTCGCAACAGGCGCCGGCCGGCCGGGCCGGGTCAGTCCGACGACCGGACCAGCCCGGCCCGGAAGGCGTCCCAGGCGGTGGGGCCGAGGACGATGACGGGGCCGTCGGGACGCTTGGAGTCGCGGACGGCGACGGTGCGGGGGATGTTGCGGGCCACTTCGACACACTCCTGGCCCGCGTTGCCGCCGCTGTAGCTGGACTTGACGAACTTGTACCCGGGCACGCGGTTTACAGCTCCTTGAGGATGGCGTTGATGAGTCTGACCGAGGTGTGTTGCGCAAGCCCCAGACGCGAGATGCGGTCGAAAAGGCTGCCGTGGCGCTCGGCATCAGTATCGCTCTCCAGCCAGAGAGTGGTCGAGGTCGTATCCATGTGAACCACGTCGAGCGCTCCCGGTTCAGCGAAGGACACGATGGTGAAGGCACTTGTCATGCCGGGGTGAGCACCCGCGATGTACGGCATCACCTGAAGCTTCACGTTCGGCTGCCGCGCCACGTCCAGCAGCCTGCCGAGCTGTTCCTTCATCACCTCGCGTCCGCCCACCAGCTGACGCAGGGCGCCTTCGTGCACCACCACCCGCAGCTCAAGCGGGCGGTCGCCACTCAACCGCGCCTGCCGCGCCATCCTGGACTCGACGAAGGGTTCGATCTCGTCGGGGTCCTCCCAGGACCCGTTTCCCACAGCGAGCGCTCTGGCGTAGTCCGGGGTCTGCAACAGTCCGGGCACGATGGCGACTTGCCAGGTACGAAGACTGGTGGCGATGTCCTCCAGCGCCACGTACTCGGCCATGGACTGAAGTCCCGGGTACTGATTCCACCAACCGCTTGCCTTGCGACGTTCGCGGTCGGTCTTGGCGAGTGCCAGCAACCTGTCGATGAAATCGGCGCCGACCTCGCCGTACAGGTGGCACAAGGCCCTGATGTCGGGGTCCCGTATCGGTACGAGGCCCCGCTCGATCTTCGCGACCTTGGCGACCGACGCCGTCAGCGCTTCCGCAGCGTGCGCTTGCCGCAGGGAGCGCGCCTCACGCATTCGCAGCAACTCGCCGCCGAGACGGCGCCCGAGCACAGTCGAGACCGTCCGCCCCCGATCAGGGCTGTTACCTGCCACGTCGCATCCCTCCGCCGAGTCGCCCAAGTCTGGGGCGCATTCTCCTCGAACACCAACTAGGGCAGAGAAATTTCTGCCCGAACTTATTGCTGCACACGCAATCACACCGCTACTGTCGGTGTTCCACCGCTCGCACAGCGGAGCCGGAACCGGCGGAAGTGCACCGCCCTGCCCTGCACCGGGACCGAACCAGGACCCGGCGCCCCGCAAGCGCGGCATCGCCACCGCCCGCACTCACGGAGGCACGCGCCCATGACCGCAGCCGAACAGATCTCCGTCCCCGAACCTGTCCTCCGCGAGGACCGGCTCGACTACACCCCCACCGCGCGCAGCGTCTCCCTCTCCCGACGCCGCACCGCGCGGCTCGTCGCCGAGTGGGGGCATCCGGGCCTGTCCGGTGACGCGGCCTTGCTGGTCAGCGAGTTGGCGACCAACGCACTGCTGCACGGCGCCATCGAGGGCCGCCTCTTCCGCGTCCACCTCACGCTCACCGCGACCACGTTCCGAATCGCGGTGAGCGACGCGCGCGGCGAGCGGCTGCCCGGACTGCGTGAGGCCGGGGACGACGAGTGCTACGGGCGGGGGCTCCTGATCGTCGCGCGGCTCGCGGACCGCTGGGGCGTCGAGCCGCGCACCGTCGGCAAGACCGTGTTCGCCGAACTCGCCCTGCGGCAGAGGCCGGACATGCCGATGGGCTCGCGCGAACTTCGCGCGAGCCCATCTCGTAGCTGAGCGGACCTACCGCAACGGGCACTCCAGTCCCGGCATGGCCCGATTCGAAGAACAGCACACCAGGGCCAGAGACAGGAACGCAGGCCGCTCCAGATAGAACCCGTGCGACACATCCCCACCCCAACCGATCCGGTCAGAGGCGGAATTAACCAGCATCGCCATTCGCGCACCCTCACGGTCCGACTCGGAGACGAACCGGGGCGCATGCTCAGTAAGCCGTTCCCCGAACCATTCCGCTGCTTCCTTCGGCCGCCTCCAGGTTCCGCGCACCAACTTCCTGGGCTTGATGAGCCAGTACGCCGTTTCGAGCGGCGGGAGGTCCACGACGGGAAACTCCGTCTTCACTTCCTTGTACCGCTGAACCAGCTCCGGCTTACCGTCAGCCGAGGGGGGATCAGGATGGGGAGGCCGCCTCAGAGCCTCATCGTCGAAGCGCTGCTTGGCGCCAGTCCACAGGTAACCGTGATAATGCAACTACTCCTCCTTTCCCGAGCAGTTGAAGGCGCCCCCGCCCCCCCCCTGGCGAGCAGAGATCGCCAGCCAGCGGGGGCGGCCGCTCAGGCCGAGATGGTGAAGCGGCCCGGGTCGACGCCGGCCGCGTTCAGTTCGGCAGTGGTGAACCTCAGCGGCTCCGCACCGGGCCGCTTGCTGTCGCCCAGTGCCCACGCGTCGGGGCCGATTTTCGCCAGCGTGGCGCAGGACTCTCCGTCCGGATGCGTGTTGCCCCCGCACGCCTTGAGGAACGTGGCTCCCTCGACGGGCAGGCTGTACAGGTCTGTTTCGGACATGGGTGTGCCTTTCTACGCGATCAGCGACGGGTAGATATGCCGACACCTTCTGCCTGTAATTCTTCGGCTCGGTCGGCATGGATACATCCTCGGACTGCCGATGATGTATCTCCAGCTTTATTCGCGTTACCGAATAAAGATCACTGGCGGAATGACCAGGCCCACTTACTCAATAGCGCCCGCGCGTCGTCCCCGAAGAGGGCATGTGCCTCGTAACTGGTAAACCGGTCGAGGAGCGAACGAACGTCCTTGGGATTCCGGAAGACGGCTGCACCAAGGTCTGTCTCAATGGTTGCCAAGCGGTCGTCGTAAATAGTGAACGTACTCAGCGGAGCGTTGCTGAACTTTACCCGCATGGGCAGTACACCAACCCGGATATTTGCCTGCATGGCGAGCGAGGCCAGCCGGTCGATCTGCATGGCCATCGCGTCCAGTGGCAGCAGTGGATATCTGACGGCTTGCTCGGTGAGTAGAAACGTGAAGCGCTTGGCCCGGTCGAACAGCACAGACTGCCGGTCCAGCTTCATGCCGATCGCCTTGGCCTGTTGCGTCGGCGGAGCGTGGGCGATGCTCTCCCTGATGTACTCCGGCGTGGCCAGCAGGCCCGTGTTCATGGACAGCAGGAAGTGCCGGAACTCATTGGTCACAGCCTCCAACCCGGCCAGCTCAAGTTGCTTCTTGTCCAGTCCTCCGTCGTCGCGGCTGAAGTATCTTGTTCCCTTCGATCCTGCTGATTTTGGACTGAGAAATATTGCAACGCACAGCAAGCCGGACTCCCGAAAGTCCGGCTTGCTTGCGCAGATGCTTGAGCATGGCCGCCAGTTCCAGACCGGACTGGTCGAGCCGGTCAGGCTCGAAGGCCACCGTTCACGTACTCCTCGAAAGGGACCGACTCCGCTATCGCGACCCGCTGGTATTCGACGAACGAGGACACGTCACCCTCGAACACCTCACGGCTGATCTGGCTTCCGTCCGCCTCGTAGTTCATGAGGACGACTTCTGCCTGGTCGAACATCCAGAAGTCTCGAACCCCATCGAGGGGGTTGGCTCGGTTCGTCACGTCGAGAATCCGAATGTCATCCCCCGCCCGACTATGCGCCTCGTAGTAGCGAGCGAACTCGAATCGCAGGTAGTCGGAGAGCGGCTGCGTGACGATGTGCACCCGTCCGTTTCGCTTCCCCTCGGCGCGCTGGCGGGAGACTCGTTCCGTGTACGAGGAAGTCGAGTACGGGGTGATCGGCCGACCTTCACGGAACGCTGCGAACTCTTCTGCCTCGTGTGCTACGAGGTACTGCGGCAAGGTCTCAAGCCGCCATGCTTCCCGTTCGATCTCCGCGAACCGCCGACGCCACTCGTCACCATCCAAGAGCACGTACGGCCTCCTTCAGCACTTCTTCCGGAATCTCCACCAGTGCCTCTCCGGACGGCGGCGCGAACGCCTCGGAGACGTTTCCCTGAACGACCAGTGTGCCGCTCGATGTCCGATAGACGTTCGGACAGTCCTCGTCGCCGCAGGTGCCATTCCCGTTACCGGTGAGCCGGGTCAGTTCCTCGCGTGCCATAGCTGTCGAGCCCCCTTGCCCTGGCCCCCTGCGGGCCGGTCACCATGACGCTACGGCGGGGCAGAAGGGACGTCTACGTACAGACGCACCTTATGCGCGTACTCGCATAAAGATCATGGTGGATGGCCGCGTGCATCTGCGAAGGACATCCGCGATCGGTTGCCCCGATTCCAGCACGCCGACGGGCCCGCGCCTCGGTGTGCGCGGGCCCGTCTCGTACCCCTACGCCCAGGTGATCAGCCGCTTCGGCTGCTCCAGGATCGCGGCGACGTCCGCCAGGACCTTGGAGCCGAGCTCGCCGTCGACCAGGCGGTGGTCGAACGACAGGGCCAGCGTGGTGACCTGACGGGGCTTCACCTTGCCCTTGTGGACCCACGGCTGGAGCTTGATCGCACCGACCGCGAGGATCGCGGACTCGCCCGGGTTCAGGATCGGCGTGCCCGTGTCGACGCCGAAGACACCGACGTTGGTGATGGTCACCGTGCCGCCCGCCATCGCGGCCGGGGAGGTCTTGCCGTCCCGGGCCGTGGAAACCAACTCGCCCAGTGCGGCGGCGAGCTGGGGCAGGGTCTTGTCGTGCGCGTCCTTGATGTTCGGCACGATCAGACCGCGCGGGGTCGCGGCGGCGATGCCCAGGTTCACGTAGTGCTTCTGCACGATCTCCTGGTTGGCCTCGTCCCAGGCGGCGTTGACCTCCGGGTTCCGCTTGATCGCGACCAGGAGGGCCTTGGCGATGATCAGGAGCGGGTTGACCCGCACCCCCGCCATGTCCTTGTCCTCCTTGAGCTCCGCCACCAGCTTCATCGTGCGCGTCACGTCGACGGTGACGAACTCGGTGACGTGCGGGGCCGTGAAGGCGCTGCCGACCATGGCCTGCGCGATGGCCTTGCGTACGCCCTTGACCGGGATACGGGTCTCGCGGGCGCCCACCGTGGTGACCACGACCGGAGCCGGGGCCTCCGGAGCGGGGACGGCCTCCGCGGCGACGGGCGCCGGGGCCTGTGCCGGTACGGGCGCGGCAGCCGCGCGCACGTCCTCGCGGGTGATGATCCCGCCCTCGCCGGTCGGGACGACCGTCGCCAGGTCGATGCCCAGGTCCTTGGCCAGCTTGCGGACCGGCGGCTTGGCCAGCGGACGGCTCTCCGGGACCACGGCGCCGTGGCCGTTCATCTCGCCCTGGATCGCCGCCGCGGCGGCCGGGACGGAAGCGGCCGCACCCTTGCGGGCCCGCCGCTTGGTCGAGCTCTCGGAGACGCCGTACCCGACCAGGACCGGCTGACGGCCCTTGGGAGCCTCCGGCTCCGACGGTTCCGGTTCCGCGACCGGCGCGGCGACCGGCGCCGGGGCCGCGTCACCGCTGCCCGGTGCCACGTCCACCGCGATGATCACCTGGCCGACGTCGACGGTCGTGCCCTCGGGGAAGCGCAGCTCGTGCACCACCCCGTCGAACGGGATCGGCAGCTCCACGGCCGCCTTCGCCGTCTCGACCTCGCAGACGACCTGGCCGTCGGTGACGGTGTCGCCGGGCCGGACGTACCACTTGAGGATCTCGGCCTCGGTGAGTCCCTCGCCCACGTCGGGCATCTTGAACTCACGGAAGCGAGCAGCGTTGGAAGTGTCGGTCATCGTTGTCACGTCCCAGTCCTCAGTACGCCAGCGAGCGGTCGACGGCGTCGAGCACACGGTCGAGACCCGGCAGGTACTCGTCCTCAAGCCGCGCCGGCGGGTACGGGGCGTGGTAGCCGCCGACCCTCAGCACCGGTGCTTCCAGGTGGTAGAAGCAGCGCTCGGTGATCCGGGCGGCGATCTCGGCCCCGGAGCCGTAGAACACCGGCGCCTCGTGGACCACGACGAGCCGGCCGGTCTTCTCGACCGAGGTCTGGATGGCGTCGAAGTCGATCGGGGACATCGAGCGCAGGTCCAGGACCTCGATCGACTTGCCCTCCTCCTCGGCGGCCGCGGCCGCCTCCAGGCAGACCTTCACCATCGGGCCGTACGCGACGAGCGTGAGGTCGGTGCCGGTGCGGGCCACCGATGCCTTGTGCAGCGGGCCCGGGATGGAGTCGGTCTCGACCTCGCCCTTGTCCCAGTAGCGGCGCTTCGGCTCGAAGAAGATGACCGGGTCGTCGCTCTGGACGGCCTGCTGCATCATCCAGTAGGCGTCGCTCGCGTTCGACGGCGAGACCACCTTCAACCCCGCGACGTGCGCGAACAGCGCCTCGGGCGACTCGCTGTGGTGCTCGACCGCGCCGATGCCGCCGCCGTACGGGATCCGGATGACGACCGGCAGCTTGATCTTGCCGAGCGCGCGGGCGTGCATCTTGGCGAGTTGCGTGACGATCTGGTCGTACGCGGGGAAGACGAAACCGTCGAACTGGATCTCCACGACCGGCCGGTAGCCGCGCAGGGCCAGGCCGATCGCCGTACCGACGATGCCGGACTCGGCGAGCGGGGTGTCGATCACCCGGTCCTCGCCGAAGTCCTTCTGGAGCCCGTCGGTGATCCGGAAGACCCCGCCGAGCTTGCCGACGTCCTCACCCATGATGAGGACCTTGGGGTCGGTGTCGAGGGCCTTGCGCAGCGACTCGTTGAGAGCCTTCGCAATGGACATCTTTTCCATGGCCATGGCTACTTGCTCTCCTCGGCGGTGTCTGCGAACGATGCCTGGTAGGCGGCGAACTGGGCGCGCTCCTCGTCGACGAGCGGGTTCCCGTCGGCGTAGACGTGGTCGAAGATCGCCATCGGGTCCGGGTCGGGCATCGCCCGTACCGCTTCACGCACCCGCTTGCCGAGGGCCTCGCTCTCCTCGTCCAGCGCGGTGAAGAACGCCTCGTCGGCGGCGCCCTCCTTCTCCAGGTACGCGCGCAGCCGCAGGATCGGGTCCTTGGCCTCCCACGAGGCCCGCTCCTCGTCCGCCCGGTACTTCGTCGGGTCGTCGGAGGTGGTGTGCGCGCCCATCCGGTAGGTGAACGCCTCGACGAGGGTGGGACCCTCGCCCCGGCGGGCCCGCTCCAGCGCCGACCTGGTGACGGCCAGGCAGGCGAGTACGTCGTTGCCGTCGACCCGGACACCGGGGAAGCCGAAGCCCTGCGCGCGCTGGTAGAGCGGGACGCGGGTCTGCTTCTCGGTCGGCTCGGAGATCGCCCACTGGTTGTTCTGGCAGAAGAAGACGACCGGGGCGTTGTAGACCGCGGAGAAGGTGAAGGCCTCGGCGACGTCCCCCTGGCTGGAGGCGCCGTCACCGAAGTACGCGATCACGGCCGAGTCCGCGCCGTCCTTGGCGACGCCCATGGCGTAGCCGGTGGCGTGCAGGGTCTGCGAGCCGATGACGATCGTGTACAGGTGGAAGTTGTTGCTGTTCGGGTCCCAGCCGCCGTGGTTCACGCCGCGGAACATCCCGAGCAGATTGGTCGGGTCGACCCCACGGCACCAGGCGACGCCGTGCTCGCGGTACGTCGGGAAGACGTAGTCGTCGTCGCGCAGCGCCCGGCCGGAGCCGATCTGGGCGGCCTCCTGGCCGAGCAGCGACGCCCACAGGCCCAGCTCGCCCTGGCGCTGGAGGGCGGTGGCCTCGGCGTCGAAGCGGCGGGTCAGGACCATGTCCCGGTACAGACCGCGCAGCTCGTCCGCGGTCAGGTCGATCGAATAGTCCGGATGCTCCACGCGCTCGCCCTCGGGCGTCAGCAGCTGTACGAGCTCGGGCTCGGAACTCTGTGGCGTCTTCGCGGACGTCTTCGCGGTCGTCTTCGCGGTCGTCTTCGCGGTCGTTTTCACGGCGCTGGTCCGCTTGCTGCTGCGTCGCGGTTTGCGCGCGGCAGTGCTCTCCACGGTCACGTGCGTGCTCCTCCGTCGGTCCGGCCCCCGGGGTCTGCCGGGAAGCCAGTGCGGCTCGCCTGTGTCCGTACCCGTGCACGGGGTGGGTGCCGCTCGGTCCGGGAACAGGCGTGACAGGTGCCCCGGCGAGCGCCCTGCCAAAAGCACGTTACCCAGTACGCCGCATAACTGCGAAACCCTATCTGACCTGCGATTTTGCTTGGATTTCCAAGTAAATCGAAAAAGTCGGGAACTCTCGCTGGTCACAGCACTGGTAACAGCCTCGCAGGCCGCCGGAACAACGGCACGTTATCCCGCCGTTCGGCGGCAGGGAAGAGGCGAGTGTGTGAGACTGCGTTTTGTGCGCGAACAAGGAAAAATCACCGTTTTCCTGTTGGACGACCACGAAGTCGTCCGACGCGGAGTCCATGAATTGCTCTCGTCCGAGGACGACATCGAGGTCGTCGGCGAGGCCGGCACCGCGGCCGACGCCCTGGTCCGCATCCCCGCGACCCGGCCCGATGTGGCGGTGCTCGACGTACGGCTGCCGGACGGGAGCGGGGTGGAGGTCTGCCGGGAGGTCCGCTCAAGGGACGAGAACGTCAAATGCCTGATGCTCACCTCGTACGCCGACGACGAGGCGCTCTTCGACGCGATCATGGCCGGCGCGTCGGGTTATGTGCTGAAGGCGATCCGGGGCAACGAACTGCTGAACGCGGTACGCGACGTGGCGGCCGGGAAGTCGCTGCTGGACCCGGTGGCGACCGCCCGGGTGCTGGAGCGGCTGCGCAACGGCAAGAAGGGCCGGGGCGAGGACAAGCTCGCCGGTCTCACCGACCAGGAGCGCAAGATCCTCGACCTGATCGGCGAGGGGCTGACGAACCGGGTGATCGGCGAGCGGCTGCACCTCGCCGAGAAGACGATCAAGAACTACGTCTCCAGTCTGCTCTCCAAGCTGGGCATGGAGCGGCGTTCGCAGGCTGCCGCGTACGTGGCCAGGCTGCAGGCGGAGAAGCGCTGAGCGCCGCACCCGGGCGACCGGGACGGCGCGGGAGCGGGCCGGAAGGGGCAGCGCGCCCCGGCGTTCTTCGGGACTTTGGTCCCGGAGCAACCGGGGCTGCGGCCTCTTTCTGTGACCTCGCCGGTGACGGAGAGTGGAGGTCATGTCCTCCGAGGAACTCCAGGCGATCGAACTGCTCGGCCGCGTCCGGTACGGCCGGCTGGCGACGAGCATGCGGGCCCTCCCGTTTCTGTCGGTGGCCCGCCACGTCGTGATCGACGGTCGCGTGGTCCTGCGGATGCACAGCGGTTTCGGGTACCACAACGCGTGCGACGGCACAGTCGTGGCGTACGGCGCGGACAACTTCAGCACCGCCGGTCCGGGCGGCGCCGGTCCGGGGGGCGACGGCGATCTGTGGGCCGTGCAGTTCACCGGCACCGCCGAGATCGTGCACCCGGCGCCCGGCCAGCGCGAACTCTTCGGCGTCGGTCCCGCCCGGGTGAACGGCGAGCCCTTCGACCCGGCGTACCTCGGGCTCGAACCGCACTTCGTCTCCGTGCACACTCTGGGCTTCGACGCAAGTCAGCCGATCAGCAACACAGCGTGATCTAACATCTGGTGAGTGCCGCGCTCATTTGTCACCCTTCCGCCCGTTCCATCGGCCGGTGAGGTGCTGTTCCCGCCCGTGCCCGCTCCGCCCGTGTCCCCGGTGGACAAGGTGCTCCTCCCGTCCGTGCCACGGCAGCCGCCGGTGCCTCCGGTGAACGAGGTGCTGCGCCACTATCCGGACACCGGTGAACCCCTGAGCTGCAAGCCCATCACCCAGGGCCTGCTCAACCACGGCTACCGCGTCTCCACCACCCGCGGCTCCTACTTCCTCAAGCACCATCTCGACGACTCCACCGGCGACCGCGCCACGATCGTCCGCCAGCACCGCGCCACCCAGCGGCTCCAGTCGCTGGGCGTGCCCGTCGCCCCGCCCGTGCAGGACACCGAGGGCGACACGGTCACCGAGATCGGCGGCCGGTGCTACGCCCTGCACCCGTGGGTGGACGGGCTGCACCGGGCGGGCGCCCAGCTCAGCACCGCCCAGTCGGAGCGGCTCGGGGCGCTGCTCGGGGCGGTGCACACCGGGCTCGAACAGGTCATGGGGTCGGGCACCGGGCTCGCGCACCGGTCCTGCGGCTACCGGAGCGCCGACCCGGGCGACACCTTCGCACTCATCGACGACCTGCTGACGGCCGCGCGCGGGCGCCACCGGCGGGACTGCTTCGACGAGTTGGCCGAGCACCGCCTGCTGGAGCGGCGCACCCTGCTGGAACGTCACGCCGACCGCAGGCCCCCGACGCCCGGCGCCCCGGCCACCGGCTGGGTGCACGGCGACTTCCACCCGCTGAACGTCCTGTACCGGGGCGCGGACCCGGTCGCGATCCTCGACTGGGACCGGCTGGGGGTCCAACCGAGGGCGGAGGAGGCGGTACGGGCCGCGGCGATCTTCTTCGTACTGCCGGTCGGGGAGCTGGAGCTGAAGAAGGTACGGGCGTACGCGCGGGCCTACCGGCGGGCGGCCGGGGCGGGGGCGACGGAACTGGCCGCCGCGGTGCACCGGGTGTGGTGGGAACGGCTCAACGACTTCTGGATACTGCGCTGGCGGTACTGCCTGGACGACCGAAGGGCCGACCCGCAGTTCCCTGCGGTGTCGGCCCTGGCGGTCTGGTGGACGCGCGAGTACGAGACGGTGCGCGAGGCGTTCACGGGGTGATTCCGCCCGTGAACGTCCGGGTCAGCACGGGCTAGGGGGTGGTACCCGTACTGGCCCCGGTCGCCGCGGACGTACCGGTGGTGGCACCACCGTCGGCCGCACCCGAACCGCCATCGGCCCCACCCGTACCACCGTCGGCCCCACCCGTACCGCCATCGGCCCCACCCGTACCACCGTCGGCCCCACCCGTACCACCGTCGGCCCCACCCGTACCGCCATCGGCCGCACCCGTGCCGCCGTCGGCCGTACCGGTGGTCGGCCCGGACGGTTCGGTCGACGGGGGTACGGACGGCTGGCTCGGGGCCGTCGACGGGGGGTAGGTCCGCGGCGGCGGGGGGTCCTGCTGGTTGCCGGTGGAGTTCTCCGGCACCTGGGTCTGCTCGCTCTCCTCATCGCGCGGCCCGGACGAACTCTTCTTCGGGGACGGCGAACTGGAGACCTTGTCGGGCTTCTTCTCGTGCTTCGAGCCGGTGCCCTGCGCGGCGTTGACCGCGATGGCGACGCCCGCCCCGATGGCGATCAGCGCGAGCACGACGAACAGCCACAGCTTGCCTCGGCCGCCACCGCCCTGGTGCCCGCCCTCGTAGCCGCCGTCGTCGGGGTTCATCGGCGGCAGGATCGGGCCCTGCGAGGTGTCCCCGTGCGGCGGGTGCCCCATCGCCATCGTGGCCCCGGCGACGCCCATGGCCGGGGTGTGCCCGCCCTCGTGCATCGCGACCGGGCCGGTGTTCCACGTACCGGTGTGGCCGCCCTGCACCTGAAGCATCTGGAGGCTGTACTGGACCAGGCCGCGCATCTCCTCGGCGCTCTGGAACCGGTCGTCCGGGTCCTTCGCGAGGGAGCGCATGACCAGCCCGTCCAGCTCCGGCGGCACCGCGTCCAGGACCCCGGACGGCGGGACCGGAATGTCCTGCACGTGCTGGTACACGACGGACAGCGGCGTCTCGCCTGTGAACGGGGGCCGCAGCGCCAGGAGTTCGTACAGCAGGCAGCCGGTGGCGTAGAGGTCGGAGCGATGATCGACGGCCTTGCCCAGCGCCTGCTCGGGGGAGAGGTACTGCGGCGTGCCCATGACCATGCCGGTCTGGGTCATCGTCGACTGCGCGCCGTGCAGCGCACGCGCGATGCCGAAGTCCATCACCTTGACCGCACCGGAGTTGGTGATGATCACGTTGGCCGGCTTGATGTCGCGGTGCACGATGCCGTGCTGGTGCGAGTACGCCAGCGCTTCGAGCACGCCGGAGACGATGATCAGGGCCTGCTCGGGCGGCGGGGGCTCGGCGCTGATCAGCAGATCGCGGATGGTGCGGCCCTCGACCAGCTCCATCACGATGTAGGGGACAGTCGCCCCGCCCACGATGTCCTCGCCGGAGTCGTACACGGCGACGATCGCGTGATGGTTGAGCCCGGCGACCGACTGCGCCTCGCGCGTGAACCGGGCCTTGGAGACGGGGTCCTCGGCGAGATCGGAGCGCAGGAGCTTCACCGCGACGGTACGCCCGAGTCTGACGTCCTCGGCCGCGAAAACCTCCGCCATACCGCCCCGGCCGAGGCGATGGGTCATCCGGTAACGTCCGTCACCGACAACACCACCGATGCCCCAGGAGTCGGTGCCATCCGAAACTCCGCCGCCGTTTGCTTCGGAATCGGGTGCCATCAGTCCTCGCCGTCGTATCTGTCCGCGCGTCCGCGGGTTCTCACGGTGTCTAGCTGCATTGCCACGTCACGCTACAGCCTCTTCCGGACACACCGTTCCCGGGAGGGACCGGTTACCCAACTGCCCGGCGTGCCGTCCACGCAAATTTGATGCGGGTCCTGTAACGCTTCCGAGACGCTTCTTGTGCGTAGGGTCACGGAACGGGCACCTGGCTTGACGTGTCGTACCCCTCGGGCAGACTTGGCGCGTAATAGGGATGATCGCGTGAGTCGCGCGCCGAGGGGGAAGCAAGTCATGAGCCAGGACGGCGCACACGGCGCTCAGGGTCGCTACGCGGGCGGTTCGGTCGCCGGCGGGCGCTACCAGCTTCGCGACCTGCTCGGCGAGGGCGGGATGGCGTCCGTATACCTCGCGTACGACACCGCCCTGGACCGCCAGGTCGCAATCAAGACATTGCATACAGAGCTGGGGCGCGAGCAGTCCTTCCGTGAGCGGTTCCGGCGCGAGGCGCAGGCCGTCGCCAAACTGCAGCACACCAACATCGTCTCGGTCTTCGACACCGGCGAGGACGAACTCGGCGGCGCGCTGATGCCGTACATCGTCATGGAGTACGTGGAGGGGCAGCCGCTCGGCTCCGTGCTCCAGGCGGACATCCAGAACCACGGCGCGATGCCGGCCGACCGGGCACTGAAGGTGACGGCCGACGTGCTGGCGGCGCTGGACACCAGCCACGAGATGGGCCTGGTCCACCGCGACATCAAGCCCGGCAACGTGATGGTGACCAAGCGCGGTGTC
Source organism: Streptomyces atratus (assembly GCF_900119365.1). Classification (GTDB taxonomy): domain Bacteria; phylum Actinomycetota; class Actinomycetes; order Streptomycetales; family Streptomycetaceae; genus Streptomyces; species Streptomyces atratus_B. The sequence continues at coordinate 52,250 of NZ_FPJO01000017.1, forward strand.
GTGAAGGTCATGGACTTCGGCATCGCCCGCGCCATGCAGTCGGGCGTCACGTCGATGACGCAGACCGGCATGGTCGTCGGCACCCCGCAGTACCTCTCCCCCGAGCAGGCCCTGGGCCGCAGCGTGGACGCCCGCTCCGACCTGTACTCGGTCGGCATCATGCTCTTCCAGCTGCTGACCGGGCGGATCCCCTTCGACGCGGACTCCCCGCTGGCCATCGCGTACGCGCACGTCCAGGAGGAGCCGGTCGTGCCCTCCACCATCAACCGGTCGATCACCCCGGCGATGGACGCGCTGGTCGCCCGCGCGCTGAAGAAGAACCCGAATGAACGTTTCCCCAGCGCGACGGCGATGCAGGACGAGATCGCCCGCGTGCTGGCCGCGAGCGGCACCGCGGGCGCGCCGGTGATCGTCGCGGGCGGAGGCAACCCGGCGAACAGCGGCTCGGGCGTCGGCGCGACGGTCTTCCCGCCGGTCGACCAGTCCGGCGCCACGCCCCAGAGCGTCCAGACGCCGTACCAGCCGGGTCCGTACCAGTCGGGCGCATACGGCCCGTCGACCCCGGCCCCCACACCGGCACCGTCGTACGGCTACCCGCAGGCGGCCCAGCCGTACCGGAGCCAGCCCCCGGTGCAGCAGACCCCGCCGCCCTACACGATCTCGCCGCAGACGCAGACCCAGTCGCACTCCGGCTCGGGCGGCGGCTCCAAGCGGAACATGCCGGTGATCGTGGGCTCGATCGTGGTCGCGTTGATCGCGATCGGCGGTCTGATCACGGTGCTCTCGCTGAAGGGCAACGACAAGGGCGGCACGACCGCGAACGAGTCACCGGCCGCGAGCGAGCACAAGGATCCGGAGCGGAACCGGACGATGGACACGGAGGACTGCACGGACGCGCTGGAGAACAGCGACGACCCGGAGAAGGTGGACGCACCGAAGTTCTTGTACAAGGACTACCTCTCCGCGAAGGCGTGCGCGGACGCGGCCGGCTGGACCGTCAAGAAGGTCATGGTTCCGGGGAACACATACGCGGAGGATCAGGTCATCGACCAGTTCCCGTCGTCCGGCACCGCCATGGACAAGACCGGCGCCCACTTCGAACTGCGCGTCGCCACGGGCGACCCGGCCTGAGCCGCGTAGGTTACGGAACGTTGCACTCCGTCACCTAAGGCAATTAGGATCATCGTTCGGCATCAATCGAATGGGGGATCCATGCGACTTCGCAGCAAGTCCATGCTGTTCGTGGCGGCATCCGTAGCGTTTCTCAGCGCCACGACCACCACCTCGGCTTCAGCAGCAACCGGGGCGGTCCTGTCGGCAGAGACCACGGGCGCCTACGGCGACGCGTACGTCACGTTCGCAAGCCGGACGTACGCGAGCAAGATCGAGTTCCGATCCGTCGACACCCTGGCCGATGGCCATCACGCGCGTCTCCGACTGATCACCAAACGGAGTAATGGCGTACAGGCCGCCTGGCCGTGGCGAATCAACTACGGCGGCAAGGGAGCCCAGCCAGAATGGACGACGTCCCTGACCGACGCAGAGGGAATCGCTCAGGTACGACTCCAGGTGTGCAGGGGCGAGGGTGACACCCTGCTCAACTGTGTGTACAGCGACTGGAAATCCAACGCTTTCGCATAGACAAACCCATACGTGACGCCCGGCACGCAGGTGAATGCCGGGTGTCACACATCGCCCAAAATGCCCGCAATGTCCACGCATGTAACGCTGCACTCATGTCTGCTGCGCTCTTCTACACACGGCATTCGCGGCGTGTCGCCTACATGGCGGCGTCAGGTGTGGCGCTGGCGCTGATACAGGGCCACGCTCATGCCAGTCACCAGCTGCCCAACGGCACCTTGGGGGCAATACGGGGACCAGTCACCGCTCCGGCAGCCAGTCCGACGCCTCCAAAGCCTCACCAGACTTCGGAAAGTTCCGTTCCCCCTTCTCCCCAGCACACCCCACCCAACTCCCCGTCGATCGACCCATCGGTCACCCCTTCGGCCGCCCCCGCACCCTCCGGATCGCCGTTGCCGTCCCCCCCGGCTTCCGGCTCCCCCTCCTCCGCCGCTCCCGAAGGCCCCGACTCCGCCGAGGAGACGCCGCGTTCCGAGGCGCAGCCCCCGCTGGCCGGACGGGAGGCCGGGGAAGGTCGACTGCGGCCCGGGCGGCAGCTCTCGCCGCAGGATCTCGCGCACGCGGACAGTACGTTCCAGCAGTCCACCCCACCCTCCGCCGCGACCGATCCGGAGCCGGTGTCTTCCGTGCCCCCCGCGGCGAGCACCTCCCCCGGAGCCGGCCCGCTCGCGCCGCAGGCTCTGGACACCCCGACCGTACAGCGGGTGAAACGGGTGTCGCTGGGCGCGGGAATCGCGCTGATAGGGCTGGGGCTGGGCTTCCTGGCGTTCCGCATGCGCCGCGCGGACTGAGTCGCCCCCATACCTTCCGCACCCCTCCATGAACCGGGCTCCCACCAGCGCCCATGCGCCCGGCGGAGACTTGCATCAAGGAACATACTCGGTATACATACTGAGTATGTCGATCCGTCATGGGCTGCTGGCCCTCCTGGAACGGGGGCCCCGATACGGCTCCCAGCTCCGTACCGAGTTCGAATCGCGCACCGGCTCCACCTGGCCGCTCAACGTCGGCCAGGTGTACACGACGCTCAGCCGGCTGGAGCGCGACGGCCTGGTCGTGCAGGACGACGAGGACGACCAGGGGCACGCTCTCTACGCGATCACCGACGACGGACGCACCGAGCTGCGGAACTGGTTCGAGACGCCCGTCGACCGCAGCAACCCGCCCCGCGACGAACTGGCCATCAAGCTCGCCATGGCGGTCGGCGCACCCGGGGTCGACATCCGTGCCGTCATCCAGTCCCAGCGCCGCCACACCCTCAAGGCGATGCAGGACTACACCCGCCTCAAAGCGCAGTCGCTCAGCGACGTCCCGGCCAACCGCGGCGAGGTCGCCTGGCTGCTCGTACTGGAGCAGCTGATCTTCCAGGCGGAGGCCGAGGCACGCTGGCTGGACCACTGCGAGACCCGGCTGGTCCGCCTCGCCGAGGCCGCCGCCACGGAGCCGGAACCCGAGGTCCGTACGACCGGCCGCGTCGCGTCCCGTATCGCCCGCCCACGCAGCCGGCGCTGAACGCGAAACCTCAGGGCCGCGCGGCCCCGGACCGCAGGACCGCGTGGCCACAGACCGCAGGACCGCGTGGCCACAGACCGCAAGGCCGCAGGCCCGTAACTCCACACCCGTCCCGAGGGGGGAACCACTCACCATGTCCTCGCACGTCCCGTCCCGATCCGCGACACCGGCCGGTGCGCCGGTGCTCGAACTCCGGGCGCTCACCCGCACCCACGGCTCCGGCATCGCCGAAGTGCACGCCCTGCGCGGCATCGACCTCTCCGTGCACGCCGGTGAACTCGTCGCCGTGATGGGCCCGTCCGGCTCCGGCAAGTCCACCCTGCTGACCATCGCGGGCGGACTCGACACCGCGACCAGCGGCCAGGTCGTCATCGAGGGCCAGGACATAGCCGGGCTCGGCCGCAAGGGCGTCGCCGCCCTGCGCCGCCGCAGCGTCGGCTATGTCTTCCAGGACTACAACCTGATACCCGCCCTCACCGCCGCCGAGAACATCGCCCTGCCGCGCGAACTCGACGGCGTCTCCGTCCGCAAGGCCCGCAAGGAGGCCCGGGCGGCGCTGGAGGAGATGAAGCTCCTGGAGATCGCCGACCGGTTCCCGGACGAGATGTCCGGCGGCCAGCAGCAGCGTGTCGCCATCGCCCGTGCGCTGGTGGGGGACCGGCGCCTGGTGCTCGCCGACGAACCGACCGGAGCGCTCGACTCCGAGACCGGCGAGCAGGTCCTCGCGCTGCTGCGCAGCCGCTGCGACCGGGGCGCCGCCGGTGTGATGGTGACGCACGAGCCGCGGTACGCGGCCTGGGCGGACCGGGTCGTGTTCCTCCGGGACGGTTCGGTCGTCGACCAGACGCTCACCGGCCACGCCGACGCGGAATCGCTGCTCGCCCCCGAGGCCGCCAAGTGAGCCTCTTCACCGGCTGGCGCGCCGCCCTCCGGATAGCCCGGCGCGACGCGATGCGGTCCAAGGGCCGCAGCGCACTGGTGGTCGCGATGATCGCCGTACCCGTCCTCGGCGTCACCGCCCTCGACGTGACGTACCGCAGCGTGACACCGACGACGGCCGAAGAGCTGACGGCCTCGATGGGCTCCGCCGACGCGCTCTTCAGCGACGAGCAGATCGGCCCCATCCAGCAGCTGCCCGACGCGGAGAGTTACGACCGGGTCGACGAGAACGCGCCGGTGGACGAGGACGGCCCGTCGATCGACATCACCACCACGTTCCCCAAGGGCTCACGGGCGATCAGCATCCAGTCCGTCCCGGCCGGCATCACCACCGGTTACGGCATCGCCACCACCGAGATCTACGAGTTCCGGACCTCGGACGAGCTGGCCCGCGGCAAGATCGACCTCGTACGCGGTGCGTTCCCGCACGGCAAGGACGAGGTGGTGGCCACCGAGCCGTTCCTGAAGTCGACCGGCCTGCACGTCGGTTCGACCACCGCCGTGCGCAACTTCGGCAAGAAGTACACGATCACCGGCGTGGTCGAGCAGCCGGACCAGCTGAGCGCCGAGGCGCTGTACGCCGATCCGGGAGCGGTCATCGCCCCGTGGCAGGCCAGGGCCGACCACGACAAGAAGGTGCTGCCGCCGAACGTCGGCTCCAAGACGTGGCTGGTCAAGGGCCCCGAAGGGGTGGGGGTGACCTGGCCGGACGTCATGGCGGCCAATGAGTCGGGCGTCCTCGTCAAGTCCCGTCAGGTCGTCCTCGACCCGCCACCGGACTTCGATGTCCCGCTGGCCAGGAAGGGTGTCGAGGCGTACCCGGACACCTCCGGGGAGGTGAGCGCGGCACTGGTCACCGTGGTCGCCATGGCGGTCCTGGAGATCGTGCTGCTCGCCGGACCGGCCTTCGCCGTCGGTGCGCGCCGCTCCCGCCGCCAGCTCGGCCTCCTAGGCACCTGCGGCGGGGACCGGCGTCATGTCCGGGCCGTGGTGCTCGGCGGCGGTCTGGTGCTCGGCGGTGTCGGGGCCGCGGCCGGTGTGGCGGTCGGGCTGGCCGCCACCGCGGTGTTCCGCCCCATGATCGAGGAGTGGTCCGGGAACCGCTTCGTCTCGCTTGCTCTCAATCCCATGGAACTGCTGGTCATCGCGGCCATCGGCCTGATCACGGGGCTGCTGGCGGCGTTCGCCCCGGCGATCGTGGCGAGCCGGCAGTCCGTGCTGGAGTCGCTCACCGGACGCCGCGGCGTCCGCCGCTCCTCCCGGGTGCTGCCCGTTCTGGGCGCCTGCGTACTGGCCATCGGATGCGCCGTCGCCGTCTACGGCGGCACCGCCGGGGACTCGACGCTGGTCGCCGCCGGCTCGGTGACCGCCGAGCTCGGGCTGCTCGCCTGCATCCCGGTGATCGTCGGCTTCCTCGGGCGGCTCGGCAGCAGGCTGCCGCTCTCGCCCCGGCTGGCGCTGCGCGACGCGGCCCGCAACCGCGGTCGTACCGCCCCCGCGGTCGCGGCCGTGATGGCGGCCGTCGCCGGTTCGGTCGCCATCGCCACGTACATGTCCAGCTCCATGGCCGAGGCGGAGTACAACTACGTCCCGTCGCTGAACGAGGGGACCGTCGTCATCTCCGCCTTCGACGACAAAACTGCCGCCCGGCTCCCGCAGGCACGGGCCGCCGTCGAACGGAACATGGCCGTCACCGGTGGGCACGCCGACTTCCGGCACGTGTGGGCGGGCAGCGACTGCAACGTCTACGGCGACGCCGAGAACGCCTGCGGCTCGGTCGAGCTGGTGAAGCCCGCCGGAAAGGCAGCCTCCTGCCCGCTCACCGGCAAGGGCGCCAAGGAACTCGCCGCGCGGCTCACCGCCGACGAGCACAAGAAGCTGATGCGTTCCCCCGCCTGCCTCGTCGGCATCATGACGTCGGGCGTCTTCAACGCCGGTGAGCACGGCATCGTCGTGGCGGACGAGGCCATGCTCAGCACCTATGTGAAGCTCGACGACCCCGCCGCCGCCAAGGCGCTGGCCGCGGGCACACCGGTACTGCTCAACCCGGTGTTCGCGAAGAACGGCGAAGTCACCATCAAGGCCGTCCACCACTACAGCGACAAGGACAAGCAGGGCCGGAAGCTGCACCCGGGCAAGGCCCGCACCACCACGGACAGGCTGAAGGTGTACGTGGCACCCGAGAAGTACGCCGCCACCCCCGGGATCAGCATGATCCTGCCGCAGCGGACCGCGGAACGGCTCGGCCTGCACACCCGGGCGAGCGGAAGCGTGTACGCGGTCACCCACGCGCCCACGGACACCGAGCAGCAGCGGACCTACGGCGCGATCGAGCAGGCCGGCGGCGGCATCTGGACGCAGTCCGAGTCCGGCCCCGGCCGGACCGACAACTCCATGCTGCTGATCCTGACCCTGTTCGCCGGGATAGTGACGCTGGGCGCGGCCGCGATCACGACGGGTCTCGCCAAGGCGGACGCGGAGGCCGATCTCAACACGCTCAGCGCGGTCGGCGCGCCCCCGGGCGTGCGACGGAAACTGTCCGGCTTCCAGTGCGTGGTGGTGGCGCTCACGGGTGTGGTGCTCGGCACGCTGGCCGGACTGGTGCCTGCGGTGGCACTGCGGTTGGTCGATCTGCGCCAGGCGCTGCAGACAATGCGGATGGAGCCCACGGAGTCCGCGTACACACCGATCGTGCTGCCCTGGACCACCCTCGGCCTGCTCGTCGTGGGCGTGCCGCTGCTGGCCGGTCTGCTCGCCACGGCACTCACCCGCTCCCGCCTCGCACTGGCACGGAGGGCCGGGTGATGCCGGAGGCCACAGAGGTGGTGCGGCCGGTGGGCTGACCGGCTGACTTGGTGCCCCCGTGGACGGTGGATCAACCGTTTGCGGGGGCACCACGGTGTTGTACGGCAGGTGTGCGAGACAATGGCGCCATGGAGATGCCGAGGAATGAACGGTCGCAGGAGCACCCCCAAGTCCTCGTGGTGGGGCAGGACGGCATGGCGGTCGGCGGCGGTGGCACTGACGACGAATCGCGTGAGGTACCGGTGACGGAGATGGTCGAGCAGCCCGCGAAGGTCATGCGCATCGGCAGCATGATCAAGCAGCTCCTGGAGGAGGTCAGGGCGGCTCCTCTCGACGAGGCGAGCCGGGTCAGGCTCAAGGAGATCCACGCCAGCTCCGTGAAGGAGCTGGAGGACGGCCTCGCGCCGGAGCTGGTGGAGGAGCTGGAGCGGCTCTCCCTGCCGTTCACCGACGAGTCGGTGCCCTCCGAGGCGGAACTCAGGATCGCCCAGGCCCAGTTGGTGGGCTGGCTGGAGGGCCTGTTCCACGGCATCCAGACGGCGCTGTTCGCCCAGCAGATGGCGGCCCGGGCCCAGTTGGAACAGATGCGCCGCGCCCTTCCGCCGGGCAGTGGCCACGAGGAAGAGGACGGCAGCGGGGACCCGCACGGGGCCCTCAGGTCGGGCCCGTACCTGTAGCCCTCGGCCGGGGCCCTGCACCTCCGATATCCCTGATCCCTGATACGTACGCCCCCGACAGTGGGCGACACCGAGGCCCGGCGCACATGGTCCACGACCTGCGCGCCGGGCCTTCCGTGTGGTGGAGCTCCGTGCGGTGAGGCGGGGGCAGGGGCCGGGCCTGCGTCAGGCCGCCGGGGCCCGCAGCAGCACCTTTCCGATGTGCGCACTGGACTCCAGCACCCGGTGGGCCTCGGCGGCGTCCGGCATGGGCACCGTGCGGTCCACGACGGGCCGTACGACGCCGTCCGCGACCAGCGGCCAGACATGCTCGCGCACGGCGGCGACGATGGCGGTCTTCTCGGCGAGCGGGCGGCCGCGCAGCGAGGTCGCGGTGACGGCGGCCCGCTTGTTCAGCAGGGCGCCCAGATTCAGCTCGCCCTTGACGCCGCCCTGAAGGCCGATGACGGCCAGCCTGCCGTTGACGGCGAGCGCCTGCACATTCCGGTCCAGGTACTTCGCGCCGACGATGTCGAGGATGACATCCGCGCCGGCCCCGTCGGTCGCCTTGCGCAGCTCCTCGACGAAGTCCTGCTTCCGGTAGTCGATCAGGATGTCGGCCCCGAGCTCAGCGCAGCGCGCCAGCTTCTCCGGTCCCCCGGCGGTGACCGCGACCCGCGCACCCACGGCCTTGGCGAGCTGGATCGCCATCGTGCCGATACCGCTGGACCCGCCGTGCACCAACAGCGTCTCGCCGGGGCGCAGATGGGCCACCATGAAGACGTTGGACCAGACTGTGGCCGTCACCTCGGGGAGCGCCGCGGCCAGAGCCGTGTCGACGCCGTCCGGTACGGGCAGCAGCTGCCCGGCGGGCACGGCGACCTTCTCCGCGTATCCACCGCCCGCGAGCAGCGCACACACCTCGTCGCCGACCGTCCAGCCGGTGACGCCGGGCCCGATCGCCGAGATGCGGCCCGAACACTCCAGGCCGGGGTACGGGGACGCGCCGGGCGGCGGGTTGTAGAACCCCTGCCGCTGCAGCACATCGGCGCGATTGACCGCGCTGGACACGACATCTACGAGGACCTCGCCCTCGCCGGCCACCGGATCGGGCACCTCGGCCCAGACGAGCGCCTCGGGACCGCCGGGTTCAGGGATCGTGATCGCATACATGGCGGCGAGGCTACTCCGCGGCAGGTGAAGGACCACGAACGGCGCCACGCGGACGGCCGGTCGTACGTCGACGAGGCCAGTCGTACGTCGACGAGGCCAGTCGTACGTCGACGAGGCCGGTCGTACGTGGGCGGGATCAGTCGAGTGGGCGCGGTGTGCCCGGGTGCGGGCCGTCCAGCGGCGACTCGTTCGAGACGCGCACGATGGTGATCACACGGTCCGTCAACTGCAGCGGACTGGCCGCCGGATCGTCGTAACCCAGCAGCCGATGACCCCGCAACACGCTGACCACGAGGTCATCGGTCTCCCGGACGCTCTTGCCCACCTCGGCCTTTATCACCGGGCGTTCGACGAGATCGAGCCCGCTGCCCTGCTGGATCAGGTCCTCCATCACCGTGCCCGCGCTGGGGCTGAGCACGGAGAGACCCAGCAGCCGGCCTGCCGCACTGGCGCTGGTGATCACCGCGTCGGCGCCGGACTGCCGGAGCAACGGGGCGTTCTCCTCCTCGCGCACCGCCGCGACGATCTTCGCGCCCCGGTTGAGCTGGCGGGCCGTCAGCGCCACCAGCACCGCCGTGTCGTCGCGCTGGGTGGCGATGATGATCTGACGCGCCTTCTGGAGCTCGGCCCGCAAAAGCACCTCACTGCGCGTCGCATCACCGACCACACCGACGAAGCCCTCGGCGTTGGCGATCTCGATCACCTTCGTCGCCGGGTCGACGATGACGATCTGTTCCTTCTTCAGGCCGGTGGCACACAGGGTCTGGATGGCCGAGCGGCCCTTCGTCCCGAAGCCGACGACAACGGTGTGATCACGCAAGTTGGTTCTCCAACGCTTCAGCCGAAAGTCCTCCCGGGTCCGTTCCGTAAGGACCTCAAGAGTGGTGCCGACCAGGATGATCAGGAAGAGCACCCGCAGTGGTGTCACGAGCAGCACATTGGTGAGCCGGGCAGCGTCCCCGTACGGGGTGATGTCGCCGTAGCCGGTGGTGGAGAGGGTGACCGTCGCGTAGTACACCGCGTCCAGCAGGTCGACCTTGCCGTCGGCGGCGTCGTGGTACCCGCCGCGGTCCAGCCAGACGATCAACACCGTTGCGGCTAGTACCAGAAGCGCCATCAGCAGCCGCTTGGCGACCTGCCGTGCCGGTCGGTCGACGACTCTGCGCGGGAGCAGTACCCGGGTGGGTAGGACGTGCTCGTCGGCGCGCCTGGCCATCGCATCGTGGCCGGGAAGTTTCACGTGAAACACCCTTCCGTCCACGGCATCGCCGAGGCCCACGGTAGATCGAGGATCTCCACCTCGGTGCCGGACCGTACCCCGCCCGGCGGTACGACGGCCAGCCCGTCGGCAGCAGCGACCCCGCGGAGCATCGCCGGACCGCTGTAATGCAGCGGTACGACGTACTCGGCACTGCTCCCGGTTCCCGCGCCTCCGCCGCCGTACCCGCTTCCTGGTCCGTTGCTCCTGCCGCCCGCCCGGTGGACGACGGGGACCAGCCGGGTGTCATGCGGATGCCCGTGCACCTCATCGCGTACGAGGGCCCGGTACGGTGCCTCCGGCTCCCGGCCGGACAGGCCCCGGAGCAGGGGCTCTGCGAGGGTGAGGAGCCCGGAGACGGCGGCCAGGGGGTTGCCCGGCAATCCGACGAGATACGGTCCCCCGCCCCGCGCCCCACCCCGGCTGCCGGATGACACCGCCGCTGCCGTCTCCTTCTTGAGCCGGGCCAGCAGCATCGGGTGGCCGGGGCGGGCAGCGACCCCGTCGACCAGTAGCTCGGCCCCGATCTCGGCAAGGACCGGGTGGACGTGATCCACGGGGCCCGCAGCCGTACCGCCCGTGGTGATGACCAGATCGGCGTCGGACGTGGTGAGGACGCGCCGCAGGGCCGCCGCGTCGTCGCCGAGGCGCTGCGGGGCCGATACCTCGGCGCCCAGCGCGCGCAGCCAGGGGCCGATCATCGGGCCGAGCGCATCACGGATCAGCCCGTCGTGCGGCAGACCGCCGGTCAGCAGTTCGTCACCGAGCACGAGGACGTCGACGCGGGGACGAGGCACCACAACGAGTGCGTCGTATCCGGCCGCGGCGGCCAGCCCCAGAACGGCGGGCGTCACCAGCGCTCCGGCGGGCATGAGCTGATCGCCGGCACGGCACTCCTGGCCACGGGGCCTGATGTCCTGCCCGGGCAGCACCTGATGCTTCGCGTGAAGAAGTCCCTTGGCCTCGTCCACGTGCGCGTGTTCGCTACGGATCACGGCGTTGGCTTCCGCCGGAATGCGGGCGCCGGTGGCGATCCGTACGGCATCTCCGTCGGGCAGCGTGGCGGGGGTGCTCCGCCCGGCGAGGATGCCCAGATCCCGGCTCGGGCCGGCACCGGCCCTCTTCTTGTCTCCGGCCTCGGCAACCTCGCGGATGTTCCACGGACCCGGTCCGGAGACGACCCAGCCGTCCATGGCAGAGGTGTCGAAGGACGGCAGATCCGTGAGCGCGACGAGCGGCTCGGCGAGTACATGTCCGAGCGCCTGGTCGAGGGGGAGTCGGCCTGCTCGGACCTCAACGGCCTGCCCCGCCCGGATGGCGAGCGCCCGTGCCTCCTGCCAGGAGACCGAGTGCCTCTGCCGGTGCTCCTGCTGGTGCCCGTCCTGGCCATGCGCGTGGGCCGCGCCGGCGTCCCGGTCCGGGGGCAGCGAACGGGGTGCCGCCGCGGGTTCGTCCGCAGGACGTGGCCGCCCGGTGGAGTGCGGCTGATCCGCGGAGTGCGGCTGATCCGGGGAGTGCGGTGCACCGGACGAATGGCTCCCGACCAGCGCGAGAGCCTGCTCAACGGCCCGGTCCACCGAGGCCGGGCAGCGCTCTCCGCTTCGCGTACGGTCGCTCCCCGAGAGAGAACCGGCGGCCGAGGAAGAACCCGCGGCCGGGGACGGCCCGACGCCCATCGACGCGATATCCGCGCCCGGAGGCCGATCGGACCCACCGCCACCGGTGGTCATTGCGTCTCGTTCTCGTCCGCCCAGCGAAGGGCGAGCGCGGCAGCCTTCCGGGCGGCCTCGGCCACCGCCGTGGCGCTGTCACCCCCTTCTTCGCTGCTCGCCCTGGCCGCCGCGTACCCGACCAGGAAGGTCGTCAGCGGTGCGGCGGGCCGGGCGACACCATGGGCGGCGTCACGGGCGAGATCGAGCAGGACGCCGGTGTCGACGTCGAGGTCGATGCCGAGTTCGTTCTTGACTGCGGTGATCCATTCATCCAGCACGGTCCCATGCTCTCTGATACGGGCCCGGGCCGACGCAATGTCCTCCCAGGTGTCGCAGTCGAAGGAGGCGAGCGGGTCGGCCTCCACCCGGGCGAGGTCGAGTTCCTGCGTCAGCAGCCGCAGGGGGAGCCCTGACAGACCGCCGTGCTCGGCGGCGAGCAGCGCAAGCTCACGGCGCAGCGGTTCGGCACGGTAGACGGCGACGAGAGGCTGGTCGCGATCCTGCTGATCGGTGCACAGGGCCCCGTCCCGCTGCCCTTCCCCGGCGACGTCCAGAAGCGCTCCGACAGTGCCCGGCCCGAGGAACGGCAGGTCGGCGGAGAGCACGAGAACCCGGTCCGCCGCGGTCCGCCGGACCCCCGCGTCGAGCGCGGCCAACGGACCGCCGCCCTGGGGCTCTTCGCGCGTCCAGATCACCGGCCGCACGGTGGCCCGGCGCCCGCCCACCACCACCGTCGTCGAGGCGTCGGCACAGGCCGCGAGCACCCGGTCGAGCAGCGCACGGCCACCGACCCGGATCCCGGGCTTGTCGGCACCGCCGAGCCGCTTGGCGGCCCCTCCGGCAAGGACGATGGCGTCATACACGGTCATGCGTCCGAGTATGCGGGCCGTGGTCTCCTGTTGATCCTCCCGGTCGGCGATCGAGCCGATCGGGAGGATCGAGCGGGGGAGGCAAACAGGAGCCCACGGACGTTTTCAGCTGTTTCCGCCTACAACGTGCGCAGCAGCACCGCCGGTTGTTCCACGCAGTCGGCTATGTAGCGCAGGAAGCCGCCCGCCGTGCCGCCGTCGCAGACCCGGTGGTCGAAGGTCAGCGAGAGCTGGACCACCTGTCGTACGGCCAGCTCCCCCTGGTGCACCCAGGGCTTCGGCACGATCCGGCCCACGCCCAGCATCGCCGCCTCGGGGTGGTTGATGATCGGGGTCGATCCGTCGACTCCGAACACCCCGTAGTTGTTCAGCGTGAACGTGCCACCGGTCAGCTCCGCCGGGGTCAGCCGCCCGGCCCGCGCCGCCTCGGTCAGCCGGGCTATCTCGGCCCCGATCGACTCGGCGTTCCTGGCCTGCGCGTCCCGCACAACGGGGACGACCAGGCCCCGCTCGGTCTGCGCCGCGAACCCGAGATGGACCTCCGGCAACCGCACGATCTCCCGCGCTTCCAGGTCCACCGTGGAGTTGAGCTCGGGGAACCGGGCCAGCGCCGCAGTGCAGATACGTGCCAGCAGGGCCAGCACCGAAACCTTGGGCCCGGCAGCCGTACCTCCGGCACTGTTCATCGCGGACCTGGCCGCCATCAGCTCGGTGGCATCGGCATCGACCCAGCACGTGGCGTCCGGGATCTCCCGACGGCTGCGCGCCAGCTTGTCGGCGACCGCGCCCCGCACACCGCGCAACGGAATCCGCTGTACGGCCGGTCCCGACACCGCCGCGGAAACCGACTCCGCCACCACTTCCGGCGTCGGTACCGAGGCCGGCCGGGGAGCCGCCGTTCCCTCCGCCAGCGCCCTGATCGCGGATTCGACATCGGCCCGCAGGATCAGCCCGTCCGGACCGGAGCCCACCAGCTGCCGCAGATCGAGCTCATGCTGCCGCGCCAGCTTCCGTACCAGCGGGGAAACGACCGCCACCGGACCCGGCACCGCATCCGGCACGGGATCGGGAGTCGGCGCCGGAGCCGCTGGCACCCGTGCGGGAGAAGCTGCCGTCACGGCAGCGGGACGGACCCGACGACGGCGCGCCACCGGTGCGCCCGTCCCGTACCCGACCAGCACATTGCCGGACGACTCCACCTCACCGGAACCAGCGCCGGAACCCGTCCCGGCCCCGGACCCGGAACCGGAATCAGGCCCTGTCCCCTCGTCGTCCGACCCCACCGCGACCGCCACCGTCAACAGAGGCGCCCCGACCGGAAGTTCCGAGCCCTCCTCGCCGAACCGCGCGGTCACCACGCCCCCGTAAGGGCACGGCACCTCCACCATCGCCTTGGCCGTCTCGACCTCGACGACCGGCTGGTCGATGGCGACGACATCGCCGACCTCCACCAGCCAGCGCACGATCTCCGCCTCGGTGAGCCCCTCACCGAGGTCCGGCAACTTGAATTCGAGTACCTGGGGCATCAGCTCTCCGCCTCCCACTGCAGGCGGGCGACCGCGTCCAGCACCCGGTCCACGCCCGGGAGATGGTGCTTCTCCTGCATCGGCGGCGGATACGGAATGTCGAACCCGGCGACCCGCAGCACCGGCGCCTCCAGGTGGTGGAAGCAGCGCTCGGTGACCCGGGCAGCGATCTCACCGCCCGGACCGCCGAAACCGGAGGACTCATGGACGACGACCGCACGCCCCGTACGCCGTACGGAAGCGGCAACGGTCTCGTCGTCGAACGGCACCAGCGAGCGCAGGTCCACGACCTCCAGGTCCCAGCCCTCCTCGACGGCCGCTTCCGCCGCCTCCATGCAGACGGGCAGGGACGGCCCGTACGTGATCAGCGTCGCGCTGCGGCCCGTCCGGCGGACGACCGCCCGGCCTATCGGCTCCACCGCCACCGGCGCATCGGGCGACCAGTCCGCCTTCGACCAGTAGAGCCGCTTCGGCTCCAGGAACACCACCGGATCGTCGGAGGCGATCGAGGCCCTCAGCAGCCCGTACGCGTCCTCGACCGTGGCGGGTGTGACGACATGGAGGCCGGGCGTCGCCATGTAGTACGCCTCCGAGGAGTCGCTGTGGTGCTCGACCCCGCCGATCCCGCCGCCGTACGGCACCCGGACCGTGATCGGCAGCGGCATGGCGCCGGCCGTCCGGTTCCGCATCTTCGCGACATGGCTGATGAGCTGCTCGAACGCCGGATAGGCGAAGGCGTCGAACTGCATCTCTACCACGGGCCGCAGCCCGTACATCGCCATGCCCACGGCCGCCCCGAGGATGCCCGCCTCGGCCAGCGGGGTGTCCGTACAACGGTCCTCGCCGAACTCCTTCGCCAGACCGTCGGTGATCCGGAAGACCCCGCCGAGCGTGCCGACGTCCTCGCCGAGGACATGCACCGTCGGGTCCTGCGCCATCGAGTCGCGCAGCGCCCGCCCGAGTGCCTGCGCCATCGTGGCGGGCTTGGCCTTCGCCGTCCGCTCTCCGGCCGTCGCCGCTGCGGTGGTCATCGCCCGTCCTCCACATCGTCGTGGCCGTGCTGATCCTGCTGGTCCTGCTCGGCTTCCAGCTCGACACGCAACCGGGCCGCCTGCTCCCGCAGTTGTGCGGTCTGCTCCACATAGACATGGGAGAACAGATCCATCGGGTCCAGCACCGGATCGGCGTTCATCCGCTCGCGCAGAGCGGCTGCCATCCGCTCCGCGGCCTCGCGTGCCTCCTCGATCCCGCCGTCACCGAGCAGCCCCCGCCCGGTCAGCTCCCGCTCCAGAAGCTGGATCGGGTCGTGCGCACGCCACGTCTCCACCTCGCTGTCGACGCGGTAACGAGTGGCGTCGTCGGCGTTCGTATGGGCGTCCATGCGGTACGTCACCGCCTCGACGAGCGTCGGCCCACCGCCGCTCCGGGCCCGCGCCACCGCCTCACCGAGGACCTGGTGCATCGCGGCCGCGTCGTTTCCGTCCACCAGCCGGCCCGGCATCCCGTACCCCACGGCCTTGTGCGCCAGGGACGGCGCGGCGGTCTGCTTCGCCAGCGGTACGGAGATCGCGAATCCGTTGTTCTGTACGAGGAAGACGACCGGGGCACGCCAGACGGCCGCGAAATTCAGCGCCTCGTGGAAATCGCCCTCGCTGGTCCCGCCGTCACCGACCATGGCGAGCGCCACCACGTCGTCGCCTTTGAGGCGCGCCGCGTGTGCCAGCCCGACGGCGTGCGGCAGCTGGGTGGCGAGGGGGGTGCAGAGCGGTGCGATGCGGTGTTCGCGCGGGTCGTAACCGGTGTGCCGGTCGCCGCGCAGCAGTGTCAGTGCCTCGACCGGGTCCAGTCCGCGCGCCACTGCGGCAAGCGTGTCCCGATAGCTGGGGAAGAGCCAGTCCCGCTCCTCCAGCACCAGTGCGGCCGCAATCTCGCAGGCCTCCTGCCCCGTGCTCGACGGGTAGACGGCGAGCCGGCCCTGCTTGGTGAGGGCGGTGGCCTGCGCGTTGTACCTCCGGCCGCGCACCAGCTCCGCGTAGAGCCTCAGCAGCAGATCGGGGTCGGCGTCGGCTGCGGCGTCCGTACCGAGCACGCGGTACGGCTCGGGGTCCGGGAGCAGCGGCGCGGGATCGGTGAGCGGCTTCCAGGCCGGGGGCGGCGTGGGCCGGTAAGCAGCCGCGCCGGGCAGCTCTTGGACCGTCATGACAAGCACCTCCTGGCATCGAGGGGTTTCGAGCGGCGTCAGTCGGCATCAGGGATCGTCCGATGCCGAGGGGTGTCGAAATACATCGAAATGTCGAGCGCTGTCCGAGGCACGAGTGTGGTGCCCCTCACCTACCGATTGTTCGGTCGCGAGCGCATTTTGGCTACAGGCGCCTTCAGCCTGTGGACAAACGGTTCTCCACAGCCTGGGATAGAGGCAGGTCGTCCAGGACAGGGAGGCGGGGGCACATGTCAGCTGAACAAATGGCCGACGGGGGTGAGGACGCCGACCGGATTCCGCCCGCGCGCCCGCTCGACGCCATCGACCGCCGCATCCTGCGACTGCTCCAGACGGACGGACGCGCCTCGATACGGTCGGTGGCCGACCGCGTCCATGTATCCCGGGCCAACGCCTATGCCCGGATCAACCGGCTCATCGACGACGGCGTGATCCGCGGCTTCAGCGCGCGCGTGGACCATGAGCGGGCGGGGCAGGGAGCCTCCGCCTACATCACTCTCAAGATCGTCCAGAATTCCTGGCGCACGGTGCGCGAAGAGCTCCAGGCCCTGCCGGGGGCGACTCATATCGCGCTGGTCAGCGGCGACTTCGATGTGCTGCTGCTGGTGCACACCCGGGACAACAGGTCGCTGCGCGAACTGGTCCTGACGCGGATCCAGGCCATTCCGGAAGTGCTCTCCACCCGCACTCTCCTGGTGTTCGAGGAGACAGACCTGGCCCCGGGGCCGGACAGGCCCACCGAGCTCACCTGACGACCGTCCCGCCGCCGGCCAACGACTCGGCATCCCGCCGACTCAGCGGCTGGACCGCATCCCCTCGAAAGCCACGCGAACGAGCGTGTCCGCCAGCCGTTGCCCGTCGACACCGCCGTCGGGCAGCGGCCGGTACCACTCCACCAGTGAGTTGACCATCCCGAAGAGCAGCCGGGTCACCAGCCGTATGTCCACGTCGGAGCGGAGGTCGCCGTCCGCGACCGCCGCCTTGAGCAGGTCGGTCACCCGCTGGTCGAACTCGCGCCGTCGCTCCATGGCCCAGCGCTCGGTCTTCGTATTGCCCCGCACGCGCAGCAACAGCGTGACGTAGGGCAGTTCGGCTATCAGCACGTCGACGGTGCGACGGGTGACGTACTCGACCCGCTCGATCGCACGCCCCTGCGTCGCCCCCGGCTCGTCGAGAATCCCGAAGAGCCCGTCCAGCGCCCGGCTGACCGCACGGCGCAGGAGCTCCTCCTTGCCCGCGACGTGGTGGTAGATGGACGACTTCGAGATGCCTGCCGCCTTGGAGAGGTGCTCCATGGACGTGCCGTCGTAGCCGCGCTCGTTGAAGACACGGACGGCAACGGTGAGCAGAGTCTCCGGGGTGTACGTGTCCCGCTTGGCCGTGGTCATGTCCGCGATCCTCCCCTACGAGTTGTCCACAGGTTTGGCGGGCCCCCTTGTCCCGACCGATCGTTCGGTTACTCTAACTCTGTCCGCCCGTCCCTGCCCAGCTCGATGAGGAGTTGGTCCGTCATGGCCGCCGAGCTCTCCCCGCACCTGTTGTCCGAGAAGCACCGCCCCACGCTCGACCAGGCCCTCGACGCGATCCGTACGCGCGCCTACTGGTCCCCGCACCCCGAGCATCCGAAGGCATACGGCGAGGGGGGCGCCCCGGGCAGCCTGGGCGCCGCCGAGGGCAAGGCCGCCTTCGACGCCGTGCTGAACACCCGGCTCGACCTCGGCCAGCCCGGCACCGACGGCTGGACGGGCGGAGAGGTCTCGCCGTACGGCCCGGAGCTCGGCGTCGAGTATCCGCACGCCGACCTGGACGTCCTGCTTCCGGCCATGCGCGCGGCCATGCCGGCCTGGCGTGCGGCGGGCCCCGAGACCAGGGCCCTGGTCTGCCTGGAGATCCTCGCGCGGATCAGCGCCAGGACCCACGAGTTCGGTCACGCCGTGATGCACACCAGCGGCCAGGCCTTCATGATGGCGTTCCAGGCGGGCGGCCCACATGCCCAGGACCGCGGCCTGGAGGCGGTGGCATACGCGTACGAGGAGCAGATCCGCACCCCGCAGAGCGCCGACTGGTCCAAGCCGCAGGGCAAGCGCGACCCGCTCCAGCTGCAGAAGTCGTTCACCGCGGCACCACGCGGCATCTCGCTCCTGATCGGCTGCAACACCTTCCCCACGTGGAACGGCTACCCTGGCCTCTTCGCCTCCCTGGCCACCGGCAATCCCGTCCTGGTGAAGCCGCACCCCCGCGCCGTGCTTCCGCTCGCGCTCACGGTGCAGCTGGCCCGCGAGGTGCTCGCCGAGGCAGGCTTCGATCCCAACCTGGTCGCCCTGGCCGCCGAGCGACCGGGCGAAGGCATCGCGAAGACCCTCGCCCTCCGCCCCGAAATCAAGATCATCGACTACACCGGGTCCACCGCCTTCGGTGACTGGCTGGAGACCAACGCCCGCCAGGCCCAGGTCTACACAGAGAAGGCCGGGGTCAACACGATCGTCCTCGACTCCACGGACGACTACCGCGGCATGCTGTCCAACCTGGCGTTCTCCCTTTCCCTGTACAGCGGCCAGATGTGCACGACCCCGCAGAACCTGCTGATCCCCCGGGACGGCATCACCACCGACGGCGGCGACAAGACGTACGACGAAGTGGTCGCCGACATCGCCGCTGCGGTCAGCGGGCTGCTGGGCGACGACAGCCGGGCGAACGCGCTGCTCGGCGCACTCGTCAACCCCGATGTGAAGGCCCGCCTGGAGGCAGCTGCGGATCTGGGCGAAGTCGCCCTGCCCTCCCGTGAGGTGGCCAACCCGGAGTTCCCCGACGCCGTGGTCCGCACCCCCGTCGTCGTCAAGCTGGACGCCACCAAGCCGGACGACGAGGAGCACTACCTGTCGGAATGCTTCGGCCCGGTCGCCTTCGCGGTGGCCGTCGACTCGACGGCCGACGCCGTCGAGCTGCTCCGCCGCACGGTCCGCGACAAGGGCGCGATGACGGTCGGCGCGTACACCACCTCACCGGAGGTGGAGCGCGCGGTGGAAGATGTCTGCCTGGACGAATCGGCCCAGCTGTCGCTGAATCTGACCGGCGGGGTGTACGTCAACCAGACCGCCGCCTTTTCCGACTTCCACGGCTCGGGCGGCAATCCGGCGGCGAACGCGGCATTGTGCGACGGAGCCTTCGTGTCCAACCGTTTCCGCATGGTGGAAGTGCGCCGCCAGGCATGATCCGGCCAGGGTCCGGGGGCGGGGCTCCGCCCCCGGACCAGGCCGTCTAGCTCCCGGCCTCAGGGATCTCCGCGTACCGCTGCACCCACGCGTGCATGGCGACAGCGGCCGCGGCGCCCGCGTTGATCGACCGCGTCGAGCCGAACTGCGCGATGGAGCACACCATCACCGCGTGCTTACGGGCCTCCTCGGTGAGCCCGGGCCCTTCCTGCCCGAAGAGCAGTACGCAGCGCCGCGGCAGCTCGGTCCGCTCCAGGGGCACCGCCCCCGGCAGATTGTCGATCCCGATGATCGGCAGGCCCTCGGCCTCCGCCCACGCGGTCAGCGACTCCGTGTCGGGGTGGTGCCGCACATGCTGGTACCGATCGGTGACCATCGCGCCGCGCCGGTTCCAGCGCCGCCGCCCCACGATATGGATCTCCTTGGCGAGAAAGGCGTTCGCCGTGCGCACCACAGAGCCGATGTTGAAGTCGTGGCCCCAGTTCTCGACCGCGACGTGGAAGTCGTGCCGCCGCAGATCCAGATCGGCGACGATCGCCTCCCGGGTCCAGTACCGGTAGGCATCGCCCACGTTGCGCCGGTCGCCGTGGGCGAGCAGCTCGGGGTCGTACCGCTCGTCCTCGGGCCACGGCAGCGGGTGGGGCCCGACGCCGATCTCCGTCCCGAAGCCGTCGTCGTACTGCAACGGTTCCGCGGAACGCCCGGTCTCTTCCGACTGACCGGGCTCCTCGGCCGACGGTTCCCCGCCGCTGCTGCCTGCGCTGCCCGTGCCGCGCGTACTGCCACTCTCGCTGCTGCTACTCACCCGACGAGCGTATGGCCCCCGTCGCCGCTGTGCTGCGGGACCTCCTCGTCACCGGTGCCACGCCGCTGCCCGGGCACTGTGCCCCGGCCCGGGAACAGCCGCTCCCGGACGCGGGTCGCCCGGCCGCCGAGCCACACCAGGAAGACGGTCGGCAGGAAGACGGCATCGGCGGCGATCATCGCCATGGAGAAGAACGGCAACCCGAGCAGCAGGGCGATGCCGGCGTGCTCACACATCATGGCGACGAGCAGCACGTTCTTGACCCGCCGGTTGAACAGGGTGAAGGGAAACGCGACCTGGACGACGACCGTGCCGTACGTGATCAGCATCACCATGACACCGCTGGAGGCGAGGACGTCCGACAGCCAGGGCCAGGGCGTGAAGTAGTCGAGCTTGAGCGGGTAGTACAGCGCCGTGCCGTCCTGCCACCGCGAGCCCTGGATCTTGTACCACCCCGCGGTGGCGTAGATCAGACAGACCTCGGCCATGATCACGACGAGGGTCGCGTTGTGGGCGAGGTTGGCGATGACATCGAGCAGGGTGCGCGACTCGCTGTGCGGTGCGTAACGGTTCACAGCCCACCAGGCGCCCTCGCCGACCCAGAGGATCCAGAGGAGAGTCGGCAGCCACCAGGTGCCGCCGAGCCCGTCGGTCGCGCTGGCCACGATCAGCACGAGGCCGAGCACCGCCCAGAGGACCGTACCGGCCACTGTCCCCCGCGCCGGGCGCCGGGAATCTTCCCCTCCCGCACGCGCCTGTCGCGCCGCACGCCGGGCGTCCAACGACCAGACCCGCCCGCAGCGCGTGAGCATCAGATAGATCGCCATGAGATGGATGACGTTGTCGCCGCCGTCGCCCATGAAGATGCTGCGGTTCTGCAGGGAGAGCACCCCGGCCATGAAGAGGACCGACATGGCCCGGGTGTGCCAGCCGACCATCAGCAGCGCCGCGGAGATCAGCGCGACCGCGTACACGATCTCGAACCAGACCGTGTTGTCCGACCACATCAGCGCGGTGAACGCCTGATTGCCGGATATGAGCTGCTGGGCCATGTCCCAGCGCCAAGGGGCGTCGGGGCCGTACATCTCGTGGCGGTGCGGAAATTCGCGCAGCAGGAAGAACAGATAGGTGGCAGAGAAACCGATCCGGATGACGGCACTCTGATACTGGCCGAAGGCCGTGGAGGTGATGCGCTGGATGGAGCGGGCGATCTTGTAGTCGATCTTTGGCTCGATCTTGCGGTCGAGGGCGGGTGCACTCACTTGTCCGCCCCCTCGGTGCCGGCGGGAAGGTCCGCCGCGGTCACCGTCCACCACGGCAGCACCCGGTAGGACGGCCTCGTACTGATCTTCTCCTCGCTCCATGCGGGCGCCGCGACGGACCGTACCTCGGAACGGACCTGGATGCGCTCGACGGTGCCGCCGTAGTCGTGTTCGCCGAGGCGCAGCATCACGATCCGGCGGATGTAGCGCTCGGAGAGCTGGCCGCGAAGGCCGATGGCCCGGTTCTCGTTGTCGTGGGAGCCCTGGTAGAAGTCCCAGCCGCGGCGGAGTTCGTTCTGATGGACGTGACTGGGGAGAAGACTGCCGCGTATCGCCTTGCCGTCCTCGCCGGAAAGGCTCATCCAGGGAGTGGTGCGGCGTCCGTCGGGGCCGGCTATCTCGGCTCGTACGTGGACGGCGATGTTCTGCTGGAGCGGATTCGGGGCGAAGAGCTTCCAGTTCTGCTCGAACTCGGGATAGATCCAGTCGTCGACCGCTTCGCCGTGCTGCTTGGTCATGGTGTTGGAGGGGGCGACGTGCAGAAACACCATGGCCAGCTGCCCACAGGCGACCAGCCCGATGACGGACAGCGCGACTGCGGCAACGATCTGGTACGGAAGCGACAGGGCGGCTATTCCGCCACGGGGCCCTGATTCCGTGGGCCCTGTTCCGCGAGGCTCTGATGCCCGAGGCTCTGATTCGCGAAATCCTGATTCCTGCCCCTGACCAGCGCCGAAAGCCACTTGTTCACGCTGGTCGGGCCCCGACTCGGAACTCTCGCCCCCGCTGTCGGCACCCCTGTCGCCGTACGAATCCATCCCGCCCCGATCCCCGTCGATCCCCGGTCAGTTATCCACAGGGTTGACACCCTACGGGCCGTCGACTCACCATTGAAGACATTGAACCGAACGATCGGTCGGTAGGGAGCCCGGGATGGCGGCAGTGACTGCGGACCAGACAGCGCAGGCGGGAGCGGACAGGCCTGAAGAGACGGACGAGGCCCTGGAGGCGGTGTTCGACGCCGCGGTGGCGGCGGACGAGCGCATCGAGCCACGCGACTGGATGCCCGATGCGTACCGCGCCTCGCTGGTCAGGCAAATGGCCCAGCATGCCCACTCGGAAATCATCGGCATGCAGCCGGAGGCCAACTGGATCTCGCGTGCGCCCTCGCTGCGCCGCAAGGCGATCCTGATGGCCAAGGTGCAGGACGAAGCGGGCCACGGGCTCTATCTGTACAGCGCGGCGGAAACGCTCGGCACCGGCCGCGAGGAGCTGCTCGACAAGCTGCACGCGGGCCGCCAGAGGTATTCATCGATCTTCAATTACCCGACGCTGACCTGGGCGGACGTCGGCGCGATCGGCTGGCTCGTGGACGGCGCCGCGATCACCAACCAGGTGCCGCTGTGCCGCTGCTCCTACGGCCCGTACGCCCGGGCGATGGTCCGCATCTGCAAGGAGGAGTCCTTCCACCAGCGCCAGGGGTACGAGCTGTTGCTCGCCCTCAGCCGCGGCACCCCGGCGCAGCACGAAATGGCGCAGGACGCGGTGAACCGCTGGTGGTGGCCGTCCCTGATGATGTTCGGCCCGCCGGACGACGCATCGGCCCACTCCGCGCAGTCGATGGCCTGGAAGATCAAGCGCCACTCCAACGACGAGCTGCGGCAGCGCTTCGTGGACATCTGTGTCCCGCAGGCCGAGGCGCTGGGGCTCACCCTTCCCGACCCGGACATCCGGTGGAACGAGGAGCGTGGACAGCACGACTTCGGGGCGATCGACTGGAAGGAGTTCCAGGAGGTCCTCAAGGGCAACGGCCCGTGCAACGAGCAGCGCCTCGGCCAGCGCCGCCGGGCACACGAGGAGGGCGCCTGGGTCCGGGACGCGGCGGCTGCCTACGCCGGGAAGCACACAGCGCCACAAGCGCACGCAGCACCACACGCAACAGCGGGGAACGGGGAGGCGACAGCATGAGCAGCTCGACCGAATGGCCACTGTGGGAGGTGTTCGTGCGTTCGCGCCGCGGTCTTTCCCACACCCACGCGGGCAGCCTGCACGCCCCTGACGCGGAGATGGCCCTGCGCAACGCGCGCGATCTGTACACGCGCCGCTCCGAGGGCGTCTCCATCTGGGTGGTCCCGTCCGTTCAGGTCACGGCCTCCTCTCCGGACGAGAAGGACTCCTTCTTCGAACCGGCCGGCGACAAGCCGTACCGGCATCCGACGTTCTACGAGATCCCGGAAGGGGTGAAGCACCTGTGACCGCGGCCCTCGCCCTGGGCGACGACGCGCTGGTGCTCTCGCACCGGCTGGGGGAGTGGGCGGGCCATGCGCCCGTGCTGGAAGAAGAAGTGGCCCTGGCCAACATCGCCCTGGACCTGCTGGGGCAGGCCCGGGTGCTCCTCTCCCTGGCCGGGGACGAGGACGAGCTGGCGTATCTGCGCGAGGAACGCGCCTTCCGCAACGTCCAGCTGGTCGAGCAGCCGAACGGCGACTTCGCCCACACCATCGCCCGCCAGCTGTACTTCTCCGCCTACCAACAGCTGCTGTACGAGCAGCTGGCATCGGGCGAGGGCCCGTTCGCCGGTCTGGCGGCGAAGGCCGTCAAGGAGGTCGCGTACCACCAGGACCACGCGGAGCACTGGACCCTGCGGCTCGGCGACGGCACGGACGAGAGCCATGACCGGATGCAGAGCGCCGTGGACGCCCTGTGGCGGTTCACCGGTGAGCTCTTCGAGCCCGTCGAGGGAGTGGAGATCGACTGGCAGTCGCTGCGGAGCGGATGGCTGGAGTCCGTCTCGGCGGTGCTGGAGCGGGCCACGCTGACGCTGCCGGCCGGTCCGCAGTCCGGGGCGTGGACGGCGGGCGCGGGACGCCAGGGCATCCACACCGAACCCTTCGGCCGCATGATCGCCGAGATGCAGCATCTGCATCGCAGCCACCCGGGGGCGTCATGGTGACCGGGACTGGGACACTCCTGGAGAAGGAGCTGCACCGCCTCGCGGGCTCCGTACCCGATCCTGAACTGCCGGTGCTGACCCTGGACGAGCTGGGGGTGCTCCGGGGCGTGGATGTTCTCGCCCCCGGCAAGGTCACCGTGCGGCTCACCCCGACCTACACCGGCTGCCCCGCGATCGAGGCCATGTCCGCCGACATCGAGCGAGTGCTGCACGACCACGGCATACCGGAGGTCTCCGTGGTCACCGTGCTCTCACCGGCCTGGTCCACGGACGACATCAGCGCGGAAGGGCGGCGCAAGCTGGCCGAGTTCGGCATAGCGCCCCCGCGTCCGCACGATGCCACGGCCCCCGCGAACGGTCCGGTGCCGCTCGCGCTCTCGGTGCGCTGCCCGCACTGCGGCTCGACCGATACGGAGCTGCTGAGCCGGTTCTCCTCCACCGCGTGCAAGGCGCTGCGCCGCTGCGTGACATGCCGCGAACCGTTCGACCACTTCAAGGAGTTGTAGATGTTCCATCCGCTCCGGGTCCGCACGATCGAACGGCTCACGGACGATTCGGTGGCCGTCACCCTCGCTGTGCCGCCCGAGTTGCGCGAGACCTTCCACCACCAGCCCGGCCAGCACCTCAATGTGCGGTACACGGTCGACGGCGAGGAGATCCGCCGCTCGTACTCGATCTGCTCCCCGGTCACCGCCGCGGAACAGGACGACCCGGTGCTGCGTGTGGGCATCCGGCTCGTCGACGGCGGCGCGTTCTCCACGTACGCGCTGAAGGAGCTCGCCGTCGGTGATCTGGTCGAGGCGATGCCTCCGATGGGCCGCTTCGTGCTGGCGCCCCGCGCCGGGCACTTCGCGGCGATCGTCGGCGGCAGCGGGATCACACCGGTCCTGTCCATCGCGGCCACGCTGCTGGCACAGGAGCCCGACGCCCATTTCTGCCTGATCCGCAGCGACCGGACAGCGCTCTCGACGATGTTCCTGGACGAGGTCGCCGACCTCAAGGACCGCTACCCGAACCGCTTCCAGCTGGTCACGGCACTCTCCCGGGAAGAGCAGCAGGCAGGTCTCCCCTCCGGCCGCCTGGACCGGGACCGTCTCACCGAGCTGCTGCCCGCGCTGCTTCCCGTGACCGAGGTGGACGGCTGGTATCTCTGCGGGCCCTTCGGACTGGTCCAGGCCGCGGACCGGGCGCTGCGCGGACTGGGCGTCGACCGGACCCGTATCCACCAGGAGATCTTCCATGTGGACGACGGCCCGAACACATCCACCCGCCCCCGAGTCGACTCGCCCGCCCACAGCCGACTCACCGCCACCTTGGACGGCCGTTCCGGCACCTGGCCGGTGGAGGAGGGCGAATCGCTGCTGGAGACCGTGCTGCGCAGCCGCGCCGACGCTCCGTATGCCTGCAAGGGCGGGGTGTGCGGGACCTGCCGGGCGTTCCTGGTCTCGGGCGAGGTGCGGATGGACCGCAACTTCGCGCTGGAGCCCGAAGAGACGGACGCGGGCTATGTGCTGGCGTGCCAGTCACATCCGGCGACCCCGGAGGTGGAGCTCGACTTCGACCGCTGACCGCACCCCGCCCTCTCCCCCGCCGGTCGGTCTCCCCGTCTCCCGCTCCTCCACTGTTCCCTTCTTGTAGAACCTGTTCTATCTTGACGACCCGTCAACTTCGGGCGCGGGGGCGTCGGTCAGCGGGAGGCCAGGACAGTGGACTTCACCTTCACCGAGGAACAGCAGGCAGCCGTGGAGGCAGCGCGAGCGGTCTTCTCGGGAGTCGTACCGGACGGGGTTCCCAGCCCCGCTCTCGTGCCGGGCGCGGTGGCCGAGGACATCGACCGCCCGCTGTGGGCCGGACTCGCCTCAAGTGATCTGCTGAGTCTGATGCTTTCGCCGGAACACGGCGGGGCCGGACTCGATCTCGTCGCGCTCTGTTTGGTGTTGCGCGAGTCCGCCAAGGTGCTCGCGAGAGTGCCATTGCTGGAGACGTGCGCGGTCGCGATGGCACTCCAGCGTTACGGAGACCGGCAGTTGGCCGCCGAATTGCTGCCCCGGACCGGCCGGGGTGAGCTGGTCCTCACCGTCGGGGCCAACGGCCGTTCCGGCCACGATCCGGCCGAACTCGCCGTCACCGCCCGCCGGGAAGCGACAGCTGGAACCGTCCCGACAAACCGCGACGGGGACATTGCCGACTGGGTGCTCGACGGGGTGCAGTCGGCGGTGCCGTGGGCGCAGGCAGCGGACTGGATCGCGATTCCGGCCCATACCGACGGGGGCCGGGCGGTCGTCGCCCTGATCCAGCCCGCCCAGGACGGCGTCACCCTGGCCGAGCAGGTCTCCACCAGCGGTGAACGGTTCGCGGAGGTCCGGCTGGAGTCGGTACGGATCGACGGCCGCGCACTGATCGACGACGCCGGGGCCTGGGAGTGGCTGCGCGCCCTCCTCACCACCGGGACGTGCGCGCTGGCACTGGGCCTGGGCGAGGCCGTGCTCGCCATGACGAGCGAATACACCGGCAAGCGCGAGCAGTTCGGCTTCCCGGTGGCAACGTTCCAGTCCGTCGCGGTACAGGCCGCGGACCGGTACATCGACCTACGGGCCATGGAAGTGACGCTCTGGCAGGCGGCCTGGCGGATCTCCACCGGAGCCGGCGGGAGGCTGCCTGCCGAGGGCGACATCGCCGTGGCGAAGATCTGGGCGTCGGACGGCGTCCGCCGGGTCGTGCAGACGGCACAGCATCTTCACGGCGGTTTCGGAGCGGACACGGACTACCCGCTGCACCGCTTCCACGCCTGGGCGAAGCAGATCGAGCTGTCCCTCGGTCCGGCGGCGGCACACGAGGAGGCGCTGGGCGACCTGCTGGCCGCACACCTCCTCGGCTGACACCGGCCACGGGCGGCGGTCACGCCCCCGGCAGAGCGGCTGCCCGGCTCAGAGCACGAAGGCCGGGCTGCCGTTGTCCGTCACCATCGGGCGTCCGGCGCCGTCCCAGGCCAGCATCCCGCCGTCGATGTTCACGGCGTCGATGCCCTGCTGCACCAGGTACTGGGTGACCTGGGCCGACCGGCCACCGACCCGGCACATCACGTGCACGCGCCGGCCGTCGTCGGCGGCCTCGGTCAGCTCACCGAAGCGGGCCACGAAGTCGCTCATCGGGATGTGCAGAGCGCCCTCGACATGACCGGCCGTCCATTCGTTGTCCTCCCGGACGTCCAGCACAAAGCCGTCCGACGGAACCGCCGCGACATCCACCGAGGGCAGCGGTGCGAAATTCATGGGTCATGCCTTCTCTCGTACGTACGCTCCTGAGTCACCCGGAACGCTACTGCACCAGGCCCGCCAGCTCGGCCTCGCGCTGCGCGACCTCGCCCAGCAGCTGCTCGGCGATCTCGTCGAGCAGCCGGTCCGGATCGTCCGGCGCCATCCGCAGCATGGCCCCGATCGCGCTCTCCTCCAGCTCCTGGGCGAGCACCGTCAGCAGTTCCTTGCGCTGGGTCAGCCAGTTCAGCCGGGCGTAGAGCTCCTCGCTCTCGCTGAGCTCCGCCTCCGGAGCCACCGGACCCGCCGCCCACTCCTGGGCCAGCTCCATCAGGAGCGCCTCGTCCCCCCGCCCGTAAGCGGCGTTCACCCGGGCGATGAACTCGTCCCGACGGGCCCGCTCCGTCTCGTCCTGCGCCAGGTCCGGGTGGGCCTGGCGGGCCAGGTCGCGGTAGAGCTTGCGCGCCTCCTCGGTCGGCCGGACCCGCTTGGGCGGCCGGACCGGCTGCTCGGTCAGCATCGCCGCAGCCTCGGGGGACAGCCCGTCGGAGTCGATCCAGTCGTGGAACAGCTCGTCCACGCCGGGCATCGGCATGACGATCGCCCGTGCCTCCTGCGCCTTGCGGATGTCCTCCGGATCGCCCGTCCTGGCGGCCCGGGCCTCCGCGATCTGCGCATCGAGCTCGTCGAGGCGGGTGTACATGGGCCCGAGCTTCTGGTGATGCAGCCGGGAGAAGTTCTCGACCTCGACCCGGAAGGTCTCCACCGCGATCTCGAACTCGATCAGCGCCTGCTCCGCCGCCCGCACCGCCTTCGCGAGCCGGGCCTCGGGCCGCTCCCCCTCAGCACGACCGCCCGCGCCGGCCCCGTTCTCCGGGCCGACACCGCTCTCCGGACCGGCACCGGCCGGCCGGCCGTGCTGCTCAAGCGGCTCGCCCGGCCCGTACTGCTCGTGCTGCTCGCTTCGGGCCTGCTGCTCGCGCTGCCGGTCGTTGTCCTGCCGGTCATCGTCGTTCCGGGTGGTCGGCACCCCGGCGGCTTCGTGGGTCACCCGTCCAGCGTATGGCCACGGCCCACGTCCCGAGGACCCGCGGTCGGCCCGATGCCCCTCAGACGCCCAGTTCGGCGGCTATCCGCCCCGACCCGATGGCTCGCACCAACTCCGCGTGGTCCGCCTCCGTACGATCCGCGTAGGTGACCGCGAACGCCGCCACCGCCTCGTCCAGTTCCTCGTTCTTGCCGCAGTAGCCCGCGATCAGTCGCGGATCCGCGCTGTGCGCATGGGCCCGCGCCAGCAGCGCACCGGTCATCCGGCCGTAGTCGTCGACCTGATCGGCTGCCAGCGCCGCCGGGTCCACACTGCCCTTGCGGTTCCTGAACTGCCGTACCTGGAAGGGGCGTCCGTCCACCGTCGCCCAGCCCAGCAGGATGTCGCTGACGACCTGCATCCGCTTCTGCCCGAGCACCACCCGGCGTCCCTCGTGCGCCACCTCCGGCACATCGAAGCCGACCGTCGGCAGATACGGCGCCAGCACGGAGGGCCGCGCCTCCTTCACCTGCAGCACCAGGGGCTCACCGCGGTGATCGAGCAAAAGCACCACGTACGACCGGGTGCCGACGCTCCCGGTACCGACCACCCGGAACGCCACGTCGTGTATCGCGTACCGGGCGAGGAGCGGTACCCGGTCCTCCGAGATCGTGCCCAGATAGTCGCCGAGTCCCGCCGCGACCGCCGCGGCCTCCTCGTCCGGCACCCGGCGCAGCACCGGCGGCGCGTCGATGAAGCGGCGTCCGCCGTCCCCGGTGTCCTCGGTGGACTTGGCCGCGAAGCGGGCGCTGGTGTTGTTGCGGGCCTTCTCCGAGACCCGCTCCAGCGTGCCGAGAAGATCCCGCGCATCCGTGTGCGAGACCAACTCCTCGTCCGCGATGGCGTTCCAGGCATCGAGCGCGGGCAGCTTGGCCAGCAGCCGCATCGTCCGCCGGTACGCGCCCACCGTGTCGTACGCGCCCCGCCGACAGGTCTCCTCGTCCGCCCCGGCCTCGCGCCCCGCGAGCACCAGCGAGGTGGCCAGCCGCTTGAGGTCCCACTCCCACGGGCCGAACACGGTCTCGTCGAAGTCGTTCAGATCGATGACCAGGCTGCCCCGCGCATCGCCATAGAGCCCGAAATTGGCCGCGCGCGCATCGCCGCAGAGCTGAGCGCCCACCCCACTGACCGGTGTGCCCACCAGATCATGGGCCATCAGCCCGGCCGAGCCGCGCAGAAAGGCGAAGGGCGTGGCCGCCATCCGTCCCACCCGGATCGGGGCGAGCGAGGGCACTCTGCCCCGGCTCGACTCCTCGACCGCCTGCACCGCATCGGGCCGCCCGGCCGGAAGGTCCAGGAACGCGTGCGAGGCCCTGGGCACCCGCTCCCGCAGCGCCTTGCCCGCCGCCCTCGGCGACCGCGTCGCGCCCCCGCCCGCCGCGGCCGCCCTCCGTGCGAATCCGGGCACGACCGGAATACGCGGATCACCCGTCACAGCCCGCTGAACCGGCACTGTTGCTTCGATGTCACCCATGGCGCGCAGCCTCCCCCACCCTCGCCCTGCGCTCCTGGCCCGACGCCTGTCGCAGATCAATTGCGACGAAGGTACCGTCGTCGGCCGAAAGCCGTCTGCCCCTGTGGAAAACTCACCCGGCGGCCTGTGGACAACGCCTCTGCGGCCTGCGGGCGACGATCCGCCCTGATCAGACAGCCAGACGGCTGGACGGTCAGACGCCGACGGTCTCTTCGATCTCCTCCTCGGTCCTGGCGGCGTGCTTCGACCCGTGAGTTCCGCCTGCCTCTACGGAACCGGCGACGGCATCGGTGCCGGCCGCTGCCACCCGCGCCGCGGCCTTCCGCCGCTTCGACTCGGACAGCCCCGCCAGACCCACCACGGCCAGGCCCGCCACGAACCAGAGCGCGAGCACCAGCACATGTCCGCCGAGCCCGTATCCGCCGAAGTACACATGACTGCGTACGCCCTCGACGAATCCCGCACCGTTCCAGAACGAGTGCAGCGAAGCGAAGAAGCCGGGCTGGAGTTCGGGCCGGAAGATGCCGCCGGAGCTGGTGAAGTTGAGCATCACGAACAGCACCATCAGGCCGAGCGTCGTCCAGCGCTTGAGGAAGGTGTGCAGTCCGACGCCGATCAGCAGGATGCCCGCCGAGTAGAGCCAGGCCATCGCCCACAGACCGCCGAGCCCATGGTCGACGAGACCGAACAGCGGCCCCGCGAACACGACCCCGATCACGCTCACCACCAGCGACGCGGCAACAGCCAGCGCGGCCCTGATCCGCAGCGCCAGCACGGCACCCGCGCCACCGATGACCGCGACCGATGCGTACGAGCCGATACTCACCGCGACCAGCAGGAAGAAGATGCCCTGCCCGGTCGGATCGCCGTCCGCTGTCGGTGCCGTGTCCGTCACCTTCAGCGGATGCCCCTTCTCGGCGGCGACCTTGGTGAACACCTTCTCGACCACCGTGGCGCTGGTGTCCGAGGACGCACTGGCCACGAGCAGCTCGGGGTGCTTCCCCGGCAGGTGGGCGCCGTAACTCGCCTGTGTCCTGAGGTGGTTCACCGCCGCGGCCCGGTCGGGAACGGTACGTACGCTCAGCGCCCCGTCGCTCTTGTCCTGCAGCGTCTGGGCGAGCACCTGCGCGCTCGGCCCCGACCCGACCACGTCCACCCGCAGATCGTGCGGCTCCGGGGCGTGGAAGGCCCCGAGGTAGGCAAGCCCCCATGCCGATGCACATCAGCAACGGCGTGACGAAATGCCCCAGCACATGGCGGAGAGCGGCGGCGGTGGAGCCGGTGGCGGCACTCGGGCCTGCGGACATGCGGAACACTCAAATAGTTGGCTTTTACAACTCATAATTCGTTGTAATATACAACTGAAACTCGAGATCCGCGAGACGGAAGGCGAAACAGTGCCGGGCACCCCCGAGGAACGCAATGAATCACTGGACGTCATCCAGCGCGAACTGACCGCCTTCGCACGCCGCGCACGGGCCGCCGCGGCCCGCCTCCACCCGGAGCTCCCCCTGGTCTCGTACACGCTGCTGGCACACATCGAGGACCAGCACGGCTGCCGCGCGACAGACCTGGCCGCGCACTACATGCTGGACAAATCGACGGTCAGCCGGCAGATCGGCACCCTGGAGAAGCTGGGACTGGTCGAGCGCCATCCGGACCCCGACGACCACCGGATCCAGGTGCTGCATCCCACGGCGGCCGGAACCCAAGCCCTCGCCTCCACCCAGGCCAGCCGCCGCATGGCCTACCAGGAACGCCTGGCGGACTGGACGGAGGAAGATCTCGCCCGGTTCGCGAAGTACCTGTTGCGCTACAACTCGGCAGGCGACACCGTCCCGCCCGCCCAACAGACACCCAAGGCCTGATCCACCCCTAAGCCCTCAGAAGCCCCACAAGCCCTGTACGACACCTATGACTCGTACGACCTCTCAGTCCCAAGACCTCGCAGGGCGCCTCGAATCAGACGTTTCACGTGAAACCAGAATCGGGAATCAGAACCCGGAATCAGAATCCCGAACCGGAACCGGAACCCGCGAGCCACGGAACGGGAGCCGGTTCCGGAACCGGGAACGAAGAAGCCCCACAGACCGTTGGCCTGTGGGGCTTCTCTCTTGTGCGCGAGGGGGGATTTGAACCCCCACGTCCCTAAGGACACTGGCACCTGAAGCCAGCGCGTCTGCCGTTCCGCCACTCGCGCAAGAGTGGTGTTTCCAGACTCTCTCACCGCTTGGTGCGATTGCCTGGCGACATGCGGAACATTAGCACGCTGGACAGGGTGGATTCACATCCGTTGTTTGACCGACCGACTGGGGGGAAGCGGGAACGCCGAGCGATCGCCCCCACTCCTCCTCTGTGCACCCCGGATACGGGACACTGTGAGGAGGCCGCCTCTACGATCCGTGTGAGAGGTGACACTCATCCACAGGGCAGACAAGGGGAACCAGCCGATTTCCCGACGCGTGGATACGATCAGTAAGCAGTACAGGGACGACAACAACGGAGGAGGTGCCCCATGGGAGTCATGAAGCGTTTCGAGCAGCGTCTCGAGGGTCTGGTCAACGGCACCTTCGCCAAGGTCTTCAAGTCCGAGGTCCAGCCGGTCGAGATCGCGGGAGCCCTCCAGCGCGAGTGCGACAACAACGCAACGATCTGGAACCGCGAGCGGACCGTCGTCCCCAACGACTTCATCGTCGAGCTCAGCACCCCCGACTACGAGCGACTCAGCCCGTACTCGGGCCAGTTGGGCGACGAACTCTCCGGGCTGGTCCGCGACTACGCCAAGCAGCAGCGGTACACCTTCATGGGCCCCATCAAGGTCCACCTGGAGAAGGCCGACGACCTCGACACCGGGCTCTACCGGGTACGCAGCCGCACCCTGGCGTCGAGTTCGTCACAGCAGGACCCCCAGGGCCACCAAGAACTGCAGGGCCAGCCTCCCTACCCGGGCCCGGGCCGGTCCGCGCAGCCCACCGGCGGCTACGGCTACCCTCCCAGCTCCGCCCCTCCCATGCCTGCGGCCCCGCCGCCGGGCGCCGGAAGGCCCGGAGCACCCAGCACCGACCGGCACCCGCCAGCCGGGCCCAGCCCCCTGCCGAACGCGCAGGTGCGACGCTGGATCGAGATCAACGGCACCCGCCATCAGATCTCCCGCCCGACGCTGGTGCTGGGACGCAGCACCGACGCCGACGTGCGGATCGACGACCCCGGCGTATCCCGTCGGCACTGTGAGATCCGGACCGGAACGCCCTCGACGATCCAGGATCTCGGATCTACCAACGGCATCGTGGTAGACGGGCAGCACACCACCCGCGCTACGCTCCGCGACGGCTCGCGGATCGTCGTGGGCAGCACCACCATCGTTTACCGGCAAGCCGAAGGGTGAAGCGGGGGCAATGTCAGAGCTGACCCTGACGGTCATGCGGCTAGGTTTCCTGGCTGTTCTGTGGCTGTTCGTGATCGTGGCCGTCCAGGTCATTCGCAGCGACCTGTTCGGAACGCGCGTCACGCAGCGCGGCTCACGCCGCACTGCGAACGACGCACGGCCTCCACAGGCACGCCAGAACGCTGCGGCACCGCCGCAGCAACGCCAGCAGCCGGGCCGCCAGCGCCGGGGAGCACCCACAAAGCTGGTCGTCTCCGAGGGCAGCCTCACCGGCACCACGGTGGCACTCCAGGGGCAGACCATCACGCTGGGCCGGGCGCACGATTCAACGATCGTGCTGGACGACGACTACGCGTCCAGCAGGCATGCCAGGATCTACCCCGACCGTGACGGCCAGTGGATCGTCGAGGATCTCGGGTCCACCAACGGCACGTATCTCGACCGGACCCGACTCACCACCCCGACACCAGTTCCGCTGGGCGCGCCGATCCGGATCGGCAAGACCGTCATCGAGCTGCGGAAGTAGTACGACAATGAGCGAGCGGAGCGAGCGAGCCGCGGCGGTCCGGGCAACGGACCCCGCCCGGCTCCCGACCGGAGGGTGGGCAGTGTGGCTCGAGACCGGCTGTACCCCGAGCCGACGGGAGAGGTGCGCATGAGTCTTTCCCTGCGCTTCGCCGCCGGATCGCACAAGGGCATGATCCGGGAGGGCAACGAGGACTCCGGCTACGCCGGACCGCGCCTTCTCGCCATCGCCGACGGCATGGGTGGCCAGGCAGCCGGCGAGGTCGCCAGCTCCGAGGTGATCTCCACGCTCGTCCAGCTCGACGACGACGTCCCGGGCTCGGACATCCTCACCTCGCTCGGCACGGCGGTCCAGCGGGCCAACGACCAGCTGCGCATGATGGTCGAGGAGGACCCCCAACTGGAGGGCATGGGCACCACGCTCACCGCCCTGCTCTGGACCGGCCAGCGCCTCGGCCTCGTCCACGTCGGCGACTCCCGCGCGTACCTGCTGCGCGACGGCGTACTCACCCAGATCACCCAGGACCACACCTGGGTGCAGCGGCTTGTCGACGAGGGCCGGATCACCGAGGAAGAGGCCACCACCCACCCGCAGCGCGCCCTGCTGATGCGCGCACTGGGCAGTGGCGACCACGTCGAACCCGATCTCTCCATCCGTGAGGTCCGGGTCGGCGACCGCTATCTGATCTGCTCCGACGGGCTGTCCGGCGTCGTCTCCCATCAGACGATGGAAGAGACACTCGCCAGCTACCAGGGCCCGCAGGAGACCATCCAGGAGCTGATCCAGCTCGCCCTGCGCGGCGGCGGCCCCGACAACATCACCTGCATCGTCGCCGACGTCCTCGACGTCGACAGCAACGACACTCTGGCCGCGCAGTTCAGCGACACCCCGGTCATCGTCGGCGCGGTCGCCGAGAACCAGGCCGCGCAGATGTCCGCCGCCGAGAGCACGGCCGCCATGCAGACCCCCGCCGGACGGGCAGCCGGCCTCGGCCGCCCCGTACCGCCGCCCGCGGGAGGCTTCGGCCCGCCCGGAAGCGGTGACGGCGGCGACTACGGTGGCATGCCCGACGGCTCCTTCGACGCGTACACCGACGACGACTTCGTCAAGCCCGGCGGCGGTCGCAAGTGGCTGAAGCGGTCCCTCTACTCCGTGCTGGCGCTCGCCGTCATCGGCGGCGGCCTCTACGGCGGCTACCGCTGGACGCAGAACCAGTTCTACGTAGGCGCGAAGAACGAACACGTCGCACTGTTCCGCGGCATCAGCCAGGACCTGGCCTGGGTCTCGCTCTCGAAGGTCGAGAAGGACCACCCCGAGATCGAACTCAAGTACCTCCCGGCCTACCAGCGCAAGCAGGTCGAGGCGACCATCGCCGAGGGCACCCTCACCGCCGCCCGCGACAAGATCGACGAACTCTCCGTCCAGGCGTCCGCCTGCAAGAAGAACGCCGAACGACGTGCCGCCGAGAAGGCCAGCGCCGACGAGGGCCAGGCACCGGGTACGGACGCTGCCAAGACATCCAGCGGCGCCAAGACGTCCGATGCCGCCAAGACCAAGCCGACCAAAACTCCCGCTCCTGGTCCCAGCCTCTCGGAGGAAGAGAAAAAGCTGGTCCCGCAGTGCGGTAAGCAGTAAGCCGTAGGGGGCCTTCAGCACCATGAGCGTTGTCACCAACACGACCACGATCGGCGCGATCGACGCACCGAGCCGTCGCAACACCGAACTGATGATGATGGGCTTCGCCATCGCCATCTCGGTGTTCGCCTACGCCAATGTCGGGCTCGCCATCGACGGCAAGCTCCCGTCCGGCATGTTCGGATACGGAGCGGGACTCATCCTGCTCGGCGGCGTCGCCCACCTCGTGGTACGCAAGTTCGCCCCGTACGCGGACCCGCTGCTGCTCCCGCTCGCCACCCTGCTCAACGGCCTGGGCCTGGTGCTGATCTGGCGGCTGGACCAGTCGCAGCGGCTGATCCAGCGTGCGGAGTATCTGTACGGGGAATACAGCCCGGACGCCCCCAAGCAACTGCTCTACTCGGCAATCGGCGTCGCTTTCTTCGTCGCCGTGCTGGTGATCCTCAAGGACCACCGCATCCTGCAGCGCTACACCTACATCTCGATGGCCGTGGCGCTGGTCCTGCTGATCCTGCCGATGTTCTTCCCGGCGGTGAACGGCGCGAAGATCTGGATCAGCCTCGGCCCGTTCACGATCCAGCCGGGGGAGTTCGCCAAGATCCTCATCGCAGTGTTCTTCTCCGGCTACCTCATGGTGAAGCGTGATGCACTGGCGCTGGCGAGCCGCCGCTTCATGGGGATGTACCTGCCGCGCGGACGCGATCTCGGACCGATCATCACCATCTGGGCCCTGTCGATCCTGATCCTGGTCTTCGAGACCGACCTCGGCACCTCCCTGCTGTTCTTCGGGCTCTTCGTGGTGATGCTCTACGTCGCCACCGAACGAACCAGCTGGATCGTCTTCGGCCTGCTGATGTCCGCGGTGGGCGCGGTGGGTGTGGCGTCCTTCGAGCCGCACGTGCAGTCCCGGGTGAATGCATGGCTCGACCCGTTCGCCAAGGCGACTATGGAGCAGAGCGACCAGATCGCCCAGTCACTGATGGCCTTCGGTTCCGGTGGCACGCTCGGCACCGGACTGGGCCAGGGTCACTCCGACCTGATCATGTTCGCCGCCAACGCCGACTTCATCCTCTCCACCGTCGCCGAGGAGCTGGGCCTGGCCGGGATGATGGCCATCCTGCTGATCTACGGCCTGATCGTCGAGCGGGGCGTCCGCACGGCGCTCGCCGCCCGCGACCCCTTCGGCAAGCTACTCGCCATCGGCCTGTCGGGAGCCTTCGCGATCCAGATCTTCGTGGTTGCCGGCGGTGTCATGGGGCTCATCCCGCTCAGCGGTATGACCATGCCGTTCCTCGCGTACGGCGGTTCGTCCGTGCTGGCCAACTGGGCGCTGATCGCCATCCTGATCAGGATCAGCGACACCGCTCGCCGCCCGGCACCGGCACCCGCACCGTCCCCCGACGCCGAGATGACCCAGGTGGTCCGACCGTGAACAAGCCCCTGCGCCGGATCGCGATCTTCTGCGGCATCCTCATCCTCGCCCTGCTCGTACGGACCAACTACTTGCAGTACGTCCGTGCCGACGAACTGAACAGCCGCGACGAGAACCGCCGCGTCCGCATCGAGCGTTACGCCCACGAGCGCGGCAACATCATCGTCGACGGCAATCCGGTCACCGGGTCCGTCGAGACCAAGGGCAGCGACTTCAAGTACAAGCGGGTCTGGAAGAACGGCGCCATGTGGGCGCCCGTCACCGGATACTCCTCGCAGGCCTTCGACGCCTCGCAGCTGGAAAGCATCGAGGACGGCATCCTCACGGGCAACGACGACCAGCTCTTCTTCGACCGCACCCTCTCGATGTTCACCGGCGGGAAGAAGCAGGGCGGCAATGTCGTCACCACCCTGAACGGCGCCGCGCAGAAGGCCGCGTTCAAGGGGCTCGGCAGCAAGAAGGGCGCCGTGGCCGCGCTCGACCCGCAGACCGGCGCCATCCTGGCCCTGGTGAGCACCCCGTCGTACGACCCGTCGGTCTTCGCGGGCAACTCCGACAAGGACAGCAAGGCCCGGCAGAAGCTCCTTGCCGACAAGGACAAGCCGATGCTCAACCGGGCATTGCGCGAGACCTACCCGCCCGGCTCGACCTTCAAGGTCGTCACCGCTGCCGCGGCCCTTGAGAACGGGCTGTACAAGGGCATCGACGACAAGACGAACTCCCCGCTGCCCTGGCGGCTCCCGCTGACCACCGGCAACCTCGACAACGAGGGCAACATCCCGTGCGAGAACGCCTCGCTCCGGGAAGCGCTGCGGTGGTCCTGCAACACCGTCTTCGGCAAGATCAGCGACGATCTCGGCAACCAGAAGATGATCGACGAGGCCAACAAGTTCGGCTTCAACGAGGAGATCTTCACCCCGGTACGCGCCGACGCCAGCGTCTACCCCAAGGACAACCGGCCGCAGAACGCCATGGCCGGCATCGGCCAGGCGTCCAACCGCGCCACCCCGCTCCAGATGGCGATGGTCGCCGCGGCCGTCGCCAACGACGGCAAGCTGATGCAGCCGTACATGGTCGCCGAGCGCCAGGCCCCCAACCTCGACGTGATCTACACCCACGAGAAGGAACAGTTCAGCCAGCCCCTCTCGGGTGAGAACGCGCAGAAGCTCCAGCAGATGATGGAGACCGTCGTCAAGAAGGGCACGGGAACCAATGCCCTCATCAACGGCGTCACTGTCGGCGGCAAGACCGGTACCGCCCAGCACGGCCTGAACAACAGTGAGAACCCGTACGCCTGGTTCATCTCGTACGCAAAGACCGACAGCGGCTCCCCGGTCGCCGTCGCCGTGGTCGTCGAGGACAGCCAGGCCAACCGCGACGACATCTCCGGTGGCGGCCTGGCCGCCCCGATCGCGCGGGACGTGATGAAGGCGGTCATCGACAGCAAGAAGTGACGCCCATCACATCGGGTGCCATACCTGCACATCGGGATACCGGTCAGATATCAGGTCCGGACTCCAGGCCGATCAGGTAGTGCGCGGCCGGTAGCGTATGCGCGAGCAGCACACCGCCGGACCACACACCGGTGCGGTCGGGACTGACGGAGAGGGCTGGAACTGTTATGGAAGAGCCGCGTCGCCTCGGCGGCCGGTACGAGCTGGGCTCGGTGCTCGGCCGTGGTGGCATGGCCGAGGTCTACCTCGCACACGACACCCGGCTCGGCCGCACCGTAGCCGTGAAGACGCTCCGGGCCGATCTGGCCCGCGATCCGTCGTTCCAGGCCCGGTTCCGCCGTGAGGCCCAGTCCGCCGCCTCGCTCAACCACCCGGCGATCGTCGCCGTCTACGACACCGGCGAGGACTACGTCGACGGGGTCTCCATCCCGTACATCGTGATGGAGTACGTCGACGGGTCGACGCTCAGGGAACTCCTGCACTCCGGCCGCAAGTTGCTGCCCGAGCGCACCCTTGAGATGACCGTCGGCATCCTCCAGGCGCTGGAGTACTCGCACCGCGCCGGCATCGTCCACCGCGACATCAAACCGGCGAACGTCATGCTGACGCGCACCGGTCAGGTCAAGGTCATGGACTTCGGTATCGCCCGCGCCATGGGCGACTCCGGAATGACGATGACGCAGACCGCCGCCGTCATCGGCACCGCCCAGTACCTCTCCCCGGAGCAGGCCAAGGGCGAGCAGGTCGACGCGCGTTCCGACCTCTACTCGACCGGCTGCCTGCTCTACGAGCTGCTGACGGTCCGACCGCCCTTCATCGGGGACTCACCGGTCGCGGTCGCCTACCAGCACGTACGGGAAGAGCCGCAGAAGCCCAGCAACTTCGACCCCGAGATCACGCCCGAAATGGACGCGATCGTGTTGAAGGCCCTGGTCAAGGACCCCGACTACCG
The DNA here is from genome assembly GCF_900119365.1 of Streptomyces atratus. GTDB lineage: Bacteria > Actinomycetota > Actinomycetes > Streptomycetales > Streptomycetaceae > Streptomyces > Streptomyces atratus_B. The sequence goes on from NZ_FPJO01000017.1 coordinate 91,990, forward strand.
CTACCAGTCGGCCGACGAAATGCGCGCCGACATCGAGGCCTGCCTCGACGGCCAGCCGGTCGCCGCCACCGCGGCGATGGGTGCGGCCGGTTACGGCGGCTACGACGGATACGGCAACGACCAGCCGACCACCGCACTGCGCGCCGCCGACCAGAACGGCGCACCCACGTCCATGCTGCCCCCGGTCAACCCGGACGACGGCGGCTACGGCTACGACGACCGGCCGGACCGCCGTCGCCAGAAGAAGAGCAACACCTCGACGATCCTGCTGATCGTCGCGGGCGTCCTGGTGCTGATCGGCGCGATCCTGATCGGCAGGTCGGTCTTCAGCAGCACCAACGACAGCAACCAGGTCGATGTGCCGAACATGGTCGGCTCTACCGTGGAGGAAGCACAGAAGCTCGCGGAGCACTCCGACGTCGTCCTGAAGATCGGCTCGCGCGAACCGTGCGAGGAGCAGCCCAAGGGCAAGATCTGCAGCCAGACGCCGACCTCGGACGAAGAGATGGACAAGAAGGACACCGTCACGGTCGTCGTCTCCACCGGCGCCCCGAAGGTCGACGTCCCGGACGTCGTGGAGAAGACCGAGGCGACCGCCCGCAAGGACCTCGAGGCCAAGGGCTTCACGGTGAAGGTCACCTCGGTCGAGTCCGGCAAGACCGCGGGCACGGTCATCACGCAGAACCCCGCGGGCAACTCGAAGGCCGAGAAGAACTCCGAAGTCACGATCACGGTCGCCAAGCAGGCCACCCAGAAGGTGCCGAACGTCGCCGACCGGGACTACGACGCCGCCGTGGCCCAGCTCAATGGCCTGGGCTTCACGAATGTCTCCAGGACCGACGTCGATTCGGAGAAGCCCGCGAACCAGGTGATCAGCCAGACACCGCTCGCCGACTCGATGCAGCCGCTGACGGCCCAGATCGTGCTGACGGTCTCGAAGGGCCCGCAGCAGCCGGAACAGACCACAGTTCCCGATCTGCAGGGCAAGACACTCGCTGAGGCGAAGGCCCTGCTTGCCCAGGCGGGTCTGCAGCTCGGTCAGGTGCAGGGGCCAACTGACGACAAGGCGAAGATCGTCGCCTTCCAGCCCCTCTCGGGACAGCCGGTCGACAAGAACAGCGCGGTCAACGTCCAGACCATGCCGGGCGGCGGAGACGGCAACATCTTCGGTGGCCCATCCGGCTCACGCCGGCACTGACCCCGAGTCGCACCGACCGCCATCGGACCCCGGCACCTCACAGTGCCGGGGTCCTTTGCTGTGCCCGCCACGAAATATCCGGTGCATACCGCATATATATCCGTAAACCGATCACGTCTTCATATGTGGCAATTCGTTGATCCGGTGGGGCGGAGCATCGGACTCCGGCCGTACCGCTGAGTGGGCAGAAGGGCAGAAGCATGTTCACCGAGGCAGTTCTCCTGGAGTCGAGGACCTCCTGGAGGCCTGGAGCGCGGGCGCGAAACTGCAAGTACTCAAGTAGGAGCCAGGGACCAGGACTGCGGAGGGCCCGAAGTCGCAAGGATTGGCTGCGGCTTCGGGCCCGACTCGTCGTATCGGCTAGCGCAGCTCCGCCGGCTTCGTACGGTCCTTGTCCACCTTCTCCGTGCGTACCAACTCGCCCCACACGATGTAGCGGTACTTCGACGTGTAGACCGGCGTGCAGGTCGTCAGCGTGATGTAGCGGCCGGGCTTCTTCGCGCCCGATCCCTTCGGTACCGCCTGGAGGACGTCGACGTTGTACTTCGACGTCTCGGGAAGCTCCTCGAAGACCTTGTAGACGTACCAGGTGTCCTTGGTCTCGAAGACGACCGCGTCCCCGGTCTTCACCTTGTCGATGTTGTGGAACTTGGCGCCGTGTCCGTCACGGTGGGCGGCCAGGGTGAAGTTGCCCTTCTTGTCCCACGGAAGGTCCGACTTCACCGGGTCCGTGTAGTAGCCCGCGGTTCCGTTGTTGAGGTTCTCGGTGTCGGTGCCCTTCTTGACCAGCACCTCGCCGTTCTTCATCGACGGGACGTGGAGGAAGCCGATGCCGTCCTTCGTGTCCAGCGCGCCCGGGCCGCCCGCCCAGCGGTCGCGGACGGTGTGGCCCTGCTTGGTGGCCTCACGGTCGGCGAGGACATTCGTCCACCAGAGGGAGTAGACGACGAAGAGCCCCAGCACCAGGCCCGCGGTGATCAGCAGTTCGCCGAAAACGCTGACCACGGTCGCGACGGGATGGCGGCCCCGGCGCCGGGGCGGGGGCGCGGACTCGCCGGTTCGCTCTTCGTGCTCGGTCCTCGCTGTCACCGCACCCGTCCCTGTCGTGATGATGATTCAGCCCACGAGCGCGTCGGGCTTCCCCTTGCTGCGCGGTCGTTCGTCGACCATCTTGCCCCAGACGATCAAACGGTACGTACTCGTGAATTCCGGCGTACAGGTCGTCAGAGTGAGGTACCGGCCCGGCCCGGTGAACCCGGAACCCTGCGGCACGGGATCGATCACCGAGACGTTGGACGGCGACGTCTGCGGCAGGGTCTTCGTCGTCTTGTACGTGTAGTACGCGTCCTGCGTCTCGACCACGATCAGGTCGCCGGGGTTCAGCCGGTTGATGTAGCGGAACGGCTCACCGTGTGTGTTGCGGTGACCGGCCAGGGCGAAGTTGCCCTGCTTGGCCGACGGCATCGCGGTGCGGAGCGCGCCCTCTCCGTAGTGACCGATCATGCCCCGGTCGAGGACCTTCTCCTTGCTGATGCCCTCGGCGATCGGAGCGACCACGTCCAGCTTGGGGATGTGGATGATGGCAAACCCCTGCCCCGCTTCGAACACACCGGGGTTGCGGTCGCCCTTCGCCCAGTCGTCCTGGATCTTGTGCGTCTCCTTGCCGGCGTACTGATCGGCGCGCACATTCGTCCACCACAGCTGATACGTGACGAACAGCAGCATCAGCACACCGAGCGTGATGAACAGCTCTCCGGTGACCCGGCTGGCCACCACGGCCGGGCTGTCCTTGGCCGCGCGCGCCGCACGCCGTGCCTCGACGCGTGACATCGGCTTGTCGGCCTGCGTGGCGGCCGTGGCTGCGGTGTCCGGCCGCTGTTCGGCATGGTGGCGGCCCCGCCCCTTGGCGGCGCGGCGGCGTTCGGCGCGGCCTCCGGTGCGCGGTTCCGGATCGGTGCCTTCGGAGTCCGGTTCGGATTCCCGGAAGCTCTCCGCATCGCCCGCCTGATCCGGTTCGAGGCCCGTCCGCAGGCCGATCGTCTCGTCGTCGAGCGGGAAGGGAAGGGGCGCGGGCTGCACCCGGGTCCCCGGTACGGGGGCCGAAGCAGGGGCCGGAGCGGGGGCCCGTACGGGGGCCGGAGCGGGCGTCTGCTGCCCGTACCAGTCCCGTTCGAACCCTTCGGGGTCGTACCACTCCCGCGGAGCCCCCTCGGGGCTCTGCACCCCCTGTGGCGCCCGCGCCTGTGCCTGTGCCGGAGGCTCTGCCTGCGCTGGAGACTCTGCCTGTGCCTCGGATGTCTCGGCCGGGATGTTGTCCGCCCTGAACCACGGCGAGGCGTGTCGCCCCGGCAGCGGATCGTTCAACGGGTCCGCCAGCCGGTCGACCGCCGCCTCGAACGCGCCTGCGGCCTCGTACGCTCCTTGCTCGTACGGGCCGTCCTGTCCGGCGTCGTGTTCGGGGCGGAGTGCGGTCACGCGACGGCCTTGCCCACCACCGGCGCGAGCCCCGCCGACCTCGCGACGGCCCCCGTGTCGCCGCACTGTGCCAGCCAGTTGGCCAGCATCAGGTGCCCATACTCGGTCAGCACCGACTCCGGATGGAACTGCACGCCCTCCACCGGCAGTTCACGGTGGCGCAGCCCCATGATGATGCCGTCGGCAGTCCGCGCCGTCACCTCCAGCTCCGCCGGGACTGTGTCCGGTTCAGCGGCGAGCGAGTGGTAGCGGGTCGCGGTGAACGGGGACGGCAGGCCGGCGAAGACCCCCGCTCCCTCATGGGTCACCGGCGAGGTCTTGCCGTGCAGCAGCTCCGGGGCGCGGTCCACCACGCCGCCGTACGCCACCGCCATCGACTGCATCCCCAGGCAGACCCCGAAGACCGGGACGCCCGTCGCCGCGCAGTGGCGCACCATCTCGACGCAGACGCCCGCCTGCTCCGGGGTGCCGGGACCGGGCGACAGCAGGACACCGTCGAAGCCGTCCTGGGCGTGCGCCGTGGTCACCTCGTCGTTGCGCAGCACTTCGCATTCGGCGCCGAGCTGGTAGAGGTACTGGACGAGGTTGAAGACAAAGCTGTCGTAGTTGTCCACGACGAGAATGCGGGCACTCACTGGCCGGCCTCCGTCCCGGTCGAGCCGTCGACCGTCACATCGCCGAACGGAAGCAGCGGTTCCGCCCAAGGGAAGACGTACTGGAAAAGCGCGTAGACGACGGCCAGCACCAGCACGAGCGAGATGAGCGCACGCACCCATGCGTTGCCCGGCAGATGCCGCCAGATCCAGCCGTACATGCTGTCCCCTCCATTCGGTACGGGACCAGACTAAAGGGCGGGGGCAGGAGCGTGGGTCAGCTGTGGAAAGCTGCCGGCTTGCCTTCGGTCACAGGCTGGGTGGCGTCGAGGTGCGCCCAGGCGATCAGCCGGTGGCTGCTGCCCCATTCGGGGTCGCAGGTGGTCAGCGTCAGATAGCGGCCCGGCCCGTCGAAGCCGGACTTGCGGGGTACGGGATCGATGACCCCGATGTCGCTCGGCACCGTCCGGTAGGGCTTCTTGTCGATGCGGTACGTGAACCACGTCGTCCCGTCCGTCAGCACCACCGCGTCTCCCGGACGCAGCTTCGGGAAGTCCTTGAACGGATCCCCGTAGGTACGGCGGTGTCCGGCCACCGCGAAATTGCCGGTCGCACCGAGGCGGGCGGTCCCTGTGTAGTGGCCGAGGCCCTTCTGTAAGGTCCTGACCTCGGTGTTCTCCAGGACGGGCCACTCCCAGCCTTTGCCGAAGCGGGGTATGTACAGCATCGCGAACGGCTTGCCGTCCCGGTACGCGGCGGGGGCTGGGGGCTCTTTCGAAGACCCCGATGGATTCGACCTCGGGGAGACCTGCGGCCCCGGAGAGGACACCGCCCCCTGCGCCCACCGGCTGCGCAGGGAGTCGATCTGCCCCTCGGTGGCGTCGGCCGCCTTCACCCCGGTCCAGAACAGCACGTACACCACAAAGAGCACGATCAGGGCACCGACGGTGATGCAGAGTTCGCTGAACGTCCTGACGATCAGTCGCACCGACACCTGGCCGGCCTCCCCACAGCCGCTCGCTACTACTTCACCGGCTCCGCATAGTGGAGGTCCACTGTGCCCGAGTAGCCGGGAAGAGTCACCGCCTCGTGCTCGTCGACTTTCCAGCCGAGCCCGTACGCCTTCACGTACAACAGGTAGTTGCTGATCGCCGGGGAGTTGTTGAGCGCCTGCTTGAGCTTGCCCGGGTCGCCGACCGCGGTGATCTTGTACGGCGGGGAGTAGACCCGGCCCTGGAGGATCAGGGTGTTGCCGACGCAGCGCACCGCACTGGTGGAGATCAGCCGCTGGTCCATGACCTGGATGCCCCGGGCACCGCCCTGCCAGAGGGCATTGACGACCGCCTGCAGGTCCTGCTGGTGAATGACCAGGTCATTGGGTTGCGGGTCGGGGTAGCCGGGGTTGGCGGTGGCGTTGGGCGGGGCGTCGTCGAGCGTGACGCTCACCGAGTGGCCGGTGAGCTTCGTGGTGCCGCCGTCCCGCTCCAGCTCCTTGAGCCGGGCGTCCTCCGCCTCGGTGCTGCCGTCGTCCCGCCGGACGAGGGCGTCGATGTCCTTGCGCACGGCCGCGGTGGTCTCGTCCAGCTGGGCGTTCTTGTTGCTGCGCTGCTGGATGAGATCGGAGAGCTTCAGCAGCGAGGAGTCGGTGCGGATATTGGTGCCCTTGGCCGTGTTGGCACTGGTCACGAAGATCAGCCCGGCGAGCGCGAAGACGGCAGCGGTGAGCACACGGGCCGGGTGCCGGAAGTTGCGCCGGACGGACCCTTGGGGGGAGTCGGCAGAATTGCTCAACGTACCCTTATCTCCTTCGGCGCCAGGGAAGCACTACGCTAACGGACGCCCGAGGGAGGCAGCATTCCCCCTCGAGCCCGCCCCGGCGCCAGCCACAGTTCCCTGCGCGGTCACGCAGCGCATCGACAGGAGAGTTCCTCGTGCCGAAGTCACGTATCCGCAAGAAGGCCGACTTCACGCCCCCTCCGGCGAAGCAGGCAACCAACATAAAGCTGACCAGCCACAGCTGGGTGGCGCCGGTGATGCTGGCGCTCTTCCTGATCGGTCTGGCCTGGATCGTCGTCTTCTATGTGACCGACGGCGACCTGCCGATCAAGGACCTCGAGAACTGGAACATCGTCGTCGGGTTCGGCTTCATCGCCGGCGGCTTCGGTGTCTCCACGCAGTGGAAGTAGTACCGCGGCGCTCGTAGGTGCACAGCGGGCCCCTGTCCCGCAAGCCTTGCCCCGAGTTACCCACAGCGTTATCCACAGGCGGGGGAAAAGGTCAGACGATCTGTGGATAACTCCCGGTCGGTTGACGCCGATGTGACTACAGTCTCCCCCATCGAGAGATGGCACGCCCCTTGTCCTGACTGGAAAAACCCAGCTCAGCGACAAGGGGCACAGTTGTTCGCACAGAATGCACAAGATCCGGCACCCGCTGTGGACAACTCCGACTGTGGACAACCGGCCCGGGGACGATGCCCGCTCAGGTCAGCGCGGCCGTTCTGGCGACGACCACAAAAATCACGGCCGCCAGGACCAGGGCGCAGGTGCCGTACTGCACCAGTGCGCGCCGCTCGCGGGGTGCGTGGACCATGCCGATCGCGATCAGCGTGCCCGCGATCAGGCCGCCGACATGTGCCTGCCAGGCGATTCCGCCCCAGGGGTTGAAGGTGATGACCAGGTTCACCGCGAGCAGCGCGAAGACCGGGCGCATGTCGTAGTTGAGCCGGCGCATGAGCACGGCGGTGGCGCCCAGCAGTCCGAAGATCGCCCCGGAGGCTCCGAGCGAGCCCTGCACGGGCGCGGAGAGCCAGTAGGTGAGGGCGCTGCCGGCCAGGCCGGAGATCATGTAGAGCGTGAGATAGCGGGCGCGGCCGAGCGCCCCTTCCAGCGGCCCGCCGAGCCACCACAGCCCCAGCATGTTGAACGCGATGTGCCACACCTCCTGGTGCAGGAACATCGATGTCACCAGTCGGTACCACTGGCCCTCCGCGACGCCTTCGAGCGGACCACCGTAGTGGGTCGTGGCGCGGCCGAGCAGCATCAGCTCGTCGACCAGCGTGGTGCCCCTCGCCAGCACCGCGAGGTACACGGCGACGTTGATGCCGAGCAGGATCTTGGTGACGAGGCGGGGATCGGCGGTGATGCTGCCGCCCGCGACGGTGCGCGGCTGATTGGCGGCCGGGCCGTGTCCCGTGCCCGATCCCTGGCGTACGCAGTCCGGGCACTGGAAGCCGACCGAGGCATTGATCATGCACTCGGGGCAGATCGGGCGGTCGCAGCGGGTGCAGCGGATGTTCGCCTCGCGACCGGGGTGGCGGTAGCAGCTGAGCGAGCCGTCCGCGGCGGCCGGCTGGTCCGTGCCTCCCGGCGGCTGCCGGTCCATCGGTCCCATCGCTTCCCGGTCCCTTCGGTCCTCGTCATGGCGGGCACGGGCACGCACAACGCCGCCCTGCTCGTCCGCTATGTATCAGTACGGACGGGCAGGGCGGTTGGTTCCCGAACGGACAATCAGCGTGTGATCGGCCGATGACCGCGGGTGATCAACGCGTCTCGATGACGACCGACTCGATCACGACGTCCTGCACCGGGCGGTCGGTGCGGGCGTTGGTCGGGGTGGCGGCGATGGCATCCACGACCTTCTTGCTGGCCTCGTCGGTGACCTCGCCGAAGATGGTGTGCTTGCCGGTCAGCCAGGCGGTCGGCGAAACGGTCACGAAGAACTGCGAGCCGTTGGTGCCCGGACCCGCGTTGGCCATGGCCAGCAGGTACGGCTTGTTGAAGCTGAGGTCGGGATGGAACTCGTCCACGAACTCGTACCCCGGGCCACCGGTGCCGTTGCCCAGCGGGTCGCCGCCCTGGATCATGAAGCCGCTGATGACGCGGTGGAAGACGGTGCCGTCGTACAGCTTGTCCGTCGACTTCTCACCGGTCTCGGGGTGCGTCCACTCACGCTCGCCCTTGGCGAGCTCCACGAAGTTCTTGACCGTCTTGGGCGCGTGGTTCGGCAGGAGCCGGATCTCGATGTCGCCCTGGTTGGTCTTCAAGGTGGCGTAAAGCTGCTCGGCCACGATCTGCCTTCCGTAAGTCTTCAGTGACGTCCGACGATCCTCGCACGGACGTCGCGTCCCGGCCGTTCGGCCGCCGTCGGCGAACGCGTGGCGCTCACCCTCCCGCCCCGTTCCGCGCTTCGCGCGGAGCCGCCGCTTCCGTGCCGCTCCCCGCAGGAACAAATGCGGCCAAGTGCGTGACGCAGCGGCGCGGGCTGGAGCGAACCGTGGCATTGTCGTCGGCAAGCTCCCTTTGCACCGCACTGCCCGCAGGTGTCGCTCATGACCTGAATAACCCGGATGCCCGCCCCGCATGCCATACAGGGCTCCGGCGGGCATGATCTCGAAATGGGTGGAAAGGCGGAGTGTCTACCCGCCACCAAGGAGGAGGATCCCGTGACCCGCATCGACAGCGTGCGCGCCGCAACCGACTCGGCGAAGGACAGCGTGCAGCACGCCGCGGAAGTGGTGGCGCCCTACGCCGACACGGCCAAGGACCAGGCCGCACATCTCGCGCACGAGGCCCGCACGCGGCTCGCGCCGAAGGTGTCCAAGGCGGCCCAGCAGGCCCGCGTCCAGTACGACGCGCATCTGGCACCACGTATCGAACTGGCCCTCACCCATGTGCCGCCCAAGGTCGACGAGGCCGGCCGGCGCGCCGCCCTCCACACCCGCCGGGCGGCCCGTACCGCCGCGGACTTCACGGTGCCGCGGGTCGAGCACGCGATGGCCATTGCCCAGCCCGTGGCCGAGGAGGCCACGGCCCGCAGCGCCGCCGCGCTGGCCGCGCTGCGCGGACAGGTCACGGCGGAGGAGATCCGCCGGCTGGCCAGAAAGCACGAACGGCGGGCGAAGGCCGGGCGGCTGTTCAAGGGGCTCGTCGTGGTCGGCCTCGTGGCCGGCGGCGCCTACGCCGCCTGGCGGTGGTGGGACAGGCAGGCCAACCCCGACTGGCTGGTCGAACCGCCCGCTGCCACGGAGGTCTCCGACCGTGCACCGCTGACCTCGGTCGACGGCAGCGGCCCGGCCCCGCTCGACCCCGAGGTCCGGGCCGAGCAGGACAAGTCGGAGGCCGACGGCCCGGAGGGCACGGACGGCACCGGCCCGGACGACCGCCGCTGAGCCGGCTCCCGGACGACCGCCGCGAAAACAGGCGACAGCACGCAAAACCCCCTCCGACCGTGTTTGTGCCGGTCGGAGGGGGTTTGTGTGTGGAGCCTAGGAGATTCGAACTCCTGACATCTGCCTTGCAAAGGCAGCGCTCTACCAACTGAGCTAAGGCCCCGAAAAACGGACAGCCCCGGACGCTTCAGCGCCTTGGCCACCGCCGCAGACCAGAGTACCGGGTACTCCCCGGAATCCTGCAAAAAGATGGGGTCTCCCGGTCGGCGACCACTCTCCGTAAGATGCTCGACGAGGTTCGCAGCAGCGAAGCCGCAGCGAAGGGGAGACGCCATGGACGCAGCGCAGCAAGAGGCAACGGCAAGGGCCAGGGAGCTTCAGCGCAGTTGGTACGGAGAGCCTCTCGGAGCGCTCTTCCGCCGGCTGATCGATGATCTCGGCCTGAACCAGGCCCGGCTCGCCGCTGTCCTCGGGCTGTCCGCCCCCATGCTCTCCCAGCTGATGAGCGGCCAGCGGGCGAAGATCGGCAATCCCGCGGTCGTCCAGCGCGTCCAGGCGCTCCAGGAACTGGCCGGGCAGGTCGCGGACGGCAGCGTCAGCGCGGGCGAGGCCACCGACCGCATGGAAGAGGTCAAGAAGTCCCAGGGGGGCTCCGTCCTCACCGGCACCGGCCAGACCTCGAACACCGGCGGCGCCCCCACCGTCCGGCGCGTGGTCCGCGAGATCCAGTCGCTGCTGCGGTCGGTCGCGGCCGCCGGTGACATCATCGATGCCGCCGACTCGCTCGCCCCGACCCACCCGGAACTGGCAGAGTTCCTCAAGGTGTACGGCGCGGGGCGCACCGCGGACGCGGTGGCGCACTACGAGGGACACCAGAGCTAGGGCCTTTCGTCCGGATCGGGCCGGGCACTACCTCCGAAGGCCGACCGTGGGCCGAAACAGGAACTGGGAGCGGGCGCAGCGCAATGGGTGAGGTCTTCGCCGGTCGGTACGAACTGATCGATCCGATCGGACGTGGTGGAGTCGGCGCCGTCTGGCGGGCCTGGGACCACCGGCGCCGCCGCTACGTGGCGGCCAAGGTCCTCCAGCAGAGCGACGCGCACACGCTGCTGCGCTTCGTCCGCGAGCAGGCGCTGCGGATCGAGCATCCGCATGTGCTCGCGCCCGCCAGCTGGGCCGCGGACGACGACAAGGTCCTGTTCACCATGGATCTGGTGAGCGGCGGTTCGCTGGCCCATGTCATCGGCGACTACGGGCCGTTGCCGCCCCGTTTCGTCTGCACGCTCCTCGACCAGCTGTTGTCCGGGCTGTCCACGGTGCACGCGGAGGGCGTCGTGCACCGGGACATCAAACCGGCCAACATCCTGATGGAGGCGACCGGAACCGGACGACCGCATCTGCGGCTGTCCGACTTCGGGATCTCCATGCGCAAGGGAGAGCCGCGTCTCACCGAGACCAACTATGTGGTGGGAACGCCCGGTTACTTCGCTCCCGAGCAAATGATGGGCGCGGAGCCCGACTTCCCCGCGGACCTGTTCGCGGTCGGTCTTGTCGCGCTGTATCTGCTCCAGGGCAGGAAGCCCGACGCGCAGGCGATCGTCGAGCACTTCGCCTCGTACGGCACGCCGTCCGCCCCGGAGGGGATCCCCGAGCCGTTGTGGCAGGTCCTCGCGGGGCTGCTGCAGCCGGATCCGCAGGCCCGGTTCCGTACGGCCACGGGTGCGCGCAAGGCGCTGACGGCCGCGGTCGAGATGCTGCCGGAGCCCGGAGCCGAGGACGAGCCGGTCGAGGTCTTCGATCAAATCGGGCCGCTGCCGCCCGGTTTCGGCCCCGCAGGACCGATCACGGCCCCCGTTCAGAGCCCCCAGAGCCCGCAGAACGTCCAGAACCCGCAGAACGTCCAGGAAGCCCAGCCGGGTCAGGCGTCGGCCCAGCAGCCCGTACAGCAGCCGTACGCCCAGCCGCCGGTCCCCATGTCGGAGACGGGCAGCTTCCACCTCCCGCCGCCTCCGCAGCAGCCCACGCCGCCGCCCCAGCAGGCTCAGCCGGACGCGGCCTCCCCCTACGCCGCTCCCGTCCCCGCTCCCGCGCCGAATCCCTCGCAGGCGCCCACGGCCGCCGTGCAGCACGAACCCGCCCTCACCCGCGCGTACACCGTCGGGCAGCCGCAGGCTCCCGCCGCCGCGCCCGGCGCGGGGGTGTCCCCGCACGGCCCGGCGGCCGCCGGGGCGCGGGCGCCGCAGAGACGTCCGGGGCCGTCCCCGAAGGTGGCGGTCCCGGTGCTGGTGGTGGCGCTGATCTGTTTCGCGGTGGGCATCTGGGCGCTGACCCAGAGCTGAACCCGGTCGTCCCTGGCCCCTGCCGTACGGGGCCCGGGATCCGCCCCGGCTACCAGGCCTGCGGCGGGCCTCCGTACGGCTGCGCGTCGGCGGACGGGCCCGCCGGGGCGGTGCTCGCGGCGCGGCGCCGGGCCAGCAGCGTCCACACCCCGAGCCCGAGCACCAGCACCGAACCCGCGCCGATCCCGGCCACGCCGACCGCCTTCATCCTGTCGCTCCTGGCCGCCTGCGGGGCCGCCTGGCCCTCCCTCGCCATGTCCCTGTCGTCCTGCGTGACCGAGAAGATCCCGGCGTCCCCCGTGTACGGCGAATTCCCGGCCTTCCCCTCGACCTTGATCTTCAGGGTCAGCGGAATCGCCTTGTCGCCGTACGACTTCGCGACCTGCGGGCTGAGTGTCACCGACAGGTAGTACCAGCCGGCGAACCGCATCGCGCTGACGCTGCCGGTGGAGTCGTAGCGGTTCTCGTACGCCACCGGGGGCAGCGGATCCAGCGACACGGACGCGGACTTGCCGGAGTACGACAGCGGCGTCGCGGAATCGACATGGCCGTGCGCCGGGTTGTCGAGGGAGAGCGCGAGCGCGTTGCCGATGAAATCGTCCGAGGCGTTGTTGTTGCTCAGGTCCGCGGTGGCGAAGATCTGCTGGCCCCAGTCCACCGGCACCCGGTAGAAGAGGGTCTGCCCCGGCTTGATGCCGTCCTTCTCCTGCCACTCGCCGGTCTCCAGACCGGTCGCGTCGTGGTAGCTGGTACCGCCCGACCGCTTCTGCGGGGCGGCGATGGGCGGCACGGGCGAGGCCGACGGCCAGTCCTCCGGCGCGTCGGTCGGCATCGAACCGGCCGATTTCAGCTGCGGCTCCGACTCGTAGCGCAGCTCCAGGTCCCACTCGTCGGGGGCCGAGGTCTCCTTGCTCTCCCGCTCGATCAGGACGTTGTACGTGCCGGCCTCCTGGCAGGTGCTGCTGCCCTTCTCCATGATCCGGTAGGCGTACGTGGCGATCGGACGGGCGAACTCCGCCGATTCGAACCGCGCGTCCTCGGAACTGCACTGCATGTCCGTGGTGTCGCGGATGCTGACCGTGATGCCGTCCCCGTAGGCGACCTGACCGCCGCCCCTGGGCACGGCCACCGCCGAGACGTATGCGTTGGTCCTCGCGTCGAGGTTGAGGCGGTAGTAGAGCTTCTCACCGGGCTTGATCGAGCTCTTGTAGACCGATCCGGGCGTCAGCGCCGACGCCTCCGTGCTGGCCTCCGTACCGACGACCTTCTTCGCCCCGGGATCGAAGGTGTACGCGGCGGGCTCCCCGGCCGCGAACGCCTGCCCCGGCAGCGCCGCCGCCGCGCACATCGCCGCGACCGCGGCCAGCGCCACCCGGCCCCTGCTGCGCTGCCTCATCACGCGCTTCCCCTCGTCGTCTGTGCGGCCCGCCCGCGACGCCCGCGTACGAACACGAGCCCCGCGAGCACCACCATGGCGCCCGCCCCGGCAGCGACCGCGATGCCGGTCCATCCTGCCCCGCCCGTACCGCTGCTGTCTTCGACCCTGATCGAATTGCCCTTCTTGTCCGCCTTCTTGGCCGCGGCGGGGGCGTGGTGCTCGGGGCCGGCCAGCTCGTCGCCGAGGACCGACACCCGCAGCACCACACCGATCCGCCGGTTCTCCGCGATGTCCGCGGCCCGCGCCCCCAGCGTCACCGAGATATAGAAGTCGCCGCCGGCGTGCACGGCCCGGACATGGGAGGCGTTCTCGTAGCGATTGGTCCAGGCGACCGGCACACCGCCCATCCCGATCGCCGCCGGACGGCCGCTGTACAGCGTCGTCGGGGTGAACTCGCCACCCCCGGTGAGCGGGAACCGGGCGGGGGTGAACAGCTGCGTCGCCCCGTACGAGTACGTGGAGGCGCCGCGCTCCACCGTGGGCGCGTTCGCGAACTCCACGTCGTAGCGCACCTGCTGGCCCCAGCCGGCCGGGACCTTGTACCAGAGGGTCTGCGACGGAAGGATCCGGTCGCGCCACACGCCCCGGCCGATCTCCTCGGCATCGTTGAAGCCGGTGCCGCCGCGTACGTCGCGAGGGTCGCCGGAGGGTGGTACGGCGCCCTTGCCGCCCTTGCCGTACTCCGGCTGCGACTGGGCGGGCGTGACACCCTTCGCCAACGGCGCCTCCACCCCATGGACGAGTTCGAGCGGCCAACGCGCCGCGTCGGAGCCCTTCTTGCTCTCCCGCTCGACCACCAGCCAGTACCGCCCCGCCCGGTCGCAGGGGTGGGTGCCCCGCACGGTGGGGATTCGGGCGATCGCCGAGGTCAGCGGGGTCGCGCCCTCCTTCTGGGAGAAGCGCGCGGTCTCCGACCCGCAGGAACTGTCAGTGCCGTACGCGATGCTGGTACGCATCGCGTCGAAGGTGTCGAGGGCGGCCCCGGGCTGCGGCACCGCCGTGGCCGAGAAGTCCGCCGTCGAGACGGCGTCCAGATCGACGGCGTAATACCGCTTCTCGCCCGGCCCGATGGTGTCGAGGTACTGCCCCGGCGCGAGCACGGGCGCCCCCGAACCCGTCGCCGTGCCCGCGATCGGTTCGCCCCTGAACCGGTAGCCGTCCGCGGAGAGTTGGGACGCCCGCTGCAGCTGCCTGGCCAGCGAATCGGCGTCCGGTGCCTCGTAGTAGCGGCCGTTGCCCGCCGCCGCGACGCATTCGAGCTGCTCGCGGGCCGCGCCCTCCACCTGGAAGCCCACGGTGTCGATCCGCAGCCCGATACCCTCCTTGCCGAGCTGTTCGGCGACCTCGCATGGCCGTGGCGCACCGCAGGTGTCCTCGCCGTCGGAGATCAGCAGGATCGTGTGCGCACCGATGGCGCCGCCCGAGGGCCGCGGAAGGTCCTCGGCGGCCTTCCGCAGCGAGAGGCCGATGGGTGTGTCGCCCCGGGGCCGTACGGCCGCCACGGCCCGCTTCACGGCCGCCCGGCCGAGCGCGGACACCGGCCGCACGAGCCTGGTGTCCGTACAGCCCCGGGCGCGGTCGGCGCCGTACACCCGCGGTCCGGTCGGATACCCGTCGGGAAGGCCGTCGACGACGGTTCCGACGGCCTCGCGGGCACTCTCCATCCGGGTGCGCCCCGTGCCGTCGTCGTCCCCATGGAGCCGGACGAGTCGAGGACCATGACCAGGCTGCCGTTCGGACCGGCTCCGGATGGCTCGGTCGCACTGTCCGCGGGCGCCGCCGCGGCCGGCATCGCGCCCGCCACCAGGGCGAGCAGCGCCCCGCCGATCCATGCCCCCACGCCCGCGCCATGGCGGTGGTGGTCCCGTGCCTTCACCCGTGCCCCCTCGAACAAAACCCGGCAGTTTTGCTCAAGCAACGTATTGATTTGCTCAGGTGAACTCAAGGGCACAGGCGTCACAGCCCCGCAACAGCACGAAGCCCCGGCCGCTCAGCGACCGGGGCCCGCAATCAGGCTGTTCTGTCTCACACACCCGAACCTGCGGGCACGGAGTCAGTCGCCTCCGTCCACAGATCCTGCTCGGCGCGATCCGCCTGGATCTGGCGGTACACGAGGAGCCCGCCGATGGCGGCCAGTGCGACCAGGAGAAGCTTCTTCACCGCGCGACCTCGTCTTTCCTTGACGTAGGGGACTTCTGCCGCCCGACTATACACACCGGCCGATATCAACCGGTGACCTGCCCGCAACCCAACTGGCGCCCGGGAGCGAGCGGCCATCCCAGGACCGCTCCGACCTGGAGATCCGGCGGCGATGCACGGCCCGGCACAAGCCCGTCGGGACCGGTTGAACCATATGAGTGGTGTTCATCCGAAGATCGACGGATCGGTGGCGTCGGTCCATGAAATCGCGAGCCACATCCACATCATCAGAAAGGTAAGCAAACCGGACCACCCGAGAGCGAGGGGCCATGAGCACCTTCAAGCCCAAGAACATCTGGACCGCCTTCGTCACCGCCTTCTTCGCACTGCTCGCCGCGCTGGGGCTCATGAGCACCCCGGCGACGGCCACGGAACAGAGCGCCACGGAGCCGACCACCACGACCCAGGAACACATGGGTGCGACCGCGGCAACCGCGACCACCCCGTCGGTGCGATGGACCCTTCCGCGCGACCGGACGCTGCCACCCACGATGAAGCAGCGCATCCGCGCCGAGGCACACGGCTCCTCACCCGCGACCCGCCATCTGTCCGTCGACACCACGGACATCATGAACGCCAGGAACGCCGCCCGCACCGCCCACGGGGCCCCGGCGGGGGACGCGTCCTTCCTTCCGCCCTGAGAGCCGCTCAACTGACGTACGGAGCCCCCGGGCCGGTTCACACCGGACGGGGGCTTCTCCGTGCCGTCCAGGGGCTTGCCCCGCCCGCCGGAGCCGGCTGCCACCTCGGCACCGTCGAATGCGCCGGCAGTCCCAGCACACGACGGTCCCAGGCGCCTGGCGGCGGATCAGATCCACGATCCGGCCGGTTCCGGCGGCACACATCGGCCGTACCCGCCACACGTACACACCGCGCATACGCACCGGCCGTACGCACCCCGCCCCCACCCGTCGGCCGGGTACGCCGAAGGCCCCCCACCGTTTCCGGTGAGGGGCCTTCGTGCTGGTGGGGCTAACAGGATTTGAACCTGTGGCCTCATCCTTATCAGGGATGCGCTCTAACCAACTGAGCTATAGCCCCGCCGCGCTGCTGCGCTGACTTCTGAAGATTAGCGCACGTCGGGGCCAGTCCCAAAATCGATACCCGGCGCCCTACTCGTCCTCGGCCAGCGTGAGCTCGATACCGCCCACGAAACCCGCCGACAGGTTGTAGATGAAGGAGCCCAGCGTCGCCAGCGCGGTCGCCAGGACCACGTCGATCACCGCGATGACCGAGGTGAAGATGAGAACCCGCGGCAGCGACAGGAACGACTGGAGATCGAAGCCGTTGCTGTCGTTCGAACCGGTGGCCTCGCTGATCGTTCCGCCCACGGTCTCGAAGACGCCCATCGCGTCCATCACCATCCACAGCACCGCGGACGCCACCACCGTGCAGATGCCGAGCGCGATGGAGAGCAGGAAGCTGACTTTCATCACCGACCACGGGTCGGCCTTGGCCACCCGCAGCCGTGCTTTGCGGGTACGCGGAGTCGTCCGCGCCCCCGTCCGCGGCCGCCGGGCCGCCTGCGCGGCGCCGACGCCCTGCGCGCCGCCCTGTGTGCCGTGCGGCCGGCCGCCCTCCGTCCCGCCCGCGGGCGAGGAATACGCCTGCGGCGGGTGGTACGGCCCGCTCGCCTGCCCCGATGCGGGCTCGCGCTCACCCGGCAACGGCCCGGTCGCATAGCCCTCGTACTGGGGCTGAGGCCCCCGGGTGTCCGTCACAATGCCCCCTTGGGAGTCCGTGGCAGGGCCACGGGCACCGCTCGCTCCTGCTCCGGAAGCGGCCGAACCGGCGCCCGTGGCTCCACTCACGCTCTACTCCTCGTGCTCCCCGGCCGAAGGCGACGTGCCTTCGACATTGCCCTCGACCGTGCTCTCGGCACCCTCCGCCGTCGCGGCCTCGGCGTCCTCGGACCCCTCGACCTCTTCGGCCTCGCGACCGGCTTCGGCGTTACGGGCAATACCGACGACGGCATCGCGCTTGCCCAGATTGATCAGTTGGACGCCCATGGTGTCACGGCCCGTCTCCCTGACTTCATTGACTCGCGTGCGAATCACACCACCGCCGAGCGTGATGGCGAGGATCTCGTCCGTCTCCTCGACCACCAGCGCGCCGACCAGCGAGCCCCGGTCCTCGACGATCTTGGCAGCCTTGATGCCCAGACCGCCACGGCCCTGAACCCGGTACTCGTCGACGGGAGTCCGCTTCGCGTACCCGCCGTCGGTGGCAGTGAACACGAACGTACCCGGCCGGACAACATTCATCGAGAGCAGTTCGTCTCCCTCGCGGAAGCTCATGCCCTTGACGCCCGAGGTCGCACGGCCCATCGGGCGCAGCGCGTCGTCCGTCGCGGTGAATCTGATCGACTGGGCCTTCTTGCTGATGAGCAGCAGATCGTCCTCGGCCGAAACCAGCTCCGCACCGATCAGTTCGTCGTCCGAGCCATCCGCCGTCTCGCGGAGGTTGATGGCGATGACACCACCGGAACGCGGCGAGTCGTAGTCCTTCAGCGCGGTCTTCTTCACCAGACCGCCCTTCGTGGCCAGGATCAGATAGGGCGCGGCCTCGTAGTCGCGGATCGCCAGGATCTGGGCGATCTGCTCGTCCGGCTGGAAGGCCAGCAGGTTGGCGACGTGCTGACCGCGGGCGTCACGGCCGGCGTCCGGGAGCTCGTACGCCTTCGCCCGGTACACCCGGCCCTTGTTCGTGAAGAACAGCAGCCAGTGGTGGGTCGTCGACACGAAGAAGTGGTCGACGATGTCGTCTTCCTTGAGCTTCGTACCGCGCACGCCCTTGCCGCCGCGCTTCTGCGAGCGGTAGTCGTCCGTCTTCGTACGCTTCACATAGCCGCCGCGCGAGATCGTGACGACGATGTCCTCCTCGGCGATCAGGTCCTCGATGGACATGTCACCGTCGAAGGGCACCAGCTTGGAGCGCCGGTCGTCGCCGAACTTGTCGACGATCGCCGCCAGCTCCTCGCTGACGATCTTCCGCTGCCGCTCCGGCGACACCAGGATCGCGTTGTACTCGTTGATCTTCGCCTGGAGCTCGTCGTGCTCGGCCGTGATCTTCTGGTGCTCCAGCGCGGCCAGCCGGCGCAGCTGCATCTCCAGGATCGCGTTGGCCTGGATCTCGTCGATCTCCAGCAGGCCCATCAGGCCCTCGCGCGCCACCTCGACCGTCTGGCTGCGCCGGATGAGCGCGATGACCTCGTCGATCGCGTCCAGCGCCTTGAGCAGACCGCGCAGGATGTGCGCCCGCTCCTCCGCCTTGCGCAGCCGGAACTTCGTACGCCGGACGATGACCTCGATCTGGTGCGTCACCCAGTGCCGGATGAACGCGTCGATCGAGAGGGTGCGCGGCACACCGTCGACCAGCGCCAGCATGTTGGCGCCGAAGTTGGTCTGCAGATCGGTGTGCTTGTACAGGTTGTTCAGAACGACCTTGGCGACCGCGTCCCGCTTCAGCACGACGACCAGACGCTGACCGGTACGCGACGAGGTCTCGTCACGGACGTCGGCGATCCCGCCGATCTTGCCGTCCTTCACCAGGTCGGCGATCTTCTGCGCAAGGTTGTCGGGGTTGGTCTGGTACGGAAGCTCCGTGACGACCAGGCACTGCCGGTTCTGGACCTCCTCGACCGCGACGACCGCGCGCATCGTGATCGAGCCACGGCCGGTGCGGTACGCCTCCTCGATGCCCTTGCGGCCCACGACCAGCGCGCCGGTCGGGAAGTCCGGGCCCTTGATCCGCTCGATCAGCGCGTCCAGGAGCTCCTCCTGCGAGGCCTCCGGGTGCTCCAGGTACCACTGCGCGCCGTCCGCGACCTCGCGCAGGTTGTGCGGCGGGATGTTGGTCGCCATACCGACCGCGATGCCCGCCGAACCGTTGACCAGCAGGTTCGGGAAGCGCGCCGGCAGAACCGTCGGCTCCTGGTTGCGGCCGTCGTAGTTGTCCTGGAAGTCGACGGTCTCCTCGTCGATGTCCCGGACCATCTCCATGGACAGCGGCATCATCTTGCACTCGGTGTACCGCATGGCGGCGGCCGGGTCGTTGCCCGGAGAACCAAAGTTGCCGTTGGAGTCCACCAGCGGCATGCGCATCGACCACGGCTGCGCCAGACGCACCAGTGCGTCGTAGATCGACGAGTCACCGTGCGGGTGGTACGTACCCATGACGTCACCGACGACACGGGCGCACTTGTAGAAGCCCTTCTCGGGCCGGTAGCCGC
This sequence comes from Streptomyces atratus, assembly GCF_900119365.1. GTDB lineage: Bacteria > Actinomycetota > Actinomycetes > Streptomycetales > Streptomycetaceae > Streptomyces > Streptomyces atratus_B. Next base: position 111,633 of record NZ_FPJO01000017.1, read on the forward strand.
CGTCGTACATCGCGTACAGCACCCGGCGGTGCACGGGCTTGAGACCGTCCCGTACGTCCGGCAGCGCACGCGAGACGATGACGGACATCGCGTAGTCGAGGTAGGAGCGCTGCATCTCCGTCTCGAGCCCCACGGGCTCGACACGCATGCCCACACCGGCGGCGGGCTCCTCTTCAGGTGTCACAGGGTTGTTCTCGTCGGCCATTGCTGGTCAAAGTCCTTTCGAGCGGCGGCTTGCTGGTACGGCCGACTCAGATGTCGAGGAAGCGGACGTCCTTGGCGTTGCGCTGGATGAACGAGCGCCGCGCCTCGACGTCCTCGCCCATCAGCACCGAGAAGAGGTCGTCGGCCTGCGCCGCGTCGTCCAGCGTGACCTGGCCGAGGACCCGGTGGTCGATGTCCATCGTGGTGACACGCAGCTCCTCGGCGTTCATCTCGCCGAGGCCCTTGAAGCGCTGGATCGAGTCTTCCTTGATCCGCTTGCCGTTCTGCTTGCCGAGCTCGACCAGGGCGTCGCGCTCACGGTCCGAGTACGCGTACTCGAAGTCGTCCCTGCCCCACTTGATCTTGTAGAGCGGCGGGCGGGAGAGGTAGACGTGCCCGGCCTCGACCAGCGGACGCATGAAGCGGAAGAGGAACGTCAGCAGCAGGGTGTTGATGTGCTGACCGTCGACATCGGCGTCCGCCATCAGGATGATCTTGTGATAGCGGAGCTTCTCGATGTCGAAGTCCTCGTGGACCCCGGTACCGAAGGCCGAGATCAGCGCCTGGACCTCGGTGTTCTGCAGGATCTTGTCGACCCTGGCCTTCTCGACGTTCAGGATCTTGCCGCGGATCGGCAGGATCGCCTGGTACATCGGGTTGCGGCCGGACTTCGCCGAACCACCGGCGGAGTCACCCTCGACGATGAAGATCTCGCACTTCGTCGGGTCGTTGGACTGGCAGTCGCTCAGCTTGCCCGGCAGCGAGGCGCTCTCCAGGAGCCCCTTGCGACGGGTCAGGTCACGCGCCTTGCGGGCCGCGACACGGGCCGTGGCCGCCGCGATGCCCTTGCGGATGATGTCGGCCGCCTCGTTCGGATTGCGGTCGAACCAGTCCGTGAGCTGCTCGTGGACGACCTTCTGGACGAAGGTCTTCGCCTCCGTGTTGCCCAGCTTGGTCTTCGTCTGACCCTCGAACTGCGGCTCGCCCAGCTTCACCGAGATGATCGCCGTGAGGCCCTCGCGGATGTCGTCACCCGTGAGGTTGTCGTCCTTCTCGCGCAGCAGCTTCTTCTCGCGCGCGTACTTGTTGACCAGCGTGGTCAGCGCGGCGCGGAAGCCCTCCTCGTGGGTACCGCCCTCGTGCGTGTGGATCGTGTTCGCGAAGGAGTAGACGCCCTCGCTGTACTGCGTGTTCCACTGCATGGCGATCTCGGCCGAGAGGAGGCGCTCCTTGTCCTCGGCCTCGATGTCGATCACCGACTGGTGGATGACATCGCCCTTGCGGGAGTTCAGGTACTTCACGAAGTCGACGATGCCGCCCTCGTAGTGGTACGTGACCGTGCGGGCCTGCTCCGCCTCGGCGACCTCGGCCACCTCGGCGACCTCCGCGCCCAGCGTCGCCTTCGCCGACTCGCGCTCGTCGGTGAGCTTGATCGTCAGACCCTTGTTGAGGAACGCCATCTCCTGGAAGCGGCGCGACAGGGTCTCGAAGGAGTACTCGGTCGTCTCGAAGATGTCCCCGTCGGCCCAGAAGGTGACGGACGTCCCCGACTCGTCGGTGGCCTCGTTACGGGCCAGCGGAGCGGTCGGCACACCGAGCTTGTAGTCCTGGGTCCAGCGGTAACCGTCGCGCCTGACCTCGACCGAGACCCGCGACGACAGCGCGTTGACCACGGAGACACCGACGCCGTGCAGACCGCCGGAGACGGCGTAGCCGCCACCGCCGAACTTGCCGCCGGCGTGCAGCACCGTCAGCACGACCTCGACCGCGGGCTTCTTCTCCGACGGCACGATGTCGACCGGGATACCGCGGCCGTTGTCGATCACGCGGACCCCGCCGTCGGCGAGGATCGTGACGTCGATCGTGTCCGCGTGCCCGGCCATCGCCTCGTCGACCGAGTTGTCCACCACCTCTTGCACGAGGTGGTGGAGGCCGCGCTCACCGGTCGAACCGATGTACATGCCAGGTCGCTTGCGGACCGCGTCCAAGCCCTCGAGGACGGTGATCGCGCTGGCGTCGTACGACGAGGTGACCTCGCCGGTGCCCGCGGTCTCGCCCGCGGCGACAGCCTCGGCGCTCTCACCGGGTGTGGACGGAATGTTCTCGTTGGGGTTGCCGGAATCGGCCACGAAGCGCCCTTTCTGGCACAGCACAGGCCGTTCTCCGGGCAAACGGGAGCGGCTGCGTCGTTCGGCTTGTAATCGACGACTCCCGCAAGGATGCGGGATTGTCCACCAGTCTACCGGTAGCGCTGACATGAATGGGGGTTTGCCGGTACCTGAGTACGCATGTGCCGCCCTGAATGAGCGGCTGACGACTCCCCATATTCAGGAAGGGCCCTCAGGAGGCTCACGCGGGCCTTGAGCGCTTCGGCCTGTCAACCTCCCGCTACCGTGAGGGACGCCCCATTCTCAGCCCGTGGTTTCAACCACCGCATACCCGTACAACACGGATCCGACGGACAGTGCCCCCACAGAGCGCGGGAACGGCCCGGAGACGGCTCGTGAGCGGTCCGAGGGAGGGCTTTGGAGCGGCCCGGGAAGGGCTGTGGAACAGCCCGAGAACAGGGAAAAGCCCAGGTCAGCCGTAGGTGTCGCCCGGACCCGTGCTCCCCGGCGCCCGCAGCGGACCGAACCTGCGCTGCGGGCCACCGGGCCCCAGCACCTTGATGAACCGGACCGTGCCCTGCCCCAGATCCGCGTTCAGCCGGGCCACCAGCTGAGGCGCCAGCAACCGCAGCTGCGTCGCCCACGCCGTCGAGTCGCACTGCACCGTCAGCACCCGCTCGTCCGGGTCCTCGTCGTACCGCAGCGGCACACAATGATTGGCCAGATCTTCACCGACGATCTGCGGCCAGCGCCCCATCACCCCGCCCACCGCCGCAGGCGTCTCCCAGCCGCGCTCGGTGATCAGTCGGTTGATCGCAGAACCCAGCGGCAAGGGATCACGCCCATCGGCCCGCGCCCCCGAGCGCAGCCCGCCACCCCGCCTGGCCTGCTTCCTCTGCTGCGCCGCAGCACCACGCGCCCGCGCCTGCTCCTTGGCCGCGCGCAACGCCACCCGCGCCAGATCGACACCCGAGGGCTCCGGAGCCCTACCCCCGCCGGAACGCTCCCGCGACGGCTCCCCGGCTCTCTCGCCGCGGCCGCTCACAGCCGCTCCACCTCACCCGCGGACACCGCGTACCGCGTCCCCGCCAGCACGCCCGGAACGTCGTCGTCCACCGCGGCCGTCACCAGCACCTGCTCGGCCGGGGCCACCAGCTCCGCCAGCCGCTCACGGCGCCGCGCGTCCAGCTCCGCGAAGACGTCGTCCAGCACCAGCACCGGCTCATTGCCCTCGCTGCGCAGCAGATCGTACGAAGCCAGCCGCAGCGCCAACGCGTACGACCAGGACTCACCGTGGCTCGCGTACCCCTTGGCCGGCATCCCGCGCAGCCCCAGCAGCACATCGTCGCGGTGCGGACCGACCAGGGTCACACCCCGTTCGATCTCCTGCTTGCGGACCTCTGCCAGAGCGGCGATCAGCAGCTCGTACAGCTCCTCGCGGGTACGGGCCGACTCCACGCCGGCCCCGACCGAGCTGCGGTACTCCAGCGCCACCGGGCCGCCGCCCGGCGCGACATCCGCGTACGCCTTCTCCGCCAGCGGCTGCAGGGTCGCGAGCAGATCCAGCCGCTGCGCCAGCAGCTCCGCACCCACCCGGCCCAGATGCTGGTCCCACACGTCGAGCGTGGACAGGTCCATCGACCTGCCGCCGTGCCGGCGCGCCATCGCCGCCGACTTCAGCAGCGTGTTGCGCTGCTTCAGCACCCGCTCGTAGTCCGAGCGCACCCCCGCCATCCGCGGCGAACGAGCCGTGATCAACTCGTCGAGAAAGCGCCGACGCTCCCCGGGGTCTCCCTTGACCAGCGCCAGGTCCTCCGGCGCGAACAGCACCGTACGCACTATCCCCAGCACGTCACGCGGCCTGACCTGCGACGATCTATTGATACGAGCCCGGTTGGCCTTGCCGGGATTGAGTTCGAGCTCGATCAGCTGCGAACGCTCTCCCTGCGTCACGGCGGCACGGATGACAGCCCGGTCGGCGCCCATCCGCACCAGCGGCGCATCGGAGGAGACCCGGTGGCTGCCGAGCGTCGCGAGATAGCCGACCGCCTCGACCAGATTCGTCTTGCCCTGGCCATTGGCCCCCACGAAAGCGGTGACGCCCGGGTCGAGAGGCACCTCGACCCGGGCGTACGAGCGGAAGTCGGCCAGCGAGAGATGCGTGACATGCATGGTGTACGCCGACCTTCCCGGCTTCCTGCTCCGTGCTTCGTGGAGCGGACCGGACGTCTGGGGCCGGCCCGCTTCCCGTTGCGGTTACTTCTTGTTCTCGACCGCGTGGCCACCGAACTGGTTGCGCAGCGCGGCGATCATCTTCATCTGCGGGGAGTCGTCCTGGCGCGAGGCGAAACGCGCGAAGAGCGACGCGGTGATCGCGGGCAGCGGCACCGCGTTGTCGATCGCGGCCTCCACCGTCCACCGGCCCTCGCCGGAGTCGGCGGCGTAGCCCCGGAGCTTGTCGAGGTGCTCGTCGTCGTCCAGCGCGTTGACCGCCAGGTCGAGCAGCCAGGAACGGATGACCGTCCCCTCCTGCCAGGAGCGGAAGACCTCGCGCACATCGGTGACGGAGTCGACCTTCTCCAGGAGCTCCCAGCCCTCGGCGTAGGCCTGCATCATGGCGTACTCGATGCCGTTGTGGACCATCTTCGCGAAGTGGCCGGCGCCGACCTTGCCCGCGTGCACGGAACCGAAGTCGCCCTCGGGCTTCAGCGCGTCGAAGATCGGCTGGACCTTCGCCACGTTCTCGGCGTCGCCGCCGTACATCAGCGCGTAGCCGTTCTCCAGGCCCCAGACGCCGCCGGAGACACCGCAGTCCACGAAGCCGATGCCCTTGATGCCCAGCTCGACGGCGTGCTTCTCGTCGTCGGTCCAGCGGGAGTTCCCGCCGTCCACGACGATGTCGCCGGGCGAGAGGAGACCGGCGAGCTCGTCGATGGTGGCCTGGGTCGGAGCTCCGGCCGGAACCATCACCCAGACGACCCGGGGACCCTTCAGCTTGCCCACAAGCTCTTCGAGGCTGTGGACATCGGAGACGTCCGGGTTGCGGTCGTAACCGATGACGGTGTGGCCTGCGCGGCGGATGCGCTCGCGCATGTTGCCGCCCATCTTGCCGAGGCCGACGAGACCGAGCTCCATCAGAGATTCCTTAAGCGTTGTGCCGATTCGTACCCAAGGACGAGCCTACGCCCGGCCGGGGACGGACCGACGGGCATGCCCGGCGCCGAGCATGCCCGTCGGAATCCGTCGTGACAGCACCGATGAGCGGGTCAGCCGGAGAGGCGGACCGGCATGATCAGGTACTTGTACGCGTCGTCCGCCTCGGCGTCCACAGCCGGGCGGCCGCTGAGCAGCGCGGGCTTGGTGGACGTAGTGAAGGAGAGCTGGGCGACCGGGGAGTCGATCGCGCTCAGCCCGTCCAGCAGGAAGGTCGGGTTGAAGGCGATCGAGATGTCGTCGCCCTCCAGCACCGCGTCGACCCGCTCCACAGCCTGTGCGTCGTCGCTGGAACCCGCCTCCAGGATCAGCACGCCCTGCTCGAAGCTGAGCCGCACCGGGGTGTTCCGCTCGGCGACGAGAGCCACACGCTTGACGGCCTCGACGAACGGGGCGGTCTCGATGACCGCGACCGAGTTGAACTCCGTGGGGAAAAGCGTGCGGTATTTCGGCAGATCACCTTCGAGCAGCCGCGTGGTCGTACGCCGGCCCGCGCCCTCGAAACCGATCAGCCCCTCACCGGCACCCGAGCCGGAGAGCGCCAGGGTCACCGTGTCACCGCTGGTCAGGGCCTTGGCGGTGTCCAGGAGCGTCTTGGCGGGCACCAGGGCGACGGCTGAGGCGTCGGGGTTCTCCGGCTTCCAGAGGAACTCGCGGACCGCGAAGCGGTAGCGGTCGGTCGAGGCCAGGGTGACGGTGTCGCCCTCGATCTCGATCCGTACACCGGTGAGCACCGGCAGCGTGTCGTCACGGCCCGCGGCGATGGCGACCTGGGCGGCGGCCGAGGCGAAGACCTCGCCGGGGACGGTGCCCGTGGCGGTCGGCATCTCGGGGAGCGCCGGGTACTCCTCCACAGGAAGGGTGTGGAGTGTGAATCTCGAGGAGCCGCAGACCACGGTCGCCCGTACACCGTCTGTGGAAATCTCCACCGGGCGGTTGGGGAGGGCGCGGCAGATGTCGGCGAGCAGCCGGCCGGAGACCAGCACCGTGCCGTCCTCCTCGACCTCGGCGTCCACCGAGACCCGGGCCGAGACCTCGTAGTCGAAGCTGGAGAAGCTGAGGGCCCCGTCCTCAGCCTTCAGCAGAAGGCCCGCAAGAACGGGCGCCGGCGGACGGGCCGGGAGGCTACGGGCCACCCAGGCCACAGCCTCCGCGAGTACATCGCGCTCCACCCGGATCTTCACCGGAACCGCCTCCTGCTGTTGCTCGCTCGCCCTGCTGGCCTTCGTCGTCTGATCGCGTCTCCCGCCGACGAGGCAGGAAGGACGCCGGGGACCAGTCTGACGTACGGCACCGACACTCGGTGCTGCTCGGGGTCAAGTCGCGACAAGAGGTTCGGAGAGCTCCGGCGCCGAGTTGTGCACAGGCCCCACTTCGAAGCGGATTCCGGGCTAACTCTATGTGGCAGTAGTAGTAGGGCCTGTGGAAACCGTGGATAACGTCGTTTCCGCAGGTCAAGTCCGGTTTTTTGTCCACCGCCCCTGTGGGTGGCACCGGTGGACAACACGGCTCTTCTGTGGACACGGGAAAGTTCTGCACACCCGATGCACAGGACAGGGGGGTTTCTCCCCAGGGCTGTCCCCAGCTTTACCCAGGTTCCCCACAGCCCAACCGACCCTCTTGGTGTGACGCCTTTCACTCGGCGCGGTGAAAGGCGGTCCCGCGTTGCCGAACAGTGGACAGAGGTGTGGAGAAGCAGCAGGAAGCTGGGGACAACACGGTCCGGGCTGTGGGCTGCCGGTGGACAACATCATCCGCCGCCTGTGGACGAATATTTTGTCCACAGGCTGTGGATCACTGTTGACCACAAATCCCCAGGCTCTTGACCTGGCCTGATGGAGTATCGGCAGTCGCCCCTGTGGAAGCAATATGGACAACTTCCGGATCCCCAGGCTGTGGAGGGGGAAAACTCCCCAGATCTGTGGAGAACGGGCGGCCGGCGGCAGGTATTCGAACAACGCGGCGGCGTCGGAGTGTTGGGTGTGGGGGTCGGGGCGGGCTTCGGACGGGCTTCGGGTGGTCCCCGAGGGGCCTTCGGACGGTCTCCGATGGGCCCCCGGGCGGTCTCCAGGCAGCTTCCGGACAGCCTCTGGGCGGGTCTCCGGGCAACGAAAAGGGCGCCCGAGGAGCCCTGTGAGGCCCTTCGAGCGCCCTTGAGGCGCGTGCGGCGGCGGTCCCGTCAGCCGTTCTTGATGCGGTTGGTGAGCTCGGTGACCTGGTTGTAGATGGAGCGGCGCTCCGCCATCAGCGCGCGGATCTTCCGGTCCGCGTGCATCACCGTCGTATGGTCGCGGCCGCCGAACTGCGCACCGATCTTGGGCAGGGAGAGATCGGTGAGCTCCCGGCAGAGGTACATGGCGATCTGGCGGGCCGTCACCAGCACGCGGCTGCGCGAGGTTCCGCAGAGATCGTCCACCGTGAGACCGAAGTAGTCCGCGGTCGAGGCCATGATGGCCGTCGCCGTGATCTCTGGAGCCGAGTCCTCGCCGCCCGGGATCAGGTCCTTCAGTACGTGTTCGGTCAGTCCGAGGTCCACCGGCTGACGGTTGAGGCTGGCGAAGGCCGTGACCCGGATCAGCGCCCCCTCCAGCTCCCTGATGTTCCGGGAGATACGGGAGGCGATGAACTCCAGCACCTCCGGCGGGGCGTTGAGCTGCTCCTGCACCGCCTTCTTGCGCAGGATCGCGATCCGCGTCTCCAGCTCCGGCGGCTGCACATCGGTGGTCAGACCCCACTCGAAACGGTTCCGCAACCGGTCCTCCAGGGTCACCAGCTGCTTGGGCGGCCGGTCGGAGGAGAGCACGATCTGCTTGTTGGCGTTGTGCAGCGTATTGAAGGTGTGGAAGAACTCCTCCTGCGTCGACTCCTTGCTCGCGAGGAACTGGATGTCGTCGACGAGCAGGATGTCCACATCGCGGTAACGCTTGCGGAAGGCGTCGCCCTTGCCGTCGCGGATCGAGTTGATGAACTCGTTGGTGAACTCCTCGGAGCTCACGTACCGCACCCGGGTGCCCGGGTAGAGGCTGCGGGCGTAGTGCCCGATGGCGTGCAGCAGATGGGTCTTGCCGAGCCCGGACTCCCCGTAGATGAAGAGCGGGTTGTACGCCTTGGCGGGGGCCTCGGCGACCGCGACCGCCGCGGCGTGCGCGAACCGGTTGGACGCGCCGATGACGAAGGTGTCGAAGAGGTACTTCGGATTCAGCCGGGCCGCCGGTTCGCCGGGGCCGGGCGTGGGAGCGGGCTGCGAGCCCATCGGCCCGGAGGCGCCACCGGGCCGTCCGGTGCCGGCGCCGCCCTGCCGGTGCTGCGGCTGGGGCTCCTGCATGTCGGGGTGCTCGGGGCGCTGCTGTTCGTAAGCCTGGCGCTCGGGCGGCTGCGGACGGTAGTCGTGCTGCGGCTGCTGGGGGCGGCCGCCGGGGTACGGCTCTCGCCACTGCTCCGCGGGGGCCTCCCGGTCCTGGAATCCGCCGAGCCGGGGCTGCTGCCAGGAGAGGTCCTCCTGGGTGCGCGGCCACGCGCCGGGGTCGGGGCGCTGCTGCTGGTAGTCGGGGTAGGCCGGCCGGGCGGTCGGCATGCCGTCGTCGGAGGGCCGGTGCCCGTAGCCGTCGTACGCGTCGTTGTGCTGCCGCTCGTCGTGCTGCGGCCCCTGGTAGCGGTGCTGCTGGGGCTGGTGCATCGGAGGCGCGGGCGGGCTCGGAGGCTCGCCCGCGGAGTCGTCGACCGTGATCGCGATGCGGATCGGTCGGCCGCATTCACGGCTCAGCGCCTCGCTGATGAGCGGCGCGAGCCGGCCTTCCAGGACGCGCTTGCCCCATTCATTGGGGACGGCGAGCAGTGCGGTGTCGGCGACCAGGGCAAGCGGCTGGCAGCGCTCGACCCACTGTCTGTCCTTCGGCTCGATGCCCTGTTGGCCCTCCCCGAGGAGTTGCTCCAACACTCGTGGCCACACTGCGGCAAGATCGGCAGGTACGTCAGCCACAGGGCACGCTCTCTCGCTGGTCCCACGAATGTGTGGTTCTCGGGACGGGATGGGTGGGGACCGGCAGGCAGGAAGAAAAGGCCGGTAACTCAGCCACGGTAGTCAGGGCGACCCGCGTGGTTCAAGTTGTTGTCCACAGCCTGTGCACAGTGGGGGGTGTTGTGGAGCCGGTTTGACCGGATGGCGTAGCCGCGCGTACCGTGACCAGGTCGAGTTGTCGATGGCTGCTGCCGCCTGCCTCCGATGGGCAAAGATCACGATCTGTGATCGTGAAGCGGTGCACTAGAGCGTTTACGCGAGTCTCTCGTGGGCGCACGGTGACAGCCAGGCGATGTCCCGCCAACACACGAGTCATTTCTGGAGCCCCCTAGTGAGCAAGCGCACCTTCCAGCCGAACAACCGTCGCCGCGCGAAGACCCACGGTTTCCGGCTGCGTATGCGCACCCGTGCCGGCCGCGCGATCCTCGCGTCCCGCCGTGGCAAGGGTCGCGCCAACCTGTCCGCCTGATCGCTTACAGGTCATGACGTGCTGCCTACCGAGAATCGGCTGAGGCGGCGCGAGGACTTCGCGACCGCAGTACGTCGAGGACGCCGGGCCGGCCGCCCGCTACTCGTCGTTCATCTACGCAGCGGTGCAACGGACCCGCACGTGACTGGGGAGAATGCTCCCCCGCCGCGTGCGGGTTTCGTTGTCAGCAAAGCCGTGGGTGGAGCGGTTGTGCGCACAGCGGTGAAGCGGAAGCTTCGCCACCTGGTCTGCGAACGGCTTGCCCTGCTGCCCCCCGGTAGCCTGGTTGTCGTACGAGCGCTGCCCGGTGCGGGCGACGCCGACCATGAACAGCTGGCCCGAGACCTGGACGCCGCTCTCCAGCGGCTGCTGGGAGGGGGCGCGCGATGAAGTACCCGCTGCTGGCTCTTATCAAGCTGTACCAGTGGACGATCAGCCCACTTCTCGGGCCTGTCTGCCGTTACTACCCGTCGTGTTCCCACTATGGATATACGGCGATCGACCGGCACGGAGCGATCAAGGGAACCGCGCTGACAGCCTGGCGCATCCTGCGGTGCAATCCGTGGTCACCCGGTGGCGTGGATTACGTTCCACCACGCAAACGTCCGCGTTGGCATGAGCTCCTGCGTAATGCCATGCGCGGTGGCAAGGGCGGGGACTCCGCCGCTGATGTGCCTGTCCGGGGATCGGTCACCGAACCCCCGAACCGGGCCGCAGAGACTTCGCCCAATGCTCAAGGAGCCTGATTAGTGGACACGATTGCCAGTCTGTTCAGCTTTATCACCTGGCCCGTCTCATGGGTCATCGTCCAGTTCCACACGTTGTACGGGGCGATCTTCGGACCCGACACGGGCTGGGCCTGGGGTCTGTCCATCGTGTCCCTGGTGGTGCTGATCCGGATCTGCCTGATCCCGCTTTTCGTCAAGCAGATCAAGTCGACCCGCAACATGCAGGTGCTCCAGCCGAAGATGAAGGCGATCCAGGAGCGCTACAAGAGCGACAAGCAGCGTCAGTCCGAAGAGATGATGAAGCTGTACAAGGAGACGGGCACCAACCCGCTCTCCTCGTGCCTTCCCATCCTGGCGCAGTCGCCGTTCTTCTTCGCCCTGTATCACGTGCTGTCGGCCATCGCCTCGAACAAGAAGATCGGTGTCATCGACCAGTCGCTGCTCGACAGCGCTCGTCAGGCACACATCTTCGGTGCTCCGCTCGCTGCCAAGTTCATGGACAGCCAGGAGAAGGTCCAGGCTCTCGGCGCCTCTCTGATGGATGTCCGGGTCGTCACCGCGGTCATGATCGTGATGATGTCGGCGTCGCAGTTCTTCACCCAGCGCCAGCTGATGACGAAGAACGTCGACCTCACGGTCAAGACGCCGTACATGCAGCAGCAGAAGATGCTGATGTACATCTTCCCGGTGATCTTCGCCGTCATGGGTATCAACTTCCCTGTCGGTGTCCTCGTCTACTGGCTGACCACCAACGTCTGGACCATGGGTCAGCAGATGTACGTGATCAACCAGAACCCGACCCCGGGCAGCAAGGCGCAGGACCAGTACCTGGGACGTCTACTGAAGAGCGTCACCGCTCACGGTGAGGTCCGCGGCAGGACCCGACGCAACACCGTCAAGCGGATCGTGGCCAAGGGCCCGGACCGCAATGACATCGAGCGGAAGTTCGTCACGGGGCTGGCCAAGCTGGGCCTCGCCGCCCAGGAGGACGGCACCGTGATCAAGAGCGAGACCGCTGTCGCCGAGGCCGAGGGCGGAGCCGCGCAGCGGCGTCAGCAGCCCAAGCGCCAGACCAAGGCCCAGCGCCAGACCGGTGCCGCGCAGGCAGGGGCCAAGGAGGCCGATTCCACCGAATCGGGCTCCAAGACCTCCCTGCAGAAGCGGGACGCGCAGGACGCACAGCCCAAGCCGGCGGGCAAGCCCGCGTCCGGCTCCTCACGCCAAGCCAAGTCCGGACAGCGCAAGGGTCCGCAGCGGCCCAAGCACCCGTCCAAGAAGTAAGAAGGAGTCCATCCGTGACGGAAGGCACCACCTCCACGGCCGTTGAGGGCAGCGACACCTTGACCCGCCTTGAGCAGGAGGGCGAGATCGCAGCGGACTACCTTGAGGGTCTGCTCGACATCGCCGACCTCGACGGCGACATCGACATGGATGTCGAGGCGGACCGGGCCGCGGTCTCGATCATCAGCGACTCGGCACGTGATCTGCAGAAGCTCGTGGGCCGCGACGGTGAGGTGCTGGAGGCGCTCCAGGAGCTGACGCGGCTCGCTGTTCACCGGGAGACCGGGGACCGCAGCCGGCTGATGCTGGACATCGCGGGCTTCCGGGCCAAGAAGCGGGCGGAGCTCGCCGAGCTGGGCGCCAAGGCCGCGGATGAGGTCAAGAGCACCGGCGAGCCGGTGAAGCTGGCCCCGATGACGCCGTTCGAGCGCAAGGTCGTGCACGATGCAGTAGCGGCCGCCGGTCTGCGCAGCGAGTCCGAGGGCGAGGAGCCGGAGCGCTTCGTCGTCGTCCTCCCGGCCTGACCGGACCCGAGTTCTGTCGGCCCCGTCTGTTCACAGGCGGGGCCGATCTTTGTCAGCCTGATAGTCAGCCACCCACAGTGCGGTAGTGCGGTACGGAAGGACGGTTCCCGTGACGGCGGAAGTAGAGCTTCCCCAGGCGCCCGAAGGGGCGCGGGCGGTTTTCGGCGAGTTCTTCCCGGAGGCTGTCCGCTACGCGGAGCTGCTGGCGGACGCCGGGGTGAAGCGGGGGCTGATCGGCCCGCGTGAGGTGCCGCGGCTGTGGGAGCGGCATCTGCTGAACTGTGCGGTGCTCTCCGAGGTCGTGCCCGAGGGGGTCACGGTCTGCGATGTGGGTTCGGGTGCGGGCCTTCCCGGTATTCCACTGGCACTGGTGCGTCCGGACCTCAAGATCACTTTGCTGGAGCCCCTGCTCCGGCGCACGAATTTCCTCCAGGAAGTCGTGGAGCTGCTGGGCCTGGACCATGTGACGGTGGTGCGTGGCCGGGCCGAGGAGGTGCTGGGCTCGCTTCAGCCAGTGCATGTGGTGACGGCTCGAGCGGTGGCCCCGCTGGACCGGCTGGCCGGTTGGGGCGTTCCGCTGCTGCGCCCGTACGGAGAGATGCTGGCGCTCAAGGGGGACACCGCCGAGGAGGAGATCGCCGGGGCACGTGCGGCTCTGGGCAAGCTCGGTGTGGTCGAGACCGAGGTGCTGCATGTCGGGGAGGGAGTTGTCGACCCGATGTCCACAGTGGTGCGTGTGGTGGTCGGTGAGAGTCCGGGTGGTGTGAGGTTTGCCGCGAAGAGGGCCAAGGCTGCCAGAACGAGTCGTACGAGGCGCCGTCGCTGACGCCTCCGGACGCGCTACGGGGCTGAGTGCTGCGTACGGTATGCGCCGTCTACCGACCGCGCTTCCGGTACGTAGCCGTATGTCCCTATGCGGAGTGTCGTGCCCCTGTAGCTAGGCTGCAGGGGCATCGTGTTTCACGTGAAACGTCGCTCTCTGCTGCATGGAATCATCAGCCGCGGTCGCGCGGCTGCCGCGCCGCGGCATCGCAGGCCCGTTAGGGCTACGGAGTTGTCCACAGAAGTGGATTCATCCACAGAAGAGCGGGCCTCGCTGGTTCACGACCCCGAAAGCATGGCAGGCTCTGTTCATTGCGAGCCTGAAGTCGAGGAGAGTGAATCCTTGCGGTCCGACGCCAACATCGCGGGACCGATGACCGATCCGGTCCCCGGTCCCCGAACCGAATCGGCGGGGGAGGGTGTTTCACGTGAAACACCGCCGCCGATGGACGACACCCCCATCGGTCGCGCGGCCCAGCTGGCGGTTGAGGCCCTCGGCCGCGCCGGCGAGGGCCTGCCTCGCCCTGACCGGACGCGCGTCATGGTGGTGGCCAATCAGAAGGGCGGAGTGGGCAAGACGACCACGACGGTCAATCTTGCTGCCTCGCTAGCGCTTCATGGCGCGCGGGTTCTGGTGGTCGATCTCGACCCGCAGGGGAACGCCTCTACGGCTCTGGGGATCGATCACCATGCCGAAGTCCCCTCCATCTATGACGTCCTGGTGGACAGCAGGCCGCTCTCCGAGGTGGTCCAGCCCGTACCGGACGTCGAAGGCCTCTTCTGCGCTCCCGCCACCATCGATCTCGCCGGTGCGGAGATCGAACTGGTGTCGCTGGTGGCGCGGGAGAGTCGACTGCAGCGAGCGATCCAGGCGTATGAGCAGCCGTTGGACTACATCCTCATCGACTGCCCGCCTTCGCTGGGCCTGCTGACGGTCAATGCCCTGGTCGCCGGCGCCGAGGTGCTGATCCCTATCCAGTGCGAGTACTACGCGCTGGAAGGGCTGGGGCAGCTACTGCGCAATGTGGACCTGGTGCGGGGGCATCTCAACCCCGATCTTCATGTGTCGACGATTCTGCTCACCATGTACGACGGCAGGACCAGGCTTGCTTCGCAGGTTGCGGAGGAGGTGCGCAGCCACTTCGGCAAGGAGGTGCTGCGGACGAACATTCCGCGATCGGTGCGGATTTCGGAGGCGCCCAGTTATGGGCAGACCGTGCTGACCTACGACCCGGGTTCCAGTGGGTCGCTGTCGTACCTCGAAGCGGCGCGTGAGATCGCCCTGAGGGGTGTCGGGGTCCATTACGAGCCCCAGCATGCCCAGACGGGCAGCGGGAACAGCCAGCAGAGCATTTCGGAGGGGATTCAGTGAGCGAGCGTCGAAGAGGGTTGGGGCGTGGGCTGGGTGCCTTGATCCCCGCCGCTCCGCAGGAGAAGCAGGTTACGTCCACGAGGATGGGACCGACCTCTGCTGGGGCGGATGCTGTGATGACAGTGGAGCGGGGGGTGGCTGCGGCAAAGGTGGCCGGTCTCACGGGTACTCCGGTGGTGCCGGAGCCGAGCGCGCCGGTTGCGGAGTCCGGAGCGGTCGCCGAATCGGCGGGACCTGCCGGGGCGTATTTTGCCGAGGTTCCTCTCGGTTCCATCACCCCGAACCCCCGCCAGCCGCGGGAGGTGTTTGACGAGGACGCGCTCGCGGAATTGGTGACCTCCATCAAGGAGGTGGGCCTTCTCCAGCCCGTTGTCGTGCGAAAGGTGGGGCCGGAGCGCTATGAGCTCATCATGGGCGAGCGGCGCTGGAGGGCTTGCCAGAAGGTGGGTCTGGAGCGGATTCCGGCTATCGTCCGGGCCACGGATGACGAGAAGCTTCTCCTGGACGCGCTTCTGGAGAACCTTCACCGGGCTCAGCTGAATCCGCTGGAAGAGGCGGCTGCGTACGACCAGCTCCTGAAGGACTTCAAGTGCACGCATGACCAGCTGGCCGACCGGATCGGGCGTTCCCGGCCGCAGGTGTCGAACACGCTGCGTCTGCTGAGGCTGTCGGCTCCGGTGCAGCGAAGGGTGGCGGCCGGGGTGCTCTCCGCCGGTCATGCGCGGGCGCTGCTGTCCGTGGACGACACGGAGGAGCAGGACAAGCTGGCTCATCGCATTGTGGCCGAGGGGCTGTCGGTGCGTGCGGTCGAGGAGATCGTGACCCTCATGGGCTCCGATCCCAAGAGCCCTGCCAAGTCCAAGGGGCCGCGAGCCGGCGGCCGGGTGTCGCCTGCGCTGTCCGACCTCGCCACCCGGCTCTCGGACCGCTTCGAGACCAGGGTGAAGGTCGACCTCGGTCAGAAGAAGGGGAAGATCGTCGTCGAGTTCGCGTCGATGGAGGATCTGGACCGCATTCTCGGCAGCCTGGCTCCGGGCGAGGGGCGTGTGCTGGACCGGGAACCCTCCGAGGACTCCGCTGAGGACGACGAGGGCTGACCTGCCGATGGGGTTGTGGGGCGGGCTGTGTTCCGGTGGTTACCGGAACACAGCCCGCCCTTTGCTTCCTCTCGGTGTCGGCTTCATCCCTGGGTGGATACGATTCGTTCTGGTATGGCACATCCGGCTTGAGCCACCTTCGGTAGGGAGGGCCATGCGATCAGTGAGCCACAGCCGACTGATGTCAGTGGGGCTGGGCCTGGGGCTGTCTGAGGGCTCGTCGGCAGCCTGCTCCTCGAATGGAGTGCACTGACTGTCGTATGCGACGCGACGGGCGAAGGAAGCGAGGAACAGCCTTCATGGGGCGTCGGCTCGTACCGCTCACACTGGACAACCTTTCCGATCTCCCCAGACGCTGCCGCTCGTGTGTTTTCTGGGAACTTGATCCAGTCAGTGGGGAAGCTGCGGTAAAGGCGGGAACACCCGGGCTGGAGAAGGAGGCCTGGATCTCGGCCGTTCTCCTGGAGTGGGGGTCGTGCGGCCGCGTGGTCTATGTCGACGATGTGCCGGTGGGCTTTGTTCTCTATGCGCCGCCGGCCTATGTGCCGCGTTCGACCGCGTTTCCCACCAGCCCGGTCTCCCCCGATGCCGTGCAGCTGATGACGGCCTGGATCGTGCCGGGCTACCAGGGGCAGGGGCTGGGCCGAGTCATGGTGCAGACGGTCGCCAAGGATCTGCTGCGCCGCGGGTTCAAGGCGATCGAGGCATTCGGTGATGCCAGGTGGAAGGAGCCCGCCTGTGTGCTTCCCGCAGATCATCTGCTGGCGGTCGGGTTCAAGACCGTACGACCGCATCCCGTTCATCCGCGGCTGAGACTGGAACTGCGTACGACGCTGTCCTGGAAGGAAGATGTCGAGCTGGCACTGGACCGGCTGCTGGGAGCGGTGCAAAAGGAGCCGGCGCTGAGGCCGCTGTGATCCGAGAGCCCATGAAAACATGAAACGGGCCCATCCCGCGAGGGATGGGCCCGTTTCACGTGAAACAGCGAGTTGCGGTCCTGCTCAGCCGAGGAAGTCTTCGAGGTCGCGGAGGATCGCGGCCTTCGGCTTGGCGCCGACGATGGTCTTCGCGACTTCGCCGCCCTTGTAGACGTTCAGCGTCGGGATGGACATGACGCCGTACTTGGCGGCCGTGGCCGGGTTCTCGTCGATGTTGAGCTTGACGATCTCGATCTGGTCGCCGTGCTCGGCAGCGATGGCCTCCAGCGACGGGGCGATCTGACGGCACGGGCCGCACCAGGCGGCCCAGAAGTCCACCAGTACGGGCTTCCCGCTCTTCAGGACGACCTCGTCGAAGGAGTCGTCGGTCACGTTCTTCAGGGCGCCGGCCACGGCGGTCTCCTTAACTTCTTGGGGTGTGTGGGGTGAGAGGCGTGAGTCAGACGGCGGCCGCAGCGGCCTTCTCGTCGTCAGCGAGCGCGGCGAGGAAGCGCTCGGCGTCGAGTGCGGCCGAGCAGCCGGTGCCGGCAGCGGTGATGGCCTGCCGGTAGGTGTGGTCGACGACGTCACCGGCGCCGAAGACACCGGTCAGGTTGGTACGCGTCGAGGGAGCATCGACCTTGAGGTAGCCCTCGTCGTCGAGGTCGAGCTGGCCCTTGAAGAGTTCGGTGCGCGGGTCGTGGCCCACTGCGATGAACAGGCCGGTCACGGCGAGCTCGGACGTCTCGCCGGTCTTGGTGTTCCGAAGGGTCAGACCGGACAGCTTCTGGTCGCCGTGCACCCCGGCGACCTCGCTGTCCCAGGCGAACTTGATCTTCGGGTCGGCGAAGGCGCGCTCCTGCATCGCCTTGGAGGCGCGCAGCGTGTCACGGCGGTGGACGATGGTGACCGACTTGGCGAAGCGGGAGAGGAAGGTCGCTTCTTCCATCGCGGTGTCGCCGCCGCCAACCACGGCGATGTCCTGGTCCTTGAAGAAGAAGCCGTCACAGGTGGCGCACCAGGAGACGCCGCGTCCGGAGAGGGCGTCCTCGTTGGGCAGGCCGAGCTTGCGGTGCTGGGAGCCGGTCGTCACGATGACGGCCTTGGCACGGTGCACCGTGCCGGCCGTGTCGGTGACCGTCTTGATGTCTCCAGTGAGGTCCACGGAGATGACATCGTCGGGGACGAGTTCAGCACCGAAGCGTTCGGCCTGGGCGCGCATGTTGTCCATGAGCTCGGGGCCCATGATCCCGTCCTGGAAGCCCGGGAAGTTCTCCACGTCGGTGGTGTTCATCAGCGCGCCACCGGCGGTGACGGCGCCCTCGAACACCAGCGGCTTCAGAGAGGCGCGTGCGGTGTAAAGGGCGGCCGTGTAGCCCGCGGGGCCGGAGCCGATGATGATCACATTACGGACGTCGCTCACGGGTTTCTTCCTCGTCTCTGCAGACTGCCTACTGTCCACGCCTACTGGGGCCGGTTCAACGACTCTCACCCCACCCAACGGATCCTACGGGGGATGCATTCCCCGACGTGCCGAGGCGGCATCCGGCCGGATTCTCAGGGGCGCGGGTAGGAGTGGGTCAGCAGGAGTTCACCCTTGCCCGCGGGCGCGGTCTGGATGCAGGCCGCATCGACGACGTACGCCTGTACACGGGTCGCGTCAGACGGGTGCGGAAGGACGACGAGGAACGCATCCGTGCCCTCGTAGGTGCCTTGTTCCACGGCGAGGGCGGCAGCATCGCGTCCGGTGCCCTGCTGCACACATGGCGGGACGGCCACGGTGGGTGCGCGCAATGGCGTCTGGGGCGACTCGGATCCGGCGGAGCTGCTCCTGGGCGTCGACTGCGCCTCGACGGACGGCGCCTGCTTCTCGGCCTCCATACCGTCCGCCGACTTCGACGGCTTCGAGCCGGCACTCAGAAGAAGCGTGTGCACCCGGTCCCCGAGGGTGGAGTCCGAGAACGCTCCTCCGCTGTTCTCCCCGGCGGTGGAGCTGCGGTCCGCTGCCTTGAGGCTCCCGGACTCCTGGGACGGCTGGAGGCTCTGCAGCATGAAGACACTCACGCCGACCACGGCCGCACCGAGAGCGGCTCCGAGCACGGCTGTGCGACGGCGGCGCCGGACCGACCGGCGGCCGGGGCCGGTGGTCGCCCGGGGACGTCCTGCGGGACGGTCCGAAGGACTGGGTTCCGTGTTCGGCTTCTCTGCTGCCGGCCGCTCTGTTTCACGTGAAACATGCGCCGAGCCGGATGGCTTCGTGATGCCGAGAGCCGCTTCGGCGAGGAGTGCGGCATCGATCCGGTCCGCGATGTCGTCAGGCATGCGCTGCGGCATGGGCACGGTACCGAGCAGCTCGCGGATCTCCACGAGAGAGGCATGGACCTCACCGCAGAGTTCGCAGCCGTCCACATGGTCACGTACCTCTGCCGCACGTGACGGTGGGAGCAGCTCCTCCGCCAGCTCGGAGATCTCCGTGACATCCGGATGCTGGGTCGTGCCGGTCGTTGATGTCATGTGCGCCCACCTCCGCCCTTCACTGCAGCGGGATCGCTTGTGCCCGCATCTCTCGGCCCCGATGCCGGTGGGACGGATGCACGCGGCGTCCGGTTCCTTCCGGCCCTCTCGTCGACTCCTGCGACCTCGCCGCGCAGGTGGATGAGCAGTGGCGCCAGCCGGGCCCGTCCCCGCGCACAGCGGCTCTTCACGGTGCCTGTCGGTACGTCGAGGATGCGTGCCGCCTCGGCCACCGGGTAGCCCTGCATGTCCACGAGGACGAGTGCGGCCCGCTGCTCGGCGGGCAGAGTGGCGAGGGCGGCCAGGAGCTCGCGGTGGAGGTCCTGGCGCTCCGCCGGTGCCTCCGCGGATTCGTGCGGTTCCAGGAGTTGCTCGAACCGTTCGGTGTCATCGATCGGCGCGGTCCTGCGAGTGGCCGCCTTGCGGACCCGGTCGAGGCAGGCGTTGACCGTGATGCGGTGCAGCCAGGTGGTGACGGCGGACTGACCGCGGAAGGTATGGGCGGCCCTGAAGGCGGAGACAAAGGCGTCCTGGACGGCGTCCGCGGCTTCCTCTCGGTCTCCCAGGGTCCGTATCGCCACGGCCCACAGCCGGTCGCGGTGGCGCCGTACGAGCTCACCGAAGGCGTCCGGTTCACCGGCCACATGGCGAGCGAGGAGGTCTGAGTCGCTAGAGTCGCGTTCTAAGGATTCAGCAGCCACGCGATACCCCTAAATGCCTAAAAGTAACTTCACCTCGGGCTTTCGCGAAGTGGGTCGTCCAAGGCTTGATCAGGAAAGCGGAAGGTGCCCCTGATCGGAAAACTCCATGGTCAGGTGGGCCTTGCCAAGCAGCCGCCGGTGGCGTGTGCTGTCGGGCGGCTGCCGGGACTGGGGTGACGCCGTGGCCGAGGGCCTTGAGCCGGCGGGCGAGGCCGCGGCTCTTGCGGCCCGGGTCGAGGTTGTGGAAGTGGGTGCCGATACCGAGGCTGAACACCATACCAATGACTGCTGGCAGGCACGTTTCACCGGAGTTGGTGGACCGGGTGGCCGCTGAGTGCGGCCGTTCTGGCCTGCGCGCTCGGCTACTGACGCCGCGGGTGGTGGCGCTGGCCCGAGTGTGGCACCCACGTCGTCACCGCAGCCCTGGGACCGCTGTCGTCCTCCGAACCGGCCCTGGCTCGTGGGCTGTTCGGTCATCTCGGCGAGGGGGATCCGTTGCTGGACGACCGTGGGTTCACCGGGGGTGGAGCTGTGGCGGGCGGGCTCGGCCGGCGACGCGGACCTGCTGCGGCGGACTTGCTCGCATCAGATCCTGCCGGCGCGCGAGGAACTTCCCGACAGCTCTTACCTGTCGGAGATCGTCGTCACGAAGGACCGCAAGCGCGCCGACCTCACGTCCTTCAGCCACCGGTATTGACGCTAAGCAGTGACGCCGCCGCAACGACGGTCCAAAGGCTGTTCCCTTCGGCCGCTCTGACACACCTCCCGCGTTCGCTCACTCGGGGCGGACGCGGGTACGAGCATGGAAACGGGACTGCATCATGGGGTCTGTTCACACTCGGGTGTACGCTGACGAGCGCCGAAAACGATCTTGAAATGGGGAGTCAATGCTTTTTGTCCGTAAGGCACTTGTCACTGCTTCAGTAGCGATATCGGCCGTTGCCAGCGCCTTTGTCGCGGCTTCCCCGGCGAGCGCATCGGTCTGGACCGACTCATCCAGCAGCACCAGCTGTGACTCCCAGTGCCTGGTTCTCTTCTACAACACCGGATACGCGGGCTCGCACACGAGGTTCAGCTCCACCGGTACCGGCAGCGAGGGAATCCGCGACTTGGCCGCGTACACCTTCCTGAGCTCCGGTTCCGGGCAGGGAATGAGCCTGAAGAACCACGCGGCCTCGGCGAAGGCGCGTATCTGGAGTGTCGACTCCAGCGTGACGATCTACTACAACAGCGGCTACGCAGGCCCTTGCGACAAGCTCCACACGAACGAACGGCCGGCTGCCTACAAGCTCTCGAAGACGTACAACAACAACGCGTCGGTGCTCTTCCGGAGCGCGAAGGTCAGCCAGGGCTGCGTCAACTTCAGCTGACCAGGGTCATGGATTCGGGGCGGACGTGTTCCAAACGGCCGCCCCATTCTTGTGGAGGAGTGTGCAGTGTCCATGGCGAGACAGGACTTGCCGGTCGTGACGTCACGTGCTCTTGCGCTCGTGGCGACCGTGCTCATGGCGACGACCGCCTGCTCGGCCCCTCAAGTAGGTACCGGCGGCAAGTCCGGTGGTCAAGACATGGACACTCGCTCCTCGGCAGCACCCTCTGCCAGTGCTTCCCTGCCGATTGAGAAGTTCGCTCTCACTGCCCAGGAGTCCCACACGGTCGAGCGTGCCAAGGTGCTCCTGGCCAACGAGTGTCTGCGAGGGTTCGGTCTCGACTACCGGATACCGGAGCCTTCACCGCTGGTTGTCGAATCCAGCAGGCGCTACGGGATAGCGGACCGTGAGGTCGCCCACGACCATGGATACCACCTGCCCCCACAGGCCGGACAGGCAGACGCTGCCAAGCAGCCCACCGAGGCACAGAAGGCGATCCTGTTCGGAACGAATCGCGAGGGAGAGCAACAGACGACAAGTTCCGACGGCCGCACGATTCCACCCGGCGGCTGTTACGGGGATGCCGAGGTCCAGCTGAACGGCGGACCGCTCCCCGAGTCAGACATTGCCGTCGCGGCGACCATCGACAAGGAGAGCTTCAAACGCTCCCTGGACGACAAGAGAGTCGGACAGGCTTTCCGTGAGTGGTCGACGTGCGTGGAGCGCCACGGCTACCGGTACCAAGACCCCATGGCGTCCGTGAGCGATCGGGCTTTCGACACCGAGGAACCGACCCAGCGGGAGAGGGCCGTGGCCCTGGCGGACATGGACTGCAAGACCGAGGTGGGTCTGCTGAAGACCTGGGGCGCGGTCGAGACCGAGATTCAGACACGCATGGTCAAGAACAAATCCTCGACGCTGAACAGGCTGCGCTCCTTCCAGAAGCGCAAGATGAGCAATGCCGATGAGGTCATCAAGCGCCTCAGCAACTGAGCAGAGCCCTGGTCACGGCGGGTTGGCATGGCTTCAGGTTCGTTGGTTCGATGGCTGCCTGGTTGGCGCAGTGCTTCTCTTCGTACTCGAGCGGGCTGAGGTGGCCGAGCCGTTTCTGGATGCGGCGGGGGTTGTGGAAGCCGCCGGGCTCGTCGTGAGGAGTTCGGCGAACTCCTGCATCAGGTGGGCGAGTTCGGCCATCTCGGGGCAGGCGGCGGTGAGGTGCCGCCGGAGCTCGGCGTCCTTGTCCCGCAGGTTGTCGGGGAGGGGCACGAAGACCCCGAGCAACGTGCCCCTGGCCAGCCAGGGAGCAGACGCCGGGAAGACGATCGTCGGCGGGAAGCGGGGCATCCTCACCGACACGATCGGCCTCACCTTCGCAATATGCGGCATCGGTGAACAGGGGGGCGAGTGTGATGACCCGCGAGCAGGCGGTCAGCCCATGAATTTAACTTCGGTGATGGACTGTTTGTAGCCTGCGTCACTGTAGCGATCGGCGGGTGACTTCGGCATGTCCGTAAGCCATACGAGAACGAACCGGGTCTTTACCGGGTTCTTCGTTTGCAGTTTCGCTTCTGTGCCGGTCGTCTCGGTCGTTGCGATTCTCTTCATCGACGTCAGCGGCGTTGATGAGTTGAGGGAGTCGGCCGCGTAGAGCGAGGCGGTGGTGTGATCGCCACCGAATTGAAGGCTTACGGAGGCTGACGAAATGAACTGAGCAGAGTCGAGTTCATACACGATGCCGACGCCCTGTTTGAAGGGAGCCAATTTGGGTCCGCCTATGAAGCTCTTGGACCGCCAGTACGTCGAGCTGTCGCCGTCATACGTCAGGTGGACGTCGTCGGGGTGCTGTGCCTTTCCATCCGGAAAGTACTCGACCGCGTCCTTGACCGTGAGCAGTTGGCCCGTGGGCTTCTTCTTGCCGTCGTCACCGCTTTTCGGGTCGGTCTGTGTGCTGCCGGGGTCACTCGACTCGTTGTTGAGCAGCGTCTCGGCGAGCTGCCAGCTGCCGAGGCCCAGGGCCGCGATCAGCAATGCGGAAACGGCCCACTTGAGGGCCTTGCCGGTGCGGCTCTGGAGCGGCGCCGGGGGTGCGGCCATCATGGGCGTGGTCACGGATACGCCGGGACGGGCGGACGGGCGCCCGTAGGAGCCCTGCTGGTAGGTCGTGCGCTGATACTCCGGCGGCGCCGTGAAGACAGGCTCTGGAGGACGGATGCGGGGCATCGCGGCAACGGCCTTGGCCAGCTCGTCCGGCGTGGTGCACGGCTGTTCCTGCCGGGAGGCGGTGGCGCCGTCGTTGGCGAGCGCGCGCATGGCGAGCTCGGCGAGGCCGCGGTGGACGCCGGCCCGCACCTGGTCGGGGGCGATCAGCCCCACGCCCTTGGGCAGCCCGGCCAGGCCGTACGCGTCGTTCTCGTACGGCCAGCGCTGGGTCAGCGCGGCGTAGAGCAGGGCCCCGACCGCCTCGGTGTCCGCCCGCTGGGGGCTGTCGGCGGTGATGCCGCGCAGGGCGGCGTTCACGGCGAGGCCGCGGATCCTGTACTGCCCGGTCGAGCTGCGCAGCACCGCCCCCGGGGTGAGTCTCAGATGGGCGAGGCCTTCTCGGTGTGCTGCCGCCATGGCCTGGGAGACCTGGCTGACGAGCTGGTAAGCGTCGTGCGAGTCCATCGGCCCCGAGGCCAGCAAGGAGGTGAGCTCGGTGGCGTCGGGGAGCCATTCGTGGACGACGTAGACGAGGTCGTCCTCCTCCACCGCGTCGAGCACCTGCACGAAGCGTGGGTCACCGAGCAGTGCGGAGGACCGGGCCGCGGCCAGCACGGAGCGGGCACGAGGGTGGTCGGCCGGAAGCAGATGGACGCCCACCGCGCGGCGCAGCTTCTCGTCGACAGCGCGCCAGCTGCTGAAGCCGTCCAGACGGGTGACGCACTCCTCCAGCCGGTAGCGTCTGGCAAGTTTGTGCCCGCTGTGCAGATCCGGGGTCGGCAGGGTGGCCTCGGAACCGATGTGTTCACCATCCGTGTCCTGCGGCTTCGTGCCCGTGGTGTCCTGAGCTTCTGCCGTCCCGTCGGTCGTGCCCTCGTCCGCCTTGGCGGCCAGCGGTTCATCACCGCTGTTGTCGGCCACGTCGACGGCAGCCGTGCTACGTTCCGCCACCGTCGTTCCTGCCTCCCCATCCGTTGCGCGATGCCAGCCAGCTCTGCACAGTCACGCCAATTGTGCCCATACTCCGGCGCTATGCACGACACGCGAGGGGCGGTGATGGTTGTGCGGCGGATGAACCTCAGCGACCGAGTCGCCCTCGGACCATGCCGACCATGCCGTTGATCTCCTCGATCCGCATTCTCTTGGCGGCGACGAAGAAGACGCCCAGCAGCACGGCCCCACCGCAGATCAGAGCGGCGAGTGAACCGAAGGCGCCCTCGCCGAGGCCCTGGAGAACTGCGAAGCCCACGCCACCGCCGAGCACCGCTGCCGGGGTCGCGGCCAGGCACAGCCGGGCGTAGGTGCGCACGACATGGGCACCGTCCAGATCTCCGCCCAGGCGGTTGCGCAGCCGTCGCCAGGCGATGCCCACGCCGACGGCGTAGGCGAGCCCGTACGAGGCGGCCATGCCGACCACCGCCCAGCGGGCGGGCAGAACGACGTAGCAGAGGGCCGAGGCGGCCGCGTTGACCGCGGCGACGATGACCGTGTTGTAGAAGGGCGTGCGGGTGTCCTCGTACGCGTAGAAGCCGCGCAGCACGACGTACTGCACGGAGTACGGGATCAGGCCGAGACCGAAGGCCATGAGGATGAAGCCCATGGACCGGGCCGCTTCGGTGCCCGCAGAGGCGTACAGCAGGGTGCACATCGGCAGGCCGAGGGCGAGGAACATGAAGGCCACCGGCACGATCGCCACGGCCGAGTTCCGTAGTCCCTGAGAGATGTCGTCGCGGACGGCGCCCGGGTCGTCGTCGTGGGCGGCGCGGGAGATACGGGGCAGCAGGGCCGCCATGACGGAGACGGTGATGATCGCCTGCGGCATGCCCCAGATGAGCTGGGCGTTGGAGTAGGCGAGGAAGCCGGCGCCGTCCTTGCCGGACAGCTTGCCCGCTGATGTCGCGAGCTGGGTGACGACGAGCACGCCCGCCTGGTTGGCCAGCACGAACAGGACGGTCCACTTGGCCAGCTTGACCGTCTTGCCGAGCCCGTGCCCCTTCCAGTCGAAGCGCGGGCGGAAACGGAAACCGGCCTCGCGCAGGTACGGGATCATGGCCAGGGCCTGTACGACCAGACCGAGCAGCGTGCCGATGCCCAGGAGCCGGACGCCCTCCGGCGGAATGGTCTGGACGCCCATCTGGGACTCGGCGGACGTGCCGTAGACCCAGATGAACATGCCGAACGTGAAGATCATGACGATGTTGTTGAGGACCGGGGTCCACATCATCGCGCCGAACTTGCCGCGGGCGTTCAGGATCTGGCCCATCACGACGTGCACGCCCATGAAGAAGATGGTCGGCAGGCAGTACCGGGCGAAGGTCACGGCGACGCTGTTGGCCGCCGTGTCGTTGGCGATCGTCGGCGACATCATGTGGATCAGCAACGGAGCGGCGAAGACCGCGATCGCGACGATCACGCCGAGCGCGACCATGACGAGAGTCAGCAACCGGTTGGCGTAGGCCTCGCCGCCGTCCTCGTCGTCCTTCATGGAACGGACGAGCTGAGGCACGAAGACCGAGTTCAGGCCGCCGCCCACGGTGAGGATGTAGATCATCGTGGGCAGGGTGTAGGCAATGGTGAAGCTGTCGCCGAGCAGCGCCGCACCGAGCGCGGCGGTGATCACGAGACTGCGCACGAATCCGGTGAGGCGGGACACGAGCGTGCCGGCCGCCATCAGTGCGCTGGACTTCAGTATCCCGGCGGCCCGGCCGCCGGCCTTGGGCGGCGCGGGTGCCGGGGCCGGCTCGGGCTCCGGAGGGACGGGCGCGGATCCCGCCGGACCCTCCTGGTCCCGGAAGAGGTGGGCGAAGGCATCCGGCTGCTCGTCGTCACGGGAAGCCTGACTGACGAGGTCGTCCACCCCGACGAACTGGGTGGTCGCCGGATTGTCGCCGTACGGCAGGTGCCGCGACGGGCCGTCGGGCTCGGGGGGCGGGGTCTGCGCCCAGATGCGGGGATCGGGCGGGTACTGGGCAGCGGGCGGCTGCTGGTACAGCGGCTGGGGCTGCTGGTAGGTGCCCGGGGGCGGCGGCGGGTGCGCGGCACGGTCGTACAGCGCCTCGGTCACCGGGTCCTGGACGGACAGATCCTGGGCGCGGTAGGGATCGCGGTCGTAGGCGTCCTGCAGGTACGGATCGGGCGTCTGCGGGACCTGGCCCGGTCCTGGAGGCATCGGGGGCCCGCCGGAAGGCCCGGCTCCGCCCGCACCCTGACCGCGGTCACCGTCGTACGGCGCGTTCATCGAAACCCCACCTCATCGTCCCCGGCCGACCGGCCACGACAGACATCGCTCAACGTTCCACTTTCTCACCCGAGGCCGACGGCTCCCCGCTTTCCGGGCCGGTGTCCGGAGTCGGGTCACTCGGCTGCTCGGGTTCACCGCCGTCGTCCCCGGGCGCGCCGCCCGCGTTGGTGCGCTTGCGGTGGGTGTACATCCTGATGCCCGCGAGGACCAGGAGCAGCAGCCCGCCGGCGATGACCAGCAGCACGGTCGGCGTGAGCTCGGAGACCTTCACGGTGAAGGTCATCTCTTCGCCGTACGGCGTGCCGTCCTCCGTGTAGAGCTGCGCCGTCATCTGTACCTGGCCATTGACGTTGGCCGCCGCGTCGAACTTCACGGACTGGCTGTGGCCGGCGCCGATCCGGATCGGCTGCTCCGCCACGGCCCCGCCGTCGTTCAGCTTGAGACGTGTCGCGTTCTCCGACTTCAGCCGGAGGACGAGATGGTCCACGCCCTGCAACAGCCTGTTCTGCACCGTCACCGGGATCGTGGCGCTGCGGCCGGACAGGGTGACGTCCGACTTCGAGATGAGCTGGACCTCGCCGACGAGGTCCTGAAGATAGCCGCGGACCGAGTCCCGGTACTGCTGGGCCTCCAGCGGCCTGCCGCGCCACGACGTCGACATGGACCGGTTGAGCGCATTGCCGAAGGGGGTCACCACCCGCTCGGGCTGGGTGAGGATGACCTGGAAGTTGTTCAGCGAGACCTGGGTGGACTTGATGTCCTGGAAGGCCTGGGTGGGCAGCTCCTGCTTGCGGAGCTTCTTCGGGTACTGGGAGGCCTTGGGGACGCTGGTCGTCGCGTCCGCGTCGGGTTTCGCGGCGGCCGCTTCCACCAGCCCGAGAGGCTGCGTCCAGCGTTCGTCGCCGAGTCCGTGCAGGGCACGCGCCATCGACTGGGCCTGGGCAACGGTGGGCATCCGCTGCGGAGCGACGACGATGCTCCGCTCGATGTCCGTGTCCTGTTCGGTCAAGGCGAGAGTCAGAGCGAGGAACTTCTGTACGGCGAGGGTGGAGTTCCCCGCCTTCGACATATCGCCCTGGAAGGCCGTGGAGAGCCGGGCGTCGGCGACGACAGCGGTGGTGCCGCCGCCGATCGGCCGGGCGGCGGTCGGCGTGTACTGCAGATCGCCGGTCTCCTGGAGGCTGTCGCTGCGGGCGATCACCTTGTGGGCCCCGGCGGAGGTGGCGACATCGACGACCGACGGGTCGATCGCCCCGTCGACGGGCCACGCGAAGTCGGTCGACGGCTTCACGTGGAGAACGGTCTGCACCGTCTTCCCGGCCGCTTCGGTGGCGGTCTGCAGGTGGCTGAGGGTGCCGGAGACGTTCTTGCCGCGGTGCGCGATGGACGCCAGATCGGGGTCGGCGAACGGCAGCGCGACGACCTTTCCGTCCGAGACCGCGGCCTCGAGCGAGGTGAGCCACTTCTTGGCGACGTCCTGGTTCTTCCCGGCGACCGTGGTGTCGCCGGACTTGACGCGGTAGTTCCCCGTCATCGCGTCGACACTGGCCAGCAGGTCCGGGTCGATCACCCAGGTCACCGGCAGCTGGCTGCCCAGTGAGACCAGCTGTTCGAGCCGTCCGCCCGGCGCCAGCTCGGCGGCCAGGTCGTCGTCCGCGAACACCGGTGTCTGCTGGTCGTCGGTGCCCGTCTCGGCGGTGACATGGGCCGATGCGATCAGCGGCCAGAGATAGGTGACCTTCGTCCTGGAGTCACGCTCGTCCTCCTGCCAGGGCAGGAAGGTGCGCTCGATCCCCAGCACCTGGTCGTACCGGACCCGGGAGGTCTGCCCGGACAGCGAGACACCGAGCTGGTAGACGCCGTCGTCGCCGAGCCCCAGTTTGTTGACCGGGACGGACAGCGTGAAGTCCTGGCTGATCCCGGAAGGGAGCTTCGCGAACTTCACCGTGTACTTGCCGCCGAGCGGGGCGGGGCCGCTGCCGGGCACGTATCCGGTGCGCTTGGCGGCGGTGTCGATCTCCGTCCTGCTGAGGAGCTTCGGGCCCACCCGCAGGTCGACCGTGGCTCCCGTGATCGTGTCCTTGCCCCTGTTGGTCACGGTGCCGGAGACGGTCAGGGTGTCCCCCTTGACCGGCGCGCTGGGAGCCAGGCTGTTCAGGGACACGTCGACCGTCTCGGACCTGGTGGGGGCCTTACCGGTCCCGCCGGCCTGCGCCGCGGGTGCGGTCGGTCCGGCCAGCAGCGCCGCGACGAGTGGCGCCCCGATGATCAGGGCGGCTGTGCGCCGCAGCCACCGGCGGGCAGGAGAGGGACCGATCCCCTGAATGTCTGCCGCCTCGGCCACGCGCTTACCCGTCCCTCGTCGTCGTCAGCTGGTGTCGATGGTTGTCGGTTGTTGCGTCCACGCATGGTAACGATGTGCGCGGGTGCCAAGTGCTGGGGAGCTCTCTACATGATCGGAAGAGTCTTGCAGGGCAGGAAGAAACCAGGGCGACCGGGCCGGTCCGGGCACGTACCCTTTTCTGTTGTGTCGAACGCCAATGAAGACAGCTCCCGTGCCCTGACCCAGGTGCAGCACCGCGCAGTCAGCGAACTGCTGCGGGTGTCCCCGGTCGCCGACGACCTCGCTCGCCGTTTCCAGAACGCCGGGTTCGGTCTCGCCCTGGTCGGCGGCTCGGTCCGGGACGCGCTTCTTGGCCGGCTCGGGAACGACCTGGACTTCACGACCGACGCCCGACCCGAGGCCGTACTGAAGATCGTCCGGCCGTGGGCCGACTCGGTGTGGGAGGTAGGAATCGCCTTCGGCACCGTGGGGGCTCAGAAGGACGGCTATCAGATCGAGGTCACCACATACAGGTCGGAGGCGTACGACAGGACCTCGCGAAAGCCGGAGGTGTCCTACGGCGACTCCATCGAGGAAGACCTCGTCCGCCGTGACTTCACGGTCAACGCGATGGCCGTCGCGCTTCCGCAGAAGGAGTTCATCGATCCGCACGGTGGTCTCGAGGACCTGGCGGAGCGCGTTCTGCGTACCCCCGGAACACCCGAGGAGTCGTTCTCCGACGATCCGCTGCGCATGCTGCGCGCCGCCCGCTTCGCGGCTCAGCTGGACTTCGATGTCGCTCCGGACGTGGTCTCCGCGATGACGGAGATGGCCGGACGCATCGAGATCGTCTCCGCCGAGCGGGTCAGGGAGGAGCTCAACAAGCTGCTGCTCTCCACCCACCCCCGCAAGGGTCTGGCGCTGCTCGTCGACACCGGGCTGGCGCAGCAGGTGCTGCCGGAGCTCCCCGCGCTGTGTCTGGAAAGTGACGAGCATCACCGTCACAAGGACGTCTACGAGCATTCGCTGACCGTCCTGGAGCAGGCGATCGACCTGGAGCAGGACGGCCCCGATCTGGTGCTGCGCCTTGCCGCTCTCCTCCATGACATCGGGAAGCCGAGGACGCGACGCTTCGAGAAGGACGGGCGCGTCTCGTTCCATCACCATGAAGTGGTGGGCGCCAAGATGGTCAAGAAGCGGATGACCGCGCTCAAGTACTCCAATGACATGGTCAAGGACGTCTCGAAGCTGGTGGAGCTTCATCTGCGCTTCCATGGCTACGGCGACGGTGAGTGGACGGACTCCGCGGTCCGCCGCTACGTGCGCGACGCCGGCCCCCTGCTGGAGCGGCTGCACAAGCTGACCCGCTCGGACTGCACCACGCGGAACAAGCGCAAGGCCGCCGCCCTCTCGCGGACCTACGACGGGCTCGAGGAGCGCATCGCGCAGTTGCAGGAGCAGGAGGAGCTGGATGCCATCCGCCCCGACCTGGACGGCAACGAGATCATGAAGACCCTGGGTGTCGGTCCCGGGCCGGTGATCGGCAAGGCGTACGCGTTCCTGCTGGAGCTGCGCCTGGAGCACGGCCCGATGGAGCACGACATGGCGGTGAAGAAGCTCAAGGAGTGGTGGGCCGCGCAGGGCTGAGGCCGCTGGAGCCCGGTCTGCCGGCATGAGGAACGGGGTCATGTTTCACGTGAAACATGACCCCGTTCCTCACCCCGCTCCGGCGAAGGGCGCTGTTTCACGTGAAACAGCGCCCTTCGCTCTGCCGTGCCCGGGACGCTAGTGAGTCTCTCCGGTGCGCTCCCACCGGAACATCAGCACTGCGACGACCGCGTAGAGAACCGCCACCCCGATCACCACCACGACCGATCGCCCATCAGGAGGCAGCATCAGGGCGGAGACTGCGGCGGCTCCCACGAAAGCAACGTTGAACAGCACGTCGTAGAGGGAGAAGGCGCGGCCACGGAAGGAGTCCTTCACCGCGGTCTGCACCACCGTGTCGGTCGCGATCTTCGCCCCCTGGGTGACCAGCCCGAGGACGAACGCCGCAACCAGTATCGGTAGGGGGACGAACCACAGCCCCAGCGCGGGTTCGAGGACGGCGGCCCCCGCCGCGCACACCGCCATCCAGCGGAACCGGCCGAGCAGGCCCACCGCCCAGGGCGTCAGTACGGCCGCAGCGAAGAACCCCGCACCTGAGACCGCCACGGCCAGCCCGAGGAGCGCCAGGCCCTCGAACTCGCTGTCGGACCAGGCGTACCGGCACAGCATCAGCACCATCACGGTCAGCGCTCCGTAGCAGAAGCGCATCACGGTCATGGCAACCAGCACCCGGGTGGCCTGCTTCCGCTCGGCCAGATGACGCAACCCTTCGGTCAGCCCCCGTGCGGTGATGGCCAGGGCTCTTCTCAGCTCGATCCGGTCTCCGTCCCGATCCGGCCCCAGGAGTCCGGTGGCAAGGGCCAGGGAGGCCAGTGCCGAAGCGAGATAGAGCGCCGCGCTCAGCAGTACCACCGCGGCATCGGAGTCCGCGAGCAGCAGCCGTACGACGAAGGCGAGGCCGCCGCCCGCCGTGGCCGCGAGCGTTCCGGCGGTCGGTGAGAGCGAGTTGGCCAGGACCAGCCGGTCGCTGTCGACGACACGCGGCAGCGCGGCCGAGAGACCGGCCAGGACGAAGCGGTTGACCGCGGTGACGCACAGCGCCGAGGCGTAGAAGAGCCAGTCGGGTACGGAGCCGAGGATGAGGAGCGCCGTGCAGCAGGCGAACGCGGCGCGCAGCAGGTTCCCGTACAGAAAGACCTGGCGGCGCGGCCAGCGGTCCAGCAGGACGCCGGCAAAGGGCCCGATGAGCGAGTAGGGCAGCAGCAGCACCGCCATCGCGGAGGCGATGGCCCCTGCCGAAGCCTGCTTCTCCGGCGAGAAGACGACGTGAGCCGCCAGCGCCACCTGGAAGACACCGTCGGCCGACTGGGAGAGGAGTCGTACGGCCAGCAGACGACGGAAGTTCCGAAGGCGCAGAAGAACGCGCAGATCACCCACGACGGCCATACGATCAAGAGTCACATACGTTGAGGGTCCCCGGGCAGGTTGCCCGGGGACCCTCAACAGTGCGGAAGGGGAAGAGCGTTACCGCTCGGCACCAGGCCGCATGGACGTGCCGTGTCCGGCTGCGTCAGTTGGCGACCTCGCCGCGGATGAACTTCTCGACGTTCTCGCGGGCCTCGTCGTCGAAGTACTGGACCGGCGGGGACTTCATGAAGTACGAGGACGCGGAGAGGATCGGGCCACCGATGCCACGGTCCTTGGCGATCTTCGCGGCGCGCAGGGCGTCGATGATGACACCGGCAGAGTTCGGGGAGTCCCAGACCTCGAGCTTGTACTCCAGGTTCAGCGGAACGTCACCGAAGGCGCGGCCCTCGAGGCGCACGTACGCCCACTTGCGGTCGTCCAGCCACGCGACGTAGTCCGACGGGCCGATGTGGACGTTGTTCTCGCCGAGCTCGCGGTCCCGGATCTGGGAGGTGACGGCCTGCGTCTTGGAGATCTTCTTGGACTCCAGGCGCTCACGCTCGAGCATGTTCTTGAAGTCCATGTTGCCGCCGACGTTCAGCTGCATCGTGCGGTCCAGGATGACACCCCGGTCCTCGAAGAGCTTCGCCATCACACGGTGCGTGATGGTGGCGCCGACCTGCGACTTGATGTCGTCGCCGACGATCGGGACACCGGCCTCGGTGAACTTGTCCGCCCACTCCTTGGTGCCGGCGATGAAGACCGGGAGAGCGTTGACGAACGCGACCTTGGCGTCGATGGCGCACTGCGCGTAGAACTTCGCGGCGACCTCGGAGCCGACGGGCAGGTAGCAGACGAGAACGTCGACCTTGCGGTCCTTGAGGACCTGGACGATGTCTACCGGGGCCTCGGTCGACTCCTCGATGGTCTGGCGGTAGTACTTGCCGAGACCATCGTGGGTGTGGCCGCGCTGGACGGTGACGCCGGAGTTCGGCACGTCGCAGAGCTTGATGGTGTTGTTCTCGCTGGCACCGATGGCGTCCGCGAGGTCGAGACCGACCTTCTTCGCGTCGACGTCGAAGGCGGCGACGAACTCGACGTCCCGCACGTGGTAGTCGCCGAACTGGACGTGCATCAGACCGGGCACCCTGCCGGCCGGATCGGCGTCCTTGTAGTACTCGACGCCCTGGACCAGCGAGGCGGCGCAGTTGCCCACGCCGACGATGGCTACGCGAACCGAACCCATTCCGGTTGCTCCCTGTGTGTTTTGGATGTTCCCGAAGGCCCCGCGGATCTGCGGGGACCTCACTTTGCGGTGTCGTCGGACGGATCCGGCGGGGTGTCACCCCGGCGCCGGGGCAGGCCGCCCGTCTCTCCTGCTGTGTTCTGCTGAGCTTCGCCCCCGGGCGAGGACCGTTGCTGATCCCGTCCCGACCGCTCGCTCTCGATGAGCTCGTTCAGCCAGCGCACTTCGCGCTCCACGGACTCCATGCCGTGTCGCTGCAGCTCAAGCGTGTAGTCGTCGAGGCGCTCGCGGGTGCGGGCCAGAGAGGCCCGCATCTTCTCCAGCCGCTCCTCCAGCCGGCTGCGCCGGCCTTCCAGCACTCGCATCCGCACCTCGTGCTCCGTCTGCCCGAAGAAGGCGAAACGGGCTGCGAAGTGCTCGTCCTCCCAGGAGTCGGGGCCGGTGTGCGAGAGCAGCTCCTCGAAGTGCTCCTTACCTTCCGCCGTCAGCCGGTAGACGATTTTGGCGCGGCGCCCGGCCAGCGACGAGGCGGGGGCGACGGCACGGCCGGTGGTGGGCGGAAGGTCGGCAGGGGCGGCCCCCGGCTCCTCGATCAACCAGCCGTTGGCGACCAGCGTCTTGAGGCAGGGATAGAGGGTGCCGTAGCTGAAGGCGCGGAAGATCCCCAACGAGGTGTTGAGGCGCTTGCGCAGCTCGTAGCCGTGCATCGGGGACTCGCGGAGCAGGCCGAGAACGGCGAATTCGAGGATGCCGGAGCGTCTGCTCAACTTCGCCCCCTCCTTCTCCGAGTGCGTCCGAGTGCGTCCAAGGGCTCCTGCGGAGCCCTGTGCCGGGCTGATGTACCGAGCTGATGTATCGACTCGATACATCATGACGATAGATCGGTCGCAGCGATGCGACAAGAGGGGCCATCGTGAACGGCGTCACATCGTGAATTCATAGGCACCGACTTGCGTTGTTTGAGGTGAAGTTCGGCCCTAGGAGGGTTTTGACCGTGCGTAGTCTGTGCGGCATGCAGACCACCGGGAACCGCGTGACGCCCGCGCGCGTCAGTCTTCGCGGACCAGCCGGAGGCATGGCGGACGAGCCTGTCGCAGGGCTGGTCCGTAATTCGGGGGGACCGGATCTCAACTGCCGCTTCCAGGCGTTTTCGCCTGCCCGAGGAGTAGTCGTTCGATGAGCGAGCACCGTCGCAAAACGCCGCAACCGCAAGGTGGCGGGCGTGCAGCGACCAGACGAGCCGCCCAGCAGTCCTCAGGACGCCGCGCTGCTCCGTCACATGGAGTAACTTCCGAATCACCTTCTGATTCGAATGGTGGGGACAGCCCGTACGGCGGGCGCGCGGCGGCGCGACGAGCCGCTCAGCGCGGCGGCGCGGGCCGCGGTGGTGGTGGCGGTGGACGCCGCCGCGGTGGCGGTGGCGACGGCGGCCACGAGGGCCCCGGCAGGGGACGTGGCCGCGCAGGCCAGCACCCTGCCAAGAAACGCTTCATCGACTACCCGCGCGCCGGGAAGTACGGCGTGCGGCGCTGGATGCCGTCGTGGAAGCTGGTCTCCGGCCTCTGTATCGGCTTCCTCGGCCTGCTGATGGGCATCGGCGGCATCGCGTACGCGACGGTCGGCCTGCCCGACGTGCAGAAAGCCGCAAAGGCGCAGAACAACGTCTACCTGTGGGACGACGGCTCGCAGATGGTCGCCACCGGTGGCGAGGTGAACCGCCAGCTCATCACCTATGCGCAGATTCCCGATGCGATGCGGAACGCCGTCATCTCCGCCGAGAACAAGACCTTCGAGCACGACAAGGGCATCGACCCCATGGGCATCGCCCGGGCCCTGTTCAACATGGCCACCGGTGGTGAGACCCAGGGCGGTTCGACGATCACCCAGCAGTATGTGAAGAACTCGCGTCTGTCGCAGGAACAGACCTTGAGCCGGAAGTTCCAGGAACTCTTCATCACGCTCAAGGTCACCAACAAGATGAAGAAGAACGACATCATCACCGACTACCTCAACGTCTCGTACTACGGGCGAGGTGCTTCGGGGATCCAGGCGGCGGCCCGTACGTACTACGGCAAGGACGCCGTCGACCTGGATCCGAGCGAGTGCGCGTTCCTGGCCACGCTGCTCAAGGGCGCGTCCTACTACGACCCGGCGGGCGCCCCCGACGTCGATCCCGAGCAGGCGACGGCGAAGCTGAACGCCGAGCGGGCCGAGAAGCGCTGGAAGTGGATCCTCGACGAAGAGGTGAAGGACGGGCGCCTCACGAAGGCGGAGCGGGACAAGTACACCAAGTTCCCGGACCCCCTCCCGCTGAAGAAGAACGCTCAGCTGGGCGGTCAGACCGGTTACCTGGTCGACCTGGCCAAGAAGTACTTCCTTGCCAACAACACCGAGGGCGTCACGGCGGAGATGCTGGCCCAGGGCGGCTACCAGATCAAGACCACCTTCAACGAGAAGAAGGTCCAGGAGCTCAACGACGCGGTCCAAAAGGTCTACGACAGCAAGATCAAGCCGAAGCAGCGGCCGAAGACGGACACCCACGTCCAGTTCGGCGGCGGCTCGGTGGATCCCAAGACCGGGGCCATCGTGGCGATCTACGGCGGTCAGGACGCGACCAAGCACTTCACCAACAACGCCGACCCCACCGGTGCGCAGGTCGGTTCGACCTTCAAGCCGTTCGTACTGGCGGCGGCGATGGAGTACGGCAAGCGGAACCCCGAACTCCCGGAGGACCAGGGCCTGTCTGGGCGTACGAAGGTCTCGCCGCTCAGCATCTACAACGCCGATGACAAGCTGAAGATCAAGAAGTACAACGGCGAGATCTGGACCGACGAGAACGGCAAGGAGTGGCTGCAGGCCAACGACGGCAATGAGTCGCGGGGCAACATCACCCTTCGCGAGGCGATGCAGTGGTCCGCCAACTCCCCGTACGTACAGCTCGGCATGGACGTCGGCACCGACAAGGTGAAGGACATCGCCATCGCCGCGGGGCTGAAGGACGACAACAACATGGCGGATTCGCATGTGCCGTCGTTCTCCATCGGTACGTCCTCGCCCAGTGCGATCCGCATGGCCGGCGCGTACGCGACCTTCGCCGACAGCGGTATGCGGCGCGAGCCCTACTCGGTCTCCCAGGTGAAGCACGAGGGCAAGTTGATCTACCGGCACAAGGAAGCCCCCAAGCGCGCCTTCGATGCCGCGATCGCGGACAACGTCACCGACGTCCTGAAGAACGTCGTCGAGAAGGGGACCGGTACCCCCGCCCAGCTCCCCGGCCGGGACGTGGCCGGCAAGACCGGTACGACGGACGACAACAAGTCGGCCTGGTTCGTCGGCTACACGCCGCAGCTGTCCACGGCCATCAGCATGTACCGGCTCGACGACGATGCGACGAACAAAAACCGCAAGTTCGAGAAGATGTACGGCACGGGTGGCGAGCAGACGATCCACGGTGCGTCGTTCCCGGCCCAGATCTGGCACGACTACATGGCGGGTGCGCTGAAGGGGAAGCCGGCACTGACCTTCCCGGAGCCCGGGCCGATCGGTGACAAGGTCTACGGCGGCGGTGCGCAGAGCCCCAAGCCGACGCCCTCCGCCACGACGACCCCGTCGCCGTCCATGTCGGTGACCGAGTCGCCCTCGATGCCCACGACCCCGTCGCCGACCGGCCCCCCCACCGAGACCTGCGGTACGTGGGACTGGGACTGCCAGCACAACAACGGCGGGACCAATACCGGCGCGAACGGCGGAGCCACCGGTGGTGGCAGCAGCCCGTCGACGACCCCCCAGCCACCGACCGGAGGGAACGGGAACGGGGGGAACGGGAACGGGAACGGCGGGAACGGCAGCGGCGCAATCTTCGGCGGGCCGGCCGGATAGCGTCCGCACGGCCCGGTGGGCCGACCCGGTCATGAGGGCCGCCGCACCACACGGTGCGGCGGCCCTCGTCGTTTCCACAGCCCCGTACGGCAGGATGAGCGGCATGCCAAGCGCAGAAGACACGAGCGTGCACCAGCACCAGGAACGGTCCGTCGTGCGGCCCACGCACCAGGACGAGGTCGCCGAGGCCGGCAGCGAGCTGATCGGCGGCCGGTCGGGGCGCTGGACCCGGCTCGGCAGCACGGCGCTCACCCCCGTGGGCGTCGTCGCCCTGGTGGCTCTCGGGATGTTCGCGCTGGGCATGGTGCAGAAGCTGCCCTGCTACAACTGGGCCTGGTTCAGGGGCGCGGGTTCGCAGTACACGCACGCCTGTTACTCGGACATTCCGCACCTCTTCGCCGCACGTGGGTTCTCCGACGGCCTCGTGCCGTACTTCGACCGGCTGGCCGGCGACATGCAGTACCTGGAGTACCCCGTTCTGACGGGCGTGTTCATGCAGGTCGCCTCCTGGCTGACGCCCGGCGGCTCCCTCCAGCACCGCGAGCAGATGTACTGGATGGTCAACGCGGGCATGCTGATGATCTGCGCCGTGATCATCGCCGTCTGTGCCGCCCGCACCCACCGGCGCCGCCCCTGGGACGGGCTGCTGGTCGCCCTCGCGCCGGCCTTCGCGCTCACCGCCACGATCAACTGGGACCTGCTGGCCGTTGCGCTGACGGCCGCCGCGATGCTCATGTGGTCCCGGGGACGGGTGCTGGCGTTCGGCATCCTCATCGGGCTCGCCACGGCCGCCAAGCTCTACCCCGTGTTCCTGCTGGGGCCGGTGTTCGTCCTGTGCTGGCGGGCGGGCAAATGGCGGGAGTTCGGCATGGCGACGCTCGGGGCGGTGGTGTCCTGGCTGGTGGTGAATCTGCCGGTGATGGCGCTCGCCCCCGACGGCTGGAAGAAGTTCTACACGTTCAGCGAGGAACGGGGCATCGACTTCGGCTCCTTCTGGCTGATCATCACCCAGCGCACCGGCGAGAGCATCGAGGTCTCGACCGTCAACACCGTCTCGACCCTGACGACGGTCCTGCTGTGTGCGGCCATCGGCGCGCTCACCCTGATGGCGCCGCGCCGACCGCGCCTCGCCCAGCTGGCCTTTCTCGTCGTCGCGGCGTTCATCCTCGTCAACAAGGTCTACTCGCCGCAGTACGTGCTGTGGCTGATTCCCCTGGCCGCCCTGGCCCGGCCGCGCTGGCGCGACTTCCTGATCTGGCAGGCGTGCGAGGTCATGTACTTCCTGGGGATCTGGATGTACCTCGCGTACACGACCAGCGGGGACAAGCACCAGGGGCTGCCCACGGAGGGGTACCAGCTGGCGATCGCCCTGCATCTGCTGGGCACGCTGTACCTGTGTGCCGTGGTCGTACGGGACATCCTCATGCCGGAGCGGGACGTCGTACGGCGCGACGGGTCGGACGATCCGTCCGGCGGGGTGCTCGACGGGGCCCCGGACGCGTTCGTGCTGG
Organism: Streptomyces atratus; assembly: GCF_900119365.1. GTDB lineage: Bacteria > Actinomycetota > Actinomycetes > Streptomycetales > Streptomycetaceae > Streptomyces > Streptomyces atratus_B. Next base: position 150,385 of record NZ_FPJO01000017.1, read on the forward strand.
GGCGGGCGGCGCATCCGCCGCGCCACGCCCACGCCGCGGTGGAAGGGCCGCGGGTGGAGTGGGGCGCGGGGCGCGACCCGGTCGCCGACTGAGGGCCGGGTCCCTCCCGTCCGGAGAGACCCGGCGCCGTCCTGGCGGTCGACGGGCTAGCGGTCGACGAGGCGGTCGAACTGGGTGGTCGTGTGGCGCAGATGGGCCACCAGCTCGTCGCCGACCTTCGGCTCCTGGGCATCCGACGGGACGAACAGGATCGACACCTGCATGTGCGGCGGCTCGGCGAACCAGCGCTGCTTGCCCGCCCAGACGAACGGCGACAGGTTGCGGTTGACGGTGGCCAGGCCCGCGCGGGCGACCCCCTTGGCGCGCGGCATCACACCGTGCAGGGCCTTCGGGGCCTCCAGGCCCACGCCGTGCGACGTACCACCGGCGACGACCACCAGCCAGCCGTCCGAGGCGGCCTTCTGCTGGCGGTAGCCGAAGCGGTCGCCCTTGACCACCCGCGTGACGTCCAGGACGGAACCCCGGTACTCCGTCGCCTCGTGGTCGCCGAGCCACAGGCGGGTCCCGATGCGGGCGCGGAAACGGGTCTGCGGGAACTGCTGCTGGAGCCGGCCCAGCTCCTCGGCGCGCAGATGGCTGACGAACATGGTGTGCAGCGGCAGCCGGGCCGCGCGCAGCCGGTCCATCCAGCCGATGACCTCCTCGACCGCGTCCGAGCCGTCCGTGCGGTCCAGCGGAAGGTGCAGGGCGAAGCCTTCGAGCCGTACGTCCTCGATGGCCGCGTGCAGCTGCCCGAGCTCCTCCTCCTTGACGCCGTGGCGTTTCATCGAGCTCATGCACTCGATGACGACCCGGGCGCCCACCAGAGCGTGCACGCCGTCCACGGAGGACACGGACCGGATGACGCGGTCGGGCAGCGGCACCGGCTCCTCGCCCCGGCGGAACGGGGTGAGGACCAGGAGGTCGCCGCTGAACCAGTCCTTGATGCGGGCCGCCTCGTAGGTGGTTCCGACGGCGAGCATGTCGGAGCCGAAGCGGATTGCCTCGTCGGCCAGCCGCTCGTGGCCGAAGCCGTATCCGTTGCCCTTGCAGACCGGGACGAGGCCCGGGAACTGGTCGAGGACGGATTTCTGGTGCGCCCGCCAGCGCGCGGTGTCGACGTAGAGGGAGAGCGCCATGGCCGGTCCGGAACCCTTCTGGTGGCTGCTGTGTGGGAGGTGTGTGGAGCCGAAGTCCCCATTGAAACCAATGAAGCCGGTTTCGTCACCGGGACGACGCGTATCGGACGAGGCGTATCAGCGGCGCGACATGTAGATGTCGAGCGCCTTGTGCAGCAGCTTGTTGAGCGGGAAGTCCCACTCGCCGAGGTACTCGGCCGCCTGTCCGCCGGTGCCGACCTTGAACTGGATCAGACCGAAGAGATGGTCGGTCTCGTCCAGCGAGTCGGAGATGCCGCGCAGGTCGTAGACGGTGGCCCCCATGGCGTACGCGTCGCGCAGCATCCGCCACTGCATCGCGTTCGAGGGCCGGACCTCGCGCTTGTGGTTGGCGGACGCGCCGTACGAGTACCAGACGTGCCCGCCGACGATCAGCATGGTCGCGGCCGCGACGTTCTCGCCCTCGTGCCGGGCGAAATACAGCCGCATCCGGTTGGGGTCCTCGGTGTTGAGGGCCGTCCACATGCGCTGGAAGTAGCCCAGCGGACGCGGCCGGAAGTGGTCGCGCTCCGCCGTGATCTCATACAGCCGCTGCCATTCGTCGAGCTCGGCGTAGCTGCCCTGGACGACCTCGACGCCGGCCTTCTCGGCCTTCTTGATGTTGCGTCGCCACAGCTGGTTGAAGCCCTTGTGGACGTCTTCGAGCGAACGATTCGCCAGCGGCACCTGGTAGACGTAGCGCGGCTGCACGTCACCGAAACCGGCGCCGCCGTCCTCGCCCTGCTGCCATCCCATCTTCCGCAGCCGGTCCGCCACTTCGAAGGCGCGCGGCTCGATGTGGGTGGCCTCGACGTCGCGCAGACGCTTCACTTCCGGGTCCTGGATGCCCGACTTGATGGCGGGCGCGTCCCAGCGACGGATGATGACCGGCGGGCCCATCTTCACGGAGAAGGCGCCCTGCTGCTTGAGATGCGCCAGCATCGGCCGCAGCCAGTCGTCCAGGTTCGGGGCGAACCAGTTGATGACCGGGCCCTCGGGCAGATAGGCGAGATAGCGCTTGATCTTGGGCAACTGCCGGTAGAGCACCAGGCCGGCGCCGACGAGCTGTCCGCTCTTGTCGAACCAGCCGAGGCTCTCCGAGCGCCACTCCGCCTTCACATCAGCCCATGCCGGGACCTGCATGTGACTCGCCGCAGGCAGACTCTGGATGTATGCCAGATGCTGCTCTCGGCTGATGGTCCTCAGGGTCAGGCTCATGCGGGGCGCTCCTCGGCAGGTGTGTCCCCATCGGTCCAGGGGCTCCGGCTCTCGCGCCGAAGCCTACTGTGACCGACCAGCACGCCGTCTGGCCCTATGGGACCTTGCCGCCCGGCCACCGCCGCGCCCCGGGTTTCCGTGTCCCCCACGGGCAGGGGCGCGAGGTCCCTGGCACGAGGAACGGCGCGAGGTCCCTGTGTGGGTCCTCGCGCCGTTCCGTCCGTCCTGCTACCGGACGGGGATCACCTGCTGTCCGCCGTGCGTCAGCCCACCACGCCGCCGAAGAGGCCGCCGTGGGCCATGCCCAGGAAGAAGCCGATGGCGGCTGCGCCCATGCCGATGATCAGCGGGAACCGTTCACGCGTGGTCACCGAGATGTACTGCCCGTACGCACCCGTGAGGATCCCGATGAGTCCGGCCCACGAGCTGATCAGATGCAGGTTGTGGAACATCGCTGTCACGAAGGCGAGCGCACCGAGGATCAGCGTCACCGCCACCAGGACCTCCTGGCGGGGATGGGGCTTGCCGTCCGTGGCGAGAAGGGAGACGGGGGGACGGGGTCGTATTGCCTGTGCCATGGAGTACCTCCTGGCCGAAATGGGGCGCGCGGTGGCGCCGGTCACACCCGATGTGTCCAGATTGCGTCTCCTGAGCACCGGATTTCAACCGGAAGCGGGTGTGCGGGTACTCTGTACGGTCTGCACCGGTGTCTGCCCGGACCAGCACGTCGGCCCCCTCTCGATGGAGGGTGTTGTCAGTGGCGGCTGTTCTACTCGGAGACACTGATGCTCACGCATCACGACCCTCCTGCCACGGAACGACCGTGGCCGCTGAGTCCAAAGGAGGTGGGTTCCACATGCGTCACTACGAGGTGATGGTCATCCTCGACCCCGATCTCGAGGAGCGCGCTGTCTCCCCGCTGATCGAGAACTTCCTCTCCGTCGTCCGTGAGGGCAACGGAAAGGTCGAGAAGGTCGACACCTGGGGCCGTCGTCGTCTCGCTTACGAGATCAAGAAGAAGCCCGAGGGCATCTACTCGGTCATCGACCTGCAGGCCGAGCCTGCGGTCGTCAAGGAGCTCGACCGCCAGATGAACCTGAACGAGTCGGTCCTCCGGACCAAGGTCCTCCGTCCCGAGTCCCACTGAGCATCTAGCTCAGTGGTCATCGGGTTCGAGTAGCAGCAAGCAGCCAGAAGCAATCCCCGCCGAGAGGTTCATCCATGGCAGGCGAGACCGTCATCACGGTCGTCGGCAATCTCGTCGACGACCCCGAGCTGCGCTTCACCCCGTCCGGTGCGGCGGTCGCGAAGTTCCGTGTCGCGTCCACTCCCCGCATCTTCGACCGGCAGACCAATGAGTGGAAGGACGGCGAAGGCCTGTTCCTCACCTGCTCGGTCTGGCGGCAGGCGGCGGAGAACGTCGCCGAGTCGCTCCAGCGAGGCATGCGCGTCGTCGTGCAGGGCCGGCTGAAGCAGCGGTCGTACGAAGACCGCGAGGGCGTCAAGCGCACGGTCTACGAGCTGGATGTCGAGGAAGTCGGCCCCAGCCTGAAGAACGCCACGGCCAAGGTCACCAAGACCACCGGTCGCGGTGGCCAGGGCGGCCAGGGTGGATACGGCGGCGGCCAGCAGGGCGGCGGCAACTGGGGCGGCGGTCCCGGTGGTGGCCAGCAGGGTGGTGGCGGCGCTCCCGCCGACGACCCGTGGGCCACGAGTGCGCCGTCCGGCGGTCAGCAGGGCGGGGGCCAGCAGGGCGGCGGAGGCGGCTGGGGCGGAAGCTCCGGCGGCTCCGGCGGCTCCGGCGGCGGCTACTCGGACGAGCCTCCCTTCTAGGGCAGCTCGTACCCCCACTTCTTGATCACACAGGAGAAACACCATGGCGAAGCCGCCTGTGCGCAAGCCTAAGAAGAAGGTCTGCGCGTTCTGCAAGGACAAGACCCAGTACGTGGACTACAAGGACACGAACATGCTGCGGAAGTTCATTTCCGACCGCGGCAAGATCCGTGCCCGCCGCGTGACCGGCAACTGCACGCAGCACCAGCGTGACGTCGCCACGGCAGTCAAGAACAGCCGTGAGATGGCGCTGCTGCCCTACACGTCCACCGCGCGATAAGGGAAGGGTGACCGAATCATGAAGATCATCCTCACCCACGAGGTCTCCGGCCTCGGTGCTGCGGGCGACGTCGTCGACGTCAAGGACGGGTACGCCCGTAACTACCTGGTTCCGCGTGGCTTTGCCATCCGCTGGACCAAGGGTGGCGAGAAGGACGTGGCGCAGATCCGCCGCGCCCGCAAGATCCACGAGATCGCCACGATCGAGCAGGCCAACGAGATCAAGACCAAGCTCGAGGCCGTGAAGGTCCGTCTGGCCGTTCGCTCCGGCGACGCCGGCCGTCTCTTCGGCTCCGTGACCCCGGCCGACATCGCCTCGGCGATCAAGGCCGCCGGTGGCCCCGACGTCGACAAGCGTCGCGTCGAGCTCGGCTCGCCGATCAAGACGCTCGGCGGACACCAGGTGTCCGTGCGTCTGCACCCCGAGGTCGCTGCGAACCTCGGCATCGAGGTCGTTGCTGCCTAAGGGCACAGCTCACCTGAGCAGCTGAAGGGCCGCACCCCGCGGGGTGCGGCCCTTCGTCGTTTCTGGCCGCGCGGCCCTGGCCGGGTTTCATGGCCTCTCCGTTGCCTCGTTGCCTCGTTGCTCCGGCCTCCTTTGCCCGGTTTCACGGATTCACGGTTTCACGTGAAACGGGGCAACGGCCGGTGGCTCAGCGTGTGGCCCCGGTGACGATCCACTTGCCGGAGCGGGTGCGCAGCCAGAGCGTCACCAGGCGGACGACCATCATCAGGGTCATCGCCCACCACAGCGCCGTCAGGCCGCCACCGATCACCGGCACCAGCAGCGCGACCGGGGCGAAGACCACGAGCGTGACGAGCATGGCCCAGGCCAGGTACGGGCCGTCACCGGCACCCATCAGGACTCCGTCCAGGACGAAGACCACGCCGGCGATCGGCTGGGACAGCGCGACCACCAGCAGCGCCGGGACAAGGGTGTCCTGCACGGACCGGTCTCCGGTGAACAAGGGCACGAACAGCGGGCGGGCGAGGACGATCAGTGCCCCGAACACCACCCCGGAAACGATGCCCCACTGCACCATGCGGCGGCATGCCTCGCGTGCGCCCGTGGCGTCATCGGCTCCCAGGTAGCGGCCGATGATCGCCTGGCCGGCGATGGCGATGGCATCGAGGGCGAAAGCCATCAGGCTCCAGAGAGACAGGATGATCTGGTGCGCGGCGATCTCGGTGTCGCCGAGGCGGGCGGCGACGGCCGTGGCGATCAGCAGGACGGCGCGCAGCGACAGCGTACGGACCAGGAGTGGAACGCCTGCCTGGGCGCTGGCCCTGATACCCGCGGCATCGGGGCGCAGCGAGGCGCCGTGCCGTCGCGCTCCCCGTACCACCACGATCAGATAGGCGGCGGCCATCGAGACCTGTGCGATCACGGTGCCCCAGGCCGATCCGGCGATACCGAGACCGGCACCGTAGACCAGTCCCGCGTTGAGGGCTCCGTTGGCGGCAAAACCTCCGACGGCGACGTACAGCGGAGTCCTGGTGTCCTGCAGGCCGCGGAGGACACCGGTCGCGGCCATCACCACGAGCATGGCCGGGATGCCGAGGCTGGAGATCCTCAGATACGTGGTCGCGTAGGGGGCCGCCGTGTCGGAGGCCCCGAAGACGTCCACCAGCCAGGGGGCCGTGGGGAGAGCGACGGCGATGACGACGACGCCCAGCAGGAGTGCCAGCCAGATGCCGTCCATGCCCTGCCGGATCGCGGAGGCCAGATCGCCCGCCCCGACCCGTCGTGCCACCGCCGCGGTGGTGGCGTACGCGAGGAAGACGAAGATGCTGACGGCGGTGGTCAGCAGGGCGGCGGCGACGGCCAGGCCGGCCAGTTGCGGGGTGCCGAGATGGCCGACGATTGCGCTGTCGACCATCACGAAGAGCGGCTCGGCGACGAGTGCGCCGAAGGCAGGGACGGCGAGCGAGATGATCTCGCGGTCGTGCCGTCGGCGACTGGACGGCGGTGGTGCCGGGGCCTGGATCATGGGGGTCAATCTAATCTTCCACAGGTAATGGATGCAATGGCTTAGTGGTCCTTACGTTTGCTGGGGTTCAGCGTTCTCCTGTGTGTTGTTTGTCGTGATCTTGAGCTGAGGTGGAAAGTTTTTCTCCCCCACAGCCCGTGGATGGGGAAAGTCCAGGTCAGCGCGGTGATGGCCCAGGCCCTATGAGTTTGTCCACAGTGCTGTCCCCCGCTCCGTGCACAGGTTCTGCGGAGTTCTCCACAGCATCTGGTCGGTCGTCCACATGCCCTGTGGATAACCAGATTGGCTGACGGTGCCGAGCGGCCTACCGTGGACCGGCGCCCGCACCCCGTTTCCGTCCTGGAACCACGCAGAACTCGACGCGCCGGAACCGGAGTCGGGCGTCTTGTTTGTCGGTGCTGTGCCGTAAGAAAGAGTGGCATGGCGAGGTCCGCGGAGCGGACGGGAGGAGGTGGCCCGGTGAGCATTCCCGAGCCTTTGGACGACCCCTGGGCCGAGACCGGTCCCAGTGACCGTCTGCCCGTCTCCCGGCAGCGTCGCGGTGAAGGCCGGGACCGCGGCGAGCAGCACGAGCGCGGAAGGGAGAGCGGCGGATGGGACGGCGGTTCTCCCGGTTTCGAGCGGGTGCCGCCCCAGGACCTCGATGCCGAGCAGTCGGTACTGGGCGGCATGCTCCTGTCCAAGGACGCCATCGCCGATGTCGTGGAGATCATCAAGGGCCACGACTTCTACCGTCCCGCGCACGAGACCGTCTACCAGGCGATCCTCGACCTTTATGCCAAGGGTGAGCCGGCCGACCCGATCACGGTGGCGGCCGAGCTGGTCAAGCGCGGCGAGATCACCAAGGTGGGCGGGGCACCGTATCTGCACACCCTCGTCCAGTCCGTGCCGACCGCGGCCAATGCTTCGTACTACGCGGAGATCGTCCACGAGCGGGCGGTCCTGAGGCGGCTCGTCGAAGCCGGCACGAAGATCACGCAGATGGGATACGCGGCCGACGGCGATGTCGACGACATCGTGAACTCCGCGCAGGCCGAGATCTACGCCGTCACCGAGCAGCGCACCAGCGAGGACTACCTGCCGCTCGGCGACATCATGGAGGGCGCGCTCGACGAGATCGAGGCGATCGGTTCGCGCAGCGGCGAAATGACCGGGGTGCCGACCGGCTTCACCGACCTCGACGCTCTGACGAACGGCCTGCACCCGGGCCAGATGGTCGTCATCGCGGCCCGTCCCGCCATGGGTAAGTCCACGCTGGCCCTCGACTTCGCCCGGGCCTGTTCGATCAAGAGCAACCTGCCCAGCGTGATCTTCTCCCTTGAAATGGGGCGCAACGAGATCGCGATGCGTCTGCTCTCCGCCGAGGCGCGGGTGGCGCTGCACCACATGCGCTCCGGCACCATGACCGACGAGGACTGGACGCGCCTGGCCCGCCGGATGCCGGATGTCTCGGCAGCCCCGCTCTACATCGACGACTCCCCGAACCTTTCCATGATGGAGATCCGGGCGAAGTGCCGCCGTCTCAAGCAGCGCAACGACCTCAAGCTCGTGGTCATCGACTACCTCCAGCTGATGCAGTCCGGCGGCTCGAAGCGCGCCGAGAGCCGCCAGCAGGAAGTCTCGGACATGTCCCGAAACCTCAAGCTGCTGGCGAAGGAGCTGCAGCTCCCGGTCATCGCGCTCTCCCAGCTGAACCGTGGTCCCGAGCAGCGCACGGACAAGAAGCCGATGGTCTCCGACCTGCGTGAATCGGGATCCATCGAGCAGGACGCCGACATGGTGATCCTGCTGCACCGTGAGGACGCGTACGAGAAGGAGTCCCCCCGCGCCGGCGAGGCCGACCTGATCGTGGCCAAGCACCGTAACGGCCCGACGGCGACGATCACGGTGGCCTTCCAGGGCCACTACTCGCGCTTCGTCGACATGGCGCAGACCTGACGGCTGCAGGTGTAGGTTCTCAGATCCCATGTCCTTTTCTCATCCGGGATGTCCACCGCGTGGCCAATAGGACAGGGAGGTGAGAATCATGCCTGTCCTGTCGCACTGAAGCTGTCGGATTCTCACGGCTTCTCGTTCGTATTGGGATACTGGCCCCATGACCGATTGGGAGCACACACCCACACCAGGGCCGGGTGGACCAGTTCTTGGCGGTGCACTCTGCCTCATCGGCGGAGTCGGGTCGCTCGCGGTCCTGGTGCCCAGTGTCGGATGGGACGAACTTGCCTGGTTCTGTGCTGGGGTCGCACTGCTCGGTGCGGTGCTTCTGACAGTCGGAAGCACCAAGCTCCTCCGAGCGCGTCGCGGTTCAACAAACGACCACTGAGATCACCATCAAGCTCACCCCCGACGAAGCCCTCGTCCTCTCGGACTGGCTGGAGCGAGTCCAGATGACCGACCTCAGGCGTCTGGTCGACGCCCCGGCCGCGTGGGCCCTGATCCACAAGCTCGCGGGGACGCTGGACAAGGCACTTCCCGGGATCTCCGCTGCTGACTACGCGGAGCGTCTGGATGCAGCACGGCGCCGCCTGAGGGAGACCATGGGCAGCTTCGCTGAAGAGCAAGACGGCTGAGTCAACCGTCCCATCCGTCAGAACGATTCCGTGAAAGCCATGTCCGTTGAGAACGCTGAGAGTCAGCGTTCTCAATCGACGTGACAGCCCACCAGGTCAGCGGCTCGCCATCTGACAGATGCACTTCGACGGGACAATGCCTCTTGATCGAGTGATTCCCCTCTTCGTGTACGGGACTGCCCCCGTTGTCTTCCGCGTGCGTGACTAGGGCAGGACCCCAGTGTTCGGCGGCCGGCGGGGCCGCTTCGGAAGACATGGGGTCGGTCCGATGAGTACAGCTGTGGCCACGCCGGTACGGCTGAGTGTCCGGCGTGGTGACGAGGCCGTGGTGGAGAACCTGGAGTGGCAGTCGGTGCCGCTCGGACTGCTGCGGGAGGCCCGGCCGTGGCGGACGTTTCGCTGGTACAAGGGGCAGCAGCACTACTCAGGCACGTACTGGTCGGCGACCGTGCGCGGCCATGTGATCTACGAGTCCCGGCTGGAGCTGGGTCGGCTGTTGTTCGCTGACTTCGCCCCGGAGGTGCGGCACATCGTCGCCCAGCCGTTCCTGCTCAAGGCCGACATCGATGGCAAGGTCCGCAAACACATCCCGGACTACCTGCTGCTGACCGATGCCGGTCCACTGGTCGTGGACGTCAAGCCGCGCCACCGGTTGAAGAAGCCGGAGGTCGCCTTCACGTTCTCTTGGACACAGGAGGCGGTCACTTCGCGGGGGTGGCGGTACGAGGTATGGAGCGAGCAGGACCCAGCCGTGCTGGAGAACATCAGATTTCTCGCCGGCTACCGCCGCGATTGGCTGTTCGACCCTGACCTGATCGGCGCTTTGAGAGCCACGGATCTGGATGGGATGTTGCTGGGAGATGCCTTCCGGCTGCTGCCTGGCTGTCCTCGCCCACTGGTGAAGTCGGCGGTGCTGCACCTGTTGTGGTCCGGTCATGTGACGACCGTGTTGGACCGGCCGCTGAGTGCGGGGCACGTGCTGCGGAGGGCTGCATGAGTGGTGCGGGGACGAAGCTGGGGGTCGGGACACACTTCCGCCTGGACGGTGAGACGGTCGAAGTTTTGGATTTCGCCATCCTGGCCACGGGCATGGAGGTCGTTCTCAAGGACGGGCGGGACCGGCTGGCCCGGATGTCGGTGCGTGAGCTGCTGACCTCGGATCGAGCCGAACTGATCCATGACAGATCGGGCCCGTCTTCTGCCGATGACGAAGACGTCGCGGCCGTGGTGCTGAACCGGCTGGCCAAGCATGAGAAGAAGGAGGTTCTGGAACGTGCCGAGCACGTCCGGGAGATGGTGACGGGATACCGCTCCGGCAGCGAGGATCTTGCGCGGCCGGATGAGCCGCGCCCTCAGTACGCCCCTGCCTTGCCTCTGAAGGCCCGGTATGAGGCCAAGGCCGCGGAACTGGGGGTGACCGAGCGGACGGTGCGCCGATGGGCACGCGCGTTCCGTGAGCTGGGCGAGGCGGGACTGGTGCCGAAGACTGCGCAGGCGGACTACGGACTTGGCGGTGCTGATCCGCGTTGGATCGAAGCGGCGGTGGAGGTGCTGCAGGAGTACGAGGAAGAGTCGCGGCCCTCGGTGAAGGTAGTGCTGGAGGAGGTCGAGGCCCGCGTCAAGACGAAGTTCAAGCTGGTCAAGGTGCCTGTGCCATCGCAGGCGACGGGCTATCGGTTGATGAAGGAGCTGGAACGGCGCTATCCGACCTTCCGGCTCAGTACCCAACGCAATCGGGATATCGCCTCCCGCCCGAAAGGGGTCTACGGGAAGCTGCGGCCAACGCGGCCGGGCGAGTACGTGCTGATGGACACCACGCGGCTGGACGTGTTCGCGCTCGACCCGGTTACGCTGCGGTGGATGCAGGCGGAGCTGACCGTCGCGATGGACTGGTACACCCGCTGCATCATCGGTCTGCGGGTGACCCCAGTGTCGACGAAGGCCATCGACGCGGCGGCCGTGCTCTATCAGGCCTACCGTCCCCAGCCGGCTCCGGAGAGCTGGCCGAAAGACGCGGCCTGGCCCGAACACGGGATTCCCCGCGGGGTACTGGTGGAGGCCGAGGCCGTCCACGGGTCCGTCACCGGGGTCTGGGGGCCGAAGATTGCGCCGGAGACGTTGATCGTCGACCACGGCAAGATCTACTTGTCAGCGCATCTGACCAGCGTCTGTCATCGGATGGGGATCTCGGTGCAGCCAGCGAGGCTACGCACGGGCCGGGACAAGGGCCCGGTGGAGCGGTTTTTCCGAACCCTGCGGGAGGACCTGCTACAGCGGCTGCCCGGCTACAAGGGCCCCAACATCCACTCGCGTGGCTTGAACCCGGAGAAGGACGCCTTCTTCTTCCACCACGAGCTTGAGGCGATCATCCGCGAGTGGATCGCAGTGGACTATCACCGCACGCCACATGAAGGACTGCTCGACCCCTACCTGCCGAAGGTGGAACTGTCTCCAGCGAGGATGTTCGAGCACGGGCTCGCCCGGGCGGGCTACATCGAGGTGCCCCGCGACCCGCATCTCGCCTTCGAGTTCCTCAACGTCACGATGCGCACGGTCCAGCCCTACGGCGTCGAGATCAACGGCCGCCGCTACAACGGTGACTGTCTCGATGGGCTGCGCGACATGGCTGGCTCCGACATTGACCTGGACAAGCGGCGGCTGGAGTTCTTCGCTGATCCCGACGACGCCACCCGGATTCATTTCCGCGATCACGAACGCGTCTGGCACACCCTTGAGTGGGAGCACGCGCCCAGCCTGGACATGCCACTGAGCGAGGAAGCGCTGCAGTTCGCCCGGCGCCTGGTGGCGAAGGAGTACACCTATCCTGACGACCGGCTCGCCATCGCCTTGCTGCTGAAGCGGTGGAACCTCGGCCTGGGCACTTCCCTGGTCGAGCGGCGGATGGCCCTGCGGCTCTCCCGGGAACAGGCGGCCCTGGAACTCCCCAATACCCGCGCCGACGCCGTCAGTTCGCTGCCGTCGGTTGCCCGGGTGCTGTCCCTTCCCGAGCAGCCTGCGCCTCCGGCGATCGAGGCCACCCAGGTTCAGGCGCCGGAGGCGGGCGATGACGACGCCGACGGCCTGGAGGAGCTGAAAGAGGAACTCGACTTCTACGCCACCGCCTTGAAGGACATCGATGACGAGTAAGCCGACCTGCGCCCAGGCCGAGGGAGCCGATCTGCGGTCCCGGCTGGATCACCTCACGCTGTCCCGCAAGGAAGGCTTCGCCCGCCTCGCGGGCGCCCCACGCCGGATCCGTCCGGAGCTCTTGTCCCACCGGCAGCTGAAGAAGCTGTGCGACGAAGCGCTGACCGAGTACAACCGGGCCCGCCGCAAATGGCACGCGAACCTCGGCCCGCTGGGAACCCCGCAAATGAAGGCCCTGCACGAAGACCTCTGGGACATCTTCGACAGCAATGACCAGGACAGCGACAAGGTCAAGGGCGGGATCGCCCTCGACGCCTTTCCCGGGCTGGGCAAGACCACTGCCGTGCTGGCCTTCGCCCGCAAGCTCCACCGCCGCGTCATGCGGGAGGAAGGCCAGTACACCGACGACGGACATGAGCGCTGGCCCGTCTGCCGAGTCGGTCTGACCAGTAACACCGGGATGCGCGACTTCAACCGGGCCATCTTGGAGTACTTCGGGCACCCCGGCCGCTTCCGCGGTACCACCGCGGACTTCGGTTATCGCGCTCTCGACTCCGTCTTGTTCTGCACTTCCTGAAGTGGCGGAACAAGAGCGGGATCGAGGTCAGCAACCACTTCAAATACATCGCCAACGAATTCCCGGTGACCCTCTTGATGGTCGGAGTCGGGCTGGAGAAGCGGGGCCTGTTCAGCGAGGGAGCAACCTACGAGGACGGAGTCCTCGCCCAGACCGGACGCCGCACGACCCGGCTGGGCATGGAACCGTTCGATATCAGGACCGAGCAGGGGCGCCGTGGATGGCGCGACACCCTTCTCGCGATCGAGGAACGCGTCATCCTCGCGAACAAGTACCCCGGCATGCTCGCGGACGACCTGTCCGACTACCTCTTCGCCCGCAGCACCGGACACATCGGCTCGCTCATGACGCTGATCAACCGCAGCTGCCAGAGAGCGGTACGCGTCGGCGTCGAACGGCTGGAGAGGGAACTGCTGGACCAAGTGAAGAACGACGCCGCATCCGACGAGGCACGCCGAGAGCTGCAACTGGCCTTCGAGACCAGCAAGCTGACCAGCCTCCCCAAACTGCAGCGATGCAAAGCATCATGAGCCGTCCCGCTTTGCGAACGTTCTCCATCAGGGTCATGCCACTTCCAGGAGAGGCACTCGACTCGTGGTTCGAGGCGATGGCACACCGGCTCCACACGCCTATGGGCGAACTGTTGCCCCAGCTGGGGCTGGCCCGACATGCCGGAGCAAGGCGCAAGAAGGAACCAGAAGCCGATATTCCGCGCGACTGGGTCCGGCTCCTTCGGCCCGCTGTCGGCGTACGGGCTGTAGTGCAGAGGTATGTACGGGCTGATGTACAGAGCTTGAGACTGTGTCAGCTGACGGCGGTGATGCCGCCTTCGATGGCAGTGAGGCGGTTCTTCAGGCGGTAGCTGGCGCCGTTGATGGCGAGGATTTCGCAGTGGTGGAGGAGGCGGTCGATGATGGCGGTGGCCAGGACGTCGTCGCCGAAGACCTGACCCCACTCGCTGAAACTTTTGTTCGAGGTCAGCAAGGTGGAGCCCTTTTCGTAGCGCTTGGAGAGCATCTGGAAGACGAGGTTCGCCTCGTCACGTTCCAGTGGGAGGTATCCGACCTCATCGACCACGAGGACGTTGGGCCGTAGGTAGGTGCGGAGTTTGCTGGCCAGGCGGCCGATGGAGTCGGCGGCTTTGAGCTGGCGGACCATGTCGTCGAGGGTCGTGAAGTAGATCGTGTAGCCGGCC
>NZ_FPJO01000002.1 GCF_900119365.1 Streptomyces atratus
TGGGACGCCAAGGGCCCGACCGCCCCGCACTCCCCGCTCACCTCGTACAACGGCATCCCGAAGGCCGGCTTCAGCTCCGCCGACGCCATCACCAAGCTGAAGGCCCAGGGCGTCCCCGCCTCCAAGATGCTGCTCGGCATCGGCTTCTACGGCCGCGGCTGGACCGGCGTCACCCAGGACGCACCCGGCGGCACCGCCACCGGCGCCGCCCCCGGCACCTACGAAGCCGGCATCGAGGACTACAAGGTCCTCAAGAACAGCTGCCCGGCCACCGGCACCGTCGCCGGCACCGCCTACGCCCACTGCGGCACCAACTGGTGGAGCTACGACACCCCGGCCACCATCACGTCCAAGATGAACTGGGCGAAGACCCAGGGCCTGGGAGGCGCGTTCTTCTGGGAGTTCAGCGGCGACACCGCCAACGGTGAACTCGTCGGCGCGATCAACAGCGGTCTGAAGTAGCCCTCACGGTCTGGGGCACCCCCCACCAGCACCGCGCACCACCCGGAAAGCAGCCGGGGAGACGGGTCCGCCCCCCGTCTCCCCGGTTTCTCCGTCTGCTGGGCCACGTTCTACCGGGCCACGTTCTTCCGGGCCACGTTCCGCTAAGCCACGTTGACCCGCTGGCCGGGCGGCGCCGCCTCCAGCCAGGCGAGGAACCCGGTCAGCGCGTCCTCGCTCATGGCCAGCTCCAGGCGGGTCTCCCGGTGGAGACAGCCGAGCACCACGGCGTCGGACAGCAGCGCGAGCTCTTCCTCGCCCTCGGGCAGCCGCCGGGCGACCACCTCGATAGCGGAACGCTCCAGGACCCGGCGGGGTCGAGGAGCGTAGGAGAAGACCCGGAACCAGTCGATCTGGTCCTCGCTGTACCGGGCGACCCCGTAGACCCAGCCCTTGCCCGACAGATCGGGCTCCTCCGGGACGTTCCAGCGCAGGCTGCAGTCGAAGGTCCCGCCGGAGCGCTGAATCAGCCGCCGGCGCAGACCGAAGACGAAGAGTCCAACCAGGACCAGTGCGACGACCAGCCCGCCCACCCACAGCGCGAGGAACATCTCCACCGACCTCCTCGCGTCGTCGAGTAACGGATACCGCCAGAACTACAACCGCACCTGCATCGCCTCAGCCGCGGCACGGTCTGGAGTGGTCTCCAGCTCGGGCCGCGGCTGAGGGTAAAGCTACGTGGTCGCGGGGCGCTAGCGCACCGCCACCGCACGCAGTCGCACTTCGGCACGCCGCTCGGAGGCGGCGTCCGTGTCCGACTTCGCGCGCTCCAGCGCACGCTCGGCGCGCTGGACATCGATCTCGTCCGCCAGCTCCGCGATCTCCGCGAGCATCGAGAGCTTGTCGTCCGCGAACGAGATGAAACCGCCGTGCACAGCGGCGACAACGGTGCCGCCGTCGCTCGTGCGGATCGTCACCGGGCCCGATTCCAGCACACCCAGAAGCGGCTGGTGACCGGGCATGACGCCGATGTCGCCGGACGTGGTGCGCGCGACGACCAGGGTGGCCTCGCCGGACCAGACACTGCGGTCCGCGGCGACCAGCTCGACGTGCAGCTCAGCAGCCAAGGGTGGCTCCTCGGGTCACCACCCGGCCGTTCGAGCCGGGTGTTGGGTCAATTCTACGGGGCGTGGTGAGGGGGACGGGACACACCCCGTCCCCCTCGGTGAGCCATGGGCTCAGGAGACGCCGAGCTCCTTGGCGTTGGCCTTGAGGTCCTCGATGCCACCGCACATGAAGAACGCCTGCTCCGGGAAGTGGTCGTACTCACCGTCGGCGATCGCGTTGAACGCGGCGATCGACTCGTCGAGCGGAACGTCCGAACCGTCCACGCCGGTGAACTGCTTGGCGACGTGGGTGTTCTGGGACAGGAAGCGCTCGATGCGACGGGCGCGGAAGACCGTGAGCTTGTCCTCCTCGCCGAGCTCGTCCATACCGAGAATGGCGATGATGTCCTGGAGGTCCTTGTACTTCTGCAGGATTCCCTTGACACGCATGGCGGTGTCGTAGTGGTCCTGCGCGATGTAACGCGGGTCCAGGATCCGGGACGTGGAGTCCAGCGGGTCCACGGCCGGGTAGATGCCCTTCTCGGAGATCGGACGGGAGAGAACCGTCGTCGCGTCGAGGTGGGCGAAGGTGGTGGCCGGGGCCGGGTCGGTCAGGTCGTCCGCGGGGACGTAGATCGCCTGCATCGAGGTGATCGAGTGACCACGGGTCGACGTGATGCGCTCCTGCAGCAGACCCATCTCGTCGGCCAGGTTCGGCTGGTAACCCACCGCGGACGGCATACGGCCGAGCAGGGTGGACACCTCGGAGCCGGCCTGGGTGTACCGGAAGATGTTGTCGATGAAGAAGAGCACGTCCTGCTTCTGCACATCGCGGAAGTACTCCGCCATGGTCAGACCGGCCAGCGCGACGCGCAGACGCGTGCCCGGCGGCTCGTCCATCTGACCGAAGACAAGCGCCGTCTTGTCGATGACGCCCGAGTCGGCCATTTCCTCGATGAGGTCGTTGCCCTCACGGGTGCGCTCACCGACACCGGCGAACACCGACACACCGTCGTGGTTGTTGGCCACGCGGTAGATCATTTCCTGGATCAGAACGGTCTTGCCGACACCGGCACCACCGAACAGACCGATCTTTCCACCCTTGACGTACGGGGTGAGGAGGTCGATGACCTTGACGCCGGTCTCGAACATCTCGGTCTTGGACTCGAGCTGGTCGAAGTTGGGCGCCTTGCGGTGGATCGGCCAGCGCTCGGTGACCTCGGCCTCGGCCTCGGGCTTGTTCAGGATCTCGCCAAGGGTGTTGAACACCTTGCCCTTGGTGATGTCGCCGACCGGGACCGTGATGCCGGTGCCCGTGTCGGTCACCGGGGCCTGGCGGACCAGGCCGTCGGTGGGCTGCATCGAGATCGCGCGGATCACGCCGTCGCCGAGGTGCTGTGCGACCTCGAGCGTCAGCTTCTTGAGCTTTCCGTCCTCGGCCGGGTCGGCCACCTCGACGGTCAGCGCGTTGTAGATCTCCGGCATCGCGTCGACGGGGAACTCCACGTCGACGACCGGGCCGATGACCCGGGCGACGCGGCCCGTGGCAACGGCCGTCTCAACTGTGGTCGTCATTACTTGTCACTCCCCGCGGTCGCGTCGGCCAGCGCACTGGCACCACCGACGATCTCGCTGATTTCCTGGGTGATTTCGGCCTGGCGGGCCGCGTTGGCAAGCCGGGAGAGGCTCTTGATGAGCTCACCGGCGTTGTCGGTGGCCGACTTCATCGCGCGGCGGCGGGCGGCGTGCTCGGAAGCAGCGGCCTGCAGCAGCGCGTTGTAGATCCGGCTCTCGACGTACCTCGGAAGCAGGGCGTCGAGGACGTCCTCCGCCGACGGCTCGAAGTCGAAGAGCGGCAGGATCTCGCCCTTGCCGGCCTCCTCCTTCGCGGCGTCGAGGCTGAGCGGCAGCATCCGGTTGTCCACCGGGTTCTGCGTCATCATCGACACGAACTCCGTGAAGACGATGTGCAGCTCGTCCACGCCGCCCTCGGCGGTCTCCTTGGTGACCGCTTCGATCAGCGGGGCCGCGGCCCGCTTCGCATCCGCGTACGTCGGGCTGTCGGTGAAGCCCGTCCACGAATCCTCGATCTTGCGCTCGCGGAATCCGTAGTAGGCGACACCCTTGCGGCCGATCACGTAGGTGACGACCTCCTTGCCCTCGCCCCGGAGCCGATCGGTCAGTCGCTCCGCGGCCTTGATGGCGTTGGAGGAGTAACCGCCGGCCAGACCGCGGTCGCTCGTGATGAGCAGGACCGCGGCCCGCGCCGGAGCGTCGGTCCCGGTGGTCAGCGGGTGCTTGGTGGTGGAGCCGGTCGCGACCGCGGTCACCGCGCGGGTGAGCTCGGTCGCGTACGGCGTCGATGCCGCCACCTGGCGCTGCGCCTTGACGATGCGCGAGGCGGCGATCATCTCCATCGCCTTGGTGATCTTCTTCGTGGCGGTGACGGAGCGGATGCGGCGCTTGTAAACGCGAAGCTGAGCGCCCATCGATCAGCCCTCGCCCAGGAGCTTGCCGTCCGAGGTCTCGAACTGCTGCTTGAAGGAGGCGACGGCGTCCGCGATCGCCTGCAGCGTGTCGTCGGACATCTTGGCGCCCTCGCGGATGCTGGTCAGGAGGTCCTTGCGCTCGCGGCGCAGGTACTCCAGCAGCTCCGTCTCGAAGCGGCGGATGTCCTCGACCGGGACGTCGTCCATCTTGCCGTTGGTGCCGGCCCAGATGGAGATGACCTGCTCCTCGACCGGGTACGGCGAGTACTGCGGCTGCTTCAGCAGCTCGACCATGCGCTTACCGCGCTCCAGCGACGCCTTCGAGGCCGCGTCCAGGTCGGAACCGAAGGCGGCGAACGCCTCCAGCTCGCGGTACTGGGCGAGGTCGACACGGAGACGGCCGGAGACCTGGCGCATCGCCTTGTGCTGGGCGGAGCCACCGACACGGGAGACCGAGATACCGACGTTCAGGGCCGGACGCTGACCGGCGTTGAACAGGTCGGACTCCAGGAAGCACTGGCCGTCGGTGATGGAGATGACGTTGGTCGGGATGAACGCCGACACGTCGTTCGCCTTGGTCTCGACGATCGGGAGGCCCGTCATCGAACCGGCGCCCATGTCGTCGGAGAGCTTCGCGCAGCGCTCCAGCAGACGCGAGTGGAGGTAGAACACGTCGCCCGGGTAGGCCTCACGGCCCGGCGGACGGCGCAGCAGCAGCGACACGGCGCGGTAGGCGTCGGCCTGCTTCGAGAGGTCGTCGAAGATGATCAGGACGTGCTTGCCCTGGTACATCCAGTGCTGGCCGATGGCCGAACCGGTGTACGGCGCCAGGTACTTGAAGCCGGCCGGGTCGGACGCCGGGGCGGCGACGATGGTCGTGTACTCGAGCGCGCCGGCCTCTTCGAGGGCACCGCGCACGGAGGCGATGGTGGAGCCCTTCTGACCGATGGCGACGTAGATGCAGCGCACCTGCTTGTTCACGTCGCCCGAGCGCCAGTTGTCGCGCTGGTTGATGATCGTGTCGACGGCCAGAGCGGTCTTACCCGTCTGACGGTCACCAATGATCAGCTGACGCTGGCCGCGGCCGATCGGCACCATGGCGTCGACGGCCTTGTAGCCGGTCTGCATCGGCTCGTGCACCGACTTACGGACCATGACGCCAGGGGCCTGCAGCTCGAGGGCGCGGCGGCTGTCGGTCGCGATCTCGCCGAGACCGTCGATCGGGTTGCCGAGCGGGTCGACGACGCGGCCGAGGTAACCCTCGCCGACGCCGACGGAGAGCACCTCACCGGTGCGCTGCACCGGCTGGCCCTCTTCGATGCCGCTGAACTCGCCGAGGACGATCGCACCGATCTCGCGCTCCTCGAGGTTGAGGGCGAGACCGAGGGTGCCGTCCTCGAACTTCAGCAGCTCGTTCGCCATGGCCGAGGGAAGACCCTCGACCTTCGCGATGCCGTCGCCGGCAACGCTGACCGTACCGACCTCCTCGCGCGAGGCCGCGTCCGGCTTGTACGACTGGACAAAGTTCTCCAGCGCGTCCCGGATCTCCTCCGGCCGGATCGTGAGCTCCGCCATCTGGGTTCCCTGCTCTCCTTGTTGGGCCCGAAGTTTCTTAAGGGGGTCTGGGGGCCGACCCCCAGGAATCTTCTGCAATTTCTGCACGGCCCAACCGGGCCGCTGGTCTTGCTCTGTTCTGTTGCTGCGTTGCGTCGGTCAGCCGGCCATGCGACGGGTCGCCTCTTCGAGGCGCTCCGAGATGGTGCCGTCGATGACCTCGTCGCCGACCCGCACCGCGATCCCGCCGAGGACCGTGGGGTCCACATCGAGGTTCAGGTGCATCGGGCGGCCGTAGATCTTCGCCAGCGCGGCGCCGAGGCGCTGCTTCTGCCGATCACTGAGCGGCACTGCCGAGATGACCACGGCGACCATGCGCTCCCGGCGCTCCGCGGCCAGCTTGGAGAGGGACTCGAGTCCCTCTTCCAGGCTACGTCCACGCGGCTGGGTGACAAGACGCGTGATGAGGCGCTCGGTGGCGGGCCGTGCCTTGCCGCCGAGCAGGCTGTGCAGCAGCTGCCTCTTGGCGGACGCGGACGCGGACCGTTCGGTGAGCGCGGCGCGCAGCCCCTTGTCGGAGGCGACGATCCGGCCGAACCGGAACAGCTCGTCCTCGACGTCGTCGAGGTCTCCGCTGCGCTGGGCGGCGGTGAGGTCTGCGGTGTTCGCCAGCTCCTCGACCGAATCGACCAGGTCACGCGACTGCGACCAGCGGGAGCGGACCATGCCGGAGATCAGGTCGACGGTCTCGCCGCCCACCTGACCGCGCAGCAGTCGTCCGGCCAGCTCCGCCCTGGCCTCGCCGGGCTGCGACGGGTCGGTGAGGACCCGCCGCAGTGAGACCTCGCGCTGGAGCAGCGCCGTTACGGCGGCCAGCTCCTCGGCGAGCTTCGCCGCGTCGACCGACGTGTTGTCAGTCAGCGCGTCGAGGGACTCGCGTGCGGCAGCCAGTGCCTCGCGGCTCGCGCCGTTCATCGGACAGCCTCGGCCTTCGCCTCGAGCTCGTCGAGGAAACGGTCGACGGTGCCGCTCTGCCGGGCGTGGTCCTCAAGGGACTCGCCGACGAGCTTGCCGGCCAGGTCGGTGGCGAGCTTGCCCACGTCCTGACGCAGCGCGGAGGCCGCGGCCTTGCGGTCGGCCTCGATCTGGGCGTGGCCGGCAGCGATGATCTCCTCGCGCTGCCGCTGGCCTTCCGCCCGCATCTCCTGCAGGATCACGGCGCCCTGCTCCTGCGCCTCCTGGCGCAGGCGCGCGGCTTCGTGGCGGGCCTCGGCGAGCTGAGCCTTGTACTGCTCAAGCACGCTCTGGGCCTCGGTCTGGGCCGCATCGGCCTTCTCGATACCGCCTTCGATGGCCTCGCGACGCTCTTCCAGAACCTTGTTGATGTTCGGGAGGAGCTTCTTGGCGAGGAAGCCGAAGACGATGACAAAGGCGATGAAGCCAATGACGAGCTCAGGGATCGGCGGGACGAGCGGGTTTTCCGGCTTCTCCGCCGCGAGCTGAACCAGAGGGTTCACGTCAGTGCCTTCCGTCGAATGGTCTGTACGCGACCAGTCAGGAGGTCGGGTAGACGAACGGCATGACCAGACCGATGAGGGCGAGCGCCTCACAGAAGGCGAAGCCGAGGATCTGGTTGGCGCGGATCAGGCCGGCAGCCTCGGGCTGACGGGCGAGAGCCTGGGTGCCGTTACCGAAGATGATGCCGACGCCGACGCCGGGGCCGATGGCGGACAGGCCATAACCGACGGAGCTGAGGGAACCGGTGACGGCGGCAAGGGTCTGGGACATGCCAGTTCTTCCTTCTCTTTCACGGACCGGCGGGGGTTGGCCACCGGACGACTGGGGGTATGGGAGGCGCGATCAGTGGTGCTCGGCGACAGCGCCCTGGATGAAGGTGCACGCCAGGAGCACGAAGACGTACGCCTGAACAGCCTGGATGAAGAGCTCGAAGGCCGTCATCACGATGACCATCACGAACGAGACGCCCGCATAGGCGATACCGATGCCGTTGAGCAGGTACCAGCTGGCGATGGTGAAGAGCAGCAGCAGCGTGTGACCGGCGAACATGTTCGCGAAGAGTCGGACCGCGTGCGTGAAGGGCCGGACCAGGACGTTCGAGAAGAACTCGATGACCATGATCAGCGGCAGAACCCCGCCGAGCGACTTGTCGTAGCCCGTCAGGTTCTTGAGGCCGCCGACGAAGCCGTGCCTCTTGAAGGTGACGCTCATCCAGAGGACGTAGACGATCAGGGCCAGAGCGGCCGGGTACGCGATGATCGATGTCACCGGGAACTGGGCGAGCGGGATGATCGACCAGAGGTTCATCATCCACACGAAGAAGAAGATCGACACCATCAGCGGGACGTACTTCTCGCCCTCGCGCTTGCCGAGCGTCTCGTAGACGATGCCGCGGCGTACGAAGTCGTAGCCGGCCTCGGCGACCATCTGCAGCTTGCCCGGAACGACCTTCGGCTTGCGGAAGGCGGCCCAGAAGAAGCCGACGATGATGACCGTACCGAGGAGCGCCAGCAGCATCGTCTTGTTGAAGTAGATGTTGCTGTCCGCGTCACCGAAGATCGGCTCGAACAGGAAAGAGTGCAAGCCAGGACCCGGGAAACCACAACCGGAGAAGATGTGGCAATCGGTCTCGAAGGCGAGCACCTGTGTCGGGTCAGCACTCACCGCGGGCTCCTTCAGCGTGGCGCATAGGTACGGCAACCTCGTTGTGTCGGCGCGGCGCGCAGCCGCGGTTCGGCACTGGACTGGTGTTACGGATGTGTGAGCGGCAGTCAGGCATTGAGCCTCGCGATCGAGCAGGCGTCAGCTCACATGCCCGCGCCCGCAGTGCCGCAGTTGGAACCGGACGATAGCAGGGTCTTGAACCCGCACTTATCCCGCCCCTACCCTTCACGGCTTCGAGCCCGTGTTCTTGGGCTTTTCCGCCTTGTCGGACTCGGGTTCGACGTAAAGGATCTTGGCCTTCATGTGTGCACGCGTCTGTGCGCCGATCCACACGAGGGTCATCGCGACCAATGTGATCGCGAACGCCTTCGGGTTGAACATCGTCGTGTTCTTGAAAGCGGCGACAAAGATGAACAGCAGGAGAAGCTGAGCCGTATACAGCATCAGCCCCATCGCCTGGAACAGGTGAGGCAGGGACCGCGCGGTCCGTTGCAGGACCAGCAGTCCGATCCCCATGAAGAGGATCACCACGATCGTCGCAACGCCCGCGCCAAGGGCTCCCTTGCCGCCCGCGACACCAGCGCTGACAGCGACAGCGACGACGCCGGCGACAGCGGTGGGTACGGCGGCTTGAAGGAGAGTCCGGGCGTCGTTGGACGGCATGGCGGCAGCTCCGCTTGCAGGGGGTGGGCAGTGTGTCGTCATGGACGAGCGTAGGCCCGGTCGGAGTCGATGCCTCGCACCGATGGGCCGTGCTACTCAGGCCCTTCGGCTCCGTCACCGGGCTTCGTGAACGGTATCACAAACTATTTGATGAGGTCTTTACCAAGAAAGTGTGCTCACTGTCACACGTGAGAGTGAATTCGCGCATGTGAGCAAGACAACTCAATCTGTTGTCTTGTATTGCCCCTTGGTGCCCGAATTCTCAACGTGCGGATTCGGCTCGATCTCTGTCCGAAAAACGCGAACGAGGGCCGATGGCGGTCGCCCCATTGACACCCGAGACTCCCACGACGACCGGAGCGCGCTCCTGCGACTCCGGCCCCGTCCGCCCCATCCCGCCTTCCAGCGGCTCCTGTTGGGCCCCGGACGCCGACGCGGCTTCCTCCTCGGGCCCCTCCCCGTTGCCCCGCCTGCGGCGATAGCGAGGCGGTACGAAGCGTTCCGCCCAGTACGGTGCCCGCGGGGTGAAGCGGGGCATCAGCAGCAGTACGAGGCCCAGCGTGCTCATCCCCATGATCACCAGCACGATCCACAGGGACGCCGAGTGCACCGAGTAGCCGACCGCCCCGAAGGCGATCAGGGCCGACCAGAAATACATGATCAGCACGGACCTGCTGTGCGAATGGCCGATCTCCAGCAGCCGGTGGTGCAGATGGCCGCGGTCCGCCGCGAACGGCGACTGGCCGTTCCACGTACGGCGCACGATCGCCAGCACCAGATCCGCGGCCGGGACCGCGATGATCGTCAGCGGCAGCAGCAGCGGGATGAAGACCGGCAGCATCGCGTGGGTGGCCTCGCGCTCGCTGCCGGCGAAGAGCCTCATCGTGTCCGGGTCGACCCGGCCCGTCACCGAGATCGCCCCGGCCGCGAGCACCAGGCCGATCAGCATCGAGCCCGAGTCGCCCATGAAGATCCGCGCGGGATGCATGTTGTGCGGCAGGAAGCCCAGGCACATGCCCATCAGGATCGCCATGAAGAGCGTCGCCGGGGCCGCGGCCTCGATCATGTGCCCGTACCAGAGCCGGTAGGTGTACAGGAAGAACGCGGCGGAGGCGATGCACACCATGCCCGCCGCGAGGCCGTCCAGACCGTCGACGAAGTTGACCGCGTTGATCGTGATGACGACCAGGGCGACCGTCAGCAGCGTGCCCTGCCACTGGGTGAGCGCCACGGTGCCGACGCCGGGGATCGGCAGCCACAGGATCGTCAGACCCTGGATGACCATGACCGCGGCGGCGATCATCTGCCCGCCGAGCTTGATCAGGGCGTCGATCTCGAACTTGTCGTCCAGGACACCGATCAGCCAGATCAGCGCGGCGCCGGAGAGCAGCGCCCGCGGCTCCGTGGAGAGCTGGAAGACCCAGTCGAGGTTGTGGAGATGGGCCGCGACGATCAGTCCGGCGCACAGCCCGCCGAACATGGCGATGCCACCGAGCCTCGGTGTCGGTTCTCGGTGGACGTCACGCGCACGGATCGCGGGCATCGCCCCGATCGCGATGGCGAACTTACGCACCGGACCGGTCAGCAGATAGGTCACCGCGGCCGTGACACAGAGCGTCAGCAGGTAATCACGCACGGGCTGCCCCACAGATTTCGCCGGCCATCTCAGCCCACACCCTAAACCGTCCGGCCATCAGGGACGGCCGCGCTGCACGGGCCTCATGACCGAGGACACCGCCATCGGACCGATCGGTTCCACACCGGACGCCTACCCCGGATACGGCGGATGTTCCTCCGCCAGCTCCCGCACCTCCGCGCGGATGTCGTTCTCCTCACGCACCGCCGTCCCGAAGAGCACCGCCAGCCTGGCCATGTCCGCGTCGTCCATCCCCTGCGTGGTGACCGCCGCGGTGCCGAGCCTGATGCCCCGGGCGTCCCCGTACGGCAGCGCGCAGGTGTCCAGCACCAGGCCGGCCACCGCCAGCCGGGCACGGGCGGTCGGTCCGTCGACGCCCAGCGGGGCCGGGTCCGCGACGATCAGGTGGGTGTCCGTGCCGCCCGTGGTGACCTCGAAGCCCTCCGCCTCCAGACCGGCGGCCAGCACCCTGGCATGGGCGACCACGCGGTGCGCGTACATCGTGAACGCCGGGGTGGCCGCCTCCCCGAACGCGACGGCCTTTGCGGCGACCGTGTGCATCTGCGCGCCACCCTGCGTGAACGGGAAGACCGCCCGGTCGATGCGCTCGGCCAGCTCCGCGCCGCACAGGATCATCCCGCCGCGCGGCCCGCGCAGCACCTTGTGCGTGGTCGCGCAGACCACGTCGGCGTACGGCACCGGGCTCGGTGCCGCTCCCCCGGCGATCAGCCCCATCGGGTGCGCGGAGTCGGCGATCAGATACGCGCCCACCTCGTCGGCGATCTCCCGGAACAGCTCGTAGTCGGGATGGCGGGGGTACGAGATGGAGCCGCTCACGATCGCCTTGGGGCGGTGGGCCCGGGCCAGGGCGCGGACCTGCTCGTAGTCGATCAGGCCGCTCTCGGAGTCCACCCCGTAGCCGACGAACTCGAACCAGCGGCCGGAGAAGTTGGCGGGCGAACCATGGGTGAGGTGCCCGCCGTACGGGAGTCCCATCGCGAGCACCGTGTCACCGGGGCGGAGCAGCGCGGCGTACGCGGCGAGGACCGCGGAGGAGCCGGAGTGCGCCTGGACGTTGGCGTGCTCGGCGCCGAAGAGCGAGGTGGCGCGGCGGCAGGCGATGCGTTCGGCGGCGTCGGCCTGCTCGCAGCCGCCGTGGTGGCGGGCGCCGGGATAGCCCTCGGCGTACTTGTTCGCGAGGGGTGAGCCGAGGGCGGCGAGGACCGCGGGCGAGGTGAAGTTCTCGGCGGCGGTCAGCTGCAGGGTGCTGGACTGGCGGTGCAGCTCCCCCAGCAGCACGGCTGCGATCTCCGAGTCCTCCCGGAGCAGGGCGTCGAAGTCCTGCGGCAGGGCCGCCCCGGGGGCGGAGGACGGTGCGGCTGGAGTGGTGACCGGCATCGATGGGCTCCGGGCCTGGAGGGGAGTGCTGGCGTCAGCTCCAAATGTAGGCCCGCGAAGGCCCTCCTGCCCGCTGTGCGGCGCCGCGGCGCACCCGTTGGGACCAGGGGGTGCCGGCAGGCGCGTACGCCCGTCAGTGCGGCTCGGGCACGCCCGTCAGCGCCGTGACGACCGGGTCGAGGGCCTGGTTGATCTCGTCGCCGATGGAGCGGAAGAACGTGATCGGGGCGCCGTACGGGTCGTACACCTCGTCCGCCTCGGCGGTGGGGGCCAGCAGCCAGCCGCGCAGCGCGGCCGCGGCCCGGACCAGCGCGCGGGCGCGCTCGACGACGCCCTCGTCCCGCGGGTCGGGCAGCGTGGCGGGGTCTATCGCCCGGACCAGCCGGGTGAATTCCTTGAGGGTGAAGGTCCGCAGGCCGGCCGAGTGCCCCATCGAGATCACCTGCGCGCGGTGGTCGCGGGTGGCGGTGAGCACCAGGTCGGCGCGGATCACGTGCTCGTCGAGCAGCTCCCGGCC
The DNA here is from genome assembly GCF_900119365.1 of Streptomyces atratus. Lineage (GTDB taxonomy): Bacteria > Actinomycetota > Actinomycetes > Streptomycetales > Streptomycetaceae > Streptomyces > Streptomyces atratus_B. The sequence continues at coordinate 12,487 of NZ_FPJO01000002.1, forward strand.
GACGAAGCCGGTGGTGTCGGCGCCGAAGTCGGCGAGGACGGTCTCGGCGTTGGCCTCCATGGGGGCGCCTTCGTGGCCCCAGGTGCCCGCGCTCTCCACGATCAGTCCGCCGCCGAGCGGATCGCCGAGGCGGTCCACCAGGGCATGGCGGGTCAGCCGCTCGGTGATCGGTGAGCGGCAGACGTTGCCGGTGCTGACGTGGAGGATGCGGAAGGAGTCGGTCCGCCCCGCTATGCCACGCCCCTCAGGGGCGGTCAATTGGCCACCTCGAGGTCGGGTACCACCTTGCGGAGCTCCTCCACGGAGAGCGCGCCGACCCGCAGCAGCACGGGGACCTTGCCGGTCACGTCGACGATCGACGAGGGCACGATGCCGGGCGTCGGACCGCCGTCCAGGTAGACGGAGACGGAGTCGCCGAGCATCTCCTGGGCGGCATCGCAGTCCTCGGGGGCCGGGTGGCCGGTGAGGTTGGCGCTGGAGACGGCCATCGGGCCGACCTCCGTGAGCAGCTCGATGGCGACCGGGTGCAGCGGCATCCGGATGGCGACGGTGCCACGGGTGTCCCCGAGGTCCCACTGGAGCGACGGCTGGTGCTTGGCGACGAGCGTGAGGGCGCCGGGCCAGAAGGCGTCGACGAGCTCCCAGGCCTGCTCGGAGAAATCCGTGACCAGGCCGTGCAGGGTGTTCGGGGAGCCGATCAGGACGGGGGTCGGCATGCTGCGGCCGCGGCCCTTGGCGTCCAGCAGATCGGCGACGCCCTCGGCGCTGAAGGCGTCCGCACCGATGCCGTACACGGTGTCGGTGGGCAGCACGACCAGTTCGCCGCGGCGGACGGCCGACGCGGCCTCACGCAGACCCGTCGTACGGTCGGTCGCGTCGTTGCAGTCGTATCGCCGTGCCATCAGTCGGCCTCCTCAAGCGTGTACGGGTGTCGCGGGTACGGGTCGTGCGGGTGGTGGCCGCCGGTCACGGCATGGCCTTGCGGGCCGTGGCGAACCGCGGCCGGTTGTTCAGGTCGGGGTGGTCGGCCGCGTCCGCCCAGCCGCGCTCCTCGGTGAAGATCCACGGCACCTGGCCGCCCTGGGTGTCGGCGTGCTCGATGACGACGAGACCGCCGGGGCGCAGCAGGCGGTGTGCGGTGCGTTCGATGCCGCGGATGGTGTCGAGGCCGTCCTCGCCGGAGAAGAGGGCCATCTCCGGGTCGTGGTCGCGGGCCTCGGGTGCGACGTACTCCCACTCGGTGAGCGGGATGTACGGCGGGTTGGAGATGACCAGGTCGACCTGGCCGTCCAGCTCGGGGAGGGCGGTCAGCGCGTCTCCCTGGTGGACGGTGACCCTGGATCCGGCGGCGTTCTTCCTGGTCCACTCGATGGCGTCGTCGGAGAGCTCGACCGCGTGCACGCGCGAGCGCGGCACCTCCTGGGCCATGGCCAGGGCGATGGCGCCCGAACCGCTGCACAGGTCGACGACGACCGGCTCGACCACGTCCATCGCGCGCACCGCGTCTATCGCCCAGCCGACGACCGATTCGGTCTCCGGGCGGGGGACGAAGACACCGGGGCCGACCTGGAGCTCCAGGTAGCGGAAGAAGGCTCGGCCGGTGATGTGCTGGAGCGGTTCGCGGGCCTCGCGGCGGGCGATGGCCTCCCAGTAGCGGGCGTCGAAGTCCGCGTCCGGCACCCGGTGCAGCTCGCCCCGCTTGACGCCGTGCACGAACGCGGCGAGTTCCTCCGCGTCGAATCGCGGCGAGGGCACACCGGCGTCGGCCAGCCGCTGGGTGGCCTGGGCCACCTCGGCGAGCAGCAGGTTCATCGCGGTTCTCCGTACGGTTTACGGGTGGGGCGGGCTTGGCTCACGCAGCGGCGAGCTTGGCGGCGGAGTCGGCGTCGACACACGCCTGGATCACGGAATCCAGGTCGCCGTCGAGCACCTGGTCCAAGTTGTACGCCTTGAAGCCGACGCGGTGGTCCGAGATCCGGTTTTCCGGGAAGTTGTACGTACGGATCTTCTCGGAACGGTCGACCGTACGCACCTGGCTGCGCCGTACGTCCGAAGCCTCCTGCTCGGCGGCCTCCTGGGCGGCGGCGAGCAGCCGCGAGCGCAGGATGCGCATGGCCTGCTCCTTGTTCTGGAGCTGGCTCTTCTCGTTCTGGCAGGAGGCGACGACGCCGGTCGGCAGGTGGGTGATGCGGACCGCCGAGTCCGTGGTGTTGACGGACTGGCCGCCGGGGCCCGAGGAGCGGTAGACATCGATCCGGAGGTCGTTGGCGTGGATCTCGACGTCGACCTCCTCGGCCTCGGGCGTGACGAGCACACCGGCGGCGGAGGTGTGGATGCGGCCCTGCGACTCGGTGGACGGCACCCGCTGCACGCGGTGCACCCCGCCCTCGTACTTCAGCCGGGCCCACACGCCCTGGCCGGGCTCGGTGGCGCCGTTGCCGCCCTTGGTCTTCACGGCGACCTGGACGTCCTTGTAGCCGCCGAGCTCGGACTCGGTGGAGTCGATGATCTCGGTCTTCCAGCCGACGCGCTCGGCGTAGCGCAAGTACATCCGCAGCAGATCGCCGGCGAACAGGGCGGACTCGTCGCCGCCCGCGCCCGCCTTGATCTCCAGGAGCACGTCCTTGTCGTCGCTGGGGTCGCGCGGGACCAGGAGCAGGCGGAGCTTCTCGGTGAGCTCTTCGCGCTGCTTCTCCAGCTCCTTGACCTCGGCGGCGAAGTCGGGGTCGTCGGCGGCGAGCTCACGGGCCGTCCCGATGTCGTCCCCGGCCTGCTTCCAGGCGCGGTACGTGGCAACGATCGGGGTCAGCTCGGCGTAGCGCTTGTTGAGCTTGCGCGCATTGGCCTGGTCGGCGTGGACCGCCGGGTCCGCGAGCTTCTTCTCCAGATCGGTCTGCTCGCCGATCAGTTCCTCGACCGCCTCGAACATCTTCGGGCTCCTGGTTTCTTCACTCGTGCGTGCCTGCTGGACGGCGTGATGCCGGCCGGGCGGGGGTACGGAACGGGGCCGCGTACCCCCGGCCGGAAAAAAACGCCGGTCCCGACGCCCCCGCAAGAGGGCGCCGAGAACCGGCGCAGTGGCTCGCTACTTGCTGGCGGAGCCGGCAGCCTTGCCGAAGCGGGCCTCGAAGCGGGCCACGCGGCCACCGGTGTCGAGGATCTTCTGCTTGCCCGTGTAGAACGGGTGGCACTCGGAGCAGACGTCGGCGCGGATGGTGCCGCCGTCGATGGTGCTCCGGGTGGTGAACGACGCGCCACAGGTGCAGCTGACCTGCGTCTCGACGTACTCGGGGTGGATGTCGCGCTTCAAGGGTTTCTCCTAGGTTCGGGAGGGCGCCGGGTCGCACGCGCGGATTGCGCGTCCGTGAACCGGGGCCGACGTACCAGTCTGCCAGGACCGGCCGTATCTCCCAAAACCGGGGGCGGGCCGCACCTATTCCCGGCCCGCCCGGTCACCGTACGACGTCGCCCGCGTCGCCCTTGTCACCCGCCGACTTCTCGGTGGCGGAGGCGGGGATGGCCTTGTCCTGGGCGAGCGCGGTCCACACCTGCTGGGCAGCGGCGTCCAGCGGTACGACGCGGTTCGGGTCGGCCGGGTCGTACTGCACGGGCAGGGTGACCATGTGGACGTTCTTCGGGCCGAGCCCCTTGAGACCGTTCGCGAAGGACGTGAGTTCGGGGACCGAGCCCAGGTCGGAGTCGGTGGTGACGGTCTTGGTGGCCGTGTCCGCGAGGTCGTACAGGGTCTTCGGGTTCGAGAACACCCCGACGGTCTTGACCTGTTCCATCAGCGCCTTGATGAACGCCTGCTGGAGCTGGATGCGGCCGAGGTCGCTGCCGTCGCCGACGCTCTTGCGGGTACGGACCAGTCCCAGCGACTGCTCCCCGTCGAGGGTGTGGGTGCCGGGTTCGAGCTTCAGATGGCTCTTGGGGTCGTCGATCGCCTCGGTGGTGGTGATCTCCACGCCGCCCAGCTCGTCGATGAGCTTCTTGAAGCCGGTGAAGTCGACTTCGAGGTAGTGGTCCATGCGGATGCCGGACATGGCCTCGACGGTCTTGACCGCGCAGGCCGGTCCGCCGACCTCGTACGCCGTGTTGAACATCGCGCGCTGCTGGCCCGTGACGGTCTGCCCGGTGGTGTCGCTGGTGCAGTCGGGGCGGGTGATGAGGGTGTCGCGCGGGATGGAGACCACGGAGGCCGTCTTGTGGCCCTTGTTGACGTGCAGGACCATCGCGGTGTCGGAGCGGGCCGTTCCCTCGTCGGCGCCGTACGCGGAGTTCGCGCCCGACCGGGAGTCCGAGCCGAGCACGAGGATGTCCTGGGAGCCGTTGTCGATGTTGTCGGGGCGGTCCTTGCCCAGCGCGGCGTTGATGTCGACGGCCTTGAGGTTGCCGTTGAGCTTGAAGTAGGCGAATCCCAGTCCGGCACCACCGACGACGACCGCACCGGCCAGGGTCCAGGCCGCGATCACGGTCGCCCTGCGGCGGCGGGAGGGCTTCTTCCGGCGCTTGCCGGTGGGGCGTATTCGGCCGCCGCTCCCGCTCTGCTCGGTCATGGGTCTCCTTCGGTCGTCAGCTTCCCCGGCTACCCCCAGCAGCGGTGTTCGGGCACTGAAACAACGACATGTCGGTATCGCGTACGACGCCGTGGCACGAAGAAGGGTTGCACAGCCACCTGTTGTTTCCGTGTGAGGACGAAACGGACACCCGATACGTTCAACAGCCGGTGATCCGGCGCTCACCTGCGGTTTCTTGGCCGGTGCAGGCATCATGGCGGGCCCGGTGACACGTCCCGCATGTGGCAAAGGTCTCGGTTCGGCCACGTGCGCCGGGGCCGGCCGCGTCACGTTCGCCCGGTCCACGACACAGGGCCGCCCCCGGCACCGAAGTGACGGGGGCGGCCCTGTGATTCAGCCGGTCCGGTAAGACGTCAGTCGTTGCCGTTGCCCGGGGCCGGCGTCGTCTTCTGGATCTGGAGCAGGAACTCCGCGTTGGACTGGGTCTTCTTCATCCGGTCCAGGAGGAGCTCGATCGCCTGCTGCTGGTCGAGCGCGTGCAGCACCCGGCGCAGCTTCCAGACGATCGCCAACTCCTCGCTGCCCAGGAGGATTTCCTCCTTGCGGGTGCTGGACGCGTCGACGTCCACCGCCGGGAAGATGCGCTTGTCCGAGAGCTTCCGGTCGAGCTTGAGCTCCATGTTGCCGGTGCCCTTGAACTCCTCGAAGATCACCTCGTCCATGCGCGAGCCGGTCTCGACGAGCGCGGTGGCCAGGATGGTCAGCGAACCGCCGTCCTCGATGTTGCGCGCGGCACCGAAGAAGCGCTTCGGCGGGTACAGCGCGGTCGAGTCGACACCACCGGACAGGATGCGGCCGGAGGCGGGGGCCGCGAGGTTGTACGCACGGCCGAGGCGGGTGATGGAGTCCAGCAGGACGACCACGTCGTGACCCAGCTCGACGAGACGCTTGGCGCGCTCGATGGCCAGCTCGGCGACGGTGGTGTGGTCCTCGGCGGGACGGTCGAAGGTCGAGGAGATGACCTCGCCCTTCACCGACCGCTGCATGTCGGTGACCTCTTCCGGACGCTCGTCGACCAGGACGACCATCAGGTGGCACTCGGGGCTGTTGACGGTGATCGCGTTGGCGATCGCCTGCAGGATCATGGTCTTGCCGGTCTTCGGCGGGGCCACGATCAGCCCTCGCTGGCCCTTGCCGATGGGGGCGACCAGGTCGATGATCCGCGTCGTCAGGACGTTGGAGTCGGTCTCCAGACGGAGCCGGTCCTGCGGGTAGAGCGGGGTCAGCTTCTGGAACTCCGGGCGGCCGCGGCCGGTTTCGGGCGCCATGCCGTTCACCGAGTCGAGGCGCACCAGGGCGTTGAACTTCTCCCGGCGCTCGCCGTCCTTGGGCTGGCGCACCGCACCGGTGACGTGGTCACCCTTGCGCAGGCCGTTCTTGCGGACCTGGGCGAGCGAGACGTACACGTCGTTCGGGCCCGGCAGGTAGCCGGAGGTCCGGATGAACGCGTAGTTGTCGAGGATGTCCAGGATGCCCGCGACGGGGATCAGGACGTCGTCGTCGGAGACCGGGACCTCGTTGGCGAAGTCCTCGCGGCCACGACGGCCACGGCGGTCGCGGTAGCGCCCGCGACGGCCGCGACGGCCGCCCGCCTCGTCGTCGTAACCGTCGTCCTGCGGGCCGCCGCCCTGCTGGCCCTGGCGCTGCTGACGCTGGCCGCCCTGCTGGCCCTGGCCACCGCCCTGCTCGTCGCCCTTGCCCCTGCGGTCGCGCTGACGGTCGCGGCGCTCCCCGCGCTCGCCGCGCTCCTGGCGGTCGCCCCGGTCGCCGCGCTGGCCACGGTCCTGGCGGTCGCCGCGGCGGCCCTCGGCCGTGTCGGCGGCGGCTTCGGCCTTGGCCTCGGCGCGGTCGTCGCCCTTGGGCTCGGCCTGTGCCTCCGCCTTGGCCTCGGCGGACTTGCTCTCCGCCTTGCTCTCCGGGCTGCCCGCCTGCGCGGTCGCACGGCGCCGACGGCGCTCGCCCGCGGGCTGGTCGTCGCTGGCCGGCTGGCCGGGGATGTCGATCTGCTGCTGGGCCGCGGCCTTCTCGGCGGGCGCGGCGGCGGCCGCCTGCTCGTCCCCGGTGCGCGCCTTGGAGGTGGCGCGGCGCTTCGGCTTGGTCTCGGACGCCGCGGCGGGCGCGGCGGCCTTGGGCGCGGCGGAGCTACCTGCCTGCGCCTCCTTGATGACCTCGATCAGCTGGCCCTTGCGCATCCGCGCAGTGCCCTTGATGCCGAGGCCGGACGCGACCTGCTGCAGCTCGGCCAGGACCATGCCGTCAAGGCCGGTGCCGGAGCGGCGGCGCCGTGTGGTGGTGCCAGTGGCAGCACCTTCGGCGGGCGCGGCGCTGTCGACGCTCTTGTCGGCAGTCACGCCCATCAGATCGGTGGTGTCGCTCACGAAGGGTCCTTCCCTGGAGCGGACGTCGGCCTTCTGGCTCGGCGACCGGTTGTGCTGTCCGACTGCGGTCTTTTTCTTGCGGACCGTGCCGGGGCGGTGGTCCGCCGGGTACGGCGGAGAGATGAAGGTGTGCAAGGGCCCGGCGCGAGCATCCCCCTGCTCGGCCCACTCCTGGACGAGCGAGGGGTGTCGTGCCGGTTCCGGAGCGTGCACGAAACTGCTCAGGCAGGCTGCTCAGGCAGTTGGGGAGGCTCCCGGAAGAATTGGTGGTCCCGGAAAGGGACACGAAGCAACGCGCCACTTAGACGTCGGTTGCAGACTTGAGGTTAACACTACCGGCTCCAACAAACATTCCCCCTCTCACTCACCGGCAATCACTTCTCGGCTACGGGGCGAGCGGCAGCACACTCGCGCCCGGGGCGTCGAGAGCGAGGCGATTGGCCGCCCACCCCTCGCCCGCCAGCTGTGCGACCTTGCCGGCCGCACCGTCCTCGGCCAGTGCGAGCACGGTCGGCCCGGCACCGGAGATGACCGCGGGGACGCCGTCCGCGCGCAGTCGGTTGACGAGTTCCACGCTCTCGGGCATCGCCGGGGCGCGGTACTCCTGGTGCAGCCGGTCCTCGGTGGCGGTGAGCAGAAGCTCGGGGTGCCTGGTCAGCGCCTCGACGAGCAGTGCGGCACGGCCGGCGTTGAAGGCGGCGTCGACGTGCGGGACCGAGCGCGGGAGCAGTCCGCGGGCGGTTTCGGTGAGGACCGGCTTGCCGGGCACGAAAACCACCGGAACGATGGATTCTGCGGGATCCATCCTGATCGCGCGCGCCGATCCGCCGTCCATCCATGCCAGCGTGAAGCCGCCGAGCAGGCAGGCCGCGACGTTGTCCGGGTGGCCCTCGATCTCGGTGGCGAGCTCCAGCAGCGCCGCGTCGTCGAGCCGGACGTCCCCGCCGGTCGTCACGGCGCGGGCGGCGACGATGCCGGCGCAGATGGCGGCGGAGGAGGAACCGAGGCCGCGCCCGTGCGGGATGCGGTTGGCGCAGACGATCTCCAGGCCCCGGGGCTGTCCGCCGAGCAGGTCGAAGGCCGTGCGCAGGGAGCGTACGAGGAGGTGGCTCTCGTCGCGGGGCAGCGTGTCGGCGCCCTCACCCGCGATGTCGATGTGCAGTCCGGAGTCGGCGACGCGGACGACGACGTCGTCGTACAGCCCCAGTGACAGGCCGAAGGCGTCGAAACCCGGGCCCAGGTTGGCGCTGGTCGCGGGGACGCGCACCCGGACGGCGGCGGCTCGGAAGGCGGGACCGGCCATCGGTTGGACGACTCTCCTTGTGTGACAGCGGGGGGTGGTGAAGCGTTTTCTCCGTGGTGGCGGGAGGTCGTGATGACGGGGAGTGGGATTCCGGGGAACCGACGGCCACAACGGCCCATGCACCGCGGCAGATGCGCCGGGGCGGGTTGGGTACAGCTTATCGAAGGAAGGTTCTGTGGCGACATAGGGCGCACGGGAGGCGCACGATGCGTGTCGCACGCCTCCTATGCGCTCTCCGCCCCGAAAAGGGGCGGTTGAGCTGGGTTCTTCCCCGGTCCGTCGGACATGGCCGACGGACCGGGGAAGGCCCTAGACGAGGCCCAGCTTCTCGGCGGCGGTGGCCGCGTCGACGGGGACCGTGACCGGCTGCGGGGCGCCCGCAACGGCCCAGTCGGGGTCCTTGAGGCCGTTTCCGGTGACCGTGCAGACGATCTTCTGGCCGGGGTCGACCTTGCCCTCTTCGGCGGCCTTCAGCAGACCGGCGACCGAGGCGGCCGAGGCGGGCTCGACGAAGACGCCCTCCTGGGAGGCCAACAGCCGGTAGGCGGCCAGGATCTGGCGATCCGTCACCTCATCGATGAAACCGCCCGATTCGTCCCGGGCATCCAGCGCGTACTGCCAGGAGGCCGGGTTGCCGATCCGGATCGCGGTGGCGATGGTCGACGGGTCCTTGACGATCTCGCCGCGCACGATGGGCGCGGAACCGGAGGCCTGGAAGCCCCACATGCGCGGGGTGTGCGTGGAGACCGCGTCCCCCGCGTACTCCTTGTACCCCTTCCAGTACGCGGTGATGTTGCCCGCGTTGCCGACCGGGAGGACGTGGATGTCCGGGGCGTCACCGAGCGCGTCGACGATCTCGAACGCGGCGGTCTTCTGGCCCTCGATACGGACCGGGTTGACCGAATTGACCAGTGCCACCGGGTAGTTGTCCGAGAGCGAGCGGGCCAGCGTCAGGCAGTCGTCGAAGTTGCCGTCGACCTGGAGGATCTTGGCGCCGTGCACCAGCGCCTGGCCCATCTTGCCGAGCGCGATCTTGCCCTGCGGCACGAGGACGGCACAGACCATGCCGGCCCGCACCGCGTACGCGGCGGCGGAGGCGGAGGTGTTGCCGGTGGAGGCGCAGATGACGGCCTTCGCACCCTCCTCCTTGGCCCGGGTGATGGCCATCGTCATGCCGCGGTCCTTGAAGGAACCGGTGGGATTGGCGCCCTCGACCTTGAGGTGCACCTCGCAGCCCGTGCGCTCGGAGAGGACCTGAGCGGGGACGAGCGGTGTACCGCCCTCACGAAGCGTGACGACCGGCGTCGTACTCGTGACCGGAAGGCGGTCCCGGTACTCCTCGATGATGCCGCGCCACTGGTGGGTGCCCTTGCTGGTCATGGGTCCTTACTCCCCTTCAACACGCATGATGCTGGCGACACCGCGCACGGTGTCGAGCTTGCGCAGCGCCTCGACGGTCGCCGAGAGGGCGGCGTCGGACGCGCGGTGGGTGACGACGACGAGCGATGCCTCGCCGCCCACCCGTCGCCCGCCGCCACCCTGCTCGATGACGACTTCGTCGCCGCTGCCCGGATTTCTGCCCTGCTGGCGGACCGTATCGATCGATACGCCCTTTTCGGCGAAGACCGTCGCGACCTGGGCGAGCACGCCAGGCTTGTCGGCCACGTCGAGACTGATGTGGTACCGCGTGACCACGTCGCCCATGGGGCTGACCGGCAGACGCGTGTACGCGGACTCACCGGGGCCGGTGGCCTCGTTGAGCTTGTTGCGGCAGACCGCGACCAGGTCGCCGAGGACCGCGGACGCGGTCGGCGAGCCACCGGCGCCGGGGCCGTAGAACATGAGCTGCCCGGCCGCCTCCGCCTCGACGAAGACCGCGTTGTACGCCTCGCGGACGGAGGCCAGCGGGTGGCTCAGCGGGATCATCGCGGGGTGGACGCGGGCGGTGACCGACTGCCCGTCGGCGGCGCGCTCGCAGATGGCGAGGAGCTTGACGGTGCAGCCCATGCGGCGGGCGGAGGCGATGTCGGCGGCGGTGACCTCGGTGATGCCCTCGCGGTGCACGTCGCCGATCCTCACCCGGGTGTGGAAGGCGATGCCGGCGAGGATCGCGGCCTTGGCGGCGGCGTCGAAGCCCTCGACGTCGGCGGTCGGGTCGGCCTCGGCGTATCCGAGCGCGGTGGCCTCGTCGAGCGCCTCGGAGTAGCCGGCTCCGCTCGTGTCCATCTTGTCGAGGATGAAGTTGGTCGTGCCGTTCACGATGCCGAGGACCCGGTTGACCTTGTCACCGGCGAGCGACTCGCGCAGCGGCCGTACGAGCGGGATGGCGCCGGCCACCGCGGCCTCGTAGTAGAGGTCCCTGCCGTGCTGCTCGGCGGCGGCGTGCAGCGCGGCGCCGTCCTCGGCCAGCAGCGCCTTGTTGGCGGAGACGACGCTCGCGCCGTGCTCGAAGGCGGTGGTGATGAGCGTGCGGGCGGGCTCGATGCCCCCGATGACCTCGATGACGACGTCGATGTCGCCCCGTTTGACCAGGGCCGTCGCATCGGTGGTGATCAGCGCGGGGTCGATGCCCTCGCGCACCTTGGAGGGCCGGCGCACGGCGACACCGGCGAGCTCGACCGGCGCGCCGATGCGCGCGGCGAGGTCGTCGGCGTGCGTCGTCATGATGCGCGCCACCTCTGAGCCGACCACTCCACAGCCCAGCAGCGCCACCTTCAGCGGACGCGTACGCATCATCCGACCTCGTTTCCTTTACATCTGATGTGTGGACCAGTCTCACTCACCGGACGGGAGTTTCTGCCACCCGTCCGGATCCTGAGACATCTATTTCATCAGCCGACATCGAGACACAGGAGATCTTCCTCCGTCTCGCGCCTGACGATGACACGCGCCTGGCCGTCGCGCACGGCGACGACCGGCGGACGCAGGGCGTGGTTGTAGTTGCTCGCCATGGAACGGCAGTACGCGCCGGTGGCGGGCACGGCGATCAGGTCGCCGGGGGCGAGGTCGGACGGCAGGAACGCGTCCTTGACCACGATGTCGCCGCTCTCGCAGTGCTTGCCGACGACCCGGGCGAGCATCGGCTCGGCGTCGGAGGTGCGCGAGGCGAGCGCGACGGTGTACTCGGCGTCGTACAGCGCGGTGCGGATGTTGTCCGACATGCCGCCGTCGACGCTGACGTACGTACGCAGCCCCTCCAGGGGCTTGATGGTGCCGACCTCGTACAGCGTGAAGGCGGTCGGGCCGACGATGGCGCGCCCCGGCTCGACGGAGATCCGCGGGGTGGCGAGCCCGGCCGCCTCGCACTCGCGGGTCACGATGTCGCCGAGCGCCTTGGCGATCTCGTGCGGCTCGCGCGGGTCGTCCTCGGAGGTGTACGCGATGCCGAGCCCGCCGCCGAGGTCGATCTCGGGCAGCTCCACCCCGTGCTCGTCGCGCACCTCGGCGAGCAGCTGCACCACGCGCCGGGCGGAGACCTCGAAGCCGGCCATGTCGAAGATCTGCGAGCCGATGTGGGAGTGGATGCCGATGAGCTCCAGACCGTCGAGAGTGAGCGCCCGGCGCACCGCCTCGGCGGCCTGTCCCCCGGCCAGCGCGATCCCGAACTTCTGGTCCTCGTGCGCGGTGGCGATGAACTCGTGGGTGTGCGCCTCGACGCCGACGGTCACCCGGATCTGTACGCGCTGCCGCTTGCCGAGCCGCTGCGCGATGTGCGCGACCCGGGCGATCTCCTGGAAGGAGTCGAGCACGATACGACCGACGCCGACGGCGACCGCCCGTTCGATCTCGGCGACGGTCTTGTTGTTGCCGTGGAAGGCGATGCGCTCGGCGGGCATCCCGGCGTCCAGCGCGCAGGTCAGCTCGCCGCCGGAGCAGACATCGAGGTTGAGCCCCTCCTCCTGGAGCCAGCGCACGACGGCGCGCGACAGGAAGGCCTTTCCGGCGTAGAACACGTCGGCGTCACGTCCGAAGGCGTCCGCCCAGGCGCGGCAGCGGGCCCGGAAGTCGCTCTCGTCGAGGAAGTAGGCGGGGGTGCCGAACTCCTCGGCCAGCCGCGTCACTCCGATCCCGCCGACGGTGATCACGCCGTCCTCGTCGCGGGTGACGGTACGGGCCCAGACCTTCTCGTCCAGAGCGTTGAGGTCGGCGGGCGGGGCGGTGTAGTGCCCTTCCGTCATGACATCGGCGTGACGGGGCCCGGCGGGGTGTGCGGATCGGCTCATGGTGTTGCTCTGCTCTCTCGGATCTCTCAGAGGACTTCGGGTGCGCTGATGCCGAGCAGGGACAGGCCGCCCGCCAGCACCGTCCCGGCGGCTTCGGCAAGAGCCAGCCGGGAGCGGTGGGCGGCCGAGGGTTTCTCGTCACCGACGGGGAGCGGCGAAGCGGTGTCGTGGAGGTCGAAGAAGGCCAGCGCGAGGGCTTCCAGCTGCCGGGCGACCCGGTCCGGCTCGCGGTGCCGGGCGGCGGCGGCGAGCACCCCGGGGTGATCGGCGAGCAGAGCGCCGATCACGGGCGCGTCCACGCTCTCCTCGTACACCGCGCCGAACCCGAGCTGCCGGGCGTTGCGTCCCAGCGCACGGATCCGGGCGTGTGCGTACCGCACCCGGAACAACGGATTGCTCTCCTGCTGGACGAGGAGCTCGCCGCTCCCCGTGCTCCGGGGCCGGTCGTGCGGGGCGGACCGCAGCAGGGCCCAGCGCGCGGCGTCGCTCCCGAGCCGCTCGAAAAGGTCACGGTCTGCGGCCGGCACCGGCATCACGTGCAGCGCCTCCCCGCCCGCCGTCCGCTCCCCGACCTCGGCACCCTGGGCCCGGAGCAGCCGCTCGACGGCCTCGGTGACGACCCGGGCGCGGAGCTCCCCGACGGGTGCGAACGAGACCGCCGCTCCGGCGAGGGCGTCGCCGTGTCCGTACGCCGTGCCGTGCGCGGCGACGGTCCGCACCAGCTGGTCGAGGCCGCGCGCCCCGGCCTGCAGCGTGAAGTTCAGGAATCCCGGCCCGGTGACCTCGACGTCCCCGATGCCCGGCGCGCCCAGCATCCGTTCCCGGAGGATCTCCGCCACGTCCCTGGCCGGCAGCGCGGCGGGCCCGGCCAGCTGGAGGGCGACGGCGCAGGCGTACTCCCCGCGCCCGCCGGGGCGCGTCCGCTCCACCCGCACACGCGCGGGCACGGGCGCGCGCAGGGCGTCCTCGTCGACCGCGCGGCGCACGGCGTGCAGCACGGTCCTGGAGAGATCGGCGGGGGTCACAGGACAAGCGTATGGGAGGAAGAGGGGCACCCCGCGACCCGGTTTCGCCATGCGGTCACCCCGCTGCACGCTCCGCGGCCCCGGCACCCTGCCTGCCGTCGAGCGACGGCGGGTCGTCCCGCTCCATCAACTGCCGTACGAGCCGCACCAGCTCGGTCGGCTCGAAGGGCTTCGCGAGGAAGGCGTCGACCCCTGCGGCGACCCCGCTGTCCACCTCGTACGCCGTGCAGGCGCTGATGATCGCCACGGGCAGATGTCTGGTCCGCGGATCGGAGCGCAGTCTGGCGGCGGTCTCCAGACCGTCCAGCCTGGGCATGACGACATCGAGCGTGATCACGTCGGGACGGACCCGATGGACCAGATCCAGACACTCGACACCATCGGCCGCGGTCACGACCTCGAAGCCCTCAAGCTCGAGGTTGACCCTGATCAACTGCCGGATGACCTTGTTGTCGTCGACAACAAGCACGCGGCCACACGCCCCTGACACACTTCGAGGGTAGGGCGGACGTAGGGGCTGCGTCCGGGTTTTGCCTATTTCCGTCCCCGGACGAGTGGCGCGAGGGGTGGCCGGATACATCCGGAATGCATCGCACGCCCCCTCCACCTGGCCCGCGTCACCCCTCCGGCGACCCGGAAATACCTGTTCACGGACACCCCGCGGAAGCTGGTAGTGTTTCACCCGTCGCCGAGCCACACAGCGATACGCCCTCGTAGCTCAGGGGATAGAGCATCGGCCTCCGGAGCCGTGTGCGCAGGTTCGAATCCTGCCGAGGGCACTTCTATAGACCCTCCGACCAGCAGAAACGCTGAGCGGAGGGTCTTTTTCGTCGCGAGCGCGGGCGCTGCCTGCCTGCGGCGGCCCGTACGGGCTACGGCCCCACGTCGTCCGGCCCGTCGGAGCCGATCTGTTCGGCCCGCAGTGCCAGGTCCTGGAGCACATCGGCGGAGGTCACATCCGTCTGCCCGGAGTCGTGCACCTGGGCCAGCATCGCGAAGGCCAGGGTGAACGCACCGACGAGCTGCTCCACCGCACCGCCGACCTCCCGGCCGACGAGCGTCGCGACCTCCTCGATCGAGGCGTCCTCGGGAACGGTGATCCGGGGCATCGTCTCGTTGAGGAGTACGGTCACCACGCTGGGATCGGTCTCCAGGTCCTCGCGGTCGACATTCTCTTCGAGCAGCCGACGGATCTCGCCCGCCTCCGTGAGGATGCCCACCACCCGCTTCACCACTTCGCTCTGCTCCATCCGGCGAGCATAGGCGCGGAGCGGTGCGGGGGGTGATCAATCGGGGTTCCTGCCGCCGTCATGACGCGCCGGCGCCGGTCTCCCGACGGGTTCGGGCCGGCCACGTGCTCAGCGCGGGAACACCTGGCCCGGGTGCGTCGTCGCCCCGTCCTCGGCCCGCACGGTCAGGGGCTCCGACGCGGGCAGCCGCAGGGCCGGGCCGTCGTCAAGCCCGATGACGACCGCGAGGCCGCCGGACGGGTACCGCTCGCTGCGCACGCTCCGGACGGTGTGCCAGGCGCCCCATGCCCGTACCGACTGCCCCGGCCGTACGGTCACCGCCGCGGCCTGTGCGCCGGCGGGCCGGGGCACAGGAGTGACCCCAGAGGCCAGCAGCTCCGCCCAGACCGTCTTCCCGATCCCGGCCCGTCGCTCGTCCACACCCCACCGGTCCGCCAGCGCGTCGACGAGCTGGAGGCCGCGGCCGGTCGTTTCGAGCGTGCCGGGCGTCGCACCCGTGGCCGTCCCTCCCCCCGCGTCGCTCACCTCCAGCCGGAGCAGTGCCCCGCGCTCCCGGCAGACGATGCGTACGCCGACCATCCGGTCGCCGGGCGCGGGTGCGCGCAGGGCGTTGGTGACCAGCTCGGAGAGGATCAACTCGCCGGATTCGGCGGTGTCCTGGCGCGCTCGCCAGTCACCGAGCCTGGCGCGGAGGGCGGCTCGGGCCCGGGGGACGCTGTCGCGATGACGAGGCAGCTTGAAACTCACTTCACACGGTTCACTCATGGCAGCTCCCCACCTCCCCCACCTCGTCCCCGTCCGCGACAGCAAGCGCCCCGCCGGGCCCGTGATCGGATTCGGACGGGGTGCGTGGCGGGCGTTCGTGAGGGAGCTCGGGCAGCCCTCGCGCTCTCGGGTACGGGGGTGATTCGGCCTCGCAACGCCCCGGATTGACACTGCTCGGGGCGTCATGGAAGGTGATCCGGCCGGGTTCGATTCGAGGCCCGGATTGGTCAAACGCTGGGGGGCCGACGCGAGTTGGGACGATCAGAGTTTCGGTGGCGGGGCCGGTTCCGCCTCACCGCCGCCGGGGTTCGCTCCGCCTCCACCTCCGCCACCCGCGCAGCCGCCCGGGGGCGGGCTGCGGTCCGTGGCCGTGGCGTTGCTCAATCCCCTGGCACGCACACTTCCCGATCGAAGGTCACCCGACAGGCTCTCAGGCCGAGGCGCGCTTGCGGGAGGCCGTCTTCTTCGTCGCCTGCTTCGAGTCCGCCTTCGCGGTGGTCTTCTTCGCCGAAGTCCCGGCGCCGGTCCTGGCAGCCGACTTCTTCGTCGACCGGGCGGCGGTCTTCTTGGCGGGCGCCCGGCTCGACGCGGACTTCTTGGTGGACGCGGCGGTCTTCTCGGTGGACGCCGCGGCCTTCTTCTTCGCCCCGGTCCCGCCGGACTTCTTGCGGCCGGTGAGGGAGGTGACCTCGGCCACCGGGGCGTCCGCGGTCTTCTCCCCGGCCTCCGGTTCCTCGCCCCGGGCCTCCTTCGCCGCCCGGACACTGCTCTCCAGGGCCGCGATCAGGTCGATGACCTTGCCGCCGGAGTCGTCCGGCTCGGCCGGCTCCATCGTCCGGCCCTCCGCCTTCGCGGCGATGAGCTCCTCGACCGCCTCGCGGTAGTCGTCGTGGAGCGAATCCATGTCAACCTCGCCGAGGGTGTCCATCAGCGCGTCGGCCAGGTCGAGTTCGGCGTCGCGGACCTTGACCTCGGTCTCCGGGGCGACGCCCTCGGGGCTGCGGATCTCGTCCGGCCAGAGCAGGCCGTGCATGGCGATCACATCGTCGACCACCCGCAGCATGCCGAGCCGTTCGCGGCCGCGCAGCGCGTACTTCGCCACGGCGACCTTCTGGCTCCGCTTCAGCGCCTCACGGAGCAAGGTGTACGGCTTGGCCGCCGGGACCCCGTTGGCGGAGAGGTAGTACGCCGCGTCCATCTGGAGCGGGTCGATCGAGGCGGCCGGCACGAAGGCCACGATCTCGATCGTCCTGGCCGTGGGCAGCGGAAGCGAGCCGAGGTCCTCGTCGGTGATGGGGATCATCGAACCGTCGGGCTCCTCGTACGCCTTCCCGATCTCGGCGGCGGCGACCTCCTGCTCGTCGATCTCGCAGACCTTGCGGTAGCGGATCCGGCCGCCGTCGGCGAGGTGGATCTGACGGAAGGAGACCGAGTGGTTCTCGGTGGCGTTGACCAGCTTGATCGGGATGCTGACCAGCCCGAAGGAGATGGCGCCGTTCCATATGGACCTCACCGTTCACCCCTTGTGTCCGTGTAGATACCTTTAGGTCCGTGAATCGTGTGATTCTTATCGTATGACGCCGATCACAGAGGTGGAGGGGCGGCGGCTGGCGCTCAGCAATCTCGACAAGGTGCTGTATCCGGCCACCGGAACCACCAAGGGCGAGGTACTGCACTACTACGCGGCCACCGCCGCGGGGCCCCTGCTCGCCCATCTGGACAACCGGCCGGTCTCCTTCCTGCGCTATCCGGACGGGCCGGACGGGCAGCGCTTCTTCACCAAGAATCCGCCGCCGGGTACGCCGTCCTGGGTACGGACCACCCCGGTGCCGCACCACGAGGACAAGAAGGCCAGGCAGGTGATCGTGGGGGATCTGGCCTCGCTGATGTGGGCGGCCAATCTGGTGGTGGAGTTCCACACCCCGCAGTGGCGGGCCGGTGCGCCCGGGATCGCCGACCGGATGGTGTTCGACCTGGACCCGGGCGCGCCCGCGACCGTGGTGGAGTGCTGCGCGGTGGCACTGTGGCTGCGCGAGCGGCTGGCGGCGGACGGGCTGCGCGCATACGGGAAGACGTCCGGGTCGAAGGGGCTGCATCTGCTCGTACCGCTGGAGCCGACCCCCGCCGATCGAGTGTCGGCCTACGCGAAGGGGCTGGCCGTCCAGGCGGAGCAGGAGCTCGGGGACCTGGTCGTGCACCGGATGAAGCGGGCGCTGCGGCCGGGGAAGGTGTTCGTCGATTTCAGCCAGAACGCGGCGTCGAAGACCACCGCCACCCCGTACACGCTGCGCGCCCGGCCCGAACCGACCGTCTCCGCGCCCGTCACCTGGGCGGAGATCGAGGAGTGCCGGGCCCCCGGGGAGCTGGTCTTCCTGGCGGGCGGGATGGGGGCGCGGCTGGAGCGGTACGGGGATCTGCTCGGGCCGCTGGCCGATCCGGACGGGGCCGGGCGCCTGCCGGACGCGCGGTAGGCCGTCAGCAGGGCCTCGGGGAAGCGCTTCTGGCGTCTCGCCATCAGAAGAGACCGTTTCGCATCGGTCCACCGATAGCGCATGGCATGGGCGTTTGTCATGCTCGCCAGGAAAAGACCGCATGTGGAGGGCGGATCGTCCGACCCGTGGTGCACACTCCTCGCAGACACTGCTTCGTTGAAATGCGTGGGGAGGCGATGGGGTGTTCGCTGGGATCGACGAGGTCGACTGGGCCTCGATGGAGCATGCCTACGGACCGGCCGGTGATGTGCCCGCGATGCTGCGGGGGCTGGCGTCCGCCGATCCGGCGGAGCGCGAACAGGCGCTGGACGGGATGTACGGGGCGGTTCACCACCAGGGTGATGTGTACGCCTGCACGCTGGCCAGCATTCCTTTCCTCTTCGAGCTGGTCGTGGATCCGGGCATCCAGGACCGCGGCAGCATCGTCGAGCTGCTCACCAGCATCGGCGGCATCGATCTGGACGAGGACGACGAGGACGAGATCGACGAGGACGAGATCGAGGGCGCGGCCAACTACGCGATGGCGGCGACCGCCGTCACCGCGGGCGCCGGGGTCTTCTTCGAGCTGATGACGGACGAGGACCCGGGGGTACGGCTCAGCGCACCCCTGGCGCTCGCCGCGCTCCACGACCATCCGGACCGGGTTCTCGCGCTGCTGCGCGAACGCCTGCCGATCGAGCCGGACGAGGAGGTGCGGCTCGCCCTGGTCGAGGCCGCGGGGCGGGTCGCCCTGCGCCACCGGTCGCTGGCCGGGCAGGCGGCCACCTGGCTGAGCCGGCTGGCCGGCGAGGGCTTCCCGCCGGGGCTGCGGCTGGCGGCGCTGGCCCAGCTGGCGCGGTGCGCGCCGGACGCGCTGCCCGGCGATGTGGTGCGGGTGGTGACGGGGCTGCTGCGGCAGCTGCGCTCGGCGCCCGCGCGCCGGTCCGGGGCGGCCCCGGCGGTGGACGCCCAGGCCGGTGCGGCCGAGGCGGTCGCGGCCGTCGAGGCGTACCCGGACACGGCCGGGGAGCCGCCCGCCGAGGAGCGGGTCGCGCCGGTGACCCTGGTGGGCCAGTTGCGGGCGCTGTCCGACAAGGAGGTCCCGGCGCCCGCCGCCCCGTGGACGGCGGATCTGCTGCGCACGCTGCACGTCGGACTCGACGACCGGGTCGCCGAGCGGACGGCGCTGCTGACGGATCAGCTGCGCAGCCCGGACCGCCGGCAGCGAATCGACGCGCTCCGGATGAGCAGCGGGCTGATCCGGGCCTGGCGGGGCTCGTACGAGGAGCTCGTCCGGCTGATAGGTGAGCAGCTCGCCACCCCCGATCCACTGCTGGCCGAGGCGGCCTCGCACGTGCTGGAGGAGCTCTTCGGGCTCGCCGCGCCCGCCGCCGACGCGCTGGCGGCGCGGGTGGCGGCGGATCCCGGGGCCTGGGTGCGGGACTGGCCGAGCGGGCCGCCGGCGCTGGGCAGTGCGGTGAAGGCGCTGGCCAGGCTGGGTGACGCCCGTGCCGTGCCCGCGCTGGCCGCCGCGCTGGAGCGGCCCGAGGTGCCGCACGACGTGGGGTTCGCCATCGGACATCTGGGGGCGGCGGCGGCCCCGCTGGCCGAGGTGCTGCGCCGCAGGCTGGGCGAGGTCCCGCTCGACGAGCGGGCGCACGACCGGGCGGGCCCGCTGCTCACCGGCCTGGCCGTGCTGCGGGCCGACCAGGCGCTGCCGGAGGTGCTGCGGGTGCTGCGCGGTGTGCCGGAGTACCGGGGCGAGTGGGTGCGTACCGCGGCGCTGCGGGCGCTCGGTGCGTTCGGGCCCGCGGCGCGCGGTGCCGTGCCGGAGCTGCGGGCGCTGCTGCGGAGGCCCGGGGCCACTTCGGCGACCGAGGCGGCCAAGGCCCTGTGGGCGATCGAGGGGGATGCCGGCGCGGTGCTGCCGGTGCTGATCGAGGGTCTGGGGGCGGAGCGCGTCCATGAGGTCCGGTCCGCGGTGAACGCGCTGGGCGGGCTCGGGGCGCGGGCCGCGGTGGTCGCGCCCCGGCTGCGGGCACTGCTGGGGCACGAGGAGCAGTGGCTGCGGGTGGACGCGGCGGTCGCGCTGTGGGAAGTGTCCGGGCGGGCCGACGAGTCCGTACCGGTGCTCCTGGCGGACTGGGCGAAGAGTCGTCATGTGCGCGTCCGGGTGGCGGAATGCCTGGCGCGGATGGGTGCCGCTGGTGCAGGGTCGGATGCGGCACGCGCGCTGCGCGCCGAGCTCACCTCCGTACGCCGTTACAACGCGATGGACGGCGTGTTCGGCAGCCACGACACGTACGAGGACGAAAAGCTGCTGGCGCTCTGCCGGCAGGCGCTTCTGCGGAATACGGGGAAGGGACCCACAACATGATCATTTTCGGTACGCGAGGTTATCTGTACCAACTGGCCATACTCACGCTGGTCTGCGGTTGGTGCGGCAATCCGGCCGCGCACACGCTGCGCAAGAGGGTCACGAAGTTCACGCTGTTCTTCGTGCCGCTCTTCCCCTTCTCGACGAAGTTCGCGACCCAGTGCACCTTCTGCGGCGGGGAGCAGCAGATCCCGAAGGAGCAGGCCGAGCAGCTGCTGGCACAGCACGCGGCCTCGCAGCAGGGCAATCCGTACGGGCAGCCGCAGGGTCAGCCGGGGTACGCGCCGAACGCGCAGGGCCAGAATCCCTACCAGAGCTGATACGCGCCTCCGTCGTTACCGAAACGAACGCTTTTGCCTGTACTAAGACCGACCGGCAATAGGGGGGCGGCGTCGCGGGGCTGGGCACGCACATCTGCCGCGTTGTCGTCAATCAACAACGCTCCGCGTTGCCTCAATCCTCCGCCTTGCAGCTGCACGCACCCAGCCCCGCTCCTTCACCCACCCCCCAATTGCCGGTCGGTCTAAATAAGTAATTCAGACTTCCTTCCGAATAGGGTTCATGAGACCTGGACCTCGGGAAGGGAGGGAGTCATGCGTCCGCTTCGCCGGGTGCGGTGCCGTACGGCGGCGGCCCTCGGGGCCGTCGCCGGCGTGGCGCTGCTGACCGGCTGCGGCAACGGCGGCGGGCTGCGGAGCGCCGGACCGACCCCGACCGCCGTCGGGCCCGCCCGGCTCTGGCCCGAGCTGCCGCCCGCCTCCGCCGCGCCGTACGACTACGGCGAGGGCGAGACCGCGCACATCCCCGGGATCGAGGTGCCGGACGACGATGTGCACCGGCTGGATCCGGTGGCGGTGGTGCAGGCCGGTCTGCGGGCCCGGCCCGACCGGTCCAGCGGCATGGCCGACCTGCCCGCCGACACCGTACGGAAGATCAACGCCTGCCGGACCGAACCGGCCTCCTGTCCCGTGCTCCGGCCGTACTTCCGCGATCTGACGGGCGACGGCAGGGACGAACTGGTGCTCGGCATCCGGCTGGCCGACCATCAGCTCTCCGTGCGGGTCTACATGCCTCAGGCGGGCGAGCTGACCCGGATCCTGTCCACCTCGGACGCCGTGATCAGCGTCGAGCTGGCCGGCCGGGACCTGATCATGCGGGCGCCGTCGGCGATCACGGGGTACGAGTACCGCACCTCCTGGTCCTGGGACGCCCGGCAGCGCGCGATGCTGCCGACGAAGGACGAGATCCAGCGGATCCCGCCGTCCCGGGCGCCGCGCCCGCAGCTCACGACCGCCCGGCCGAGCGCCGCGCCCGTCGCACCCACCGGCCCCGCCGCGACGCCGTCCGCCGGTGTCTCCGCGGAGCGCCGGTGAGCAGGCCCGGCGCGGGCGGAAGCCGGGCGGGGCTTCGGCCGCGGATGCCTTCCTGGGCCGCGACGCTCACCTGGAAGTCGGCCGTCTTCATCACCGTGATGTGCTGTGCGCTCGCCGCCCTGCTGGGCGTGCTGGTCCACAGCGAGGTGACCCGCCAGACCGTCGGCGAGGCCCGCGAGAAGGCCCTGTCCCGGCTGACGGACGTCACCGCCGCGTACGAGACGGGCGAGGCGCTGCCGCCGGGTTCCGGGATCGATCCGCCGGGGCTGCCCGCCGCCCTGCGCGCCCTGGCCGCGAGTGGCGAGCGCGGCACGCTCGTCGGCGAGCACGGCGGGCGTCCGGCCATGTGGGCGGCGGCCCCGGCCGACGGCCGGGCGCTGGCCACGCAGGTCGACTACAGCCAGAGCGCCCGCACCATCGACAGCC
This sequence comes from Streptomyces atratus, assembly GCF_900119365.1. Taxonomy (GTDB): domain Bacteria; phylum Actinomycetota; class Actinomycetes; order Streptomycetales; family Streptomycetaceae; genus Streptomyces; species Streptomyces atratus_B. The sequence continues at coordinate 34,655 of NZ_FPJO01000002.1, forward strand.
TCGACGGGGCGATCGTGGGCTCCTCCCTGCTGGCCATCGGCGCCACCCTGCTGGTCGGCGCCTTCGCGGTCACCCGGGTCACCCGGCGGCTGCACCAGACGGCCCGGGTGGCCCGCCGGATCAGCGCCGGCGATCTCGACGCCCGGGTCCGCGACCCGCGTACGGCGGACCCCTCGCGCCCGCAGGACGAGGTCGCGATCGTGGCCGGGGCGCTGGACACGATGGCGTCCACGCTCCAGCGCAAACTGCAGACCGAGCAGCGTTTCACCGCCGATGTGGCGCACGAGCTCCGCACCCCGCTGACCGGGCTGTCGGCCGCCGCCGAGCTGCTGCCGCCGGGGCGGCCGTCCGAGCTGGTGCGGGACCGGGTCCGGACGATGCGGGCGCTGACGGAGGACCTGCTGGAGATCTCCCGGCTCGACGCCCGCAGCGAAGCGGCCGATCTCGACGTGTACGAACTGGTGCCGCTCGTCGAACGGGTGGTGCGCGCGTCCGGGACCGCGACCGCGATCCGTGTCGGGCACCCGGAGAGCACCGCACACCTGCGCGTCGAGACCGACAGACGGCGCCTGGAGCGGGTGCTGGGCAATCTGATCACCAACGCGCACAAGCACGGCCGGCCCCCGGTGGTGCTGACGGTCGACGGGCCGGTGGTGACCGTACGCGATCACGGACCGGGGTTCCCGGACTATCTGCCGGCCGATGGTCCGCAGCGGTTCCGTACCGAGGGCGGCGGCCGGGGCCACGGTCTCGGGCTGACCATCGCCGCCGGGCAGGCCGCGATGATCGGCGCCGGCCTGGTGTTCCGCAACGCCCCGGACGGCGGGGCGGTGGCCCAGGTGACCCTGCCCGAGTACCCGGCACCGGACGACGGGGCGCCGGAACCCCGGAGCTAGCTCGTCCGAAGCATGCCGTCGGACATACTTGCTACGACATAACGGAAATACACACCAGCTCTTGCTACGTTGCCTGGCATGACCGCAACGACGGCGGACGCACCCCCGCCCGATCTACGGCTGCCCAAGCGGCGCGGAGTCGAGCTGCTGCTCCTCATCGGGGCCGTCCTCATCTCCGTCTACGGCTACGCCGCCGTAGGTCTGGCCAAGAACGGCGCGGTCCCGCCCGATGTGGCCGGCTACGGCGCGGGCCTGGGGCTGCTCGCCCTCCTCGCCCATCTCGCGGTCCGCTTCCGCGCCCCGTACGCCGATCCGCTGCTGCTGCCCATCGCCGTACTGCTCAACGGGCTCGGCCTGGTGCTGATCTACCGGCTCGACCTGGAGACGCCGAAGGACCAGGCGGCCCCCACCCAGCTGGTCTGGTCCACGCTCGGTGTGGCGTTGTTCATCGCGGTGGTCTTCTTCCTGCGCGACCACCGGGTGCTCCAGCGGTACGCGTATCTCTCGGTCGCCACCGCGCTGGTCCTGATGATCGTGCCGATCTTCTTCCCTGCGGTGAACGGCGCCAAGATCTGGATCCGGGTCGGCGGATTCTCCTTCCAGCCCGGCGAGTTCGCCAAGATCCTGCTCGCCGTCTTCTTCGCCGCGTACCTCGCCGCGAACCGCAACGCGCTCGCCTACACCGGCCGCCAGATCTGGAGGCTCCAGCTGCCCACCGGCCGGGTGCTCGGCCCGATCGTGGCGATCTGGCTGCTCAGCGTCGGCGTGCTGGTCCTGGAACGCGACCTGGGCACCTCGCTGCTCTTCTTCGGCCTGTTCGTGATCATGCTGTACGTGGCCACCGGCCGGACCGGGTGGATCGCGGTGGGGCTGCTGCTCGCCGCGGTCGGCGCGTTCGTCGTCGGCTCCCTCGAACCGCATGTGCACAGCCGGGTCCAGGACTGGCTCGACCCGTTCGCCTCCATCGACGCCGGTCAGGGCCCCGGCCAGCTGGCCCAGTCGCTGTTCGCGTTCGCCGCGGGCGGGATGCTCGGCACGGGGCTCGGCCTCGGCCACTCCATCCTCATCGGCTTCGCCGCCAAGTCGGACTTCATCCTGGCGACGGCGGGCGAGGAGCTCGGGCTGGCCGGGCTGACCGCGATCTTCCTGCTGTACGCGCTGCTGGTGGCCCGCGGCTACCGGGCCGGCCTCGCCCTGCGCGACCCCTTCGGGCGCCTGCTCGCGATCGGTCTCGCCTCGATCCTGGCGCTCCAGGTCTTCGTGATCGCGGGCGGGGTGATGGGGCTGATCCCGCTGACCGGCATGGCGATGCCGTTCCTCGCCCAGGGCGGTTCGTCCGTCGTCACCAACTGGATCATCGTGGCGCTGCTGATCCGGGTCAGCGACCAGGCCCGCAGACCGCAGCCCGGCCACGCGGAGACCGGGACCATCGCACCGGTCACGGAGGGCGAGCGGTGATCCGCTACATCCGCCGGGCCGCCGCGCTCCTTCTGCTGCTGCTCGTGGCACTGCTGCTGAACGCCGCCCGCATCCAGGTCTTCGACGCCGACAGCCTGGACAACAATCCCGCCAACCGCCGCCTGACGATCGCCCGTTACGGCCAGCCGCGCGGCAACATCCTGGTCGGCGGCAGATCCGTGACCGGTTCGAAGAACACCGGCGAACAGCTCGCGTACGAGCGCACGTACGCCAACGGCCCGCTGTACGCGCCGGTGACCGGCTACGCCTCGCAGACGTACGGCACGACCCTGATCGAGAACGCCGAGGACGGCATTCTCTCCGGCACCGACTCGATGCTCGCCCCGCTCCCGCTGTGGAACGAGATCACCCGCAGTCAGCAGCCGGGCGGCAATGTCGTCACGACCGTCAAGGACTCGATGCAGCGCGCCGCCTTCGAGGGGCTCGGCGGGCGGCGGGGCGCGGTCGCCGCCGTCGAACCGTCCACCGGGAAGATCCTGGCGCTGGTCTCGACCCCCTCGTACGATCCCGGCCTGCTTTCGGGCACCGGTTCGTCCGTCACCGACGCCTGGGCGCGGCTGAACGCCTCGAAGAGCCAGCCGATGCTCAACCGGGCGATCCGGCAGACCTATCCGCCCGGCTCCACCTTCAAGATCGTGACGGCGGCGGCGGCGCTCGACGCGGACGTCGTCACCGATCCCGACGCGGACACCGACACCCCGTCCCCGTATGTGCTGCCGGGTACGTCGACCACGCTGCCCAACGAGGCACGCGGCTGCGAGAACGCCTCGCTCGCCGAGGCGATCCGGGTCTCCTGCAACACGGTGATGGCGGATCTGGGAGTGCGGGTCGGGCTCGACGGCATGGTGGACGCGGTGCGGAGGTTCGGCTTCAACGACACCGGGCTGAAGATCCCCTCAGGGGTGGCGAAGAGCAACTTCGACACCGAGATGACCAAGGACCAGCTGGCGCTGTCGTCGATCGGGCAGTTCGACACGACGGCGACACCGCTCCAGATGGCGATGGTGGCGTCCGCCGTGGCCAACGGGGGCGACCTCAAGCACCCGCATCTGGTGGACCGTACGACCACGCATGGCGGAACGACCGTCCACCAGAACGGCTCGCACACCTATCACCAGGCGATGACCCCGCGCACGGCGATGGAGCTGCGGAGGATGATGGTGGACGTCGTGGAGTACGGCACCGGGTCCAACGCCGCGATCGACGGGGTGACGGTCGGCGGCAAGACCGGCACCGCGCAGCACGGCATCGACAACTCGGGCAGGCCGTACGCCTGGTTCATCTCCTGGGCCCAGTCACCCCGTTCGGGACAGCCGGCCGTCGCGGTCGCCGTGGTCGTGGAGGACGCCGCGGCGAACCGGGCGGACATCAGCGGCGGCGGCAGCGCGGCCCCGATCGCCCGTTCCGTCATGGCGGCGGCCCTGCGAGACTGACCGGATGGCTGAGGTCGGGGCTGTGAGCGGGGTGGGCCGGGCGCTGGAGCTCATCGGGCGGGAGGATCCCCGGCTGTGCGCGTTCATCGAGGTGTGGTTCGAGCGGGCGCTCGCCGACGCGGAGCGGGCCCGGGGGCTCCCGCTGGCAGGGATGCCGTTCGCGGTCAAGGGGCGTACCGGCATCCGTTCGTACGCGGCCCGGCGGCTGATCGAGGCCGGCGGGGTGCCGGTCGGCGCGACCTCGGTGCCCGGCCCCGGCACGCCCTGGCAGACCTGGGGGCTGGGCACCCACGGCCGTACGGTCAACCCGTGGCGCCCCGACCGCACCCCGGGTGGCTCCTCGGCGGGCTCGGCGGTCGCCGTGGCGGCGGATCTCGTGGGGCTGGCGACCGGCAGCGACGGGGCGGGGTCGGTACGGATCCCGGCGGCGTGGTGCGGGGTGTTCGGCCTGAAGACGACGAACGGCCTGCTGCCCTCCCCCGACCGCACCGGGCTGGCCTCCGCCGGGGTGCTGACCCGGTCGGCCGCCGGGGCCCGGACGTATCTGGCCGCCGTCCTGGACGACTGCGAGCCGGTGCCGCCCGTCCTGCCCGTACCGGCCGTCCTCAGCCCCGATCTGGGGTACGCCGATGTCGACCCGGAGGTCGCGGCGGTCGTCCGGCGGGCGGTGGGGCGGCTCGTGGCGGCCGGGGTGGTGCGGCTCATGGACCGTACGTGCGAGCTGCTCGACCCACGAGAGGCGTGGCAGGCGGTCCGGGTCGGGTCGCCGTCCCCGCGCGCCGAGGAGATCCGGCGCGTCAACGACACCGCGCTGGACGCCCTGTTCGCCCGTACTCCGCTGCTGCTCACACCGACCACGCCCAACCGCCCGCACGGCCACGACGGCCCGGGCGAGCTCTTCTCGACCGCGCTGACCTGGGCGTTCAACCTGAGCGGTCATCCCGCGGCCAGCGTGCCCGCCGGATTCACCGCGGACGGCTGCCCGGTCGGGCTCCAGCTGGTCGCGGAGCGCGGCGCCGATGTCTCGCTGCTCGCAATGGCCTGTGCGGTGGAGGAGGCGCTGACTACGGTGCGGCCATGACGCACAACGACCCGCAGACCGGCCATGAACTGGCCCAGGTGAACATATCCCGCCTCGGATTCCCGCTGGACTCCCCCGAGCTGAAGGACTTCGTCGACGGTCTCGAACCGGTCAACGCGGTCGCCGACCAGGCGGCCGGCTTCGTCTGGCGGCTGCAGAGCGACACCGGCAACTCCACCGACGTATCGGTCTTCGGGGACGACCGGCTGATCCTGAACATGTCGGTGTGGCGCGACACTGACGCGCTGACTGCGTTCATGTACCAGGGGCAGCACCGCGAGCTGATGGCGCGGCGGCGGGAGTGGTTCGAGCGGGTGGAGGAGGCGATGACGGCCCTGTGGTGGGTGCCCGCGGGCGAACGGCCGACGGTGCGGGACGCCGAGGAGCGTCTGCTGCATCTGCGCGAACACGGGCCCACCCAACAGGCGTTCACCCTGCGCCGGCCGTTCCCGGCTCCGGCCGCGACGGACTGAACGCCCGGCGGGGCGCACGGAAGAGCGGGAACCGCCGCTCGCCGGACGCGTCGCCCAGGGCGAGTCCTTCGAGGCTCCGGCGGGCGGCCGCGGGGCCGGCGGCGAGGGGCGGGGCCGGGGTCGTCATGCCCGCCGTACTCCCCGCGCCGGCCGACGGCGTACATCCCGTTCCGATCCCGCGAGGGCGTAGGACCGACCGGCAATTGGGGGGTGGGTGAAGGAGCGGGGCTGGGTGCGTGCAGCTGCAAGGCGGAGGATTGAGGCAACGCAATGGGGTCTCCCCTGCTCGAGCGAAGCCGAGAGCTTGGGGAAGTTGTTGATTGACGACAACGCGGCAGATGTGCGTGCCCAGCCCCGCGACGCCGCCCCCCTATTGCCGGTCGGTCTGAGTTTCCGGTCACTCCCCCGGTGCGCCCTGCGCTATCGCCTCCTCGACCTCGGCGACCCTGGCCCGTTCCTCCGCCTCGAACCGGTCCCGGTCGAGCTGTTCGGCTATCTCCTCGTCCTGGGCCATCAGCAGGTCCAGGCTGGAGTCGCCGAGCTCGAAGACGCCCATGTCGACGTAGGCCTTCTGGAGCCGTTCGCCCCACAGGCCGATGTCCTTGACGCACGGCACTATCCGGCTGAACAGCAGCTTGCGGAAGAGCTGGAGGTACTCCGAGTGCTCGGAGAGCTCCTTGGCCTCCTGCTTGCCGATGCCGAAGTTCTCCAGCACCTCGACACCGCTGAGCCGGTCCCGCATCAGGTAGCAGCCCTCGATGACGAACTCCTCGCGCTCGCGCAGTTCGGCATCGCTCAGCTGCTTGTAGTAGTCACGCAGCGCCATCCGCCCGAACGCGACGTGCCGGGCCTCGTCCTGCATGACGTACGCGAGGATCTGCTTGGGCAGCGGTTTGGTCGTCGTGTCGCGGATCATGCCGAAGGCGGCCAGGGCGAGCCCCTCTATGAGGACCTGCATGCCGAGGTAGGGCATGTCCCAGCGGGAGTCGCGCAGGGTGTCGCCGAGCAGCCCCTGGAGGTTGTCGTTGATCGGGTAGAGCATCCCGACCTTCTCGTGCAGGAACCGCCCGTAGATCTCCGCGTGCCGGGCCTCGTCCATGGTCTGGGTCGCGGAGTAGAACTTCGCGTCCAGGTCGGGGACGGACTCCACGATCCTGGCCGCGCAGACCATGGCGCCCTGCTCGCCGTGGAGGAACTGGCTGAACTGCCACGAGGTGTAGTGCTTGCGCAGCTCGCCCCGGTCCTTCTCGGTCATCTTCGCCCAGTGCGGGGTGCCGTACAGGGTGAGGGCCTCGTCAGGGGTGCCGAGCGGGTCGGCGGGGTCGACCTCCAGGGACCAGTCGATGCGCTTGTTGCCGTCCCACTGCTTGTCCTTGCCCTTCTGGTAGAGGGCGAGCAGGCGTTCGCGGCCGTCGTCGTAGTCCCAGCTGAAGCGGGCGGCGCCGGAGGCGGGTACCTGCCACAGCGGTGCTTCGGGGGCGGTGGTGTAGAGGTCGTGTGTCGACACGGACGGCTCCTTCGCCTGGCATGTTTCGGCAATTCCCTTGGCAGTTGCGCCAGTTGGCAGGTTCACACGTAGTAGACACCGGGTCAACAAGTCGTGCGCAAGGGATTGACGGCCTTACTGACGAGGAGTCTCATAAGGAGTGACCGCCGGTAACCCCATGTGCGAGGTGCCTCCAGCATGACCACAGTGAGCGAACGCGACGTCCAGCTGCTTCGCGACGCACTCGGCCCGCTCCGGGACCGCGAACAGATCGCCGAGCGGCTGCTCGACTCCTCGGCCAAGCACTCCTTCGACCCGGACAAGGAACTCGGCTGGGACGCGCCGGTCGAGGACGGCAAGTGGTTCTGGCCGCCCGAGCTGGTCTCGCTCTACGACACCCCGCTGTGGCGGAAGATGTCCGAGGAACAGCGGATGGAGCTGTCCCGGCACGAGGCGGCCTCGCTCGCCTCGCTGGGCATCTGGTTCGAGATCATCCTCATGCAGCTGCTGGTCCGGCACATCTACGACCGGCCGGTGACCAGCAATCACGTCCGCTACGCGCTCACCGAGATAGCCGACGAGTGCCGGCACTCGATGATGTTCGGCCGCATGATCAAGTGGGGCGGCTCGCCCGACTACCCCGTGCCGCGCGTCTATCACAACCTCGCGCGGGTGCTGAAGACCATCTCCACCACCCCCGGTTCGTTCGCCGCGACCCTGCTCGGCGAGGAGATCCTGGACTGGATGCAGCGGCTGACCTTCCCGGACGAGCGCGTCCAGACGCTGGTGCGGGGCGTGACCCGCATCCATGTGGTCGAGGAGGCACGGCACGTCCGCTACGCCCGCGAGGAGCTTCGCCGCCAGATGGTGACCGCCCCGCGCTGGGAGCGCGAACTGACCCGGCTGAGCTGCGGCGAGGCGGCCCGCGTCTTCTCCGTCTGCTTCGTCAACCCGCGGGTGTACGAGCACGTCGGCCTGGACCGCCGCGAGGCCGTCGCCCAGGTGAAGGCGAGCGGCCACCGGGCGGAGGTCATGCAGTCGGGCGCGAAGCGGCTGACGGACTTCTTCGACGACATCGGGGTGCTGAACGGGGTGGGACGCAGGCTGTGGAAGAGCTCCGGCCTGCTGGCCTGAACCGGCCCGGTACCACGGAATGGGCCCAAGGGCTGTCCCGTCCGCTCGTCTACCGCTACTTCCCGGGCGGGCGGCAGCAGTTGTACGAGGCGGCGCTGAGGTCCGCCGCCGAGCAGCTGATCCTGTGCTTCGGCGAGCCGCCCGCGGGACCGCCCACCGAGCGGGTGACCCGGGTGCTCGACCGCTATCTCGCCTTCGTCGACGAGCACGACACCGGGTTCAGCGCGCTGCTGCGCGGCGGCTGCGTCGTCGAGACCTCCCGTACGTCGGCGATCGTCGACGAGGTGCGGCGGGCGGCGGCCGAGCAGATCCTGCTGCACCTGGGCAGTGGCGCGGCGGCCGGCCCGAGGCTGCGGATGATGGTGCGCACCTGGATCGCGGCCGTCGAGGCGGCATCCCTGATCTGGCTCGACGAGGGGAAGCAGCCGGCCGCGGCCGAGCTGCGCGACTGGCTGGTCGACCAGTTGATGGTGCTGCTGGCCGCCACGGCGGCGACGGACCCGGAGACCGCCTCGGCGGTGGCGGCGCTGCTGCCGCTGGAGAGCGCCGGGGGTCCGGCCGGGCGGCTGGCCCAGCGGCTGGTCCCGGTGCTCGGCGAGGCGGCCCATCTGCTGCCCGAGGACGGCTGATCGGTCAGACTGGGGCGGTGAGAAGCGAGAACACCGCCTTCACCGGCGGGCCCCTGGACGGGCGGGTACTGCCCGTCCTCGTCGGCCCGACCGGCCATCCGCCCAAGTGGTACGAGGTCCCCGTGCCGGCCGCCGACGGCGGTCCCGCCACCGTGTACGCGTACCGCAGAGTGCCGGCCGGCCACTCCAAGCGGCTGGGGCTCCCGCGCGGCTGGGTGTACGAGTACGCTCCCGGGGGTCGCGAGCGGCACAGCCCCAAGTGGCCCTGGTCGAAGCCGGGCTGAGGGTACGGGGCCCGATGGGGCGAGGGGTGGTCGGTCTAAGATCGACGCTCTGGTGCCCAGGCACGGTCAGCGAGGGGGTGCGCCATGGAGGCGCTGCGTCAGGACGATCCACGCCGCTTCGGCCCGTACACCGTGCTGGCACGATTGCGCGGGACCGCGAGCAGTGTGCAGTACCTCGCGCGCGACACGGCCTCCGAGGACGCGGTGGTGATCACCGCCGCCCGCCCCGAACTCGCCGCACTGCCCGCCTTCCGGCGCCGGTTCCAGGCGGAGGCCCGCACCGCGGACCGGCTGACCGGCGGCTGGGTCCAGCCCCAGTTGGGCGGCCCGGACGACAGCTCGGACGGCAGCCCCGACGAAGAGCTGCTGTGGACGGCGAGCCCGTACGTACCGGCGCTGACGCTCGCCGAGGCGATCGAGCTCACCGGGCCGCTCCCCGAGCGTGCCGTGCGGATACTGGGCGCGGGCCTCGCCGAGACCCTCTCCCGGGTGCACGCCACCGGAGCAGTGCTCCAGGGCCTGGCCCCCCGCACGGTACTGCTGGCCGGGGACGGGCCGCGGCTCACCGCGTTCGGCCCGCTGGGCGCGGCCGCCGACGCGGAGGCCCGGCCCGGCGGGCAGTTGTCCGTACGGCTCGGCTATCTCACCCCGGAGCAGGTCGAGGGCGAGGAGCCCGGACCGGCTTCCGACCTCTTCGTGCTGGGCCTGCTGCTCGCGTACGCGGCGACCGGCACGACCCCGCTCGCCGACGGCCCGGCAGCCGAGGGCGCCGAGCGGATCGCCCGCACCGCCCCCGAACTCGGCGCGGTTCCCGAGGAGTTGCGCGGACTGATCGCCCGCTGCCTGGAGAAGGACCCGGCGGACCGGCCGAGCGCCGGGGCGGTGGCGGCCGAGCTGGCCCTGGAGGGGGCGGCGGGCCTGGCGAAGGGCGGCTGGCTGCCGGAGGCGTTGGCGGCCGCGGTGGCGGAGCAGGGGGTGCGCGTACGGGAGACGGTCACGGCCGGTGCGCCGGCCGACGCGGTGCCCGCCCCCGCCCTCGCCCCGGCCCCTGTCCTGGACACCCGGACCACTCAGCTCGGGGACATCGGGCGCCATGTCCCGAGGACCGACCGGCCGACGACCCAGCTGTCCGTCCCGCCCCAGCTCACCGGCCGCCCCGCCACCCCCACCCCCTCCTCCGCTCCGGCTCCCGCCCTGCCCGGCGGGGTGCCCTCCGTACCTCCGCCGATAGTCCCGGTGGCCCCTCGCCCGCTGCCGATCCCCACGAATCGTGCCGCCGCCCCCTCCCCCGCCGTGGACCGGCGCGGTCTGCTGATCGGCCTTGCCGCCGGGGCCGCCGGACTGGTCGTCGGTGGCGGCGGTGTGCTGGCGCTGGGCGGTGGCGGAGGTGACACGGACGACCCCGAGCCCGCGCCGAGCCACAGCGGCCCCACCGTCGCGGGGCTTCCGCCGCAACCCCGCTGGGTGTACACGCACCCGGCGGCGGAACCGGCACCGCTCACCGCCGCCGTCTGGAACGAACGGCTGCTGGTGCTCACCGGAAAGAACGGCGCGACCGCCGTGGACCTGCGCACCGGACACCGGGCCTGGCAGAACGCGGACGCCGCCGACGCAGAGGCCGCCCTCCCCGCCGGCAAGGACCTCTGCTTCGTCGCCGCCCCCACCGGGTTCCTCTGGCTGTCGCCGAAGGACGGGAAGACCGTGCACCGGGCGGAACACGCGGCCCTGTCCCCCGGGATGCCGAAGCTCTCGGCGCCGGAGTTCGTCGGCGCGTCCGGGCAGGTGATCTGGTTCACCGGCTCCGAGACGGTCACCGTCAAGGCCCCGCCGCCGAAGAAGGGCAAGAAGCGCGGCAAGGACAAGCAGGTCGTCAAGGCCTACCTCTTCGCGTACGACATCGTGCGGCGCGAACAGCTGTGGCGGACCCCCGTACCGGCCGGGCGCGGCACCGCCGCCCCCGTCCACCGGCTGATCGCGGTCCGCCAGGACGACCTGGTGGTACGTCAGAGCCCGGCCACCCTCGCCCCCGGCGACGTCAGGGCCGCCAAGGGCAAGGCGGTCTTCCGGAGCTTCGACCGCAGGACCGGCAAGGCGCTGTGGAGCAAGCAGTTCGGCACGGTCGCCCCGGACGCGGCGGCCATGGGCGACGACCGGGGCCTGCTGTACGCGGCGGTGGGCGACGATCTCCAGGCCTTCGAAACTCCGTCCGGCAAGCCGAAGTGGACGCTGAACGGCACCGGCGGCACCCCGTACGGCACCCCCGTCGTCACCGGAACCGTGCTGCACACCACCAACCGCAACCAGGAAGTGGGCGCGGTCGAGCGGCAGACCGGGCGGCTGCGCTGGCGCCGCTCGACGGAGGCGGCGATCAGCACCGCCGCCCCCGCCGTCACCCTCAGCACGACCGGCCGCACGCTGCTGGCCGCGGACGGATCCCAGGTCACCGCGTTCGGCGCCGAGGACGGGCGGCGGCTGTGGAAGTTCCAGGACATCGGCACCCAGGACCCGAAGGGCCCCACGGTCACCGCTCCGTACCGGGTACTGACGGCCGGGCGGACTGCCGTCGTGCAACGCGACCGGATCTTCTACGCGTTCCCGGTGGCCTAGGACCTGTCCGGCCCGTCCACGGCCTTCCGGGCGAACCCGTCCACCGCCGCGCCGCGCGGTTCTTGCATCTCCCGACACCGAGTGACCGTATTGTCCCGTTGCGCTCACTCATGGGGTAGCCCCGTGATCGCCCCGTCGTCGGAGGTGATGTCGTGTCAGGCGGAGTCTTGCGTGCGGCCTGCGCCGCCGCCCTGGCCACGCTCGTCGTGACCTCGCCGGCGGCCGCCGGGCCCGTGGCCCCTGACCCCGCCGCGGGCGGCACGGCGAAGGCGCCCGCCGCACCCACGGCTGCGAACAGGAGCGTCGCCCAGCTCCTGCCCGAGCTGCGGCAGCTGTACCAGCAGGCCGAGGAGGCCACCGAGACGTACAACGGGACCGCCGCGGAGCTGAAGAAGCGCGCGGCGCAGGCGAAGAAGCTCGACGTCGAGCTCGTCGCCGCCCGGACCGCGCTGGCCGACAGCCGCGACGAAGCCGGGCGGCTGGCCCGGGAGCAGTATCAGGGCCGGTCCGACTTCTCCGCGTACATGCGGCTGCTGCTGTCCCGGGACCCCGAACACCTCCTGGACCAGGAGCATGTGATCCGGCATGCGGCGACCGCGCGGGCGGCGACCGTGAAGCGGCTCACCGGCGCCGAGAAGCGCGCCGACGAACTGGCCACCGAGTCCCGCAAGGTGCTCGACCGGCAGCAGGTGCTGGCCAAGAAGCAGAAGAAGCAGCGGGACGCGGTCCGGTCGCGGCTGAAGGCCGTCGAGAAGATGCTGGCCACACTCTCCGGCCCACAGGTCACCGAGCTGTCCCGCCTCGAACAGCGGAACACGGAGAAGGCGCAGGGCGCCCTGGCCGCCTCGGGGGCGCTGTCCTCGACGAGGCCGCCGTCCGAAGCGGGCGGCGAGGCGGTGAGGTACGCGATCGCCCAGGTCGGCAAGCCGTACGTGTGGGGCGCGGAGGGGCCGGACTCCTTCGACTGCTCGGGGCTCACCTCGCAGTCCTGGGCGAAGGCGGGCCGGGTCATTCCGCGGACGTCGCAGGAGCAGTGGCGGCAGCTGCGGAAGGTGCCGGTGAACGCGCTGCGCCCGGGTGACCTGGTGATCTACTTCCCGAAGGCCACCCATGTGGCGCTGTACATCGGCAACGGCCTGGTGGTGCAGGCGCCCCGGCCGGGCTCGCGGGTGAAGGTCTCGCCGGTGGCGTCGAACCCGCTGCTCGGTGCCGTCCGGCCCGACCCGCGGGGCGCGCCGCTGTCCGCGTACCAGCCGCCGGTCCTCCCGCAGGGGGCCTCCTCCGGCTCGGACGCGGGGTACGGCTCGTCGTCGGCCCCCTCGGCCTCCGGGCAGTAGACCGCGGGAATGGCAGCGGGGCCGGGTCCGGTCGGATGTCCGACGGTCCCGGCCCCGCTGTCGTCGTTCAGGCGGTCTGCGCCGCCCCGGAGACCTGGGCGAGGTACGCGTTGGTCTTCTCCGGGTCGAAGAAGAAGTTGTCGAAGTCCGCCGGGTTGTTGAAGCCGTTGGCGAAGCGGTCGGCGACCGGCTGGAGCCGGCCGGCGGCGCCGATCAGGTTCAGTACGTGCTCCGGCGGTACGCCGAGCATCGCGTTGGTCCACTTCACGACGTGCTGCGCGGTGTCCCAGTATCGGTCGAACGTGGCCTGCATCCACTGCGCGTCGAACTCCCGGTCGCCGTGCTCGATGATCGAGTCCAGGTAGGCGTTGGCGCACTTGGAGGCCGAGTTGGAGCCCTGGCCGGTGACCGGGTCGTTGGCGACGACGACGTCCGCGACGCCGAGCACCAGACCGCCGCTGGGCAGCCGGCCGATCGGCTTGCGGACGGTCGGGGCGTATCGGCCCGCCAGGGTGCCGTTGGCGTCGGTCAGTTCGACCTTGGTGGCGCGGGCGTACTCCCACGGCGTGAAGCGCTCCATCAGCTCCAGCGTCTTCGCCAGGTGCTCGGAGGGGTCCTTGATGCCCTGGAACACGTCGAGCGGGCCGCCCGGGATGCCTTCCCAGAACAGGATGTCGGCGCGGCCGGAGGTGGTGAAGGTCGGCATCACGAAGAGCTCGCCGACACCGGGGACCAGGTTGCAGCGGACCGCGTCGAAGTCGGGGTGCTCCGGGCGCGGGCCCATGCCGTGGACGTACGCGACGGCCAGGGCGCGCTGCGGGGCGTCGAACGGCGAACGGGAGGCGTCCCGGCCGAACATGGAGACCAGCTCGCCCTTGCCCGCGGAGACCATCACCAGGTCGTAGGTGCGGGAGAAGTAGTCCAGGTCGGAGACGGCCGCGCCGTGGATGACGAGCTGTCCGCCGCGCTGGGCGAAGGTCTCCATCCAGCCGGCCATCTTCACGCGCTGGTCGACGGACTGGGCGAAGCCGTCCAGCTTGCCGACCCAGTCGACGGCGCGCGAGGAGTCCGGCGCCGCGACGGAGACGCCGAGGCCCTCGATGCGCGGGGCCTGGGACTCCCAGAAGTTGAGCTGGTAGTCACGCTCGTGCTGGAGCGCCGTGTGGAACATGCACTGCGTCGACATGACCCGGCCGGAGCGGATCTCGTCGGCCGTGCGGTTGGACATCAGGGTGACTTCGTACCCCCGGGACTGCAGTCCGAGGGCCAGCTGGAGCCCGGACTGGCCGGCTCCGACTATGAGTATCTTCCGCATCGCGGTTCTCCGTTGTAAGTGATCTATGCAGGGGTGGCGTCGAGGGCGTGGCCGACCAGGGCCAGCAGCGACTCGATGACGGTGATCCTGTTACGCGCGTCCATGATCACAACAGGCACCTGCGGCGGGACGGTCAGGGCCTCCCGGACGTCCTCGGCCTCGAACCCGGTGGTTCCCTCGAAGTGGTTGACGGCGACGATGTACGGCAGCCCGCAGCTCTCGAAGTAGTCGAGGGCGGGGAAGCAGTCGGCGAGCCGGCGGGTGTCGGCCATCACGACCGCGCCGATCGCGCCGCGCACCAGGTCGTCCCACATGAACCAGAAGCGCTGCTGGCCCGGTGTGCCGAAGACGTACAGCACGAGGTCGTCGTCGAGCGTGACCCGGCCGAAGTCCATCGCGACGGTCGTGGTGACCTTGTCGGGCGTCGCGGAGAGATCGTCGGTCTCCTCGCTGGCCTGGGTCATCATCGCTTCGGTCCTCAGCGGGGTGATCTCGGAGACCGACCCGACGAAGGTCGTCTTGCCCACGCCGAAGCCTCCCGCGACCACGATCTTCGTGGCGATGGGGGCCCTGGTGTGGTCCAGCTGCCAGGCCTGGAGCGATTCCTCGGCCTGGTCCCTGGCGCCCGGCTGACGCGGGGCGAAGAGCGGCGACTCAGAGACGGCGGAGTCCATTGAGCACCCTTTCGAGCAGTGCGCGGTCGGGCTGGCCGGTGCCGTGACCGGTCCCGTACACGCGGATCTTTCCCTGGTCGGCCAAGTCGCTGAGCAGCACCCGGACCACGCCGAGCGGCATCTTCAACAGGGCCGAGATCTCCGCGACGGTACGCATCCGGCGGCAGATTTCGACGATGGCCTGGAGCTCCGGCATGACGCGGCCGGCCAGGTTGCCGTTGGTCAGCTCGCGGCGCTCCTCGGGCGCTTCGAGCGCGGCGACGAACGTCTCGACGAGCAGGACATGGCCGAAGCGGGTGCGTCCGCCGGTGAGCGAGTACGGACGGACCCGTGCGGGCCTTCGGTCGGACCCGCGGACGGGGAGCCTGCGGGCGGTTTCAGCAGCGGGCTTCACTGGGTGCTCTCCATCGATTTGCGCAGTTCACTGCGGAGTTCGGGGGTGAGTACGTGTCCGGCCCGGCCCACGAAGAGCGCCATGTGGTAGGCGATGACGCTCATGTCGCAGTCCGGGGTGGCATGCACGCCGAGCAGCGAGCCGTCGCTGATCGACATGACGAAGACGCTGCCCTCGTCCATGGCGACCATCGTCTGTTTGACGCCGCCGCCGTCCATCAGCTTGGCGGCGCCGATGGTGAGGCTGCCGATGCCGGAAACGATGGTCGCCAGGTCGGCGCTGGAGCCCTTGGGCCCGTCCTGCCCGCCGGTGCTCGGGGTGACCAGATGGCCGGGGTCGGAGGAGAGCAGCATCAGCCCGTCCGACGAGACGACGGTGACCGAGTGGACCCCTGGCACCTCCTCCACCAGATTGCTCAGCAACCAGTGAAGGTTACGGGCCTCGTTACTCAGCCCGAATGTGCTGGGCGCAGTCAACTGCGTGCCTCCTCGACTGTGTCCCCCGTCTCATCCGTCTGGTCGGTCCGTGCCGGGCGTCCACCGGGTGCGGTGGCTCCCGGGAGGGACTGGGTGGCCGTGACCTCGGCGATCTCCGCCTCCACGTCCCGCCGGCCGTCCTTCGCGCCCTGGTGGAAGCCGCCGAGCCTGCGGCGCAGCGCCTCCTTGTCCAGGCTGCCCTTGCGCTCGGTGGTGGTGGCCGCGGTGGGCTTGACGACCTTGGGGGTGCGCTTGGGCAGCCCCTTGTCCGTGATGCGTTCGGTCTGCTGCGGCTGCTGGTCCGGCTGCCGGGGGCCGGGCAGCGCGTCCGCCAGGGGCGTGGGGGCCGGGGCCGGGGTGTACGGCTCCGGGGTCTGGTCCGCGGCGCGTTCGTGGCGGTCGGGGCCGATGGCGTACGGATCGGGGGCCTTGGTCCCGGCAGCGTCCGCGGACTCCGGAACCACCGGGAGCCGGACCTGCATCGTGACCTCGGACTCCGCCTCGGCCGGAGCCTTCGCCGGGGCCTTCGCCGGGGCCTTCGCCGGGGCCTCCGTCGGTGCCTCCGCCTGGGCCGGGACCTCCGCCTCGACAGGAGCGGGCGAAGGGGCGGCGGGTGCCGGCTCGGCGCCCGCCTCGCGGATCGTCTGCTCGGCGGCGGCGATCAGCGGGTCCTCGGGCAGCGCGAGCGGACGGGCCGGCAGCGCGTTGGAGTTGGCTTCGGCGACCGACCCCGGAAGGTTCAGCGCGGGGGCGTCCCCGGGGATCTGCACCGGCGGCGGAGTGGTCGCCGGGGGCGCCTTCGGCAGCAGGGTCTGGGGCAGGACGACGACCGCCGTGACCCCGCTGCCCTTGTGGGCGCGCAGCTGCACCCGCACGCCGTGGCGCGCGGCCAGCAGGGAGGTGACCTGGAGGCCGAGGCCGGCCCCGGACGCCTCCTTGTCGTCTCGCTCGCCCGCCTCGAACAGGGTGGGGTCACCGAGACGGGCGTTGAGCTCGCCCATCCGTGCGGCCGACATCCCGATGCCCGAGTCCTCGACGGAGAGCATCACCTCGCCGCTCTCCAGCAGCCAGCCGGAGAGCTGGACATGGGAGTCCGGCGGCGAGAAGGAGGTGGCGTTCTCCAGGAGTTCGGCGACGAGGTGGCTGAGGTCGTCGGCGGCGAAGCCGGCGATCTGGGCGTGCGGCGGCAGGGACTGGATGGTGACCCGCTCGTACCGCTCGATCTCCGACACGGCCGCGCGCAACACGTCGACCAGCGGGATCGGTCCCGCGTGCCCGTGGCCGTGCTCGGCGCCCGCGAGGACCAGCATGTTCTCGCTGTGCCTGCGCATGACGGTGGCCATGTGGTCGAGCTTGAAGAGGGTGGCGAGCCGCTCCGGGTCGTGCTCCCGCTCCTCCAGGCTCTCGATGACCCCGAGCTGGCGCTCGACGAGGCCGAGGGTGCGCAGCGAGAGGTTGACGAAGGTGTGGTGGACCGTGTCCTTCAGCCGCTCCAGCTGGGCGGTGAGGTCGGCGGCCAGGAGCTGGAGCTCGGCGCGCTGGACGGTGAGGGCCTCGCGCCCGGCGATCAGCTCGCCGCGCTCGGCCTGCAGGCTCTCGAAGCGGCCGTTGAACTCGGTCAGGAGCCCCTGGAGCCTGCCGTGCAGGCTGTTGAGGGACCGTACGACCTGGGCGAACTCGTCGTTGCGGCCGGTGTAGCGGACCGGTTCGGCGGTGTCGGGCTCCGCGGCGAGGCGGGCGGCGCCGATCCGCAGGACGGCGAGCGGCTGGGTGAGGGTGCGGGCCACGGCGGTGGAGACGCCGACGGCGACCAGCAGACAGCCACCGAGCAGCGCGATACGCAGTTCGAGCGCGGTGACGTCGTCGTCGCGCAACTGCTCCAGGCGCTGGATCTGTTCGGTGCCGAGTGCGGACTCGACGCTCCGCATCCGGTCGATCCGGGCGGAGAGCGCCGCCTCGGCCTTCTTGCGGTTGGTGCTCTGGTCGGAGTCCGACAGCCCGGGGCGGTCGGTGAGGGTGTTGAGGTACTTCTCCGCGCTGTTGACCTCGGGCCCGGTGACGGTGGAGGACAGCTTGCCGCGGGCAGTGGCGCCCGCGGCCTGGTCGAAGTCGGCGAGCGAGGCGAGTTCGCGGACCCGGGCCTGCTGGGCGGCGGCGCTCAGCTCGTCACGGGTGCGGTCGTCCTTGTCGCTGCCGCCGACCGAGGTCTGCACCGGCAGTCCGGTCACCGGGTCGAGCTGGGGGGTCGTGACCTTGCGGGGCACCGAGAGCGCGGCGATCAGCAGCCCCCGGGTGGCGGCGGCCTGCTCGGTGGCCTGCCCGAGGGCGAGCGGGGCGCGGGTGGCCTCGGCGGCGCGCGGCGGGGTCTTCTCGGCGAGTTCGTCGGCGAGGCCGTGGAGCTTGGCGATGACCTCGGAGTAGGCCTGGTGGGCCTCCAGCGCCGTGCCCTTGCCGCTGAGCGCGTCGCGCCGCAGCGAGGGGACGGTGGAGAGGTCTCGGCGCAGTGCGGCCGGGGCCGTGGCCCTGATCTCGTCGACCTGCTGATCGACGCGGGCGCTCCGGCTGCTGGAGTCGTCCTTGCCGTCCGTCGCACCGGACTTCTCGTCACGCCCGGCGGCGATCCGGGCGGTGACCTCGTCGCGCTCGTCCGCGAGGGCGTGGGCGAGGGCGATGGCCTGCTGGTTCAGCTCGGCGAGAGTGACCAGTCGCTGCGATTCGTTCAGTTCGGAGGAGGCGGCGAGGATCGCGGGCGTGCCCGCGGCGATGACGGTGATACCGACGACCGCGACACCGGCGACCAGCCGACTCCTCACGCGCGCGGTGCGCCGGGCGCCCTCGCTCTCGCTCTCGGCAGGTGCCGGTGGCGTCACCCCGGAACCGTGCTGCTTGCCGCCCTTGCTCCGAGGCCGCTTCTTCTGCACCGGTGCTCGCAATCTTGACTCGTCCGCCCTTGAAGCAGAGGTGACGCACGGTCACATGTAAATGAGCGCCCGACCCCTGGTACGGCTTCTGACCATTCCAGTGCTTTTGAGAGGGGGGCGCGCATCAACCACTCCGCCACCTGAACGAGTGAACATCACTCCAGAGTTGGCGAACAAGTTTGCCCCGGGGGACCTTCGGCCACACCTGGTCCGTCGGCTGGAACTTCCGCGCAGGCTTTGGCAGGATGCCCGCCCGCACACCCCACGGAGCCATTCCTTCCGCTCCGGCCACTCGCCTGACCTGCTGGTGCAGGCCAATCTGCGTCGGGTGCAGGGCCCGTGAAGGCGTCGTGCAGACTGGCCGTATGCGCATCGAACTGGCCACCGCCGCCGGCAGCCCGGAACGCCCGAACGAGGATTGGGCCGCCACCGCGCTTCCCGCTTCCGGCCAGGGTGGAGCGCTGATCCTGCTCGACGGGGTGACCCCGCCCCGGGGCGGGGACGGCTGTGTGCACTCGGTCCCCTGGTTCACCGCCCGGCTGGGCGGCGCACTGGTCGAACTGTCCGGTTCGCGGCCGGATCTGACCCTTCGGGAGATCCTGGCAGTGTCCATACGACGCACCGCCGACACACACCGCTCCCTGTGTGACCTTTCTCACGTACGCACGCCTCAGGCAACGGCCGTCATGGCCCGCTGGGACGAGCGCGAGGTCGAGCATCTGGTGCTCTCCGACTCCGTACTGCTGTTCGAGGCGCACGACGGAAGCGTGCGCCCCCTGCTCGACGACCGGCTCGACCGGCTGCCGCCCGGCACACTGAGCAGCGAGGCGATCGCCGACGCCCGGGCGCGGAACAAGGAGGGCGGCTTCTTCACCGCCGCCGCCGATCCCTCCGTGGCGGCCCGCGCGGTCACCGGGCGCACCCCGCTCGACCAGGTGCGGGCGATCGCCGCGCTGACCGACGGGGCGGCCCGCTGGACCGAGATGTTCCACGAGGGCGACTGGGCGGACTGCCTCGGCGTTCTCCGCAGGGAGGGGACGCAGGGGCTGATCGACCGGGTCAGGGCCCTGGAGGACGCGGACACCGAGCGCAGGCGGCTGCGTCGCGGCAAGACCCATGACGACGCGACGGCGGTGTACGCGGTGCTGTGACGGCGCACCGGCGGGCGTGCCCGGCGCGCTTCAGTCCTCGGCCCGCGCGTTCAAGTGGTGCAGCAGCCGGGCCAGTTCGGCCACCTCGGCCCGGTCCCAGTCGTCGAGCTTGCGGACATAGCGCTCACGGCGGGCGTCGCGCACACTGCGGTAGCGGTCCAGCCCCTCGGTGGTGAGGTGGACGAGGAAGGCCCGGCCGTCGGCCGGATCGGGCTCACGAGCCACCAGTCCGAGGTCTTCCAGTGCGCGCAGTTGACGGCTCATGGTCGCCTTGCCCACCCCGAAGTAGGCCGCGAGATCGGTGGCCCGCTGCTGCCCGGCCGACTCCAGCCGGACGAGGAGTCCGTACGCGGCGGCCTCCAGTTCCGGGTGGACCTCGCGCGCCATCTCCCCCGAGTTCGCCCGCGCGCGGCGCAGAAAGACGGCCAACTCCCGCTCCAGGGCGAGGAATGCGTGGTCCACACCACTCCCCCCGGTCGCGCCGGGTTCACTACCGCTTTCGCTCCCGTGCACGTCAACACCCCTCGTGAGCTTTCCTGTCGCTGAAAATTTCTTTCGCCGCTGGTCATCGCCGCAGCTCCGCCAGTATTTCGCAGGCGTAGACCAACGGCAGCGACCAGACCCTCTTCCGCAGCACGGGTCTACGTGCGTAGCGTCATGCATGGCATGTTCACACCATTGCATGTCTGCAGGGGTACGCCCACGTCCCCCTGGGATCAGCACGTCCCCCCACCACGTCCTCGGAGGCACTCCCCATGCCGGTGCTCAGATCCACTTCCAAGACGTCCCGCCGCTCGCGCTTCGCGGCGGCCGGAACCCTGCTCGCGGCCCTCTCCCTCCTGCTCACCCTGCCCGGCGCGGCCGGCGCCGCCGGCATCCATGACGCAGCCGCCAAGAAGCCCGCCCGCGGCACGGCCACGATGGGCATGGGCGTCATCGCCCACGACGGCCAGGACGGACTGCCGCGGGACACCCGCGCCGTCCAGACCGAAGGCGTCGACGTCTCCGGCCACCAGGGCAACGTCGCCTGGTCGACGCTCTGGAACAGCGGTGTGAAGTGGGCCTACACCAAGGCCACCGAGGGCACGTACTACAAGAACGAGTACTTCGCGCAGCAGTACAACGGCTCGTACAACGTGGGCATGATCCGGGGCGCGTACCACTTCGCCACCCCGAACACCACGAGCGGCGCCACCCAGGCCAACTACTTCGTGGACAACGGGGGCGGCTGGTCGCGGGACGGCAAGACGCTGCCCGGCGTGCTCGACATCGAGTGGAACCCGTACGGCGACCAGTGCTTCGGCAAGACCGCGGCCGGCACGGTCTCCTGGATCCGCGACTTCGTGAACACGTACAAGGCACGCACCGGACGCGACGCGGTCATCTACACCGCGACCAGTTGGTGGAAGACCTGCACCGGGAACAACGCGAGCTTCGGCGCCACCAACCCGCTGTGGGTGGCCCGCTACGCCTCCACGGTCGGTGAACTCCCGGCCGGCTGGGGCTTCTACACGATATGGCAGTACACCTCGTCCGGCCCCACGGTCGGCGACCACGACCGCTTCAACGGCGCCCTCGACCGCGTGCAGGCCCTCGCCAACGGCTGAGCCCGCCCGCCGCGCCCTCGCGGTCCGCCGCTCCACACAGCAGAGCCCCGGTGATCGGCAGATCCCCGGGGCTCTGCTCGCTTCACGCCTCCGACCAGGGGTTTTTCACCCCCCGAGCCGACAGCGGACCCCCTATACATCAGGTGTATACGCCTTATGTATAGTCCTTCTCCGCCGCACATCGTGCGCCCTGTTCAGCTACGGAGGAGTGACCCGCCTTGTCCATGAAGACGAAGTCGATCGGTACGGGGTTGGCCACCGCCCTTGTGACGGCGCTCACCCTGACGCTGAGCGGCTGCTCCATGCAGACCACCGCGCCCGCCTCGGCGCGCGGTGACGCGGGCTCCGACGCCAAGGGCTCCTTCGGTCCGGTGGACTGCCGCAAGGCGAAGTGCATAGCGCTGACCTTCGACGCGGGACCGGGCGAGGACACCCCGCACCTGCTGGACGTCCTCAAGGAGAAGAAGGTGCACGCGACCTTCTTCCTGCTGGGCAAGAACCACGTCAAGAAGCATCCCGACACCGTGCGCAGGATCGCCGCCGAGGGGCACGAGGTGGCCAACCACACCTGGACGCACAAGGTCCTGACGGACCGCGAGCCGGCCGAGATACGCGCCGAGCTGAAGAAGACGCAGGACGCGATAGCGGAGATAACCGGCAAGAAGCCGCGCCTCATGCGCCCGCCGCAGGGCCGCACCGACGACACCGTCTCGGACATCAGCCGCGACCTGGGGCTCTCCCAGGTCCTGTGGAGCGCCACCGCGAAGGACTACTCCACTACCGACTCGGCGCTGATCAAGAAGCGCATCCTGGACCAGGCGAGCAAGGACGGCGTCATCCTGCTGCACGACATCTACAAGGGCACGGTGCCCGCGGTGCCGGGCATCATCGACGAACTGAAGAAGCAGGGCTACACCTTCGTCACCGTCCCGCAGCTGATGGCGCCCGCCGAGCCGGTCCCGGGGACCATCTACCGCCCCTGAGCCGGTCGCGGAACACGTGGACACGGAAAGTCCCGCCCACCCGTTGCCGGGCGGGCGGGACTTCACGGACCCGGCCTAGGCGGCGGCCGGGATCCTCTTCTCGGGCCGTGCCGCGGCGGCCGGGGCCAGGGCGATCTCCAGGACCTGGCGGACGTCGGTCACCGGGTGGACCTCCAGCGTGCCCAGGACCTCGGCGGGGACGTCGTCCAGGTCGGCCTCGTTCCGCTTCGGGATCACCACGGTGGTGATCCCGGCGCGGTGCGCGGCCAGCAGCTTCTGCTTCAGACCGCCGATCGGCAGCACCCGCCCGGTCAGCGAGACCTCACCGGTCATCGCCACGTCCGTACGGACCAGCCGTCCGGAGAGCAGCGAGGCCAGCGCCGTCGTCATGGTGATGCCGGCGCTCGGGCCGTCCTTCGGGACCGCGCCCGCCGGGAAGTGGATGTGCACGCCGCGGTCCTTCAGGTCCGCGACCGGCAGCTCCAGCTCCGCGCCGTGCGACCGCAGGAAGCTCAGCGCGATCTGCGCGGACTCCTTCATGACGTCGCCGAGCTGGCCGGTGAGGGTCAGTCCGGACGCCCCGGTCTCCGGGTCGGCCAGCGACGCCTCCACGAACAGCACGTCGCCGCCCGCGCCGGTCACCGCGAGTCCGGTGGCCACACCGGGCACCGACGTACGGCGCTCGGCCGGGTCCTGGGCGGACTCGGGGACGTGGTGCGGACGTCCGATCAGAGCGCGCAGATCCGCTTCGGTGACCGTGAACGGAAGCTCCCGGTCGCCCAGTTCGTGCTGGGCCGCGACCTTGCGGAGCAGCCGGGCGACGGCCCGCTCCAGATTCCGTACGCCCGCTTCACGGGTGTACTCGCCGGCCAGCTTGCGCAGTGCGGACTCGTCGAGCTTCACCTCGTCCTTCTCCAGACCGGCCCGCTCCAGCTGGCGCGGGAGCAGGTGGTCCCGGGCGATGACGACCTTCTCGTCCTCGGTGTAGCCGTCCAGCCTGACCAGTTCCATGCGGTCGAGCAGGGCCTCCGGGATCGCTTCGAGCACATTGGCCGTGGCCAGGAAGACGACGTCGCTGAGGTCGAGTTCGACCTCCAGGTAGTGGTCGCGGAAGGTGTGGTTCTGCGCCGGGTCGAGGACTTCGAGGAGGGCGGCGGCCGGGTCGCCCCGGAAGTCGGAGCCGACCTTGTCGATCTCGTCGAGCAGGACGACCGGGTTCATCGAACCGGCCTCCTTGATGGCCCGCACGATCCGTCCGGGGAGGGCACCCACGTACGTACGCCGGTGGCCCCGGATCTCCGCCTCGTCCCGCACACCGCCGAGCGCGACGCGGACGAACTTGCGGCCCATGGCGTGCGCGACGGACTCGCCGAGCGAGGTCTTGCCCACGCCCGGAGGCCCCACCAGCGCCAGCACGGCACCGCCGCGCCGCCCGCCGACGACCCCCAGCCCGCGGTCGGAGCGCCGCTTGCGGACGGCGAGGTACTCGGCGATGCGCTCCTTCACGTCCTGGAGCCCCGCGTGCTCGGCGTCGAGGATCTCCTGGGCGCCCCGGATGTCGTAGGCGTCCTCGGTCCGCTCGGTCCACGGCAGTTCGAGGACGGTGTCGAGCCAGGTCCTGATCCAGGAGCCCTCGGGGCTCTGGTCGGAGGAGCGCTCCAGCTTGTCGACTTCCTTGAGCGCGGCCTCGCGGACGTGCTCGGGAAGGTCGGCGGCCTCGACGCGGACCCGGTAGTCGTCGGACTCGTCCTCCGGGTCGCCGTTCAGCTCGGAGAGCTCCTTGCGCACGGCTTCGAGCTGGCGCCGCAGCAGGAATTCGCGCTGCTGCTTGTCGACGCCCTCCTGGACGTCCTTGGCGATGGATTCGGCGACGTCCTGCTCGGCGAGGTGTTCACCGAGCCACTGGATGGCGAGCTTCAGCCGGGCGACCGGGTCCGTGGTCTCCAGGAGCCGCACCTTCTGGGCGGTGGTGAGGAAGGGCGAGTAGCCGGAATTGTCGGCGAGGGCGGAGATGTCCTCGATCTGCTGGACCCGGTCCACGACCTGCCAGGCGCCGCGCTTCTTCAGCCAGCTGGTGGCGAGCGCCTTGTACTCCTTGACCAGCTCGGCGGCGGCTCCGGGGAGCGGGTCGGGGACGACCGCGTCGACCCGGGTCCCCTCCACCCAGAGCGCCCCACCCGGCCCGCTGGTCCCGGCCCCGATCCGCACCCGGCCCCGGCCGCGGATCAGCGCGCCCGGATCCCCGTCCGAAAGCCGTCCGACCTGCTCGACGGTGCCGATGACACCGGTCCCGGTGTACGTCCCGTCGATCCGCGGCACCAGAAGCACCTCGGGCTTGCCGCCGCCGCCCCGGGCCGCGGCCTGTGCTGCCTCGACGGCGGCACGTACATCGGTGTCGGACAGGTCCAGAGGCACCACCATCCCGGGCAGCACGACCTCGTCGTCGAGCGGCAGCACGGGCAGGGCGAGCGGAGTGACCGCATTGGAATCGGTAGCCATGATCTCCCCTTCGGCAGTCAAGTTGAGCTATGCAGACTCAATGCTTCTGAGCCGCTCATTGTTCCCCGGGAAGTGTTCGCTCTGAGCGATCGTCCGATCGCGCTCGCGACACGGGACGGACGCCGGGTGCCCGCGGCATACGCCCCCGTGCTGGCGGCGGCCCGGTCCCGGATCTCCGAGGCGTTCGACGGCACGCCGCTGCTCAGCGCGTACGGCTACTACGGCAGCGTTCCGCGCGACACGGCTGTTCCCGGTGTCTCCGATCCGGATCTGCCGCCGGCACCCCGCGGTGCACGGCGCGAAGGCGCCACGCCCCTGACCACCGCTCCCCCGGCCTCACCGGCCCGGCGCAGCAGCGGCCAGCAGGCCACTCCGAGCAGCAGCGCGAGGGGATGGCCCCAGTTGGCGAGCGGGTTGTTCAGGTCGACCAGGTCCCGCGCCAGCATCAGGCCCACCCCGCCGAGCACCAGCACCCGCAGCAGCGGGGTGAACAGCCCGGTCAGCGCGCCGACGCTCGCCATCAGCCCGAAGCTGATGCCGTAGTCGAGGCGGTGCAGGGACGACTCCGGCAGATGCCCGGCGACCACGGAGAGCCCGACCGGGATCTCCGTCGCGAGCGTGGCCACGACATGGCCGAGCACGAACACCGCGGCGGTCCGCCACCCCCCGATGCGGCGTTCCAGCGCGGTCAGTACGAAGGCGAAGGCGAAGACGTACGGGGAGGTGAGCCCGCCGACGACCCACAGGGCGCTGGCGGCCAGGACGAGCAGCGGGGTCTCGCCGAGGTGCGCGACGTCCGTGCTCGATTCGCGCAGCACGGCGGCGACGGTGCCGGGATCGGCGTACTCCATGAAGAGCGACGTGGCGACCAGCACCAGCAGGTACCCGAAGGTGAAGGGGGTTCCGGTGGGCGTCGGCAGCAGCCGCAGCCATCGGCGGGCCCTGCGGACCGCAGGCGGCGGGGCCGCGGGGCCGCCGGTGCGGTTCTGGCGGGGGATGGCGCCGAGCAGCGGAGCCTCGAAGGGGTCTTCGTGGACCTCCCTGTCCGTACCCTGATGCACCGCGCAAGGTCCCTTTCCACGACGAGCCCCCCGAAGCAACGTCTTGCCTTCTGTGATCCTCCCTCAGACCGTCCAAGGTGTGAGCCACACACGCCGCCCGTGAACCGGCTCGGGTCCGTAGCCCGATAGAGGGGTGTGAAGCTGTTGCGCCCCTCGGGGGAGGACCCGGACGACGACCACGCCCTGCTGCGTGCCGTCGCGCAGGGAGACACGGAGGCCCTGGCGACGCTCTACGACCGGCATGCCGGCTGGCTGCTGGCCCGGCTGGGCAGGCGGTGCGCGGATGCCGAGACGGTACGGGAGGTGCTTCAGGACACCTTCGTCACGGTCTGGCGCTCCGCCGGTTCGCACCGGGGTGCCCGGGTCGGCGGCTGGCTGTGGGTGATCGCCTCGCGCCGGCTGGTGGACGCGCAGCGGGCCCACGCCCGGACCGATCTCGCCGCCCGGGCCGAGCGGACCGGGAGCAACGAATGGGCCGCCACCGCGCCGTCCGCCGAGGAACGGGTGCTCGTCGGGCTGGAGTACGGGGATGTGGGCGCCGCGCTCGACCGGATCTCGCCCGAGCTGCGGGAGGTCCTGCGCGCCACGGTCATCGACGGGCTGACGACCCGCGAGACGGCCCGGCTCCTCGGCATACCCGAGGGCACGGTCAAGACCCGGGCGATGCGGGCCAGACGCGAACTGCGCGCCGCACTCGAGCTGTCGGCCCCGGAGCCCGGACCCCTGGGAGGAACGGCATGACCACGAGGGGAGGCGACGGCATGCCCCAGTGGCATGTGAGCGAGGAGCTGGCCGGGCGGTACGCCGCCGGTTCGGTGCCGGAGACGGACGCGTGGTCCGTGGAGAAGCACGTGGAGGCGTGCGGGAGGTGCGCGGCGCGGATCTCGGCGGTGGTACGGGCCCGGCCGGAGGCGGGGGCGGCGCTGGACGCGGTACGCGCGGGGGTGCTGGCCGCGGTGGCGGCGGAGGGGGCGCCCGTGAGGGGGCCCGCCCGCAGCGCCCGGCGCCGCTCCCCCGGGACCGCGACCCGCGCCGGGCGGTTGCTGTGGGCCGCCGGGCCCGCGCTGCGCGCTCCGTGGCTGCTGGCGCTGGTGCTGGTGGCCGTCGGGGCCCTCGCGCTGGCGTACGGGGCCGGGGGCGGCGATGCCGTCCGCCCGCTGCTCCTCGTCGTCGCGCCGGTGCTGCCACTGGCCGGGGTCGCCCTCTCCTACGGCCGGCACGCGGACCCGATGCACGAGATCACCGCCGCCACCCCGTCCGGCGGGCTGCGGCTGCTGTTGACCAGAACCGCCGCGGTGCTCGCCGTGAGCATCCCGGCGCTCACTCTCGCCGGGGCGGCGCTGCCCCCGTCCGCCGGGTGGCCCGGCGCGGCGGCCTGGCTGCTGCCCGGGCTGGCGATGACGCTGGCGGCGCTCGCCCTCGGTTCGTACGTCGGCTGCCGCACCGGGGCCACGTCCATCGCCGTGACCTGGGCGGCCGCGGTCGTCCTGCCCGCCTTCGCCACGTCGCGCCCGGCGACCGCGGAGGCGGCGGCCGAGGCCGCACGGTACTTCGCCGGGCCCGCCGCACAGGCCGGCTGGGCGGCGGGCGCACTGGTGTGCGCCGCGCTGCTCGCCGTACGCCGTAGATCATTCGACCACCTGGAGAAGTTGTGAGCGTGAACGCATGAGCGGCACCGAGGCCGTGAACACGGTCGAGGTCAGGGCGCTGACCGTCCGGCACCGCAGGACGACCGCGCTGGACGCCGTCGACCTCGACTTCGCGCCCGGCGTGCACGGGCTGCTCGGACCGAACGGCGCGGGCAAGACCTCGCTGATCCGGGTGCTCGCCACCGTCGCGGCGCCGTCCGGCGGCCGGGTGGAGCTGCTGGGCGAGGAAGTCGGCGCCGGGTCGGACCACCGCGGCCGGGCGGCGGTCCGGCGCAGGCTCGGCTATCTGCCGCAGGAGTTCGGCTACTACCCGGGCTTCACGGTCCGCGAGTTCGTCTCCTACGTGGCCTGGCTCAAGGAGATGGACGCGGCGGCGGTCCCGGCGGCCGTGGAACGCGCGGTGGACCGGGTGGGCCTGGCGGACCGGATCGACGCCCGGGTGAAGACCCTGTCGGGCGGCATGGTGCGGCGCGTCGGCATCGCCCAGGCGATCGTCAACGATCCGGACCTGCTGCTGCTCGACGAGCCGACCGCCGGCCTGGACCCGGAGCAACGGGTCGAGTTCCGGGCGCTGATACGGGAGCTGGGCCGCAGCACCACCGTGATCGTCTCGACCCACCTGGTCGAGGACGTCGCCGCGGCCTGCACCGATGTCACGCTGATCGAGGCGGGCCGGATCGCGTACCGGGGCACGACGCGGGAGCTGACGGACCTCGGCGGCACCGGGGACGGCGGAGCGGAGCGGCCGGACGGCAACCCGATCGAGCGCGGCTACACCTCCGCACTGCGGGCGCACCGGGCGGCGGTGGCGAACCGATGACGACCTCCGCCATGCCCGGAAAGACCTCCTCCGGAAAGACCTCACCCGGGAAGGCCTCGCCCCAAATGCCCAGGGCCCGCACCGCTCTGCGGACCGAACTCCGGCGCGGGATCGCCCCCTGGACGGGCCTCGCCGTCGCCCTCACCCTCCTCGTTCCGCTCTGGAGCAAGGCGGCCCAGTGGCAGGGAAGCTGGGGCGAGACGCAGACCCAACTGCATCTGGCGGCGGTGCTGCTCGGCGGCCCGCTCGTCGCCGCGGCCGCCTGCTGGCAGGGCGGCCGGGAGCACCGCCGACGCACCTCCGAACTGCTGCTCTCGGTCCCGCGGAGCCGGCTGGCGCAGGTGACGACGGCCGCGACACCGATCGTGCTGTGGGCGACGGCCGGGTACCTGCTCGCGCTGGCCGTGGTGTTCGCGGCGACGGCTCCGTACACCGGGGCAGGCGGTCCTTCCTTCTCGGTCGTCGTCACGGATCTCGGTCTCCTCCTGTCCATCGGCTTCGTCGGCTTCGTGGTCGGGCGGCTGGTGCGGTGGCGGCTGATCGCCCCGGTGCTCGCGGCCGTTCTCTACGTGCTCCTGGGGGCCCCGGGCTATGTGGAATCGGACGCCCGGTTCCTGAGCCCCGGCGTGCGGTACACGCTGTCGGGGTGGGTCCCGGTGTGGTGGCTCGCGCCGGTCCTGCTGACCTGGACGGGCGGCATCGCCGCCACCGTGCTCGTCGCGTACGCGGCCCGGCGGCGCCTGCTGGCCGTCGTACCGCTCGCGCTGGCGGTCGCGGCCGGGGCGGTGATCGCGCCGACGGGCGAGAACCTGTTCCGGGACGACCCGACCGCGACGCGCAGGGTCTGCTCGGCACCGGCATCCGGCACACCGCAACTCTGTGTGAAGGCGCCCGACGCCCCGGTGCTGCCCAGTGTGTCCGCTGCCCTGGCCGGCATGTTCTCGCGCCTGGAGGGAGTCCCGGGCGCACCGGTCGGATACGTGGACTCCGAGTTCGACCCGAAGGACGACGAAGCCGCCCTGGCCCATGTCATGCGCGGCTGGAGCGTCACGCGGAACAAGCTGACCGATCCTCGGTCGTACGCCTCGGAAACCGCCCTGGGCCTGGCGAACCGCGACTGTCCGAGCGGCTTGGCGAGGAGCGACCGCAAGGGGATGAAGCGGGTGGCTCTCACGGACGACGCCGTACGCACCTGGCTGGCCGGCGGAGACTCCACATGGGACCCGGAAGCCCGCCCCCTCGTCACCCGTCTCAAGGCCATGCCGGATGCCGGCCGCAAGGCCTGGCTCGGCCGCTACCTGGCCACCCGGAAGAGCTGCACGCCCGCGGAGGTACCGGCCCTGTGAGCGCTCGTCCGGCCCCCGCGGCTCTCCCGCTCCTCTACATCCGCTCCCGCGCCCTCCCCCTCACCGCCGCCACTCTGACCTGCATCACGCTCGTCGCCGCATGGGCCGCCCACTGGCTGCAGGACCAGCCGTACTTCGACCACACCGCCCGCGTCCCGGTCGTCGTGCTGGCCCCGCTGCTCGCCTCCGCCGCGATCGGCACCAGCCTGCACTCGCACTCCGACGAGCTGGACCGGACCGCCGTGGGCCGCTGGTGGCCGCGCCGGCTGCTGCATCTGCTGGCGCTGACCGCGCTGACGGCCGGGGCGCTCGCGGCGGCGGTCCCGGGGCACCCGGAGGCGTTCGGTGTGCCGGCCATGGTGCGCAACGTGCTCGGTGCGACCGGGGCGGCCGCGGCCTCCGTCGCGCTGCTCGGTGCCCGGCTGAGCTGGCTGCCGATGACGGTCTACGGCGGCGCCGTCTACCTGGCGGCGCCCCGCCCCCCGGGCGGCGCGGCGGCGGTGTGGGCCTGGCCGATGCAGCCGGGCCCGCAGGGGGCGGCGTGGGCGGTGGCCGTGACGGCGTACGTGGCCGGGGCGGCGCTCCTCACGGTGCGCGGCGCGCGCCCGGAGCGCGGGTAGCCCTGCGGCGGACGGATCCGGCAATCCGCTGGCCTCCGGCCACGGAGACCGGACAGGATGGCGGGGACCGTGTCCGCCATCCACCGGAGACCCGCACCATGCCCGACATCCACCACTCCGACGCTCTCACCCCCGTCACGCTCGACCGCCGCGAAGGCCCGTACGGCGAGGTCGTTCTGCGGGAGCGGGGTGACGACTTCGAGATCATCGCCAACGGGTGCTTCCTGATGGACACCTCGGACGGGCGCTCGGAGCGGCTCCTGATCGACGCGGCGCTGGCCGCCCTGCCCGCGGGCCGGCCCGCCCCTTCGGTGCTCATCGGGGGGCTCGGCGTCGGCTTCTCGCTCGTCCGGGCCGCCGCCGAGCCGCGGTGGGGGCGGATCGTCGTGGCCGAGCGGGAGCAGGCGATCGTGGACTGGCACCTGGAGGGGCCGCTGGCCGCGATCTCCGGTGCGGCGCTCGCCGATCCGCGGACCGGGATCCTGACGACGGATCTGGTCGAGTACCTGAGTACGACTACGGACCGTTACGACGCTCTGTGCCTGGACATCGACAACGGGCCGGACTGGACCGTCACCGAGGACAACACGAGCCTGTACTCCCCCGCAGGTCTCGCGGACTGCCGGGAGCGGCTGACGCCGGGCGGCGTTCTCGCAGTGTGGTCCGCACAGCCGTCCGCCGATTTCGAACAGGCCCTGCGGAATGCCGGATTCGATGGGGTAAGAACCGAAGAGGTCAATGTTGCCCGAGGTGTGCCCGACGTGGTGCATCTCGCACTTCGGACAGACTGAGATTCCCCCACCGGGTATCACCGCCCCCGGACGCCCGGGGGCCAAGCGTCACAAGCCCGACACTCCGCCACTTCCTCACGCCCGAGGCGTTACACCCTGCGTAGCCGAGAGCAGTCCGCTGCCTTTACGCTGCTGACCGGTAACGGGATCACCCACGAAATCCACAAGCGAAGACCGTGCGTCCGGGGGAATGGCCCCCGTGAGAACGGGGCAGGGGCGGGGCGATGGAACAGACACACACCACCCAGACCGGCGTCGCGGCCACCCCTGGCGCGCAGCGCCGGGTGCTGGTGGTCGAGGACGACGCCACGATCGTCGATGCCATTTCCGCCCGGCTGCGGGCCGAGGGCTTTCTGGTGCAGACCGCACTCGACGGTCCGGCGGCGGTGGACGCGGCCGAGGCGTGGCAGCCGGATCTGATGGTGCTCGACATCATGCTTCCCGGCTTCGACGGCCTGGAGGTCTGCCGCCGCGTACAGGCCCAGCGGCCGGTGCCGGTGCTGATGCTGACCGCCCGGGACGACGAGACGGACATGCTGGTCGGCCTCGGCGTCGGCGCCGACGACTACATGACCAAGCCGTTCTCGATGCGCGAGCTGGCGGCCCGGGTCCACGTCCTGCTGCGCCGGGTCGAGCGCGCGGCGCTGGCCGCGGTGACGCCGCGCAGCGGGATCCTGCGCCTGGGCGAGCTGGAGATCGACCACGCGCAGCGCCGGGTCAGGGTGCGCGCCGACGACGTCCACCTCACGCCGACCGAGTTCGACCTGCTGGTCTGCCTGGCCAATACGCCGCGCGCGGTGCTCTCCCGGGAGCAGTTGCTGGCCGAGGTCTGGGACTGGGCGGACGCCTCCGGCACCCGTACGGTCGACAGCCACATCAAGGCGCTGCGCCGGAAGATCGGTGCGGAGCGGATCCGTACCGTGCACGGTGTGGGTTACGCCCTGGAGACCCCGGCTCCATGACCCGGCCCGGTTCCGGACTGCGTCCTTTCTCGGTCAAGGCCAAGATGAGCACCCTCGTCGTGGTCTCGGTGTTCATCACGACCGGGCTGCTGATGGTGGCCGTGCGCACCAGGACCGAGCTGCGGTTCATCACGGTGTTCTCGGTGATCGCGACCCTGCTGATCACCCAGTTCGTGGCGCACGGTCTGACCGCGCCGCTGGACGAGATGACCACGGTGGCCCGCTCGATCTCGCACGGCGACTACACCAGACGGGTGAGCGGCGCCGACCGGCGCGACGAGCTCGGCGACCTGGCCCAGACGATCAACCGCATGGCGGACGATCTGGAGGCCGTGG
This sequence comes from Streptomyces atratus, assembly GCF_900119365.1. Classification (GTDB taxonomy): domain Bacteria; phylum Actinomycetota; class Actinomycetes; order Streptomycetales; family Streptomycetaceae; genus Streptomyces; species Streptomyces atratus_B. The sequence goes on from NZ_FPJO01000002.1 coordinate 67,099, forward strand.
ACCGGCATCGCAAGGAGCTGGTCGCCAATGTCTCGCATGAGCTGCGAACACCCATCGCGGCGCTGAGAGCCGTGCTGGAGAACGTCGTGGACGGGGTGTCCTCGGCCGATCCCGAGACGATGCGTACCGCGCTGAAGCAGACCGAGCGGCTCGGCCGGCTGGTGGAGACGCTGCTGGACCTGTCCCGCCTGGACAACGGAGTGGTCACGCTCAAGGCCCGCCGGTTCGAGGTGTGGCCGTATCTGTCGGGCGTGCTGAAGGAGGCGAACCTCGCCGTCTCGCACCGCCGGCTGTCGTCCGGCTCCGGGAACCACACGCGCAAGGACGTCCATCTTCATCTGGACGTGTCGCCGCCGGAGCTGACCGCGCACGCGGACGCGGAACGCCTGCATCAGGTGGTGGCCAATCTGATCGACAACGCCGTCAAGCACAGCCCGCCGCACGGCCGGGTCACCGTACTGGCGCGGCGCGGGCCCGGACCGGAGTCCCTGGCGCTGGAGGTCCTGGACGAGGGACCGGGCATTCCGGAGTCCGAGCGGCACCGGGTCTTCGAGCGTTTCAACCGCGGCGAGGTGCCCTCCCCGCACGGCCCGGGCAGCGACGGCGGTACGGGCCTCGGCCTGGCGATCGCCCGCTGGGCGGTGGATCTGCACGGCGGACGCATCGGCGTGGCCGAATCCGTTCGCGGCTGCCGCATTCAGGTCACTCTTCCGGGGGTACCGCAACCGCGAGGTTGACATAGGGTTCGAACCGGAAGGACGCGTTCTATGTGTTCCGTTCAGGGGGGGTACGACCCAGGGGGCCGTAGCCGCGGTCCCGCATACCCAAAGTGAAGCGGAACTGTGCATGTTTCCCGCCAATTCCTGCACCGAAACCCGCCTTCCAATGTGACTTGCGCGACGAAGACCGGCCCGGCCTGCGTGGAACGGCTGGGGAGGCGTAGCCTTGATTTCCGCTGTCCATCACCTTGTGAAGCGGAAGAGGGCGGTTGCCGCCGTGTCGTCTCAGTCCCCCAGTAACTCGAGCATCTCGACCGACCAAGCCGGCCCGGGTACGAACCCGGCCGCGGCTTTCGGGCCCAATGAGTGGCTCGTCGACGAGATCTACCAGCAGTACCTCCAGGATCCCAATTCGGTCGATCGCGCCTGGTGGGACTTCTTCGCCGACTACAAGCCGGGTACGTCCGGCACGGCGGACAAGCCCGTTCCCGGCGCCCCGGCAACAGGAGCTGCGGTGACCCCGGCCCCGGCCGCACCCGCACAGGCCACCCCGGCGCAGACCCCGGCTCCGGCCGCCCCCGCCCCGGCTCCGGCGCCCGCACAGGCCGCCCCCGCCGCCGCTGCTCCGGCAGCCCCGGCCGCCCCGGCGAAGGCCGCTCCGGCTCCGGCCGCGAAGGCCGCCGCGCCCGCCCCGGCCAAGGCCGCGGCAGCGCCGGCCACCGAGGCCCCGGAAGGCCCCGAGTACGTGACGCTGCGCGGCCCCTCCGCCGCCGTCGCGAAGAACATGAACGCCTCGCTGGAGCTGCCGACGGCCACGTCCGTCCGTGCCGTCCCGGTGAAGCTGCTCTTCGACAACCGCATCGTCATCAACAACCACCTCAAGCGCGCCCGGGGCGGGAAGATCTCCTTCACGCACCTCATCGGGTACGCGATGGTGCAGGCCCTCAAGGCCATGCCGGCGATGAACCACTCCTTCGCGCTGAAGGACGGCAAGCCGACCCTGGTCAAGCCGGAGCACGTGAACCTCGGCCTCGCCATCGACCTGGTGAAGCCGAACGGCGACCGCCAGCTGGTCGTCGCGGCCATCAAGAAGGCCGAGACGCTCAACTTCTTCGAGTTCTGGCAGGCCTACGAGGACATCGTCCGCCGCGCCCGCAACGGCAAGCTCGGCATGGACGACTTCACCGGGGTCACCGCCTCGCTGACCAACCCCGGCGGCATCGGCACCGTCCACTCGGTGCCCCGCCTGATGCCCGGACAGGGCCTCATCATGGGCGTCGGCGCGATGGACTACCCGGCCGAGTTCCAGGGCACCTCGCAGGACACCCTGAACAAGCTGGGCATCTCCAAGGTCATGACGCTGACCTCGACGTACGACCACCGGGTCATCCAGGGCGCCGCCTCCGGCGAGTTCCTGCGGATCGTCGCCCAGCTCCTGCTCGGCGAGAACGAGTTCTACGACGAGATCTTCAAGTCGCTGCGCATCCCGTACGAGCCGGTCCGCTGGCTCACGGACATCGACGCCTCGCACGACAACGACGTGACCAAGGCCGCGCGGGTCTTCGAGCTGATCCACTCCTACCGGGTCCGCGGCCATGTCATGGCCGACACCGACCCGCTGGAGTACCGCCAGCGCAAGCACCCCGACCTGGACATCACCGAGCACGGCCTCACCCTGTGGGACCTGGAGCGGGACTTCGCGGTCGGCGGTTTCGCCGGCAAGTCGATGATGAAGCTCCGCGACATCCTCGGTGTGCTGCGCGAGTCGTACTGCCGCACCACCGGCATCGAGTTCATGCACATCCAGGACCCGAAGCAGCGCAAGTGGCTCCAGGACCGGGTGGAACGCCCGCGCGCCCAGCAGCCCGAGCGCGAGGAGCAGCTGCGCATCCTGCGCCGGCTGAACGCCGCCGAGGCGTTCGAGACGTTCCTGCAGACCAAGTACGTCGGCCAGAAGCGGTTCTCGCTGGAGGGCGGCGAGTCCGTCATCCCGCTGCTCGACGCGGTCATCGACTCCGCCGCCGAGGCCCGCCTCGACGAGGTCGTCATCGGCATGGCCCACCGCGGCCGGCTGAACGTCCTCGCCAACATCGTCGGCAAGTCGTACGCCCAGATCTTCCGCGAGTTCGAGGGCAACCTCGACCCCCGGTCGATGCACGGCTCCGGCGACGTCAAGTACCACCTGGGCGCCGAGGGCACCTTCACCGGTCTGGACGGCGAGCAGATCAAGGTCTCGCTGGCCGCCAACCCCTCGCACCTGGAGGCGGTCGACCCGGTCCTGGAGGGCATCGCCCGCGCCAAGCAGGACATCATCAACAAGGGCGGCACGGACTTCACCGTCCTGCCCGTCGCGCTCCACGGCGACGCGGCCTTCGCGGGCCAGGGCGTCGTCGCCGAGACGCTCAACATGTCGCAGCTGCGCGGCTACCGCACCGGCGGCACCGTGCACGTGGTGATCAACAACCAGGTCGGCTTCACCGCCGCCCCGGAGTCCTCGCGCTCCTCGATGTACGCCACCGACGTGGCGCGCATGATCGAGGCGCCGATCATCCACGTCAACGGCGACGACCCCGAGGCCGTCGTCCGCGTCGCGCGGCTCGCCTTCGAGTTCCGCCAGGCGTTCAACAAGGACGTCGTGATCGACCTCATCTGCTACCGCCGCCGCGGTCACAACGAGGGCGACAACCCGGAGTTCACCAACCCGCAGATGTACACCCTGATCGACAAGAAGCGCTCGGTGCGCAAGCTGTACACCGAGTCCCTCATCGGTCGCGGCGACATCACCCTGGAAGAGGCGGAGCAGGCGCTCCAGGACTTCCAGGGCCAGCTGGAGAAGGTCTTCGCGGAGGTCCGCGAAGCCACCTCGCTGCCGGCCCCGGCGCACACCCCCGAGGTCCAGCCCGAGTTCCCGGTCGCCGTGACCACCGCGATCTCCCCGGAGGTCGTCAAGGTCATCGCGGAGTCCCAGGTCAGCATCCCCGACCAGATCACCGTTCACCCCCGCCTGATGCCGCAGATGCAGCGCCGCGCGTCCTCGGTGGAGAACGGCACGATCGACTGGGGCATGGGCGAGACCCTGGCCATCGGTTCGCTGCTGATGGAGGGCACCCCGGTCCGCCTCGCCGGTCAGGACACCCGCCGCGGCACCTTCGGCCAGCGCCACGCGGTCCTCGTCGACCAGGTGACCGGCGAGGACTACACCCCGCTGCTCTACCTCTCCGACGACCAGGCCCGTTACAACGTCTACGACTCGCTGCTCAGCGAGTACGCGGCGATGGGCTTCGAGTACGGCTACTCGCTGGCCCGTCCGGAGTCGCTGGTCGTCTGGGAGGCCCAGTTCGGTGACTTCGTCAACGGCGCGCAGACCGTCGTCGACGAGTTCATCTCCTCGGCCGAGCAGAAGTGGGGCCAGACCTCCGGCGTCACGCTGCTGCTGCCGCACGGCTACGAGGGCCAGGGCCCGGACCACTCGTCCGCCCGCCCGGAGCGCTTCCTCACGCTGTGCGCGCAGAACAACATGACGGTCGCCATGCCGACCCTGCCGTCGAACTACTTCCACCTCCTGCGGTGGCAGGTGCACAACCCGCACCACAAGCCGCTGATCGTCTTCACCCCGAAGTCGATGCTCCGCCTCAAGGCGGCCGCGTCGAAGGTGGAGGAGTTCACCACCGGCGGCTTCCGCCCGGTGATCGGCGACGACTCGGTGAACCCGGCCGATGTCCGCAAGGTCGTCTTCTGCGCCGGCAAGGTCTACTACGACCTGGAGGCCGAGCGCACGAAGCGCGGCGTCACGGACACCGCGATCATCCGTCTGGAGCGCCTGTACCCGCTGCCGGGTGCCGAGCTCCAGGCCGAGATCGCCAAGTACCCGAACGCCGAGAAGTACCTCTGGACCCAGGAGGAGCCGGCCAACCAGGGCGCCTGGCCGTTCATCGCCCTGAACCTGATCGACCACCTGGACCTGGCCGTCGGCGCCGACGTCCCGCACGGTGAGCGCCTGCGCCGCATCTCGCGCCCGCACAGCTCGTCCCCGGCGGTCGGCTCGGCCAAGCGCCACCAGGCCGAACAGGCCCAGCTGGTCGCCGAGGTCTTCGAGGCCTGACCGGTCGCTGTACCCGGTCCGAAGGGGCCGCCCCCACGAAGGGCGGTTTCCAGGGTCGTTGCAACACGTGGTCGCGCTGATCGGGCCGCGAACTGTTTCTGAAAAACGCTCGGCTGGGGTTTCCCAGCCGAGCGTTTTGCATGGGCGGCCGTTGAGTTCGGCGGCGACTGCGTCGAGGTGTTCGCGGCTGGTGGACGGTCAGGTCAGTGCTCTTGGGGAAGTGCTGAGCCTTTCCGGGCTTTCGCGTATTTCTACTCCAGCAGCTTTCACCGGGTGCAGTAGCTTGCCAACACCCCTCAGGGCCTGTCCGACCCTGATCCGCCGGACAGGCCCTGAGGGCTGACCAGCCGCCGCAGCGTGGAACAACCGGAGGATCGCCCATGCCCCGAGAGGCGCCGTATCTCGCAGTGGCCGACGTGCTGCGCGCACGGATCCTCGCGGGAGAGTGGCGGATCGGGGAGCGCCTGCCGTCCCGGGCGCGGCTCGCCGAGGAGTACGGGGTCGGGCGCAACGTCATGCAGAGGGCCATGGACCGTTTGATCATCGACGGTCTCCTTGAGGGACGTGCCGGATCGGGCACCTACGTCCGCATGCCGCGCGAGCGCCTGCGACTGGTCCGCTCGCGGCACCGCGAACGCCGGGAGACCTCTCCCACCTGGCCCGACAGAAGAGAGCGGGGCAGGGCAGACGCCTGGGATTCACACAGCCAGGTGCGCGTCCCCGCCCCCGGGACAATCGCCGAGCGGCTCGCCATCAGTACCGGAGATCTCTGCGTCAACACGCATTACGAGTTCCTCGCCGGCGGGCAACCCGTCCAGCTTTCCGAATCCTGGGAGCCGATGGCTGTTACGGACGGAACACCGATCGTGCTGCCCGAGATGGGCCCCCTGGCGGGAAAGGGGGTGGTTGAGCGCATGCGCTCCATCGGCGTGGTCATCTCGACCGTGGTCGAGATTCCGCGCCCCGCTCGCGCCACCCAGGCGCAGGCGAACCTCCTGGGGATCAGCGTGGGGGACCTCGTGCTTCAGATCGAGCGGACCATCTACGACACGGACGGACGTCCGGTGGAAACGGCCGACATGGTCATTCCGGACGTGCGCCGGGAAGTGGTCTATGAGTTCGGGGTCGACCGCCCGTATTCATTGAATCCATGAGACAGACATCGCAAATCCGACAGCGGGGTATTCGAATGCCAAAATCCTCCCGGCTCGGCCTCCTGCGCGATCGGGACTTCGGGCGATTATTTGCTGCCACCGCACTCGGTCAACTGGGCGACCGCATCATCTTTCTGGCCTTGCCCCTGGTCGCCATCGCCGCACTGCGCGCCGACGAGTTCCAGGTCGGATTGCTGACCTCGATGACCACGGCAGGATCGCTCCTGGTCGGGCTGCCGGCAGGTGCCTGGGTGGACCGCATGCGGAAACGATCGGTGATGATCAGCACGGATCTCGTTCGCGCACTGACCCTCTTGACGATACCGGTGGCGTGGTGGGCGGGCCTTCTCACCCTCTGGTGGCTCTACGCAGTCGCCTTGGCTCATGGAGTGTTGACCGTTTTCTTCGACGTCGCGTACGTCAGCTATCTCCCACATCTGGTGGGACGCAGCAAGCTGGTGGAAGGAAACTCAAAACTGTCAACAATGCGCTCGGTGACCAGTATCAGCGGGCCGACATTGGCCGGGCCGCTGGTCGGCCTGGTCGGAGCCCCTGCAACGCTTTTGGTGAGTTCGGCCGGGATGGCCCTGTCGGGGCTGCTCGCGATCACCATCCGGAAACGCGAACAGAAGCCGGAGCGAAGTGAGCACCATCAATTGGGCCGAGAGATCAAGGAGGGATTGAAGTTCGTCCTAAAACACTCCGCCCTGCGCGCAATAATGCTCGGAGACGCAGTATTCAACCTCTTCCTGATCATGTATCAGAGCATGTTGCTGGTCTTCCTGGAGCGGGAGATAGGTCTTCAGCCCTTCGGTATCGGCCTCGTTCTGTCAGGAATGGGCTGCGGCGCCTTGCTGGGCGCGCTGTTGGCAACCACGGTCGCCACGCGGGTCGGGCAAGGTCCGGTCATCTGGCTCGCGTCACTGGTCACCTGTCCGTTGACCGTCCTCATGCCATTGGCGCGACCAGGTTGGAGCGTGTATGTGGCTGCGATCGGACTCGCAGCCCTTTCACTGGGCGGGGTCGTCCGCGTTGTGTCCCAATCAAGCTTCCAACAGGCCATGACACCGGATCGGCTTCTGGGCCGGATGAGCGCAACGACTCGATTCGTATCCTGGGGCGGCATTCCTCTTGGCGGACTTCTGGGCGGGGCCTCGGGCTCTGTATTCGGAGCAACAGGCACCTTGTGGATCGGTGCAGCCGGTATGACGTTGAGCGTTCTCCCTAATTTCCTGTCACCGCTTCGGACAATGCGCACATTGCCCACGGAGAAGGCCCCCTGAGGGTCCCTTCGACGTGTGCGGCGGGCAGCCGGGCCGGCGGGGCGCAGCCCGTTCAGACGATCTGGGGTTCGAAGTCCCAGAAGTCCGGGCCCTCGGCGCGTTCCCGGTCCTCCGCCTGCCGGTGTGCCACGGTGAGCGGGTGGTCCGTCCCCAGCAGCGCCGCCGCCCGCCGGCCGTTCGCCCGGCCCAGTTCGTACGCCTCGCCGGCCCGTCCGCTCCTCATCCGGATGATCGTCGCGTTCAACGCGCATCCGATGGACCAGGGGTGTCCTTCCCCCAGCGTCTCGGCCATCAGGGAGCCGGCACGCTCGATCTCCTGGCTCGCCACGTCCCGCTCCCCCAGCGTCCAGCGCATCAGCCCGAGGTTGCCCTTCGTACCGATGGTGTACGGGTGTTCGTCGCCCAGCATCGACCGGTACCCCGCCACCACCTGCTCGTGCAGCAGCAGGGCCCGGTCCGGGTCCCCCGCCCGCCGCTCCGCACAGGCCGCACTCGCCGTGATCAGCAGGAGGAGCGGATGGTGCTCGCCGAGGAGCCGCAGACAGTCCCGCCGCACCCGGGCGAGGGCGGACCGGGCGGCGGCCGGATCACCCGCGAAGTAGCGGCAGAGCGCGAGGTTGTGCTGGGCGCGCAGGGTCTGCGGATTGTTGGCGCCGACCGCCGCCAGATGCCTGCGGACCGTCTGTCCCAGGGCCTCCTCGGCTTCGCGGTGGTGTCCGAGCAACCGTAGGTCGATGGCGCAGTTGAGTTCTGAGTACAGGGTGGCGGGGGCCTGCCCGCCCAGCACGGATCGCCGCAGGGCCAGAGTGCGCCGGTCCTGCTCCAGCGCCTCGCCGTACCGGCCGAGGAGCCGCAGGGACACCGCGAGGTTGTTGTCCGCGTTCAGTGTGCGGTAGTCCTCCTGGCCGAGAACGGTGAGGTAGCGGTCCCTGATCGAGGCGGAGAGCCGTAGCGCCTCGTCGTAACGGCCGAGGCCCCGCAGGTCGGCGGCGAGGCCACCGGCGGCGCGCAGGTGTTCCAGATCGTGTTCGCCGTGTTCGGCCGCGAGGTAGTCGGCCGCCGCCCGCTCCACGCGTTCGCTCGTCCGGTAGTCACCGATGGCGCGGAGCAGGTTGGCGTAGTGGTGACCGAGGTCCCAGATCCGGGGGTGGGTCGCGCCGAGCAGGGCCGTCCAGGAGGTCATGGCCGGTTCCGCGAGCCGGATTCCGCTGCCGTACTCGCCCGAGAGGTACATGTAACGCAGACAGTCGAGGACGAGGTCCTGCACCGCGGGCGCTGTGCTCTCCAGCACCTCCGCCCACTTCAGGTGCGGGGTGAGCGCGGCGTACGTGGTCCACATCCGTACGTCGGAGGGTTGCCCCCTGTCGACGGCGGCCAGCGCGCCGCGGGCCGCGTCGGCGCAGGCCGCGTGATCGGCCGCGGTCAGTTCGCCCCGCATCATGCGGTGGACCATGCGGTGCATGTGGAGAGCCCGGTGCGGGTCCGCCGCCCCCCGGCCCGGGGGCACCGTGGTCTCCAGCCTGACGACCGAGTAGCGCAGCAGCTGCTGGACCGCCTGGTCGAGCCGGTCGGGGTCGGTGAGCGCCTCCAGGCCGACGACGGTGTCCCAGGCGACCTCGTGCAGCAGTCGCAGAGGGATGGAATCGGGGGCGAAGAAGCTGCACAGGCGCAGCAGACCGACGGATTCCGGGACGGTTTCCTTGAGCTTGTTCAGCAGTATCGACCAGGCGGTCTGGAAGGCGAGCGGGAAGTCGGCGGAGACCTTGACGACATCCTGGTCGATGCCGCCTTCGAGGAGTTCGATGTACTCCTCGACGGACATGTCGGAGTCGTTGAGCCAGCCGGCCGTCTGGTCCAGGAGCAGCGGGAGGTCTTCCAGGGCCTCGGCCAGCCGGCCGGAATCGTACGGCGTCAGACGCGGTGCGCGGCGGCGGATGAAGGCGACCGACTCCTCGCGTTCGTAGACCGGGACCTCGACGAGGTTGCTGTTGTGCTCGCTCCACTCCGGGTTGCGGGAGGTGATCAGGACATGCCCGGGGCCGGTCGGCACCAGGTCCCAGATGTGTTCGGGCTCGTCCGCGCCGTCCAGCACCAGCAGCCAGTGGGAGTGCGGTTCGCCGCGGCGCAGCGCGTCGCGGACCGCACGCAGCCGCTCCCCGTACTCGGCACCCGTGGACAGCCCCAGTTCGGGGGCGAGTTCGGCGAGCTTCTGGCGGTAGAAGGACCGGCGGTCGGCGGGCACCCACCACACCACGTCGTACTCCGAGCCGAACCGGTAGACGTACTCCGCCGCCAGCTGGGTCTTGCCCACACCGGACATGCCGTGCAGAGCCACGACCCCGGCACCGGGGCGGGCCTCGTGCAGTGCCTCGTACGTCGCTGCCAGCAGCTCGTCGCGACCGGTGAACCGGGTGTTGCGGCGCGGCACCCCGCCCCACACCTCCGGGACATCGGCCGGATACCGCGGCCCCTGCCTGGCCCCGACGGCCTCGGGCAGCGGGTCGGTGGGCAGGCCCAGGCGGGCCAGGAGCCGCCGCTCGGCCTCCTCGGCCCCGACGCCGAACAGGTCGGCCGCGCCGAAGGCCGAAGCGGCGCCGGGCAGCGCGGACACGGTGACGCAGACGGCGGCGAAACGGTCGGGCTCGGCGGCGACGACCTCGCGCAGCGCCCTGTTCCACTCCTCATGACCGCGCGGCCCCAGCTGGAAGTACCAGTCGCTGAGGACCACCAGCACCCGGCCCCGGGAGAGCGTCAGATCGCGCAGCGAATCCTCCAGCGGGACCTCCACCGGAGGGTCCCAGCGCTGCTGGACCACCGTCACCCCGCGCCGCTCCAGGCGGTCCCCGATCCACGCCGCCCACGCCCGGTTGAAACCGGCGAAACTGATGGTGACGTGGTCCACCGGACCGGGCATGGTGCGCGGGACCGGGGGCCCCTCGAAGGGCACGAGGACACCGGCGTCCGCCGCGCCGTCCCCGGTGCCCTCGGTCCGCTCCTCCTCCGGCCAGGCCCTCGCGGCCACTTCAGGCTCCCTCGCCCGGTCTGCGAGCCACAGCGCGTCGGCCGGATCGCTCTGCGGCCACCCGGGCGGTTCCGGGTCCTCGGAGGCGGGTGGCTGGGCGGGGACGTATCCGAGGACCGCGACGACGTCGTCCGGGGCGCCCTCCGCCTGCCGGGTGATCCGGCAGGGCAGGGCGGCCTTACGGACCGGCGTCCCCCACTGGTTGGTGAGGGTCAGCCACAGCTCGGCGGGCCCGGTGGCCCGGCCCGCGGTGACGACGAACCGGGCCGGGCCGTACGTGCCCCCGTAGCGGTGCAGTACGAGCGCGGGGTCGTCGAGCACCTCGCAGACGAAGTGCCGTCCCCCGTCCAGCGCGACGGTGAAGGTCAGCTCCTCGTCCTGGTACGGCCAGGCGCCCGGGTCCTCCTCGCCCTGCGGCCCGAGCGGACCGCGCAGGTCGACGGTGACGAGGTAGGCGCACCCGGCCTCGGCCTCGCGGGGCCGGCTGACGACGGGTTCGATGAGCAGGGTCGGATCGTCGCCGTTCACCGTGCGTCCCCTTCCCCGCCCGTCGCCGTGCCGGGGCGTGGTCCGCTGAGACTGAGCGTGCTGAGCGGATGCCCGTAGTACTGGAACATGAGGCTGTACAGCAGACGCAGGACGGGCCTCTGTCCGTCCACGTTCAACCGTCCTTCGTGGAGGGTGCGCGGCAGGTTCGTCAAGGGGCCGAACTCGTCCAGCGCGCGGGCCCGGAAGAGGCGCAGCGAGTCGGCGACCGGCCGCCAGGGTTCGGCCGCCAGGATGCCGACGAGTTGCCCGATGAGTTCGCGTGCCTCGCTGTCGCCGACCTGTCCGGCCGCGACGACGCAGCCTCCGGCGCCCTTGCGGAGGAAGAGTTCGGCGAAACCCCGCAGGTCCGTCTCCCCCAGCCCGGTGTTGCGGACGAACCTGGCCGAGTGGCAGGCGTTGAGACAGACCATCGAGTGGTCCTTGTCGAGCACCGTCATCGGGCGGTCGTCGTACTCGGCCCAGGTCACCTCGGCGAGAGTGAGCGCGTCGACCCGGTCGTCGTAGGTGCCGTGGGCCGCCATGTAGACGAGGCCGACGGGATCGGCCGGACATCCGTCGAGCTCGTCGAGGAAGCCGTCGATCGTCAGGTGCGGGCGGTGCGCGTACCCCTGGAAGACCGCCATGTCGGCCCGCATGTCATGGATGTGCCGTACTCCGTCGCGGTACGGGCGGGCCGGGCGCGCGTCGTGGAAGTAGTAGCCGAGCACATCGCCCGCGGCCGACACGGACGCTTCGGGCAGCACCAGTTCGGTGCTGCGGATGGTGAGCCACCGGGTGACCGCGACGAGGGCTCCGAGCAGCCCTTCCCCCAGCCCGACGGCCGGGTCGGCCGGCAGCCAGAACGCCTCCCAGGGAATCTCGTAGCCGGTGTCGTCGTGGATGGTGACCTGGAGCGCGTCGCCGTGCACCGCACGGGCCCGGTTGATCCAGGCGGCGAGCCGCCGCTGGTTGTGGGACCAGTGCCGGATGTCGCGGAGCAGTTGGGAGGGGGCGGGGCCGTCGCCCAGGGCGTTGCCCAGACCGATGCCGGTGGGGCGCAGCTGGGTCGGCCCGGTGGTGTACGGGAACGGGGGGATGCCTTCGCACCAGGCGCTGACGCCGAATGCCTGGGCGCCGCCGTGGCATTCGTGGTGCGGGACGACCGTGATGCGGGCGGTGTGCGGCGGGGGCCGGCTGTCGGCGTCGGCCTCCGTGAGCCCGAGCCGTTCGCGCAGTCCGGTGCGCACCCCGGCCGGTACGGGGGTCCTGGCCAGCCGTCGGCCGGTGGCCACGGAGTTCTCCAGCAGGCGGCGGAGCCCCGCGGATTCACCGCCCACGGTCGGCCGCCTCGTGCTCCGGCCTGCCCATGACCACTCTGCCGTCGAGGGCCTCGGCCAGCAGATGGGGAAGCTCCGGGTACGGCTGCCGTCCCGGGTCGATGACCAGGCTGTGCAGCCGGGTCCGGTCCATGCCGCTGATCCGGCCGGCCGCGGCGAGCGCGTCGTCGATCCCGGTGCGGCCCACGGCACCGCGTCCGGCCGCGCCGCGCCGGCTCGCGGCGAGCGGGACGTTGCCGCGCCCGTCGGTCACCACGACCAGCAGCGCTTCCACCAGGCCCGCGCGGTGGTGCCGGAAGGCCCGGCGCAGGGTCTGTTCGGCCAGCTGCAGTCCGTGGGCGAGCGGGGTGGCCCGGCCGGGCTGCCGGGCCAGAGCCGCGGCGATCCGCGGGGAGCGGGTGGACAGGGCGGTGAAGGACTCGGCCCGTACCTCGTTCGGTGCCCCGCGCCCGCCGACTTCGACCACATGCACCGGGGCGCGGGTGACATACGCCCATTGCAGGAACGGGTCGAGTGCCGCGTGCCAGTCCCAGTCCTCGCGGCAGGTGTGGTCCAGGACGAGGGTGAGCATCCGGACCGGTTCCGGTGCCCGGACGTACCCGCGCAGATCGCCCGGCAGGATCACCAGGCGCGCGCTCCGGTCCCGTACCGCCCGGTACTTGGCCGCTTCCATCGCCGTGCGCACGGGCGCCAGGTCCCACAGGTCCCGGGCGGGGCGTACCCCGACGACGGGGCCGCGCGCGGCCCGGGGGCCGGTGGTGCGCCGGGCCGGGGTGCGCAGGGGCGAGTCCTCCGGCGGCGGTCCGGCGGTGTCTTCCGGGTACGGGGTGTCGGTGGTCGGCCAGGGGCCGGCCGCGCGTCCCGACCCGATGCGCTCGGCGGGTCCGGGTTCCAGGACGGGCGTGCCGGGCGCGGGGCGCCGGTCGGGCCAGGGTCCGGGGAGGATGCGGGCCCCGGCCCGCGCGGTGTCGACGGTGTCGGGCCCGGGAGGGGGTTCGGCGGACGGGCGCCGGGCGCCACGCAGGCGGAGGAGGCGGGCGGCCGCTTCGGCGTGGTCGGCCGTGATGCGTTCGGCGCCGTCGAGGCGGGCCAGGGCGCGGGCGGTCCGGGACAGGGCGAGGGCTCTGCGCTGGCCGGTGCCGTCCTGGTCGTCGAGGAGTTCCAGGACCCGGGCGGCGAAGTCGTCGGCGGGGTGGAGGGGCGTCCGGGGCCCGGTGGAGCGGGCCCGGTCCAGGGCCTGGGTCCAGGTGGCCGGGAGGGGACCGAGCGGGGTGTCACCCGGCCGGATGCGCAGTTCGGGGACGGTGAGGCGGAGCGGGAAGCGGTCCAGGAGGTGCGGGGAGACGCGTGGGACGTCCTCCGTACGGCAGACGGCCAGCCAGCGGGCCGCCGGCCGCCAGCGGCGGCGCAGCCCGGATTGTTCGACGGTGGCGACATCGGCGCCGAGGAGCTGTACGGCAGCTCGCTTCCCCGGCACGCTGAGCCTGGCGAGGTCGGGGACGACGACGAGGGACGGACCGGGCACGGGTTCGGTGAGCGGTCCGGGGTCCAGGGCGAAGTCGATGCCGTGCGGACCGCGGCTCACCCGGGGCCGTGACCACAGGTCCTCGTCCGTGGTGGCGGCGGTGAGGGCAGTGCGGGGGACGGGCGTACCGGTGGGACCGGCGAGCAGCCGGTCGAGGACGGCGGCGACGGTGGCGAGGTGCGCGTCGGGGAGGTCGAACAGCAGCACCCCGGGCAGTCCGGGCTCGACGGCGGCGCAGACCAGTGCGGTGAGCAGTCGCCGGGGGAGTTCGTCGGCGTCCGAGGCGGGCAGGGGCCGGGGTAAGGATGCGGACATCGGCGGCTCAGCCGAAGAGGGCGCTGACGCGGTCGTCCTCGTCCGGCCCCCAGGTGAGGGCGGCGCCGTGGGCGGATTCCGGTCTGCGATGGCGCAGGGCCAGCGGCAGCACCCGGCGGACGTGGTCGGGTTCGACCTGCCGGTGCCCGTCCCGTGCGGCCAGCGCACGGGCTGTCTTCGCCACGAGGAGGTCACCGCGCTGCCCGATCGCGCCCAGCAGTTCCGCCGCCTCGGCACAGAGCCCGCTCACGCTCTCGTCGAGCCGGATGTCCTTCAGCCGGTCCCTCGCCTCCAGAAGCGCGGTACGCAGTGTGTCGTCCTCGTCCTGTGCGGCGCGCAGCCAGGCGGAGTCCTCGGCCTCCAGTTCCTCCTCGAAGGTGAGCACGGTCGTGATCATCCGCCGGCGCTCGTCGAGGTCCAGCTCGGACGCCGCCACCATCAGGCCGAAGCGGTCGAGCAGCTGGGCCCGCAGGCTGCCCTCTTCGGGGTTCATGGTGCCGACGAGTCCGAACGTCAGCTGCCTGGCCAGGTCGATGCCCTCGCGCTGGATGGACAGCACACCGGTGGAGACGACGTCCAGGATGATGTTGACGAGGTGGTCGTCCAACAGGTTGACCTCGTCGATGTACAGCAGTCCTTTTCTGTCGGCCTCTTCGAGCAGGCCGGGCTGCGGCTTCGCCACGCCCCGCATCAGCGAGTCCAGTTCCCAGCCGCCGACCACCCGGTCGTCGGTCGCGTTGATCGGGAGCGTGACGGGCAGTTCGCCGCCGGACATCAGCGCGAAGGCGCGGACCACGGTGGATTTGGCGGTGCCCCGCTGCCCGGCGATCAGCACCCCGCCGATCCTCGGGGCGATGAAGTTGAGCTCCAGGGCCAGCTTGAGGTCCTCCTGCCCGACGATCCGGCTGTACGGGAGGATCGGCACCCGGGGTGCCGGGGCGGCGGCCCGGGACTGTGGCTCGCTCATGAGGGTGTCGCCGTGGCAGTGGCCTGCCCCTCGTTGCCGGGCTGCCAGCGGAAGGTGACCTGGATCTGCGCCTCGGCACCGGCCTTCACCACGGCCGCCATACCGGCCTCGAAGGTGATCCCGACCTGGAGCTCGATCTCGTCGGGCCGCATCCCCTCACCGAGGTCCCCGAGCCGACGCATCGCCTGGGCGGCGCAACGTCGCGCCAGATCGAGTCCGTCGCCGTACAGGTCCCCGGCGCCGGTCAGAACGCGCCGGGCGGCGTCGGCGCCGCCCCTGGTGTCCCCGGAGTTGTAGAAGGATTCGGCGTCTCCGGTCGGCGCCGGTTCCGTCGCGAATGCCTCAGCATCCACGACGACCGGGATCGGGTCGCCCTCCCCCGGTGTCGCGGACCCGACGATGACCGTCATTCGCCCCCCCTGTTGCATCACAACTGACGTGTCCGGAAAGGATACTGACGGTCATTCACTTATCGAGAGCCTTTCCTGAAACGAATCAGATCATCTGCGGCTCGAAGTCCCAGTACGGACGGTTGCGGGAGCGGGCCGAGACCGTGTGGACGTGCTGGGCGCCCAGTGTCGCGGCCAGGTCGCCCAATGCCTCCCGCTCGACCTTGTCCGCGCGCTCGCGGTCACGGATGCCGCGCAGGTCCGCGGCGTGTGCGATGCGTGCGGAGAGGGTCAGCGGGTGGGTCCGGCCGAGGACCTCGGTGGCCCTGGCGATGACCGCGTCCGTCAGCGCGGCCGCGGATTCCGGGTCGCCCACCAGGTTGCGCAGCGCCGAGGCGTTCACCGCGCAGCCCAGGGTCCAGGGGTGGTGCTCCCCCACTGCTCGCGTCATGCCGGCGAGCGCCTCCTCCAACAGGGCGTGCGCGTGGTCGCGTTCACCCACGTTGCGGAGGATCAGGGCGTGATTGGCACGGGTTCCCGCCACGTACGGATGTTCCTCGCCGAGCATCTCCACATAGCCGTCGACCACCTTCTCGCTTATGGCCCTGGCCTGGTCGATGTCGGCGTGCTCGCGGGCGAAGAAACTCTGGCTCGCCGCGAACATCATGGTCAGCGGGTCGATCTCGCCGAGCACCCGCTCGCTTCGTTCGAGAACCCGGGTGAACAGCGTCGCGGCCCTGGCACGCTCGCCCGAGCGGTACTGGCAGAGCGCGAGATTGTGCTCGGCGCGCAGGGTCTGCGGGTTGTCGGGGCCCATGACCAGCCGGTGCACCCGGACGCTCTGGTTCTGGAGCGAGAGGGCGTCGCTGTAGCGGCCGAGCAGGCGCAGGTCGGTGGCGTAGTTGATCTCGGAGTAGAGCGTCCAGCCGTGACGCGGCCGCAACAGCTGACGGCGGGCGTCCAGGGTGCGGCGGTTGAGATCGAGTGCTTCCTCGTACCGGCCCAGCAGGCGCAGCGAGGTACCCAGGTTGTTCTGCGCGCTCAGCGTGCGCGAGTCCTGGTCGCCCAGGAGTTCGCGGTAGGCAGCGAGAATCCAGGCCGACATCTCCAGTGCCTCGTCATACCGGCCCAGACCCCGCAGGTCGGCGGCGAGGCCGCCGGCGGCACGGAGGTGTTCCAGGTCCTGGGCGCCGCGTTCGGCGCGGAGGTGGTCGACGGCGGCGCGTTCGATGGCTTCCGTGCCGGCGTAGTCGCCGACGGCCCGCAGCACGTTCGCGTAGTTGTAGCTGAGGTCCCAGACCCTGGGGTGGTCCTCGCCCAGGAGTTCCCGCCAGGCCTTCATGGCGCGCCGGCCCAGCTTGATGCCGGCCCGGTACTCGCCGGAGAGGTACATGTAGCGCAGGCAGTTGAGCACCAGGGTGTGAACGGCCGGGTCGGTGCTGTTGAGTACGTCGGCCCACTTCAGGTGCGGGGTGATCTCGGCGTAGGCGGGCCACAGCCGGGTGTCGGTGGGGCGGCCGGGGTCCGCGGCGGCGAGGGCCCTGCGGACCACGTCGATGAACTCGTGGCGGTCGCGTTCCGGCATGTCCTTGCCGACGATCTGGTGGACCATGCGGTGCATGTAGAGCGATTCGCCGGACGACGCCTCCTCGCCGGCCATCTCGTGGGACTCCAGGCGGACCACGGAGTACTGGCGGAGCTGGCCGATCGCCTTGTTCCACAGCAGCGGGTCGTTCATCAGGCCGGAGAGCTGTTCCGGCAGTTCGCCGGGAGGCAGTTCCCTCAGCAGTCGCACGGGGATGGAGCCGGGTGCGAAGAAGCTGCACAGGCGCAGCAGGTCGACGGATTCCGGGACGGTTTCCTTGAGCTTGTTCAGCAGTATCGACCAGGCGGTCTGGAAGGCGAGCGGGAAGTCGGCGGAGACCTTGACGACGTCCTGGTCGATGCCGCCTTCGAGGAGTTCGATGTACTCCTCGACGGACATGTCGGAGTCGTTGAGCCAGCCGGCCGTCTGGTCCAGGAGCAGCGGGAGGTCTTCGAGGGCCTCGGCCAGCTGGTCGGCGTCGTTCGGGGTCAGGCGTGGTGCGCGGCGGCGGATGAAGGCGACCGACTCGTCGCGTTCGTAGACCGGGACCTCGACGAGGTTGCTGTTGTGCTCGCTCCACTCCGGGTTGCGGGAGGTGATCAGGACGTGCCCGGGGCCGGTCGGCACCAGGTCCCAGATGTGTTCGGGCTCGTCCGCGCCGTCCAGCACCAGCAGCCAGTGGGAGTGCGGTTCGCCGCGGCGCAGCGCGTCGCGGACCGCGCGCAGCCGCTCCCCGTACTCGGCACCCGTGGACAGGCCCAGTTCGGGGGCGAGTTCGGCGAGCTTCTGGCGGTAGAGGGCGCGGCGGTCGGCGGGCACCCACCACACGACGTCGTACTCCGAGCCGAACCGGTAGACGTACTCCGCGGCCAGTTGGGTCTTGCCCACACCGGACATGCCGTGCAGGGTCACGACCCCGGCACCGGGTCCGGCGTCCTGGAGGGCCTGGTACGCCTTGCTGAGCAGCGCCTCTCGGCCGGTGAACCGGGTGTTGCGGCGAGGCACCCCGCCCCACACCTCGGGGGTGTCGGCCGGATACCGCGGCCCCTGCCTGGCCTCGACGGGCTCGGGCAACGGGTCGGTGGGCAGGCCCAGGCGCACCAGGAGCCGCCGCTCGGCCTCCTCGGCCCCGACATTGGTCAGGTCGGCCGCGGCGAGGGCCGAGGTGGCACCGGGGAGTGCGGAGGTGGTGACGCAGACGGCGGCGAAGCGGTCGGGGTCGGGGGCGACGACCTCGCGCAGCGCCCTGTTCCACTCCTCGTGACCGCGCGGGCCGAGCTGGAAGTACCAGTCGCTGAGGACCACCAGCACCCGGCCCCGGGAGAGCGTCAGATCGCGCAGCGAATCCTCCAGCGGGACCTCCACCGGAGGGTCCCAGCGCTGCTGGACCACCGTCACCCCGCGCCGCTCCAGGCGGTCCCCGATCCATGTCGCCCAGGCGCGGTTGAACCCGGCGAAACTGATGGTGACGGTTTGCGCCCCGGTTGCTCCAACTTGCCTACGCGTTCCGGGCATTCAACCGTCTCCCTGCCTCGATTCGAGCCTTGTCAACATACACCGGAGCATGGTCGTTCCGGCGGACAATCCCGGGGTCCTTCACGGCCTGTGCGAGCCGTTCCTCTGCTGCCATATCACCTTGGCGGTGGCCACGTATGCCTCCGCGCGCGCGAGGTGCCCCGTTGGAGGCGGGCAATCGTCCAGACGGTGGTAGAGCGTGATCATCTCGTTGACCAGCACCCGGCCTTCTCGGGTCAGTGCCGCCGATCCGGCCAGCACGGGCAGGACCGCCCCGACCTGTTCGCGGCAGCGGGCGTGCTCGGCCCAGGCCAGGTCGCGGTGGGTGACGCGCCGCGCGGCGAGCGCGAACCGCTGCCAGTAGTCGGCGAGCGCGATGTGCGAGTAGGCGCCCTGGAGCAGGCCGTCGAAGGGGCGGGGATCGGAGCGCCAAGGTGCGAAGTGGCGGGGTTCCGGTCCCTCGTGGTGCAGCGGCACGAGGGCACTGAGCGCGGACAGCTTGGTGTGCTGGAGTTCGTGGACGAGGGTGGAGGCGAAGTAGGCGGGGGTGGCCGGCTTGCTGCTGAGGACGGCGCCGAACGCCTCGCGCCTGGTGCCGCTGCAATGTGCCGCGCTCTCCCCCACCGGCCCGGAGCCGGGCGGCGGGCCGAGCGGGACCAGGCAGCGCAGCAGGACCGCCGCCTCGGTGAGGCGGTGCTCGCCGCCGATGGCGAGCAGGGGTGTCACTCCGGCCCAGGACTCGGCCCACGCCTTGCGTTCGTGGTCGTCGATGTGGGTGGCCGCGCTCAGTCCGTGCGGCTGGAGTCCGCTGCCGTCGGTGCGGTACGGGTCGACGTCGTCCAGGGGTACCGGGCCGGTGCCGGACTGCACTGCGGGCAGGGCGAACACCGGCAGCCAGCGCGGGTCGGCCGAACCGGTCGTGCCGTCCGGCTGCGTGTGCGCAGAGAGGGGTGGCTCACTCACGCCCTGATACATCGTCACCTCACCCTCGTGGAAGGTGATGTCGATCTCCTCGGACGGTGTGCGCAGCGCGCCCAGGGTGGGCAGGGACAGGAGCCCGTCGTGTGCGGTGAGGCGGGTCGTGAACGGGATTCCGGCACGGATCGCGGCCGCTGCGGCCAGGGCGCTCAAGTGGTCCAGGTCGGCGCGGAGTTCGGGTCCGGGTCCGGGGCCGGTGGCGGAGAGGCCGCGCAGGCAGCGTTGTGCCCAGGGACCGATGAGGGGGTGGAGCAGGACGGCGCGTACGGCGGTCCGGTCGGTGCGCTCGGCCGTCTCCAGCAGCGCCCAGTCCTGGCGCAGGCGGTCGAGCGCCCGGGGCGGGCAGATGGCCGTGGGGGCCGCCTCGGCCGCGTCGAGCAGGGCTCGCAGCAGGAGGAGCCGGTGGGTGTCCTGATCGCGCACGAGGACGCGAAGGGTCTCGGAGTCGCCCTCGGTGCGGCCCAGTTGGCGCAGCATGTGGTCCGGGAGTGGGGGGATCATCGGCGTTCTCCTGCGGTTGCGTCGGACAGCCGGGCGGCGATGTGGCGTACCAGCCGTTCGAGGTCCGCGCAGTAGACGGACGGGTTGGCGAAGCCGTTCTCCGCGCGGTAGCGGTGTGCGTAGTGGCCGCCCCCGCAGACGCTCAGCAGCGGGCAGGCCCGGCAGGCTGCGGCGAGTGCGTCGGCGCCACCCCGGCGGGCGGCGACGCCGGGGTGGCGCAGGGCGTCGTCGAAGGTGTGGCGGAAGACGTCGAGGCCGGTGGCAGCGGCCGTGTCGTAGGCGGACTTGAGGGAGTCGACCTGTTCGATCGTCCCGTCCGTCTCGATCACGATCGCGTCGACCGGGTCGAGGCCGAGGGACTCGGTGGCGCCGGGCAGGCCCAGCAGCAGGGCGATGCACTCCTCGAAGAGCCGGATCCGGGTCTCCCGCCGTCCGGTGCGCCACCAGCGGTCGAAGACGGTGGTGAGCCAGTCGCCGTACGGGGTCGGACGGCCGGGCCCGGTGACCGGCAGGCCCGGTGGCGGGGTCGTCCAGTTGCCGTGCGGGAGCAGCAGGTCCAGGGCCGGGGGGCGCAGTTCGAGCAGCGACTCGTACATCTCGACGGGGTCGGTGTCCGGGTCGACGACGGTGAGGATGCCCGCGTAGGCCTCGGGGTGCCGGTCGGCGAGGAGCCGGGTGCCGCGCGAGGCGGCGGGCCAGGAGGGGCGTCCGGCGTGGTCGGTGCGCCGGCTGTTGTGGGCGGGCCGGCCGCCGTCGAGGCTGACGCCGATGCGTATGCCGTGCCGGGCGAGCGTGGCGACGCGGCTCTCGGTGAGGAGGGTGGCGTTGGTCTGGACGGTGGTGTGGACGGTGCAGCCGTCGGGCGTCAGGGCGCGTACCCGGTCGGCGAAGGCGGCCAGCCGGTCGGCGCCCGCCAGGAGGGGTTCGCCGCCGTGCAGGACGAGCGCGAGGTCCCGCAGTCCGTGGTCCGCCGCGTGTTCGGCGATGCGGTGCGCGGTGCGGTCCAGGACGGCGGGCGCGGCGGCGGCCGGCCGGTCGCGCCAGGTGCGGTCGGGGCCCTCGTACAGGTAGCAGTAGCGGCAGGCGAGATTGCAGCGGCCGTGCACCTTGACGATGAACTGCCCGAAGGAGAAGGGAAGTCGGCCGCTCTCGGTGCCCGGGAGCGGTTTCGGCGTCGCCTGTCGAGACACTCCCGCACCCCCGCGCCGTTCACATCCTCCGGCACGGCCCCCGTCGCCGTCCCGAGGCGAGTATCCCTGGCCTGTCGTACGGGCAAACGTGTGCCTCACCACGATGTCCTGTTCAACCGGGCCCCGGACCGAAATCGTGCGGCGTCAGAAGGCGTTGGTGAACCCCCACAGCATTTCCCGCGGCTGCTCGGCCCGCCCGCGCAGATCCGCGACCACCTCGGCGAGCACCGGATGGTCCAGTGTCCGCAGCGACTCCAGGTCGAGCCCCAGCAGATCCGGCAGCGCGTCCGGTCCGCCGGACGGTCCGCCCGCCGGTACGCCCTGGTGTTCCGTCTCGTTCATCGTTCCTCCCCGTGACCTCGTGAATCCTGCCGTCCGCCGGTGCTCCTCTTCGAGCGGCTCAGCGTTCCAGTTCCGCCAGCCGCTCCGCGGTCGCCTCGCCCGCCGAGCCGCCGCCGTCCGGCAGTTTGCGCCATTCCCGGTGGGCCGCCCGGTACGCCTCGCGGGCGGCCCGGGGGCGTCCCGCCCTCTCGTACGTCATACCCCGCCAGTGGTTGGCTGTAGCACTCAACTCGACTGCTTGTGCGAACTGTTGCGGACCGTCCAGCTCCGCCTCCGCCGCACCGGCCGCCTCGGCCGCCTCGGCCGCGCCCCGGAACGCCTCGGCCGCCTCGTCGAGCCGGGCCGGACGTTGCAGCACCCGGGAGGCGTCGAGGTGGGAGCGGCCCAGCTCCAGCCAGCAGCGTGCCTCGGTCAGCGGGTCGGTCGCCTCCTGGGCGGCGAGGCCGAAGAGGTGCTCGGCCTCCCTGAGGTCGACCCGGTCCTCGGTGGCGCGGTGCCGCAGCATCAGCGCCCGGCCCAGCATCAGCAGCCGCTCGGCCTGGCGCGTGCTCCCCGCAGCCGTCTCCGTACGGCAGTCGCGCAGCACCCGGATCGCGGCACCGATGTGCGGGCGCCCGTCCGGCAGCCGGGCCCGGCGCAGCAGGGTGCCGCCCCACTCGGCGAGCAGGTCGGCGTGGGCCCGCGAGTCGCGCGGTACGCCGCGGGCGGCGCGGGCGAACCAGTCGGCGGCGTCGACGAGTTCGTCCGGCTCGCCGGTGTGCTCGTACCGCGCGACACCGACCCGGCCCGCCCTGATCTGGAGCGAGGCGCGCAGCCGCTGTTCGCGTACGGTCGCCAGGGCCTGCTGGATCAGGGTCGCGGCCTCGTCGGGCTCCTGGCCGGAGCCGAGCAGGGCGTCCACCAGGTCCAGCAGGATGCGCACCTCGGTGCCCATGGTGTGCCGGCCGCCGCCCTGTTCGAACGCGGTGCGCAGGGAGCGAGCCGCCTGGCCCGCGTACACCCGGGACTGTTCGGTGTCGGCGGTGGCCCCGGCCAGCTTCAGCAGGGTCCGGCCGTGCGCCAGGGGCAGGGTGGTGGGGCGGTTCTCCTGGTCGGGCCAGACGTCGGCGAAGGCCTCCAGCATGCCGCACGCGGCCTGGAGCAGCGCGGTGTCGCCGTCGAGCCGCCACTGCGCCTCCAGGGCCCGGACCCGTTCCAGCGTCAGCCGCAGGGCCTCGGCGGGCTCCAGGCCGGCGGCCGAGCAGGCGGCCGTGTACTCACGGTCGGCGCGGCGCAGCAGCTCCAGCGCCCCGCGCCGGTCGCCGCGCCGCCGCCGGTCGTCGGCTGCGGCGTGCAACACCTTGGCCAGTACGGCCCGTTCGCGCACGGCGGTGGGGTGTGCGGCGGCCTGCTCGGCGGCGTACTCGGCCTCGCGGAGCAGTTCGGCGTCGCCCTGGACCTCCCACAGCCGCAGCACGCAGCGGGAGTACTCCGCCCACAGTCCGGGGTCGGCGCCCGGCCGCTCCTCGCGTTCGGTGGCGCCGCGCAGCAGCTGCACGGCGTCGATGAGGTACTGCACCATGCTGTCCGACTCGAACTGCCGCAGGAGGGCGCGGGCGCTCTCCACCGCGGCGTTCCGGGTCTGGGCGGTGCCGCGGTGGCCGCCCCGTCCGGTCTTCGTCACGAACTGCTCGGGCAGGGGCATGAAACGCTCCAGTACGCGGACCGCGACCTCGGCGAAGGGATGGGGGACGCGCGAGGCGCCGCTCGCGCCGCCCTCCCCGTTCTCGCCGCCCTCTTCGCTCTCCTCGTCGGGTGCGCCGTTCTCCATGGGGTCCGTGCCGAGGGCGGCAGGCAGCGCCGCGGATCTGCCTTCGCCGAGCTGGGCGAAGGCCAGGGCCGGAAAGTTCGGCCCGCCCTTGCCGAACCGCTGCTCGATGTACTGCGAACAGTGCTTGAGCACGAGCAGCGCCTCGTCGCGGCTCAGCGGGCCGAGCAGTGCCTCCCGTACGCCGGGCACGAATTCGTACCACTGGCCGTCGTACTGACCGCCGCCCTCGCCCCTGCTCCGTGACAGCAGCCCGCTCAGCAGCACCTCGGCGAGTTCGGAGGGGCCCGAGTGGGGCAGCATCGTGCGCTGCACCAGCTGCATCACCGGCAGGTGCAGCGGGGCCGCCGCGAGGTAGACCGCGAGCTGCCCGGCGGCCGGCGAGGCGGCCGCCCGGAAGCGGCTGACCAGCTGGAGCGAGGAGAGTCCGCCGCCCGGGCGCTGTGCGGCGGCGGCCGGCTGATCGGGCCGCACCCAGCCGACCGCGCCGGAGATCTGTCCCGAGCCGGTGCCGGAGAGCAGTTTCGCCCAGGCCGCCAACGCCCCCTCGACCGGCGGGAGCACGGGAACGGCGAGGGCCCCCGGGTGCACGGCGGGGCCCGTGCCCGGATGCTCGACGACCTTCAGTACGGCGGCCCCGCCGGGTCCGTCGCCCCGGGACAGCGAGCCGTAGGTGACCGGGAGTCTGGTCCGGTTCCACATCCGCTGCGGGAGCGGCTGGAGCACGGCGGCCGGGGCCTGTGCGGCCAGGTGGTGCAGCAGCCGGTGGGCCCGTCCGCTGTGCCAGAGCGGACCGGCGCAGTCGCTGACCAGGACGGTGACGCGGCGGCCGGTCGGATCGCTCAGCCGGTCCGCGGAGTGCAGTGGCGCCGCGGCCGGGTCGGGGCTGCGGCTCACCGCGGCGGCGCCGTCCGGGCCCTGGTGCAGATAGCGCATCTGGACGTCCCGGAAGGCGCCCAACTGGGCGAATATCTGCTGGAGTTCACCGAACATGCGGTCCCACACCCGCATCGAGGACGAGGCGTCCATGACGCACTGCAGGACCGCCTCGCCCCGGGACACGCCCCGGAACACCGGCATGATCAACCCGCCCGCGCGGGCGCTGAGTTCGGCGGTCGCCGTCTCGTCGAGGGTGGTGCGCAGGGGCGGCGAGGCGGGGTGGTAGCGCTGCAAGGGTCTCAGGGCTCGCTGGAGTTCGAGGGGGGCGGGGAGTGCGGGGGCGGCGGGCACACCGAAGGTGAGGGCGGCCGTACGCCCCGCCCGGGCGGCACCCCGGCCGGTCCGCGGGCGGGCGCCGGGGCGCGGTACGGGGTAGAGGGTGATCCGGTCGGCATCCCCGGGATCGGCGCGCGGCAGGGGTTCGTCGCGCGGCGCCTCGGGTGCGGGCCCCACGGCGGCGGGCCCGGGGGCGGCGGGCGGCCCGTCCGCCCGCTCCGGAGGAAGGCGGACGGGCGGGGCGCTCCCCCGCACCTCCTCGTCCTCCGGTGGTGCGTCCGGGTGGCGGGCCCAGCGGGCCAGCCAGAGCGCGTCGCGGAGCTGCTCGACGTCGGGGTCGAGCCCGGCCTCGCGCAGCCGTGCCACGAACGCGGGGTAGAGCCCCGCGTCGTCGGCGCCACGCGCATCGGGGGAGCGCTCCGGCCCGGCGCCCGCCATCAGCACATCACCTCGGCCGGTCGAGTCGCTGGATGAGCAGGTCGGCGAGGCGGTCGCGGCCGGCCGGGGCGGCGGCGTCGGTGAGGTAGATCGCGTTCAACAGCTGGTCCGTGGCGAGGAGTTCGCTGCGCGACCGCTCCAGGAAATGGGCGATGAGATCGTCCCCGGAGCGCGCCGCCTCGTCGCCGAGGTGGGCGCGTACGAAGGTCGCCAGCCGCTGGTGGTCGGGGCGTCCGAGCTCCAGGTGGATGCAGCGGCGCATCAGGGGCGCCGGAAAGTCCCGTTCGCCGTTGCTGGTGAGCACCACGAACGGGAACGACGTGCACTGCACCCGGCCGCCGCGGACCTTCACCTTGTTGCCGTCGTCGTCGAGGACCTCCGCCTCGCCGTCGGGCAGCCGGTCGGCGATCCGCTCCAGTTCGGGGATGCCGAACTCGCCCTCCTCCAACACATTGAGCAGGTCGTTCGGCAGATCGATGTCGCTCTTGTCCAGCTCGTCGATGAGCAGCACCCGGGGCCGGTCCGAGGGCATCAGCGCGGTGCCGAGCGGCCCGAGCCGGATGTAGCTGCCCACTCCGTCGGCGGCCTCGGCGCCGCGCGTACCGGCTGCCGCGCCGTGTGCGGCGATCTGCACGTCCTGGAGCCGGGCGATCGCGTCGTAGTGGTAGAGGCCGTCCAGCAGTGTCGTCCGGCTCACGATCGGCCAGCGCAGGACCCGGCCGAGCCCGAGCTCATGGGCGACGGAGTGGGCCAGTGTGCTCTTTCCGGCGCCGGGGGTGCCGGTGACCAGCAGCGGGCGCCGCAGATAGAGCGCGGCGTTGATCATTTCGAGCTCTTCGGCGCCCGGCCGGTGGAGTTCGGCGATGTGCCGGTGGCCGCCGAGACGGCGGTCGGCGGATCCGTCCCCGTCCGGCTCGTCGGAGGCCGGGGCGCCCCGGCTCGCGAAGTCGCGCCAGGGCGGTGGCGGGGGCAACTGCTCGATGCCTTCGTGCGGTTCGCCGGCCCCTCGGTAGATGAGCCACTCGCTGGGTTCACTCATAACGTGTTCCTCGTCATCACTCGTCCGCCAGGGGCAGCAGCAGTCGAACGTGGTTCACCGTAGCCATCCGATCCGCACCCCGGAACCCACCTCACGGCGCCTGCAGGAACGGGTCGGGCGGCTCCGATTGCGGTTTGCCGTACACCAGGGCGATTCCGTCCGACCAGAACATGTCGGGACGGCCCTCGCGCACCCCTTTCCTCAGCTCCTGGATCTTCTGCGGAAGCCGGTCGGCCACGCCCGTCCCGTCGACCGTGTCGACGGCGCGGAGGTGGAACTCCGTGCAGGCCGCGGCCCGTTCGGCCCTCGGGCGGCGCCACAGGACCACGCCGTACCCGGCTTCGAGCACCCGCCCGAACCCCGCGACGCTCTGGGCGTCGGACCGGCCGCCGTACCGGCAGAGCACCGGGACGGTCTCGTACGCCTGTCCGCGCAGCTCCGCCGTCACCGGGACGGGTACCCGCATACCGTCGTCGCAGTCGAGGACCGCGGCCCGCATCGGGCCGGTGTGGATGCGGTTCCAGCGCGCCTCGCGCTCCCGGGCGCCGTCCTCGGAGGGGGCGGGGCGCCCGTCCGAGCAGCGGATGACGACCGGCCGCTGGACTCCGAGCGGCCGGCCGTCGGCGGGCAGCTCCCACTTCTCGACCTCCAGGTCGAGCAGCGCCGGTGGCACCACGACCTGGAGGACCGCGGGGCTGTCGGGTTCGTCGCACATCCGGAACGCCTTCGCCAGGGAGGGGGCGAGCCTGGCCGGCAGTTCGTCGGCCCTGGTTCCCTGGTAGTTCTCGGTCACCGGCAGGTCGTCGTCGGACGGGCGGGCGACGACCCGCCAGTCGTACTGGTCCGGCTGCCAGGCGCGGGGCTCCAGGTGCAGCACGACGACCGACGGGGAGCGCGGCGGCCGGACCGGCTCGCCGGCCGGCTCGGGGGTCCGCAGATGTTCGGCGCCCCGGTCGTACCGGCCCTGGTACCGCAGCTGGGCCATCTCACGGCGGAACGGCCGCCGGAGCCGGTCCTCGGCGGTCTCCTTCACCCAGTCCCACAGGGCGTCCTCGGCGAGTTTGGTGGACGGCACCACATAGGGGCGTTCGGCGGTGATGGCGCTCATGCAGTAGCGCAGGATCCGCTCCAGCGCCTCTTCGCCCTCGCGTGCGTCGTAGAGGACTCCCAGGCCGTCGCGCCAGCCGCGGGGGGCCGGGACGCCGACGGTCCGGTAGCCGTACCCCAGGCCGCCGAGGATGTCGAGCAGGCTGCGGGTGCTGACCGGAGGGGGAAGCTTGGCGAGCCGCCCCAGCAGGTCGACGCGCTGCTGCGGGGTGAGTGCCGGGCCCGCCACGCAGCCCAGGTCCCGCTGGACATCCGCCCAGGTCTCCTCGTCGTCGACGGGGCTGTTGTGCCGGTCGGCGTGGTAGCGGTCGTGGGCGTGGAACACGGCCTGGTACGGGTCGTCGGACTCGGCCGTGGCCGCCCCCGCCGGCACGGGCAGCGTGCGCAGCCGCTCCACGCCGATCGCCGTACCGCCGTTCGTATCCATGGAGCGTGATTTGAGTACGCCGACGACCTCGCCCCGGGCCAGGTCGACGACGGGTCCGCCGGACATGCCCGCGTACAGCTGGCTCGCCTCGATCAGCACCTGTTCGTCGCCGTCGGACCAGTCGTCGACGGTGCCCACCACCCGGCACTCCCGGCCGAGCCGCTTGAGCGTTCCCGCGCCGCCGTCCGCCCAGCCCGCGAAGTAGTACGCGCCGCGGTTCATGCCCGTGGAGCGCTCGCTGAGGTACACACAGGGGTGCTCGACGGGGCGCAGCAGCTGGATGAGGGCGAGGTCGGGGGCCGGCCAGCCGCCTGCGCCGGGCCGCTGCTCGGGCAGGGCCGCCCTGACCGTGCCCCCGACCCGGACGGCGTCGCCGCCGCGGGCGGTCTTGTACACCACGTTCACCTGACGCCCCCTCCCCTCCATCGCGACGTGCGCGCACGTGAGGACCCAGCTCGGGGCGATGAAGAAGCCGCTCCCCAGGAAGTCGCCGTCGGATCCTTCAGGGGCATACCCGGGCTCCGGACGATGGATGCGCACCGTCGCGTCCTTCACGAGGCTCATCAGCGCGGATTCCGCGTCGTTCGGCCCGTGCCACGCGCCCCCGGCCGGCGGGGGCGTCACGATCCGCTTCCGTCGTCCGGTCCGGTGCCGCTCGCATGCGCCGATGCGCCGGTGGATGCCCCGGCGGGAGAAACGGAGGGAGAGGCGGCGGGAGAGACGGAGGGGGTGGCCGGCTGCTGTCCCGCCGTCTGTGCGGGCACCTGCGGGTCGAGGGGCGGTCCGCCGCCGTTCCATGTCAGCGTGACCTTGATGGACCCCTTGGCCTCGCCGTCCGCGAGGAGTCCGACGACCTTGCCGGACTTCGCGGTGAGCTCGATGCCGAATTCGACGCTGACCTCGTCGGGCCGCACGGCCCGCAGCGGCTCGGCGAGCGAACGCGCGACGCTGGTCACGACCCCTTGCAGGCTCTCGACCCGGGCCTGCACCCGGTCGGCGATGTTCCCGGCACCGATGTCGGTGAACGACGGGCCCGAGCCGGGCTGTGTCAGCTCCTCGGCGCCGGAGATCCGCGCCCAGACCTCCGTGCCGTCGGGCATCTCAATGCGCGTAATACGGGCGTCACTGTCACCCATGAAACCCCCCGTTCCCCAACTACCCGCAGGCTAACGGCAGTACGCGCCCGATGCGAGGTACATCGACCAGGACGCGGGGGTGGTGCGGGCCGGTTCTCGGCGGGCTCGCGGGGCTGCCGGGAACTGCGGCCCAGGGACCTGGTCCCGGCCTCCGTGGGGCTGTCACCAGGCATTAGGCTTGCCGCATGTACTTCACCGACCGCGGTATCGAGGAGCTGGAGAAGCGGCGTGGCGAGGAAGAGGTCACTTTCGAGTGGCTCGCCGAGCAGCTCCGTACGTTCGTCGATCTCAATCCCGACTTCGAGGTGCCGGTAGAGCGCCTCGCGACCTGGCTGGCCCGGCTCGACGACGAGGACGAGGACGAGTAGTCACTCGCGCCTGTTCGCGGTGTCCTCGGCGCCCCTGATCCGGTCGTAGGCGAGGCCGAGCGCCCCGTGCGCCAGCAGCAGCGCCCCGGCGAGCACCCATCCGCCGCCGGGGCGGCGCAGCCCCAGAGGGCCAGCGGGAGTCCGGCCGCGAGCTGGGCGCCTGCCAGGATCCGGGCCCTGGGGCCGCGCATCCAGGGGCCGGGACGGCTGCTCCCGACCGCGTCGAGTTCGGCCTTCACCGCCTCGCGCCACCCGGTCCAGACGAGCGGTTCCGCTTCGGGCCGGTCGTCGGCCGCGGCGTACAGCCGGTCGCCCGGCGTGTCCGGGTCCAGGCCCGGCGGAAGGACCAGCCCGATCCGGGTCAGGACGGCGAGCAGACCGCGCAGCCGGATGCGCGCGTCGGCGTCCGGGTCCGGGCGGGTCAGCCCTTCGAGCGACTGGACGTCCAGCACGGGGTCGAGGCCGAGGCGCTCGGCGAACGTACGCATGGCCTCGTCCTCACCGGCCGGGGTGCCGTCGGCGAGCCAGACGTAGCCGACCGGACGGCGGAATCCGGACGCGAGCGTACAGCCGGCCCGGTCGCCGTCCCACCACACGGCGAGCACGGGCCAGGTCGAGCCGACCGCGAGCACGATGACCCAGCCGGCCACGACCCGGTCGACCGGCTCCACATCCGCAGCACCGCCCCGCCAGGGCTTTCCTTCGGGGACGAGGACGGACCAGCCGTCTCCGGCGGGAGCGAGCAGCATCCGCTCGCGCAGCAGATGGGCCACCGGCCGTACGGTCTCCGGTTCGGCACGGCAGCAGCGCCCCCGCGGGGATGTCGCGTTCATGCGCCACACGCTAGGGCAATTTGCCCATATTTAGCGCTCCTTGATCCACCGGCGACCACATGACGCGCCTTGACTTCCCCGAACCGCGATATATCGTGTTCAACAAGAGACGCGATATGTTGCGTCATCCATGCTCCCCGGGAGGTCAGATCCATGCCTGTGTCGACATGGGCCATCGCCGAGCCCCAGAAGCTGACCTTCGACGACCCCGTGACATCGCTCAACGTGCGCATCGTCGGAGGCACCGTCAATGTCGTCGGCACCGAGGATCCGACCGCCCGGCTGGAGGTCTCCGGGATCGAGGGACCGCCGCTGATCGTGACCCTGGAGGACGGCACGCTCACGGTCGCCTACGAGGACCTGCCCTGGCAGAACTTCCTCAAGTGGTTCGACCGCAAGGGCTGGCACCGCAGCGCGGTCGTCTCGCTCGCCGTGCCGGCCGGGTCGGCGGTGGAGGTCGGCGTCGTCGGCGCGGGCGCCGTCGTGTCCGGCATCCGCGGGCGCACGGACGTACGGGGCGTCACCGGCGACACCGCGCTCGTCGGGCTCGCGGGACCGGTCCTGGCCGAGACGGTCTCCGGCAACGTGGAGGCCCAGTCGGTCACCGGCGAGCTCCGCTTCCATTCGGTCTCGGGCGATCTGACGGTCGTCGAGGGCGCCGGGGCCTCGGTGCAGGCGGAATCGGTCAGCGGCGACATGGTGCTCGACCTGGACCCGACCGGGAAGCCCACGGACATCCGGCTGACCACTGTCTCCGGCGAGGTCGCCATCCGGCTGCCGCACCCGGCGGACGCGACGGTGGAGGCCAACACCGCGAGCGGCTCCGTCTCCAACGGCTTCGAGGACCTGCGGGTCAGCGGCCAGTGGGGGGCGAAGAAGATCACCGGCACGCTCGGCGCCGGGACCGGGAAGCTGAGGGCGACGACCGTCTCGGGATCGATCGCCCTGCTGCGCCGCCCGCCGGCCGAGGACGGCCCGTACGATGCCGAGCCGACCGGAAAGGTGCTCTGACATGCCCCCCGTATTCGCCCATGGCCGCCTCCGCCTCTACCTTCTGAAGCTCCTCGACGAGGCCCCTCGTCACGGCTACGAGGTCATCCGGCTCCTGGAGGAGCGTTTCCAGGGGCTGTACGCCCCCTCGGCGGGCACGGTCTACCCGCGCCTGGCCAAACTGGAGGCCGAGGGCCTCGTCACCCATGCCACCGAGGGCGGCCGCAAGGTCTACTCGATCACCGACGCGGGCCGCGCCGAACTGGCCGGCCGCACCGGCGAACTGGCCGATCTGGAAATGGAGATCCGGGAATCGGTCTCCGAGCTGGCCGCCGAGATACGGGACGACGTACGCGGCGCCGCCGGCAAGCTGCGCAGCGAGATGCGAGCCGCGGCGGACGAGACCAGGCACACGGGTTCCGGTTCGGGCCGCAAGGGCGACTGGGAGTCCCCCTTCGGCGACTTCGGGGACTTCGGCGACAAGGAGACGTGGCGCGCCGCGAAGGAGGAACTGCGCAAGGCCAAGCAGGAATGGAAGGAGCAGGCCCGCCGGGCGAAGGACGAGTCCCGCCGCGCCCGTGAGGAGGCCCAGCAGGCCCGCCGCCAGGCCAAGGAGGCCCAGGACCGGGCGCGCGAGCAGATGCAGAACGCCGCCCGCCAGGTCCAGGAGCACTTCGCCCGGGGCGACTGGCCCACGGGCGTACGGGAGGGGCTGGCCGAGATCACCGGGCAGCTGAGCGGCTTCGCCAGGGCGGGCGCCCGACCCCCGTACGTCAAGCCGGAACCCGCCGACGCCGACCCCGACTGGGGCAAGGACACCGCCGGCACCGGCGACCCCGCCCGCGACCTGGACCGCCTGCTCGACCGCTTCCGCGACGACATCCGCGACGCGGCCCGGGACCGGGGTGTCACGGAGGAGCAGCTGGCGGAGGCCCGCGGCCATCTGTCGACGGCGGCGGCCCGCATCGGGGCGCTGCTGCGGAAGGGCGACAGCGGGGAGAAGTGACGGGCGGGGCGGGGGGGTGCGCCGGGGCAGGAACCGGGCGACCCCGGGCACGCCCCGGGGCACGCCCCCCGAAGGCCGGGAAGTCGGCGCCTCAGCCCGCCTTCTTGAACGGCTGTCAACCGTGGTTGACAGCCGTGCCGCGTCCGGCCCGCTCAGCCGCGCGCCGTCCCTGTCACCGTCACCGTGACGCGCGTCCCCTCCCGGGCCCGGACGCGCACCTCTCCCCCGTGCCTGTGGACCTCGGCGCGGCCGTCCACCGAGACCAGCCACCGCCCGGCGGTCGGCGGCAGCGAGATCTCCGTGGTGCCGCGGCGGCCCGCCGTATAAGTGAGCCGGTAGACGCGGGCGTTGTCGTCGTACGTGTCGGAGTGGACGGTTCCGGCGACGGCGGGGGCGTACGGGGTGGCGGTCCGCTCCTTGTTGGCGGCGAAGTCCCCGTTCTCGTCCAAGGCGCAGTAGCCGCCGCCGTAGCACCACACCCAGCCGGCCCAGCCCGAGGTGTAGCGGTTCAGGGAGGCCATCGCGTCCTGGTAGAAACGGCCCATCTGGGGAAGCGTGTTGTTCAACGGGCCCCACTCGCCGACGACGACCGGAATGTGCTGCTGTGCCGGGTAGGCGGTGACGGCGGCCTCGTACGACTCGATCCAGCCCGCCGACGGGTCGTAGTCGGCGCCCGCCTCCATCGCGGTGTTGTAGAAATGCGGTGCGTAGACGATCCGGTGGTCCTTGATCACGCCCAGCCCGGTGGGGACACCCTCGCCGACGGCGGGGGTGGGTTCGACGAAGAGCCAGGTGGAGCGGTCCACCGAACGAATGGCGCGGGCCAGCCTGTTGTACATCGGGGTGAGCTGGCGGGCCTCGATGCGCCGGGCGGCCGTCGGCAGGTCCTCACCCTCCTGGAGCTCCCCCATCGGCTCGTTGATCAGGTCGTAGCCGATGACGGCGGGGTGATGCGCGTAGCGGTCGGCGACGACCTTCCACATCTGCGCCTGGGCGCGCTGGAGATCGGGGTCCTCGTAGAGATGGGTGAAGGCACGCTGCACGGCGGGCTCGAAGTACTCGGAGAACCAGTCGTCGGGGTGCGGGGTGAAGGGCAGACCGTCGGTACGGGTCGCCCAGGCCGGGATGCCCCGACTGCCGAACGCCGGGCCGAAGACGTCCTGGTGGGCATCGAGCACCACCCGGATGCCGTACTTCCGCGCCCAGCCCAGGACCCGGTCGATCCGGCGCAGATACGCGGTGCTGTACTGGCCCCGGCGCGGCTCCAGGTCGTCCCAGAAGATGAGGAGCCGGGCGAAGTCGAAGCCCTTGGCGTGCAGATCGCGGAATTGTTTCTCGGTGATGGCGGTCAGCGCCTGGTCACCGCTGTTCGTCTTGTCCGCGAAACTCCACCCGCGCAGGGTGAGGGTGCGGCCCTCGTCGTCGGTGAGACGAGGGATGCCGGGCCGATCCGGTGGTGCGGGGTGTGCGTCGGCGACAGGGGCGAGCGCCCCCGCCGCGAGCACAACCGAAGTGACGACCGAGGTGAGTACGCTGCCTAAGCGCATCCGTATTCGCATGGCGCAGATCAGAGCAGCTCACCCTGCACACCTCAAGAGCAGGTGAGCACAATCTTTCCGAACTGGTCGCCCGCCGCGAGCCGTTCGAACCCTTCGCGGGCCCGGTCCAGCGGCAGCACCTCGTCGATGACGGGCCGCACACCGGTGGTCGCGCAGAAGGCCAGCAGGTCCTCCAGCTCGTCCTTGGAACCCATGGTCGAGCCGACCACCTTCAGTTCCAGGAAGAAGATCCGGGTCAGCTCGGCGTGCGGGGGCCGGTCGCCGCTGGTCGCGCCGGAGATGACGAGCGTGCCGCCGGGGCGCAGCGACTTCACGGAGTGGGACCAGGTGGCCGCGCCGACCGTCTCGATGACCGCGTCGACGCGCTGCGGCAGCCGCGCGCCCGGCTCGAAGGCCTCGATCGCGCCGAGTTCGACGGCCCGCTTGCGCTTGGCCTCGTCGCGGCTGGTGGCGTAGATCCGCAGCCCGGCCGCCCGGCCGAGCACGATCGCGGCGGTGGCGACGCCGCCGCCCGCGCCCTGGACGAGGACCGAGTCGCCGGGGCGCACCCCGGCATTGGTGAAGAGCATCCGGTACGCGGTGAGCCAGGCGGTCGGCAGACAGGCGGCCTGCTCGAAGCTGAGCTCCTTCGGCTTGGGCAGCACGTTCCAGCTGGGGACGGTGACCTGCTCGGCGAAGGTGCCCTGGTAGCGCTCGGTGAGGATGGAGCGGGGTTCCTTCGGGCCGACGCCGTGACCGGTCTGGCCGATGACGGAGTGCAGGACGACCTCGTTGCCGTCCTCGTCGATTCCGGCCGCGTCGCAGCCGAGGATCATCGGCAGCTTGTCCTCGGCGAGGCCGACGCCGCGCAGGGACCAGAGGTCGTGGTGGTTGAGGGAGGCGGCCCGGACGTCGACGGTGGTCCAGCCGGGGCGGGCCTCGGGGGCGGGGCGTTCACCCAGATCGAGGCCGTTGAGGGGCTGGTCGCGGTCGATGCGGGATGCGTAGGCGGCGAACATGGCCCCGACGATAGGCCGGGCGCGGGCCGGGCGTAACCGGCCGCCGGTGTGACGCGCGCCGCGCATTCCAGCCCCTGCGGCGATCGAGGAGCGGGGGTCGGGGGCTGAGCCCCCGGTTACGGGAAGGGGCGGGCAGGGGGCGGAGCCGGCCGCAGGCACCCCTTATCCGTGCCCCACTCCGCCCCGCCCCCACCGGCTCAGCGCCGGGCCACGCCTTCCGCCCGCGCGGCCGCCGCCACCGCGGCCGTCACCGCGGGTGCCACCCGCTCGTCGAACGGCGAGGGGATCACGTAGTCCGCCGCGAGCTCGTCGCCCACGACGTCGGCCAGCGCGTTCGCCGCGGCGATCTTCATGCCCTCGGTGATCCGGGAGGCCCGGACCTGGAGGGCGCCCGCGAAGATGCCGGGGAAGGCCAGCACGTTATTGATCTGGTTCGGGTAGTCGGACCGCCCGGTCGCCACGACGGACGCGTACTTGTGCGCGATGTCGGGGTGGACCTCTGGGTTCGGGTTCGCCATGGCGAAGACGAACGCGCCGGGCGCCATCGAGGCGACGGCCGCCTCGGGGACCGTACCGCCGGAGACGCCGATGAAGACGTCGGCGCCGACCAGCGCGGTCTCCAGCGGACCGGAGATCCCGGCCCGGTTGGTGAGCTCGGCCAGCTCGCGCTTGACCTCGGTCAGGTCCTCGCGGTCCCGGCTCACAATGCCCTTGCGGTCGGCCACGGCGACGTCGCCGAGCCCCGCCGCCAGCAGGAACTTCGCGATGGCCACCCCGGCGGCGCCGGCGCCGGAGATGACGGCGCGCAGGTCGCCGAGGCTGCGGCCGGACAGCTTCGCGGCGTTCCGCAGGGCCGCGAGCGTCACGACGGCGGTGCCGTGCTGGTCGTCGTGGAAGACCGGGATGTCGAGCCGCTCCTGGAGCTTGCGCTCGATCTCGAAGCAGCGCGGCGCCGAGATGTCCTCCAGGTTCACGCCGCCGAAGGACGGCGCGAGCCGGACGACCGTCTCGACGATCTCGTCCGCGTCGGTGGTCGCGAGAGCGATCGGCACCGCGTCGACGCCGCCGAACTGCTTGAAGAGGATCGCTTTGCCCTCCATCACCGGGAGGGACGCCTCGGGTCCGATGTCACCGAGGCCGAGCACCGCGGTGCCGTCCGTCACGACGGCGACGACCTGCGACTTCCAGGTGTAGTCGTGGACCAGCTCGGGATTCTCCGCGATGGCGCTGCACACCTTGGCGACGCCGGGCGTGTACGCGAGGGACAGGTCGTCCTTGTCACGGATGGGAACGGTGGCCTGCACGGCCATCTTCCCCCCGCGGTGGAGAGCGAAGGCCGGATCGAACGGCTCATCGGTGGTGCTGTCAGTGGTGCTGTCGCTGCGAGGATTGACAATCTCCGCTGCCATGGTGTTGACCCCTTAAGTCTTCATCGTTTGAGGGTGGCCACTCCTGGTTGAGGAGGGGTGGGCGGGCACCGCGTACGTGCCCCGCGTCGGCGGTTGGCCCGCCCCGGCAGGGGGAAATACATACGCGCGGGCGCGCCGCACACGCGCCCTGAGCCCCGGATGAGGGGTGTAAAGGTCTTTCTTACCCGACGGACCGCGTCATGGACGAGTCCATATCGCCTCGGTGACGTGACTCATAGTCGAATATCTGGACAAGTCCGCCAAGCGACAAAAGTGTCCACCAGTCGAGACATGCCGCAGATCTTCCGGCGTGAAGATGGAAACCCCGTAGATGGTCCGGCCCTGCGTACCGGCCTCCCGAGGTTCGGGGATCACCCGTTATCCGATTTTGACACGATCGGCGACCAGTTTGAGCCAGTCCGAATGGCAAGATGCCCTAATCCCACAGGGGGGCGACATTCGAAGTCGTGTGTCCATACCGCCTGGTAACACCACCCTCACCTGCCGGAGGCAACCCGATCATGACCGCAAGCACCACACGTCGCACGGCCGCGAAATCCAGGATTGCAGCGGTCGGCGCCATCGCGGTCGCCGGCACCATGCTGCTGACCGCCTGTGGCGACCAGACCAAGAACGGGTCGACGAACAACCCGGCGTCGGCCAAGGCCCCGCTCGCTGATCTCCTGCCGAAGGAGATCAGGGACAAGGGCGTCATCAAGGTCGGTTCGGACATCGCCTACCCGCCGGTCGAATTCAAGGACAAGTCCGGCAATACGGTCGGCATCGACCCCGACATCGGCGCCGCGCTCGGCAAACAGCTCGGCGTGACCTTCCAGTTCCAGAACGGCACGTTCGACACGCTGATCACCGGTCTGCGCTCCAAGCGCTACGACCTGGCGATGTCGTCGATGACCGACACCAAGGACCGCCAGCAGGGCATCGACTCCGAGACGAAGAAGAAGGTCGGCGAGGGCGTCGACTTCGTCGACTACTTCACCGCCGGCGTCTCGATCTACACCCGGAAGGGCGACGACCAGTCCATCAAGACCTGGGCCGACCTCTGCGGCAAGAAGATCGCCGTCCAGCGCGGCACCGTCTCGCACGACCTCGCCAAGTCCGAGTCGAAGAAGTGCGCGGGCGACCAGAAGATCGCGATCGAGACCTTCGACAACGACCTGGAGGCCCAGACCCGGCTGCGCAGCGGTGGCGCCGCCGCCGTCTCCTCCGACTTCCCGGTGGCCGCGTACGCGGTGAAGACCTCGGGCGGCGGCAAGGACTTCCAGATCGTCGGCGAGCAGGTCGAGGCCGCCCCGTACGGCATCGCCGTCGCCAAGGGCAACGACCAGCTGACCAAGGCCGTTCAGGCGGCCCTGAACGCGATCATCAAGAACGGCGAGTACGGCAAGATCATCTCCAAGTGGGG
The DNA here is from genome assembly GCF_900119365.1 of Streptomyces atratus. Taxonomy (GTDB): domain Bacteria; phylum Actinomycetota; class Actinomycetes; order Streptomycetales; family Streptomycetaceae; genus Streptomyces; species Streptomyces atratus_B. Next base: position 104,306 of record NZ_FPJO01000002.1, read on the forward strand.
CGTGGAGGCCGGCGCGGTAACCGAAGCCAAGCTGAACGGCGGATCCTGAGAAGGCATCGGCGCTGAAAGGTTCTTCCTGTGACTGACATCAAGAAGACGGGCCCGGCCGACCAGCCGCCCATACCCCCCACTCCACCGTCCGGACCCGAGGCGATCAGGGCCATTCCGGTCCGTCACTACGGCCGGTACGTCTCGGCGGTCGTCGCCATCGCGGCATTCGCCGCGATCGTCTACGCCTTCAGCCAGGGCAAGATCAACTGGGGTGCGGTCCCCGACTACTTCTTCGACGACCGCATCCTCAAGGGTGTCACCCAGACCCTGCTGCTGACCGCCCTGTCCATGGTCATCGGCATCGTCGGCGGCATCCTGCTGGCCGTGATGCGGCTGTCGAGGAACCCGGTGACCTCGTCGATCGCCTGGTTCTACATCTGGTTCTTCCGCGGCACCCCGGTCCTGGTCCAGCTGTTCGTCTGGTTCAACCTGGGCCTGGTCTTCGAGTACATCAACCTCATGCCGATCTACAAGGACTACTGGTCGAGCTTCATGACGCCGCTGCTGACGGCGCTGCTCGGCCTGGGTCTCAACGAGGCCGCCTACATGGCCGAGATCTGCCGTGCGGGGCTGCTCTCGGTCGACGAGGGCCAGACGGAGGCGTCGCACGCGCTGGGCATGAGCCACGGCAAGACCCTGCGCCGCGTCGTGATCCCGCAGGCGATGCGCGTGATCGTGCCGCCGACGGGCAACGAAGTGATCAACATGCTCAAGACGACGTCGCTGGTGGCGGCCGTGCAGTTCTACGAGCTGTTCAAGTACGCCCAGGACATCGGGCAGGGGTCCGGAGCACCGGTCGAGATGTACTTCCTGGCCGCGGCCTGGTACCTGATCATGACGTCGGTGCTGAGCATCGGCCAGTACTACCTGGAGCGGTACTACGCGCGCGGTTCGAGCCGCAATCTGCCGCCCACCCCGTTCCAGAAGGTCAGGGCCAATCTCCTGTCCTTCGGCCGCCCGAAGGGAGGCATGGCATGACCGCCATGGTGAAGGCCGAGGGCGTCCACAAGTCCTTCGGCGCCGCGCACATCCTCAAGGGCATCGACCTGGAGGTCGCGCCGCAGGAGGTCTTCTGCCTGATCGGCCCGTCCGGTTCCGGCAAGTCGACGTTCCTGCGGTGCATCAACCACCTGGAGCAGATCAACGCCGGCCGGCTGTACGTCGACGGCGAGCTGGTGGGCTACCGCCAGAAGGGCGACAAGCTCTACGAGCTCAAGGACAGCGAGGTCGCGCTGAAGCGCCGGGACATCGGCATGGTCTTCCAGCGCTTCAACCTCTTCCCGCACATGACGGCGATCGAGAACGTCATGGAGGCCCCCGTCCAGGTCAGGCGCGAGTCCAAGGCCGTCGCGAGGGCCCGGGCCGAGCGGCTGCTGGACCGGGTCGGCCTCGGCGACAAGGCGAAGAACTACCCCTCCCAGCTCTCCGGCGGACAGCAGCAGCGGGTGGCCATCGCCCGTGCCCTGGCCATGGAGCCGAAGCTGATGCTCTTCGACGAGCCGACGTCGGCGCTCGACCCGGAGCTGGTGGGAGACGTCCTGGACGTCATGCGCGGTCTCGCGGAGGACGGCATGACGATGATCGTCGTGACCCATGAGATGGGCTTCGCCCGAGAGGTCGGCGACGCGCTGGTCTTCATGGACGACGGTGTCGTGGTCGAGTCGGGCCACCCGCGCGACGTGCTGACCAACCCGCAGCACGACCGGACGAAGTCGTTCCTGTCGAAGGTGCTGTAGCCGAAGGTGCTGTAGCAGCGCAGCGAGAGGGCGGTACGGAGGCAGACTCCGTACCGCCCTCCTCCGTACCCCTTACTTCTTGGGCAGCAGCTCCGGGCTGAGCAGCAGCTCCCGCAGCTGGGCGCGGGTCAGCGGCGGCGTCTTCATGAGCGGGCCCTGCGCCCGCTCGCCCTTGAAGCCGGTGCTGTCACGGACGGCCAGCACCCCGCCGTCCTTCAGGGTGAGCCGGCCGACCAGCTCCTTGCCCCACTGCGGCGCGACCTCGTGGTTCATCGGGTCGCTCCAGGTCGTCAGCACCCGTCCGTCCGGCAGCTCCTCGTTCACGCAGTCCGCCAGACCCGGCTGCCCCTGGGCGGGCTTGCACGGATCACCGGCCGGGTCCGCCGCGCCGGGGTCCCCGGTGTCCAGGTAGCCGATGACGAGGTAGCCGACGCCGCCGTCCTTGCGTACGGAGAAGTGCCCGTCCAGCGGTCCCTCCAGGTGCGGCATTTCCTGCTCGGAGGTTTCGCCGTCGCGGATGACGGACAGCGAGACCTGATCGATGTCCCCGACATCCTTGGGCAGCACCTTCGCCAGCTCCTTCGCCCGGCCGCCGTTCCCCACGAGCTCGACCGGGGCCGCCACCGTGGTCTCCTGCGTGTCGCCCTTCGGTGCCAGGTTCGGCACGGCGACGGCTCCGGCCGCGACCACGGCGGCCGCCGCGACCGAGACGGTGACCCGGCGCCGCAGCCGTACCCGGGCGGCCCCGGCGTACACCGCCCGGGTGGTGGTGGCCGGCTGTCCCGCTTCGCCCGCGGCCCGCCCCAGCAGCTCGTGCACCTCGTTGCTCATACCAATTCCTCCGCCATCTCGGCGCGCAGCGCCGCCAACCCCCGAGCCGCGTGGCTCTTGACCGTGTTCTCCCGCATCCCCAGCAGTCCGGCCGTGGCCTCGACGCTCAGGTCCTCCCAGTAGCGCAGGACCAGTACGGCCCGCTGCTTGTCCGTGAGCCGGGCGAGTGCCGCCCGCACCGCCAGACCGGTGTCCGTGTCCGGCGCCCCGTCGGCGCGGTCGGGCAGTTCGCCGTAGGACTGTTCGCGCCGCCAGAACCTGCGTCGGGATGCGATGAAGGTGTTGATCAGCGTCTTGCGCGCGTACGCCTCGATGTTGTCGAGCCGTCCGTACCGCCGCCCACCGAGCACCACCTTGACCAGCGTCGCCTGGACCAGGTCATCGGCCTCGTGCCGGTCGCCGCAGAGCAGGTACGCGCTGCGGAACAGCGCGGTACGTCTGCCTTCGACGAAGGCGTGCAGCGCGGCATCGTCATCGATCCGCATCGTCGGCGCCCCTCTCCGGGTCCGCGGGTGCGGACCGTCTCACCCTTCCAGTGCGGTGGGAGGCACGACGGGTTGCAGCGGAAGCCGGAAAATGAAGAGGCGGTACGGGCAACCGGCCCGTACCGCCCCTCATCGCACGTCCCGCCGCTACTTCACGGCGAGCACCAGGCTGTCCGAGGGCGAGGCCCAGACGGTCCGCGCCTCGCCGAATCCGGCCGCGCGCAGGGTGTCGGTGTGCCAGCCGACGGAGGGCATGTCGCCGTCCGCGTGCTCACCGTAGATCCTGTACCGCTCGGCGGTCGGCCCGGCGAGGACCGGGTCCTTGGCGGCCAGCGCCCACCAGTCGGCCCAGTCGAGCGCGCCGGCGGCCTTGGCGCGGTCCATGGCGGCGTGCCGGTGGGCGCGTTCGGCCGCGTTGATCCGGGGCGTCGCGGTGTCGATCATGTGGTCCGCGTTCATGAACACCCCTCCGTCCCTGACGAGCCCGCCGATGTGCCCGTAGAGCGCGGTGAGCGGTTCGGTGTGCAGCCAGTGCAGGGCGGTGGCGGTGAGCACGGCGTCGTACGAGTCGTACGGCAACTGCCCGGCCCACTCCGGGTCCTTGAGGTCCGCGGTGACGAAGGTGACGCGCTCGTCGCCGTCGAAGTAGCCGCGCGCGATGGCGAGCAGCGCCGGGTCGAGGTCCACGCCGGTGCTGGTGGCTTCCGGGAACCGCTTGAGCAGCCGGTCCGTAATACTTCCCGTACCGCATGCGAGATCGAGCACCCTCGGCCGCGGCCCCACAAGGGCCTCGACCATGTCCAGCATCACCCTGAACCGCTCCTCGCGGTCGGGCATGTACCACTCCTGCTGCCGGTCCCAGCTCTCCTGCCAGGCCCGCCAGTCCGTACCTGTCGATGTCTCAGTCACCAGGAACCTCCATGTAATACCCTGGACCCGTAAAAGCCCATTACACCGTTCGCTGCATCGACCATAGACCGACGCCGTAAGGACTACAAGTGGAACTGGCCTATTACTCGGACTACGCCGTACGTCTGGTCAACACCGAGGAGCCGGCCCGCAACAAGGACTCCCTCACCTCCGTGGAGGCGGTCCGCGAGCTGTTCGGCGCCAACGGGCAGGCGGCCCGGCGGGCGACCGACGCGGACGTGACCCGCTTCAGGTCCGTACGGGCGCGGCTGCGCTCGGTCTTCGAGGCGGCCGACGGCGGGGACGAGACGCTCGCCGTCGACCTGCTCAACTCGCTGCTGCTGGAATTCCCGGTCAGCCCGCAGATCTCCGGCCACGACATCCGTGACGAGGACGGCAAACCGGACTGGCACATGCACCTGGCCGACCATCCGTCGAACGCGACGGCCGGGTACGCAGCCATCGCGGCGATGGGCCTCGCCTTCCATCTCACCTCGTACGGGGTCGACCGGCTCGGCCTGTGCGAGGCATCGCCGTGCCGCAACGCCTACCTCGACACCTCGACCAACCGGTCCCGCCGCTACTGCTCCGACCGCTGCGCGACCCGTGCCAATGTGGCCGCCTACCGGGCCCGCAAGCGCCTGGAGACGGAACGGGCGGCCGACACCGGCCGCAGGGCGGAGACCGCCCAGGCCACCACACCCCACACCGACCGCTGATCCTTCTTCAACGGCCGGTAGCGCGCCCGGACCCTGGCCAGTACGAACTCCTCGGGCACCGCCCCGTAGTCCGTGCTGTCCCCGCCCGCGAAGCTGTTGTCGGCCAGCACCCACCAGCCGCCCCGACGGCGCTCGGCGGCCCGCTTCACGACCAGCAGGTCCTGCTGGAACGGATGCCGCAGAATCACCACGTCACCGGGGCGCACCGTCGCCCCGTACTGCACGAGCAGCCAGTCCCCGTGATGGAGCGTCGGCACCATCGACGGTCCGGTCACCTCCACCACCTGGAACGGCACCCGCCCCGCCAGCCCTCGCCCGGGTTGCCCCTGCGTCAGCTCAGGCACCTCCGGCACCTCCCGCATCTCTCCGGCACCTCCCCGGTCCGTCCAGTACACGTCCTGCACAGCGTTGCGCACATTCGGCCACTGGTCCCATCCTCGCCCTGGACTTTTGGCCTAAGCCCATGGGGGCACCCACGAAAACACGTCTCTCACGGAGTAATGTCCCACCTGAGAAGACGATCACGAGGAAGGACAGCTCAATGCTTTCCCGCCTGTTTGCCCCCAAGGTGAAGGTCAGCGCGCACTGCGACCTGCCCTGCGGCGTGTACGACCCGGCCCAGGCCCGCATCGAGGCGGAGTCCGTCAAGGCCGTCCAGGAGAAGTACCAGGCCAACGAGGACCCGCACTTCCGGGCCCGCGCGGTGGTCATCAAGGAGCAGCGCGCCGAGCTCGCCAAGCACCACATCTCGGTGCTGTGGAGCGATTACTTCAAGCCCCCGCACTTCGAGAAGTACCCGGAGCTGCACCAGCTGGTCAACGACGCCCTCAAGGCCCTCTCGGCCGCGAAGGCCTCCACGGACCCTGCGACGGGCCAGAAGGCACTGGACTACATCGCCCAGATCGACAAGATCTTCTGGGAGACGAAGAAGGCTTGATCTTGACTCAAGCCCTCTGACCTGCGATTTCCTTGATCGCCTGGTCTTGCTGTCCGCACCCGGTCCGCAATCCGCCGAGCACGGCGTCCATGACGGACCGGGTGCGGTCTTCTTCGCCCGGCCACAGGTGCGCGTAGATCCGCAACGCGGCCGCGGCCCTCATGTCGTTGGCGCACAGGCCGGTCAGCGTGCCGAGCCCACTAACGACGGCGCCGGCGTCGCCCGAGCGCAACCGCTCCATGGCCTCGCGGACCCTGGCCCCCTCCGGAAAGCGGTCCCATGGCACCTCCTCAAGCAGAAACCCGTCCTTGGCGCCCGGAGGGATGCCCGCCACCACCGCGCGAACGTCAAAGGGCCCACCCACCTGGTCGACCGGATCCCCGTCCACGAACGCCCGAACCACCGCCCGGTACGCCGGGTCGCTTTCCCACGAATTCACCCAGCAACCTTTACGACGGCTCCTACGGCCCGACAGCACGGTGCTGGGGGGAGGAGTCGAATCACGCGGCTGATCATGCCAGTCGCCACAGACAGCACGCCGTGGCTGGACAGACGGGATGTCCCGTGGATGCGCTTCCGCGGGGTGGCTTTGTCGGTCAGTAGCGAGAGCGTTTGTTGCCCAAGAGCGAGAACACCCTGTGAGCACGGAAGACGATGTAGCCGAGTTTCAGCAACGCCCGGTTGCTTGACTTGCCCCGGATGTCGTGCGTACCCCGGCGGGGGTGGATGCGGAGCCTGGCGTTGTGCCGCGTACGGTCAGCGTGCGCATGATGAGCAAGGCCCGCGCCACGTGGTCCAAAAGTCCTGCGGGCGGAGACGCCGGTAAGCGCCGACGAGGTAGCCGTCGGGCGGCCCGGTTCAGGAGGCGAGGTGGCAGGATGACGCGGTGTCCGACTCTCTGCACGAACCGTGGCTGCGCGGCATCGCCTTCAATCCGGCGGCGCCCTCCGACGTCCTGATACGCCTGGTGGATCCAGCGGCCGGTGAGGCCGGCCTGCTGATGTGCGCGGGTCGTGACCTGCCCGACGCCGTCATCGACGCGGCCCTGAACCACCCGGACAGAGTGATCCGCCGCGCGCTCGCGCAGAACCGGCACATCGACCCCGCACGACTAGCCCCCTTGGCGACGGACCCGTCGGGGATCGTCCGCGGGTGGCTCGCCGGCGGCACCCCTGCCCATCTCCGCCCGCGATGGGTCCGACCACTGCCGGACGACATCCTCGTCACCCTCCTGACCGCCCGGGACGGGGGCGAAGACGGCACGCTCACCGCGAACGAGATCGTCGGGGAGCTCATTTCCTCCCAGCAGATCCCTCTGTCCTTCCACCGCTCCATGGCCGGGCACGAGCACCCCGGGCTCCGTGAACGCGCCACCTGGGAGTGGCAGTCGCTCACCGCCGCGCAGCGGGAGGCCCTGCTCGACGACCCCGACCCTGCGGTACGGAAGGCGGCGCAGGAGCACAGCTGGGTGCTGGATCCGGAACGGGTGGAGGCCAGGCTGCCGTCCTACGGCTCCCGCGGCAAGCCGTTCGTGTTCGGCAGGTGTGCCCTGTCCCCCGCGCTCGTCGAGCAGTGCTTCGCGGACGGCACGGTGCGCCCCCTGACCTGGAATCCCCACATCCCGGCCGACGCCGTCGTCCGGCTCGCCCGCCACCCCGAGGCGGGGATCCGTGAGTTGGTCGCCGCCCGGCCCGACCTGGAACCGGACCTGGTGGCGGAGCTGAGGGAGGACCCGGACGAGGACGTGCGGATGCGCGCAAGCCTCCACCCCTTCCCCCGTACCTGGGCCGAGTACTGGGCGATCGACAGGGTCATCGGGCACGGCCCGGACTGCACCTGTCCGATCACCGAGCCGACCGGCGAGCCGTCGCCCGACTGGTTCGCCGCCTGCGCGGCGTCCGAGGAACCAGTGCTCCGCCGGGTCGCGGCGCGCTTCCCCGGCCTGCCCGCGGAACTCGCCGCGACACTCGCACAGGACGACGACGAGGAGGTACGGATCCTGCTGGCCTGCCACCACCCGCTGGCTCCGCCAGACCTCCTCCTGGACGTCTTCGTCACCCGCCCGGCCCACCGACCGCACCTGCTGACCCTGCCCGCGTTCCCCCGCACCGGCTGGGCCCACCTCATCGGCCACCCGGATCCCGACGTACGGGCCCTGGCCGCAGCCGATCCCACCCTGGCCGAGGTCCAGGTGGAAGACCCCGACGAGTCGGTGTGCCGGGCAGCCGCTGCCAACCCGAGCTTGACGCCGGAAGCCCTGGATGCTCTCCTCACTGACTCGCGCACCGCAGAGGGCGCCGTGGCCAACCCGTCTCTCCCCGTGCCCCGCATGCACGCACTGCTCGACCGCTGCCTGAACGACGCCGCCACCTCGCCGTCGGGCGGACACTGAGAGACGGCGCCCTCCTAGCGATCGCAGGTTTGGCAAGCTCCGTCGGCCATCGACCGACGCCGACACTCCAGACAGGTGTTTCCAAGTCTCGTCAACATTCCGGGCATCAGTGACAAGCGGCTGCTCCTGCAACTCATCTACAAACGTTCTTTGTTCTCACCTACGCAGCCGGCGGGGCGAGCTCGGAGCGGGAAACCATCACGCACAACTTGGGAACAGACCTCGCTCAGCGCTTACATGAGCGTTAAGCCCCACAGCGCACCCTGATGCCCTCGCTGCTCCTGGCAGCGAGGGCATCAGTCGTCAGGCGGCGCGGGCCGTGGGTAATTGCGAGACCCACGTCGTGACCTCGGTCAGGTGCTCGGGCTGCAGCCCGAGGTGTGGGTCGGGCTGAACGAGGAGGGTCGGCGTTCCCTTGGCGATGCGCTCCGCCGCCCAGGCATGATCGAGGCTGGTGAAGTCGTCGTCGATCCAGACGGCGAGGGCGTCTGCCAGCCAGGCGTCGACGTGGTCGCGCTTCCACAGGTAGCCGTTGGGGTGGCTGGTGGTGATCTGGGGGCGCGGCAGGTCGACGTACGGCAGGTCCGGAAGGCCCAGGAGGGGCCGATGAGGGTGGTGGCGTCCTGCCGCCAACTGGTGCACCAGACGGGGGTGACCAGGCCGGTACGGATCACGTCCACGAGCAGACGGCCGTGGCCGGGGTGGAGCCAGACGGTGACCGGGTTGTCGGTGCTCCGGCCGGCGGGGACGACGTCGTGGCGGGTGTGGGTGGCCGGGGTCGAGCCGTGCTCGTCGGGGAAGGGGCTTCGAAGGCCATGCCGGCCGGGCCGCCGGTCCTGCGGTGAGCGCCACCCGGGCCCGACCGTCACGCGCCTCTCATGGCAGGGAGCGGGTGAGCCATACCAGTTCGCCGCGGTCATCGGTCGATACGTGGTCGCGCTCGAACCCAAGCTTGTCGAGGACGCGAAACGACGGCACATTCCAGGGGCGCACCGTCGACCAGAGCCGCTTCCGTCCGGTCGCGATCGCGGCGTCGAGCACCGCGGAAGCCGCCTCGGTCGCGTAGCCCTGTCCGTGCACGTGCCGGAACAACTCGTACGCGATCTCGGGCTCGTCGACGGAAGCCCGACCGACGGTGAGCCCGCAGTACCCGATGAAGTCGCCCACATCGCGACGGACGACGGCCAGCAGGGCAACGCCTGTCCGTGCCGACGCGGCGCGCTCGTCCTCGATCATCCGCCGGTTGTGCTCGATCGACGGCATGCCGTCGCCCCGTTCGGCGACGAGCTCGCGATGGGCATCGATGTCGGAATCGGTCCACGGACGCAACGTCAGCCGTGCGGTTTCGAGTTGGAGCGACATCGGCGGATGCGACATGGCGGCAGTCTATCGACGCCACCCCGGACTCAACCGGATCAACCGAGATCCGCCGTCGGTCAGAAGGCGTGCCCGCCGGTCAGTTTCCTTTCCCAGAACACAGGGACTGACAACCACCGCGGCCTCAAGCCGGACTCGGGCCGGTCTCCGGGGTCGAGGGCCACGACGGAGCCTGCGGTCGACTACGGCGCCGACGGGATTCGAACCCGCGGGCGAGGAGGGCAGGTCCGCCCTGTTCCCGCCAGTCGGCGTACGGGTGACCTCCGGACGCCGATCGCAATGGGCCGCTCTGCCACGGCGCCGCAGTCTGCGGGACCGCGCGATCCCGCTGCGGTGATCGTAGGGGTGACTCCCCGGCGCGAGAAAGCCGTTTACGGAGCTGTTCACGGAAGCGCGCAGAGGCGTTCGCGAAGGTGTTTGCGAAGCCGTTTACCTGGAACGCGGCCGTGTCGCCGGAGGTTTCGCCTCTCCCGAGGGGACCATATGAATTCGGCCGATGCCGGTCCCCCGTCGATTCGCTCCTCGTACCACCGATGAGTTTTCAGGGCGGGATCGGTCGATATGGGTGGAAATGCGCGGACGACGGGACTGCGCGCACGAGGGGAGACAGCGATGACCACCGAGGGGTTCACCACGTGTCTGTGGTTCGACGGGCAGGCAGAGGAGGCGGCGGAGTACTACGTCTCGGTCTTCAAGAACTCGCGCCTCGGCAGGATCGGGCGCTACAGCGAGGCGGGACCGGGGCCCGCCGGGTCGGTGATGACGGTCGAGTTCGAGCTCAACGGGCAGAGGTTCGTCGGGGTGAACGGTGGGCCGGAGTTCACCTTCAACGAGGCCGTCTCGTTCCAGATCGACTGCGCGGACCAGGCCGAGGTGGACTACTACTGGAGCAGCCTCGCCGACGGCGGCGAAGAGGGGCCCTGCGGCTGGCTGAAGGACCGGTACGGCCTCTCCTGGCAGGTCGTGCCCGAAGGGCTGACCGAGCTGCTCCTCGACCCGGACGGAGCCAAGGCCGCCAGGGCGACCGCCGCGATGATGACCATGAAGAAGCTGGACATCGCCGCGCTGCGGAGGGCGCACGACGAGGGCTGAGCCGCGCGGACGCGGGGACCCCGCCTTGTACAGGAGCTGCACCTCGGGAGCGGAGATACGGAACGCCGTCCCCGAGACCCGGCCGAGCCGTTCGACCGGCAGGCGGATGCGGGGATCGCGGCGGAACAGCCAGTCGCCGCCCTCCGCGTCGTCGAGCATGAGCTGCCAGACGCCGCGAGCCAGGCGGGACTTTGCGGACACGGCCTGGGGCTGGTCGGGCCCCGGGCGGCACCAGATGTCGTGCACGTACGGCGGCAGGACCTCGCCGGGGAGCCAGCGGCGCAGGGTGCCGGGCGGGTCCGCGGCCCACCGCTCCCAGCCCGCCAGGAGGTGCTGGGCGGCGAGCTGGTCGCGGCGGAGCAGGAGTACGTCGATGTCGCCGTGGTCCCGGAAGGCGCGGCCCACGGCGAACTCGACCGCGTATCCCCCGGCGATCCACCAGGGGACACGCAACGGCGCGAAGAGGCGGGCGGCCTCGTCCGGCGGGGGCGGGTCCCAGGGGCCCCACGGGGTCTCCGTGCGCATGGCCTCGGGTCCCTTTCCTCTCCGGCACCGCCCGCCGCGGGGTCAGTCCGTCTTCAGCAGATGCCGGTAGCTGTCCGGATGCTCCCGCAGGAAGGCGGCCAGGCTCGTCGCCGGATGCCCGGTGAGGTCCGGCACCGCTTCCGAGACCGTGGCCATCTCGCCGGTGGCGATGGCCTCGTACGACGTCACCCAGCCGGCCACCTCCCAGTCCTCGGCACCGTACTGCGCCCGGGAGGCGTAGGCCTCCTCGCGGGTCTCCGGCAGGTAGGTGACGGTCCGGCCGGTGACCCTGCTGAGCTCCTCGGCCGCCTCGGCGAGGGTGAACGCCTCCGGGCCCGTGAGGTCGTAGGTGATCGCGTCGTAGCGGGTGTCGTCGCTCTCGGTGTCGGCCAGCAGGACGGCGACCGCGACGTCCGCGATGTCGTCGTGCGCCACCGCCGCCACCCGGCCGTCCCCGGCCGGGCCGCGCAGCACCCCGTCGGCGCCGGTCATGGCCGGGATCCCGGCCAGGTACAGACTGTCGCGCAGGAAGGTGTAGCGGACATCGGCGGCCCGGATGTGCGCCTCGGTGTGCCAGTGGTCCCGGGCGAAGGTGAACGTGGCGTCCGGCGCCGCGCCCAGGAAGGAGACGTACACGATGCGCTCGACGCCCACGGCGACCGCCGCGTCCACGGCCGTCGTGTGCTCGCGCACCCGGTACGGGCTCTCGTGCGCCGAGACGAGGAACAGCGTGTGCGCCCCGGCCAGGGCGCGGCGCATGGCCTCCCCGTCGCCGTACGGGGCGGGCGGCGCGGCGACGGCGCCGGGCAGTTCGGGCAGCCGGGACGGGTCGCGCCCGAGGAGCCGCACGGGCACGCCGGCACGCGCCAGACGCCGCGCGACACGGCCGCCGACGGCTCCGCCCGCGCCGGTGACGGCGACGATGGGTGCGCCCGGGTTCTCCGGGCCGGTGGGGGGTGGGTTGTTCATGCGGGGGCGCCTTCCTTGCGTGGCCAGGGCCGCACCTCCACGACCGCGTCCACCGGGACGGGACCGTAGATGTGCGGGAACTCCTCGCCGCCGGGCACGATGGACTCGTACCGTACGGGCACCGGGAGCCGGTCGGGATCGATGACCAGGACCACGAGTTCCTGGTCGCCGGTCCCGGCCCCGCTCCCGGCGCCGTACAGCATCTCGACCACGCCGGCGAGCTGGTGCGGCAGCGAGCAGTGGATGAAGCCCTCTTCGTGCAGGGTGCGGCCGCGGGTGGACATCTCGTACGTCCCGATCCCGCGGGCCGCCTCCCACAGGGGGCCTTCGGTGAGGTGCAGCAGCAGTTCGGCCATGGGCCAAAACTAGCCGCGTCGACGCGCCCTCCGGGCCATCAGCGCGGCCGCCGTGTCCGCCAGGAGTTCGGCCTCCACGCCCGGGTCCAGGCCGACCGCGGGCCGGTCCGGGCGCTGCGGGGCCTCTCCGCCCAGCTCCTCCAGCCACTTCCAGGTGTCGGCGACCGTCTCCTCGACCGGGCGGCAGCGCAGGCCGGTCGCGTACGCCTTGCTGACGTCTCCGCAGTGCAGGGTGTCGTACAGCTCGCCCGGCGGCAGCCAGACCGGCAGATCGCTCCACGGCTCCACGCCCGCCGCGAGAATCTTCTCCGCGGACGTCCAGCGCAGTGCCGCGTCGGAGCCGGTGACACGCACACAGGCCTCCAGCAGTTGCCCCATGGTGGCGTGGCCCGGGCGGCTGACCAGGTTGTACGGTCCGTGCAGACCGCCGCGGGCGGCGTCCAGCAGCCAGTTCGCGAGGTCGCGGGCGTCGATGTACTGAAGCCTCAGATCCGGTGTGCCCGGGGCCAGTACGGGCCCGCCGCGAGCGATCCGCCGCAGCCACCAGGGCAGTCTGCCGATGTTCTCCCAGGGACCCAGGATCAGTCCCGCGCGGGCGAGGAGGGCCCGGTCGCCGAAGGCGTCGAGCGCGGCCAGTTCGCCGCCGCGCTTGGCCAGGGGGTACGAGACGTCCCCGCCCGCGTCGGGCGAGGCACCGGCCACCAGCGGACCCTCCTCCGGCAGGCCGGCCGGGGCCGGGTAGTCGTACACGGAACGGCTGGAGACGTAGGCGTACCGGGCGGCCCGGCCGGCCAGCAGACGGGCCGCGTCCCGTACCGCCGAGGGGGCGCCGCTCCAGGTGTCGACGACCAGGTCCCAGGCGTACCCGCCGTCGGGGCCGTCGCCCGGTCCGGCCAGGGCGGCGAGGCCGTCCTCGGTGGTGCGGTCGCCCAGGAGCTCCGTCACGCCCGGCGGGGGTTCGTGCCGGCCTCGGTGGAACACCGTGACGTCCCAGCCCCGCGCCAGCGCCGCCTCGGTGACGGCGCGCCCGACGAATTCCGTACCGCCCAGCATCAGAAGCCTCATGGCACCGACTCTGCCCGCCGGGCGGCCCGGTGGGAACCGGTCCTCGCTCTCGGCGGAATCGGGAACCCGTGCTTCACGGCGTCCGGGCGAGCGGGCTGCGGTTGCGCAGCAGCCACTGGTGGTACCCGGCCGCGCGCCGGGCCGCCTCCCGGTAGGCCGCCTCCAGCTCCCCGTACACCGTCGCCGTGTCGACGCCCGGCCGGGACACCAGCAACAGCCGTACGGCGAGGGGGTCGTCGCGCAGCGGGCGGATCGCCATGTCGTCGCGCGGTCCGGAGGTGGGCTGGCAGGGGGCGACCGCTTCGCCGAGCACGATGAGGGAGGCGGCGGTGAGGTAGTCGCCGTGCAGCACGGTCGGCGCGAGACCGGCCTCGTCGAACACCCGGCGCAGCCCGTCCCATTCGCCGTCCACCGTGGGGTCGACCATCCACCGGTCGGCGGCCAGGTCGACGAGGTCGACCACGGGCCGGCCGGCGGCCGGGTGGTCCCTGGCCATGGAGATGAACTGCGGTTCACGGTCCAGGAGTACGCGCTGTTCCAGGCCGTCGGGGACGGCCAGCGGGCAGCCCTCGACCTCGTGCACGAAGGCGACGTCGAGCCCGCCCGCCCCGACATCGCGGAGCAGCGCGCGGGCCGATACGTCGACCCGCAGCGAGATGTCCGTGCCGGGGAGCCGGAGCCGCAGCCTGCGCAGCCAGCCGCCGATGACCCGGCTCGCCGTGCAGCCGATGCGCAGCCGGGGCCCGGAGGCCCGGACCGCGTCGGCCTCCGCCTTCGCGTCGCTGACCAGGGCGGTCATTCCGTCGACCAGGGGGCGGGCCCGGCTGAGGACGGAGCGGCCGAGCAACGTCGGCCGGCAGCCGGTCCGTTCGCGGCGGAACAGCTCGGCGCCCAGGGTGTTCTCGATCCGGCGCAGCTGGGTGGTCAGGGAGGGCTGGCTCACGCCCAGTCTGCGGGCGGCTTGGTGCAGGCTGCCCGTGTCCGCGATGGCGCACAGCGCCCTGAGGTGTCTCACCTCAAGCTCCATACGGTCGAGCGTAGGGCGGCGGGCGACGGTCGCACCAGACTCCCCAATCGCATCAAAGCCCTTTAATTCACCCGGAGTTGGCGGACTCTTCGGCGGCGGTACCGGGGTTGGCGATAGCCCGGTGCTATCGCCGGTTGACATCATCCGCCGCGGCTCCCGCTCGCCGACACTCTCTCCGTACCGCACCCGTCCGAGTCCGATCATCGGACGGGTTCATCGGACCGGTAACGGTAGGAGACCCCCCATGAGACACCCCAGGACCGTCATGTCGGCCGTGGTCGGCCTCGGCTTCGGCCTAGCGGCCGCGCTGGGCACGGCACCGGCGATCGCCTCCTCGGCCCCCGCCGCAGCACCCACCACCACGTCGGACGCCCGCGCCGGCTACACCGCCTACGCCGGGTCGCACGAGAACGCCGCCGCGAACAAGGCGTTCTTCGAGGCGGTCGCCAAGTCCGTGGCGAAGAAGCGGGCGGCGAACCCCGGCGCCCAGTCGGTCACCGTCGTCTACAGCACCTCCAACGCGCCCAGCTTCCGTACCCAGATAGCCAACAGCGCGCAGATCTGGAACAGCTCCGTCTCCAGCGTCCGCCTGCAGGAAGGCTCGAACGCCGACTTCACCTACTACGAGGGCAATGACTCCCGGGGCTCGTACGCGAGCACCGACGGGCACGGCAACGGGTACATCTTCCTGGACTACGCACAGAACCAGCAGTACGACTCGACCCGCGTCACCGCGCACGAGACCGGGCATGTGCTCGGCCTGCCGGACCACTACTCCGGCCCGTGCAGCGAACTGATGTCGGGCGGCGGCCCCGGCCCGTCCTGCACCAACCCGTACCCCAATACGAACGAGCGCAGCCAGGTCAACTACCTGTGGCAGTACGGCTTCGCGG
This sequence comes from Streptomyces atratus, assembly GCF_900119365.1. Taxonomy (GTDB): domain Bacteria; phylum Actinomycetota; class Actinomycetes; order Streptomycetales; family Streptomycetaceae; genus Streptomyces; species Streptomyces atratus_B. Next base: position 119,670 of record NZ_FPJO01000002.1, read on the forward strand.
CTTCTCTCGCGCGCAGCGCCTCCTGACCGTCCCGGTCCGGACGCCGTCGCTCCACCGGGGCCACCTCGCAGGACGGGGTGGCCCCGCTGCCGCCTACCGGTCCTGCGGTGCGGTACGGGTCAGGCGCAGTCCGACGAACAGCTGGAGCGCGGCGAGCGCGAGCAGTACGGCCAGGGGCAGCGCCCAGCCGCCGGTGACCGAGCGCAGCAGCCCGATCCCGAACGGGCCCACCGAGGCGAGGAGATAGCCGGTGCTCTGGGAGAAGGTCGACAGCGCGGCGGTCTCCTGCGCGCTCCGGCCGCTCGCCCCGATGATGGCCAGGACCAGCGGAAACGCCCCGAGGCCGAAGCCGGTCAGCACGGCCCAGAGCACGGGCAGGGCCAACGGGGCGCAGAGCAGGCCGAGACAGCCGGCCATCAGCGCGGCGCCGACCATGACGAACGCCAGGCGCAGCCGCGCCGCCGTCCTGGTGAGCGGCATCAGGGCGAAGGTCGAGGGTACCCCCACGATCAGCGCCAGACCGAGCATGACCCCGGCCCGGTCGGCACTCATCCCGTGGTCGGACAGGACGGTCGGCAGCCAGCCGATGACCGCGTAGCTGTTGAGGGACTGCAGCGCGAAGAACGCGGTCACCAGCAGCCCGAAGCGGGTGCGTCCGGCGCTCCAGGCCGAGACCGTACCGCCGTCCGCACGCCATGCGGCGGACTTCCAGGATCCCGGCCGCAGCCCCCACACCGCCAGGGCGAGCACGGCGGGCAGGGCCCAGGCCGCCAGCCCCAGCGAGGGGTTCCCCGCCAGATCGGCGACCGGGACCGCGGCGGCCGCGGCGACGGCCGAGCCGAGCGCCATCGTGGTGGTGTACACCCCGGTCAGCAGCGCTACACGGGCGGGGAAGTGCGCCTTGACCACCGCGGGCAGCAGGACGTTGCACAGGGCCAGTCCCGCCGCGCCCAGCAGCGTGCCGGCCAGCAACGCCCCGGTGCCGGTCACCGCGCGCACGGCGAGCCCCACGGACAGCACCGCCAGGGCCAGCAGGACGGCACGCTCGGTGCCCACGCGCCGGGCCAGCATGGCACTGGTCGCGCCGACCGCCGCGAAGCACAGCGTCGGCAGCGTCGGGACCAGGGAGGCGACGAAGGGTCCGAAGCCCAGCTGGGTGCGGAGCTGTTCCAGCAGCGCGGACGTGCTGCTGATGCCGAGCCGCAGATTGAGTGCGATCAGGACGATGCCGACGGCGGTCAGCCAGGCCGTGGCGGCACGGGACATCGGCGGGGCGGGGGCCGGGCGGGAGCCTGTGTCCGGGTGGGGGACGGTGTTCGGGGCGGGGGCGGCCCTCGGGGCGGGGGCAGTGTTCGGGGGGCGGCGAATGAGCGGCATGACAGAAACATAAAACGTCTGACCTTTAACGTCCAACCTTTGGAGTACGATGGTCTCCGCACCCGTTCACTCCGCTCGGGCCCACTCACCCCACGGTCGGGCCCGCTCACTCGACCAGGAAGGACCCGCCGTGGCTCTCCCCTCCGTCCGCCGCTCGGTGCTGGTCGACGACGTCATCCAGCGACTGCGCGACGAGATCACCTCGGGCAGATGGCCGATGGGGGCCCGCATCCCGACCGAGACGGCGCTCATCGAACAGCTCGGCGTCGCGCGGGGGACGCTCCGCGAGGCCACGCGCGCACTCATCCACGCGGGGCTGTTGCAGGCACGGCAGGGCGACGGCACCTATGTGCGCGCCACCAACGAGCTGTCCGGCGCCATCCAGCGCCTCGACAGCGAGCTGGACGAGGTCCTCGAAGTCCGCCAGGGGCTGGACGCCCAGGCCGCCCGGCTGGCCGCAGCCCGCATCACGCCCGAGGCACTGGACTGCCTCGACGCACTGCTGACCCGGCGCGCCACCGCCTGGCGGCAGCGCGACCGCGACGCGTGGATCGAGGCCGATCACGCCTTCCACCAGGCCGTCGCCGCCGGCGGCGGCAACAGCCTGTTGAACAACCTGTACGCCGCCCTCGGCCCGGCCCTGCGCCGCTCCATGGCGGCCCACTGGGAGGACCGGGGCTTCGACGGCGCGGACCCCCGGGGGCACGAGGAACTGCTCGACGCCCTGCGCGCCGGTGACGCCGTTCGCGCGGCGCGCAGCGCCACCTCCAACATCGACGCCACCTGCGACTGGCACGCCACCACGCCGTCCGCCCGGCCCGGACGGGACTGAGCACAGGGGCCGGCCGACGGACCCGGCGCGGGATCCGGCCGGGGCCGGACGATCAGGCGAGTTCCAGCGGGAAGGCGCCCCGGTGCCCCGTACCGGCTCCCTGCTCCGGGCGGGGCTCGAACTCGCGGCAGCTCCAGATCTCCTGGACGAACCCGGTGCGCCGGTCCCACAGATCCCGGACATCACCCTCACCGGCCGCCCCTCGGTAGGCGTCCTTGGCACCCCGGAAGCATGCGAGGCCGCCGGACAGTCCGCGCACCGCGGCCGGGGCCGGGAAGTAGTCCGAGAAGGCGCAGGCGATGCAGGTCTGGAGACGTACTCCGGGCGGCAGGGCGCGCTGGATCGTGGCGAGGGCGGACGCGAAGTCGCTCTCGGCGCGATGGGACGTGTAGGCCGCACCGCCGAACTGCAGCTCCAGACCGAGGTACGAATCGGGGCGGCGCAGCGACAACAGGCAGCTGAGCGTGGCCTGGTGGACAGCTCCGTCCCAGATGACCGGGAGCGGTAGGTCCCACTCCAGGACGCAGTCGCTCAGCGCACCGTCCACCAGGGTGAACCGGTCGTCGGCCGGTGGCGTGCCGACGGCCGGGGTGAGGCCGTCGAAGCTCGTGCCCTCGAAGTCGATGCCCCTTGTCCGGAGGCGTAGTTGCTGTCCATCGGTGGTGAGGACGACGGCGTCGGAACCCTGTCGGTCCCGGTACCACCCTGCCCATGACTCATCTGTCATGGGCACGGACTGTAGCCCGTGCCCATGACAGTCGCCCGCTCGCCCTCCGTTTCCTCTCACGGGCCTTGTGACCTCGGCGCCTTGTTCCCGTTCTCCTTCCTCCGCTCCGTGGTCAGTGGGTCCGTCGGGTGACGAACTCCGCCAGGGTCAGGAGGTCGCCCGCGCGGGCCAGGTCGGGGACCGCCCGGGAGAGGTGATGGACCGCGCGGGCCATCCGGTCCGCCGCGGCGATCTGCGCCCAGTCGCGGCCGCCGGCCCGGTCGACGGCGTCGGCGGCGCGGCTCACCTCGCCGGGCGTGTTCATCGATCCCCGGTACAGCGTGGCGAGTTCGGCCGCCGCCGGGGTGCCGGAGGTCAGTGCGGCGACGACGGGCAGGGACTTCTTGTGGGCGACGAGATCCGCCCCGACCGGCTTCCCGGTCCGCGCCGGGTCCCCCCAGATGCCGATCAGGTCGTCGATGAGCTGGAAGGCGAGGCCCGCCTCCCGGCCGAATCCGTCCATCGCGCCGACCGCCCGCTCCCCCGCGCCCGCGTACAGCGCCCCCAGCGCGCAGGCGCAGCCGAGCAGGGCGCCGGTCTTGGCGGTGGCCATGGTCAGGCACTCGTCCAGCGTGACCTCGTCGGGGCCCCGGTCCTCGAAGGCGCAGTCGGCCTGCTGGCCCGCGCACAGCTCGATGACGCAGGTCGACAGGCGCGCCGAGGCGCGGGCCCCGGCCGGGGACGAGTCCTCGGCGAGCAGCCGCTGGGCGAGGGCGAGCATGGCGTCGCCCGCGATGACCGCGTCCGGGATGCCGAAGACCGCCCAGGCGGTGGGCCGGTGACGGCGCGTCCGGTCCTCGTCGATGACGTCGTCGTGCAGCAGGGTGAAGTTGTGGGCCAGCTCCACGGCGACGGCCGCCCGTACCGCCTGTTCCTGGTCGCCGCCCAGCGCGCGGGCGGCGGCGAGAACCAGTGCGGGTCTGATCGCCTTGCCGGCCGGCCCCGAGGACGGGCTGCCGTCGGCCTCCTGCCAGCCGAAGTGGTACATCGCGACGCGGCGGATCGATCCGGGCAACGACTCGACGGCGGCGCGCAGTCGGGGATCGACGAGGGCCCGGGTCCGCTCCAGGAGCATCTCGGCCTCCTGCCCCTGCGTCGCGGTGGCGGGCGGGTCGTCGGCGCTCTGCGCCACGGGGACGGGCGGGGCACTGCCGGGCGGGGCGTCGTCGCCCGGGTTCCGGGGAGTGGGTGGTTGGGGTACGTAATGGGTCTTCACTGGGGCGTCCTCCTGGGACCGCCCCGGGCACGGCTGCCCGGTGGCGGAGGTTGACGGGGATCCGGACATCGCCGTCCGGACCCCCGAGGGGCTACCGCCAGCGGCTGACCTCGACGTTTTCCAGTACGCCCAGGGCGTCCGGCACGAGGATGGCCGCGGAGTAGTAGGCCGTCACCAGATAGGAGATGATTGCCTGCTCGTCGATCCCCATGAAGCGGACCGAGAGGCTGGGCTCGATCTCGTCGGGGATGCCGGACTGCTGGAGACCGATGACGCCCTGCTCGGCCTCACCCGTCCTCATGCAGATGATCGACGTGGTCCGGGCGTCGGTGACCGGGATCTTGTTGCACGGGAAGATCGGCACCCCTCGCCAGGCCGGCACATGGTGTCCGCCGACGTCGACGCTCTCCGGCACCAGACCGCGCTTGTTGCACTCGCGGCCGAATGCGGCGATGGCCCTCGGGTGGGCGAGGAAGAGCTTCGAGCCGCGGCGGCGGGAGAGCAGCTCGTCCATGTCGTCGGGGCTGGGCGCGCCGTCGTGCGGCTGGAGGCGCTGCCCGTAGTCGCAGTTGTTGAGCAGCCCGAACTCGCGGTTGTTGATCAGCTCGTGCTCCTGGCGCTCGCGCAGCGCCTCGACCGTGAGCCGCAACTGCTGCTCGGTCTGGTTCATCGGCTGGTTGTAGAGGTCGGCGACCCGGCTGTGGACCTTCAGCACGGTCTGGGCGACGCTCAGCTCGTACTCGCGGGGGGACGCGTCGTAGTCGACGTAGGTGTGCGGAACGACGGCCTCGCCGACATGGCCGGCGGAGAGATCGATCGCGGCCTCGCCGTACTTGTTGGTGCGCTGCTCCGGGATGCTGAGCAGTGCGGCGAGGTGGTCGCGGAGCGAGTCCGCGCGCTCGGCGAGGTTCAGCACGTCCGCCCGGCTCAGCGTCAGCACCGTGCAGGCGGTGACGGCACGGGCCGTGTACTGCCAGACGGCGTCGCCGTCGACCAGGGCCTGGTCCCCGAAGTAGGCCCCGTCGGCGTGGACCCCGAGCACCGTCTCGTCCCCGTACGGACCGGTGCCGACCTTCTCGACCTTGCCGTGTGCCAGCAGATAGACGCTGTCCGCCGCGTCCCCCGACGCGGCCAGCACCTGCCCCGCCGCGATCTCTCGCTGCTCGCACCGCCGGGCGAGCTCGCCCAGCACTTCTTCGTCGCCGAAGTCCCGCAGGGCGGGGAGCTCTCCGAGCTCGGCGGGGATGACCGCGACCCGGCCACCGGTCTGCACAAAGGTCACCCTGCCGTCCCCGACCGAGTAGCTCAGCCTGCGGTTCACCCGGTAGGTACCACCTTGCACCTGCACCCACGGCAGCATCTTCAGCAGCCACCGCGAGGTGATCTCCTGCATCTGCGGGGCGGACTTGGTGGTCGTCGCGAGGTTCCGCGCCGCCGCCGTCCCCAGACTCTGCTGCGGCGGCAACGACGCGTTCTGAACCTCTTCACCAACGGACATCTGACGTCCTCTCCATCTTCGGCTGACCTGCGAGAAGAAGCCTTTCAGCACGGAGAGCGGTCACGCCATTACACAAAAGAGTGTGACTAATCGGCTTTGGGCTGGGCACAACGCTCAGCGATGTCCGCGGACCGACTTAAGTTGCATCTTCGATGCAACTTATCTAGGGTTGCTGTCATGCGGCTGACGAAATTCACCGACGTGGCGCTGCGCGTACTGATGCGCCTCGCCGTCGCGGAGAACGAGGATCCGCCGACCACCCGGGAGGTGGCGGCCACCATGCAGGTGCCGTACACCCACGCCGCGAAGGTCGTCGCCAAGCTCCAGCACCTCGGGCTGATCGAGGCACGACGGGGCCGCGGCGGAGGGCTCAGCCTCACCGGAGCGGGTCACTCCGCCTCGATCGGCGAACTTGTCCGGGAACTGGAAGGCCCCGGCGACGTCGTCGAATGCGAGGGCGCCACTCCCTGCCCCCTGCGCTCGGCCTGCCGGCTGCGCGGCGCCCTGCGCCGTGCGGAAGATGCCTTCTACGCCTCACTCGATCCACTCACCGTCACCGAACTGGTCGCATCCCCCACCGGTCCGCTGCTGATCGGCATCAGCAGCACCCGCCCGGACACCGGCTGAGCCGCCGCACACCACACCACGGGCCCCACCGCCCGATCCCGTGCTGCCCGGCTTCGCGCTGTCCGGTTTCACACTGCTCAAAAATACGAATCTCAAATACCAATTCACATGCGAGGAGTCCCGATGCTCTCCGAGACGTCGACCGCCACCGTCCGTGCCACCCTCCCCGCCGTGGGCGCGGCCATCGGAGACATCGCCGATCTCTTCTACCGCAAGCTCTTCGACGCCCACCCCGAGCTGCTGCGCAACCTCTTCAACCGCGGCAACCAGTCGTCCGGCGCCCAGCGGCAGGCCCTCGCGGGCTCCATCGCCGCCTTCGCGACCCATCTGATCGAGCACCCGGACACCCGCCCCGACGTGATGCTCGGCCGGATCGCCCACAAGCACGCCTCGCTCGGCGTCACCGCCGCCCAGTACGACATCGTGCACACCCATCTGTTCGCCGCGATCGCCGAGGTGCTCGGCGACGCGGTGACCCCGGAGGTCGCCGCCGCCTGGGACGAGGTCTACTGGCTGATGGCCGGCGCCCTGATCTCGATCGAGGAGCGGCTGTACGCGCAGCAGGGCGTCGTCGCCGGCGACGTGTGGCGCGAGTGGGAGGTGGCCGCCCGGATCGAGGAGACCGCCGACGTCGCCACCTTCCAGCTCCGCCCGGCCGACGGCGCCCCCGCACCCGCCTTCCGGCCCGGCCAGTACGTCTCCGTACAGGTGGAACTCCCCGACGGGGCCCGCCAGATACGCCAGTACAGCCTCTCCTGCGCCCCCGGCTCGCGGCTCCGCTCGATCACCGTCAAGCGGGTGCACGGCGGCGGCTCGCCGGACGGTGAGGTCTCGCGCCATCTGCACACCGAGGTGGAGGCCGGCGACCTGCTGCGGGTCTCCGCCCCGTACGGCGATCTCGTGCTGGACTCCACCGACGCACCGCTCCTGCTCGCCTCCGCGGGCATCGGCTGCACCCCGATGCTCTCGATGCTGGACCACCTCGCGGCGACCGGCCACCAGGCCCCGGTCACCGTCGTGCACGGCGACCGCTCCCCCGCCACCCACGTCATGCGCACCGACCACGCCCAGCTCACCGCCAAGCTCCCCGACGCCACCGCCCACTTCTGGTACGAGGACCCCGAGCCCGGCCACCCCGCCGACCGCACCGGCCAGGTCGATCTGAGCGGCCTCGCCGTCGCCCCCGGCACCCACGCCTATCTCTGCGGTCCCCTGCCCTTCATGCGCGCCGTGCGCACCCAGCTGCTGGCCAAGGGCGTCCCGGCGGCCGACATCCACTACGAGGTGTTCGGCCCCGACATGTGGCTGACACAGGACTGAATCCGGCCCACTGCTCGCGCCGACTCCACCGTCCGCCCGTGACGGCCACCCGGATCTGCCCGGCCCGCTCTGCCACGGCGTGATCGCCAAGGACGGCCGGGGCCACCCGGTCGGCTGCGGCCGCGCCAACCGTGCCGGGCTCGGCGACGACGACGTACTGCGCGCCGTCGTCGCCGAGAAGCGTCTCCCCGGCGACAATTGCGGCATGTCCTCCGAAGCGCTCGACCTCTCCCGGCTGCAGCCGGTGCTCCCCTCGCCCCTGCAGCCGGTCGAGGACGAGCGCTTCGCGCGCCACGGCGTACGGCTGCTGCTCAAGCGTGACGATCTGATCCACCCGGATCTCCCCGGCAACAAATGGCGGAAGCTCTCCCTCAATCTGCGGGCCGCCGCCGGGCGCACCGTGCTGACCTTCGGCGGCGCGTACTCCAACCACCTGCGGGCCACCGCCGCCGCCGGGCGGCTGCTCGGCTTCCGCACCATCGGGGTGGTGCGCGGTGACGAACTGGCCGGCCGGCCGCTGAACCCCTCGCTGGCCCAGTGCGCCGCCGACGGGATGACCCTGCACTTCATGGACCGCGCGTCCTACCGCGCGAAGGGCGATCCAGAGGTCCTGGCGGGGCTGCTGAGCGCCTTCGGGGAGTGCTGTGTCATCCCGGAGGGCGGCAGCAACGCCCTGGCGGCACAGGGCTGTACAGAGCTGGGGCGCGAGCTGCGCGGCCGGGCCGACGCGGTCGCGGTGGCCTGCGGCACCGGGGGCACCCTCGCCGGTCTCGCCGCCGGCCTCGCGCCCGGGCAGCGCGTCCTCGGCGTCCCGGTGCTGCGCGGCGGTTTCCTCGGGGACGCGGTGCGGGAACTGCAGCAGGAGGCCTTCGGCGGCCCGGCCGGGTCCTGGTCCCTGGACGAGCGCTTCCACTTCGGCGGCTACGCGCGTACGACCCCGGCCCTGCACGCCTTCGCCGACGACTTCGAGCAGCGGCACGGCCTGCCCGTCGAGCGGCTCTACGTGGCCAAGCTGCTGTACGCGCTCACCGAACTGGCCGGGGAGGGTGCGTTCCCTCCGGGAACCACGGTCGCGGCGGTCGTCACGGGCAGCCCTCAGGGTGCGCCCGACTCCTCCCGGTAGGCCGCCGCCTCCTCCAGGTCGAGCCGTCTGAGCAGCGTCCGCAGCATCTCGTCGTCGATCCGCCGCTCGTCCCGCAGCGTCACGAAGACCGCGCGCTCGGCGTCGATCATCTCCCTGGCCAGGCGCCGGTAGGTGTCGTCCGCCGACTCCCCGGTCAGCGGATTGGCCGCGCCCAGCCGCTCCCACACGGCGTTGCGGCGGCGTTCCAGCACGGTGCGCAGCCGGTCGGCGAGGGGTCCCGGCAGCTGGTTGCGGCGATCGGCGAGCAGTTCGTCCAGCCGCGCCTCGGCGGCCGCGGAGGCCTCGCTCTGGGCCTGCGCCTCGGCCAGTGTCTCGGCCTTGGCGTCGCGCCCCGGGAGCTTCAGGACCCGCACCAGCAGCGGCAGGCTGAGCCCCTGGACGACCAGGGTGCCGATCACGGTGGTGAAGGTCAGGAACAGCACCAGGTTGCGGGCCGGGAAGGGGCTCCCGTCGGACATGGCGAACGGGATGGAGAAGGCGATGGCGAGCGAGACGACACCGCGCATCCCGGCCCAGCCGACGATCAGCGGCGCCGTCCAGTCGGTGTCGGGCTCGCGTTCCCTGATCCGTCTCGACAGCCACCGGGGCAGATACGTCGCCGGGTAGACCCAGATGAAGCGGACCACGACCACGGCGAGAAAGACGGCGACCGCGTACCGGACCGCGTCGCCCACGGCGTACGCGCCGAGCCCCTTCAGCACGAAGGGCAGCTGGAGCCCGATCAGCGCGAAGACCGCGGACTCCAGAATGAACGCGACCATCTTCCAGACGGCCGCCTCCTGGAGCCGGGTCGCGAAGTCGACCTGCCAGGACCGGTGCCCCAGATAGAGCGCCACCACGACCACGGCGAGCACTCCGGAGGCGTGTACGCGTTCGGCCGCCGCGTACGCCACGAAGGGGATCAGCAGCGACAGCGTGTTCTGCAGCAGCGCTTCCTTGAGGTGGGTGCGCAGCCAGTGCAGCGGCACCATCAGCGCCAGGCCGACCACGACGCCGCCGACCGCGGCGAGGAGGAACTCCTCGATCCCCGCGCCCCAGCTCATCCCCTCGCCCACGGCGGCCGCGATCGCCACCTTGTAGGCGGTGATGGCCGTGGCGTCGTTCACCAGGGACTCGCCCTGCAGGACCGTCGTGACCCGGCCGGGCAGCCCGACCCGGCGCGCGATCGCGGCGGCCGTGACCGCGTCCGGCGGGGCGACGACCGCGCCGAGCACCAGCGCGGCGGTGAGCGGCAGGTCGGGCACGAGGCGGTACGCCAGCCAGCCGACCGCGACGGTCGCGAACAGGACGTAACCGACCGACAGCAGCGCGACCGGCCGGAGATTGGCCCGCAGGTCGAGGTAGGAGCTGTCGACGGCCGCCGTGTAGAGCAACGGCGGCAGCAGGAGCGGCAGCACGATGTGCGCGTCCAGGGTGTATGTGGGCACCCCGGGCAGATAGGAGGCGATCAGGCCCACGGTGACGAGCAGCAGCGGGGCCGGCACGGGGGTGCGGCGGGCCGCACCCGCGACCGCCGCACTGGCCGCGACCAGTCCCACCAGCGGCAATACGTCCATTCCACGGTCCTCGCATCCGCAGTTCACGGTCCACGTATCCGTCGTAACCTGACAATCATGAGTGACTGCCCTCACGTGTCCGCACTGCCGCGCCCCGAACCGGCCCCGCTCAGTGCGACGTGCCCCGGCTGCCTCGCGGCGGGCACCCACCCCGTGCAGCTGCGGCTCTGCCTGGTCTGCGGCCATGTCGGCTGCTGCGATTCGTCGCCCCTGCAGCACGCCACGGGGCACTTCAAGGAGACCGGTCATCCGGTGATGCGGAGCTTCGAGCCGGGCGAGAGCTGGCGCTGGTGCTTCGAGGACGGTTCGATCGTCTGAGGCCTGGGTACGTCAAACCGGCGCCGGTTGTTCGCAATTGACCGCCGCAGACCACTACCCACTGTGTGTACTCATGGGCTTACCATGAGTGACAGCCATGGGCTGGGGCTCTGGCGACACGGCATCATGGGTCGCGATAGCGTCGCGGACCAGAACCGAAGACGTACCACATGGCTCCGGGGCACCCTTCCCGGATCCTCGAAAGAGTTTGTGCCACCTTGGAGGTGAGGGTGTCCCAGATCGCAGGCGAGCCCGGGAATCAGGACTTCGTAGAGGTCCGGCTGCCCGCTGCGGGTGCCTACCTGTCAGTGCTGCGTACGGCCACGGCCGGTCTCGCAGCGCGCTTGGACTTCACTCTCGACGAGATCGAGGATCTTCGCATCGCGGTCGACGAGGCCTGCGCGATCCTGCTTCAGCAGGCCGTGCCGGGCTCCGTCCTCAGCTGCGTCTTCCGGCTCGTCGAGGATTCTCTCGAGGTCACGGTGGCCGCCCCCACGACGGACGGCCGGGCACCGGAGCGCGACACCTTCGCCTGGACGGTGCTCTCCGCACTGGCCGGGAAGGTCGACTCCTCGGTGGCCGACGACCGTACGGTCAGCATCAGCCTCTACAAACAGCGCGGCGCGGGACCCGGGCCGGCGTGAGCAGCGGGAACGGGGACGGTCCTGTGCGGGACGAAACGATGCGACCAGGGGTGGTGCGCGCAGCAGGCATCCCGGAACAGCAGGCCCTGCCCCATCCGGTGGACGGGGCGGACGGGCCGGCGGGCCGTACGGTCGCGGTGGAGCAGTCGCAGGCGAAGCGGGCGGGCCAGATGAGCGAGCACGGGCACCACGATCCACACGACCGCAGCGGGGCGCGGGCGCTCTTCGTCGAACTGCGCGCGCTTCCCGACGGGTCGCCCGAGAAGGCGGAGCTGCGCAATCGGCTGGTGCGGATGCATCTGCCGCTCGTGGAGCATCTGGCCCGCCGGTTCCGCAACCGCGGCGAGCCGCTGGACGACCTGACCCAGGTCGCCACGATCGGCCTGATCAAGTCGGTCGACCGGTTCGACCCGGACCGCGGCGTCGAGTTCTCGACGTACGCGACCCCGACGGTCGTGGGCGAGATCAAGCGCCACTTCCGTGACAAGGGCTGGGCGGTCCGGGTGCCGCGCCGGCTCCAGGAGCTGCGGCTCTCGCTGACCACGGCCACCGCCGAGCTCTCCCAGCAGCACGGGCGCTCGCCCACGGTCCACGAGCTGGCGGAGCGGCTGGGCATCTCCGAGGAAGAGGTCCTGGAGGGCCTGGAATCGGCCAACGCGTACAGCACGCTCTCGCTGGACGTGCCGGACACGGACGACGAGTCCCCCGCCGTCGCGGACACGCTGGGCTCCGAGGACGAGGCGCTGGAGGGCGTCGAGTACCGGGAGTCGCTCAAGCCGCTGCTGGAGGACCTGCCGCCGCGCGAGAAGCGGATCCTGCTGCTGCGCTTCTTCGGCAACATGACCCAGTCGCAGATCGCGCAGGAGGTCGGCATCTCGCAGATGCATGTCTCGCGGCTGCTGGCCCGCACGCTCGCGCAGCTGCGCGAGCGGCTGCTCGTCGAGGAGTAGCGGGCAGGGCCGCACGCAGGCGCGGTCCTTCCCGTGCCCGCGGCCGCCCGGTGCCGCCGGTCCGCCCCGCCCAGTCGCCGGGCGGGGCGGATTCAGTTGTCCGGGGTGGTGCCCGGCCGGCGGATGCCGAGCGCCTCGACCGTCGTCGGCCTGACCAGCTGGTAGAGCGCCGTCAGGGTCACCGCGGCGAGGACGATCCCGGCCGGGATCAGCACGCCGTGCGACCGCAGCAGCGTCCAGGCCACCGGGAGCGCGATGATCTGCGTGATGAGCGCGGGACCGCGGCTCCAGCTGCGCCGCCGCAGCAGACCGCGGGCGGCGAACAGCGGGATCAGTGCGAGCGCGATCAGCGTCAGACCGCCCATCTCCGCCTGCTGCGGGCTCTCGGGATGTCCGAGCAGCCCCATGACCAGCATGTAGATCCCGCCGATGGCCAGCGCCGCCCCTTCCAGGGCGGTGAGTCCGGCAACGAGAGTGATCCTGCTCGGCTTCGCCGGTTCGAGCCTCGGCGAGGGTGACGAGGCGGGCGTGTTCTGCTGAGTACTCACCCTTGCAGGTTGGCATCCCGGGGCCGCGAAAGCGAAGCCGGGGTCGGAACCGGTGCCGGAACAGATGTCGGGATCGGTACGGGGACGGACGGCTGGTCCGCCCCGCAGCATCCGCGCCGTCACCGAGCGTGAAGGCCAGGGGGTGGGACTTCAGAGTGATACCGCGCGGTAGGTAGTCTGGCGGTCATGCGCGCACTCCTCGTGGTCAATCCAGCTGCTACCACCACCAGTGCGCGGACCCGTGACGTGCTCATCCATGCGCTGGCCAGCGAGATGAAGCTGGAGGCCGTGACCACGGAATACCGGGGCCACGCCCGGGACCTGGGGCGGCGGGCCGCGGACAGCGACGACATCGATCTGGTGGTCGCCCTGGGCGGCGACGGCACGGTCAACGAGGTCGTCAACGGTCTCCTCCACAACGGCCCCGACCTGGACAGCCTCCCGCGCCTCGCGGTGGTTCCCGGCGGCTCCACCAATGTGTTCGCGCGCGCCCTGGGCCTGCCCAACGACGCGGTGGAGGCGACCGGAGCGATCCTGGACGCACTCGCCAACCGGACCGAACGCACGGTCGGCCTCGGACTGGCGGCCGGCACCCCCGGCACCGAGGACGAATCCGTCCCGGAACGCTGGTTCACCTTCTGCGCCGGGCTCGGTTTCGACGCAGGCGTGGTCGGCCGGGTCGAACAGCAACGCGAACGCGGCAAGCGCTCCACGCACGCGCTCTACGTACGCCAGGTGGTCCGGCAGTTCATCGACGAGCCGCACCGCAGGCAGGGCGTGATGACCCTGGAGACCCCCGGGCAGGAACCGGTCACCGATCTGGCGCTGTCCATAATCTCCAACACCGCCCCCTGGTCCTACCTGGGCAATCGTCCTCTGTACGCGTCCCCGAAGGCCACTTTCGACACCGGCCTGGACGTGCTCGGACTGAAGCGGCTCTCCACTCCGGCGGTCGCCCGTTACGGCACTCAGCTGCTCACTTCGAGCCCGGAGAAGGGCCCGTCCGGAAAGCATGCTGTTTCACTTCATGACCTCACGGACTTCACCTTGCATTCAAAGGTGCCGCTGCCCTTCCAGATGGACGGCGACCACCTGGGAGTGCGCACAAGTGTGACGTTCACAGGCGTACGCCGTGCACTGCGTGTGATTGTGTGAGTGGAAGGGACCAAAGTCCTTCAACTCGAACGTTTGGACTGGATTCCACCCCATAGAAGTACGGCTGTGACCTAGTCGACACCGAGGAATCAAAAAAAAGTTTCCAGAAGGGGTTGTATCCGCCGCTGAGGTTTGCGAATCTCTACATGGCGATCGGGACGGCCCGCAACACCGGCCTCCACTGAGAGCCAGAACCCCTCCTCACCTGCACAGGACCACAACCAGTTCATCTGGGCGTCGGCCCGTCACCCGCGGGGGGATTCGTGAAAGCGTTCACATTCACAAGCACCAGTATGTAATACCAAGGAGAGGTAGCAGCCATGGACTGGCGTCACAACGCCGTTTGTCGTGAGGAAGACCCCGAGCTGTTCTTCCCCATCGGCAACACCGGTCCTGCGCTGCTGCAGATCGAGGAAGCCAAGGCCGTCTGCCGTCGCTGCCCCGTCATGGAGCAGTGCCTGCAGTGGGCGCTCGAGTCCGGCCAGGACTCCGGCGTCTGGGGTGGCCTCAGCGAGGACGAGCGCCGCGCGATGAAGCGCCGCGCCGCTCGCAACCGGGCGCGCAACGCCAGCGCCTGACCGACGCCACCGCTACGAGCCTCAGCCAGGCGGCGCGTACAGAGCGTACGCACAACCCCGCCCCCCGAGTCGCAGCGCGCAGTACCCCCGAAGCGCATGCATGAACAGTGAGCCCGGACCGTGACAACGGTCCGGGCTCACTGCTGTGTCCGTACGCCCGCCACCGGTCCACTCCGATGAACGGGTGGGCCGACGGGGCTACTTCTGGGGCCGGACGGGGATGTCGAGCACGACCTGGGTGCCGCGCTCGGGCGCCGGGACCATGCCGAAGGTTCCGCCCAACTCGCCCTCCACCAGCGTCCGGACGATCTGCAGACCCAGATTGCCGGCACGCTGCGGGTCGAATCCCTCGGGCAGTCCGCACCCGTCGTCCTGGACCGTGATCAGCAACCGCGCTCCGGCGGAGGAACCGCCGCGCACCGCGGACACCTCCACCGTGCCGGACTCAGCGAGTGTGAAGGCGTGTTCCAGGGCGTTCTGCAGGACCTCCGTGAGCACCATCGCCAGGGGCGTGGCCACTTCGGCGTCGAGGATGCCGAAGCGTCCCGTCCTTCGGCAGGTGACCTTGCCCGGCGAGATCTCGGCGACCATCGCGATGACGCGGTCGGCGATCTCGTCGAACTCCACCCGCTCGTCCAGATTCTGGGACAGCGTCTCATGGACGATGGCGATCGAACCGACGCGCCGTACCGCCTCGTTGAGCGCCTCGCGGCCCCGTACGGAGTCCATCCGCCGGGCCTGAAGCCGCAACAGGGCGGCAACGGTCTGGAGGTTGTTCTTCACCCGGTGATGGATCTCCCGGATGGTGGCGTCCTTGGTGATCAACTCGCGTTCGCGACGGCGGAGTTCGGTGACGTCCCGGAGCAGGACCAGGGAGCCGATGCGGACGCCCTTGGGCTTGAGCGGGATCGCCCGGAGCTGGATCACCCCGCCCGCGCACTCGACCTCGAACTCCCGGGGCGCGTAGCCGCTGGCCAGTTTGACCAGGGCTTCGTCCACCGGGCCCCGGGAGGGGGCGAGTTCGGCGGTGATGCAGCCCAGGTGCTGGCCGACCAGATCGGAGGCGAGGCCGAGCCGGTGATACGCGGAGAGGCCGTTGGGGCTGGCGTACTGGACGACCCCGTCGGCATCGAGCCGGATCAGCCCGTCGCCGACGCGCGGCGAGGCGTCCATGTCGACCTGCTGACCGGGGAAGGGGAAGGACCCGGCGGCGATCATCTGGGCCAGGTCCGAGGCCGACTGGAGGTAGGTGAGCTCCAGCCTGGACGGGGTCCGGACAGTGAGGAGGTTGGTGTTGCGGGCGATGACCCCGAGGACCCGGCCCTCCCTGCGTACGGGGATCGACTCGACCCGTACCGGCACCTCCTCGCGCCACTCCGGGTCGCCCTCGCGCACGATCCGGCCCTCGTCCAGCGCCGCGTCCAGCAGCGGACGGCGGCCGCGCGGCACCAGGTGCCCGACCATGTCGTCCTGGTAGGAGGTGGGGCCGGTGTTGGGGCGCATCTGCGCCACGGAGACATAGCGGGTGCCGTCGCGCGTGGGGACCCAGAGCACGAGGTCGGCGAAGGAGAGGTCGGAGAGCAGCTGCCACTCCGAGACCAGCAGATGCAGCCACTCCAGGTCGGTGTCACTGAGGGCTGTGTGCTGGCGGACGAGGTCGTTCATGGAGGGCACGTGTGCGAGCGTACCCGCGGAGGGTCAATGGTTCCGAACCGAACGACCGGACCGTGCGTGCAAGGGGAGGTGGCCGGAAAATTGCGGCTGCCGTATGGATGGACACAGGCGAATGGTCTAGTCCACAATGCTATGGACAGAGCTTCCGCTCTCCCCGCACAGGAGAGTGGATCGAGGTACCCGCGCTCTCTGCCCTGACCGCGCAGGCACCTCTCCCCGGCCGGGGGCACCGCACACCGCCGGCCGAACAGACCGTCCGTGATGGCCGGTCTCAGACCGACCGGCAATTGGGGGGTGGGTGAAGGAGCGGGGCTGGGTGCGTGCAGCTGCAAGGCGGAGGATTGAGGCAACGCGGAGCGTTGTTGATTGACGACAACGCGGCAGATGTGCGTGCCCAGCCCCGCGACGCCGCCCCCTATTGCCGGTCGGTCTTACTCCGGGCTGCGGTGCCGGACGGGCTGAGGGTCCCGTCCCGGCGCCGTGGCCCGCGGGTGTTCCCGGGGCAGTTCCCGCACTCAGCGGGTCTCGGTGACCCTGGCCAGGGCGCGGGGCACGTCCGGGTCCTGGCCGCGGGCGATCGTCACCTCGTACGCGAGCATCCGCAGCGGCAGAATCTCCAGGCCTGCTGGACCTCCTCGGCGACCCCGGCCGTCGGCAGCACGAACCCCGCGGGCGCCGCCTCGACCTGGGCCTTCGCGCCGACCACGAAGAGATCGGCGCCGCGGCCGCGCAGCCGGTCCAGGACGGGCTGGAGGGCCTCGCCGCCCCGGCCGTCGGTGCAGCGGACCGCGTCCGGGACGGGCGCATCCCCCGTGCCCGCGTTGCCAGGGTCTGCTAGATTGGAGACCGATTGGTCTATACCACCTGACTCAACTCTTCAGATCGGCAGGCCCCGCGTGGAAGTTGTCATCGTCCCGGACGCCAAGGCAGGCGGCGAACTCATCGCGGAGGCCATCGGCGCCCTCCTGAGCCGCAAGCCCGACGCCCTTCTCGGCGTTGCCACCGGCTCGACCCCGCTGCCCATCTACCAGGCGCTGGCGGCCAAGGTCCGCTCCGGTGCCGTCGACGCCTCGCGCGCCCGCATCTGCCAGCTCGACGAGTACGTCGGGCTGCCCGCGGGCCACCCGGAGTCCTACCGCTCCGTGGTGCTGCGCGAGGTCGTCGAACCGCTCGGCCTGTCCGAGGCGTCCTTCATGGGCCCCGACGGCTCCGCCGAGGACGTCCAGGCGGCCTGCCTGGCGTACGACAAGGCGCTCGCCGAGGCCGGCGGGGTGGACCTGCAGCTCCTCGGCATCGGCACCGACGGGCACATCGGCTTCAACGAGCCGTGCTCCTCGCTCGCCTCCCGCACCCGGATCAAGACGCTCACCGAGCAGACCCGGATCGACAACGCGCGCTTCTTCGACGACGACATCACGCAGGTGCCGCACCACGTGATCACCCAGGGCATCGGCACCATCCTGGAGTCCCGCCACCCGATCCTGCTCGCCACCGGCGAGGGCAAGGCGGACGCCGTGGCGCAGACGGTGGAGGGGCCGGTCGCCTCGGTCGTGCCCGCCTCGGCGCTCCAGCTGCACCCGCACGCGACGGTGGTGGTGGACGAGGCCGCCGCGTCGAAGCTGAAGCTGGCGGACTACTTCCGCGCCACGTACGCGGCGAAGCCGGCGTGGCAGGGGCTGTAGCACTCCCGGGCACGTACGAGAGGGCCGGGACACCCACGCTGGGTGTCCCGGCCCTCTCTTGTGCCGTCGCGGGCCCGGTTCCTGTGTGTCGCGGGCCCGATCGGGCGTGATGCGGCCCCCGGCCCCGCATCACGCCCGGTACTCAGTCCGTCGGGCCGTCCGTGCCCCTGACGACGAGCTCCGCCGCCGCGAGGCCGCAGACGCGGGCCGCGCCGTGGGTGGCGATGTGCAGGCCGCCCCTGGGGGCCGCCTGCGGGACGCCCATCTCGACCACGACCGTGTCGGGGCGTTCGGCCACCAGGGCGTCGAGCGCCTCGCCCATCCAGGCGTGGCGGTGGACGTCGCGGACGACCACGACGATGCGCCGCTCCCCCGCCGCCCGCAGCACCGCGACGACGGGTGCCTCGGTCTCGCTGCTGTACGTGCCGGTCTCCGTGCCCGGCAGCAGCCGGCCCAGCTCGGCGGCGACGCCCCACGGGGTCTCGTCACCGACGGCGATGTTCGACGCGGAGGCGAACGCGGCGACGTACGCGGGCTCGGTCAGCGGGGCGGCGGAGCCGGTCGCCCGCACCGCCCGGCGAGCGGCGACCAGGCCGATGCCGGAACCGGTTCCGGTGCCGGGCTCGGTCCCCTCCTGCCCTGCCGCGCCCGGCCCCGAACCGGCCTTCTTGGCCCCCTGCGTCCAGGACGCGAGGGCACGTACCCGTGCGGCCGCGTCCGCGAGCCGCTCCTCGGCGAGTTCACCGCTGCGCACGGCCCTGACCAGCGCGTCGCGCAGCCGGAGCACCGTGCCGTCGTCCTCCAGGCCGCCACCGACGCACAGCGCGTCGGCCCCGGCGGCGATCGCGAGGACGGAGCCACGCTCGATGCCGTATGTCGCGGCAATGGCCTGCATCTCCACGGCGTCGGTGACGATCAGGCCGTCGTAGCCCAGCTCCTCGCGGAGCAGACCGGTGAGGATCCGCGGGCTCACCGTGGCGGGGCGGTCCGGATCGAGCGCCGGCAGCAGGATGTGCGCGCTCATCACGCACTTGGTGCCCGCCGCGATGGCCGCCCGGAAGGGCACCAGCTCACGGGCGTACAGGGTCTCCAGGTCCACGTCGATGCGCGGCATCGCGTGGTGCGAGTCGATCGCGGTGTCGCCGTGCCCCGGGAAGTGCTTGGTGCAGGCGGCGACCCCGGCGGCCTGGAGGCCCTCGACGTACGCGGCGGTGTGCCGGGCCACGAGCCGGGTGTCGGCGCCGAAGGACCGTACGCCGATGACCGGGTTGCCCGGGTTGGAGTTGACGTCCGCGGACGGCGCCCAGTTGAGGTTGACGCCGCACTCGGCGAGCCGGCGGCCGAGCTCCTGGGCGACCGCGCGGGTCAGGTCGAGGTCGTCGACGTGGCCGAGGGCGAGGTTGCCGGGGAACGAGGAACCGGTGCGCACCTCCAGGCGGGTGACGTCACCGCCCTCCTCGTCGATCGCGACGAGGAGGTCCTCGCGCCCGGCCCTGAGCTGGGCGGTGAGCGCGGTGACCTGCTCGGGCGTGCGGATGTTGCGGCCGAACAGGGCGACGGAGGCGAGGCCTTCGTCGACCCTGCGCAGCACCCAGTCCGGGGCGGCGGTGCCGGTGAATCCGGGCTGCAGGACGGCGAGCGCGTCGCGGGTGACGGTGTCCGTGGCGGATATCAGGGTGGTCATGGGCGGCGTTATCCCTTCACGGCACCGTCGGTGAGGCCGCTGACGGCCTTGCGCTGCAGGAAGACGAACAGGATGAGGATCGGAATGGCGAAGATCGAGGCCGCCGCCATGGTGGCGCCCCAGTCGTCGCCGAACTGGCTCTGGAACTGGGAGAGCCAGAGCGGGAGCGTCTTGGCCTCGGGGTCCTTGTTGAGGATCAGGACCAGCGGGAATTCGTTCCAGGCGGTGATGAAGCCGAAGAGCGAGGTGGCCATCAGGCCGGGGGCGAGCAGCGGCAGGATCACCTTGACGAAGGCCTGCGGGCGGGTGCAGCCGTCGACCATGGCGGACTCCTCCAGTTCCTTGGGCACCGCGGCAACGTAGCCGCGCAGCGTGAGGATCGTGAAGGGGAGCACCATCACCATGTAGAAGAGCGTCAGCGGGACCAGGCTGTTGAGCATGTCCGCGTCGCGGACCAGCATGTAGATCGCGATGACCATGACTTCCCACGGCGCCATCTGGGCGATCATGAAGACCAGGATCATGCCCTTGCGGCCCTTGAACCGCATCCGGGCCAGCGCGAACGACGCGAAGAGCGCGATGATCAGCGAGAAGGCCACGGCGAGCAGGGTGACGGTGAGCGAATTCCTGACCAGGGTCAGGAAGTTCGGTGCGTGGTACGCGGTCTTGAAGTGCTCGAAGGTGACGTCGGTGGGGAACCAGACCGGCGTCTCGGTGATGATGTCGCCGGTCGGCTTGAACGCCGTGCTGAACATCCAGTAGACGGGGAAGACCAGTGCGGCGAAGAGGACGATCGCCGTCGCGTTGGGCCAGATGCGGCCGAACAGTGAGCGCTTCACAGCTCGTCCTCCTCTTGCTTGAGAACGATGCGGAGGTAGTAGGAGGTCAGCCCCAGCATGATCAGGATGGTCAGCAGCGAGATCGCCGCGCCCATGCCGTAGTGCTGGTTGCCGACGCCCTCGACGAAGGCGTAGACCGGCAGGGTCTCGGTGAGGCGGTTGGGGCCGCCCTCACTGATGGTGAAGATCTGCGGGAAGGCCTTGAAGATCCAGATGACTTCGAGGAAGGTCGTGGCGTAGAGGAAGGGCCGCAGGAACGGGAACGTCACCGAGGTGAAGCTCTTCCAGACGCCGGCACCGTCGAGCGAGGCGGCCTCGTACAGCTCCTTGGCGATCGTCGTGGTCGCCGCGTAGAGGTTGATCGCCACGAACGGGATGGACTGCCAGACGATCAGCAGGGTGACCACGAAGAAGGTGGAGAACTGCGATCCGGTCCAGTTGAATTCGGCCATCGAGTGCCAGCCGAGCTTGTCCAGCACGTAGTTGACCACGCCGAAGCGCGAGGCGAACAGCCACTGGAACACGGTGGACGCGGCCACGACCGGCATCGCCCAGGCGAGCACCAGGCCGACCATCAGGGTGAACCGCATTCTCTTGCCGAGGCGGGCGAGCAGCAGTCCGATCAGGGTGCCGAGGACCATGGTCAGGACGACGTTGACGCCGGTGAAGACGATCGTGCGGAGCGTGACTCTCCAGAAGTCCTCACCGGTGAGGATCTCCTGGTAGTTCTTGAAGCCGTTCCACTCGGTGACATGCTGGATCAGCTGTCCCATATTGAGGTTCTGGAACGACAGCATGACGTTCTTCACCAGGGGGTACCCGAGAAGGAGCGCCGTCACCGCGAGTGCGGGAATCATCAACAGGTACGGCGCCGCGCCGATACCCGGCTTCCGCTTGTTTCCCCCGTGCTGCCCGACGGGTGGTTTCCCGTCCTGGCCGCGGACTGCGGCCGTCTTGGCCACATCCGAGGGTTCGGTCTGCACTGCCATGCTCGCCATCTCTTCCAACAAAGCCCTACACGGAACGGTGCGTACGACCGGGGCGGCGGGTCGGGACCCGCCGCCCCGGCGCAGGACGCGCTACTTGCGACTACTGCTGCTGGCTGAGGCGCTTGTTGAGCTCGCCCTCGACCTGCTTGGCGGCCTCGGCGGGCGACTTGCCCTGGAGAACCAGCGTCATGTAGGTCTTGATCGGGTTCGGCGGGTTCTCGACCGGCGCCCACTCCGGGATCAGCGGCGTGGTGCCACCGGACTTGGCGGCGGCCGGACCGGCCGCCTCGGCGGCGGGCTGGCCGACCGTGTACTTCTGCATGGCGTCGTTCTTCGGGGACCAGCCGGCCTCCTTGATGAGCGCGCCGTCGTTCTGCTCGGAGAGCGCGATCTTCAGGAACTCCTTGGCCAGGTCCTGCTTCTTGCTGCCCGCGGCCACGGCGAGGTTGGAGCCGCCGAGGAAGACGCCCTCGGGCTTGTCGGCCGTCTCACCGGGGATGGTGAAGAAGCCGATGTCGTCCTTGATCTCCGGGTTGGCCTTGATGGCGGTGCCGGCCTCGTAGCCCATCGCGATGACGGCGCCGGTCTTGCCCTTGGCGAAGACCTCGGCCTGCTGCGGGGTGGCCTCGTCCTTGTCCTTGGGGGCCTTGGAGAAGGCCTGGTACTGCTTGTAGACGTCCATGGCCTCGGCGACCTTCGGGTCGGCCAGGTTGGAGACGTACTTGTCGCCTTCCTTCTTCACCGGCGAGACGTCCTTGCCGACGAGCAGGCCGTCGAAGAAGTACCAGTTCTGGCCGGGCAGGTAGATCGGCTCGGCGTCGCCCTTCTTCTCGATGGCCTCGAACGCCTTGAAGAGGTCGGCACGGGTCTTCGGCGTCTCGGTGATACCGGCGTCCTTGAAGACCTTCTTGTTGTACATGACGACGCGGTTGCCCACGTACCACGGCAGGGCGTACTGCTTGCCGTCGTAGATGGAGGGCTGGTTGACGCCGTCGGCCCAGGCGGAGCCGATCTCCTTCTTCAGGTCACCGAGGTCGGCGAGACCGCCGGTCTTGGCGTACGCCGGGGTCTGGGTGTTTCCGATCTCCAGGACGTCCGGCGGGTTGGACTCGGAGAGGGCGGTGGTGACCTTCTGCTGAATGCCGTTCCAGTCCTGGACTTCGATCTTCAGCTTGGCCTTGGTCTTCTTCTCGAACTCCTCGGTGACCGTCTTGGTCCACCCGTCCGGGTTCGAGCCGGACATCGTCCACACGGTCAGGGTCTGGCCCTTGTACGCGTCCGGACCGGCCTTCTTGCCGCTGTCACCGCCGTCGTCGGACCCACACGCCGCGAGGCCGATCATCATGCCCGCGACGCCGATCGCCGCGATGAGCTTGCGCTTCACGCCAAACCCTCCTCAGGGATACTGCAACCCCGCCCACCGCGAAGACATTCGACGAGTACTGCTGGGGCTGGACCTGGTCTTTAATGGTTTAGACCAGCACCGGGAGCTTGGCCTAGACCTTTAGGGGTGTCAAGGGTGTATAAGAAGTGCACTCGCGTCCGTTACAGGACCGACACCTGAGAGAGGGCGACCAGCCGTGACCGGACCGTGCCACCATGTGAGCCGCGACAGACGGAGGAGCCGGTGACGGCAGCAACGCAAGCGTCGGGAAGGCGGACCATGGGTGCCGACGGGGGCAGTACGGAGAACGAGACGGGCGCGGCCACGCGGACGGCGCGCGTCCCGAAGTACTACCGGCTGAAGCGACATCTGCTCGACATGACGGACACCATGCCGCCGGGCACCCCCGTGCCGCCGGAGCGGACCCTGGCCGCCGAGTTCGACACCTCGCGCACCACCGTGCGCCAGGCGCTCCAGGAGCTGGTCGTCGAGGGCCGGCTGGAGCGCATCCAGGGCAAGGGCACCTTCGTCGCCAAGCCGAAGGTCTCGCAGGCCCTGCAACTCACCTCGTACACCGAGGACATGCGCGCCCAGGGCCTCGAACCGACCTCCCAGCTGCTGGACATCGGCTATGTGACGGCCGACGACACGCTCGCGGGGCTGCTCGACATCACCACCGGCGGCCGGGTGCTGCGGATCGAGCGGCTGCGGCTCGCCAGCGGCGAGCCGATGGCGATCGAGACCACGCACCTTTCGGCCAAACGCTTCCCCGCGCTGCGCCGCTCGCTGGTGAAGTACACCTCCCTCTACACCGCACTGGCGGAGGTGTACGACGTACGGCTGGCCGAGGCCGAGGAGACCATCGAGACCTCGCTGGCCACCCCGCGCGAGGCCGGCCTGCTCGGTACGGACGTGGGTCTTCCGATGCTGATGCTCTCCCGGCACTCGCTCGACGGACAGGGCGAGCCGGTGGAGTGGGTGCGCTCGGTCTACCGGGGCGACCGGTACAAGTTCGTGGCACGCCTGAAGCGGCCCACCGACTGAGCCCGGAACACCGCCCGGGCCCCCGTGGAACGCATCACTCCGCGAGGGCCCTTCGCGCACCCTGATACGGACCAACTGCCGTACGTTTGGCGGAATTACGAACAGAAGTACCCGCTCAGCGGGCCGTTGCCGGACCGCAATACGGACAGGGGGTGACGGTGACCGGAAGCCTCCCCTAGATTTCCTGCGCATTACAAGGTGATCAGCGAGGGGACGGAGTCGCCGCATGCCAGCAGGCCCAGAAGGAAAACCGCCCACCGTCACACCGGTGCGGGTGTTCATCGCCCTCTGCCTCGTCGCGCCGTTCGTGGCGATGCTCTGGGTGAGTTCGTACGCGAAGGTGGACCCCACCTTCATCGGCATCCCGTTCTTCTACTGGTACCAGATGCTCTGGGTGCTGATCTCCACCGCGCTCACGATGATCGCGTACAAGCTGTGGCAGCGTGACCAGCGCGCCCGCAAGGGAGGTGGGTCGGCATGAAGGACGGTGTGAACGGCGTCGCGCTCGGCGTCTTCATCTTCTTCTTCGCGGCCGTCACGGTCATGGGCTTCCTGGCGGCGCGCTGGCGCAAGGCCGAGAACGAGGCCAGCCTCGACGAATGGGGCCTGGGCGGACGGTCGTTCGGCACCTGGGTCACCTGGTTCCTGCTCGGCGGCGACCTGTACACCGCGTACACCTTCGTCGCCGTGCCGGCGGCGATCTACGCGGCGGGCGCGGCGGGCTTCTTCGCCGTGCCGTACACCATCCTGGTGTACCCGCTGATCTTCACCTTCCTGCCGCGGCTCTGGTCGGTCTCGCACAAGCACGGGTACGTCACCACCTCGGACTTCGTGCGCGGGCGCTTCGGCTCGAAGGGCCTGTCGCTGGCGGTCGCCATCACGGGCATCCTCGCCACGATGCCGTACATCGCACTCCAACTCGTCGGCATCCAGGCGGTGCTGGACGTGATGGGCGTCGGCGGCGGCGAGACCACCCACTGGTTCGTCAAGGACCTGCCGCTGCTGATCGCGTTCGCGGTGCTCGCCGCGTACACCTACTCCTCCGGGCTGAGGGCACCCGCGCTGATCGCCTTCGTCAAGGACGGGCTGATCTACCTGGTCATCGCGGTGGCGATCATCTACATCCCGATCAAGCTGGGCGGTTTCGACGACATCTTCGCCAAGGCGGGCGAGGCGTTCTCGCAGACCAACCCGGCCACCGGCAAGCCGCGCGGCGCGCTCGCACCGGGCGAGGCGGGCCAGTGGGGGTACGCCACCCTGGCGCTGGGCTCGGCGCTGGCGCTGTTCATGTATCCGCACTCGATCACGGCGACGCTCTCCAGCCGCAGCCGCAATGTGATCCGGCGCAACACCACGATCCTGCCGCTGTACTCACTGATGCTGGGCCTGCTGGCACTGCTCGGCTTCATGGCCATCGCCGCCGGAATCAAGGTCGACAACGGGCAGCTGGCCATCCCGCAGCTGTTCGAGAACATGTTCCCGGACTGGTTCGCGGGCGTCGCGTTCGCCGCCATCGGCATCGGCGCGCTGGTGCCCGCCGCGATCATGTCGATCGCCGCGGCGAACCTCTTCACCCGCAACATCTACAAGGACTTCCTGAAGCCGGACGCGACCCCGGAGCAGGAGACCAAGGTCTCCAAGCTGGTGTCGCTGCTGGTCAAGGTCGGCGCGCTCGCCTTCGTCCTCACGATGGACAAGACGGTCGCGATCAACTTCCAGCTGCTCGGCGGCATCTGGATCCTCCAGACGATGCCGGCCCTGGTCGGCGGCCTGTTCACCCGCTGGTTCCACCGCTGGGCGCTGCTCGCGGGCTGGGCGGTCGGCATGGTGTACGGGACGGTGGCCGCGTACGGGGTCGCCTCGCCGACGCAGAAGCACTTCGGCGGCTCGTCCGCGGAGATCCCCGGCATCGGCGAGATCGGCTACATCGGCCTCACCGCGTTCGTGCTGAACGTGGTCGTGACAGTGGTGCTCACCTTCGTCCTGAACGCCGTGAAGGCGCCCGCCGGGATCGACGAGACCTCCCCGGCCGACTACACCGCCGACGCGGGCGACCCGGGCGTCAAGACGGAACTCCCGCCGGCCACGGCGGGGGCACCGGGCGGTCACTGACGACCCCGCACCCACGGCCCGGCGAGAGGCCCTGGCCCCCTCCAGCGGGGCGCGGCGGGCCGTCGGCGTGGATCGGGCCAGCCGCCCCGGGAAAGGGCCGTACGGCTCATTCTGTGGGCCCGGCCCGGTCGGCGCGACACAACATGTGGGGGCTGCCTCATCGGGCAGCCCCCACATGTATGCTCTTCCTCGCTGTCGCCGCAGGGGAATCCGGTGAGAATCCGGAACTGTCCCGCAACGGTGTATTCAGTGCGCTTTTGTGCACCCCCGAGTCAGTCCGATGACCTGCCGGCAGCGCATCCGGCTCGACCGAACCGGATGCCCAGACGTCCGGGCCTCGCGGTTGGGCCGGTGGACGCCGTGCGGAGCGCTGCCCTGCCCCGGGTCTGCGCGTCCGCAGGGCTGCCCCGTTCCCCGCCGGCCCCGAGCCGAGCGAGGGAGAGCACCACGTGACCATCGCGCCAGCCGATCCGGCTTCAGTCGCCGCGTCCGCAGCAGCCGAGTCCGAGGCAGCCGCACAGGACGGACCGGGGACCGCGCTGCTGCGGACCCTGACCGACCTCACCGCCGATCTGCCCGACACCGACCCCGGCCGGGTCGCCGCCGCCGCGCTGCGCGGCCGCAGCGCCCGGGCGGACGAGGCGGAGCTGCGTTCGCTGGCCACCGAGGCCGCCGCGGGCCTGATCTCCGAGGACCCCGCCTACTCCCGGCTCGCCGCCCGGCTCCTGACCCTCACCATCGCGGACGAGGCGGCCGGCCAGGGCGCGGTCTCCTTCTCCGCCTCGGTCGCCGTCGGGCACCGCGAGGGCCTGATCGCGGACCGTACCGCCGAGTTCGTCGCCCGCCACGCGGCCGCCCTCGACGCGCTGGTGGAGCGTTCGCTCGCGGACGGCGCGGACGACCGCTTCGGCTACTTCGGGCTGCGGACCCTGCACAGCCGCTATCTGCTGCGCCACCCGCACACCCGCCAGGTCATCGAGACGCCCCAGCACTTCATGCTGCGGGTCGCGTCAGGGCTCGCCGAGGACGACTCGCAGCGCGCCGTGGACGAAGTGGCGGCGCTGTACGGGCTGATGAGCCGGCTCGACTACCTCCCCTCCTCCCCCACGCTCTTCAACTCCGGCACCCGGCACCCGCAGATGTCCTCCTGCTATCTGCTGGACTCCCCGCTGGACGAGCTCGACTCGATCTACGACCGCTACCACCAGGTGGCCCGGCTCTCCAAGCACGCGGGCGGCATCGGTCTTTCGTACTCCCGCATCCGCTCCCGCGGTTCGCTGATCCGCGGCACCAACGGGCACTCCAACGGCATCGTGCCGTTCCTGAAGACGCTGGACGCCTCCGTCGCCGCGGTCAACCAGGGGGGCCGCCGCAAGGGCGCCGCCGCCGTCTACCTGGAGACCTGGCACGCGGACATCGAGGAGTTCCTGGAGCTGCGCGACAACACGGGCGAGGACCAGCGGCGTACGCACAACCTCAACCTGGCGCACTGGATCCCGGACGAGTTCATGCGCCGGGTCGACGCGGACGGCGACTGGTCGCTGTTCTCGCCCGCCGACGTACCCGGCCTCGTCGACCTGTGGGGCGACGAGTTCGACGCCGCGTACCGGGCCGCCGAGGCCCGGGGGCTGGCCCGCAAGTCGATCCCGGCCCGCGAGCTGTACGGCCGGATGATGCGCACCCTCGCACAGACCGGCCAGGGCTGGATGACGTTCAAGGACGCCTCCAACCGGACCGCGAACCAGACCGCCGAGCCGGGCACCGTCGTCCACTCGTCGAACCTGTGCACCGAGATCCTCGAAGTCACCGACGACGGCGAGACGGCGGTCTGCAACCTGGGCTCGGTCAACCTCGGCGCGTTCGTCGCCGACGGCTCCATCGACTGGGAGCGGCTGGACGCCACCGTCCGCACCGCCGTGACCTTCCTGGACCGGGTCGTCGACATCAACTTCTACCCGACCGAGCAGGCCGGCCGCTCCAACGCGAAGTGGCGCCCGGTGGGCCTGGGCGCCATGGGCCTCCAGGACGTCTTCTTCAAGCTGCGGCTGCCGTTCGACTCCCCCGAGGCCCGCGCGCTCTCCACGAAGATCTCCGAGCGGATCATGCTCGCCGCGTACGAGTCGTCCTGCGAGCTCGCCGAACGGTCCGGACCGCTGCCCGCCTGGTCGCAGACGCGGGCTGCGCGCGGTGTGCTGCACCCCGACCACTACGACACCGAGCTGAACTGGCCCGAGCGGTGGGAGGCGCTGCGCGCCCGCGTCGCGAAGAGCGGGATGCGCAACTCGCTGCTGCTCGCCATCGCGCCGACGGCGACGATCGCCTCGATCGCGGGGGTCTACGAGTGCATCGAGCCGCAGGTCTCCAACCTCTTCAAGCGCGAGACGCTCAGCGGCGAGTTCCTCCAGGTCAACGCGTACCTGGTGGATGAGCTGAAGCAGCTCGGGGTGTGGGACGCGCGCACCCGTGAGGCGCTGCGCGAGGCCAGTGGCTCGGTGCAGGGCTTCGCCTGGATCCCGGAGGAGGTGCGGGCGCTGTACCGCACGGCGTGGGAGATCCCGCAGCGCGGTCTGATCGACATGGCGGCGGCCCGTACGCCGTTCCTGGACCAGAGCCAGTCGCTGAACCTGTTCCTGGAGACGCCGACGATCGGCAAGCTCTCCTCGATGTACGCGTACGCCTGGAAGCAGGGGCTGAAGACGACGTACTACCTGCGCTCGCGCCCGGCGACCCGGATCGCCCGTGCCGCCTCCGGCCAGGCCGCGGCCGCCGCCCCCATTCCCGTACAGCAGGCTTCGGCGCCCGACGCGGACGCGATCGCCTGCTCCCTCGAAAACCCCGAGTCCTGCGAGGCCTGCCAGTAATGAGCTCCACCAACTCCGAGAAGAACCTGCTCGACCCGGGCTTCGAACTGACCCTGCGGCCCATGCGCTACCCGGACTTCTACGAGCGCTACCGCGACGCGATCAAGAACACCTGGACGGTGGAGGAGGTCGACCTGCACTCCGACGTCGCCGACCTCGCCAAGCTGTCCCCCGGCGAGCAGCACATGATCGGCCGGCTGGTCGCGTTCTTCGCGACGGGGGACTCGATCGTCTCCAACAACCTCGTGCTGACGCTGTACAAGCACATCAACTCCCCCGAGGCGCGGCTGTACCTGTCGCGGCAGCTCTTCGAGGAGGCCGTGCACGTCCAGTTCTATCTGACGCTGCTGGACACGTACCTGCCCGACCCGGAGGACCGTGCGGCGGCGTTCGACGCGGTCGAGGAGATTCCCTCGATCCGGGAGAAGGCGCAGTTCTGCTTCAAGTGGATGGACTCGGTCGAGAAGATCGAGCGCCTGGAGACGAAGGCCGACCGCCGCCGGTTCCTGCTGAACCTGATCTGCTTCGCGGCGTGCATCGAGGGGTTGTTCTTCTACGGCGCGTTCGCGTACGTCTACTGGTTCCGCTCGCGGGGCCTGCTGCACGGTCTCGCCACGGGCACCAACTGGGTGTTCCGTGACGAGACGATGCACATGAACTTCGCGTTCGAGGTCGTGGACACCGTCCGCAAGGAGGAGCCGGACCTCTTCGACGACGAGCTCCAGCAGCAGGTCACCGACATGCTGAAGGAGGCCGTGGCCGCGGAGCTGCAGTTCGGCCGTGATCTGTGCGGCGACGGGCTGCCCGGCATGAACACCGAGTCGATGCGGCAGTACCTGGAGTGCGTCGCCGACCAGCGGCTCACCCGGCTGGGCTTCCCGGCGGTCTACGGCTCCGAGAACCCGTTCTCGTTCATGGAACTCCAGGGCGTGCAGGAGCTGACGAACTTCTTCGAGCGCCGACCGTCCGCGTACCAGGTGGCGGTGGAGGGCTCGGTCGCCTTCGACGACGACTTCTAGATCCTGGCCCAGCTTCTGAGGTAGGGGCGCCGCGCAGCCGTGACCGGCCGCGCGGCGCCCGCCGTTTCCGGGGGCCCGTCGCTCCGGGCCCGTTCCGCGGCGCGCAGCTCGCGGTCGATGCGGCGCTCGCGGGCGAGCCCGGCGAGGGCGGGCAGCAGGACGAGAGCGATAAGTGCGGCTATGCCCAGGACGTTCTGGAATGTGTTCATGGCTCTACTCTCGTCCGTGCGGACGGATCGCGGCAGTGGCAGGACTGTCATGGAACATCGAATTACTGCCACACTGGCGTCATGCTGAAAAATGTCGCCGCTCTGCTGCTCGACGAGGTCCACCCCTTCGAACTGGGCGTGCTGTGCGAGGTCTTCGGACTCGACCGCAGCGACCAGGGCCTGCCGGTCCACGACTTCGCCGTGGTCTCCGCCGAGGGCCCGGTGCTCCGGACCCACGCCGGCTTCACCATCAGTACGCCGTACGGCCTCGACCGCCTGGAGGAGGCCGACCTCATCGCCGTGCCGGCCGGCAGCCACTTCGTGGACCGGGAGTACCCCGAGGAGGTCCTCGACGCGCTGCGCCGGGCGGTGGACCGGGGCGCCCGGGTGATGAGCGTCTGCTCCGGCGCGTACGTCCTCGGCGCGGCCGGACTGCTGGACGGGCGCCGCTGCACCACCCACTGGCGCCACGCCGCGGAGCTGGCCCGCCGCTTCCCGCGGGCCGTCGTCGAGCCCGATGTGCTGTACGTGGACGAGGGTCAGGTCATCACCTCGGCGGGCACGGCGGCCGGGATCGACGCCTGCCTGCACCTGGTCCGGCAGGCGTACGGCCCCGATGCCGCCAACGCGATCGCCCGCCGCATGGTGGTACCGCCGCACCGGGACGGCGGCCAGGCGCAGTACATCGAGCGGCCACTGCCCCGCACCCCCTGCGACACCGTCGGCGAGACGCTCGTCTGGATGGAGCGCCACCTCGACCAAGAAATGACCGTCGAGCAGCTCGCCGCCCAGGCGCACATGTCGCCGCGCACCTTCGCCCGCCGCTTCCAGCAGGAGACGGGCACCACTCCGTACCGCTGGCTGCTGCGCCAGCGGGTGCTGCTGGCCCAGCATCTGCTGGAGACGTCCGATGACACGGTGGACTCGATCGCCGGGCGCACCGGTTTCGGGACCGCCGCCGCACTGCGCCACCAGTTCGTACGCTCCCTGGGCACCACGCCGAACGCGTACCGCCGCACCTTCCGCGGCCCGGGCGCGATGGCCGAAGTGGCCTGAGACGCGAGGAAAGGCCCCTGTTCCGGGCGGATTCCAGGGGCCCTTCGCCGTGTGCGGTGCGCGTCAGACGCCGCAGTTCGGCGCCGACCAGTAGTGGCTGGGGCCCTGGTTGACGTGGACGTGGTCACCGTGGCCCGGGTAGCCCGGGCCGAGGATCCCGTTGAAGCCGTGGTTGCGGGCCTGCTTGGCGAGGGTGCACAGGGAGTGCGGTCCGGCGCCGAGGTCGGCCGCGTCGCCGTACATGTGGCGGCTGTTGGACGCACCGCCGACCGCGCTGTTGCAGGACACGGAGCGGAAGCCGCTGGTGATCCGGATGGGCTGGTCACCGAGCGCGTGCCGCAGTGCCTCCAGCTTCCACATGGTGCTCAGCGCGTTGGCCTTCGCCGTGCCCGCCGCGACGGCACCACCGGCCCAGGTCGAGTTGCACTGGTTGTGCTCGGCGTAGGTGAAGTGCGCCGGGGTGCAGTCGTTGTCCTGGAGCTCGTAGATCTTGGCCTGGGTGGCCGGGCCCGCGATGCCGTCGGCGGCGAGGCCGTAGGCGGCCTGGAAGCGCTTGACGGCGGCGGTGGTGGCCGGCCCGTAGGAGCCGTCGATGGCGAGCACGGAGTTGTAGCCGGGGTAGCCGGCCACCCGGATCTGGAGCTGGACGACGTCGTTGCCGGTGGCGCCGGGGGACATGGTGCGGGTCCAGGTGTAGCAGCCGTCGGCCTGTGCGGTGCCGGCGGTCACCACGGCACCACCCAAGGCGAAAGCCATGGTCATGACAAGCCCGAGCAGGAGTCGTGCGGTACGTCTGAGCATGAGGGGGCTCCCTGCCGTGAGGAGGTATGGGGAGAGAGCCTGTCGGACGAGTCGACGCGCGTCAACTGCCCACGTACAAACGGCAGTTGACAGCCGCTCGGGAGCAAAGCCCGACGGGCCCGGTCCCCCTCGCGGGAAGGACCGGGCCCGTCGGCGACAGCCAAGTGTGCGCTCAGTCGTTCGGCACGGTCTCGTAGCGCGGGGTGTTCTCCGCCATCTGCCGCAGCGCGTCCTTGCGGTCCCGCTTCGAGAGCCGGTCGATGTACAGGTAGCCGTACAGATGGTCCGTCTCGTGCTGGAGGCAGCGGGCGAAGTAGCCGCTGCCCCGGACCTTGACCGGGTTGCCCTTGGCGTCCTGTCCACGGACCACCGCGTAGTCCGGGCGGGCCAGCGAGGCGTACGCCGTCGGGACGGAGAGGCAGCCCTCGTTGGAGTCGTCCAGGACCCGGTCCTCGGGCGCCAGCTCCTCCAGCACCGGGTTGCAGACCGCGCCCACGTGCCGCACGCCCTCGTCGTCCGGGCAGTCGTAGACGAAGACCTTGAGGTCGACACCGATCTGGTTGGCGGCCAGGCCCACGCCCTCCGCCGTCCGCTGGCTCGCGAACATGTCGTCGATCAGCCGGGCCAGCTCGTCGTCGAACTCGGTGACGTCCTTGCACTCCCTGTGGAGCACCGGGTTGCCCACGACCGTGATCGGACGGGAGGTGCCGCGCTCGCGATGCGCCGCCTCGCGCGCCTCACAGTCCTCGGTGTCCACGACGAAACCCTCGTCGTCGACGCTGATCTGCTCGTCCGTCTCCTGCTGCGCCATGTCCGCCGTACGCCTTCCTCAAACCTGAAACCGGGCCCTGGACCTGAAGCCCGGCCCTACCTGAAACCCGGCCGTCCGACTGTTGCGGGGCCCGGGCACCCGAGCACCGCGACCGGTGCCCGTACAGCCTACGGGCACCGGTCAGCAGACTTCTTCGAGATCCCGCCACTCGCGGCTGTCCGGGCTGTCCGCCACCCAGCCGTCCAGCAGACCGCGCACCAGCCCGGCCGGCGCCGCTATCCCGCACTCCCGCTCGGGCACCCACAGCTCACCGGCGGTGCGGTGGCCCAGCGGGCCCGGATGCCCCGGCTCGCTGTGGTCGTGCGGGTCGAGGTGCTCGCC
Source organism: Streptomyces atratus (assembly GCF_900119365.1). Taxonomy (GTDB): domain Bacteria; phylum Actinomycetota; class Actinomycetes; order Streptomycetales; family Streptomycetaceae; genus Streptomyces; species Streptomyces atratus_B. The sequence continues at coordinate 152,706 of NZ_FPJO01000002.1, forward strand.
GTCGCCCTCGTCGCTCTCCATCCGGCTCTCCGAGCAGGCCCGGCAGAGCAGCCGCACGGAGGACGACCAGTCCTCGGCGGCGAACCCGGCGTCGGACGCCAGCTGCTCCAGCGCGTCCCGGTCCGCCTCGGTGGCCGCTTCGAGCAGCACCACCCAGGTCGGCACGGGGGACGGCGCCCACAGCTCGATCTCGTCGAAGACGGGGTACGAAGGCCCGGCCGCGGTGACCCGCTCGCCGTGCGGCACCCCGTCGTGCAGGACGACCTCGCCCCAGCGGCGGCCGGACGACGGCAGCGGAATGGAGAGCACCTCCATCCGGGCCGGATCGAGCCTGCGGCCCCAGACCACCTCGGCCTCGCCCTCCGGCGACAGCCGTACCGCGGCGCTGCCCAGCTCCATGCCGACCGGCTCGCTGTTGGCCGCCGAGGTGTGCTGGCCGGCGCCCGGCACCTTCAGGCCGTACGCCTGCCAGGCCCGGCGGGCCAGCGGCCAGTCCTGCAGCGCGGTGGCGGCGATCCCGACGTTCCACCAGTCGGGAGCGCCGGATTCCTTGTCGAGCAGCGCGACGGCCCGCAGGCCGGCGGCTCTCGCCTGTTCCCAGTCATGCCGGAACTTGTGCAGCAGCGCCAGGTTGAACCACGACTCCGAGAGCCAGGGTTCCAGGTCCGCCGCACGTGTCAGCAGTGCGCCCGCGTCCTCGTACCGGCCGTCGCCGATCAGCGTGAACGCGCGGTCCGTGGCCTGCCGCCAAGAGGCGGAGGGCCGATGCCGTACCTTCCCGAAGATCCTCACGATTCCCGCCCGTCCCGACTGGACACCCTCGTTTTCCGCTCTTCTTCGCATCCAACCATGCCGGGCCGGACGCCCGCTCATTACCCATGGGTTACCCGGGCAGGACCGGGGCCGGACCGCCCCGGGCCAGGACCCTGGCCAGTGATTCCACGACTTCGGGCTGATAGTCGTGGGCGGTCCCGAGCCTGAGTTGTTCCAGTGCGCCCAGCGGCCCGATGAGACTTTCCCCGCACAGGTCGTCGTATGCGTTGACGACCCTGACGATCCTGGCGGACAACGGCTGCTCGCGATAGGGGTCGGCCTGCCGTTCGACGACGACGGCAATCTCGGTGTCCACCCCGGTCTGCCGGACCACGGCCCCGCCGAGCAGCGCGATGCGGCGCTGCTCGGCGGCGGGCAGGGTGGCCGTCGCCCCGTCCGGGACCGGGTCGACCAGCGAGAGCTGGCCGATGTCGTGCATCAGGGCGGCGTGCTCCAGCACGGTCAGCCGGCTCCCGGAGAGCCCCAGCTCACGGCCGACGGCCCGGCAGAGCACCGCGACCCTGCGGGCGTGCCCGTGCGGGGTGTACCCGGCGATCTCGGTGGACCTGGCGAGCGAGGCGATGGTCTGCCGGTAGGTGGTGCGCACGGCGACGAACCGGCGGAACGAGAGCTGGGTCAGCAGCAGCGGTACGCACAGGACGGGCAGCGCCCACAGCCCGGCGACGGCCACCCCGAGGGCCATCACGACCCCGGTCGCGCAGACCGCCGACCCGATGCCGATGAGACCGCGCAGCTCGTCCCGCAGGAGCGGCGGGTAGGGGTGGCGGGTGCGCGAGCGCAGCAGCAGGGCCGCGAGCACGGCGTCGCACAGCGCGGTCAGGACGAGGATCAGGAGCAGCACGAGCACATAGGACGGGCCCTCGCCGAACCGGCTCCCGGCGCGGCCGCTGTTGTACAGGGGCTGGAAGCACACGGCGGCGAAGGCGACGGTCAGGATGCGGCGGGCCACCCGGTCGAGTGCCGGTCCGGCGCCGCGCGCCACATGGGGCACGCAGGCGACCAGCTGCGCCGCGACGAGCACGGCGATCACCTGGAGGACGCCGTGCGAGGTCGGTCCGCCGCCGCTGCGGCCGAGCAGGGCGTACGCGAGCGCTCCGGCGGCTCCGAGCGGTGCGGGCTCCCGCTCCCCGGGCAGCGCGCCCCAGCGGGCCAGTTCGCCCACCGTGATGAGCACCCCGAAGGCGAGGGCGTGGCCGGGGTCGTGGAGGCCGTACCAGAGGGTGTGGGCGAGCCCGGCGGCGGCGAGCAGGGCCGCGGCGGCGCGGACGGTGAGGACGGCGGGCGGCTGTGTCCCGGCCCTGGCCCGGGTCATCCGCGACGGTCCGCGGCCGACTGCGGACCGGGCACCGCGCCGAGCCCGTCCGCCGGTGGCTGCGGAGGGGGTACGCGGTCGAGTCCGCCGGACGGCCGGGGGCGGCCCGGGACGGCCTTCCCGCTCTCGCTCCGGGGCCCCGGGATCCCCGGCTCGTCCGCCGTCACGGCCGTCGTCACCGCCGACCAGCCGTGCCGTTCGAGACCGCGCACCAGCGCCCTGACCATCTGCGGGTCGAACTGCGTGCCCGCGCACCGCTTCAGCTCCTCCAGCGCGGCCGGCACCGGTCTCCCCCGCCGGTACGACCGGGTCGACGTCATCGCGTCGAAGGCGTCCGCCACCGCGACGACCCGGGCGAACTCCGGGATCTCGCGCCCGCTGAGCCCGTACGGATAGCCGCTGCCGTCGAGCCGTTCGTGGTGGTGCAGGATCGCGGCCCGCGCCTCGCCGAGGAAGCCGATGCCGCGGACGATCTCGTGCCCGTACTCCGGATGCAGTTCGATCACCTGTCGCTCCTCCGGCGTGAGCGGCCCGTCCTTGCGGAGCACCCGGGTGGGGACACCGAGCTTGCCGACGTCGTGCAGGATGCCGGCGAAGCGGACGACCTCCAGGCGGTCCGGGTCCATGCCCAGTTCACGGGCGATGAGGACGGAGGCCCGCCCGACCCGTTCGCTGTGGCCGCGGGTGTACGTGTCCTTGATGTCGACGGCCTGCACCAGCGCCCTGATGGTGGCGCGGTGGGCGGCGTGCTCGCGGTGGTACTGGGCGAAGACCCAGCAGGAGATGTACATCGGCAGCAGGACGATCAGCGCGGAGAGCGGACCGTGCGGGCCGCGCCACAGGACCGCCATCATCAGCCCGGCCAGTCCGTGCACCAGGTGCGCTCCCAGCGAGCGGGGCAGCAGCCCGCTCCAGGCCCGCCGCAGGGGCAGCCGTTCGGCCGCGACCAGGATGGAGCCGTCCAGCGCGGTCAGCACGAGGCTGAAGGCCAGGGCGGCGGCGCAGGCGGGCAGGATCGCGTAGGGCAGGTCGGGGAGCCGGCCGGAGCCGCCGAGCGTGGCGGTGCCGCCGAGGAGTCCGTGGACGGACGAGGCCGCCCAGACCGTGACGGTGAGCTGCGCGGCCCGCCAGACGCGCCGTGCGGTGGCGGGCGGCTGTTCCACCCGGCCGACGAGCGAGCCGGGCACGGCGACGAGGGCTGCGGCTGCGGGCGGCAGCAGGAAGGCGGCGGCGAGCAGCAGCGGAAAGAACGATCCGGCACGGATCGGCACGGAGCTGCCGAAGAAGGGGCAGCGGCCGGGGAGTTCACAGACCAGATAGAGCCCGGTGAGCAGTGCGACGGTGACCCACGGGGTCCCCGCGCCGGTGCGCAGGGCGGGGAGCACGCACCACAGGGCGCCCACCGCGACCGCCGGAATGTACGCGCGCGCCGCCCCGCGTGTGGCTCTCACCCGCTCGGCCCGCCCCCCCAACATGGTCAATGGAGGCGCCACGCTAGCGAGTTGTGCGACCCGTCGAGCTTCAATGAGCCCGATTAGCACATTCGGGTGATCCTGTGGCGGCGGCCGGTACGGCCCGGCCGCCGGGTGTCACTCCTTGGCGGCGGTCGGCTGTTCGCTCGCCGCGGCCGTCACGTCCTGCTCGGGCACGGCCTGCCCCGAGCGGATCAGATCGATCCGGCCCATGACCTTGGACCGCAGATCGCTGGGCACGTCGTCCTGGCCGCAGCAGCGCTTCACCAGCTTCTTGACCGCCTGCTCCAGGCCGTACTTCTCCAGGCACGGGGAGCACTCCTCGAAGTGCACCTCGAACTTGGTGCAGTCGCTGTCGGGCATCTCGTGGTCGAGGAACTCATAGAGATGATCGAGGACTTCCGAGCAGTCCGTCTCGTGCGGCTCTCCGCAGCTCATGAGCCCGAGCCTTTCCGATCGTCCGACTCTCCGGCACCGGCCGGGACGAGCCCGCGCTCACGGGCGTAGTCCTCCAGCATGCCGCGCAGCTGGCGGCGGCCCCGGTGCAGTCGGGACATCACCGTACCGATGGGAGTCCCCATGATGTCCGCGATCTCCTTGTAGGCAAAGCCCTCGACATCGGCGAGATACACGGCGATGCGGAACTCCTCGGGGATCGCCTGCAGTGCGGACTTCACGTCGGAGTCGGGCAGGTGGTCGAGCGCCTGCGACTCCGCGGAGCGCAGACCGGTCGACATGTGCGACTCGGCACGCGCCAGCTGCCAGTCCTCGATCTCCTCGGCGGCGCTGCGCTGGGGTTCGCGCTGCTTCTTGCGGTACGAGTTGATGAACGTGTTGGTGAGGATGCGGTACATCCACGCCTTGAGATTGGTGCCCTCACGGAACTGGTGGAAGGAGCCGTACGCCTTGGCATACGTCTCCTGGACCAGGTCCTCGGCGTCCGCGGGGTTGCGCGTCATGCGCAGCGCGGCCGAGTACATCTGGTCGAGGTAACCGAGCGCGTCCCGCTCGAAGCGCGCGTTGCGCTCGGCGGGCGTCTCCTGTGCGCGGCCGTCGTCGGTCCCTGTGTCGGTCCCAGTGACCGGACCCACCTCCTCCAACGCTGTGGCGGAGCCGAAACCGGACCCGCTCGAATCGGAGAATAGTCGACCTTGCTTCGAGACGGGCTGTCGTTCCGATCCGCCCAGTGCCCGCTCGGAAGTGGTCTTGGCCGCATGCAGCACCGTCCACTCCAGGTCAGCGGCGTTCGAGCGGCGCGGGCAGATGGTCGAACCCATGCGACGGACTCCCTCTCCACGTACGACATTGATGTACCGATGACACCGACAACAGCGGCCCCCCGCGCAACATTCCCGGGGCGTACGTCACACGAGGGCGGCCAGCCAGCCGGTCACGGCGGCGGTCAGGACGCCCATCGCCTCGTCCTGGCCCGGACCGGCCTTCTTCGGCACGGCGAACCCGTGGTCGCCGTACGGCACTTCGGCGATCTCGTACTCCCCCGGCGGGAATTCGGCGGGCCGCCCGAACGGGTCGTGGCCGCCCTGCACGACGAGCGTGGGTACGCCGGCGCCGAGGAGCTCGTCCTCGCGGGACTTCTCGGGCTTGCCCGGGGGATGCAGCGGGAAGCTGAGCGCGAGAACGGCGTGGGCACCGAGCTCCGCGGCGGTCCGGCAGGCCACCCGGGCCCCGGCGCTCCGCCCGCCCGCGACGACGGGCGCCCCGGCGGCGGCGAGCGCGGGCCACAGCCCCCGCCACCCGGTGTCCAGGGTCTTCGGGGCGGGCGCGAGCCGCTTCCCGGCGACCCGCCACGGCTGCTCCACCAGGGCCACGGTCACCCCGTGGGCGGGCAGCGCGGCGGCCAGGGCCTGGAGGTCGCGGGCCTCGATGCCGCCGCCCGCGCCATGGCCGAGGGCCAGCACCAGCCGCGCGCTCCCGGTCTCCTTCGTGCCCGTCGCGGGGAACCAGCTGATCCTGGCCGGCCCGGCATCGGTGTCGACCGTTTCGGCCGCCTCGGGCCGGCAGCCTGTCTCTGTAGTACTCACGTGTCCCATCCTCCCCGCCGGAGGCTCAGAAGAGTGTGCCCACCTCCGGCGCGGCCAGCTCTTCCAGCAGTTCGGGGCCGTTGTTGCGGACGTTGCTGACGGCCGTGGCCACCGGATAGGCCCGCATCAGCCCGCCCGGCGGCGGTGCGAGCAGCGCCTTCAGCTCCTCGACGTCGGTGCGCGAGGGGTCGAGCCAGGCGTCCCAGCGGTCCGGGGTCAGCATCAGCGGCATCCGGGGGTGGATGCCGGCGAGCGTGGCGGGGCCGTCGGCGGGGGCTACGGCGAGCGGAGTGGTCTCCGCCTCGGTCGTGATCACCGAGCAGGTCACCCACCAGGCCATCGGGTGGTCGTCCGGCAGCGTCCGGTCGCGCCAGAACTCGTACAGGCCGGCCATCGCGAAGACCGATCCGTCGGCGGGTGTCACGAAGTACGGCTGCTTGCGTGGGCGCTTCTTCCTCCCCTTCTCCTCCAGCTGCCGTTCGTCCGCGCCGGTGACCCACTCGTAGTAGCCGTCGGCGGGCAGGATGCAGCGCCGGGAGACGAAGGGGCGGCGGAAGGACGGCTTCTCATGGACGGTCTCCGCACGGGCGTTGATCATCCGCGCGGCGCCCTCCGGGGACTTCGCCCAGGACGGTACGAGTCCCCACTTCAGCGCGCGCATCTGGCGAACCGGACGCGGGTCGTCTGCGTCTTTCACAGGACGCTCCAGTACGGCGTAGACCTCCTTGGTGGGCGCCACGTTCCAGTCGGGCGCCAGGGTTTCCGCCGGTTCCCACTTCTCGACCCGGAAGAGTCCGGTCAGGTCCTCGGGCCGCCGACTCGCTGCATACCGTCCGCACATAAGTGCCAGACTGCCACGACCGCCACGCCGACCGGACGCCGATACCGCAAGCCGAACCGCAAGGAGCCGCCCACGTCATGAACAGCACCGATCTGGGCAATCTGTGGGACCGCGTGTTCGGTACCCAGCCCGCCCCCGAGCAGTGGCTCGTGGTGGTGACCGGCACACTCGCGCTGATCGCCGTCGTACCGAACCCGATATGGCGGCTGACCCGGAACGCGATCACCATCGCGCACGAGGGCGGGCACGGGCTGATCGCCCTGCTCACCGGACGGAAGCTGTCCGGCATCCGGCTGCACTCGGACACCAGCGGCCTGACCGTCAGCCGCGGCAGGCCGACCGGGATCGGCATGATCCTCACCGCGGCCGCCGGCTACACCGCCGCGCCGCTGCTGGGCCTGGGCGGCGCGTGGCTGCTGGTCGACGGCAGGATCACCCTGCTGCTGTGGGTGGCCACCGCGCTGCTCGCGGTGATGCTGGTGATGATCCGCAATGTGTACGGGGCGCTGACGGTGATCCTCACCGGCTCGGCCTTCCTGCTGGTGTCCTGGCTGGCCTCACCCGCCTGGCAGTCGCTGTTCGCGTACACCGTGGTCTGGTTCCTGCTGCTCGGCGGCGTGCGCCCGCCCTTCGAGCTCCAGTCCAAGCGGCGGTACGGCGGTGCGCCGGATTCGGACGCGGACCAGCTGTCGCGGCTGACGGACGTACCGGCCGCGCTCTGGCTCTTCCTCTTCCACGCGGTGTCGCTCTGCTCACTGATCGGCGGCGGGCGCTGGCTGCTCGGCATGTGAGGGCCGGCGGCACGGGAGCGCCGGTACCGGCCGATGGCTTCTACCACGCTTGCGCTACGCCCCTGTTTCGACCCATATGATCGAGATTCGGGTTTGCGGTGAGCCACTAAAGTAAGGGCCATGACCGAAAGTTCCGTGCACCCCGCCCTCTGGCCCGCCCCGCATGCGACCGGGGCCGTCGACGCGACGGTCACCGTGCCCGGATCGAAGTCGGTCACCAACCGCGCGCTCGTCCTCGCCGCCCTCGCCGCCGAGCCCGGCTGGCTGCGCCGCCCGCTGCGTTCCCGCGACACCCTGCTGATGGCCGAGGCGCTGCGCGCGATGGGCGTCGGCATCGAGGAGGGCGTGGGCCCGGACGGCTCCGGCGAGGCCTGGCGGGTCATCCCGGCCGGTCTGCACGGCCCGACCACGGTCGACGTCGGCAACGCGGGCACGGTCATGCGCTTCCTGCCGCCGGTCGCGGCGCTCGCCGACGGCCCGATCCGCTTCGACGGCGACCCGCGTTCGTACGAGCGCCCGCTGACCGGTGTGATCGACGCGCTGCGGGTGCTCGGCGCCCGGATCGACGACGAGGGGCGCGGCTCGCTGCCGATGACGGTGCACGGCGGCGGTGCGCTGGACGGCGGACCGGTGGCGATCGACGCCTCCTCGTCCTCCCAGTTCGTCTCGGCGCTGCTGCTGTCGGCGCCGCGCTTCAACCAGGGGGTGGAGGTGCGCCACACCGGCGCCAGGCTCCCCTCCATGCCGCACATCCGGATGACCGTCGACATGCTGCGGGCGGTCGGCGCGCAGGTAGACGAGCCGGAGACGGGCGGCGAGCCGAATGTCTGGCGGGTCTCCCACTCCGCCCTGCTCGGCCGTGATCTGACCATCGAGCCCGATCTCTCCAACGCCCAGCCGTTCCTCGCGGCCGCGCTGGTCACCGGCGGCCGGGTCACGATCCCCGACTGGCCCGAGCGCACCACCCAGCCGGGCGACGCGCTGCGGGAGATCTTCACGGCGATGGGCGGCAGCTGCGAGCTGACCGAGCGCGGCCTCACCTTCACCGGTTCGGGCCGTATCCACGGCATCGATGTCGACCTCGGCGAGGTCGGCGAGCTGACCCCGGGCATCGCGGCGGTCGCGGCGCTGGCCGATTCCCCGTCCACCCTGAGCGGTGTCGCCCACCTGCGGCTGCACGAGACGGACCGGCTGGCCGCGCTCACCAAGGAGATCAACGAGCTGGGCGGCGATGTCACCGAGACCGCCGACGGCCTCCACATCCGGCCCCGGCCTCTGCACGGCGATACCTTCCATACGTACGACGACCACCGGATGGCAACCGCGGGGTCGATCATCGGCCTTGCCGTCCCCGGAGTGGAGATCGAGAACGTGGCGACAACCGCCAAGACCTTGCCGGACTTCCCGCAGATGTGGACCGGAATGCTCGGGGCCTGAGACATGCGCCGCTACGGCAAGAACCCCGACGAGGACGACATCCGGGTCCGCCCCAACCCGAAGGGCAACCGGCCTCGCACGCATACCCGCCCGAAGCACGAGGACGCCGAGGAGGGCATGGTCCTCACCGTCGACCGGGGCCGTCTCACCTGTCTCGTCGACGGTCGTACGGTCATGGCGATGAAGGCCCGTGAGCTGGGCCGGAAGGCCGCCGTCGTGGGCGACACCGTCTCCCTCGTCGGTGATCTCTCCGGTGACAAGGACACCCTCGCCCGCATCGTCCGCATCGGTGAGCGCCGCTCGGTGCTGCGCCGGACCGCGGACGACGACGATCCGTTCGAGCGGGTGGTCGTCGCCAACGCCGACCAGCTGGCGATCGTCACCGCGCTGGCCGATCCGGAACCCCGGCCGCGGATGATCGACCGCTGTCTGGTCGCCGCGTACGACGGCGGGCTCTCCCCGCTCCTGGTCCTCACCAAGTCGGATCTGGCCTCCCCGGACAAGCTGCTGGAGGCGTACACCCCGCTGGGCGTCCCGTTCATCGTGACCAGCCGCGAGGAGCTGGAGAACGGCGACGCGGCCGAGCGGGTCCGCGAGCAGCTGCACGACCGGGTCACCGCCTTCGTCGGGCACTCCGGTGTCGGCAAGACCACGCTGGTCAACGCGCTGGTGCCGAAGGACCGGCGGCGTACGACGGGAGTGGTCAACGCCGTCACCGGCCGGGGCCGGCACACCACCACATCGGCGCTGGCGCTGCCGCTGCCGGACTACCGCGGCTGGGTGATCGACACCCCCGGTGTCCGCTCCTTCGGACTCAACCACATCGACCCGTCCCGGGTGATCCACGCCTTCCCCGACCTGGAGCCCGGCACCGAGGACTGCCCGCGCGGCTGCACCCACGACAGCAATGAACCGGAATGCGCCCTGGTCGCCTGGGTGGCGGACGGCCAGGCCGATCCGGCCCGGCTGGACTCGCTGCACCGGCTGCTGTCCACGCGGGAGCGGCGCGAAGGCGACTGACCGGGGCACGTTTGCGATCTACCGTCGCAGGTAAATGCATAATCACACTCAGTGTGGCAAGGCGGTCACCGACGTGGGAGGGCACTGACGATGGCGTGGCTGCTGGTCGTGGTCGCAGGACTTCTGGAGACCGGCTTCGCCGTCTGTCTGAAACTCTCGCACGGCTTCACCCGGCTCTGGCCGACCATCGCGTTCTGCGTCTTCGCGCTCGGCTCCTTCGGCCTGCTGACGATGTCGCTGAAGAAGCTCGACGTGGGACCCGCCTACGCGGTGTGGACGGGCATCGGTGCGGCGGGCACCGCGATCTACGGCATGGTCTTCCTCGACGACGTGGTCTCCACCCTCAAGCTGATCTCGATCTCCCTGGTGATCATCGGGGTGATCGGGCTCCAGCTCTCGGGCTCGTCCCACTGACCGCGTCCGCCGTCCGCCCCGCCACGAGGCGCACCAGTGGTGCCGCCTCTCCTTCCGCCTCGGGTGCGGGCACCAGCGCGTAGCTCAGGGCGAGCCGCAGCGCGATCTCGCAGGTCACGGCCAGGGTCTCCGGGTCGCGCGGCCGGCCTTCCCCGTCGAGGGCGGCCATCGCGCGTTCACCGGCCCGGCGGAGCAGCTCGGTGGGGGTCGGCGGCCCGGGATCGGCGCGGCGCCGGCCGGGCACCGGGGACGCGCCCCCGGCCGCAGGGTGCGGGGCGAGGTAACCGTTCGCTCCAGCATCCGGTGAGCAAGGCCCTGACCAGCGCGTTCGTACGCACGGCCCGGACGGTCCAGTCGGCGGTGGCGGCCAGCCGGGGACTGTCAACGGTCCGCGCGGCCCCGGGGTCCTGTGGCCCTGTTCACCTGCGGTCGATACTGTGACGGCATGCCCGATTACCACGATGATCTGCGCCTTGCCCATGTGCTGGCGGACGCCGCCGACGCGGCGACGATGGACCGGTTCAAGGCTCTCGATCTCAAGGTCGAGACCAAGCCGGACATGACGCCGGTGAGCGAGGCCGACAAGGCCGCCGAGGAACTGATCCGCGGCCATCTCCATCGGGCCCGCCCGCGCGACGCGATTCTGGGCGAGGAATTCGGGATCGAGGGCACCGGCCCCCGGCGCTGGGTCGTCGACCCGATCGACGGCACCAAGAACTACGTACGCGGCGTGCCGGTCTGGGCGACGCTGATCTCACTGATGGAGGCCGGGGAGGACGGCTTCCAGCCGGTGGTCGGCGTGGTCTCCGCGCCCGCGCTGAACCGGCGCTGGTGGGCGGCGAAGGGGGCGGGCGCGTTCTCCGGCCGCAGCCTGACCTCCGCGACCCGGCTGCAGGTGTCGAAGGTGGAGCGGATCGCGGACTCCTCGTTCGCGTACGCGTCGCTGAGCGGCTGGGAGGAGCAGGGCCGGCTCGACGGGTTCCTGGATCTGACCAGGGCCTGCTGGCGCACGCGTGGGTACGGGGACTTCTGGCCGTACATGATGGTCGCCGAGGGTTCGGTGGACATCTGCGCGGAGCCGGAGCTCTCGCTCTGGGACATGGCCGCCAACGCGATCATCGTCCAGGAGGCGGGCGGGAGGTTCACCAGCCTGGACGGGGTCTCCGGTCCGGGCGGCGGCAACGCCGCGGCCTCGAACGGGCTGCTCCACCACGAGCTGCTCGGTTATCTGAACCAGCGTTACTGAACCGGCGCCACTGAACCGGCCCACCCGGCCGTACCCCCGTCACCGAAGGGCGTCGCGCACCGGCGCACACCCTTCGGGCGGTTCGCCCCTCTTGTTCCGTCCACACATCGGTGCAACTCTGGGAGTCCCCCCGCTTGTGAATTTGTGAATCGGCTCACGCGCCCTTTCGCCAAGGAGGTGGCTCCCTTCATGCTCGTCCGAGACGCCATGAGCACACTGGTCCTCACCATCGGGCCCGCCCATACGCTCCGCCAGGCCGCCCGGCTTATGTCGGTCCGCCACATCGGGGCCGCGGTCGTCCTCGACAAGGACAACAGCGGGCTCGGCATCCTCACCGAACGCGACATACTCAACGCGGTCGGCTCCGGCCAGGACCCGGATGTCGAGACCGCAGCCACCCACACCACCACCGACGTGGTCTTCGCCGCGCCCACCTGGACCCTGGCCGAGGCCGCGGAGGCCATGACACACGGCGGGTTCCGGCACCTGATCGTGCTGGACGACCACGGGCCCGTGGGCATCGTCTCCGTCCGCGACATCCTGCGCTGCTGGGCGCCCACCAGGCGCCGCCACCACGCGGAGCTCATCGGCTGAGCCCCAGGTGAACGACCGGTGGGCCGGTCTCCCCCGGAGGGGAGACCGGCCCACCGCCGACGACAGTCGTCCGGATCAGCCGCGAAGGGCCTGGACCGCGGCCTCCAGACGCTTGCCGAAGTCGCCGTCCGCCTGGCGGAAGTTGTTGATCGCGCGCTCGGCGATGTCGTCGCGCGACACCTTGGCGATGAACCCGGCGAGGTTGCCGATCAGCCGGGCCTTCTCGTCCTCGGAGTAGAGCCGGTAGAGGTTTCCGGCCTGCACGAAGTCGTTGTCCTCGGCGTGGCTCGGGGCCACGTGCGTGGCGACCTCACCGGAGATGGTGGTGGCCTCCCACAGCGGGCGGTCGGTCTGGGCCGGACCGCCGAAGCTGTTCGGCTCGTAGTTCTTCGCGCCCTTGTGGCGGCCGTCGTACAGGTAGCCGTCCCGGCTGTTGGTGCGCGCCTCGGTGGCGTGCGGACGGTTCACCGGCAGGTGGTCGGCGTTGATGCCGACGCGGTAGCGGTGGGCATCGCCGTAGGCGAAGAGGCGGCCCTGGAGCATCTTGTCGGGGGACGGACCGATGCCCGGCACGAAGTGCGCGGGGCTGAAGATCGACTGCTCGACCTCGGCGAAGATGTTCTCCGGGTTGCGGTTGAGCTCCAGCTTCCCGATCTCGGTCGGCGGGTAGTCCGCGTGCGGCCACACCTTGGTGAGGTCGAACGGGTTGAAGCGGTACGTGGCCGCCTCGGCCGCCGGCATGATCTGGACCTGCACCGTCCAGGACGGGAAGTCGCCGCGCTCGATCGCCTCGCGCAGATCGCGCTGATGGCTGTCCGGGTCCTCACCGGCGAGCTTGTTGGCCTCGTCCTGGGTCAGGTTCTTGATGCCCTGGTCGGTCTTGAAGTGGTACTTGACCCAGAAGACCTCGCCGGCCTCGTTGCTCCACTGGTAGGTGTGCGAGCCGTAGCCGTTCATGTGGCGCAGCGTGGCCGGGATGCCCCGGTCGCCGAAGAGCCAGGTCACCTGGTGGGTGGACTCGGGCGACAGACCCCAGAAGTCCCAGACGTTGTCCGCCTCCTGCGAGCCGGTGTACGGGTCGCGCTTCTGGGTGTGGATGAAGTCCGGGAACTTGATGGCGTCCTTGATGAAGAACACCGGGGTGTTGTTGCCGACGAGGTCGTAGTTGCCCTCCTCGGTGTAGAACTTCAGCGCGAAACCGCGGGGGTCGCGCACCGCGTCGGCCGAGCCGAGGTTGCCGGCCACGGTCGAGAAGCGCAGGAAGGTCTCGGTCTGCTTGCCGACCTCGGAGAGGAACTTCGCCCGGGTCCACTGCGAGACATCGCGGGTCAGCGTGAACGTGCCGTACGCGCCGGCGCCGCGGGCGTGCACGATGCGCTCCGGGATGCGCTCGCGGTTGAAGTGCGCGAGCTTCTCCAGCAGCGACTGGTCCTGCACCAGGACGGGACCGCCGACGCCCGCGGTCTGGCTGTTCTGGTTGTCGGCGACCGGCGCGCCGGCCTCCGTGGTGAGCGGTCCCTGCGTCACGTGCGCCTCCTGCGTCGTTCCTGCACATTCGTCTTGTCCTGCACAGCCTGTCCCTTGGCGTATGCCGGTGCCGATCCTACAATGGACTAAGTCCAAGTCAAGTGAACATCCAAAGTCACACCCGTTCGGGACCTGGTCCCTTCACTGTTAGGCTTGTTTCCATGAGTGACCTGTTGGAACGACTTCGCGGACGCGGCTGGCGCATGACTGCGCAGCGACGCGTCGTGGCCGAGGTCCTCGACGGGGACCATGTGCACCTGACGGCCGACGAGGTCCACGCGCGAGCCGTGGCCAAGCTGCCCGAGATCTCCCGCGCCACCGTCTACAACACGCTGGGCGAGATGGTGTCGCTCGGCGAGGTCATCGAGGTCTCCACGGACCGCCGCGCCAAGCGCTACGACCCGAACGCACACCGTCCCCATCACCACCTCGTCTGCGCGGTCTGCGGCACGATCCGTGACGTGCACCCGGCCGGCGACCCGATGGCGGACCTGCCGAGCGACGAACGCTTCGGCTTCACGGTGTCCGATGTCGAGGTCACCTACCGAGGTATCTGCCCCAACTGCGCGGCGACAAGCTGATTCGAACGACGAGGGCCCCGGTGCGAGCATCATCCGCACCGGGGCCTTCCGCGTGAATCCCCGCAGCGGACAACACCCCGCCCCGCCACCGGCACCTGCGCACCCCCTTCCCGAATCTGACGGGTAGTCATATCGTCTGCGGCGATCACGTCCGCCCCGCGGCGGATCCGCACCTCGATACGCGCGAGGAGAGACCCGTGGGAGATCCGCACCCGACCCCACCCGCCACCGCAGCCACCAGTCCCAAACTCCGCGCCGACGCGCTCACCCGCTCGTTCGGACGCGGCGCCAAGGCCCTGCCCGCCCTCGGCCCGCTCGATCTCTCCGTCGCACCGGGCGAGTTCACCTGCGTCGTCGGCCCGTCCGGCTGCGGCAAGTCCACCCTGCTCAGGATCGCCGCCGGACTGCTCCGCCCCAGCTCCGGCGAGCTGTCCATCCGTACGGCCGCGTCCCGTCCGGCGGCGATGATCTTCCAGGACTACGGCATCTACGACTGGAAGACCGTGCTCGCCAACGTCCGGTTCGGCCTGGACATCCAGCGCGTACCACGCAAGGAGGCCGACGCCAGGGCGCGCGACTGGCTGGCCCGGATGGGACTCTCCGACTTCGCGGGGGCGTATCCGGCCGCCCTCTCCGGCGGAATGCGGCAACGGGTCGCGATCGCCCGCGCCCTCGCCGTCGAACCCGAGATACTGCTGATGGACGAGCCGTTCGCGGCGCTCGACGCCCAGCTGCGCACCATCCTTCAGGACGAACTGCTCGACCTCACCCAGACCACCCGTACCACCACCCTCTTCATCACCCACAGCCTCGAAGAGGCGATCGTGCTCGGGGACAGGGTGCTGGTGATGTCCGCCAGACCGGGGCGGATCATCGCCGAGCGCCGCCCGCCGTTCGGCCGGCCACGCACCGGCACGGTCCGGTCGGCACCCGAATTCACCACGTTGAAGAGCGAGTTGTGGGAACTTCTGCGTGGCGAGGTGCACAGGGAGGCGGTCCCGGCATGACCGTCACCGTGAACGCCACGAAGCCCGACGAGGGCGTCCTGGTCCGCAGACCGGGCCCGCAGGAGCTGCATCCGGCACGCACCCACCGCAGGCGCCGCGCCCTGGAGATCGCGCTCGCCGTCGCCGTACCGCTGCTCCTCGTGCTGCTCTGGCAGCTGGCCGCCGCACAGTCCTGGATCGACGCCCGGGTCTACCCCGCCCCCTCCACCATCCTGGCGGACGGCTGGGACCGGGCGGGCGCCGGTGAGCTGTGGCCGGACGTATGGGCCACGCTCAAGCGGGTCCTCGGCGGCTATGCGATCGGCACCGTCGCGGGATACGCGCTCGGCCTGCTGATGGGCTCTCTCTCCCTCGTACGGGCGGCGCTGGAGCCGTTGCTCGACGCCCTGTACGTCGTACCGAAGCTGGCCCTGCTGCCGGTCTTCCTCAATATGTTCGGCCTCGGTGAAGGCCCGCAGATCGCCCTGGTCGCCGCGACCGTCTTCTTCTTCGTCTGGATCTCCACCATGGCGGCCGTGCTCGCCGTCCCGGCCGGCCACCGTGATGCCGGTCAGGTCTTCGGCGCCTCGACCTGGCAGATGTTCCGCCATGTGCTGCTGCCCGCGTCGCTGCCCGCGGTCCTGGTCGGGGCACGGATCGCGGCAGGAGTGGCCGTGCTCGTCATCGTGGCCTCCGAGCAGATTGCCGCGGCCGATGGTCTCGGCCATCTGATCTTCGACTCCCGGGCGCTGTTCCAGAACGACGTGATGTTCGTCGGCATCGTGTGTGTGGCGGTCCTCGGTGTCGTCTTCTCCGAAGTGGTGCGGATCGCCGGGCGGCTGCTCACGCCGTGGGCCCCGCGCGACCGCGGCCCCGGCCGTTCCTGAACAGCTCCCCACGCTCTTCGTACGGAGGCACTGTGCGTACACACACCCCCTTCACCTGCACCGTCGTGCTCGTCACGGCATCCCTGCTCGGCGCGGCGGGCTGCGCCGGGCCCGACTCCGGCGGCGACGCTGCCGCTGCCGCGCCGCGCACCGTCAGGCCCGTCGCGGGCTGTGGCGCCGGCAGCTGGACCGACCCGGCCGAACTCGACCCCGCCCGGAAGGCGGCCCGCTGCGACAAGGGCGCCCCGGCGGCCCAGCCCCTGGCGAAGAGACGGGAGATCACCGTCGCCACCGGCACCCTGAGCGCGGAGTACGTCGCTCCGCTCCAGGTCGCGGTGGCGAAGGGCGAGTTCGCGAAGGAGGGGCTGGACGTCGAACTGAAAGTGCTGCCCACCCCGGACGCCCTGCCGCTGCTCGCCAAGGGCGATGTGGACGCCCAGTGGGCGGCTCCCGAGGCAGCCGTGATGAACGGCATCAACGGCGGCTTCGACATCAAGTGGGTCGCGGGGAACTTCTCCCCCGACCCCACCTCGAAGAGCGGCCTGTGGGTGCGTCTCAAGGACGGCGAGAGCGCCGATCACGTCGAGATGGCGGGCCGGAAGCTGGGCACCATGATCGGCAAGGGTTCGGTCATCGCGTACCCGATGGACACCTCCCTGAAGAAGCACGGCGGCGGCCTCGACAGGATCAGTTTCCAGCAGCTCGGTTCCGCGGATGTGCTGACCGCGCTGCAGAACGGCGGCGTGGACTCCGCCTGGCTGCTCGACCCGATCTGGCGCAAGGTGGACGGCGACAAGAGGTACGCGTTCCTGGGAGGCCAGCCCGTCGGTGAACCGCTCGGCGGCCTGCTCTTCGGCCCGACGCTCCTGAACAAGGACCCGGACGCGGGGGTCGCTTTCCTCCGCGCCTACATCCGGACCGTGAACACCTACTTCGCCGGCGACTACAAGTCCGATCCCGGCTTCGTCACCGAGCTGGCGAAGCTGATGAAGACCGACGAGGCCACGCTGCGGTCGACCCCGTCGATGCGGATGGACTGGGAGATACGGAAGGGCACGACGGACCGGCTGCAGGAGGCGTACGCCGACTCGGGAGTGTCGAGGGGCACCTCGGTACCGGAAACGAAGGCCGTCGACCGGGCAATGTACTCGGAGGCGGTGGGACACAAGCTCTGACTCACACGCAGCGCATGCACAGAAGGCCGGATCCTCAAAAGGATCCGGCCTTCTGTCTTCAGTAGCGGGGACAGGATTTGAACCTGCGACCTCTGGGTTATGAGCCCAGCGAGCTACCGAGCTGCTCCACCCCGCGTCGTTGTGTTTAGAACTGTACGTCACCGCTGCCGACCAGCGCAAATCCGTTCCGGCTCCCCGAGCGGGCGGGCCGCGCGCGGCCATACATGGCCCCACGCAGCCCCATCCACCCCTGCGCGGCCCTATGGGCCCTACGCGGTCAGCTCCTGGTGCAGGGCCTCCCGCAGCCGGGCCGCCCGCTCCGCCACCTCCGCCGGGCCCAGCTCCACCGCCCGGGCACACCAGCGCTGCCCCTCGGTGAGCTCGCCGCGGCGGGCGGCCAGCAGGGCGAGGCGCAGGGCGGCCCTCCCGTGCCCGTCGTTCGCGGCCCGGCTCCACCACAGCGCGGCCTCGCGCTCGCTTCCCTCGCGGGCGAGCAGCAGCCCGAGGTTGAAGGCGCCGTTGCGGCTGCCCGACTCGGCGGCCTCGCGGTACCAGCGGGCGGCGCTGTCCACGTCGCCCCGGGCGGCCGCGAGCATCCCGACCCGCACCTGGGCGCGGCGGTGCCCCTGCTCGGCGGCCCGCTCGTACCACTCCTCGCACTCGGTCTTCTCCGGCATCGGCTCGCCGAGGGCGGGCGGGCCGGGCGGCGGCTGCCGCGAGTCCAGCACCCCGGCCAGCCGGAAGGCGGCCTCCGCGCTGCCGCCGCCCGCCGCGCAGCGCAGATGGCGCTCCGCCTCCTGCTCCTCGCCCCGGTGCAGCAGGGCCATGCCGACCTGGAGGGCGGCCTCGGTGTGGCCGGCCGCCGCGGCACGCTCGTACCAGACCAGTGCCGCACGGTCCTCGTCGCGCCCGGCGTACAGGATGCCGAGGTTGAAGGCCGCGTCGACGCTGCCCGCCTCGGCCGCCTTGGAGAACCAGGGCTCGGCGCCGGTCGCGTCGCCCGCCTGGAGCAGGAGCACGGCCAGCGCGTTGGCCGCCTCGCGGTGGCCGGCGTACGCGGCGTGGCGGTACCACTGCTCGGCCTGCGGCGTACGGTCCTGGGCCGCGCAGAGCAGGCCGAGGTTGTAGGCGCCGTTGACATCGCCCGCGTCCATGGCGGCGCGGTACCAGCGTTCGGCGGTCTGCTGCTCGCCCCTGGCCGCGTGCAGGGCGCCCAGGGCGTTGGCGGCGTTGCCGTCGCCGTCCTGGGCGGCGCGCAGCCACCACACGGCGGCGCTCTCCTCGTCGCCCGCATCACGCAGCAGGAAGCCGAGCGCGCAGGCGGCCCGCGCCTCGCCCGCCTTCGCGGAGATGAGGTACCAGCGGCCGGCCTCCTTGGGCTCGCCGCGCTGTTCGAGGATGGCACCGAGGTGCAGGGCGGCCCGCCGGTGGCCACGCGCGGCGGCCTGCCGGTACCACTGCTCGGCCTCGCCCACGCGCCCGGTCGCCGGGCCCGCCACCGGGCCGTCGTCCCTGCGCACCACGGAACGGCCGGGCGCACCGGGCCGCTCGCCCGCGCCGGGGCCCAGCCCCGGGCGGCCGAAGGCGTCGTGCGGGTCGTCGCCGGCGTTGCGGTCCAGCATCCGCGCGAGGCGGTACGCGGCTTCCCGGTGCCCCTGCTCGGCGGCGGCCCGCAGCCAGCGTTCCGCGCCGACGTCGCTGCGGTGTTCCAGCAGGTCGGCGAGGGCGTACGCGCCCAGTGCATGGCCCTGCTCGGCGGACTGCCGCAGCCAGTACTCGGCACCGGGCTCGTCGCCGCGCTCGCGGTAGTGGCGGCCCAGCGCGTGCGCGGCGGCTGCGGAGCCCGCGACGGCGGCGATGCGCCACCAGCCGGCCGCGTCGTCGACGTATCCGCGCTGGTGGAGGAGGACGCCCAGGTTGTTGGCCGCGGCCCGGTCGCCGTCCGCGGTGGCCCCGCGCAGGTAGGGTTCGGCGCCGTCCAGGTCGCCCTGGCGCAGCAGCAGGGCGCCGAGGACACTCATCGATGCGGTGTCCCCGGCGTCGGCGGCGCGACGGTGACGCGCCTCGCTCTCGGCGCTCTCCTCGCTCTCGGCACTCCTGGAAGGCGCCGCGACCCCTACGGTCCCGGTGCTCCCGTCGGCCCCAGCGCTTCCCGTGCTCTCTGTGAACTCCGTGCTCTCGACGGTCGCGGCACACCCCGCAGTCTCGGCAGTCTCGGTCGCCTTGATGATCTCAGGTATATCGGGTGTCTCAGGTGTGTCAGTGGTCTCGTTGTTCTCCGCGGCAGCACCACCAAAAGCCGCATTCATCGCGTTGTCCGGCCGATCAACGCGACGTTGCACAAACCGCCCTGTCTCCAACAGAGTTGCCCTGTCCCCCATAAATACCATCGTCGCACCACCTGCAACCCGCGTACACCTGGTATATCGCGGCCAGTGAGGTCACTTCAGCGTTTTGTCGACATGCCCACAGAGAGATAAGTCAAACATGTCCGGACCCAACTCGTGCCCCGCGAACCGCACTTCACGCACCTTGCACAAGAAAGTCGCCACGGCACGACGAAGGCCCGGATCCTCGAAAGGATCCGGGCCTTCGTCTTTCAGTAGCGGGGACAGGATTTGAACCTGCGACCTCTGGGTTATGAGCCCAGCGAGCTACCGAGCTGCTCCACCCCGCGTCGTTGTGTGGAAACCGTACCACGACGCGGGGGTGAGCCTTTACCGGGTTACTCAGCCACTGGTGTCAGTGCCGGCCGGTTTGCCCTTCTCGTCCGAGCCGGTCGCGCTGTCCGTGGCCTTCGCACCGTCCTTCGCGCTGTCCTTCGCACCGCCCGCGCCGTTCGCACTGCCCGACTTGGGCTGGGCGGCCGCCGCACGCTGCAAGGCATCCTGCAGATCCGCCTGGGCCTTGCCGTAGGCGGCCCAGTCCTGCTCCTTCAGGGCCGCTTCGCCCTCCGAGTAGGCCTTCTGCGCATCCGCGATCGCCTTCTTCAGCGCCGCGTCACCGGTGGCCGGCGGCTCCGTGGTGCCCGGGGGTCTGGTGGTGTCCGGCGGGGTCGTGCCGGAGTCCGTCACCCCGAAGACCGCGTTGAGCGCCTCCCCGAGGCTGTTCTCGAAGACGGTCTTCGACCCGTACGAGGCGGCGACCTTGCGCAGCAGCGGATAGTTCTGCGTGCCACCGCGCGTGTACACCGGCTCGATGTAGAGGAAGCCGCCCTCCAGCGGCACGGTCAGCAGGTTGCCGTACTCGATGTCGGAGTCGGTTCCCTTCAGGTTTCTCACGAACTCGGCGACGTCGTCGTTGCCGTTGAGCTCGCTCTGTACCTGACCGGGACCCTTCACCGTGGTGGTGACTCTCAGCAGCCTTATCGTGCCGTAGTCCTTGCTGGCCGCGTCCGCGTCCACCGCCATGAACGCCCCGAGGTCGGGCCGCCCCTTCGGGGTGAACGTCGTCGTCAGCGAGAACTTCTGAGCCGTCTGATCCGGCATCTTTATGCTCAGGTAGTACGGCGGGACGGCACCGGACTCCTTGTTGGTCGGGTCGTCCGGGACCTGCCACGCGTCACTGCCGCTGTAGAACTGCGCGGGGTTGGTGACGTGGTAGCGGGTGAGCAGTTCGCGCTGCACCTTGAACAGGTCCTGCGGGTACCGCAGGTGGTCCACGAGCTCCTGCGGGATGTCCGCCCTGGGCTCCACGGTCCCCGGGAACGCCTTGCGCCAGGTCTTGAGGACCGGGTCCTCGGTGTCCCACTCGTAGAGCTTGACCTTGCCGTCGTACGCGTCGACGGTGGCCTTCACCGAGTTGCGGATGTAGTTGACCTGGTTCTGCTGGGCGACGACCGCGCGCTGGTTGGTGGTCAGCGAGTCGGCCGTGGTGTCACCGAGCGTCGTGCGCGAGGCGTACGGGTAGCCGTTGGTGGTGGTGTACGCGTCGACGACCCACTGGATGCGGCCGTTCACCACCGCCGGGTAGGCGTCGCCGTCGATGGTCAGCCACGGGGCGACCGCCTCGACGCGCTCCTTGGGCGTGCGGTTGTAGAGAACCCGCGAACCGTCGCCGATGGCTCCCGAGTAGAGGATCTGCGGCTCGCTGAACGCCACCGCGTACGCGGCACGGTTGAAGGCGTTGGAGAGGCTGACCCCGCTGTCGCCCTGGTAGCTGGTGGTCTTCTCGCCGTCCTCCTCGTAGTCGAGCTCCTTCTGGGGCCCGCCGACAATGGAGTACTGCTCGGTCTTCTCGCCGTAGTAGATCCGCTGCTCGTACTTGGGGAACTCGCCGCTCGTCGGCAGACCGGACTCGGTGAAGTCCGGGGAACCCTTCGGGTTCTTGCCGGTCGTCGTGCCCTTGGCCGCAATGGCGCCGTAGCCGTGGGTGTAGGTGAAGTGGTCGTTGATCCAGTTGCGCTTGGGGATGCCGTCGAGGTTGAGCTCGCGCAGACCGATGACCGTGTCCTGGTCCTTGCCGGCGGCGTCCTTGTAGCGGTCGACGTCCAGCGTCTTGGGGAACTGGTAGTAGTTCCTCTTCTGCTGGAGCTGCTGGAAGGCCGGGGAGACGACGTTGGGGTCCATCACCCGGTAGCTGGCGGCGTCGTTCGCGCTGGCGCGCAGCTTGGCGTCGTCGTCCGTCGTGCTCTTGCCCGAGTAGTCGTCGACCTGCGCGTTGTCGATGTCGTACGCGTCACGCGTCGCTTCGATGTTCTTCCGGATGAACGGGGCTTCCTTGGCCTGCTCGTTCGGCTGGACCTGGAACTTCTGCACGATCGCCGGGTACAGCCCGCCGATCAGGATCGCCGAGAGCACCATCAGGCCGAAGCCGATCACCGGGAGCTGCCAGGTGCGGCGCCAGAGCGTCGCGAAGAACAGCACGGCGCAGATCGCGGCGATGCAGAACAGGATGGTCTTCGCCGGCAGATAGGCGTTGGCGTCGACGTACCGCAGGCCCGTCCAGTTGTCCGTGGCCTTGAAGTCGCTGGACTTCACGGCCAGGCCGTACCGGTCGAGCCAGTACGCCACGGCCTTCAGCGAGACGAAGACGCCGAGCAGCACCGACAGATGGCCGGTGGCCGCGCCGGTCGCCCGCGCGCCGGGGCTGGTGACGCGCAGCCCGCCGTACAGATAGTGGGTCATCGCGGCGGCGATCAGCGAGAGCACCGTGGCCGCGAAGCCGAAGCCCAGCAGGAAGCGGTACCAGGGCAGGTCGAAGGCGTAGAAGGACACGTCCAGATGGAACTGGGGGTCCTTCTGCCCGAACGCCACGCCGTTCACATACATCAGCCAGGTACGCCACTGGCCGGAGGCGGATGCTCCGGCGATCAGCCCGACGAGCGCGGTGATCGCGAGCAGCACCCACTTCTTGTACGGGGCGAGGCTCATCCGGTAGCGGTCCAGGCTCTGCTGTTCCAGAGACATCGCGCTCAGCGGCGGCCGGAGCCGGTGCGCGAGCCAGATGTTCAGGCCGACGGCGACTGCCATCAGCAGGCCGAAGACCAGGAACAAGCCGATCTTGGTCCACAGGGTGGTGGTGAAGACGGACGAATACGCGACCGACCGGTACCAGAGCCAGTCCGTCCAGAACCCGGCGAACATGACGAACGCCATGGCGAGAACCGCCAGGACGCCCAGTGTCATGAGCAGGGTACGGGCACGCCGGGACGGGCGGCCGACTCTGATCCGTGGCCCGGTCGGGCCTCCGCCGCGGTCCGGCATCTGGAAAGCCAACGTGCGCACCTCGAAGTTCGCGGGTCGTGTGAAGCGGGCCCAGCGATCGTAGAGCCCATCTATGCAACTTACTGAGGCTTTACCTAGTTCCCGTTCCCGGGGCGGAAGGAGGCAGGATATCGACCATGCCCAACGTTTCCCCCTCAGGCCCTCCGATGGCCGCGAGCCCGCTCACCGTCGCGGTGCTCGAAATCGACGAGTACATCTCCGGCCTCGGCTGGGACCAGCCGGCCCGGCTCTTCGCCCTGGTCGACACCGCCAAGCTGCGGGTCCAGGAGCCCGGCCTCGCCGCCCAGCTCGGTCTGGACAGCGCCGATTCCCCGTCCGCCTCACTGACCCCCATCGAGCAGGACGAGCTGCCGCCGGGGACCGCCCTGGACGAGTTCCTCGCCACGATCGCCTGGCCCGACGCGGTGATCGGGTGCGCGCTGACGGTGGAGCGGCTGATGCTGCCGCCGTCCGCCGAGGCCTCGGTGCCCGAGGGGCTCGACGACGCGCAGCTGACCAAGTGGGTCGCCAAGCACCCGGAGCGCCAGGAGGTGCGGATGACCGTGGCGGTCCTGCGGGACGGTACGCGTGAGTCGGCCGTCCGGCTCCGGGCGAAGGACACCCCGAGCGAGGTGCGGACCGGCGCCGGTCTGGTGCCCGGGCTGGCCGACGCGCTGGCCGCGACCTTCGAGGCCTGACCCCGTCGCGTCCCCCGCGGGGGCGCGGTCAGCCTGCCGAGCAGCTCGGCAGCCCGGCCGTGTCCCCCACCCGGATCTTCTCCAGCGACTTCTTCGCGTCGTCGATCGTCTTCACCTTCACCAGCGTGAGTCCGCTCGGAGTGTCGGAGGCGGCGGCCTTGCAGTTCTCGTCCGGTGTCAGGAAGTACCTGGCGCCGGCGTTGCGCGCGCCGACCAGCTTCATGTTGATGCCGCCGATCGGGCCGACCTTGCCCTTGTCGTCGATCGTGCCGGTGCCCGCGATGAACTTGCCGCCGGTGAGCTTGCCGGGCGTCAGCCTGTCGATGATGCCCAGCGAGAACATCAGACCGGCGCTCGGGCCGCCGACGTCGGCGAGCTTGATGTCGATCCGGAACGGGAACGTGTGGTCGGTCCCGGCCTGGATGCCGACGATCGCGCGGTTCTCCTTGGGCGCCTTCGCGGTGGTGATGACGATCTTCCGGCTGCCCTCGGGCTCCTTGCCGGCCTTCTCGGCGGCCTGGGCCGTCCGGGCCGGGATGACCGTGAACGTGACCTTCTCGCCGGGGTCGTGGCGGGTGACGAGCTTCGCGACGTCCTCGGGCTGCTTGACGGGGGTGCCGTCGACCTGCTTGATCACGTCGCCCGCGTGCAGCTTGCCCTGGGCGGGGCTGCCCTTGACGACCGTCGAGACCACGACGCGCGACGTCACCGGGATGCCCAGTTCGGTCAGCGCGGCGACCTTGGCGCTCTCCTGGGACTGGCTGAACTCCTCGGCGTTCTCCTGCGTCGACTCACGCTCGGTCTTGCCGTCGGGGTAGAGCGTGTCGTGCGGCACGACAACGCTGTCGTGGGCCAGCCAGCCGTAGACGGACTCGACGAGATTCATGTTGTAGTCGGCACCGGTGACCCTGACCGTCGTCATATTGAGGTTGCCGGACGTCGGATACGTCTTGTGCCCGGAAATCTGCAGGACGGGTTCGCCGCCGACCTTGCCCAGCGTGTTCACGGTCGGGCCGGGGGACATCTCCGCATACGGCACAGGGATCAGCACGCCTGCGCAGAGCAGCGCGATGAGGATCAGGGTGGAGGCGAGCATCGTCGCGGTGCGGCGTGGCATGGAACGACAGTACGGGAAGGGCCTGTAAGTGCACCGCCGGGGCCGGTCCGTACGAGGCGGGGAACCGGGCGCGGGCCGCGCCTGAGGGCGTCGGCAGCCGGAACCGCGATGCGGATTGGCGACTGCGTACGCGCGATGAAACGTCAGACGACATCGGAACCGGAGTGCGACTTCTCCATCGCCTCACGGAACCTGGCATAGCCGGCGAGTTCGGTGACATCGCCGGCTGTGCGATTACGGGTGGCCCAGCTTCCCCATATCGCAGCGCCGAGCGCAGCGAAAAGCGGAATCAGCAACCAGGCAAGTGCTGCCATTACGACCTCCCTACCCCATGAGCGACCGCAACTGACCGCTCAGCAGATTAACCGTCTGGAGAACCCACGCTCACGGCAGGGGTGGGATTACGCAAATCGGGCCCGACGGCCTCCTGGCCGGCTTGCGCTCAGCAGGCGCCGACCCATTCCTCGGTGCCGTCCGAGAAGTGCTGGTGCTTCCAGATCGGGACCTCGTGCTTGAGGTCGTCTATGAGCTTGCGGCAGGCCGCGAACGCCTCGGCGCGGTGCGGGCAGGAGACGGCGACGACCACGGCGATATCGCCCACTTGGAGGTCACCCACCCGGTGGACCGCGGCCAGCGCCCGGACCGGGAAGTCGGCGACGACCTTCTCGGCCACCCGGCGCATCTCCTCCTGCGCCGAGGGATGGCAGGAGTACCCGAGAGCGTCGACGTCCTGGCCGCCGTCGTGGTTGCGCACCGTGCCGACGAAGAGCGCCGTGCCGCCCGCGGCGTCGTCCCCGACGGCCCGGAAGATCTCGTCGACCGACAGCGGGGTGTCGCGGATCTCCAGCAGCCGGACGGGGTCGCCCGCCGCCTGCTCGCCGGGGTGGTCGTTGGTGGGTGCCATGGAGCCCATGGTGCCGTACGGCACTGACAACGCGGAATAGCTCTTTCCACCGGCGGGCCGCCCCTGGCCTTGGAGCCTTCTGCAGAAGTCCGCGGCAGGGGGTGGTCCGGGGCGGCTCTCAGATGCGGCGGCGGGCCTTGCGGGCGCGGCGGACCAGGGCGGCGGTGCCGAGCAGTGCCACGGTCGCACCGGCGGCACCCGCCGCGGTGGCGTCCTTGCGGCCGAGGCGGCGTCCGGCGACGGTGTGCCGGCCCTCGACCTCTTCGAGGAGGGCGGCGAGCACTTCCTCGTTGGTCCAGCTCGGGCGCCATCCCACGTCGTGCAGCCGGCTCACGCTGACCACCCAGGGGTGCATCGTGTACGCCAGATCGCCCGCCGGGGACGGGGTGAGGCCGATCCGGTGCAGCCGGGCGGCGGCGCCCAGGGCCACGGCGGAGGGCAGCTCCATCCGGCGGACGCCGCTGAGCTCCTCGACCTCCTCCTGCTCCAGCCAGCCGTCGCAGCCGACCGCGAACTCGCCGTCGATCTTTTCGAGCGCGGCGTACTCCAGGGCCGTGACCAGGTCGTCGACATGGCAGAACTGCCAGGTCGGACGCGATCCGGCGACGACCAGGAGGCGCGGCGACTCGAAGTAGCGGGTCAGCGCGGTGTCCGTACCGCCGACCAGGACGGTGGGCCGGACCACGGTCACATTGAGTCCGGGGTGGGCGCGGGGCGCCCGGCGGCCGAGCCGTTCGATCTCCAGGAGGTCGCCGACGCCGGTGGCCTCGGCCGTGGCGCGCAGCTCGGCGTCCTCGGCGAGCGGGATGTCGTTGTCGGGCAGCGCCCCGTAGACCATTGCCGAAGTGCACAGCACGACCCGGTGGACGCCGACGGCCGCGGCGGCCGTCAGCACGGTCTGGGTGCCGCGCACGTTGTACGCGGTGCGGGCGGCGGGGTCGGTCTCCAGGTCGAGATCGAGTGCGAGATGCACCACGACATCTGCGCCGCGCAGCTTCTCCGCGATGGCGGGGTCGCGGACGTCGAGGATGTGCCAGGTCGCCTCGGAGACCTCTCCGCGGCGTTCGTCGATGGCGATGACCTGCTTGATCTCCTCGGATGCCGCGAGGCGTGCGGTGAGCAGCTCGCCCACGCCGCCGGCGGCTCCGGTGACCGCGACGACGGGGCCGCGGCTCCGGGAGCGGTTCTTTTCTGGTTTGTTCTCGGTCGAGGGGTCGGACAGGTTTCGCGCTGCGCGAACCTGAGGATCTGGGGAACTCACCGGGCGTCTCCAGCGGTTGTCTTCAGTACGTACCCGAATGACGCGTGCGTACCAGGTGGCGTCCATCCTGCCGCAGGCCGGGAGCCGGCGGAGCACTGAGGCCCTGCGCGGGCTTTTGGTGTCTACGCTGGATGGTGATGTCGGGCAGTCGCCGTCGGTTCGAGCCGGCGGCCCTACGAGCCGAGGAAACCCCGTGAGTGACACCCCATTCGGATTCGGCCTTCCGCCGGAGGAGCCGGACAACGGCGACGAGGGCAAGAAGAAGGACCCCACCGGAGGTGGGCAGGGCTCGGGCGGGCCTGCGAACCCGTTCGGCTTCGGGCCCGGCGCGGGCGGGGACAACCCGTTCGCGGCGATGTTCGGCTCGATGAACCCCAATGACCTGGGCGCCGCCTTCCAGCAGCTCGGCCAGATGCTGAGCTACGAGGGCGGTCCCGTGAACTGGGACATGGCCAAGCAGATCGCCCGCCAGACGGTCTCGCAGGGCACGCCGGACGGCACGAAGGACGCCAGCGTCGGCCCGACCGAGCGGTCCGCGGTCGACGAGGCGCTGCGTCTCGCCGACCTCTGGCTGGACGGCGTGACGTCACTGCCCTCCGGTTCGGTCTCCACCGTGGCGTGGAGCCGTGCGGAGTGGGTCGAGGCCTCCCTTCCGGCCTGGCAGAAGCTCGTCGACCCGGTGGCGGAGCGTGTCGGTCTCGCCATGGGCGACGTGCTGCCCGAGGAGATGCAGGCGATGGCCGGCCCGCTGATCGGCATGATGCGGTCGATGGGCGGCGCGATGTTCGGCCAGCAGATCGGGCAGGCCGTCGGCGTGCTGGCGGGCGAGGTGGTCGGTTCGACCGATATCGGCCTGCCGCTGGGCCCCGCGGGCAAGGCCGCGCTGCTGCCGCTGAACGTGGAGCGGTTCGGCAAGGACCTCAGCGTGCCGCAGGACGAGGTGCGGCTGTATCTCGCCCTGCGCGAGGCCGCGCACCAGCGCCTCTTCGCCCATGTCCCGTGGCTGCGGTCGCATCTGTTCGGCGCCGTCGAGGGGTATGCGCGCGGCATCAAGGTCGACACCAGCAAGCTGGAGGACGTGGTCGGTCAGTTCGACCCGTCGCAGCCCGAGCAGCTCCAGGACGCTCTTCAGCAGGGCATGTTCCAGCCGGAGGACACGCCCGAGCAGAAGGCCGCCCTGGCCCGGCTGGAGACGGCGCTCGCGCTGGTCGAGGGCTGGGTGGACGCCGTGGTCCACGAGGCCGCGAAGTCCCGTCTGACCTCGGCGGACGCGCTGCGCGAGACGATGCGCAGGCGCCGCGCCTCCGGCGGTCCGGCCGAGCAGACCTTCGCCACGCTCATCGGCCTTCAGCTGCGCCCCCGGCGGCTGCGTGACGCCTCGCGCCTG
The DNA here is from genome assembly GCF_900119365.1 of Streptomyces atratus. Taxonomy (GTDB): domain Bacteria; phylum Actinomycetota; class Actinomycetes; order Streptomycetales; family Streptomycetaceae; genus Streptomyces; species Streptomyces atratus_B. The sequence continues at coordinate 180,937 of NZ_FPJO01000002.1, forward strand.
TGGGCGTCCCTCACCGACGCACGCGGTCTGGACGGGCGCGACGCCCTGTGGGAGCACCCCGACATGCTGCCGACGGCCCAGGACCTGGACGATCCGGACGGCTTTGTGCACCACGAGCAGCTGGACTTCTCCGAGCTGGACAAGATGCTCGGCGAGGCCGCCAAGGGCCCGCAGAAGCCCGCCGCGGAGGCGGACGGCAAGGACTCGCCCGGCACCGGGGAGGCCGAGGGCCGCGAAGGCGACGGCAAGGGCGACACCGACCGGTGAGCCTGTACGACGACGCCGTTCTCGTACTGAAGGGGTACGAGAACCCGGCGGACCCGGGCCAGGACGAACTGCGCCAGGTCTATCTCGACCATCTGGCCCGGCATCCCGACGGTATGTGGAAGGCCTGCGAAGCGGGCCACCTGACGGCCAGCGCGCTGGTCGTCGACCCCGAGCGCGGCCGGGTCCTGCTCACCCTCCACCGCAAGCTGCGGATGTGGCTCCAGATGGGCGGTCACTGCGAGCCGCAGGACGCGTCGCTCGCCGCCGCGGCGCTACGGGAGGCGACCGAGGAGTCCGGCATCACCGGCCTGACGCTGCTGGCGGGCGGCCCGGTGACGCTGGACCGCCACCCGATCCCCGCGCCCTGCCACTGGCATCTGGACGTGCAGTACGTGGCACTGGCGCCCTCGGGTGCGACGGAGCAGATCAGCGACGAGTCGCTGGACCTGCGCTGGTTCGCGTACGACGAGGTCGCCTCGGTGGCCGACGCATCGGTCGTACGGCTGACTGAGCTCGCCCGCGCCGCGCTGGAGCAGCGCCGGTAGGAGAGCGGCACGGGTGAGGGGCGGTCTCCGCGGAGACCGCCCCTCACCCGTGTTCCACGTGCCGGTGCGCGGTGGTTCAGTTCCAGGAGTTGTTCTGGTTCTGACCGTGGGCTCCCTGCTGGCCCATGCCGTACTGGGCCCGGATGCCCTGGCCGGTCCCGTGGTTCTGCGGGGGCAGCACCTCGCTCGGCTGCACCAGGGCGAAGCCCTGGCCGAGGAAGCTGAGCTCCCAGCCCTCACCGGTGTTCCCGCGCCGCCGCCAGACGCCCGAGGAGTGCGTCTGGGCCTGCATCTGCACCCGCAGCGAGCTGGACCAGGCGACGATCGCGTCGGCGTCGGCGTTGACGTACTTGTCCGGCGTGACCTGCATCATCAGCGGCTGGCCCGAGGTCATCAGAGCGACCTTGCCGGTGCCGGAGATGTTGAGCTGGTACTTCCCGGTGCCCGAGATGCCGTACTGGCTGTCCACCGCGATGACCTCGGTGTGCAGCGAGGAGTCCAGCGCCAGGACGTAGGCGCTGTCCACCGTGATGCCGTCGTGGTCGACGTCCACGACGTGGATGTACTGCGCGAGGTTGGCGAGGTAGACGGTGCCCTGCCCGGAGCAGCGCATCAGGTCGAGGCCCTCACCGGTGTTCGCGCGGGCGCGGCGCTGTCCGTGCGACTGGTACTCGCCGTCGAACTCCATCAGCCCCTGGTACGCGACCATGGCGCCCTTGCGGGCGAGGACGTCGTCTTGGCCGGTCAGCGAGACCCGCAGGAGCTGCGGGTTCTGGACGGTGTACCGGTCCTGGGACTGCTGTTCCGTGTAGCTGAAAAGCGGACTCTGCATGGTGTGTCTCTCCTCCCCGTCAGTTCCGGACCCGCAGGCGGTCCGTACTGTCCTCGCTCGGCTGCACGACGACGATGCCCTGGCCGGAGAAAGCCATCTGGTACGCCTCGCCGCTGCCCCGCCCTATGAGCGAGGAGGCCTTGAAGCTGCGCTTGCCCTTCACCTTGAGGTTCGGGGACCAGGCCACGAGGGCGTCCGGGTCGACGTAGGTCTCGTCCTCGCCGCGTCCGCAGTCGACGACGATCGGTGTGCCGCGCGAGGTGATGGCGACCCAGCCGGTGCCCGAGATGCAGACGTTCCACAGGCCCTGGCCCGCGAACTTGGCGAGGCCCTTGACCCGCTCCACGCCCCAGGTGAGATGACCGTCGAAGGCGAGGACGTTGCTGCCGTTGACCGAGAGGGAGTCGTTGTTGAGGTTGATGACGACCACATCGGCGCCGTAGTCGGCGAGGTAGAGCAGTCCGTCGCCGGAGCACTTCATGATCGGTGCGCCCTCGCCGGTGATCCACTGGGAGGCGACCTGCCGGACGGCGGGCGGGTTGGGTTCGTACTGGATGAAGCCCTCGTACGCGACCATCGAGCCGGTACGTGCGTAGAGGTCCTGGCCGGTGGCCATGGCGACCTTGAGCATCGTGCGGCCGTGGTTCTCCATACGGGCCGTGACGGGGGTAGGGGCGTAGCCCGCGAGCTGCTGGTTCATGACGGGCTCCCTCAGACCTCGTAGGGCTGGACGACGATGAAGTTGCCGGGGGCACCCCGGAACTGGAGGTTCACGGTCTCCCCGCTGTGTCCCGGGTACGCGTTGCGGCGCAGCCGGACCTGGCTGGAGATGATCACCTGGGACGCGGCCGACCAGGCCACGACGGCGTTGCAGTCGGCGAAGGTGGTCGGCGTGACGGGCAGGACGACGGGGACGCCGTGGGTCTTGACGACGACCGTGCCGGTGCCCTGGAACTGCATGGTGAACAGGGCGCCGCCGGGGATGCCGTGGCCCTCGATCCTGCGGACCTCGTGCTGCAACGACTCGTCGAAGGCGAGGACGTTCTCCGCGGAGACACAGATACCGTCGCCCTGCAGCTCAATGGCGTGCAGATGCGAGCCGTCCTCGGCGAGGAAGACCTGCCCGCGGCCGGTGCAGCGCATCAGCTGCATTTCCTGGCCGGTGGCATTGCCGACCATGCGGCCGGCGAAACCGGCGCCCTTGTAGCCGAAGTCGACCTTGCCCTGGTACATCACCATGCTGCCCTGGCGGGCGAGCACCGGCGTACTGCCCATGGTGAGGTCGACCCTCATGAGCTGCTGGTTCTGCGGGGTCCAGCGCTGACCGGTGGGCGTCTCCTTGTACGGCTGGAGCGCCGCCTGGAGACCGGCACCGGCCTGCGGCACGCCCTGGGGCACACCGGGCGGCTGCATGCCGGGGGGCTGCTGCCCGTACGGGGCCGGGGCCTGCTGGCCGTACGGGGCGGGCGGGGGCGCCTGGCCGGGGACCTGGCCGAACTGCGGCTGCTGGGACGGCTGGCCCGGCTGCCCGTACGGAGCCGGGGCGGGGGCGGGCGGCGGTACCGTGCCACCGTGCGGTGCCAGCGGCGCGGCCATCGTCGGCGCGGCATGCAGCTGCTGCTGCTGCGGCGTGGGGGCCGGGGCGGGGGCGGCCGGAGCACCGAAGGACGGGGCGGGCTGCGGGGCCTGAGGCGCCTGCGGTGCGGCCGGGGCCCCGAAGGACGGGGCGGGCGCCGGCGCGGCCGCCTGGGCGGGCGGGGCGAACGACGGAGCCGCCGCCTGCGGCTGAGGTGCGGCAGGCTCCTCCTCGGCGACCTCGCCGCCGAAGTTCTTCAGCAGCGCTTCGAGGCCGCCGTCGAAGCCCTGGCCGACCGCGGCGAACCGCCAGACGTCCTTCAGATAGAAGTCGCCCAGCATCACCGCACGTTCGGTGGTGAACTCCGAACCGTTGAAGGCGTACCTGACGACTTCCTCGCCACCTGCGACGATCCGGATGTATCCGGGACCGATCTGGGACATCTGCCCGGCACCGTCGACCGTCGCGGTGAACGACAGCTTGTGGATGTTCGCCGGAATGCGGTCCAGGGTGACGCGGAACGACTCGGTGTCGCCGGCCTGGGCGCCGAGAAGCTGAATGGACTCCTCGGGCGATTTAGGCTGATTGAAGAAGATGAAATAACGGTCGTCGGAGAGCTGCTCATTGGCATCGAGGCCGAAGCAACTGATATCGAAGGTCAGTCCCGGACCGGCGATCTGCACACCTACGTACAGATCCGTCCCCGCCGTGAGATCACTGATCCTGGCCTTGTGGCCGCGTTGGAATTCCCTGGCCATGCGTAACGACCGTCCCCCATCCCGAATGTGAATGCGTCGCGCCAGGCTAACCGCAAACGCCGACATCGAGCCAAGTCGGTACACACCCGGTACAGAATCTGCGGACGTCACTCACCGCGGGCGGCGGGCAGCTGGGGCAGCCGGTCGGCCGCCACCACACCCTCCAGATAACCGCGAGCCCGCTCGGTACGGGGATACGCCTCCAGCAGCCGCCAGAAGCGCGGGCCGTGACCGGGCACGAGCAGGTGCGCCAGCTCGTGGACCAGTACGTAGTCGACGACGTACTCGGGCATGCCCTGCAGCCGGTGCGACAGACGGATGCTGCCCTCCGCCGGGGTGCAGGACCCCCATCGGGTGTTCTGGTTGGTCACCCACCGCACCGACGCCGGCCGGGCCCGGCCCTCGAAGTACTGGGCGGACAACCGCTCGGCCCGCGCAGCGAGTTCGCTGTCGCCGAGGACGCGTTTGCTCTCCTGTGCCGCGAGCTTGTCGAGCATCACGCCGACCCAGCGCCGCTCCTCGGCCTCCGACATCCGGGCCGGGATGAGCACGATGGTGCGGTCGCCCTCCCGGTACGCGGAGACCGTTCTGCTGCGGCGGTTGCTCCGGCGGACCTCGACCGCGCTCGTCGCCGAGGCGCGGGGCGGACGGTCCGCCGCGCCGCGCTGCTGGGTTCCGGCGCTGCGCACGGGGGTCTCCCCGGCGAATCCGGGTGACTGGTCGGCGGGCACGCCACGACGTTACCCGGTACCAGTGGGGGAAGTCCCGCCTCCGGGAGGGTTCACACCTGATCCACTCCACGGCATGCACCATTTGAACGACAAATACCCATGCCTGTGGATAACTTTCTGCACACTTCGACGCCCGGCTGCATTCTGGCAACGGATCTCGCGGAGATCAGGGCCGCGGCCCGCACGCAGTGATCAAGGAACACAGACCGGGGGTAGCCGTGCATCCGATGTTGAAGCCCGTACTGCGCCGCGCATGGCGCAGCGGAGGCACCGTGCAATTCGGGGTGACTCACGCCCATGCGGTGAAGTTCGGCCCGCTGGATATCGCCACGGGCAGTTTTCTGGAACTGCTCGACGGAACACGCGGCCTGCCACTGCTGCGCGAGGAGGCCCGCACACTGGATCTGTCGGACCATCAGGTGGACACCCTGGTGAGCCGATTGGCCGGCGCGGGACTGATCGACGATGTCAGGGCCGCCGGCCCGGAGACCGATGTGTTACGGAACCGGCCCGGCGCCCTGGACCGGCACCGCCCCGATCTGGCGTCGCTCTCCGTCGTCCATCCCGAACCGGGCGGCGGGATGCGGCGGCTGGCGGCCCGTCGGGCGATGCGGGTCCAGGTGCGGGGCGCCGGCCGGGTCGGCGCAGCGATCGCGGCGGTGCTGTCCGGGTCCGGGGTGGGCCGGGTGGAGGTTCTGGACGGCGGGCACACCGAGCCGTGGGACGTCTCGCCCGGCGGGCTTCCGCCGACGGCCGTCGGGGAGCGCAGGGACACCGCCGCCCGGCAGTTGGTGCGCAGATCGGCCGCGGGTGCGGCTCCCCGGGCGGCGGAGACGGCGGGTTCCCCGGGCGGTGGCGAGCCGGGACTGTCGCTGATCGTGGTGGCCCCTCGCGACGGCCTCTCGGTGTACGCCCCCGACCCGCGGTCGGCCGAATCGTGGATCGCCTCGGGGACTCCCCACCTCTACGCCGGAGTGATGGAGGCGACGGGAATCGTCGGGCCGCTGGTCCTGCCCGGGGGTACGGCCTGCGCCGGGTGCCTGGCCCTGGAGCGCGCCGCCCGGGACGAGGACTGGACGAGGATACTGTCCCAGTGGCGGTCCGGGCGGCGAACTGCCGTGCAGGCCTGTGACCTGGGACTGGCGACGGCGGTGGCGGGGCTGGCGGCCGCCCACGCGCTGTCCTTCCTGGACGGGGAACTGCCCGCGAGCACCGGGACTCGTTGGGAGGCCGCGCTGCCGCTGTTGGACTGGCGGCCCGAGCGAATGGGACCACACCTCGAATGTTCCTGCGGAGCGGCTGGGCACACTGTGAGGGAGCGCTCCTCCGGGGCCGACGCGAGGCAGGAGACAATGGCCGGGTAACCGCCGCACGCGGTACGGCAGTCTGGGATTTGGAGGGGCTCATGTCTGATCTACCCCGGAAAGCGGTCACCCGTACCGCCAAGCTGGCCGCCCTGCCTCTGGGCTTCGCCGGCCGGGCGACGTGGGGTCTGGGCAAGCGGATCGGCGGGAGATCGGCGGAGTTGGTCGCCCGGGAGGTACAGCAGCGCACCGCGGACCAGCTGTTCAAGGTCCTGGGCGAGTTGAAGGGCGGGGCGATGAAGCTCGGTCAGGCCCTGTCCGTCTTCGAGTCCGCGCTGCCCGAGGAGGTCGCCGGACCGTACCGGGCGGCGCTCACCAAACTGCAGGAAGCCGCGCCGCCCATGCCCAGCGACACCGTCCACGCGGTGCTGGAGGAGCGGCTCGGCGAGGGCTGGCGGGAGTTGTTCCTCGAATTCGAGGACAGGCCGTCGGCTGCCGCCTCGATCGGTCAGGTGCACCGGGCGGTGTGGCACGACGGGCGGAACGTCGCGGTGAAGGTGCAGTATCCGGGTGCCGGTCAGGCGCTGCTCTCGGATCTGACGCAGCTCAGCAGATTCGCCCGCCTGCTCGGCCCGTTGGTCCCCGGAATGGACATCAAACCGCTCATCACGGAGCTGCGCGACCGGGTCTCGGAGGAGCTGGACTACGAACAGGAGGCCCGGTCGCAGCGGGATCACGCCGAGGAGTTCGCGGACGACCCGGATGTGGTGATCCCCGGTGTGGTGCACCAGTCCGACCAGGTGCTGGTGACGGAGTGGATGGACGGTGTTCCGCTGGCCGAGGTGATCGCGGAGGGCACGCCGGAGCAGCGGGACCGGGCCGGTCAGTTGCTGGCACGCTTCCTCTTCTCGGGGCCCGCGCGCACCGGTCTGCTGCACGCGGACCCGCATCCGGGCAACTTCCGGCTGCTGCCGCCCGGCGAGGAGTCCGGTGACGACGGGCAGTGGCGGCTCGGAGTGCTGGACTTCGGGACGGTGGACCGGCTGCCGGGCGGTCTGCCGCAGACCATCGGGCACTCCCTGCGGCTGACGCTGGCGGGCGAGGCGGAGGTGGTGTACGAGCTGCTGCGCGAGGAGGGGTTCGTCAAGGACTCGGTCGACCTCGACCCGGATGCGGTGCTCGACTATCTCCTGCCGATCATCGAACCGGCGCAGGTGGAGGAGTTCACCTTCACCCGGAGCTGGATGCGCAATCAGGCGGCACGGATCGCGGATCCCCGCTCCCCCGCTCACCAGCTCGGCAAGCAGCTGAATCTGCCGCCCGCCTATCTGCTGATACACCGGGTGACGCTGAGCACGATCGGGGTGCTGTGCCAGCTGGGTGCGGCGGTGCGGCTGCGCGACGAGCTCGAATCCTGGCTGCCGGGTTTTCTGCCGGAGGACGAGCAGGGCCCAGTGGTGCAGGAGTTGGCGGGCGACGCGCCCGCCGGGGCATAGGACCGGAGCGTCACGGCCGACTGCGTTCCCGCCCCGCCGGGCGGTTCACCGCCGGGGTCACCACCAGGCGGAGTCGAGGCGGCTCTCGATCGCCCTGATGTGGGTGCGGGCGCACTCTTCGCAGAAGTACTGGTGTCTGCCGTTCTCCACGGAGCAGATCCAGGCCGGCGGTGCGGCCTCACCGTCGGCGGAGGTGCCGCACAAGGCGCAGGTGACGACCGCGGTGTCGCTCTGCGCGGGTTGCTGAATCCGGCGCTGTGTCTCCTCGTCCACCTCGTGACGATAACTCCGTCTCCGCCGAGCCGCGCGGCGCCACACAACGCCGCGGCGCAGCATCACCGCACAGCACGACCGCGGGGCCGGCCCGTTCGGACCGGCCCCGCGGAAGGGGTGCTGACTATGGGTACTGATCGCTGACGGGCAGAGCGGCTGCCCGGCGGCGGGTACTGCTGGTGTTCGGCCTGACTAGTGCATGACCGCCATGGCCAGCGCTCGGCGGGCGCGCATCGAGGCGCGCTCGGCCCGGCGCTGCATCCGGCGCGCATTGACCAGGCGCACGGCCTGCCGTTGCGTGTCGGCCTCCCTCAGGCGGTCGTGCATATGAGCACGAGCCAGGGCTTCTGGGATGAGTTGCATCTCGCGGGTCCTGTTCTGACGCGAGTCGTTCGCGCCGATGATCGTGACGTTCGGTGTTGCGGAGCCGACGGGCTCGTTGGTGGGGACGGACATTTCTGCCTGATTTCGGGGATCGTGGGTGTGGGGACGGTCGATGGTGCCGATGCGCTTCATGGGTTTGGGGGCCGTGACCCCCAGTCCGGCGATCACGCCGCGACCGGGTTCTTGCGCGGACGGCCACGCGGCCGCTTGCGAGCGACGACGACGCCCTGGATGAAGAGCTCACCGCCCCAGACGCCCCACGGCTCGCGACGCTCCTTGGCGCCTGCGAGACAGGCCTCGACGAGCGGGCAGGTGCGGCAGAGGGACTTGGCGTACTCGACGTCGGCGGGCGACTCCGCGAAGAAGACCTCCGGGTCGTAGGAGCGGCACGGGACGGGCACGCCGAGGTTCTCGATGGCGTCGTCGAGCGCGGTGAGCGCGGTGAGGGGGATCAAGGTGGAGTCCTCCGTGAGGCCGGGCGGCGAGATCGTGTCGGAAGGCGGTACGGACGGGGCGTGCGCTTCGAGTTGCACGGTGGGTGGTGTCCTCGTCTGGTCGTTCCGGCCTGTTGGCCGGGTGGCGGCTGGTACCGGGTGTTGCTTGTCCCGAGGCTCCTTCGTGCTGTCTCGTCCGTTCGGACAAAACAAAAGGGCCGCGGATCCCGAGTGGGGTTCCGCGGCCCTGAAGGCGCCGGCCTGATGGTGGATCAGGCTGGATCACTCCAGGGTTCAGGCCCACGGAAGGCCCACATCGTGTGGTGCTGGATCGTCTGCTTCTTGGCGCCGGATTCCGCTCCCGCACCGACGGCCGCAAAGGCATAGGCCTGGGCCTGTCCCTTCGCTACTGCTGCTGCCGGTGCCTGAGCCGGTCGCTCATTGCGCTCCCGCACGGGGAAGCTCGCCGGAGACAGCGGGCCGGCGACGGAAATACCGGACAGACCGGTGCCACGCAGCGAGGAATCGGAAGAGCAGGAGAGGCCGAGCGAGCAGGCGGAGACGACCGAAAGATCGGTCATTTTGTTGGTCTCGATGATGCTGATCACTTCAATCGCCTCCTCTCGGCGTCTCGGGCGGACCGGCGGGCCGGTCCTACGTATTCGGATAAGTACAGCACAGGGCCAGGGCTTCAGAGAAGTCGCTGTTCCCGTGGTTAAGAACCTATGGTGATGACTGGGGCAGGCGCAAACTATTTTTTCGACGAGTTTTTCTCACACTTCGCCAGCAGCCTCGCCGAGCACCTCTTCCACCATCTCACCTGCGCAAATGGCCAGAACCGCGGTCCCGAACCGGCCCAGCTTCCGCGCGCCGACCCCGGGGATCACCGCCAGTTCGCCCGCGCTGCCCGGTACGGCCTCGGCGATCGCCATCAGCGTCTTGTCCGTGAACACGCAGTAGGCGGGCTGACCGATCTCCTTCGCCCTGACCGCCCGCCAGTCGCGCAGCCGCTCGTACAGCGCCTCGTCCATGTCGGAGGGGCAGTCCTCGCAGCGCATCAGCTTCATCTCACCGGCGTCGGTGAGGGTCTTGCCGCAGACCCGGCACCGGGCGGGGCCCCGGCGGCCGCGCTTGGCGACCGGCTCCGGGCCCCGTTCGATCCCGCCGCCACCGCCTGTGCCGCGTGCGCCGAGGGGCGCCGAGCCCGGGCGCAGCCCGCTGAGGAAGCGGCTCGGGCGCCGTCCGGCGCGGCCGCCGGGCGAGCGGGAGAGCGACCACGACAGCGAGAGGTGGAGGCGGGCCCGGGTGACGCCGACGTACAGCAGCCGGCGCTCCTCCTCGATCTGCTCGTCGGTCTTGGCGTAGGTGATCGGCATCATGCCCTCGGTCAGGCCGACCAGGAACACGGCGTCCCACTCCAGTCCCTTCGCCGAGTGGAGCGAGGCGAGGGTGACGCCCTGGACCGTGGGGGCGTGCTGGGCGGCGGCCCGCTCGTCGAGCTCCGCCACCAGGTCGGAGAGCGTCGCGCCCGGCCTGGCCCGTTCGAAGTCCTCGGCGAGCCGGACCAGGGCGGCCAGGGATTCCCAGCGGTCGCGCACCGCCCCCGAGCCCGTGGGGGGCTCCGAGGTCCACCCCTTGGTGGAAAGCACCGCGCGCACCTCCGCGGGCAGCCCCTCCGCGTCGTCGAGCAGGGAGTCGTTGCCCCCGGCACGGGCGGCGCCGCGCAGGGCGACTCCCGCCTCCCGCACCTCCGCCCGTTCGAAGAAGCGCTCCGCGCCGCGCAGCTGGTACGGCACGCCCGCGTCCGCCAGGGCCTGCTCGTACACCTCGGACTGGGAGTTGACCCGGTAGAGCACGGCGATCTCGCCGGCCGGGACCCCGGCGGCGATCAGCTCGCGGATCCGGCGGGCGGTGCCCTCGGCCTCCGAGGGCTCGTCCGCGTACTCCGCGTAGGCGGGCTCGGGGCCGGGCTCGCGCTGCGAGACCAGTTCGAGCCGGTGCTCGGCGGCGCGGCCTCGGGCCTGGCCGAGCAGTCCGTTGGCCAGATGGACGACCTGGGGGGTGGAGCGGTAGTCCCGGACCAGCTTGACCACCGTCGCGCGGGGATGGCGGGTGCGGAAGTTCAGCAGGTGGTCGGGGGTGGCTCCGGTGAAGGAGTAGATCGTCTGGCTCGCGTCGCCGACGACGCACAGGGTGTCCCGGTCGCCGAGCCAGAGGTCGAGCAGCCGCTGCTGGAGCGGGCTGACGTCCTGGTACTCGTCGACGACGAAGTGCTGGTACTGGCGGCGGACGTGGTCGGCGATGTCGTGGCGGTCCTGGAGGATGGCGACGGTGAGCAGCAGCACGTCCTCGAAGTCGATCACCGAGCGGTCGCGCTTCAGCTCCTCGTACGTCGCGTAGATCTGGGAGATCTCGGCCGGGTCGCGCGGGGCGTCGCGCTGGGTCTTCGCGACCACGGCCGGGTAGTCGGCGGGCACGGTCTGGGTGACCTTGGACCACTCGATCTCGCTGGTGACGTCCCGCAGCTCGTTGCGGTCGAGCCGGATGCGGCAGCGGGCGGCGGCCTCGGCGACCAGCTGGACCTTGCGCTCCAGCAGCCGGGGCAGGTCACCGCCGACCGCTTTCGGCCAGAAGTACTGGAGCTGGCGCAGGGCGGCGGAGTGGAAGGTCCGCGCCTGGACGCCTCCGGCGCCGAGCTGGCGCAGCCGTCCGCGCATCTCACCGGCGGCCCGGTTGGTGAACGTGACGGCAAGCACACTCGTGGGCTGGAGTATCCCGGCGCGCACCCCGTACGCGATGCGATGGGTGATCGCACGCGTCTTGCCCGTACCGGCTCCGGCCAGCACACACACCGGGCCGTGCAGGGCCGTGGCGACCTCGCGCTGCTCGGGGTCCAGGCCGTCGAGCACGGCGTCGGCCGACTCGGGGACCTGCGGGAAAAGGGAGGAATGCGTTGCTGCTGTCACCCCGCCATGCTGCCAGGTCGGGAGAGGCGGGCGCGGAAGTTGTCCACAGGCGAAGCGCATCCGTCGTACTAATACGGCCCGGCTGATCCCGCACCGGTGCGCCCCGGCTGATCCCGCAATCGCCCCAGCCGCCCCGGCCCGGCTGCGGGAATGGTGGTTGCCTCGCGTACGTTCCCTTTCCGTGCGGCGACGCACGGTCCAGCTTCTCCGCGTGACGGATGAGGCGGATGCGACAGACGAGTCTGAGAAGACTGACGAGACCAAGGAGCGCGAAGACATGTCGGGCACTGTGACGATGTACAGCACCACGTGGTGCGGCTACTGCCGTCGGCTCAAGAGCCAGATGGACCGCGAGGGCATCGCGTACAACGAGATCAACATCGAGCAGGACCCGCAGTCCGCGGCCTTCGTCGAGAAGGCCAACGGGGGCAACCAGACCGTTCCCACCGTCCTGGTGGTCGGCTCCACGGGCGCCGAGGCCGTCATGACGAACCCGTCCCTGGCGCAGGTGAAGCAGGCGCTCGCCGCCTGATTCCGCCTCTCCCGCGGTACGAGGACGCCCCCTCCGGTCGAGCACCGGAGGGGGCGTCCTGGCATGGATCCGGGGTCAGCCGACGGTGCCCGGCTTCGGGAGCGGCTTGCCGTACCAGAGCTCGATCAGGCGCGCCGCGATCGAGATGCCGTACGGGGGCAGGATCTCGCCCGATTCGAAGGCGGCCTTCAGGTCCTCGCGGGAGAACCAGCGGGCCTCCTCGATCTCCTCGCCGTCCACATTGATCTCGGACGAGGTGGCCCGGGCCATGAAACCGAGCATCAGGCTCGACGGGAACGGCCAGGGCTGGCTGGCGATGTACTCGACCTCGCCGACCGTGACCCCCGCCTCCTCGAACACCTCGCGCACCACGGACTGCTCGATCGACTCCCCCGGCTCGACGAAGCCCGCGAGCGTCGAGAAGCGGCCCTCGGGCCAGTGCACCTGACGGCCCAGCAGGGCGCGGTCCTGGTCGTCGGTCACCAGCATGATCACCGCGGGGTCGGTGCGCGGGTAGTGCTCGGCGCCGCAGGCCGGGCAGCGGCGGATGTGACCGGCCGCCGCGATGACCGTGCGCTCGCCGCAGCGGGAGCAGAAGCGGTGCAGGCGCTGCCAGTTCTCCAGGGCCACCGCGTGCACCATCAGGCCCGCGTCGCGCGGGTCCAGCAGCAGACCGGCCTCGCGCAGGCCGGCCGGGCGGGCCGGCTGGTCCATGCGGCCGGGCAGGGAGTCCTTCTGGAGCGCGAAGTAGCTGACGCCGTCCTCGTCGGTGCCGAGGAAGTAGCGGTGGGTCTCGGTGACCGGGGCCTCGAAGGCCGGAGTCATGACGATCTCCGTACCGCCGTCGGCGGTGTCGTCGATCAGCACCTGGCCGCCGGAGACGACGAACACGCGGGTGGTCGGGTGGCTCCACGCGGCGGACAGCCATGCCTCGTCGAGGCGGTGGTGCGCGGCGCGGTCGATGCCGCTGGGCGCGGTGAGACCGATGGGCCGGTCTGCGGTGGCGTTGTCGAAGGTGCTCACAGGTGCTTCCTACTCCCCCGGGATGGATCGGGTGTTCAGAGGATTCAGCGGAGTGCGGCGGCCAGCTCGCCCCAGAGGTGCGCGGTCGTCTCCACGCCCTTGAACAGAAGGTCCAGCTCGACCTTCTCGTTGGGGGCGTGCCAGCCGTCGGACGGTACGGAGATGCCCAGGAAGAGGACGGGAGCGCCCAGCACGTCCTGGAGGTCGGCGGCGGGCCCCGAGCCCCCTTCGCGGGTGAAGAGGATCTTCTGGCCGAAGGCCCGTCCCATGGCGCGGGCCACGGCCTGCAGGGCGGGATGGTCCAGCGGGGTCAGGCAGGGGCGGGTGGCCGGGGCGAAGGTGATCCGGTGCCCGACACCGGCCGGGACCTGTGCCTCGGCCCAGGCCCGGACCACCTGCTGGACGCGGTCGGGGTCCTGGCCGGCGACCAGCCGGAAGCTGATCTTCACCAGGGCGGAGGACGGAATGATCGTCTTGCTTCCGGCGCCCTGGTAGCCGCCTCCGATGCCGTTGACCTCGGCGGTGGGGCGGGCCCAGACGCGTTCCAGCGTGGAGTATCCGGCCTCGCCCGATGCCGAGCGGGACTTGGCGGTGCGCAGCCAGGTGGCCTCGTCGAAGGGCAGCTCGGCGAAGAGCGCGCGCTCGCTGTCGGTGAGCTCGGCCACACCGTCGTAGAAACCAGGGATCGCGACCCGGCCGTCCGCGTCGTGCAGCGCGGCGACGAGCCGGGCGACGGCGGTCGCCGGGTTGGGTACCGCGCCGCCGAACGAACCGGAGTGGATGTCCTGCTCGGGGCCGTGCAGCTCGATCTCGCACTCGGCGAGGCCGCGCATGCCGGTGCAGACCGTGGGGGTCGACTCGTCCCACATGCCGGTGTCGGAGACGATCACGGCGTCGGCGGTGAGCCGGTCGGCCCGCTCCTCGACCAGGGCGCGGAAGTTCGGCGAGCCGGACTCCTCCTCACCCTCGATCAGGAGCTTGAGGTTGACGGCGGGGGCGGTGCGGCCGGTGACGGCGAGGTGGGCCCGGACGCCGAGTGTGTGGAAGAACACCTGCCCCTTGTCGTCTGCGGCGCCCCGCCCGTACATGCGGCCGTCGCGGATCACCGGCTCGAACGGGTCGGTGTCCCAGCCGTCCTCGCGGGCGGCGGGCTGCACGTCGTGGTGCCCGTAGACGAGGACGGTCGGGGCGTCCGGGTCGTCGGACGGCCAGTGGGCGAAGACCGCGGGGGCGCCGGGCGTCTCCCAGATCTCGGTGACCGGGAAGCCGGTCTCCTCAAGCTTGGCCGACAGCCACTCGGCACTGCGCCGTACGTCCCCGTCGTGGACCGGCTGGGCGGATACGGACGGGATGCGCAGCCAGGCGGCGAGGTCGTCCAGGAAGGCTGTGCGGTGCTGCTCGGTGTACGTACGGACGGCGCTGTCCGGGGTGTCGCTCATGGCCTTGAGCCTAGTGCCTCGCCTGCCGGGGTCTTCCCGCCAACGGTACGGGGCCCTCCCCGCCCAGCTGTGACCGGATACCTGTCGATGTTGTTCCTCCTCCAGTTGAATGGCTCCGCAGGGCAGCGCCCGGTGCCCTGCTGCGAGGGGGGAGAGGGAGTTGAGCGCTTCAGGTGAGGGAACGCCGCCGGGTCGGCGGACCGGGGAGACAGCGGCGTGGGTCTCGGCGATCACCGCTGTCGTCGGTCTGCTGCTGGCGGTGTTCGGGGTCCCGCTCGTCGGCGGCTCGTCGGTCAATCGGACCATCGCCGGCCATGCCGGCGCCCCGCACGCCCCTTCCTCGCCCACGCCGCCTCCGGCGGGGACGAGCGCCCCCGGCTCCCCGGACGCAACCGTCGCCCCCGACACCGCGCCCTCGGGGCCGCCACAGCCCTCCCCACCGGCCATGCCCAAGGGCTGGCACCGTGTCGGCGAACCCGGCCTCACGGTGGTCTTCGCCCTGCCGGACGGCTGGACCCGGAAGATAAGGAACGGCATCCAGAGCAACTGGACCTCCCCGGATGGTGCTCATGACATGAGCGTCAAACGGGACACGTCGTACGGGGCGACCGCCCGGGCGGCCTCCGCCGGGCAGCTCGCCTGGTACCGCGACACCGCCAAGTCGTCGATGGCCGATGTCAAGGCCGTCTCGCACATCACACGGCAGAACGGCCGCGACGCCCTCTGGCTGGAGATCGACTACCACTGGGCGGGCCAGAGCGAACCCCGCAAGCGCGTCGAAGTCTTTGTCGCAGGCAGGGCGGGCCAGGTCTACCAGCTGCTCTTCGACACCGCCGCCCACCCCGAGAAGCTCGCCACGCAGCGGCGGCTGTTCACGACCGCCCGCGCCCAGCTGCTGATCGACATGGGCGCGCCGTCCTAGGGCGTGTTTTAGAAGTCCCGCCTGTCTCGCGGGGTCTGACACGCACGCTCGCCGCGTTGCCGAAATGCCCTGGTAGCTCCGCTACAAGGGCACCCCGGCGCCTTGCGATCGCACGCGCCAGACCCCGCGGGCCCGCCCTCCGGGCGGACGACGCTACTTCTAAAACACGCCCTAGGCCCTGGGCGGTGGCTCGTCCAGCAGGATCCGTTCCAGTTCCGCCCGGCCCGGGAGGCGGGTGGGGTGGACGGTCTCGCCGGTGCGTACGTACAGGAACGTGGCGGTGACGTCGGTGAGCGGCAGGTCGTGCAGTTCCGCCCAGGCCAGTCGGTAGACCGCGAGCTGGAGGGGGTCGGCGGTGTTGGTGCGGGTGGTCTTCCAGTCGACGATCTCGTACGTGTCCCCGGTGCGGTACACCGCGTCGATGCGGCCCCTGATCACCCGGCCGGCCAGGGTGATCTGGAACGGCGTCTCGACACGGTACGGGGTGCGGCGGGCGTACGGGGTGCGTTCGAAGGCCTCCTTGAGTGCGGCGAGGTCGCGCTCGTCGGCGATCTCGGCGTCGTTCTCGTCACCGCCGGGCAGCTCGTCGGGGCCGAGCATGGGCAGCGGCAGCTCCTCGAAGCGGGACTCCACCCAGGCGTGGAAGCGGGTGCCCCGGCGGGCCGCCGGCTGCGGGGGCCGCGGCATCGGGCGGGCCAGCTCCTGGGCGAAGCCGTCGGGGTCGTCGGCGAGGTGCAGCAGCTGGGTGGCGGAGAGCGAGGCGGGTACGAGGACGTCGCGCACGGTGGCGCGGGCGCGGCGCAGCTCGCCGGTGAGGGCGTCGAGGTCGCGGTCCCAGGAGGCGAGGGTGCGGGCCTCCTCGGGGGTGAGGCGGTGTGCCCCGGAGGGCTCGGGGGTACGGGCCGCGGGGACGTGTGGCGCGGGGGCGGGGGCCGAAGGGGGCTCCGTGGACAGCGCGTCCCAGTCGTCGGCGTCGTCGAAGTACGCCTCGTCGGCATACGGCTCGTCGTCGGGAAACGGAGCGTCGTCGTAGGCGCCGTCGTCCGGCACCGGAGCCTCGTCGGGCACCGCCCCGTACGCGTCCGGCACACCCCCCGTCATGGCGAGGGCCTCCAGGTGGGCCATCACCGTGTCCGCGGCGGCCCGGCGGCGGGTCAGCGCTGTGTCGTCCAGCGGAAGCGGCCACGCGTGGTCGGTGGTCTCCCCGTCGAGCGCCGGGTTCTCCTCGTCCTCGGCCGGTTCGCCGGCCCAGGCCTCGATCTCGCCGTGCCCGGCCGCGCAGTGCTCGTACAGCGCGTGCAGGAAGCCGGAGGGGCCGCGCGGCTTCTTCTGGGACGGGCCCCACCAGTGGCCGGAGCCGAGCAGCAGGGTGCGGGGTCTGGTGAAGGTGACGTATCCCAGGCGGAGCTCCTCGGTGTGCTGGTGCTCCTTCATCTCCTCCTTGAACGCCTTGAGCCCCTTGGCGTCCCAGGAGTGCACGTCGGGGAGGGTCGCCCGGTCCCCGCGCAGGGCGTGCGGGAGGACCTTGGACTGGGCGGTCCAGGCGTCGCGGGACTGGCCGCTGGGGAACTGGCCGGTGACCAGGCCGGGCACGGCGACGACGTCCCACTCCAGGCCCTTGGACTTGTGGGCGGTGAGGACCTTGACGGTGTTCTCGCCGCCGGGCAGGGCGTTGTCCAGGCCCTTCTCGTACTGGACGGCGGTGCGCAGGAAGCCGAGGAAGGCGAGGAGGGTGGCCTCGCCGTCGACGGCGGCGAAGCGGGCCGCGACGTCGAGGAAGTTGGCGAGGGTCTCGCGGCGGCGGGCGGCCAGGGCATGCGGCGACGCGGAGAGCTCGACCTCCAGCCCGGTGGTGGCGAGGACCCGGTGCAGCACGTCCATCAGCGGATCGGCCAGCGAGCGGCGCAGGTCGCGCAGCTCGGCGGCGAGGCGGGCGAAGCGGATGCGGGCCTCGGTGGAGAACGGCAGCCCGTCGTCCTCCTCGCTGCCCGATTCGAGGAAGGTGTCCAGCGCGTCGGCGAGCGAGATCACCTCGGCCGGGTCGATGCCCTCGACGGCCTCGGCGAGACGGCGGTCGGGGTCGAAGTCGTCGTCGGCGTGGGCCGCGCGGTGGACGAGGAGCCGGGCGCGGCGGCCGAGCAGGGCCAGGTCGCGGGGGCCGATCCGCCAACGGGGGCCGGTGAGCAGACGGACCAGCGAGGCGTTGGCGCCGGGGTCCTGGAGCACCTCGCAGACCGCGACGAGGTCGGCGACCTCGGGCAGATGCAGCAGCCCGGACAGGCCGACGACCTCGACCGGGATGTCGCGGGCCACCAGCGCGGCCTGGATCTCCGGGAAGTCGCCCGCGGTGCGGCACAGGACGGCGATCTCGCCGGGTGCCTTGCCGGTCCGCACCAGATGGGCGATCGAGTCGGCGAGCCAGTCGATCTCCTCGGCATGGGTGCGCAGCAGCGCACAGCGGACGATGCCGTCGCGCTCGGCGCCGGGAGCGGGGCGCAGTGCCTCGACCCCTTCGTGCATGGCGCGCAGCGGTGCGGCGAGGCCGTTGGCGAGATGCAGGAGCCGACCGCCGCTGCGGCGGTTCTCGCTGAGGGAGTAGCGGGTGGCGGGGGCGCCGTCGGCGTGCGGGAAGTGCAGCGGGAAGTCGTCGAGGTTGGCGACGGACGCGCCGCGCCAGCCGTAGATCGCCTGGCAGGGGTCGCCGACGGCGGTGACGGCGTGTCCGGTCGTCCCCCCGGGGCCGTCGCCGAAGAGGGCGGAGAGCAGCAGGCGCTGGGCCACGGAGGTGTCCTGGTACTCGTCGAGCAGCACGACCCGGAACTCCTCGCGGAGAATCGTGCCGACCTCGGGACGGGTGAGGGCCAGCTCGGCGGAGAGCGCGATCTGGTCGCCGAAGTCGAGGAGGTCGCGGCTCTTCTTGGCCTCGCGGTAGCGCCGGGTCAGCTGGAGCAGCTCGCCACGGGCCTCGGCGGTCTCGGGGATCCTGCGCAGCTCGGCGTTGCTGAGCCTGGCGGTCTCCAGGGTGCGGAGCAGCTCCGTGTCGTGCTCGGCGAGCTGCTCGGGGCGTACGAGGTGTTCGGCGAGCTCGGCGTCCAGGGCCAGCAGATCGCTGACGAGGGTGGGGAAGGACCTGGTCAGGGCCGGGTAGGGGCCGGGGGCCTCGCGCAGTACGCGGGCGGCGAGCTGGTAGCGGGTGGCGTCGGCGAGGAGGCGGGTGGTGGGTTCGAGTCCGATGCGCAGCCCGTGCTCGGTGAGGAGCCGGCCCGCGAACGCGTGGTACGTGGAGATGCTGGGCTCGCCCGGGGGGTTGTCCGGGTCGATGGCATCCGGATCGGTGACCCCGGCCGCGATCAGGGCCTTGCGGACGCGCTCGGCGAGCTCACCGGCCGCCTTGTTGGTGAAGGTGAGCCCGAGGACCTGCTCGGGGGCGACCTGGCCGGTGCCCACCAGCCACACCACGCGCGCCGCCATCACCGTGGTCTTCCCGGACCCGGCTCCGGCCACGATCACCTGCGGGGCGGGCGGCGCGGTGATGCAGGCCGTCTGCTCCGGGGTGAACGGGATCCCGAGGAGCTCCTTGAGCTGCTCGGGATCGGTGATACGTGAGGACACCCCAGAGAGGCTAACCGGACGCACCGACAAACGTGCGGGCCACCGGATGTCCGGCCACCCCCGCTCACTCCAGGACGTGGCGGCCCTCCGGCTGTGCGCTGCACGAGGCCCGGAAGGCGCAGTGCGTGCAGTGCTGGCCGGTCGTGGGGGTGAAGCGTTCGTCCAGGACCCGGCCCGCGGCGGTGGCCAGCAGCTCGGGGACCCATTCACCGGCGAGGGGTTCCTGCGCCTGCACCTTGGGATGGGCTTCGCCGCCCTCTTTCTTGGCGGCGGCCTGGCGCAGTTGTACGAGTTCGGCGCCGCCGGGCTCGGGGCGGCGGCCGTCGAAGACCTCGTCGACCGCGCCCTCCCGGACGGCCAGCTGGTACACGGCGAGCTGGGGGTGGCGGGCCACCTCGTCCTTGGTCGGGGACTGCTTGCCGGTCTTGAAATCGACGACATAGGCCCGGCCCTCGGCGTCCTGTTCGACGCGGTCCATCGAGCCCCGGATGCGTACCTCGTACTCCCCCGCCTCCAGCGTCACGTCGAAGTCGTGCTCGCTCGCGACGGGGGTGCGGCCGGCCCGGTCCATGACGTGCCAGCGCAGGAAGCGTTCGAGGGCGGCCCGTGCCTGTTCCTTCTCCTGCCGGGACTTCCAGGGGGCGTCGAAGACGAGACCGTCCCAGACCGAGTCCAGCCGCTCCATCAGGACGGCGAGATCGGCGGGGGTACGTCCGGAGGCCACCTCGTCGGCGAGTACGTGGACGACGTTGCCGAAGCCCTGGGCCGCGGACGCCGGGGCGTCCGCCTTCACCTCGCGGCCGAGGAACCACTGGAGCGCGCAGGTGTTGGCGAGCTGGTCGAGCGCGCTGCCGGAGAGGGTCACGGGCTGGTCCCGGTCGCGGAGCGGGACGGCGGAGCGGGTCGGTTCGTACAGGCCCCACCAGCGGTAGGGGTGAGCGGCGGGTACGAGCGGCTGGCCCTCGTCGTCGGTGAGCGCGGCGAGCCGGGCGAGGCGGCGGGCGGCCTCCTCGCGCAGGGCCTCGGAGGCTTCGGGGTCGACGGTGGTGGCGCGGAGTTCGGCGACCAGCGCGGCGACGGCGAGCGGGCGGCGCGGCCGGCCGGTGACATCGCGCGGCTCGGCGCCGAGTTCGGTGAGGAAGCGGGAGGGCTGGTCGCCGTCGTCGGCGGGCGCCTTCACCGCGGTGACGACGAGCCGTTCGCGGGCGCGGGTCGCCGCGACGTAGAAGAGCCGGCGCTCCTCGGCGAGGAGGGCGCCGGGGGTGAGCGGTTCGGCCAGGCCGTCGTGGCCGATCCGGTCCGCCTCCAGCAGCGAGCCGCGGCGGCGCAGGTCCGGCCAGAGCCCCTCCTGCACACCCGCGACGACAACGAGGCGCCACTCCAGGCCCTTGGAGCGGTGCGCGGTCATCAGCCGTACGGCGTCGGGGCGCACCACGCGTCTGGAGAGGGTGTCGGCGGCGATGTCCTGGGCGTCGACCTCTTCCAGGAAGTTGAGCGCGCCGCGCCCGCCGGTGCGTTCCTCGGCACGGGCCGCGGTGTCGAAGAGGGCGCAGACGGCGTCGAGGTCGCGGTCGGCGTTGCGGCCGCCCGCGCCGCCGCGCAGTGCGGCGCGCTCCAGCCGGCCCGGCCACGGGGTGCCGGACCACAGGGCCCACAGGGCCTCCTCCGCGGTGCCGCCGCCTTCGAGGAGCTCGCGGGCCTTGCGCAGGAGTGCGCCGAGGCGCTGGGCGCTGCGGGCGTACGCCGGATCGTGCGCCACGAGCCGCTCGGGTTCGGCGAGCGCTCGGGCCAGCAGCTCGCCGGAGGGGGCCGGTACGCGGTTCCCGGCGGCCCGCTCCTCGTCGCGCAGGGCCCGGCCGAGGCGGCGCAGGTCGGCCGCGTCCATGGAGCCGAGGGGGGAGGCGAGCAGGGTCAGGGCGGTCTCGGTGTCCAGCCAGGAGGATGTCTCCGCCGCGTCCTCGTCCGCTGCCGAAGCCTCCGCCGCCTCCGCTGTCTCCTCCGCTGTCTCCTCCGCGCCCGGCGCACCCCCGCTCAGGGCCGCCGTGGCGACCGCGCGCAGGGCTGTCAGGAGCGGGGCCACCGCCGGTTCGTGGCGCAGGGGGAGGTCGTCCCCGTCGACCTCCAGGGGGACGCCCGCCACCGTCAGGGCCCTGCGCAGGGAGGGAATCGTGCGCCCCCCGGCCCGTACCAGCACCGCCATCTCGTTCCACGGGACACCGTCCTCCAGATGGGCCCGGCGCAGCAGATCGGCGATGTTGTCGAGCTCGGTGGACGCGGTCGGGTAGGTGTACGCCTCCACGCTGCCGCCCTCGCGGACCGCGGTGAGTTCCCGGTGGGCGCGGACCTTCGCCGCGGGCAGCCGGGTCAGCGGCATCCGGCGGGTGAGCAGCCGGGTGGCGGCCAGCAGCTGTCCGGCGGAGCGCCGCGAGGTGGTGAGCACGCCGACCGGGGCCGGGGCGCCGTCCGCCCGGCTGAACGTCTCCGGGAAGTCGAGGATGCCGTTCACATCGGCGCCCCGGAACGCGTAGATCGACTGGTCGGGGTCGCCGAAGGCGATCAGGTCCCGGCCGCCCCCGGTGCCCGGGGCGCTCCCCCGGTTGCCGGCCAGCGCGTGCAGCAGCCGCACCTGCGCCGGGTCCGTGTCCTGGTACTCGTCGACGAACACCGCGTCGTACTGCCCCGCGAGCAGCGCCGACACCTCGGGGCGCTCCGCGAGCAGCACGGCCCGGTGCACCAGCTCCGCGTAGTCCAGCACCCCCTGCGCGTCCAGCACGTCCAGGTACTCGGCGAGGAACTCGGCGGCGGCGCCCCAGTCCGGCCGGCCGGTGCGGCGGGCGAAGGCGGCCAGCGCGTCCGGCCCCAGGCCCAGCTCACGGCTGCGGGCCAGCACCGCCCGCACCTCGTCGGCGAAGCCGCGCGTGGTCAGGCAGGCCCGCAGCTCGTCGGGCCACCGGATGTGCGCGAAGCCGTCCCGCTCCAGTTCGAGCTGGCCGGCGAGCAGCTCGCGGACGGTGACGTCCTGCTCCGGTCCGGAGAGCAGCCGCATCGGTTCGGCGAAGAGGTCGGCGTCCTGGTGGGCGCGGACCAGCGCGTAGCAGAAGGAGTGGAAGGTGGTGGCCTGCGGGCCGCGGGCGGCGCCGAGGCGGGCGGCCATCCGGTCGCGCAGCTCCACGGCGGCCTTGCGGCTGAAGGTGAGCACCAGGACGCGGGCCGGGTCGCCGCCCCGTGCGATGCGGGCGGCGACCGCCTCGACGAGCGTGGTCGTCTTGCCGGTGCCGGGTCCGGCGAGCACCAGGAGCGGGCCGCCGGGGTGCTCAACCACCGCGCGCTGCGCCGCGTCCAGGAGAGGAGGGTCCACGGAGCCCGGCGGGGTGCGCACCAGACGGTACGCGCCCGCGGCCCGCTGCCGTGTCCGACGGTGCGGACTGTGCCGGGTGAAGGAGGAGGAGCTCACGTGGATCGCCGGTCCTGGTGGGTGTACTGATGATGAGAATGCGGTGCGCGCCGCGAACTTACGAAGCTACGCCAGCGGGAGCGCGATACGGGGCGGGAGCGCTGCGTGCCTCGTCACGTTCCGGGGCGCGGACGCCGTTGCGCGCCCGGTCCCGCACCCGGCCGTGGTTTCCGTCACTCCGCGCGGCCACGGTCCCGTCGTGTCACATGCCACAGACCTTGCCATCGGCCACTTTCTGCACACCCGCGATCACCTTCCGTGCACTCCGGTTCACTTCCCGGAAGTCGGGGGTACGTCGTACGGCCCCGGTGCCGCCCGCTGTGCCGCCGGATGGCGGAAGCTGTCAGTTGTGAGCACCTCCGCCCTTGTCCCGGTCCGCGCCCCCGTCCGCGGTGACGCCGTCCCACCGTGCCCGCTTCATGTCGAGGCGCGGCAGATGGCCCTCCGCGCCGCGCGACGCCTCGCGCAGCGGGGTGCCCTCCGCGCGGTAGTGGTCCAGCGCCCGCAGCTCGTGGCCCGGGAGCAGCGCCCCGTCGGCGCGCACCACGCGCCACCACGGCACCGCGGCCCCGTACAGCGACATGACCCGGCCGGCCTGGCGCGGACCGCCCTCGCCCAGCCACTCGGCGACATCGCCGTACGTCATGACGCGGCCGGGCGGGATCAGCTCGGCGACATCGAGCACGCGCTCCGCGTACTCCGGCAGTTCGTGGCTCGTGCGGTCGTCGCTCGTCCCGTCGCCGCTCGTGCGGTGTTGGCTCATCCGCCCCATCCTGCCGTACGCCACCGACATCCCGGCCCGGTCCGTGTGCGTCCGGTCACAGGGCCTGCGGGCGGAAGCGGAGGGGCGTATCTTGCGCTTCCCGTGTCCGTGCAGTGCACCCTGATGCCCCGCTGTGTCGCCGGGCCGTGCCACCATCGTGCGGGCGGTGACCGGTGATACGAGAACACGAAGACCAATCAGAGGCGACGAAGGAGCAGGGCGTGCAGCCACCGAAGGCGGCGGACGCCCCTGACGCCGAGCCGCAGCCGGACGCGTCCCGCGCACCCGCCGGAAAGCCCGGCGCCGAGCCCGCGGAGCCCGTCTCCGAGCCCGGGAAGCCCGGTGCCGAGCGGGAAAAGCTCCCCGGACCTCTGGCCGGCTCGACGCTCTCGACCGCCGCGGAGGAGCAGGCCGAGCGCGTCTCGGGGGACGAACCGCTGCTCCCCGCCCGGGTGCACCGCCCCTCCGACCTCATGCGGCTCCTCATCGGGGTCCTGGCGATCGTCGTCCTGTTCACGATCGCCGCGTTCGCCCACGGCATGACCACCGGTCTCGAACAGGACATCAACAAGGGCACCGGCCAGGCCCCCGACATCCTGATCAAGATGGCGGGCCTGGTCTCCAGCATCGCCGTGCTGCTCGTCCCGGTCGCCTTCGCCATCGAGCGGCTGATCAAACGCGACGGCCTGCGGATCGCCGACGGGGTGCTCGCCGCCGTACTGGCCCACGGCGTCACGCTCGCCGCCGACCTGTGGGTCGCCAAGTCCGCCCCCGGCACCATCCAGGACGCCCTGACCCAGCCGCAGCCCGGTGACGCGCTCACCGATCCCGTGCACGGCTATCTCGCGCCGGTGATCGCCTATATGACGGCGGTCGGCATGGCGAGACGGCCGCGCTGGCGGGTCGTGCTGTGGGTGGTGCTGCTGCTCGACGCGTTCGCCATGCTGGTCGGCGGCTACACGACCCCGTTCTCGATCATCCTCACCGTGCTGATCGGCTGGACCGTCGCGTACGGCACGCTGTACGCGGTCGGCTCGCCGAACGTACGGCCGACCGGTCAGCATCTGATGGCCGGTCTGCGCCATGTCGGCTTCCGCCCGGTCAGCGCGATGCGCGCCGACGACGCCCCGGACTCGGGCGACCAGAGCGACCGGGGGCGCCGCTATCTGGTCACCCTGGAGGACGGGCCGCCGCTCGACGTCACGGTCGTCGACCGCGAGCAGCAGGCCCAGGGCTTCTTCTACCGGTTGTGGCGCAGGCTCACCCTGCGCGGCATCACCCAGCGCCGCTCCATCCAGTCGCTGCGCCAGGCCCTGGAGCAGGAGGCGCTGCTCGCCTACGCGGCGATCGCCGCCGGGGCCAACGCGCCCAAGCTGATCGCCACGTCCGAGCTCGGACCCGACGCCGTGATGCTGGTGTACGAGCACATCGGCGGCCGTTCGCTGGACGCGCTGGAGGACTCGGAGATCACCGACGAGCTGCTGCGCGGTTCCTGGCGTCAGGTGAAGGCGCTCCAGTCCCGGCGTATCGCGCACCGCAGGCTCACCGGCGACGCCATCCTGGTGGATCGTTCCGGCAAGGTGTTCGTCACCGATCTGCGCGGCGGCGAGATCGCGGCCGGTGATCTGGTCCTGCGGATGGACGTCGCCCAGCTGCTGACCACGACGGGTCTGCGGGTGGGCGCCGAGCGGGCCGTCGCCGGTGCGCTGGAGGTGCTCGGCCCCGACGCGGTCGCGGACTGTCTGCCGCTGCTCCAGCCGATCGCGCTGAGCCGCTCCACCCGGGCGGCGCTGCGCCGGCTGGCCCGGGAGCGCTCGCAGCGGGAGCGCGAGGCGGTGCTGGAGGCGTCGGACGCGGCCAAGCGGGCCAGGGCGCACGAGCACGGGGCGGCCGTCGGCGACCGCAGAGCCGACCGCAAGGCGCTGCGCAACCAGAAGCAGGCCGAGAAGCGCGCCCTGGACGACGCCCTGGACGGGGCCCGCGAGGAGGACCTGCTCTCCCAGATGCGGCGGCAGGTGCTGCTGATCCGGCCGCAGGCACCGGTCGAACCGGTGCGGCTCGAACGCATCAAGGCCCGCACCCTGCTCAGCTGCATCGCCGGTGCGATCGCCGCGTACTTCCTCATCTCGCAGGTCACCCAGGCCGATTTCGGCGCGGTCGTCGAGCAGGCCGAGTGGGGCTGGGTGGCGGCCGCGGTCGCCTTCTCCGCGCTCAGCTACGTGGCGGCGGCGATGAGCCTGCTGGGCTTCGTGCCGGAGCGGGTGTCGTTCGGCAAGACGGTGCTGGCGCAGGTCGCCGGGTCCTTCGTGAAGATCGTCGCCCCGGCCGCCGTCGGCGGTGTGGCGCTGAACACCCGCTTCCTGCAACGGGCCGGGGTCCGTCCGGGGCTCGCCGTGGCGAGCGTCGGCGCCTCGCAGCTGTTCGGTCTCGGCTGCCACATCCTGCTGCTGGCGGCCTTCGGCTATCTGACCGGCACCGAGAGGACACCGTCCTCGCTCACCCCGTCCAGGACGGTGATCGCCGGACTGCTGACGGTCGCCGTGCTGGTGCTGGTGGTGACGGCGGTCCCGTTCCTGCGGAAGTTCGTGGTGACGCGGGTGCGCTCACTGTTCGCCGGCGTCGTGCCACGCATGCTCGACGTGGTGCAGCGGCCGCAGAAGCTGCTGACCGGCATCGGCGGAATGCTGCTGCTGACCGGCATGTTCGTGATGTGCCTGGACGCCTCGGTCCGGGCGTTCAGCGGTCCGGACGTACCGCATCTCAGCTACGCCAGCATCGCGGTGGTCTTCCTGGCGGGCAACGCGCTGGGGTCGGCGGCGCCCACACCGGGCGGTATGGGTGCGGTCGAGGGCGCGCTGACGCTGGGCCTGATCGCGGTCGGCCTGCCGAAGGAGGTCGCGGCACCCGCCGTACTGCTGTTCCGCCTGCTGACGCTGTGGCTGCCGGTGCTTCCCGGCTGGCTCTGCTTCAACCACCTGACCCGCAAGGGCGAGCTCTGACGCCCCCTCGGCCGCCATACGGGGCCACCCGCGAGTCCAGTCGGGCGACGGCGCGGCGGCCCGCCACCCGCTTGGACCGGTGTCCCGTGCAGCGACCGGGTTCCCGCCGCACCATGGGCCCATGAGGACCTCCCCTGCCCTGCGCGCCGCCGCCCTGGCCGCCGCCGTCACCGTGCTCCTGCCCATCACCGCCTGCTCGGAAAGCGGCAACAAGGAAGGCCCGGACGGGCCGCAGAGCTCGCCTCTCGCGGCGAACGCCGCCGAGGCCGGCACCTCCGGCGACCTCGCTTCCCAGAAGCTGACGTGGAAGCCCTGTCCCGCCCCGTCCCCGGCGCAGGGAAGCGGAAAGGCGCCGTCCCCGCTGCCCGGCGGCACCCCCTGGGAGTGTTCGTTCATGCGGGCGCCGCTCGACTACGCGAAGCCCGAGGGCGAGACGATCCGGCTGGAACTGATCCGGGCCAGGGCCAAGAACCAGGACAAGCGGATCGGCTCCCTCATCTTCAACTTCGGTGGCCCCGGCGCCTCCGGCGTGGCGACCCTGCCCGCCTTCGGCACCGACTACGACAAGCTCCGCGCCCGCTACGACCTGGTCAGCTTCGACCCGCGCGGCGTGGGCCGCAGCGACGGCGTGAAGTGCGAGACCGACAAGCAGCTCGACGCCCGCAGCGAGATCGACGGCACCCCGGACACCCCCGGCGAGGTGAACGCCTTCGTCAGAAGCACCAAGACCTTCGCGGCGGCCTGCGAGCAGAACTCCGGCAGGCAGCTCCCCTACGTCGGCACCACCGACGCCGCCCGCGACATGGATCTGATGCGTCAGGTACTCGGCGACAAGAAGCTGTACTACTTCGGCATCTCGTACGGCACCGAACTGGGCGGCGTCTACGCCCACTTGTTCCCGAAAAACGTCGGCAGGTCGGTGCTGGACGCGGTGGTCGACCCGACGCAGGACTCCGAGCAGGCCTCGCTCGGCCAGGCCAAGGGCTTCCAGCTCGCGCTGGACAACTTCACCAAGGACTGCGCCGACCGCGGCGACGCCTGCAAGCTTCCCGGTGCCAATGCGAAGGAGGTCGAACAGGGGATCTCCGGTCTGCTCGACGGGCTGGAGAAGCAGCCGATCGAGGGGCTCGGCCCGCGCAGGCTGACGGAGACCCTGGCGACCACCGGTATCGCGGCCGCCCTCTACTCCGAGCAGACCTGGCCGCTGCTGGAGCAGGGCGTCGACGAGGCCGACGGCGGCAACGGCGCGCTGCTCCTCGCCCTCGCCGACTCGCTGAACGGCCGTTCCGACAACGGCCAGTACGACAACTCGATGGCCGCCAACACCGCCATCAACTGCGCCGACTCCAAGCAGCGGTTCACCGCGGACCAGACCGAGGCCAAGCTCCCCCAGTTCCGGTCCGCCTCGAAGATCTTCGGTGACTACCTGGGCTGGTCCCTGATGGGCTGCACCAGCTGGCCGGTGCCGGGCGCCTGGAAGACCCCGGACGTCAGCGCCCCGGGCGCGGCCCCCATCCTCGTCGTCGGCAACACCGGCGATCCGGCGACGCCGTACGGGGGCGCCAGGGCGATGGCCGACGCGCTGGGCAAGGGTGTCGGCGTGGAGATGACGTACGAGGGCCAGGGGCACGGCGCGTACAACAGCGGCAACGCCTGCGTACAGAAGGCCGTGAGCGGCTACCTGCTGGACGGCAGGGTCCCGGCGGCCGGAACCGTCTGCAAGTAGCGGCGCATTCCCGGCCGGCACCCGGTGTGCCCCTTAGCATGGGCGGACTTTCTGTACGACGTGAGTACAGGCACATCGGGGAGGACGCACACGTGGTCGCACACGCACGCGCCGGGGCTCTGGCCGGCGCCGCACTTCTGCTGACGGGGCTGCTCGCGGGCTGCGGCGGAGGTACGGACGACAAGCCGGACGACCGGGCGGACCGCGATACCGCGTCCTCGGCCGACGGGCCGTCCACCGCGCCGAGCGGGCAGCCGGGCACACCCCGGCTGCCCGCGGCCCTCACCTCCCAGCGGCTGGACTGGAAGGGCTGCGAGGCCCGCGCGGGCGAGAGCGCGCCCGGCTCCGAGTGGCGTTGCACGACGGTCCGGGTGCCGCTGGACTACACGAAGCCCGACGGCGAGACGATCGGGATCGCACTGATCCGCAAGAAGGCCCAGAACACCAGCCGGCGCCTCGGCTCGATGCTGTTCAACTTCGGCGGCCCCGGTGGTTCGGGGGTCTCGATACTGCCCCGTGCCGCCGGCTCGTACGGCAACCTCAACTCCCGCTACGACCTGGTGGGCTTCGACCCGCGCGGGGTCGCGGGCAGCGAAGGGGTGAACTGCCGCACCGACAAGGAGCAGGAGACCGCCTACCGGAAGGTCGACATGACTCCGGACACGGCGGCGGAGGAGACGGCGTTCCTCAAGGACGGCGCGGACTTCGGCGCCGGCTGCGAGCGCCGCTCCGGCAAGGTCCTGCGTCACGTCGGCACGACGAACGCCGCCCGGGACATGGACCTGATCCGCGAGGTGCTCGGCGACAAGAAGCTCACCTACTTCGGCATCTCGTACGGCACCGAGCTCGGCGGCACCTACGCGCACCTCTTCCCCGCGAACGTCGGGCGGACCGTGCTGGACGCCGTCGTCGACCCGACCGCGGACACCATCGGGCACGCCCGCAACCAGGCGACCGGCTTCCAGCGTGCGCTGGAGAACTACCTCAAGGACCGCGGCCAGGACCCGAAGGCGGGCACGCAGCGGATCGCGAAGCTGCTGGAGCGGATCGACAAGAAGCCGCTGCCGACCCGTTCGGGCCGCGAGCTCAACGAATCGCTGGCCGTCACCGGCATCGTCACGCCGCTCTACTCCAAGAGCAACTGGCCGTTCCTGACGCAAGCGCTGGACGAGGCCGAGAAGAGCGGCACCGGCAACATGCTGCTCCAGCTGGCCGACTCGTACAACGGCCGTGACGAGAAGGGCCACTACGACACCCAGAACCACTCGCAGCGCGCCATCTCCTGCGCGGACAGCAAGCTCCGGCCGACGGCGGACGAGGCCAGGGCGCTGCTGCCGGAGTTCCGGAAGCTGTCCCCGGTGTTCGGCCCGTTCCTGGCATGGGACACGGCGGGCTGGTGCTCGCAGTGGCCGGTGCAGGGTGAGCACGACCACCCGGAGGCGAGTGCTCCGGGCGCCGGTCCGGTGCTGGTCGTCGGCACGACCGGTGACCCGGCGACGCCGTACGAGGGTGCCCGGAAGATGGCGGACGAGCTGGGCAAGGGCGTGGGCATCATGCTCACCAACAAGGGCGAGGGGCACGGCGCGTACGGCGGGAACACCTGCGTGACGTCGACCGTGGACGCGTACTTCCTCGACGGGATGGTCCCGGAGGACGGCAAGACCTGCTCGTAGGACGGCCCGGAGACACGGGGAAGGGGCCGGTCCGTGCGGACCGGCCCCTTCCCCGTGTCACAAGGTGTCTCAGTACACCGGCTTCTCGGGCTCGATCTGGTTGACCCAGCCGATCACACCGCCGCCCACGTGGACCGCGTCGGCGAAGCCCGCGGACTTGAGGACCGCGAGGACCTCGGCGCTGCGGACGCCCGTCTTGCAGTGCAGGACGATGCGCTTGTCCTGCGGGAGGTCCTGGAGGGCGCTGCCCATCAGGAACTCGTTCTTCGGGATCAGCTTCGCGCCCGGGATCGAGACGATCTCGAACTCGTTCGGCTCACGGACGTCGATGATCTCGATCTTCTCGTCCGCGTCGATCCACTCCTTGAGCTGCTTGGGAGTGATCGTGGAGCCGAGCGCCGCCTCCTGGGCCTCCTCGGACACGACGCCGCAGAAGGCCTCGTAGTCGATGAGCTCGGTGACGGTGGGGTTCTCGCCGCAGACCGCGCAGTCGGGGTCCTTGCGGATCTTGACCTGGCGGTACTGCATCTCCAGGGCGTCGTAGATCATCAGTCGGCCGACCAGCGGGTCACCGATGCCGGCGAGCAGCTTGATGGCCTCGTTGACCTGGATGGAACCGATCGACGCGCAGAGCACCCCGAGCACGCCGCCCTCGGCGCAGGAGGGGACCATGCCCGGCGGGGGCGGCTCCGGGTAGAGGCAGCGGTAGCAAGGGCCGTGCTCGGACCAGAAAACGGACGCCTGACCGTCGAACCGGTAGATCGAGCCCCAGATGTACGGCTTGTTCAGCAGTACGGCCGCGTCGTTGACCAGATAGCGGGTGGCGAAGTTGTCCGTGCCGTCCACGATCAGGTCGTACTGGGCGAAGATGTCCATCACGTTGTCGGCTTCGAGCCGCTCCTCGTGAAGGACCACGTTCACGTACGGGTTGATGCCCAGCACCGAGTCCTTGGCGGACTCGGCCTTGGAGCGCCCGATGTCGGACTGGCTGTGGATGATCTGGCGTTGCAGGTTCGACTCGTCGACCTCGTCGAATTCCACGATGCCGAGCGTGCCGACACCGGCCGCGGCCAGGTACATCAGGGCCGGCGAGCCGAGACCGCCGGCACCGACACAGAGCACCTTCGCGTTCTTCAGCCGCTTCTGACCGTCCATCCCGACATCCGGGATGATCAGGTGGCGGGAGTACCTGCGGACCTCGTCGACGGTGAGCTCAGCAGCTGGCTCGACCAGGGGTGGCAGCGACACAGGAACCTCAACAATGCAGGTGGTCGGTTTCTACGTACTTCATCTACGTACGGTTGTTCTCCCGGTAACACTGCCACGCCCCCTCTCATTCCGAGATACCAGGTCCGACCCGCGAGACAATTTCGTCCCAGTACCTGGGCAGCGCCGCGAATGGGTCTGTTTGTCCGTGTTGGCCGTCTCGGTCCGTGAAGAAGATCGTGCCCGCGCCCTGCCAGCGGGCTATGCGCATGGCCTCATCGAGATGGGTACGCGGAATGCCGTGGACGAAGTGCGCGAACCGCTCCGGCGGATAGGAGGCGGTCCACTCCGCCACCTGCGACCAGCGGTATTCGGTCCATGGCCCGTTGAAGGTGACCAGCTGGTCGGCGGCCTCGGCGTAGCCGGGGTACGGATGGGTGCCCAGGCCCAGCACCAGCGGCCCGCTCCCCTCCCCGTACGGGCGGTCGCCGTCGCCGTCGCCGTCGCCGTCGCCGTCGCCGTCGCCGTCGCCGTCGCCGTCGAGGAGCGTCGTGAGGGTGCTGGTGAGCCGGCGCACCGCCGGGAGGTGGGCGCGCTCGGCCGGGCAGCGGCCGAGATAGAAGCCGTCGACGCGGTACCAGTCGAGGAACGACTGTGCGTCGGCGATCAGTTCCCCGAAGGGGCGGCTGCCGAAGGCCAGGTCGAGATGGCCGAGCAGCCGGCCGCCCGCCGCCCGTACCGAGTCCTGCGGATCGTCGCCGTGCAGGGCCCGCTCGCGCGCGTTGCGGAGCCGGCCCGCGGCTTCCAGGCAGTGCGGGTCGGGGCGGGCGCCGGGACCGTTGTCGATGTTGAGGACGGCCCAGTGCAGCGGGGTGCCGGGGCGGGCCAGCTCGGCCCATTCGGCCGGCGCGAGCAGCGGGTGCGCGTAGCCGGGTACACCGAAGCCGAACTGCTCGGCGCCGCTGGTCCGGCGGGCCGTGCCGGTGCTGGTCAGATACGGCATGCCGCCTCCATCCAGATGTCGGCGAGGGACTCCTCCAGATTGATCCGGGGGCGCCAGCCGAGCCGGTCCCGGGCGGTGCGGACGTCGGCCTGCTGCCAGGCGCCGCAGCCGTCCGGGTAGGGGGACGGGGTCGCCGAGAGGTGTTCGATGACCGACTCGGTCGAGGTGCGCGGGGCACCGATGGGCAGCCGGGGCGGGGGGGCGTCGAGCTCGTGGAGTGCGCCCGCGTATCCGGCGACCCTGGCGAGGACGGCGGCCGCGTCCCGGAGCCGCACGGCGCGGCCGGTGCCGATGTTGACGACGCCCTGGGCGGCGGAGAGCGAGGCGGCGTGCACGGCGCGCGCGACGTCGCGTACGTCCACGAAGTCGCGCTGCACACCGAGGCCGCTGAGCTTCAGCTCGCCGTCGCCGGACTGCATGGCCCGGCGCATCGCCTCGGCGAGCCTGCCGAGCGGGGAACCGGCCGGGGTGCCCGGACCGACCGGGGAGAAGACCCGCAGCACCACCGCGTCGAGGCCCGAGCCGAGGACGAGTTCGGTGGCGGCGAGCTTGCTGACGCCGTACGGGCCTCCGGGGCGTGGGATCGCGTCCTCGGCGGTGGAGGAGCCGGGCTGCGAGGGCCCGTACTCCGACGAGCAGCCGACCTGGACGAGCCGGGCCGTACAGCCGCTGCGCCGCATCGCCTCGCAGACCGTGGCGACGGCGACGGTGTTGTGACGGGTCAGATCGCGGGCCCCGCCGCGGGTGGCGCCCGCGCAGTTGACGACGACTCCGGGGTGGACGGCGTCCAGGAAGCGGGTCAGCGCGCCGGGGCTGCCGCTGGCGAGGTCGAACCGTACGTCGGCGTCGTCGCCGCGGCCGAGCGCCGTGAGGTGCACGGCGGGGTCGGCGAGCAGGCGGTCGGCCACGAACCGGCCGAGGAATCCGTTGGCTCCGAGCAGCAGCACCCTCATCGCGCGCCCCCTCGGCGCCGACGGCGAGCTGCCGGTGAAGGGGATTGGGGGGTCATGTCCGGTGTCTCCTTGAGGAAGTGAGTGCAGTTGCGGGCAATGACCCGCGGCGTCGGCTCCGCGGGGCGTGCGATGGCAGTGGTACGGCTGTGGTGGTTACGCGGCGGCCGGGCCTTCATCGCCCGGCCGGGCGGTGGTGTGGGCGGATGCCCTGGAGAGGACGACGGTGGCGGCGACCAGCAGTCCCAGGGCGGAGGCACCGCAGGCGAGGGCGGGTACGGATCCGGTGCCGGACGCCATGACGAGGGCGTCGACGGGGCGGGTGAGGAAGTGCAGACCGGGCAGCCGCCCGGCGAGGACCAGCGCGGGCGCCAGGGCCTCGACCACGCAGGCGACGGCCAGCCCTCCGGCGGCGAGTTCGGGGAACCCGTGCACGGTCAGCAGCCGGGCGATCAGGAGCAGTACCCCGAGCGCGGCCGCCCCCACGAACGCTCCGCCGCCCCCGTACCCCAGATGCGCGAGGTACAGCAGTCCGGCGAGGGCGCACAGATGGAGTGCGACGGCCCCGAACAGCAGGGGGCGCACCCCTGCGGCGAACTCCTCCAGTGCGCGGCTGCCGTTGAGTTTGCGGTGGGCGTGTACGGAGAAGAGGTGGGCGCACCAGGTGGCCGGGGCGAGCGAGAGGGCCAGGCCCAGCAGCGGTGCGGGGGTGATCGCCCAGGGGCCTTCGGGGCCGCCGCTGAGCACCTGGTCGAGCAGCGGTTCGCCGTACAGGACATAGCCGAGGAGCCAGCAGCCGTACACCTTGGCCGCGCCCGATGAGCGGCCTTCGGCGTGCAGGGGGCCGCTGCGCAGGCTGACCAGGAGCCCGATGAGCGCGAGGAGCGCCCCGGCGAGGGCGATCGCGATCCGTGCCCGGCCGTCGAGCGCTCCCTCGGTGAGCCCGAGTGCGCCGACGGTCGCGATGCAGGCGGCGCCCGGCAGCAGCGCGCGGAGCGACCAGGCGGCGCGGGTCGCGATGTCACGCTCCGGCACGTCGGGCCCTGTCGCGGAGTCCGCCGCCACACCGGGCACCCGGGCGAAGAGTTCCTCGGCGAGCGAGAAGACGTCGCGGTGCCGGTAGCGGGCGGCGGTGCGGTCGGTGACGCCATGGGCTTCGAGCCCGGCGGCGACCTCCAGCGGATCGACGGCCCGCTCGCACAGCTCGCGGTGCCGGTGCATCAGCGATTTCACGGGGTCGGCGGGGCCCCGGCGCGCGGCACTGGGCCGGCGCGCCGGGGTGGGGCGCGTGATCTCGGGGGCGCGGGAGGGCTCGTGCGTACCGGAGGGCTCGTGCGTGCCGGAGGGCTCGTGCGTGCCGGAGGGCTCGTGCGTGCCGGAGGGTTCGTGGGTGCCGGGCTTCCCGCTCGTCCCGGAGGGCTCGCGCACCCCGGAGGGCTCGCGCGCCTCGGAGGGCTCGTGCGTGCCGGAGGTCTCGGAGACCAGGGCCCGGGAGCGGAGGTCCCAGCTTCCGCCGGTGGTCGGTGTGGCGGGTGCGTCGGACACCTCGGTCGGGCCGCCCATGGTGATTCCTCCGTGATCGTCGCCGGCCGTCTCGGACCGCCCCGGTCCGCCCCGGCCCGGCCCGGCCGTCTCGTGCCCCTGTTCACGCATCTCCGCCACCCGCTCCCCGCGCTCCCGCGCAGACGGCCCGGGGCCCGGCGGCCCAGCTGGGCCTGCGGTCGGCCGTGGCCGCCGGGCCTGGGCCCGAGGCCGTCCACGGGCCCAGGACGTGCGCCTCCGGCGGGGTGGCGAACGGGCGCGGTTCGCCGTCGGCGTCCACCGCTTCGGCCTCCCTGCGCGCCGGGGCGTGCGAAATCAGCTCCAGGTAGATGCCGCGAAATGCCGCGAGGTTCTGTTCGACGGTGAAGAGTTCGAGTGCGCGGGCGCGCGCCGCCGCTCCGAGCCGTGCGCGGCGCTCGGGGTCCCGCAGCAGCGCGAGACAGGCGTCGGCCAGCGCCCTGGGGTTGCGCGGGGGCACCACGAGCCCGGTGCCGCCGATGACCTCGACGACCGCGCCGACGTCCGTCGACACCGTGGCCCGGCCGCAGAACATCGCCTCGACGAGCCCGACCGGAAAGCCCTCGACCACGCTGGACAGGACGACGACCCCGCCCGCCGCGTAGGCGTCCGGCAGATCGGCCACCTCGGCTCCGCCGATCTCCTCGAAGGAGACCGGGTTGTCGCCGACGGCATGGGCGTCCGTGGCCTCGTCGGGGAAGAGCTGGGCGGCGAGGGCCTGGCAGTGCGCGAGATACGTGGCGCCTTCGGGGCCCGGGGCAGGGGCTCCGATGATCCTCAGCCGGGCGTCCGGTTCGGCCTTCCGTACCTCCGCGAAGGCATGCAGCAGTGCGATCAGGTCCTTGGCGGGCTCGATCCGGCCGACCCAGACCAGGGTGTCGTCGGGGCCGCTGTCGCCGCTCTCCCCCAGCGCCGTGAAGCGGCCGGACTCCATGCCGGGGTGGACGGTGCGCAGCTTGCCGCGTTCGGCGCCGCACCTTTCCTGCCAGCGGCGGGCATGGGTGTTGCCGGGGGTGACGATCGCGGCCTGCCGGTACACCTCGGTGGCGAGCCGCCCGTGGAAGTTGGCGAGCAGGGCGCGCACCGGCGCGTTCCGCGGGGCGCCGGTCGCCGCGAGGTAGTGCGCCCGCAGCTGCGCGCCGTGCTCGGTGACCAGCAGCGGCACCCCGAAGAAGCGTTTGGCCAGCAGCCCCGGCAGAGCGGCGGGCCCGCCGGACGTCGCATGACAGAGATCGACCGCGCCGAGGCCCTCCTCGTCGTACCAGTCGAGCGAGAGCGGGCGGAGCACCCGGTCGAGCTCCCGGGCGAAGGCGAGGAGGTCGGGGACGGCGGCGGTCTGGACGGTGCGCCCGGTGCCCGGGGCGCGGCAGGCCGCTTCGAGCAGCCGCACAGCGGTTTCGGAGCGGAGGGCCGCGGCGAGTCCGCCGTGCTCGCGGGCCAGTTCGGCGAGTCCGTACAGGCCGTCCGTGAACTGCGCGTCCGCGGCGGACGTACGCCCTTCGCCGCTTTCACCCGCATCCTCACCGCTCCCCGCATCCTCACCGCTCCCCGCGCCCGCTGCGCAGACCGAGGCCGCGAGAGCCGCGAAGTGCTCCGCGAAGCGCCGCCGTTCGCGCCGCCCGTACGAGCGGGTGCCCCCGCCCGTCACCATCCGGGCCAGCAGTCCCTTGGGGGCCCGGGTGCCCAGAACGTCCTCGTCGGCCGTCCACAGCGGTGCCGTCCGCACCCGGCCGACCTGCATCGGGAGCTCGACCCAGCCCTGCGCCTCCTGTTCGGCGGAGCGGCTGAGCGCGAAGAGATCGAACTCGTGCTGCGCGAGCCCGCGCACCAGACGGTCGCACCAGAGTCTGGACTCACCGGTCGCATACGGATAACCGCCGTCGGTGAGAAGTCCGATCCGCACGAGCACACCCCCGATCTCCCTTGTGGGCGGCCGCCGTTGGAATGGCGGCTCACAGCGGGACGACCGTAAGCGGATACGCCGGTGGTGCGACGGACGGTTGTCCGTCACACCACCGAAAGGGGTGAACCGTCGTAACTTTCCCGCCCCGACAGCGTTCTGTCGCGCTATGGGAGCGATCGGTCACAGAGGGTCAGGCAGCGGCCAGCTCCTTGCGGGCCGCGCGGCGCACCGTCGCCAGCGCCGGGTCGAGTGCGGGAACGGCCGCCAGGAGCTGTTTGGTGTAAGGGTCCCGGGGGTTCCCGTACACCTCGTCCACCTCGCCCTCCTCGACGATCCGGCCCTGCCGCATGACGGCGACCCGGTCGCTGACCTGCCGTACGACGGCGAGGTCGTGCGCGATGAAGACCAGGGCGAGCCCCAGTTCCCGCTGGAGCTCCGCGAGCAGGGCGGTCACCTGGGCCTGGGTCGTCACATCGAGCGCGGAGACGGCCTCGTCGCAGACGATCAGCTCCGGCTCGGCGGCCAGCGCGCGGGCGATCCCGACGCGCTGGCGCTGTCCGCCGCTGAACTCGTGCGGATAGCGGTCGTAACTCTCCGGGGCGAGCCCGACCCGGGTCAGCAGATCCCGTACCCGCGCCCTGATCACCACCTCGTCGCGCTCCCCCGAGGCCCGCAGCGGGTCGGCGACCGACTCACCGATCGAGCGGCGCGGGTTGAGCGAGGAGACGGGGTCCTGGAAGACCATCTGGACCCGGGCGTCGCGGGTGAGCCGGCCCGAGGTGGGTTCCAGCAGTCCGACGAGCATCCGCCCGAGGGTGGTCTTGCCGCTGCCGCTCTCCCCGACGATGCCGAGGGTCTCGCCGCGTCGCACGGTGAGGGAGACCCCGTCGACGGCGGCCAGCGCGCTCTTCCCCCTGCCGAACACCTGCCGGACGTCGACGGCTTCGACGAGCGGGGCGCCCGTGTCGTCCGCCGGCTTCGCGCCCGAGGAGGTCCGCGCCTCCGCCACCCGGGGCACCGCCGCCAGCAGCGCCCGCGTGTACGGCTCGCGCGGGGCCACGAGCACCTCGCTCACCGGCCCCCGTTCCACCGCCCGTCCCGACTGCATGACCAGCACCTCGTCGACCGACTCCGCCGCCACGCCCACGTCGTGCGTGACCAGCAGCAGCCCCATGCCCGTCTCGCGGCGCAGATCGTGCAGCAGGTCCAGGATCTGGGCCTGGACGGTGACGTCCAGGGCGGTCGTCGGCTCGTCGGCGATGAGCAGCTGGGGCTCGCAGGCCAGGGCCATCGCGATCAGCGCCCGCTGCCGCATCCCGCCGGAGAACTCGTGCGGCCTGGACCGGGAGCGCCGCAGCGCGTCGGGGATGCCGACCCGGTCCAGCACCTCCACCGCCCGCGCCCGCGCCGCCCGGCGGGAGGCCCGGTTGTGCACCCGGTACACCTCGGCTATCTGGTCGCCCACCGCGTAGTACGGGTCCAGCGAGGACAGCGGGTCCTGGAAGACCACCGCGGCCTTCGCGCCGCGCAGGGCCCGGAGTTCCGCGTCGTCCGCGGCCGTCACGTCCACTCCGGCGACCCGGATCGAGCCGCCGACCTTCGCGCCGGTCCCCCGGTGCAGTCCGAGCAGGGCGTACGCCGAGGCGCTCTTGCCGGAGCCGGACTCGCCGACCACGCCGAGCGCGCCACCGGCCTCCAGCGAGAACGACAGCCCGTCCACCGCCCGTACCCCGCCGAACGAGATCGAGAGATCCGAGACTTCGACCAGGCTCATGCCAGCACCACCCGTCGGTCGGCCATCGCCTGGAGGATGTCGGCGACGGCATTGGCGAGGACGACGAAGAATCCGGTGACGAGCACCAGACCGACGACCACCGGAAGGTCCACGTGCTTCACGGCGTCGACGAGTTCACGGCCGACCCCCGGAATCCCGAAGAGCGATTCGGTGAGGACGGCGCCGCCGAACATCGAGCCGATGTCCAGTGCGCCGAGCGCGATCACCGGCGCCAGAGCGCCGCGCAGCGCGTGCCGTCCCACGAGCGCCCGTTCGCCGACCCCGTACGCCCTGAAGGTGCGCACATGGTCCTCGGCCAGGGTCTCCAGCATCGAGGCCCGGGTCATCCGGGCGTACGGCGCCGCCGACACCAGGGCCAGTGAGATCCAGGGCAGCAGCAGGTTCCAGGCCCACTGCTCCGGGTCCTCGGTGAGCGGTACGTAGTCCGGGAACGGCAGGATCTGGAGCGCCGTGACCAGGATGATGATCAGCAGCAGTCCGATGACGAAGACCGGTGTCGCCATGCCCGCCAGGGTGATCCAGGTGAGCACGCGCTCGGTCGGCCGGCCGCGCCGCCACACCGAGAGCAGCCCGGTGCCGACCCCGAGCAGCATCCACAGCACGAAGGCGCCGAGGGCGAGCGAGGCGGTGGCCGGGAGCTTGGCCAGGATCAGCTCGGTGACCTGCTGGTCGCTCTGGTACGAGAGCCCCAGGCAGGGCGCCTGGCAGTGCAGCACGCCGGTCCCGGTCGAGTAGTCGCGGCCGGTGAAGAGCCCCTGGAGGAAGTGCGCGTACTGCAGGTACAACGGGTCGCCCAGGTGCAGCTGTTCGCTGACCTGCGCCACCTGCGCGGGCGAGCAGCGCGGACCGCAGGCGATCTGCGCGACGTTGCCGGGGGCGACGTAGAAGGCGGCGTAGACGACGACGCTGAGGGCGAGCAGCACGAAGACCGCCCCGCCGAGGCGTCTGAGCAGGAACCACTTCACGCGTCGGCCTCCTTCTTGCGGCCGGTGCCGATCCGCAGCCGGGACTCGGCGCGCGGGTCGAGCGCGGTGCGTACGCCCTCGCCGAGGACGGTCAGCGCCAGCACGGTGACGAAGAGCAGCAGCGCGGGGATCAGCAGATAGGTGGGCGCCGCCTGGTACCAGGTGTCGGCGTCGCTGAGCATCTGTCCCCAGGACGGCGTGGGCGGCTTGATGCCCACGCCGAGGAAGGACAGGGCCGCCTCGACGACGATGTTCGACGGGAAGAGCAGCACCGCGTAGGTGATGACGGGCGCGGCCAGCGCGGGCAGCAGTTCGCGCCTGGCGATCTGCCAGGAGCCCCAGCCGCTGAGCCGGGCGGCGGCGACGTGGTCGCGCGACTTCAGCGAGAGCGTCTGGGCGCGCACGATCTTCGAGATCCCGGACCAGCCGACCAGGCCGATGATCACCGCGATCAGGACCGGGCGGGGGAAGCTCGTGGGTACGACGGCGAGCGCGCCGAGCGCGATCACCATGACGGGCAGCGCGACCACGACATCGGTGACCCGGCTGAGCGCCTGGTCGACG
The DNA here is from genome assembly GCF_900119365.1 of Streptomyces atratus. Lineage (GTDB taxonomy): Bacteria > Actinomycetota > Actinomycetes > Streptomycetales > Streptomycetaceae > Streptomyces > Streptomyces atratus_B. The sequence continues at coordinate 220,592 of NZ_FPJO01000002.1, forward strand.
AAGCGGTTGCCGAGCCCGGCCGCGAGCCCGATGCCGACGCCGATGAGCACCTGGAGCAGGGTGGCGGCGAGCGCGACGCCGAGCGAGACCCGTGCCCCGTGGACGACGCGGGCGAACAGGTCGCGCCCGGTGAGCGGTTCGACGCCGAGCCAGTGCTCGGCGCTGATCCCGCCGAAGGAGCCGACCGGCACCCCGCCGGTGGCGGAGTCGACGAGATCGGGGTGGTACGTGGTGGGGTCCTGGCCCTCGATGCCCGCGAGCAGCGGTGCGGCGAGCGCGACCAGGACCAGCAGGGCGACGATCGCGGCTGCCACGAGGGCCGCGCGCCGGGCGCGCAGCCGCCGCCAGAACGGACTGGCCCCGGAGGCGGGGGCCAGGACGGCCCCCGCCTCCTCGGCCGGAATTGCTTCTGCCATGGCTACTTGACCGCGACCTGCGAGATGTCGAGCACGCCGGTCCAGTCGCTGATCACGACGTTCTTGACGGCCTCGCCGTACAGGCGCTTGTAGACCGGGTGGAACAGAGGCACGGTCAGTGCCTGCTCACCGACCTTCTTGTCGAGCGCACCCCAGCGCTTCGCGGCGGAGTCCAGGTCGGTCAGCTTGTTGATCTCGTCGATCTCCTTGTTGACCGCGGGGTCGTTCAGCTGGCCGGAGTTGAAGTTGTAGCCGGACTTGACGATCTGGCGCCCGTCGAAGACCGGCGCGAAGAACGGGCCGCCGGACGGCCAGTCGGCGCCCCAGCCGCCGAGGAAGAAGCCGGGCTCGCTCTTCACGTTGTAGACCGTGTCGGAGTAGTCGTTGGACTCCAGGCCCTGGAGCTTGACGGTGATTCCGGCCTTCTTCAGCGCCTCCTGGAGCGCGGTGGCGATCTCCGGGCTGGTGGCGAAGTCCTTGTCGTTGGAGTGCGTGAGGGTGACGGTCAGCCCCTTGGGGTAGCCGGCCTCCTTCAGCAGCTCCTTCGCCTTGGCCGGGTCGCCGTTCTTCCCGGCCGGGAAGTGGTCGTACGGCGTGTAGCCGAAGGCCGCCTGGTCGGGGAGGAAGGTGGTGGCGGGCTCGGCGAGCGAGGAGCCGCCGGCCGCGTTGACCACGGAGGAGCGGTCGACGGCGTACGAGATCGCCTGACGCACCTTCGGGTTGTCGAACGGCTTCACCTTCGGGTTGAAGGCGATGTAGTTGGTGTAGCCGAAGTGTCCGGTGCCGACACGGGCGGCGAGCTTCTTGTCGCCGGTGACCTTGGCGAGCTCGGCCGGGCCCAGGTTGGTGTCGGTGGTGACGGCGGCGGCGTCGGCGCCCTGCGAGGCGGACAGCCGCTGGTTGATGACGGCGGAGTCGATTCCGGAGCGCACATCGATCCGGTCGGGGTAGGCCTTGCGCTCCTCGTCGGTCGCCGCCGACCAGTGCGGGTTGCGCTCCAGGATCAGGCGCTCGCCGTCGCCCTCGTTCTTCACGACCTTGTACGGGCCCGAGGAGATCGGGTGCTCCTCGTACTTGGTGCCGGTGTCCTTGGCCTTGGGCACCGGGGTGGTCTGGGTCTGCGTGGCCAGGAAGGGGAATTCGCCCTCCGGCTTGTCGAGGTGGAAGACGATCGTCTTCGCGTCGGGCGTCTCGATCGAGTCGAGGCCCTTCTTGTCCTTGTACGGGCCCTGGTAGTCCGCGCCGCCGATCAGCCAGTCGCGCAGATAGGGGGCGCCGCCGGAGAGTTCGGCGGCGAAGGAGCGCTCGATGCCGTACTTGATGTCGGCACTGGTGATCGCGGTGCCGTCCTCGTACTTCAGCCCGTCCTTGAGGGTGTACGTCCACACGGTGGCGTTCTTGCTGGGCGTGCCCAGGTCGGTCGCGAGGTCGGGGACGGCCTTCGCGCCGGCGGCGCCGTCCTCCCGGTTGCGGGTGGTGAGCGTGCGGAAGACCAGGGACGGGACGTTGCCGCCGCCGGAGGTGTAGAGCCGCGCGGGGTCGAAGTCCTCCTGCGGCTTGCTGTTGAGGACGGTGAGCGTGCCGCCCTTCTCCGGCTTGCCCGCAGCGCCGGAGCCGCTATCGCCGCCCTTGTTGTCCTTGGGCCCGCAGGCCGCGGCACCCGCGGCCACGACGAGTACTGCGGTGGCCGCTGCCACGCGGCGCGATATGACGGACGGTTGACGCATCGGAAGGTGACCTCTCGGGTGTACTGCCTGGGGAAAAGAGACGGAAGGATTTCCGCGCGGGCAGCGGCGAGAGCGAGTGCACACAGCCGGTCGACGGTGGGAGAAGTCGACCGGAAACACCGGACTGCCGCGCCTGCGGACGGAAGACGCCCGGGCGCGGCGGTCAGGCGTGGCGGCCCCGGCCCCTCAGGGATCGGACCGCGGGCGGACGCGCGCTCGGGCAGGCGTCAGCAACAGTCGATGTCGGCGACACTGTGCCCGGTCACACCGATGAGCGCCAGTTCTATGACTGCGCGATCGGGGAGGACGGGGCCGTGTGACATGCCGAGAAATATGGATCACCGCCCAGGGGATGTCAACGCGAATTGAGACAGTGATCTCACCATGCGGACACGGTATGGGCATACCTACGCCGGTTCCACGTACGGCCACGGGGCCCGGCATGCCGAAGGAGCGGGCCCGTCACACCCGTGGGCCCGCCCCGTTCCGACTCAACTGGGTGGATACACCCAGGCGTTGGGACGGCACTTGATTCCGCCGACGTTCAGCGACTTGGTCTGCTGCTGCATCACCGGAGCGAGGGCCCCGCGCGTGCCGCAGCTCACATGGTCGTGACCCAGCCGGTGACCGACCTCATGGTTGATCAGCATCTGGCGGTAGGCGAAGAGTTTGTCCGGTCCGAAGGTCGACGAGCCCTGGGCCCAGCGGTAGGCGTTGATCATCACGCGCTCCGTCGCCGCGGAGTCGCAGCTGACGTTGTCCACCGTCGTGTCCAGCCCCGACTTCGCGCACCATTCGCCGGTCGTCCCGGGGCTGGCCAGGGTGATCACGAAATCGGGGTCGTCGGCGGAGACCCGCTCGAACGTCATCGCCCCGTCGTGCGCCCAGCTGCGGTCGTCGTTGAGCGTCTCCTGGACGGCCCTGGCGAAGAGCGCGGTGTCGAGACCGAGCCCCTTCTCGACATCGATCCGGTAGCGGTACTTGTGCCCCCGGCCCGGGGCCTTCGCCGCCCCCGGGATCGTCTCGAACTTTCCGGACGCCTTCAGTTCCGGGGCAAACGGATAGGCCTTGGCCATCTTCTGGGCGTACGAGAGCGGCTTGGCCCGCACCGCCTCGGGGGTCGGGCGGTCGTCCGAACGGGAGGCGCCGTCGGGGCCGCGGCGGTCGACGCCCGAGGGCTGTGCGGCGGTGGTCCCGCCACCGTTGTCCTGAGTGACCTGTCCGGCCACCACCACCGCGAGGACCGTGGTCACCGCGGCGGCCGCGATCCCGGTGAAGGTGCGGCCCTTGGCGCCCTTGCCCGGCGCCGGGCCGTCGCTGCCGCCGGGCGGCTGCTCGTCCCGCTCGCCGACCGGGGCGCGCGGATCGGCGGGGCGGGCCGGCGGGACGGAAGGCCCGCGCGGTGCGGGCGGGGTGTCGAATGCCTCGACGAAATCGCGCCGCGGCCCCGGTATCAGCGGCCGGGTGCCGGACTGCTGCCGCCGGGGCGCCGCCTGCGGCTGCGGGCCCGTTCCCCAACCGCCGCCGGGTTCGTGCTGTTCGGGGTGGCCGCCGCGGACGTGTCCGGCCTGCTGGAAGGGCGTGTGCCCGTCGGGACCGGCCGGTGCGTCCGCCTGCCTGCGGCGCCGTCCGGAGCCGGGGCCCGGCCGGGCGCCCGCGCGATCGCCGCCTGCGTCCGCGGTGGCGGTCTCGATGTCGGGCCCCGAGGGTTTGGGGCCCTTTCGACTATGTCGTCCCACGCCCCGGATCAGCTCCCGCCGCGTTCGTCGAGCAGTTCCCGGAAGGCCTGGGCGACCGCCTCCGGGTACTCCATCATCGCCACGTGCCCCGCGTCGGGCAGGGTCAGCAGCCGTGAATCGCGGAAGGCCGCGGACGCCTTGCGCGCCATCCGGTACGAGACGAGCTGGTCCCGTCCGCCGTACACGAGCTGGGTCGGTGCGAGCACCCGCTCGGCCTGGCGCCACAGTCCGTGCTGCCCGCCGAGCGTGTACGCATCGACAATGCCACGTGCCGAGCGTGCCATCGCGTCCCAGAAGTACGGCAGCCCCATCCGGCGCTCCATTTCGGCCACCGCTTCGCGGAAGCCCGCCTCGGAGACGCGCCCCGGATCGCCGTAGCAGAGCGCCATCACGCCGCAGGTGCGGTCCTCCGCGGACCAGTCACTGGTCATCCGGGCGAACAGGCCGGCGACGCCGGGCACGGCGAGCAGCCCCGTCGGCAGGGCCGAGCGCTGCACCCGGATCTCGGGGAGCGCGGGCGAGACGAGGGTGAGGGTGCGCACCAGGTCGGGGCGGACCGCGGCGACCCGGGTGGCCACGGCCCCGCCGAGCGAATTGCCGAACAGGTGCACCGGACCGCGCTCCTCGGCATCGAGGAAACGGATCACGGCGCGGGCGTGCCCGGTGACCGAGTAATTCCCGTCGTCCGGCGGCGGCGAGTCACCGAAGCCGGGCAGATCGACCGCCTCGCCGTCCACCACGTCCTGGAGCAGCGGCATGAGCGCCGACCAGTTCTGCGAGGAGCCGCCGAGCCCGTGCACATAGAGCGCGGGCGGCAGCCCGGTCCGCTCCGGCGGCCGGGAGCGGACGCTCAGCGTCAGCCCGGGCAGCCCGACGGAGCGCAGCTCCTCCCCCTCCGCGACCCGGACGGCGCTCACCGCCGGGGACACCGCGGCGGCGACGGCACGGACTCCCGGCAGCTCGGTCGAAGACATGCGGCAATGTTACGAGACGATCACACCCCGATTCATGTGTTCGCCGTCACAGACCGCATAGCGGCCTGCGGACGCAGCTCCTACGCTCGAAGCAAGGAAGGGAGTCACCATGACGGTCGACCCCAGCGACCCGGAGACCTTCGAGGACATCCAGCCGGACGAACCGGACCAGGAGACGCCCCGGGCGGACGCCGCCGAGCAGCGGGCCGATCTCCAGCAGGAGCACGACGAACCGCTCACGGACATAGACCGGGACAGCGCCAACGAGGCCGATGCGGCGGAACAGGCCCGCGTCGTGACACAGAATGAGGACGATTACCGCTGATACAAACTGCTTTGTCCCGGTGGCCGAGGAACCAGTGGCTACCGCAGCCGTCCGGTCCATGAAATTCTGCGTCCGCGCCGCGCACACCCGGGTTACCCAAAAGTACGATGGCTGTATGGCGCAGCGTGCACGGAAAAGCTGTGTCCGATCACAAATTTGGGAGGCGGCGTGACAGCCATCGAGCAGACCGAGGCGGCGCGCCCGCGAGGCACTCGCCTGCCTCGCCGCGCCCGACGCAATCAGCTGCTGGGCGCCGCGCAGGAAGTCTTTGTGGCGCAGGGCTACCACTCCGCCGCGATGGACGACATCGCCGAGCGGGCCGGGGTCAGCAAGCCGGTGCTCTACCAGCACTTCCCGGGAAAGCTGGAGCTCTACCTGGCCCTTCTCGACCAGCACTGCGAGTCGCTTCTCCAGGCGGTCCGCACGGCCCTGGCCTCGACCACCGACAACAAGCTCCGGGTCGCCGCGACGATGGACGCGTACTTCGCGTACGTCGAGGACGAGGGCGGCGCCTTCCGGCTGGTCTTCGAGTCCGACCTGACCAACGAGCCCGCGGTGCGCGAGCGCGTCGACCGGGTGTCGCTGCAGTGCGCGGAGGCGATCTCCGACGTCATCGCCGGTGACACGGGACTGTCCAAGGACGAGTCCATGCTGCTCGCGGTCGGCCTGGGCGGTGTCTCCCAGGTGGTCGCCCGCTACTGGCTCTCCAGCCGGTCCGCCATTCCGCGGGACACGGCGGTCCAGCTGCTCACCTCCCTGGCCTGGCGGGGCATCGCGGGCTTCCCGCTGCACGGCATCGATCAGCACTGACCGGTCCGCCCTGCGCGTCCGCCGTCCGTGTTCGCTGCGGGCGTTGCCCACCGACCACTGGCGGCCCCCCTCAGCGGGCTAATGTGTGCTGCGTACGGCGCGGCTCACCGCGCAGGGACTGACCGTCGGAGGGACATAGCCGTGGAGGTCAAGATCGGGGTGCAGCACACACCCCGGGAGATCGTTCTGGAGAGCGGGCTTTCCGCCGAAGAGGTCGAGAGCACCGTCGCGGAGGCTCTCACCGGTAAGGCGCAGCTGCTCAGCCTCACGGACGAAAAGGGCCGCAAGGTCCTGGTGCCGGCCGACCGGATCGCTTACGTGGAGATCGGCGAGCCCAGCACGCGTCGTGTGGGGTTCGGCGCGCTGTAGGCAGCACGCTCCGAGCAGTGACCGTGGCAGCGGCCCGGTGGGAAGTCCCACCGGGCCGCTGCCCGTCGCTGTTCCTGGTGATTCCTGTGCGAACCCTGCGCCGAGGAGGGTTGCATTCCGCGACCGGCGGGTAGTACCGCTAACGACCGATTCAGGTCAGGCCCTACCCGCCCCGCAACTCGCGAGGTGATCTTCTGTGATCCTGGAACCACTCGGCTCCGTCGTGCTCGGACTCGCGCTCGCCTGGGCGGCGCTCCGCTCCCTGCCGCACCGGCTCCCGTCCCGCCGTGTCGTCTTCACCACCGGTGCCCTGGGAGCCCTGTTCGGCGCATTCCTCATGCACTCGGTGCTGGGTCCGGGCCATGTCGTGGCCACGCTGGTCGGCGCGGCGCTGATCGGGTCCGTGACGCTCTCGCTGCTGGTCCGCCCGCTGAGCCGATCAGCGGCGGCCTGAGGCCGGCCCGGCGGACCGGCCCCCCGGTGAGCCTGCTACGCGGCCAGTCCCAGCGCGGCCATGCGCTTGGTGTGCGCCTCGGTGATCCGCGAGAACATCCGCCCGACCTCCGCCAGGTCGAAGCCGTCCGCCACACCGCCGACGAGCATCGTCGACAGCGCGTCGCGGTCGGCCACCACCCGCTGCGCCTGGGAGAGCGCCTCGCCCATCAGCCGGCGGGCCCACAGCGCGAGCCGGCCGCCGACGCGCGGGTCGGCCTCGATCGCGGCGCGCACCTTCTCGACGGCGAAGTTCCCGTGCCCGGTGTCGTCGAGCACGGCGAGGACCAGGGAGCGGGTGTCCGAGTCGAGCCGGACCGCGACCTCGCGGTAGAAGTCACTGGCGATCGAGTCGCCGACGTACGCCTTGACCAGGCCCTCCAGCCAGTCCGACGGCGCGGTCTGGCGGTGGAAGTCGTCGAGCGCCTTGGCGAACGGCTCCATCGCACTGGTCGGCTCCACCTCGATCGCGGTCAGCCGGTCGGTGAGCCGCTCGAAGTGATGGAATTCGGCGGAGGCCATCTTTGCCAGCTCCGCCTTGTCCGCCAGCGTCGGCGCGAGTTTGGCGTCCTCGGCGAGCCGCTCGAAGGCTGCCAGCTCCCCGTACGCGAGTGCTCCCAGCAGGTCCACGACCGCTGCCCGGTACTGCGGCTCCACCGACGCGGTGGCCCAGTCCTGGGCGGCGATACCGGTGGGTTCAGGGGTTTCAGTGGCGTTGTCAGGCGTCTCCATGAAGCGCAGAATAGCCCGCCCGGCGGGGGACGGAAGGGCCTGGCCGGCCAGTGGCATCACACCGTTCCAATGAATTCGCCCAACACACATGCGCGAATCCGGGGTACAGTGGTATTGCGCCTACTGAGTATTTTGGACGTACCGGTGGCGTGAAAATGGTGAAAACGAATGAGGATGCCCGGTCGGTGGCCCGATCGGCTCCGACCCGACAGCCCTCCACGCGGGTCGTACGACACGTACGACCGCAGATGAGGGGCCCCCTCAGCGGCACGAGCGCTCGAGCGACGGCAGTGGTCCCGCGCCACCCGGCCCATCCACGGCCGGATGACCAACCCCGGCACGGTACGACCCCCAGCGTTCGCCTCGGACCGCGTCTCACAGAAGAGGCAGCACCCTGACTACGTTTCGTGAACTCGGGATTCTTCCCGAGACGGCCGAGGCCCTTGAAGCCGTCGGCATTGTGTCCCCGTTCCCCATCCAGGAGATGACGCTCCCCGTCGCGCTCTCCGGCTCCGATGTCATCGGCCAGGCCAAGACCGGCACCGGCAAGACCCTCGGTTTCGGTCTGCCGCTGCTGGAGCGCGTCACCGTCCCCGCGGACGTCGAGGCGGGCCGGGCCCGGCCCGAGGAGCTGACCGAGGCGCCGCAGGCGCTCGTCGTCGTCCCCACCCGTGAACTCTGCCAGCAGGTCACCAACGACCTGCTCACCGCCGGCAAGGTGCGCAATGTCCGCGTTCTCGCGATCTACGGCGGCCGGGCGTACGAGCCGCAGGTCGAGGCCCTGAAGAAGGGTGTCGACGTGATCGTCGGCACCCCGGGCCGGCTGCTCGACCTGGCCGGACAGCGCAAGCTCGACCTCTCGCACGTCCGCGCACTGGTGCTCGACGAGGCCGACGAGATGCTCGACCTGGGCTTCCTGCCCGACGTCGAGAAGATCATCACGATGCTTCCGGCGAAGCGGCAGACGATGCTGTTCTCGGCGACCATGCCGGGCGCCGTCATCGGTCTCGCGCGCCGCTACATGTCGCAGCCGACACACATCCGCGCCACCTCGCCCGACGATGAGGGCGCGACCGTCGCGAACATCTCGCAGCACGTCTACCGGGCCCACTCGATGGACAAGCCGGAGATGGTCTCCCGCATCCTGCAGGCCAACGGCCGCGGACTCGCGATGATCTTCTGCCGCACCAAGCGCACGGCGGCCGACATCGCCGAGCAGCTGGAGAAGCGCGGCTTCGCGTCCGGCGCGGTCCACGGCGACCTCGGCCAGGGCGCCCGCGAGCAGGCGCTGCGCGCCTTCCGCAACGGCAAGGTGGACGTGCTCGTCTGCACCGACGTCGCGGCCCGCGGTATCGATGTCGAGGGTGTGACCCACGTCATCAACTACCAGTCGCCGGAGGACGAGAAGACCTACCTCCACCGCATCGGCCGGACCGGCCGCGCGGGCGCCAACGGCATCGCGATCACGCTGGTCGACTGGGACGACATCCCGCGCTGGCAGCTGATCAACAAGGCGCTCGACCTGAAGTTCAACGACCCGGTCGAGACCTACTCCACCTCGCCGCACCTCTTCGAGGAGCTCGACATCCCGGCCGGCACCAAGGGTGTCCTGCCGCGGGCCGAGCGGACCCGTGCGGGCCTGCGGGCCGAGGAGATCGAGGACCTCGGCGAGACGGGCGGCCGCGGTCGCAAGTCCGCCCCGGCGCCCGCCGACCGCGAGGAGCGCGCACCGCGTACGCCGCGTCAGCGTCGCCGCACCCGGGGCGGCGCCGCCGTCCAGGAGGCGCCCGCCACCACCGCCGCGGTGCCGGCCCCGGCAGCCGAGGCCGCCGACGCCCCGTCGGAGCCGCGTACGCCGCGTCGCCGTCGCCGCACCCGGGTCGGAGCCGCGGACGCCGCGGCCGAGGCCGTGATGAACGCGGTGGAGGCCGTGGTCGAGGTCGAGGTGGCACCGAAGGCCGCCAAGGCCCCGGTCGAGGACGCGCCCGCGGCCGAGACCAAGCCGCGCCGCCGCCGCGCCCGCGTGGTCAAGCCGGTCGAGGACGAGGTCGACTTCCAGATCGCGCCGGTCTCCGAGCCGGTGGCCGAGACGAGGACGGTGACCAAGCCGCGTCGCCGCACCCGCGTCGTCAAGCCGGCCGAGGACGAGGTCGACTTCCAGATCGCGCCGATCTCCGAGCCCGTCCCGGAGACCAAGCCGCGCCGCCGCACCCGTGCGGCCGCCAAGCCGAAGACGGAGGCCGTGGCCGAGACCCCGGCCGCCGAGGGCGAGGCGAAGCCGCGCAGGCGCCGGGCGCCGCGCGCGGCCGCCGCGAAGACCGAGGGCTGAGCGGCCACCGCTCAGCAGCCTGATCCGCCGGACGGGCCCGAGGACATCCTCGGGCCCGTCCGGCGTTCCGGCGCCTCGCTTCTGCCCATCCGGCCTGCGCGGCATAACCTCGTCCCATGAGCCGGCCGCACACCTTCACCCCGCCCCCCTGCGCCCACGCCCGTCAGCTGCGCACTTCGCGCGGCGACTTCGCCGTGCTGGACGCCTCGCCGCCCGGTGCCGTGCGCGCCACCGCCCTCCTGCTGCCCGGGTACACGGGCAGCAAGGAGGACTTCATGGCGCTCCTCGAACCGCTCTCGGCCGCCGGGTACCGGATCGTCGCCGTGGACGGCCGCGGACAGTACGAGACCGAGGGGGCGGACCGTCAGGAGTCCTACGCACAGGGCGAGTTGGCCCTCGATGTGCTCGCCCAGGCGGCCGCCCTCGAAGCGGGCGGCGAAGGCACCGTGCATCTTCTGGGGCACTCGCTCGGCGGGCAGATCGCCCGCGCCGCCGTACTGCTCGACGCCTCGCCGTTCCGTTCGCTGACGCTGATGTCCTCCGGGCCCGCCGAGGTCGTCGAGGCCCAGCAGCTCAAGGTGAAGGTGCTCAGCGACGCGCTCGCGACGCTGAGCATGGCCGAGGTGTGGGAGGCGATGCGCGCCCTCGACCCGCCGGAGGAGGCGGCGACGGACGGTGAGGCCCTGCGCCGCCGCTGGCTGCGCCACCGGCCCGCCCAGCTGATCGCCACCGGCCGCCAGCTGGTGACCGAGCCGGACCGGGTGGCCGAACTCGCCGCCGTACGGCTGCCGGTCCATGTGCTCTCCGGCGAGCGCGACGACACCTGGCCGGTGCCGCTGCTCGACGACATGGCGCGGCGGCTCGGCGCGCACCGCACCCGGATCGCGGGCGCCGAGCACTCCCCCAACACGGACCGCCCGGAGCAGACCGCGACGGCGATCGCCGCGTTCTGGGACGGCCTGTAGACGACGCCGGGAGGGCTCAGTACTGCGACTGGAGGTGCTGCCAGAAGCCGTCGCGCAGCGCCCGCCGCAGATGCGCGTGGCCGCGCAGCGAGTGCTGGAGCAGCCGTTCGGCCTCGACCAGCAGGTCCTGGTCGACGGAGCCCGGCAGGTAGGGGTGTCCGGGCAGCAGGTCGGCGAGGGACTCACGGCCCCGGGCGGCCAGCCAGGCGGCGGCGATCTGCGCACCGACGAAGCGGACGTCCTCGCGCGCGGGCGCGGGGGTGTCGTCCTCGTAGGTGGTGACGGGGCGTCTGGTGACGTACGGGCGGCAGAAGTCCAGGTCGAAGGTGCGCTGGCTGTCGACCTCCCAGAGCAACGGTTCGGCCTGGTTGCGCCCCTCCCCCGCCTCGATGCCCCACAGGTGCACCCGGGCCCCGTACCCCTGGGCCGCCTCCACCGCGGAGACCAGGTCCTCGTCGCCGCCGACCAGTGCGGCGTCGCTGATGGCACGGTGCCGGGCGAGCGATTCGAGGTCGGTGCGGATGAGTGAGTCGACGCCCTTCTGCTGGTTGTTGGCGTTGAGGTTGCCGAGTCTGACCTTGACGTCGGGGAGTTCGGCGATGGACTGCTGCTCGGCGGTGTGGATGCGCCGCCTGGCTCCGTCGTACCAGTACACGCGCAGCAGCCTGCTGTCCGCGAAGATCGTCCGGGCCTTGTCGATGAAGGCCTCGATCAGCCCTTCCGCGTCGAGGTCGAAGGAGCGGCGGTCCTCGGTGCCGGTGACGAGCAGTCCGGCCGCGGCGTACACATAGCCCGCGTCCACGAAGATCGCGTGGGTCGAGGGGGTCTTCGACACCTCGGCGAGCATGCGCTGGAGCAGCTCGTTGGTGCGGTCCAGGCGCTCGCGGATCTCTGCCTCGTTCATTCGGGCCTCGTCGTGGACCTCGTCGACCGGTCGTGCTCGGTGACCTGCTGATACTTAGACATCCAAAAAATTTCCTTAGCGTAGGGAATGTTTGCCCGAGGCAAGCCGTTATACCCCTCGTGGAGCACGGGACAGCGGTGTCCGGTGCTCTCATCCTTGCGGACGGGTCATCCGTCCTCCCAGTAGTTCTCCAGCAGGAGGATCAGACGAAGGGAAGCCTTATGCGCTTCGAGATCATGCGACTCGACGATGTCGACGGTACCGCCGTGGACAGCACCGTCGTGGACGCCGCCTCCGTCAACCGGATCGTGCAGCAGGCCGCAGCCATAGGCCAGCGCATCTATATCCGCCCGGCCGAGACCTCGGCTTCGTAACGCACGACGACGCACAAAGACGAAGCGCCCCCGTACGGAAGGTCCGTACGGGGGCGCTGTGGTGCCGCCCGGCGCCGTCAGGAGTTCTGGATGACCTGGGTGACGCCGTTGATGATCTGCTGTACGGCGATGGCGGACAGCATCATTCCGGCGAGCCTGGTCACGAGCACGACTCCGCCGTCCTTGATGACCCGGATGATCAGCAGCGAGTAACGCATGGTCAGCCAGAGCACGATGTGCATGGCGAGGATGGCCGACCAGACCGAGATCTGACTGGCCACGCTGTCGGCGTGCTGCACCGCCAGGATCACCGAGACGATCGCACCGGGCCCGGCGAGCAGCGGCATGCCCAGCGGTACGAGCGCCACATTGACGTCCTTGGTCTGCGTCGGCTCGTCGGTCTTGCCGGTCAGCAGATCGAGCGCGATCAGCAGCAGGAGCAGTCCGCCCGCGATCATCAGGGCGGGTACGGAGACATGCAGGTAGTCGAGGATCTGCTGGCCGAGCAGACCGAAGACGGCGATCACGCCGAAGGCGACGGCGACCGCCTGCAGCGCCATCCTGCGCTGCATCCTGGCGGGGCGGCCCGCGGTGAGGGCGAGGAAGATCGGGGTGATCCCGGGGGGATCCATAATCACAAAAAGCGTGAGAAAAAGGGATCCGAAGACAGCGACGTCGAACACAGTGAGCCTTGCGAGAAGAGAGAAACGGCCTGAAGGAGCGCACCCCGAAGCCATGACGGCGGCCCGACGGCCGGGTGCGCGGAAGTGGAACGTGAAGGTGGAAGGGGCGGTACGCGTACGGGGTCCGTGGACCGGCCCCTTCGCGTGCGTCGTTACGCGGGGCGGGGCCCGCCGGCTCCCGGCACCGGGAAGGCTCCCGTGGCGCGCCGGGTGATCTCGCCGTAGATCTCGGGGTCGGTGGTGTACTCGCCGAGCCCGACGGCCTTGCGGCTGCCGTGGTAGTCGCTGGACCCGGTGGTCAGCAGCCCCAGGTCCTGAGCGAGCCCGCGCAGCCTGGCCCTGGTCGGCTCGTCGTGGTCCATGTGGTCGACCTCGATGCCGTCGAGGCCGGCGGCGGCGAGCCGCGCGATCGAGGATTCGGGCACCACCTCGCCGCGCTTGACGGCGGCCGGGTGTGCGAAGACCGTGACGCCGCCGGCGGCCTTGACCAGCCGGATCGCGTCGAAGGGGTCGAGTTCGTGCTTCTCGGCGTAGGCGCGTCCGCCGTCCGCGAGCCATTCGGGCGTGAAGGCATCGGAGACGCTCTCGACGACGCCCAGCTCGACGAGCGCGGTGGCGACGTGCGGCCTGCCGACCGATCCGTCCCCGGCGATCCTCGCGACCTGCTCCCACTCGACGGGCACTCCGAGGTCCTGGAGCTTGCGCACCATGGTCCGGGCGCGCGGCACCCGGTCGTCGCGCACGAGTTCGCGTTCGCGGGCCAGCTCGGGCTCGTCGGGATCGAAGAGGTACGCCAGCAGGTGCAGGCCCACTCCGTCGATCCGGCAGGAGAGCTCGGCGCCGGTGACGAGGGTGAGCCCCTCGGGAAGGGCGGCGATCGCCTCGGCGTGGCCGCGCACGGTGTCGTGGTCGGTGAGCGCGACGACGTCCAGGCCCGCGGCGGCGGCGTTGCGCACCAGCTCGGCAGGGGTGTCCGTGCCGTCCGAAGCGGTGGAGTGGGTGTGCAGGTCGATGCGCACGACGCGTACTCCAGTACTCGGGGCCGGAAAAGGGGACGTCTCAGGATAACCGGCATTTGAACGGCGCCCGGCCGGGCGCGGAGGCTCCGGGGCTCAGAGCAGGCGCGGGGTGAGCGCCCCGCACGGTACGAGGTCCATCTCTCCCCCGGCCTCGCGCAGATCGGCGAGCACCAGCTCGTCGTACATCAGGAGCCCGGACTGCTCGGGCCAGACGATCGCCCAGAGCCAGAGCCCGCGCGCCTCGCCCGCGAAGACCGCCCGGTCCTCGGGGACTCCCTTGACGTTCCACAGCGGGGTGGGGCGGCCGGCGGCGAGCATCTTGACGTCCGGCGGGCTGTCGACATCCAGGTGGGGGCCGGGGTCGGGGCCGTCGATCCCGGCGTAGCGCGCGCCGAGTCCGACGCCGAGTTCCTCGGTGACGAGCAGCAGCTCACCGATGCCGCCGACGGGACCGGGGCCGGAGCAGGCGACCGCCGTGGCCCGGCCGCCGCTGCGGTCGTCGCCCGCGCTCGCCACGCCGGTGAACAGCCAGCCGACCGGCAACGGCCAGGGCATCCACACCGGGACCTCGGCCCGGCGCACCACCACCCCCAGCGCTTCGACGCTGGGCGGAATCACCGGCTGCAGCGGTTGCACGCTGCCGTGCACCTCGCACTGCCAGGTGTCGGCGAACAGACCGGGCGCTCTGACCCGGCCTCCGCACTTCGGGCAACTGGGTTCGCCCCTCATAGCGACCAACGGTCCTCCAGGACCGTCGCCGCGTCAAGGAAGATCACCCGTCCGCAGCGCGGCCCCTACCCGCAGAGATAGATGTAACTTGCATTCATTAGGTTCTCTAACTTATTCTATGCATATCGCAACGATCTAGTGGAGAGCGAGAAGACCCATGCAGGGAAAGGATCCGTTCGAGCAGGGCGCGGGCAGCATCCTGCGCCAGCCGAAGGCCGTCTGGGCCACGGCGGGCGCCTCTGTTGTCGCGTTCATGGGAATCGGCCTGGTGGACCCGATTCTGCCGTCCATCGCGAAGGGCCTGGAGGCGACGCCGAGCCAGGTGTCCCTGCTCTTCACCTCGTACTTCCTGATCACTGCCGTGGCGATGCTCGTCACCGGATTCGTGTCCAGCCGGATCGGCGGCCGCAAGACGCTCCTGGCCGGCCTCGCACTCGTCGTCGTCTTCGCCGCGCTCTCCGGCACCTCGTCGTCCGTCGGCGAACTCGTCGGATTCCGGGCCGGCTGGGGGCTCGGCAACGCGCTCTTCGTGTCGACCGCGCTGGCCGTGATCGTCGGCGCCGCGGCCGGCGGCAGCTCCGCGGCGATCCTGCTCTACGAGTCGGCACTCGGCCTCGGCATGGCCTGCGGGCCACTGGTCGGCGCCCTGCTCGGTGACGCCAGTTGGCGCTACCCCTTCTTCGGCACGGCCGCGCTGATGGCGATCGGCTTCATCTGCATCACGGCGTTCCTGAAGGAACAGCCCAGGCCCGCCCGGAAGACCTCGCTGCTCGACCCGGTCAAGGCGCTCGGCCACGGCGGTCTGGCCTCGGTCGCCACCTCGGCGTTCTTCTACAACTACGCGTTCTTCACGATCCTGGCGTTCACCCCGTTCGTGCTGAACATGACGCCGTACAAGTCGGGTGCGGTGTTCTTCGCCTGGGGTCTGCTGCTCGCGGTCTTCTCGGTGCTCGTCGCCCCGCGGCTCCAGGAGCGCTTCGGCTCGCTGAAGGTGCTCGGCGCCTCGCTGGTGCTGCTCGCCGTCGACCTGCTGATCCTGGGGTACGGCAACCACACCGCCGCCATCGTCTGCACGATCGTCTCCGGCGCCTTCATCGGCATGAACAACACCGTCTACACGGAGCTGGCGCTCGGTGTGTCGGACGCGCCGCGCCCGGTGGCGAGCGCGGGCTACAACTTCGTCCGCTGGTTCGCCGCGGCGGCCGCCCCGTACCTCGCCCCGAAGATCGAGGAGTGGAGCAACATCCACATCCCGTTCGTGGTCGCCGCGGCCACGGCCGTGGTCGGTGCGGTCGTCGTCTGGATCCGGCGTGCGGCGCTGACCCACGAGGCGGTGGAGCTGGAGCCGAAGCACGCCACCGAGGACAGCGTCACGGTCTTCGCCGACTGACCCCGCCAGCCCCCGCACCGCCCCGCCCGCGGCTCTCCCTCCTGGCCGCGCGGCGGGGCTTCCGCATGCCCGGCCGGATCACTCCGGCGTACCGGCTCAGTCCAGGGGTACGGAGCCGCGCCGCGGATCACGCAGGTCCGTACCGTGCGAGAGCCACCGCTCCTGGAGCTCCTGCGCGCCCCTGACCCGCTTCCACGCGGCCTCGTTGTGCGTCATCGGCAGCAGCGGCAGGAACCGCACCGGCTCCATCGGCCCGCCCGTCTCCCGGCCGCCACCCCCCACCGAGCCGCTGCGCGGCGCAGGCTCACTCAGCTCCAGGTCCTCCACCAGCCCCCCCGGCTCGGCGACCAGGACGGAGCTGAACGGCGCCCCGGGCCACAGCGGTTCGCCGACGTCCAGCGAGGCACCCGGCGCCACGATCACCCCCTCGACCTGCGGGGAGGCGGCGAGCACGGCGAGCGGGCGCAGCACCTTGTCGGTGTCGGCGAGTCCGGCGCGCACGGAGAGGACCAGCTCGGCGCGCGGGCCCTTCACCGGGTCCACCAGGGCCGCGGTCGGGTCGGCCATCGGCTGGGCCGACATACCGAGCGTGGCGTAGCGCACCACATCGCCGTCGACGAAGCGCAGTACCTCGATCCGGTCCGTACCGAGAAACGTCACTGCAGCGCGCGCGTCCGGTTCACCGAGGGCCGTCAGCAGCCGGGCCTCGACCAGAGCAAGAATTTCTCCCATCCAGCGAGCATAGGTCGCGTATGGAATGGGCAAAGTAAGGGATTGGCCGTCAGTCGGCTGATAGTCTTGGCCGCTGGTCGGGGCAGCACGCAGAAGCGTCGCTCTCAGCCCCGACGACACGTCATCCCCCAAGGGGGACCGGCTGGAGGAGGTGGGGCTGCAATGGATCGAAGTCGATCGTGCAGTACCAACCGCTCTTCCGCACTCCACCTTTCCAGGTGATCTGAAGCCTCCCGGTCGAGGCCCACGGCTTTGCGCACGACGGAAGAGCACTCCTTTTTGCCTGTCTGTAGCGAACGCCGTCATCGCGCCGCCGCGGTGCCGCCCGCTTTGCGGACGTGAGCACACGTCCCCATTCCGGGCTGTTCCACGTGCCCGACGACGGCCCTCCGTGAAGGAGCCAGCCATGTCGATGATCCGTGACCTGCGCGCCGCCGTGCGCCCGTCCCTGCGCAAGAGCAACGCCCTGCACAACAGTTACGACACCACCCGTGACCCCTCCGCCTCCAGCGCGGTCGTCGACTGCGCGGTCTACCGCGACGGACGGCGCCTGGAGAGCGGCACCTGCCGCACGCCGCACGAGGCGATGCTCCAGGTGCGCGAGGAGGGCGGCTTCGCCTGGATCGGCCTGCACGAGCCGACCGAGGAGGAATTCGCCGGTATCGCCCGGGAGTTCGGGCTGCACCCGCTCGCCGTCGAGGACGCCGTCCACGCCCACCAGCGGCCGAAGCTGGAGCGGTACGACGACACGCTGTTCACCGTCTTCAAGACCATCCACTACGTCGAGCACACCGAGCTCACCGCCACCAGCGAGGTGGTCGAGACCGGCGAGGTGATGTGCTTCACCGGCCGGGACTTCGTCATCACCGTGCGGCACGGCGGCCACGGCTCGCTGCGCGCGCTGCGGCACCGGCTGCAGGACGACCCCGAGCTGCTCGCCAAAGGTCCCTCGGCGGTCCTGCACTCCATCGCCGACCATGTCGTCGACGGCTACATCGCGGTCGCCGGCGCCGTCCAGGACGACATCGACGAGGTGGAGATCGAGGTCTTCTCCACCCCGGCGAAGGGCAGCTCGCGCGGCTCGGAAGCGGGCCGGATCTACCAACTGAAGCGCGAGGTACTGGAGTTCAAGCGGGCAGTGTCTCCGCTGCTGCGGCCGATGCAGCTGCTGAGCGAGCGGCCCATGCGGCTGATCGACCCCGACATCCAGAAGTACTTCCGTGACGTCGCCGACCACCTGGCACGGGTGCACGAGGAGGTCGTCGGCTTCGACGAACTGCTGAACTCGATCCTCCAGGCCAACCTGGCCCAGGCGACCGTCGCGCAGAACGAGGACATGCGCAAGATCACGTCCTGGGCGGCCATCGTCGCCGTGCCGACGATGATCTGCGGCGTCTACGGCATGAACTTCAAGCACATGCCCGAGCTGGGCTGGCGGTACGGCTACCCGATGGTGCTGGGCGTCATCGGGGTGGTCTGCTTCTCCATCCACCGCACCCTCAAGCGCAACGGCTGGCTCTGAGCACCGTCCCCCGGCCGGTCCAATAGAGTTCGGGGCATGACTGCTGCTGCCGCTGACGTGCCGCTGGGCCGGGCCCTCGTCGAGGAGGCCACCAAGAAGTCGGGCCTCATCTGGGTGCGGGGCACCGGGCCCGCGCGGGCGCTGTGGCACGTATGGCACGAGGGTGCGGCGCATCTCGTCGGGGACGGCCCCGGCGAGCAGCCGCTCCCGGCCGGACTCACCGACGGGTCCGCCGCCGAGGTGACCGTGCGCAGCAAGGACAAGGGCGGCCGGCTGGTCGCCTGGACGGCCGCCGTGACGGAACTCGCCCCGCACTCCGAGCAGTGGGAGGCCGCGGTCGCCGAGCTCAAGGGCAAGCGGCTGAACGCACCGGACGCCGAGCGGATGACGGAGCGCTGGGCGCGCGAGTGCCGGGTGCTGCGGCTGACGCCCGGCGAGTTCCGTACGGAGCTGCCGGACGGCTCCCTGGCCGCGGCGCCGCTGCCGACGTCCGCGACCACCCGACGGCCGGTGCCCGCGGGGCTGCCGCGACTGCTGAAGCAGGGGCGCAAGGGCTGACCGGGGCGGCGCGGCCCGCCGTCAGGACGACGTCTTGGGCAGCTGCTTCCCGTAGTCGACGGTGTCCCCCCGCGTCGGGGGCTCCAGGGCGAAGTCCTTGCCCCAGTCCGACAGGGTGACGGTCCCCCCGCCACCGCCGCGCGCGAATCGCAGCGGGTACGCCGTGCCCTTCAGCGAGACGTCGAGCGTGCCGCCCTCGCCCTTGCCGCCCATGATCTGGACGGTCCGGGTCTCGCCGACCGTCTGCCGATCCCCCTTGTTGAGGGTGCCGTGCAGCGTGAGCATCCCGTCGAGCAGGGTCTTCTTGTCCGTGAAGCCGCGCAGCTGCTTGTACGTGGGGTCGTCCTGGGGCACCTTCACGTACTTGTTCTGGAGTTTGTCCGCGGCCGCGCCGCCCGCCCCGCCGTCGGCGCCGGGCTTCTCCTCGTGGCTCCAGAACCCGGAGTCCGCCTTCAGATAGAGCTCGTCGCCGATCCGCAGCAGCTCGAAGGTGCTGTCCTTCGATACGACGGAGCCGGTGCCGCCCTTCTCCTTGAGCCGCATGTTGAGCTTGTACGTGCCGCCCTTGCTGACCAGCGTCCCGGCGAGGCGCACCGCGTCGGCGGCGTCCGCCGCGCGCTGTGCCTTCTTCTCGATCTCCGTGGCGTTCAGCTTGCCGACGCCGTTGGTCCCCTGGTCCGGGTCCTCGCCGCACGCCGTGAGGGCTGCGGCCAGGCCCGCACAGAGCAGGGCGGCGAGGGCGGTCCGGCGTCGGGCCCGGACGGGCGGAACGGAAGAGGTCACGGGCGCACTGCCTCTCATCTGCATCGCGGGGGTGGCAGACGGCAGCGTACCCGTGCCGTTCACGCCTTCCGGCAGGGAGCCGTACGGACGGCTCCACCGGGGCAACCCGGAGCGGTACGGGCTAGCCTGATCCCGTCATATCGGTTGATTGACTGCCAAACGAACAAGCCGGAGAAGTCGCACACGGAAGAAGGAGGCGCAGGATGGTGGCAGGCGCCCCCCGGGTGTTCGTCTCCCATCTCGCCGGCGTACCGGTCTTCGACCCCAACGGCGACCAGGTGGGCCGCGTCCGCGATCTGGTCGCGATGCTCCGGGTCGGCGGCAGGGCGCCCAGGCTGCTCGGGCTCGTCGTCGAGGTGCTCAGCCGCCGCCGGATCTTCCTCCCGATGACCCGGGTCACCGGGATCGAGTCCGGCCAGGTCATCACCACCGGCGTGGTCAACATGCGGCGCTTCGAACAGCGGCCCACCGAACGCCTGGTGCTCGGGGAGTTCCTCGACCGGCGGGTCCGCCTCGTGGAAACCGGCGAGGAGGTGACCGTCCTCGACGTCTCCATCCAGCAGCTCCCGGCCCGCCGCGACTGGGAGATCGACAAGTACTTCGTACGCAAGGGCAAGGGCGGGGCGCTGCGCCGCAAGGGCGAGGCCCTGACGGTCGAGTGGTCGGCGGTCAGCGGGTTCTCGCTGGAGGAGGTCGGGCAGGGCGCCGAGACCCTGGTCGCCACGTTCGAGCGGCTGCGCCCGACGGACGTGGCGAACGCGCTGCACCATCTGTCGCCGAAGCGGCGGGCCGAGGTCGCCGCCGCGCTCGACGACGACCGGCTCGCCGACGTCCTGGAGGAGCTGCCCGAGGACGACCAGGTGGAGATCATCGGCAAGCTCCAGGAGGAGCGCGCCGCCGACGTCCTGGAGGCGATGGACCCGGACGACGCGGCCGACCTGCTGTCCGAGCTGCCCGAGGAGGACAAGGAGCGGCTGCTGACACTGATGCGGCCGGACGACGCGGCCGATGTGCGGCGCCTCATGTCGTACGAGGAGCGGACCGCGGGCGGCCTGATGACCACCGAGCCGATCATCCTCCGGCCGGACGCGACGGTCGCCGACGCGCTCGCCCGGGTCCGGCAGGCCGACCTGTCCCCGGCGCTCGCCGCCCAGGTGTACGTGTGCCGGTCGCCCGACGAGACACCGACCGGCAAGTACCTGGGCACCGTGCACTTCCAGCGGCTGCTGCGGGATCCGCCGTACGCCCTGGTCAGCTCGATCGTCGACAGCGATCTCGTCCCCCTCACGCCGGACACCCCGCTGCCGGCCGTGACGAGCTATCTGGCCGCGTACAACCTGGTCTCGGCACCCGTCGTGGACGAGAGCGGGTCGCTGCTCGGCGCGGTGACGGTCGACGACGTGCTCGACCATCTGCTGCCCGAGGACTGGCGCGAGACGGACTTCCACAGCGAGGAGAGGGTGGCCGATGGCCGCTGAGGACCGCTCGAAGGTGGCGCCGGTGGGGGCCTCGGGCATCGCGCGCCCGCCCCGTTCCCGGCTGGACCAGCCGAAGGCCCCGCGGCGGCGGCTGCTGCCCGAGTACGACCCCGAGACATTCGGCCGGTTCTCCGAGCGGATCGCCCGCTTCCTGGGCACCTGGCGCTTCATCTCCTGGATGACGCTGGTCATCATCGTCTGGGTGCTGTGGAACATCTTCGCGCCGACGGCATGGCGGTACGACCAGTACCCGTTCATCTTCCTGACGCTGATGCTCTCGCTCCAGGCCTCGTACGCGGCCCCGCTGATCCTGCTCGCGCAGAACCGGCAGGCCGACCGCGACCGGGTCACCTACGAGCAGGACCGCAAGCAGAACGAGCGCTCCATCGCGGACACCGAGTACCTCACCCGCGAGATCGCGGCACTGCGGATGGGGCTCGGCGAGGTCGCCACCCGCGACTGGATCCGCTCCGAACTGGAGGACCTCGTCAAGGACATCGACGACCGGCGCCCCCTGCTGCCGGCCGAGAGCGACGAAGACCGCTGACGGGTGCTACTCACGGGTAGCAGCGAGCGCCGTAACACCGTCCCGTCGCCCACCACCACCCTCAAGGAGCGCTGCGCGCACCCGTACTATCGAGGTATGGCTACGGAAGACGCGGTGCTTGAGGCACTGGCGACAGTGAACGACCCGGAGATCCACCGTCCGATCACCGAACTCGGCATGGTGAAATCGGTCGAGATCGATGCTGACGGTGCGGTCGCTGTCACGGTCTATCTCACGGTCTCAGGCTGCCCGATGCGCGAGACGATCACCAAGAACGTCACGGACGCGGTCGCCCGCGTCGAGGGCGTCTCGCGGGTCGACGTCACGCTCGACGTGATGAGCGACGAACAGCGCAAGGAGCTCGCCTCCTCGTTGCGCGGCGGCACGGCTGAGCGCGAGGTGCCGTTCGCCAAGCCCGGCTCGCTGACCCGGGTCTACGCGGTCGCGTCCGGCAAGGGCGGCGTCGGCAAGTCGTCCGTCACGGTGAACCTCGCGGCCGCGATGGCCGCCGACGGCCTCAAGGTCGGTGTCGTGGACGCGGACATCTACGGGCACAGCGTGCCGCGGATGCTCGGCGCGGACGGCAAGCCGACCCAGGTCGAGAACATGATCATGCCGCCGTCCTCGCACGGCGTGAAGGTCATCTCCATCGGCATGTTCACCCCGGGCAACGCCCCGGTGGTGTGGCGCGGACCGATGCTCCACCGCGCGCTCCAGCAGTTCCTCGCCGATGTGTACTGGGGCGACCTCGATGTTCTCCTGCTCGACCTGCCGCCGGGCACCGGCGACATCGCGATCTCGGTGGCGCAGCTCGTGCCGAACGCCGAGATCCTGGTCGTCACCACCCCGCAGCAGGCGGCGGCCGAGGTCGCCGAGCGGGCCGGTTCGATCGCTGTGCAGACCCACCAGAAGATCGTCGGCGTCGTCGAGAACATGTCGGGCATGCCGTGCCCGCACTGCGACGAGATGGTCGACGTGTTCGGGACCGGCGGTGGCCGGAAGGTCGCCGAGGGCCTGACGAGGACGACCGGTGCGGAGGTACCGGTGCTCGGCTCCATCCCGATCGACGTACGGCTGCGCGAGGGCGGCGACGAGGGCAAGCCGGTCGTCCTGTCCGACCCCGACTCCCCGGCCGGCAAGGCGCTGCGCACCATCGCGGACAAGCTGGGCGGCCGTCAGCGCGGCCTGTCGGGCATGTCGCTGGGCATCACCCCGCGCAACAAGTTCTGAGACGACGGAGCGGTGACCGGCCCGGGGCCGGTCACCGCTCCGTGTTCCGCGCACGTCTGCGCGTACGCCCGCGTCTGCTTGCTACGCGTACGACGTGATGTCGCCGATCACCGAGAACCCCAGCCCGTACGCGCTCATCCCCCGCCCGTACGCCCCGATGTGCACCCCGCCGCGCGCCGATCCCGCCAGTACCCAGCCGAATTCGGACTCGCGGTAATGGAACGGCACCGGGACACCGTCCACCGGCAGCGACAGCGCCGACCACGCGGGGCCTTCCAGGTCGTCGGCGAGTTCGAACGCCGTCTCCGTCTGCTGGTCCAGCCAGTCGTCGCGCAGCGCGTGGTCCAGCTGCGGGGGCCACGTACAGGAGAGCAGGCCGGACCCGGCCAGCCAGGCCGCGGAGGACACCGTGGTCGCGTCCAGCACCCCCGTGCCGTCGCCGCTGCGCCGCACCGGGCTGCTGGCCATCGACACGACGACGGCGAACCGTTGCTTCTCGGCGCCCGCTTCGGCCCGGACCGACGGTTCGTCACCGTGACCGATGGAACCGTGCTGCACCGTGCCGTCCGCCGCGGTGCCCACCTGCATCAGCCGGCGCGGCCCGGTGAAGGCCTCGTCCAGTCCGTACCAGGGAAACGTGGCCGCCAGATAGCCGTCGACAGTACGCCGGGCCGTCGGCGCCCCCTCTGCGGTGACTGTGCCCGGCACATCTTCCGCGCCCACCCGACTTGTCGTCTCCATCTGCCCGGCCGCCTCCTCGATCCGTTGGGTCCGGAGCGGCCCGCCCCCCAGCGGGCGTACTCACAACCGGACAGATGGAGAATAGCCATACCGTCCGGACGAGCCGGGATTGGCGGGGGGGGGTCAGGTGGCGTCGGCGTCGAACGGCGGCCGGTCGTCCTTGCCGGGCTGGTCACGCTTCTTGAGCAGGTCCGGAGCACCGGGGGAGCCGTTGGCGGCGGTGATCGCCGAGGCGCCCGACACACCGCTCCTGGAGTCCACGGACTCCAGGTCCTTGCTCTCCCGGCCGTTCACCGCGTCGGTGACCTCGGCCAGATCCTTGCGGAGGTCGAAGCTCTCGCGGATCTCCTTCAGCCCCAGGTCGTCATTGCCGTCCATGAGCTGCTTGCGGACGAACGTCTTGGGGTTGAGGTCCTCGAACTCGAAGTCCTTGAACTCCGGGCCGAGCTCCGACCGGATGTCCTCCTTGGCACTCTCGGAGAACTCACGGATCTTGCGGATGAAGCGCGAGGCGTCCTGGATAACCTTCGGCAGCTTGTCCGGACCGAAGATCAGCACGCCCAGAACCGCGAGCGTCACCAGCTCGAGTGCGCCTATGTCATTGAACACCCTGTTGCTCCTCGTGTTCTCCGAGACCATGTCGGTCGAGGTCCGGACCCGCCCACGGTACCCGTCGAAACTGTCCGCGCGGTAGCGTCACGGGGCTGTCACGTGCCGCTCGCCGAGCCGAGCGTCAAAGAGATGGACAGGTCTTTACCACCGCGCGTCAGTGTGAGGTCCAGACGGTCTCCCGGGCGGTGCGCGCGGATCTTCACGATCAGCTCCTCGCCGCTGTGCACCCGCCGGCCGTCGACCTCGGTGATGACGTCACCGGGCCTGATCCCGGCCTTGGCCCCGGGCCCGCCCGGCGTCACGGCGGGCTTGCCCGCCGCGCCCTTCGAGCCGACCCTGGCCCCGTCCCCGGCGTATTTCATGTCCAGCGTGACGCCGATCACCGGGTGGGTGGCCTTACCGGTGTTGATCAGCTCCTCGGCGACCCGCTTGCCCTGGTTGATCGGGATGGCGAAGCCGAGGCCGATGGAACCCGCCTGGCCGCCTTCCTCGGCCGAGCCGCTGTCCGCGGCGCGGATGGCGCTGTTGATGCCTATGACATGGGCGTCGGTGTCGACGAGCGGACCGCCGGAGTTGCCCGGGTTGATCGGCGCGTCGGTCTGCAGCGCGTCGACGTAGCTGATGTCGCTGCCGTCGCCCTTCTCGCCGCCCGCGGTGATCGGCCGGTCCTTGGCGCTGATGATGCCGGAGGTCACGGTGTTGGAGAGGTCGAAGGGGGCGCCGATGGCCACCACGGGGTCGCCGACCCGCACATTGTCGGAGTTGCCCAGCGGCAGCGGCTTGAGGCCGGAGACACCGGTGACCTTGACCACGGCCAGGTCGTAGCCGCTGTCCTTGCCGACGACCTCGCCGCGCGCGGTCTCCCCGCCGCTGAACGTCACGGTTATCTCGCCGCCCTGGCCGGCCGGGGCGACGACGTGGTTGTTGGTGAGGATGTGGCCGGAGCCGTCGAGAACGAAGCCGGTGCCGGTGCCGGACTCGGTGGCGCCGCTGACGTGGAGGGTGACCACGCTGGGCAGGGCGCTGGCGGCGATGCCGGCGACGCTGTCGGGGGCCCGGCCGCCGCTGCTGCGGCCGGCCTGCGGGAGCTCGACCTGGGTGAGGCCGCCGTTGCGCTCGATGTACGCCCCGATGCCGCCGCCGATTCCGCCCGCCACCAGCGCGAGCAGCACCGCGCCGACGAGGAGGGAGCCGCGCCGGCTCTTCTTGCGGCCGGTGTCGGCACCGAGCGGCGGGCCCGGGTTGGTGAGCGGACCCCTGGGCGCGCCCCAGGGGTCGTACTGGAGCCACTGCGTCGACGCCCTCTGGGGCTGCTGGAGTTGGGGTTGCTGCTGGGGCACGTGGGGCGGCGGGGTGGGGGCGGGCGATGTGGGGATGCCCGCGCCGTTCGTCCCCGTGTACTGCGGGGGTACGGGGGTGCCGTGCGCCGGGGTCGGGACCGGCCGCTGTACGGGCGGTGCGGGTGCCCAGGGGCCGGGGCCGCCGTAGGGCGGGGTGCTGTACTGGTCGGGCTCGTGCAGCGGCGTCACCGGCGGCGCGGCCGGTGCTGCGGGCGGCGCCTCGGCGGGCACGGAGGCCGACGGTACGGAGGCCGGGGCCTGGGGCGGCGCGTCGGCCGGGGGTGTCCTGGACTCCGCCGGGTCGGCTGCCGACGCCGTGTGTTCGGCGGGGGACGGCTCGTCCGGCGCTGTGCGGGTGGTACTTCCCGCCGTGGGCCGGCTCCACCACTTCGCCTTCGGCCCGGTGGACTTCCCGTCTTCCATGCTCTCCCCGCAACCGCCGCAACTGGCCTCTGCACGCCCCGGCCGGGGCGTCCCTCCCGGAACTGCTCCCGGAATTCAACCAGGTTTGCGAATGTTTGCGCAGGCTCCGGCTCAGCGCCGGGACGAAAGCGGCAGACCGCGATCGGTGGGCGTGGGAACGGCCGAGGCCGAGGACTGTGCCCAGGGCGGTGGCGACGGCTGCGTCCCGGCCGGTGGCACGGAGGGCGTCGGCGACTGCGCGGCGAGCCGCCCGAACACCTCGGCGAAGAGCGGGGTGGTGCCGGTCGGGCGTATCAGAGGTGACGCGGACACATGGGTCAGGAGAGGAGCGGCGAAGGGGTTTCCCGCGAGGCTCGCGGTGGCGACCACCGCAGGAGTGGCGGAGGGCACCGCCGGCGCGGCGCTCGACACGGCCGACGGGGCCGTGGCGGTCGAGCGGTCGCCCGTCCCTCTGGCGGCGAGCGTGCCGTGGCTGCCGCCGCCGCGACGGCTGACCGAGCCGCTGCTCTCCCCGCGCGAGGGCGCGTCGAGCGGGGTCACCGCGTTTCCGGCGCCCGAGGCCCGGGCCGCGGAGCTGGGGCCCGCGCCCGTCGGCAGGGCACCGCCGAGGGCGATGGCCGCCAGCGAGACAGCACTCGCCGCCGCGAAGGCGAATCTCCGGCCGCGCCAGGGCGAGCGCTCTCCCTCGCGGCCCACCTCGTGGATCCGGAAGGCGGAACGGGAGGAGCCCCCCAGCACGGCCGTCGAGCCGTGCGGGGTCGAGAGGAAGCCGAAGCCGCCGAGCGGCCGGTCCCCGGGCGAATCCGGGCGGCTGCCGGACGGCTGGATCACGGGGAAGAGCCCGTCGCCGAGGCGCCCGGAGCCGCCGAATGGTCTGTCCTGCCTGTCGTCGTCACCCCCCGGACCCCCGGGAAGGCCCTGCAACCGGGCGAGGAACCCCTCGGACGGCGACGGCGGGGCGGACTGGGCGAAGACACTCTTCAGGCGCCGCTGCGCCGCGGCCTCGGCCTTGCACTTGGCGCAGGTCGCGAGGTGGGCGAGCACCCGCTCGCGGGCGTCGTGTTTCAGCTCGCCGTCGACAAGCGCGGCGAGGCGGTCCCCCAGGTGTTGTTCCACGGGGGTCGGACCTGTGCCACTCACGCCGTTCCGCCCTCCCCTGCCAGGACCGCGCCCGCCAGCGAGCGCTGCTCGGCACGGGCCTCGGGCGAACGGTGCCGCAACGCCTTGCGCAGATGCGAGCGACCGCGGTGGATACGGCTGCGCACGGTGCCGAGCTTCACGCCGAGCGTCGCGGCGATCTCCTCGTACGAAAGACCCTCGATGTCGCACAGCACGACGGCGGCACGGAACTCGGGCGCGAGGGTGTCCAGCGCCTGCTGCACATCCGCGTCGAAGTGGGTGTCGTTGAAGACCTGCTGCGGGGACGGCTCACGGCTCGGCAGCCGCTCGGCGGCGTCGTCGCCGAGGGAGTCGAAGCGGATCCGCTGCTTACGACGGACCATGTCCAGGAACAGGTTGGTCGTGATGCGGTGCAGCCAGCCCTCGAAAGTGCCCGGCGTGTAGGTCGACAGCGACCGGAACACCCGGACGAAGACCTCCTGCGTGAGGTCCTCGGCGTCGTGCTGGTTGCCCGTCAGCCGGTAGGCCAGGCGGTAGACCCGGCCGCTGTGCGTGCTGACGATCTCTTCCCATGAAGGTGGCGTCCACGCCTGGGAGTCCGCATCTGAGGCGAAGGTCGCGGTCGGTGCGGAGTCGTTGGAAGAACGGTCAGCAATGTTGGTCACGGATTTCGGCTCACCCGCCGACCTGAGAAAGCGCCGCAGCACTCCTCCCCGATCCACAGGCGCAGCCGCACCTCCCCTATCGGCTCTGGTGGTGTCCAGTGGAGCCCCTACCATAGCGACCTCGCCCGTTAGCTCCGGATAAGCCTTTTTCCTGCTGGGGCCGGGGATCGCCCCGGGAACCGCCGCCCGTGGCTCCCGGACCCGATCCGCGGGCCGGTTCCACAGGCTCTCCCCTGCCTCTTCATAACGCCCGGTCCCATCTGCGGGTTCCCGGGTGCAGCGGATACAGTCACCGTTGCGCCAACTACGGGGACAGGAGAGGGTCATTACCGCCAACCGGCAGACGAGCTGGGCGTTCGCCGACGCCTTTGTCGCCGAGGACGAAGCACTGCACTGGGCCCGTGACCGGGCCCGGCAGGCGGGGCTCCGCTCGGTGTCGCCAGGTACCGGCGCCGCGCTGCGCTTGCTCGCTGCCACGACGGACGCCAAAGCGGTGGCCGAAATCGGCACCGGGACGGGCGTGTCCGGACTCTATCTGCTGCACGGAATGCGGCCCGACGGCGTGCTGACCACCGTCGACCCGGAGCCCGAGCGCCAGCAGTTCGCGCGCGAGGCCTTCCGGGCCGCGGGGTACGCCGCCAACCGGGCCCGCTTCATTCCCGGCCGCGCCCTGGACGTACTGCCCCGGCTCGCGGACGGCGGATACGACCTGGTGTTCTGCGACGGCGACCGGCTGGAGAGCCTGGACTGTCTCGCTGAATCGTTGCGCCTGCTGCGCCCCGGCGGCCTGGTCTGCTTCGAGGGCGTCTTCGCGGACGGCCGTACCGTCGACTCCGCGGCGCAGCCCGCGGAGGTGCTGCGGCTGCGGGAACTGCTGCGCGCGGTGCGCGAGAGCCAGGAGCTGATGTCGGCGCTGCTGCCGGTGGGCGACGGGCTGCTCTGCGCGGTGCGCAGGGGCTGAGGCCCGCCGCTACGGGGCCGGGAACCCGGGCGGGGCCCGGGCGGGTTCCCGGCCGGGCGTGAAGGGGCGTGAACGCATCACTGCCCCGGCACGGACACCGTGCCGGGGCAGTGATGAAGTGTGGGCGCCTCTGCTCAGCCGACGACCTTCTTGAGGGCATCGCCGAGTGCATCGGCCTCGTCCGGAGTCAGCTCCACGACAAGCCGACCGCCGCCTTCGAGCGGAACGCGCATGACGATGCCCCGCCCCTCCTTTGTCACCTCGAGCGGGCCGTCGCCCGTCCGCGGCTTCATGGCCGCCATGCTCGTTCCCCTTCCTGAAACCAGCTCATCGCAACCGGCGGCCCCATGACAGGCGCTGTGTCACCGGCATCGAACACATTGCTTCCAAGCCATTATCCCGCATCACAGACCCCGATGACCAACATCGGTCGGCATCTCTTGCGCAACGCGCTCTCTCAAAACCACCCAATTCGGCGATCGGCCTGCGATACTCCGCCGCCCGCACCCCCGCTTCGGGGCCCAATTGTTAGACGCAGGTCACATGTCGGCTCCCGCCCGAGTCGGCCATGCTTGCCTGGACAGGCATTGCCCGAGGTGCGAAGGGGACAACGAAATGGCCGACCACATGGCGGACAGCGTGCTCTACGAAGTGAGCGACGGACTCGCGACGATCACGATCAACCGTCCCGACGCGATGAACGCCATGAACACCGCGGCCAAGGTGGCGCTCCGTGACGCACTGGGGTCCGCGGCGGCCGACCCCGCCGTACGCGCCGTTCTGCTCACCGCGACCGGGCGGGCGTTCTGCGTCGGCCAGGACCTCAAGGAGCACGTGGCCACGCTCGAAAGCACCCGCGAGTCGGGCAGCGGCAATGCGCTGAGCACGGTGCAGGAGCACTACAACCCGATCGTGCGGGCCATCGCCGGGATGCCCAAGCCGGTCGTCGCCGGGGTCAACGGGGTCGCCGCCGGTGCCGGTTTCGGCTTCGCGCTCGCCTGCGACTACCGGGTGGTCGCGGACACCGCCTCGTTCAACACCTCCTTCGCCGGTGTGGCCCTCACCGCCGACTCGGGCGTCTCCTGGACGCTGCCGCGCCTGATCGGGCAGAGCCGCGCCGCCGACCTGCTGCTCTTCCCGCGCTCGATCTCCGCGCAGGACGCCCATGAGCTGGGCATCGTGAACAAGCTGGTGCCCGCCGCCGACCTGGCCGCCGAGGCCGCCGCCGTGGCCCGCACCCTGGCGTCCGGCCCCACGGTGGCGTACGCCGCGCTCAAGGAGTCCCTGGCGTACGGCGCCGGTCACACGCTGAGCGAGGCGCTGGAGAAGGAGGACGAGCTCCAGACCCGGGCGGGCGCGTCCGAGGACCACACGATCGCGGTGCAGGCGTTCCTGAACAAGGAGAAGCCGAAGTACCTCGGCCGGTAGCCGCCCGGACGTTTCACTGCGGTACGGCCCTATGCCCCGCCGCCGCGCGCCACGCAGTCGGCCAGGTGGTCGTCGACCAGGCCGCACGCCTGCATCAGGGCGTAGGCCGTCGTGGGCCCGACGAAGCGCACTCCGCGCTTCTTGAGGTCCTTGGCCAGCGCCGTGGACTCCGGCGTGATCGCCGGGACGTCACCGAGGGTGCGCGGGACGGGGCGGCCGGCCGGGTCGGGGGCGTAGGACCAGATCAGTCCGTCCAGCTCGTCGGCGCCCCAGCCGGCCAGCACCTTGGCGTTGGCGAGGGTCGCCTCGATCTTCGCGCGGTTGCGGATGATGCCGGCGTCGGCGAGGAGGCGCTCCTTGTCGGCGTCGGTGAACTCGGCCACCGCAGGGATCTTGAACCCGGCGAAGGCGGAGCGGAAACCCTCCCGTCGGCGCAGGATCGTCAGCCAGGAGAGGCCCGACTGGAAGGCCTCCAGGCAGAGCCGTTCGAACAGGGCGTCGTCGCCGTGGACGGGCCGGCCCCATTCGGTGTCGTGGTACGTGAGGTAGTCCTCGGTGGACAGTCCCCAGGGGCAGCGCAGTCCGCCGTCCGGGGCCGCTTCCGCGCCGCCGCTCATCGCCGGGGCTCCTCTCCGGGGTGCTCCGTGGGCCGCGGGTCCTGCTCCGGTGGCTCCCACGGCGCCTTCGGGCGGTCCTCGGGCTGCTCCCACTCCTGCTCCGGCCGTTCGGCCGGTCCCTCGATGAGGCCGGGACCGCCGGCCGCGGTCGCCTGTGCGCCGGCCAGCGCCGATTCCAGCTCCGCGATCCGCGCGTCCCGCTCGGCGAGCTCGGCGCCGAGCCGGTCGAGCGCCTCGTCGACATCCGTCATCCGGTAGCCGCGCGCGGCCACCGGGAGCCGCAGCGCGTCGACGTCCGCGCGGCCGACCGGTCTCGTCGCGGGCAGCGGGTCGACCGGCTGCTCGGGCGCCACGTCCTGCAGGACGGCACTCTTCCCCCCGCCGACCACCGCGAGCGTGACCGCGGCCACCACCACGACCATCGTCACCAGCAAGAACCAGAACACGCGCATCTCCCCGGGAGCGGAAACCTGTCCGGGTCCGATCGTGCCATGCGGCGCCGACAGCCGGTGGCCGCCCGGACAGCCCTTAGGGTCGCAGGTGACTCACGTGGCGATCTACCAGAGGAGAAACGCGGGATGCGAAGCGGTGCGCTCAGGCTGGGGCGGCGCGAATTCGGTGCGCACGAGCCGGTGATCATGGCGATCGTGAACCGTACCCCGGACTCCTTCTACGACCAGGGCGCGACCTTCCGGGACGAACCGGCGCTCGCCCGGGTCGAGCAGGCGATCGCGGACGGTGCGGCGATCGTCGACATCGGGGGTGTGAAGGCGGGCCCCGGCGAGGAGGTGACCGCCGAGGAGGAGGCGCGTCGCACGGTCGGGTTCGTCGCGGAGGTGCGCCGCCGCCACCCGGACGTGGTGATCAGCGTCGACACCTGGCGCCACGATGTCGGCGAGGCGGTCTGCGAGGCCGGCGCGGATGTGCTGAACGACGCGTGGGGCGGCGTCGACCCGAAGCTCGCCGAGGTCGCCGCGCGGTACGGCGCCGGTCTGGTGTGCACGCACGCTGGCGGCGCCGAGCCGCGCACCCGGCCGCACCGGATCGCCTACGACGACGTGATGGCGGACATCCTGCGGGTGACGGTGGGGCTGGCCGAGCGCGCGGTCGCGCTCGGGGTGCGGCCCGACGGGATCATGATCGACCCCGGTCATGACTTCGGGAAGAACACCCGGCACTCCCTGGAGGCGACGCGCCGGCTCGGCGAGATGACGGAGACCGGCTGGCCGGTGCTCGTATCGCTGTCCAACAAGGACTTCGTCGGCGAGACGCTCGACCGGCCGGTGAAGGAGCGGGTGATCGGGACGCTGGCGACCACGGCCGTCTCCGCGTGGCTCGGGGCACAGGTGTACCGGGTGCACGAGGTGGCGGAGACGCGGCAGGTGCTGGACATGGTGGCGTCCATCGCGGGGCACCGCGAGCCGGCCGTGGCGCGGCGCGGACTGGCGTGACCGGGGGGCGGGGCACGCGCCGGGCCCCGCCCCCCGGACGGTTCCTACCGGCCGACCTCCTTCGAGACCATGGCAACGGCCTCGTCCACGTCGTCCGTGACGTGGAACAGCAGCAGGTCGTGCTCGGACGCCTTGCCCTGCGCCACCACCGTGTCCCGCAGCCAGTCCACGAGACCGCTCCAGTACGCGGTGCCGAACAGCACGATCGGGAAGCGGGTGACCTTGCCCGTCTGGACGAGGGTGAGCGCCTCGAAGAGTTCGTCCAGGGTGCCCAGCCCGCCGGGCAGAACGACGAACCCTTGGCTGTACTTAACAAACATCGTCTTGCGGACGAAGAAGTAGCGGAAGTTGACGCCGATGTCGACGTGCGGGTTGAGGCCGGACTCGAAGGGCAGCTCGATGCCGAGTCCGACCGAGACGCCCTTCGCCTCCCGCGCTCCCTTGTTCGCCGCCTCCATCGCCCCCGGCCCGCCTCCGGTGATCACCGCGAAGCCGGCCTCGACCAGGGCCTTGCCGATCCGTACGCCCGCCTCGTAGTCGGGTCCGCCGGCCGGGGTGCGGGCCGAACCGAAGACGCTGATCGCGCTCGGCAGCTCGGCCAGCGCGCCGAATCCCTCGACGAACTCCGACTGGATGCGCATCACCCGCCAGGGGTCGGTGTGCACCCACTCGGAGTCGCCCTCGGTGTCCAG
This sequence comes from Streptomyces atratus, assembly GCF_900119365.1. Classification (GTDB taxonomy): domain Bacteria; phylum Actinomycetota; class Actinomycetes; order Streptomycetales; family Streptomycetaceae; genus Streptomyces; species Streptomyces atratus_B. The sequence continues at coordinate 253,468 of NZ_FPJO01000002.1, forward strand.
CAACCGCTGATCGGTGGTGCCGGGCTGTACCTGTTCCCTGCGGCGCAGTACCGGTCCGAGCCGCTGCTCCTCCGGGACGCGTGCCCCCTCGGGGTTGCCCATGACCTGCTCCCTCCGACGACGATCGATGACCGGTGGATCCCGGGGGATCAATGGTCATCCGTGTCAGGTCAGGGTAGATCCATGGAGGTTACGGACAGGGGAATGCCATGGGTCAGCCGGTGAGCCAGGAGCGGAGCCGTTCCTCGCAGTGGGTGATCCGCTCGACCACCACGTGCTCGTCGCGCTTGTGGGCGAACAGCGGGTCGCCCGGTCCGTAGTTCACCGCGGGGACGCCGAGGGAGCCGAAGCGGGAGACGTCCGTCCAGCCGAACTTGGGCCGGGCGGTGCCGCCCACCGCCGCCATGAACGCCTCGGCGGCCGGGTGGGAGAGGCCGGGCATGGCCGCGCCCGAGTGGTCGTCGACGACGAATTCGGCGACGCCGCAGTCCGCGAAGACCTCGTGGACGTGGGCCAGCGCCTCCTCGGCGGTCCGGTCGGGTGCGTACCGGAAATTGACCACGACGGTGCAGGCGTCCGGGATGACGTTGTTGGCGACGCCGCCCTCGATCCGTACCGCGTTCAGGCCCTCGCGGTATTCGAGGCCGTCGATGACCGGGCGGCGCGGTTCGTACGCGGCGAGGCGGGCCAGGATCGGGGCGGCGGCGTGGATGGCGTTGGACCCCATCCAGCCGCGCGCGGAGTGGGCCCGCTCCCCCTCGGTACGGAGGAAGACCCGCAGGGTGCCCTGGCAGCCGCCCTCGACCTCGGCGTCGGAGCCCTCCAGCAGGACCGCGAAGTCGCCCGCCAGCCAGTCGGGGTGGGCGTCGGCGATGTGGCCGAGCCCGTTGAGATGCGCGGCGACCTCTTCGTTGTCGTAGAAGACGAAGGTCAGGTCGCGGTTGGGCTCGGGCACGGTCGCGGCGATCCTCAGCTGGACGGCGACGCCCGACTTCATGTCGGAGCTGCCGCAGCCCCACAGCACCCCGTTGTCGTCGAGCCGGGACGGCACGTTGTCGGCGATCGGGACGGTGTCGATGTGCCCGGCGAGCACCACCCGCTCGGCGCGGCCCAGGTTCGTCCGGGCCACGACGTTGTTGCCGTGCCGGTCGACGGTCAGGTGCGGGAGTGCCCGCAGGGCCGCCTCGATCGCGTCCGCGAGGTCCTTCTCCTGACCGCTGACCGACGGGAAGTCGACGAGCCGGGCGGTGAGCGCCGGACCGTCCAGGGTGAGGTCGAGTGTGGTTTCGGGCATGGCACCGACCCTAAGGGACAGGGCCCTCGGCCCCGGACGGGTACTCCAGTACGGTGGGCGCGTGCCCCGGACCGCCTCCCCCGCCCGCCGACACACCGGCCGCAGCCGCCTCCTGCGTATCGCTGTCGCCCTTGTCGTGCTCGCCGCACTCGGCGGCTATCTGACCGTTCAGCACATAACCGGCAGCAAGATCATCGACGGGTGCACCGTCGAGTCGGCCGACGGTTCGGACGGCGAGGGCCGTACCTACCGGATGAGCCCGGAGCAGGCCGTCAACGCCGCGACGATCTCCGCGGTCGGCACCTCGCGCGGGATGCCGGAGCGGGCCGTGACGATCGCGCTGGCGACCGCGCTGCAGGAGTCCGGGCTGCGCAACATCGAGCACGGCGACCGGGATTCGCTGGGGCTGTTCCAGCAGCGCCCCTCGCAGGGCTGGGGCACCGAGAAGCAGATCCTGGACCCGGTCTACTCCGCCGGGGAGTTCTACCGGCATCTGGCCGAGGTCCCCGGCTACTCGCGGCTGCCGCTGACGGTCGCCGCGCAGCGGGTCCAGCGCAGCGGTTTCCCGCAGGCGTACGCGAAGCACGAGCCGGACGCGGCCCTGCTGGCGGCGGCGCTGACCGGTCGTACGCCCGCCTCGCTGAACTGCGCGCCGCCGCGAGCGACGGCGGCGGGCCCCGACCCGGCGAAGGTGCGGGCGGAGCTGGTGCGCGCCTTCGGCAAGGACGTGCTGCCCACGGTGACGACGGCGCCGGGGGACGGCAGGCCGGCGGCCGGTGCGGCGGCGTCGAGCACGGTCTCGGTGCCGGTGCCCGCGGCCCGGACGGCCGGGGACGACGGCGCGGCCCGGCGCGGCTGGGAGCTCGCGCACTGGGCGGTCGCGCAGTCCGAGGCGCTCCGGCTGGCGGACGTCTCGTACGCGGGCCGGGTCTGGGAGGCCGGGTCGGGCTGGCGGACGGAACGCAAGGATTCGGGCACCACCGACGTCCGGATCCGGCTCGCGCACTAGTTCACCCGATCACCCGCAGGTGTCTTCCGGTCCGTTTCGAGCGCCCCTCGTGCGCGCCCTCGTGCGCCCCCTTCCCGGCACTGCCTTTCGGCGCCTCAATTCCCTTGTGACCAAAGAGAAGTGACGGTTCATCGACTACCCTGGGAATGCCGCGTCCGCCCGGGTTCCTCCGTTGCAGATCATGTGACGCATTACCGACTCTTTACCTCGACCCACCGCAACCTCCCCCGCCCTTTCGACGGTTGTCATTTGCGTCCGATCAACGGACAGACCTATTCCTCATCCCGTCGAAGGAGCATCATGTCCCTCCCCTTGACCCGCCGGATCGCCCGTGCCGCGCTGCTGATCGCCGCGGGTGCGGCCCCCGTGGTCGGTGCGGCCGGAGCCGCGGGTGCCGCGGAGCTCCCGCAGACCCCGGAGCTCGGCGGTCTGACCACCGTCGACGGTGCCGGTCTCGGCAAGACGGTCGACAGCGCGTCCCAGCAGGGCACCGAGGCGGCGGGCGACACCGGCGGCAAGATCGTCGGCACGACCCTCCCGGCCGCGGGCAAGACCGCCCCCGCCGTGCAGAAGGCCGCGGGCGGCGCCGCCGGCAGCGCGGGCGAGGTCCTCGGCGACGCCGCCGGTGCCGCGACCCAGGGCGGCCTGCCCACCCAGGGCCTGCCGCTCGGCTGACCCGGCCCGGCCACCGGCCGGCAGCACCACACACACGCGCGGGGCCCCGGGAGTGCGCACTCCCGGGGCCCCGCGCGTGTACCGCCGCTCTCAGGACAGCCGCTTGACCGCTGCCGCCACCCGCTCGTCCGTCGCCGTGAACGCCACCCGTACGAAGCGGTCGCCGGCCGGTCCGTAGAAGTCGCCCGGCGCCACCAGGATGCCCAGCTCCGCCAGGTGCGCCACGGTCTCCCAGCACGGCTCGTCGCGCGTCGCCCACAGGTAGAGGCTCGCCTCGCTGTGCTCGATGCGGAAGCCGTGCGCCTCCAGCGCGGTGCGCAGGGCCGCGCGCCGCTCCGCGTACCGGGCCCGCTGCTCGGCGACGTGCTCGTCGTCGCCGAGCGCCGCGACCGTCGCCGCCTGGACCGGGGCGGGCGTCATCATGCCGCCGTGCTTGCGGATCAGCAGCAGCTCGCTCAGCACCGTCGGGTCGCCCGCGATGAATGCCGCGCGGTATCCGGCCAGGTTGGAGCGCTTGGAGAGCGAGTGGACGGCGACGATGCCCTCGTACGTACCGCCGCAGACGTCCGGGTGCAGCACGGAGACCGGTTCGGCCTCCCAGCCCAGCTCCAGGTAGCACTCGTCGCTGAAGACCAGCACGCCGTGCTCGCGGGCCCAGGCGACGATCCGGGTCAGCTCGTCCTTGGCCAGGACGCGGCCGGTCGGGTTGGACGGCGAGTTGAGCCAGAGCAGCTTCAGCCCGGCCGGGTCCAGCTCGGTCGGGTCGTCGTAGACGACGGGCTCGGCGCCGCAGAGCCGGGCGCCCACCTCGTAGGTCGGGTAGGCGAGCCGCGGGTAGGCCACCTTGTCGCCCGCGCCGAGTCCGAGCTGGGTCGGCAGCCAGGCCACCAGCTCCTTGGAGCCGACGACCGGCAGTACGTGCCCGTGCGTCACCCCGACCGCGCCGAGCCGCCGCTCCACCCATCCGGCGATCGCGTCGCGCAGCTCGGTGGTCCCCCACACCGTCGGATAGCCGGGGCTGTCCGCCGCGGCGACCAGCGCCCGCCGGATCAGCTCGGGCACCGGGTCGACGGGGGTGCCGACGGACAGGTCCACGATGCCGTCCGGGTGGGCCGCAGCCGTCGATTTGCAGGGCTCGAGCTTGTCCCAGGGGAAGACCGGGAGACGGGAGGAGACTGCGGACACGGATCTCTGCTTTCTCGTACGGGGGTCACGCGGGACACGCACGGGGTCGCGGGGGGTCTCGGACCGCTCGTCACCCGGGTGCAAAAACGCCTCGGTCCCGCACGGTGACGAGCCGTACGGGACCGGGGCGGCGCACGTGCTGGCCGCCGACTACTGGTTCTGCGGCGGCAGCGCGGCGATGAACGCGTGGTCGCGCTCGATCAGGCCCAGCTTGGAGGCACCACCGGGCGACCCGAGGTCGTCGAAGAACTCGACATTCGCCTTGTAGTAGTCCTTCCACTCCTCCGGGGTGTCGTCCTCGTAGAAGATGGCCTCGACCGGGCACACCGGCTCACAGGCGCCACAGTCGACGCATTCGTCCGGGTGGATGTACAAGGACCGCTGGCCCTCGTAGATGCAGTCGACGGGGCACTCTTCGATGCAGGCCTTGTCCTTTACGTCGACACAAGGCTGCGCGATGACGTAGGTCACGCTGTCGTTCCTCCTCGGTAGGGCGTTGGCTCTCGCGCGGGAGCGCGGCGTCGTCGATGCCCGCCCCTAGTATCTCCGTTCCGGGGCACGAACCGAACAGGAGGGGCGTACAGAGCTGTGGAATTCACCATCGGCGGACAGCTCAGGGTCCGAATCACACCTGCTGACGTGGGCAAACGGGTATCAGTCCGGCGTGTGTGCGAGACCGACCCACAAGGAGCGACGTTTGCCGACACGGTAGGGGTTCTCACATCGTGGGACGATGGTGTGCTCTCGATCACACCGAAGAGCGGTGAATCCGTCCGCATCCCGGAATCGGTTCTGGTGGCGGGCAAGGTGGTGCCCGCGGCTCCGGCCCGGCGGCGCGGTCCTGCGGCCTCCTTCGAAGAGCTCGCGTCCGTCTGTGCCCGTGCCTGGCAGCCGGTGGAGAGCGAACCGCTGGGCGACTGGCGGCTGCGCGCGGCGCGGGGGTTCACCCGGCGCGCCAACTCCGTGCTGCCGCTCGGCGATCCGGGCGTCCCGCTCGACGAGGCGCTCGGGCATGTCCGGCAGTGGTACGGGGAACGGGACCTGCCCGCGTACATCCAGACCGCGACCGGCGCCGAGGGCACCCAGGAGCTGCTCTGCGCGGAGCTGGAGGAGCGCGGATGGCGCCGCGAGGTGACGGCTCAGGTGCGCACCGCCGGGCTCGCCCCGATCGGCGATCTGGACGCGGACGTGTCCCGGGTGCGGCTGAGCCGGGACCTCGACGAGAGCTGGCTCTCCCGCTACCAGCGCTTCGAGACCCCGGGCCCGCACGTCCTGGCGGTGCTGCGCGGCGGCCCCTCGGTGTGGTTCGCCTCGGTGCCCGGCGACAGCGAGGACGCGGCGCCCGCCGCGATCGGGCGGTGCGTGGTGGACGGGCGGTGGGCCGGCTTCATGGCCGTCGAGGTCGATCCCGCGCACCGGCGCCGGGGGCTCGCCTCCGCCGTGATGACCGCGCTCGCCCGCAAGGCCCTGGAGGAGGGCGCTTCGGCGGCGTGGCTCCAGGTGGAGACGGACAACGAGGGGGCGCGGGCGCTGTACGAGGGCATGGGGTTCGCAGTCCATCACCTGTACCACCACTTCCGGTCGGCGTGACGGGGACGGGCGGGCCCGATGAACCCTGAACCCGCTGAGCGCCCGGACCGGGACGAGCTGCGCCGGCAGTTCGCCGAGGAGGCGCGCGCCGAGCGGCCGGACCTCGCGCTGCTCTGCCTGCTGCTGGGCGCGGTGGCCGATCCGGCGCTCGACGCGCACGGGATCGACGCGGCGCAGATCGAGCTGGACGAGCTGGCGGGACGGCTTCCGTACGGGATCCGGGGCGGCCGGGCCTGGGCCTCGGCACTGGCCGAACTGCTGGGTGAACGGTGCGGCTTCGCGGGCTCGTCGGCGGACTACCAGCGGCTGGAGTCGTCGCTCCTGCACGAGGTGCTGCGCAGGCGGCGCGGGCTGCCGATCCTGCTGTCCGTGGTGTGGATCGAGGTCGCGCGGCGGGCGGGCGCTCCGGTGTACGGGGTGGCGCTGCCCGGCCATTTCGTCGTCGGCTTCGGCGATCCGGCCGAGCGGGTGCTGGCCGACCCCTTCGACGGGGGCCGGCCGATGACCGGGCAGGACGCCGAGCTGCTGGTCGCCGGGGCCACCGGGGAACCGCTGGAGGAGTCGATGCTGGCGCCCGCGCGGCTTCTGGAGATCGTGCTGCGGATCCTGAACAACATCAGGGCGTGGGCGGCGACCCGCCCCGAGCACACCGATGTGGCGCTGTGGGCGGTGGACCTGTCGCTGCTGCTCCCCTCGCATCCCGCCAGGCTCCGTTACGAGCGTGCGCAGCTGCTCGTCCAGAGCGGGCAGTTCCTGCGCGGGGCGGCGGAGATGGAGGAGTACGCGGACGTGGTCGACCGGGTCGAGCCCGCGGCGGCGGAGGCCATCCGGTACCGGGCCCGGGCGGCCCGCTCGTTGCTGAACTGAGCGCCGCCCCGCCCTGCGGGCCCCCTCAGACGACCCTGCGTACCGTGCGCAGCAGGTACTCCTTGCGGTTGAGCGGATCGCGGTCGGTGCGCGGCCGGTCCGGGGGCGTACCGACGACCGCGCGGTAGCTGTCGAATTCGGACTCCAGGACCCCTTCGCCGCGCGTCAGGGCCGGAAGCTGCTGCTGGAGTTCGTGGACGCGGGCCGCCGGGATCCCGCCCTCCAGCACGCATGCGGAACCGTGCACGGCCGGTGTCCCCGGCACGGCCCCCAGGTGGGCGAGCACGGGCAGGAGCGGGCCGAGCAGGTCCGCGGGGAATTCCAGGCGGAAGCGGTGGGTCGGCTCGTGCACCGTGGTGCCGGCCTGCTTGAGCGCGCTCATCAGGACCAGCGGGGTCAGATTGCGGAAGTCGCCCGCGGTACTCAACGGGGACCAGTAGCCGGAATGCGTCATGGTGACGACGCAGTCGGTGACCTGCCAGCCGTGAATTCCCTGCCGCAGGGTCTCCGTCACGGTCTCTTCCACCGCCCGCATCAGGGAGAAGGGCATCGATCCGAGCTCCACCGCAAGCCGGTACGCGATTCCGCTGCCGACAGGGGCGGGGTCGACCCTGAGGCCGATGGTCGCCAGAAAGGGATTCCCGTTCTGATCGATGATCTCGTACGCCGCTCCGCTGCCGTTCGGCCGTTCCAGGCAAATGGTCTTGGTCTCGCGGAAGGTGACACCGATTCCGAATCCGTCGGCCAGCGTCGCTTGGATGACCTCCTTCTGCACTTCGCCGTAGAGCGAGACCGAGACCTCCTTCCGGACGTCGTCCTGACGCAGATTGATCAGTGGGTCCTGCTCGGCGAGTTGCGCAAGCGCGAAGTGCAGTTCGCCCCGGCTCGCCGGAGGGCAGGGCACCACGACCGATTCCAGCGTCGGCGGAGCGAACGACCGGCTCGGTGCGGCCCGGTCCGGCGCGCCGACCGGATCACCGACCCGGATACCGTCGAGCCCCCGGAGCTTCGCGATCCGGCCCGCGCCGACCTCCGCCCGGCGCACGGCCGAGCCGCGGTCGAAGACGCTGATCCCGGTCACCTTGCCCTCGGCACGCCCGTCGCCCCGGCCGAACGGCAGCCGGTCGCGGATGCGCAGCGTGCCCGAGAACATCCGGACGTACGCCGTCCTCTCGCCTCCCTGTCCGCGCTCCACCTTGAAGACCGTGCCCGAGACCGGCCCGCCGGGATCGCCCCCGCTCGCGGGCAGCAGCTCCCGGACCCCGCCGATCAGGGCGTCCACCCCGACGCCGGTGATCGCCGAGCCGAAGTACACCGGATGCACCAGCGCCCGCCCGGTCTGCGCCGCGAGCTCCTGGCGCAGCCTGCCGTAAGGGAGCGGCGCGGCGTTCTCGACGTACGCGTCCAGAAGGGCGTCGTCGTGGTCGGCGAGCAGTTCGGTCAGCCGGTCGGTGAAGCCGGTATCGGCTCCGGTGTACGCCGTGCAGCGGGCGTCCCGGCCGCCCGGTCCGTCGACCGAGCCCATGGCGACCACGGCCGGGGTCAGCTTCTCGGCGATGCTCCGCAGCACGGCCTCGCCGCGCGCGCCGCCGCGGTCGACCTTGTTCACGAAGATGAGCGTCGGAATGCGCAGGCGCCGCAGTGTCCGCATCAGAACGCGGGTCTGCGCCTGTACGCCCTCCACCGCGGAAATGACCAGCACGGCGCCGTCGAGCACACTCAGCACCCGCTCCACCTCGGCGATGAAATCCGGGTGACCGGGGGTGTCGATCAGGTTGACGGTGGTGTCGTCGACGGCGAACGAGACGACGGCGGACTTGATCGTGATGCCGCGTTGCCGTTCGAGTGCCAGGGAATCGGTCTGGGTGCTGCCGTCGTCGACGCTGCCGATCTCGTCGATGACACCGGCGGTGTGGAGCAGCCGCTCGGTCAGGCTCGTCTTACCGGCGTCGACATGCGCCAGAATTCCCAGATTCAGCGTGTGCACGAAACTCCATGTCCTCAAGATCGGTGGCAATTCCCGCCTGAATGAACATGAGAGTTCCTCGCATGACCCGCTCCTTTGTCGGTCGACTTCAGTGGCGAGTACATCAGAGGGGCAAACCCCTCGACAACCGATTTAGCGGCCGCTTACGACGTCGACCCGAATCCGAGGTGCCCTCGCGGGGAATCCGGCAGACCGCCGGACTCGCCCCGTCCGACCGGCGCGCCGAGCGGCATCCGTCAACTCCCTTTCTGGCGAAGCAGGTTCAGTGGATCCGAGAGGCCGCCACGAGGCGCGCGACGACCGCGCCGCCGCACGAAAGGGGTCGGCAGACGGGTGGGACCGCGCCACCCAAACCTCACGCGTCGCCGTGTGCAGTCCAACGGGTGATTATCGGCTCCACTCCACCCGAAGAGCCCCACGGCGTAGCTCCAATGCTGCACTCCCCGATGGCGCAAATTCGAATTCGGGCTGACGGTGGATCACGTCGCCACTGCGCCACACTGAGTCGACATCCCGTCACTCTTCGCAGTTGCGGCGGAAGGAATGTGTTCAGATGCGCTCTGCCCGCACACTGTTCGCTTCGGCCGCTGTCACAGCGGTCCTCGCCATCACCGGCCCGTCCGCGTACGCCATGGTCGCGTCGGGCGACTCGGGCCACGACAACGGTTACTCGTCCTCGCACGGCGACGACTACGGAAAGTCCGACCGCGGCGGCGACCGCGGTGACCGCGGGGACCGCGGTGACGACCGCGGCGGCCGGGGCGACCACGGCGACCGCGGCGGCGACCGCGGCGACCGTGACAGGCCGTACGGTGGCGTGCGCACCGGCGGCGGATTCATGGCCTCCGTGATCGCCGACGACGAAGGCGGCCGCGGCGGCGGTCGTGGCGGCGACGAAGGCGGCCGCGGCGGCGACCGGGGCGGCGACGAAGGCGGCCGTGGCGGCGACGAAGGCGGCCGTGGCGGCGACGAAGGCGGTCGTGGCGGCGACCGTGGCGAGGGCGGCGGCGGTCGCGGCGACCACGGCCGTCCGCGTGGCGGTGTCCACACCGGCGGCGGCTTCATGGCGGCCGTGTTCACCAGCGACGAGGGCGGTCGTGGCGGCGACGAGGGCGGTCGCGGCGGCGACCGGGGCGGCGACGAAGGCGGCCGCGGCGGCGACCGGGGCGGCGACGAAGGCGGCCGTGGCGGCGACGAAGGCGGCCGTGGCGGCGACGAAGGTGGCCGCGGCGGCGACCGGGGCGGCGACGAAGGCGGCCGCGGCGGCGACCGGGGCGGCGACGAAGGCGGCCGTGGCGGCGACGAAGGCGGCCGTGGCGGCGACGAAGGTGGCCGCGGCGGCGACCGGGGCGGCGACGAAGGCGGCCGCGGCGGCGACCGCGGTGGCTACGGCGACCGCGGCGGCGACGAGGGCGGCCGCGGCGGCGACCGCGGTGGTCGCGGCGACCACGACCGTCCGTCCGGCGGCGTCCGCGCCGGCGGCGGATTCATGGCCTCCGTGATCGCCGACGACGAGGGCGGCCGCGGCGGCGGCCGCGGCGGCGACGAAGGCGGCCGTGGCGGCGACGAAGGCGGTCGCGGCGGCGACGAAGGCGGCCGCGGCGGCGACGAAGGCGGTCGCGGCGGCGACCGGGGCGGCGACCGCGGTGGCTACGGCGACCGCGGCGGCGACCGGCCCCGTGGTGGTGTGCACGCCGGTGGTGGCGGCATGGCGATGACCGGTGGCGGTCTGGCCGCCGGCTCGGCGCTGCTGCTCGGCGGTGTCGGCGTCGGCGCGTACAAGCTGCGCCGCCGCCAGTCGACGGGTGGCGCGATGGCCTGACCGGGCCAGATCCAGCCGGTCGTTTCGCTGTCGCGGCCGCTGCCCCTCGGGGCGGCGGCCGCGGCGGCTGCTTTTCCCCCCTGATAAATCCCGGATAAGCCACGGACCGACCCTCCGCTCCCCCGCTCCTCCCCCCTCCGTTCCTCTCCCCCCTCCCCCTCCCCCTCCCCCTCCCTCCTCCTCCCCATCCCCTTCAACACCGCACAATCGAAAGGCACGTTCCCATGGCCGCCCCGCAGTCGACCGGCTCCACCCCCACCCGGACTGCCCCCCGAACCACACTGGGCCGCGCCCTGATGTGGCCCGCCGTGACAGCCGGGCTCGGCATGGTTCTCATCTACAACTCCTTCGGCACCCCGGTCGACGACAAGCCGCCGACCCCGCCCGCCGCCGTCTCGTCCGCCGCCGCCTCGTCCGCCGCCCCCGAGGTCCTGGGCTCCCATGCCGCCCCCGCCCCCGTCACCTCGTCGAAGGCCACCGTCGGCCCGGCGATGGCCCGTTCCGTCCCGCAGCGGCTGCAGATCGCGGCCATCGGCGTCAATACGCCGTTCACCGATCTGTCCCTCGGCCCCACCGGCCAGCTGAACGCGCCGCCTCCCAACGACAACAACCTGGTCGGCTGGTACAAGGACGGCGTGACCCCCGGCGAGCGCGGTGCCGCGATCGTGGCGGGCCACGTCGACACGTTGACCGGGCCGGCCGTCTTCCTCCAGCTCCGGTACCTCCAGCCCGGAGCCAAGGTCGACATCACCCGTGCGGACGGCTCGGTCGCCACGTTCAAGGTCGACTCCGTCGAGCAGTTCAGCAAGGCGAAGTTCCCTGACGACCGGGTCTACGCCGAGACCAACTCCGCCCAGTTGCGCCTGATCACCTGCGGAGGCGCGTACAACAAGACCGCGAAGGACTACGAGGACAATGTGGTGGCGTTCGCCCATCTCGACTCCTTCAAGAACGGCTGACCACCGGCACTCGTCGGCGGTGCGGCACAACCATCCGCCGGGCCGCGAGGTCGTACGGGGCAGTACGGGAGCCGATTCCGTACTGCCCCGACTTGCTTCCCGAGCACCGGAGTTGATCGACGTGCCCGTCCTTTCCCAACGCCGCCGGCTGGCGATCGCAACCGGAATCGCCCTGGTCGCGGGAGCCGTGGCCGCTCCGGCCGGCCATGCCGCCGCGCCGTCGTCCGCCCCGGCGGCGCAGCCGTCCGCCCAGGCGGCGAGCGCGCCGAGCAGCAAGCGGCTGCGCGACGACTTCAACGGCGACGGCTACCCGGACGTGGCCGTGGGCGCCCCCATGGCCACCGTCGGCGGCTCGGAGGGTGCGGGTGCCGTGAGCGTCCTCTTCGGCGGCCCCGGCGGCCTGTCCTCCGCCCGCAAGCAGGTGCTGACCTGGCCGGACCGCTCGGGCATCAACAACCCGGGGGACGCGCGCTACGGCATGACCCTCCGCAGCGCCGATCTGGACGGTGACGGCTACGCGGATCTCGTCAGCCGCCTCTGGGGGACGACGACGGACGGCGACCAGGGCACGGTGCTGGCCGTCAACTGGGGTGGCGCGTCCGGCCTTTCGAAGAACGTCACGATCCTCAAGCCCGTCCCCGGCGACCAGCGCGACGCCACCGGCGACCTGGACGTGGGCGACGTGGACGGTGACGGCATCCCCGACATCGCGGTGGGCGACGTACGGCGCGGCGGCCACGTCCTGCACGGCCCGGTCAGCCGCACCGGCGAGTGGAGCAGGGTCAGCTCCTTCACGGTCGACGGCACGGCGGTCCTCGACACCTCGGAGATCGCCGTGGGTGACGTGACCGGCGACGGCGTGGGCGATCTGGTGATCCTCGGCTTCGGCCGGGACGACCCGTGGCAGCAGCACACGTACCTGCTGAAGGGCAGCCGCACCGGTTTCGCCGCCCCCGTCGAGATCAAGGACGCGGACGGCGTCGGCGTCGGCGGCACCGCCGTGGGCATCGCCGACCTGGACAAGGACGGCCGCGGGGACATCGTCATCGGGCGCGGCAGCGAGTGGTCGGGGCAGGACACCCCCGTGAAGAAGGGCGGCGCGCTCTTCATCTCGTACGGCGGCCCCGAGGGGCAGAGCACCACCCGCAAGCCCGTCTGGATCAACCAGGACACCGAAGGCGTCTCGGGAACGGCCGAGTTCCACGACCGGATGGGCTACAGCCTGGCGCTGGGCGACACGGACGGCGACGGCTACCCCGACATCGCCACGGGCCTGCCGCACGAGAAGATCAACGGCATCGCCGACGCCGGCCGGGTCCTGGTGTTCAAGGGCGGCCCGAAGGGCGTGAGCGGTGCGGGTTCCAAGGAGTTCGGCCAGTACACGGCCGGGGTTCCGGGGGCCGCCGAGGCGGGCGACCAGTTCGGCCAGGCCCTCGCGCTGGGCGACTACGACGGCAAGGGACGCACGGAGATGGTGGTCGGCGCCCCGACGGAGAACAGCAGCAGGGGCGCCCTGTGGATCTTCGGTACGGATGCCACGGGCGTCATCGCCAAGGGTTCCGTCTCGTTCGGAGCGGCCACGATCGGCGCCCCGACGGGCCCGTCCCGCTTCGGCGAGACACTGACGGACTGACGGACCGACACGGCAGCGCGGAAGGCAGCCCGTCCGGGGGCCGGGCCGTGGACGGTCCGGCGTCAGTCGGGGCCCCGGAGACCTTTCGGGGGCGTCCGCGACCCATGAGGTGAGAATGCGCAGGGCGTCGTGGGCAGGGGTCCCCGGCTCGACGGTCCGGACAACGAGTTGCTGTTCGGGGTCGTTCACGCAGGCGAGTGCGTTCCGGTCGAGTGTCGGCTCACCGGCGACGGGGTGGCGCAGCGCCTGCTGCCGCCGCCCCGGGCACCGCGCACGCGAGACTCCGTCAGGTGCGGACGGCGGGCAGCTTCTCCTCGACCCGTGGGGCGAGTTCGTCGAGGCCCTTGCACAGGTCCTGCTGAGTGGGCTCGGCGTCGGAGACGCCCAGGAACTCCGAGAGTTTCAGCTCGGCGGACGAAGATCCGTCGATCTCGAAGATCAGCCCGCACGTGACATCCTTGCCGGGCGTCGTGTCCCGCCAGACCCGGCGGCCGTTGACGGCCTTCCGCTCGGAGATCCTCTCCCCGGAGGACGACCCGAGGGCCACCGACTCGGCGTCGGCGGACCGGTCCTGGAGCGTCAGGACCAGGACGGTGCTCGCGTCCTCGAAGAACTTCGAGCCCTGCCACATGCAGCCGACCAACGGCGAGGTGAGTGGCCCGGGGTCATGGAGCTCGTACTCGTCGAGTTCGTCCTGGGTGAAGAAGTCGCACGGCTTGATCTCCGCGATGCCGGAGGGGCGCGGCGCAGGCGGCGCCGGGTCGTCGGACGAACAGGCGGTGAGTACGCCGCACGCGCTCATCAGCGCGACGCAGGCGACCAGCAGATCCCGACCCCTCATCCATCCACTCCTCATGGCTCCGTACGTCCCTGCGCCGAGGGCACGTCCCGCATCGGCACGGAGACGGGGCGACGCCTCCACCGTAGCGACTCCGGCGGTGCCGCATCGGGGAGTTGGGCCGTACCGACACAACTGCAGTGGACTCCGCAGTCCATGTCGAGGAGGCCGATCGTGCGCGGGGAGCGAACTACAGCCAGCCCTTCTCGCGGGCGATGCGGACCGCCTCCGCACGGTTGCGGGCGGCCAGTTTCTGGATGGCCATGGAGAGGTAGTTGCGGACCGTTCCCTGGGAGAGGTGGAGGGCGGTCGCGATCTCCGCGTTGGTGGAGCCGTCCGCCGCCGTGCGCAGTACGTCGCGTTCGCGGTCGGTCAGGGGGCTGGCGCCGTCGGCCAGGGCCGCTGCCGCGAGGGTCGGGTCGATGACGCGTTCGCCGGCGAGCACCTTCCTTACCGCTTCGGCCAGTTGGGAGGCCGGGGCGTCCTTCACCAGGAAGGCGTCGGCGCCCGACTCCATGGCCCGGCGCAGGTAGCCGGGGCGGCCGAAGGTGGTGACGACGACGACCTTCACGGCCGGGAGTTCGCGTTGCAGGACCGCCGCTGCCTCGATGCCCGTCATGCCCGGCATCTCGATGTCCAGGAGCGCCACGTCGATGTCGTGCTCGTGGGCGGCGGCCAGCACCTCGTCGCCGCGGGCGACCTGGGCCACCACCTCGATGTCGGGTTCCAGGCCGAGGAGTGCCGCGAGGGCCTCGCGCACCATGGACTGGTCCTCGGCGAGGAGGAGTCTGATCACGCTCATTCCGTGGATCCTAGGCCGGAATCGAGCGGAACGGTCAGGGTCAGGGCGAAGCCTTTACCGGAACCGGAGCCGGGGTTGCCCGTCGAGGTGATCAGCGTGCCGTCGACGGTGGCGAGGCGTTCGCCGATGCCCGTGAGGCCGTTGCCCGGCTTCGTGCCCGAGGGACCGACGCCGTCGTCGGAGACGGTGAGTTCGAGGACCTTGCCGTCCAGGGTCTGGCGCGGGGCGAGGGTGACCGTGCAGTGGCGGGCCCCGCTGTGGCGTACGACGTTGGTGACGGCTTCCCGCAGCGCCCAGGCGAGCACCTCCTCCGGCTTCTCGGGGAGGCCGTCGGGGGACTCGGCCGGGACGTCGGCGGTGATGCCCGCGGCGGCGAGTGCGGTGCGGGCGCCCGCGAGTTCGCCGGGGAGGGTCGGGCGGCGGTAGCCGGTGACCGCGCCGCGTACATCGATCAGGGCCTGGCGGCTGACCTGTTCGATGTCCGCGACCTGGGCGGCCGCCTGTTCCGGGTGGTCGGGGAGCATCCGGCCTGCCAGCTCGCTCTTGAGCGTGATCAGGGAGAGCGAGTGGCCGAGCAGGTCGTGCAGATCGCGGGCGAGCCGGAGCCGTTCCTCGTTGGCGGCGAGCTGGGCGACGGTGGCGCGGGCCTCGCGCAGCTCGATCGTCGTACGGATCAGCTGCCTCACCCCCGTCATCGAGAACCCGCCCAGCAGCGCGGGAAAGATCAGGGCGGTGATGATCTCGCGGGGGTGGTCGCCCGCCAGGCCCATGAGGACCATGACCCCCGTGACGGCAGGGATCAGCCAACGGGCCGTCCGCAGCGGCAGGGTGGCGCCGACGGAGACCGCCACGTACACGAAGAGGACCAGCCACGAGGTGCCGAGCGTCAGGATGAGGACGGCGGACAGGACGCCGAGGAAGGTGATCGCGGAGTGGACGAGACGGCTGTCCAGGGGCTTGGACGTGTGGCGGAAGACCAGGAGCAGATAGGCCCCGACGAAGGTCAGCAGGCCGAGCGTGCCGAGCACCGTCGCCCACGGGGTGTGGTTGCCGTCGGTCAGGTCCTTGACCGGGGCGCTCATGAACGCGAGCCAGATACCGATCCAGAGCAGCTTGATCCAGACCTGCTTGCGGTTCGTGGGCGGGCGCCCGATGCCCACGGACGTCTCGTCGTCGTTCACGCCTTCAAGGTGTCCTTCCGGTAGAGCCAGGCCGCGCCGCCCGCGAAGACCAGGAAGTAGGCGCAGAGGATGGCGACGTCCTTGGCATGCGGCGAACCACCCGTCTCGATCGCCTGGCCGAGAGCAGCGTACGCGTGCGTGGGAAGCCACTCGGAAATGTTCTGGAGCCACTGCGGGAAGGTCGCGCTGGGCATCCACAGGCCGCCGAGGATGGAGAGCCCGAAGTAGATGATCATGGTGAGCGGGCGGACCGCGTCGCCGCTGGCGAGGTAGCCGATGGCGACCCCGAGCGCGGCGAAGACCAGTGAACCGGCCCAGATGACCCCGGCCAGCGCGAACCACTGCCAGGTCTCCACCCGTACGTGCTTGACGGCGGCGGCGACCAGGAAGACCACCACGATGCAGGGCAGGGTGACCATCGCCGCGCCGGCGATCTTCGCCAGGACGTAGCCGCGGCCGGGCAGTGCGGTGAGCCGCAGCTGGCGGACCCAGCCCTTCTCGCGCTCCTTGGCGATGCGTTCGCTGTTGCCCATGAGGACGGCGGTCAGCGCGCCGAAGGAGGCCATCGAGACCATGAAGAAGGCCTGGAAGGTGAGATCGGTGTGCGGGATCCGGTCGGAGGTGTTCTGGGTGTTGGAGATCAGCAGATAGATCACCGACGGATAGATGACCGAGAAGAACATGAACTTCTTGTTCCGCAGGGTGCGGGTCACTTCGAGCCTGATGAGGGTCTTCACGCGGTCCTGGCCTCCTCGGCCTCGGTGATGGCGACGAAGGCCTGTTCCAGGCCGAGTCCCGCGACTTCGAGTTCGCGCGGGCAGAGGCCGAGTCCGTAGACGGCGTGGACCGTCGCGTCGGCGTCGTGCGACTGGATCCGGACCCGGTTGCCGGTGATGTCGAGCGTGGCGAGGAACGGCAGGCCGCGCAGGGCCGCCTCGTCGACCGGGCCCTCCAGCTCGAAGGAGATCCGGCGGGCTCCGGCCTTCGCCTTGATCTCGGCGGCGGTGCCGTCGGCGAGCAGCCGGCCCTTGTGGAGGACGAGGACGCGGTCGGCGATCGCGTCGGCCTCTTCGAGGTAGTGGGTGGCGAACAGGACGGTACGGCCCTGCTCGGCCTGCTCCCGCATGGTGGCCCAGAAGGCCTGGCGGGCGGTGACGTCCATGCCGGTGGTCGGCTCGTCGAGGACGATCAGGTCGTTGGCGCCCGCGGTGGCCAGCGCGAAGCGGACGCGCTGCTCCTGGCCGCCGGAGAGCTTGTTGACCATCCGGTCGGCGATCTGCGCGACACCGGCGCGGGAGAGCACCTCCGTCACCGGGTAGGGCCTGGGGTGCAGATCGCAGGCGAGGCCGACCAGTTCCTTGACCGTGACGTCCTCCATCAGGCCGCCGGTCTGGAGCATCGCGCCGACGCGGCCCGCGGCGATGGCGTTCTGCGGGGTGGTGCCGAAGACCTGGACCGTGCCGGAGTCGGCGGTGCGCAGGCCCAGCAGCAGATCCAGGGTGGAGGACTTCCCGGCACCGTTGGGGCCGAGGACCGCCACGGTCTCGCCGGGGTGCAGGTCGAGGGTGAGCCCGTCGACGGCGCGTACCGCTCCGTATGCCTTGCTGACTTGTTCGAAGCGGACCGCGGCGGTCTTCGCCCCGGTGGCCTCGGCGGCTGTCGTTGTCATGCGTCGAGCGTGGCGGAGGGCGGGGTGCGCGCGGCAGGGCCGCGGGTCGTGGAAACGGGATGACAGATGTCATGCCGGGCGTATGACTCCACTGCCGGGGGCGGTGTCCGCAAACGGCGCCGCCCCCGGCCGGGACGCGGTCGGGGGCGGTGCGGTGCGGTGCGGTGCGGTGCGGCTACGGTCAGCCGTTGCCGGTGAGGCTGATGGTGGCGGTCCGCTCGGCAGGGGTCTTCCCGAGCAGCGCGGTCTGCATGGCCTGTGCCACGTCGTCCGCGCTGAGCTGGTGCTTCTTGCCGTCACCCTTGGTGATCAGGATGCCGTCGAAGACACCGTCGCAGAGGGTCTCGATGGCCTTCTTGTCGTAGTGCTCGACCAGCCGGCCGTTGACCGGCACCATCGAGAGGATCTGCGGCAGCGACCTGGCGGGGCCGAACTGGATCTGCTTGGTACCCGCTTTGATGGTGACCAGGCCGGACATCGCGGGCTTCGCGAACTCCTTCATCGCCCGGTCCAGTTCGGCCTGGCCGATGGTGGGTTCGCGGGTGGTGACGGGCAGCTGGACGATCTTCGTCCGGCCGGTCTGCACCTGGGCGCGGTACGCGTCGCGCACCGAGGACATCGACTGGTTGACGTCCAGCGCCTTGCCCGACTTGCCGGGTACGGCGACGGCCTTGCCCGGCTCGAACTTGATCGTGCCGTCGTTGGCCGAGCCGGAGACACCGGCCAGGTCCGTCAGCGCGACACCGAGCTTCTCCTCGTCGACCGGGATCACCGGGTCGACGGCGCGCTTGCTGCCGAACAGGGAGCCGATGACGGAGACCGGGTTGTAGTCGCTGCCCGCTGCCGAGCGCACGGTCTCCTGGCTGTCCAGGGCGAGCCCCGCCTTGTCCGGCGCGAGCTCGGTCTTCTTGCCGTCCACGGACAGCTGGAGGGGGGTCACGGCGCGCTTGCCGAGGGCGGCGTCCAGCTTCGTGACGCCCTCCTCCTTCGTGCCGCCGCCGATGTCGACGCCGAGGACGGTGGTGCCCTTGGGGACGTCGGAGTGGTTCATCAGCAGCCCGGCGCCGTACGCGACACCGAGCAGCCCGACGACACCGACGCCGAGGAGGACCAGCTTGGAGCGGCCCTGCTTCTTCGCGGGGGCGGGAGCGGACGCGGAGGCCGGTTCGGGGCGCGGGGCCGACGCGGCGGCGGGGCCGCCGGGTCCCGCGGGTCCGGTGCCCATCGGATCGCCCGGGACACGGGACGCCGGGTCGGGGCGCCCGCCCGGGGGCGTGCCCGGGAACAGGGACGCCGGCCGGTTCTCCGACGGGATGACGGGGATGCCGCTGGTGAGCGTGTCACCGGAGACGTTGCCGCCGGGGCCGGAGGGTGCCGGGCCCGCGAACTGCGGCGTCAGCTCCGCCGTGTCGTCGGACATCCGCGGCGGACCACCGGGGGCACCGGGACCCTGCGGGCCCGCGGGACCGCCCGAGCCCAGCGGGCCGGAGCCCGTGCCGCCCGGTCCGCCGAGGTTCGGCGTCAGGGACGAAGTGCCGGTGGCCGGGCCCGTGGTGGGTCCGGAGGGGCCGGGCGTACGCACTCCGAGGTTCGGCGTGGGACGCGGGCCACCGGACGCGGGGCCGCCGAAGTCGTCGGGGCGGGGTGCGCCCTGGTCGCCCGTGTGCTGCGGACCGTCCGAGAAGTACGGCAGATCGGGGCGGGGCGGGTTCGGTGCGGTGGGCGCGGCACCCCTGATGCCCTCGGCGCCGCCCACTGTACCGCCACCGGCGACCGAGGTGCTCGTGGGGGGTTTGCGCGGGGCGAACCAGTCGCTGCCGCTCTTCTCCCTGGCCGGCTTCTCGGCGGCCGGGTCCGCGGACTCGGTCCGGGCCTCGGCGGCCGGCGCGCTGTCCGGCCCGGCCGGCGCACCGTCCGTCGCGGGCGAACCGGGGCGCGGGATGCTGCCCGTGCGCTCGGCGTCGGCTCCGTCGGTGTCACCCACGGGCGTACGCATGACGACGGGCGGGATGGGACGCGAGCCCGGAATGTTGATCCGGATGCGCGTGGTCAGCGTCGTCTCGGTCCTCGGCTCCTCGGACTGGGACGGGTCCGCAGGCTCCGGGGCCCCCTCCGGGGCATCCTGCGAAGGGTGCAGCGACGGATACTGGCGGGATCCGTACGGCGGCGTCCCCGAGGGGTACGCGGCTCCTCCGCGCCCCTGGGGCCCGGAGGACGAACTGTCAGTTTCACGACTCAAAGCAGGTTCTCCCGATTGGCTCCGCCGCCCGTACTTCCCCCATGCCGCAGGCCTGGGGACGGCTAGGAGGGTGCTGGAGATCTTGGCCGGATCAGGGAGCGGCGCCTGGCGCGTGCAGCTGCAAGGCGCCGGAGCGTCCTCATAGCGGAGCTATTAGGGCGTTTCGGTAACGCCGCAGATGTGCGTGCCAGGCGTCGCGAGCCCGGCCAAGATCTTCAGCACCCGACTAGGCGCGCGAACCACCATACTGGCCGCTGCCGACGGACACCCCGCGACCGGGGGAAACGGCGGTGCGGCCACCGAACGGACAAGGGGCATTACAGGGTCGGACGTGGCACATTACTTGCCAGGTCGCCCGCCGTCGGCGCCCTGTTGGGGCGACCGCAACATGGTGGCACAGATCACAGCGACGACCATCCCGCCCAGCATAAAAAGAGTGAGACCCAGTTCGTCGCCGAAGACATAGTCGCCTTCCGGGCGTCCGCCGAGCAGAACAACGACCGAAATCAGCCATCCCGCAGCGGGCGCCAGGGCGCCGAGCTGGGTGCCGAAGACCAGGCGTCCGCCGTAGAAGAGCCCGGCGGCGGCCACCAGTGCGAGCAGCAACCCGGCGGGGAACCAGGCGGCTTGGACGAGCGCCCCGGCGATCCCGACGAGCGCGCCCAGCACGGCGAGGCCCGCATGGGCGGCGATCCGCCCGGGGTCGAGGGGCGCGGCGAGGCCGGTGGCCGCGGCGTCCCTGGAGGGGCGCGGTGCGCCCTGCTTGCCGCCGCTCACCGCTCCGCCCCCGCCACACCCGCGAACAGGTCGTCCTCCCGGACGCCTTGAGGGGCTCCGGAGTCGCCGCGCACCAACTCGTAGTACTCGGTGGTGAAGACGGGCTGGCCCAGGTCGTTGGAGAGGGCGAAGAAAGGGCCGTCCACGGCGATCTGGGTGACGTGGGCCCGCATCGCCGCGCTCTTGGCGGCGGCATGGGCCGCGCCGTCGATCTGCGCGGTGACCCTGGAGTCGTCGACCACACCCGGTACGTCGTCGATGGCGGCGATGCCCGGGAAGGCGTCCGGCGCGGTGGCCCGGAGGCGGGCGAAGCCCTCCTCGGCGACCGTGCGGGGCACCCGGTTCCAGTAGATCTTGGCGATGCGGTGCGGGGCGCCGGACCCGGCACGGTACGCGGGGTCGGCGGCGAGGTCGGCGGCGCGCATCGCGACGCGGTGCGTCTGGACGTGGTCGGGGTGTCCGTAACCGCCGTCGGGGTCGTAGGTGACCAGGACCTGCGGGCGCACCGAGCGGATGACCTCCACCAGGTGCCCGGCGGCGTCGTCCACGTCGGCTGCCCAGAAGGCGCCGGGGCGGTGGTTCTGCTCGGCGCCCATCATCCCGGAGTCGCGGAAGCGGCCGGGACCGCCCAGGAGCCGGTGGTCGGTGACCCCCAGCTCCTTCATCGCCGCGTCGAGTTCGCCCCGGCGGTACGGGCCCAGGGTGTCGTCCCGGTCGGCCGCGAGATGGGCGAGGGAGGGCGGGATGACCTCGCCCTCCTCACCGAGTGTGCAGGTCACCAGGGTGACCTGGGCACCCTCGGCCGCGTACTTGGCCATGGTGGCGCCGTTATTGATCGACTCGTCGTCGGGGTGCGCGTGCACCAGGAGGAGGCGCCGGGCGGGATGGTCCGTCATGGGGACCACCCTACGAGCCGGGCGCACCGATCACCGCCCGCGCTCCTTTCGCCGACGAGCCGGGCCTCAGAACTTGAGGCTTCCGACCATGTCCGCCACATTCGTGGTCAGGTTCGAGATGCTCGGCGCGATCGACGAGTCGGCAAGATAGAAACCAAGCAGTGCGCAGACCACCGCATGTCCGCCCTTCAGTCCGGATTTCCGGATCAGCAGGAAGACGACGATCGCCAGCAGCACCACCGCCGAAATCTTGAGTGCCACGGCGGTTCACCTCCATCGGTACGGTCGGGACGGGCAGCACACATGGAGCCAGCAGGTTTCATACCCACCGAGCGCTACGGATCATAACTATCCGTCGTAACGCATTGATCGGGGCACAGCAGCACGAGGGGCGCACGACCGGGCGGTCGGGGACTAGGTTCGGCACATGACTTCGCAGCAGATTTCCTTTCCCCGTCAGCACGCCAGGACCATGCGGTTCACTCTCGGCGCCCCTCGGTCGTTCACCGTTTCCCCCGACGGGGAGCGGGTGATCTTCCTGCGGTCGGGCTCCGGTACGGACCGTTCGGGCCGGCTGTGGGTGCTCGACCTGCCGAAGGACGGATCGCCTCAGGAGCGGGTGGTGGCGGATCCCGAGGCCCTGCTGGGGGGTTCGGCGGAGCGGCTGTCGGCGCAGGAGCGGGCCCGCCGCGAGCGCAGCCGCGAGGGCTCCTCGGGGATCGTTGACTACGCGGTCGACGCGGCGGCCGAGTTGGCCGCCTTCGCGCTCTCCGGGAAGGTGTACGTCGCCGAACTGCGGGCGGGTACGGCACGTGCGCTGCCGGTTCCGGGCCCGGTGATCGACCCGCGGCCTTCACCGGACGGACGACACATCGCATATGTGTCCAAGGGTGCGTTGCGCGTCGTGGGCGCGGAGGGCGACGGGGACCGGGCGCTCGCCGAGCCGGAGGCGGAGGACGTCTCGTACGGTCTCGCGGAGTTCATCGCGGCCGAGGAGATGCAGCGTTCGCGGGGCTTCTGGTGGTCGCCGGAGTCGGACCGGCTGCTGGTCGCCCGGGTCGACAACAGCCCTGTGCGGCGTTGGTGGATCGCGGATCCCGCGCATCCGGACCGCAGGCCCGCCGAGGTCGCGTACCCGGCGGCGGGGACGCCCAACGCCGAGGTGCGGCTCTTCGTGCTCGGCCTGGACGGCACCCGTACCGAAGTGGTCTGGGACCGGGCACGCCACCCGTATCTGGCGCAGGTGCACTGGTCGTCGGACGGGGCGCCGCTGCTGCTGGTGCAGTCCCGCGACCAGCGGAGCCACCTCTTCCTCGCGGTGGACACGGAGACCGGTTCGACGCGGACGGTGCATGCCGACGAGGACCCGGTATGGCTGGAAATCTTCCCCGGGGTGCCCGCCTGGACCCCGGACGGACGGCTGGTGCGGATCGCGGACGAGGGCGGGGCGCGGGTGCTCGCGGTCGGCGACCGGCTGCTGACCGGGGCGCAGTTGCAGCTCCGGGCGGTGCTGGACATCGGTGAGTCGGACATCCTGGTGGCGGCCATGGCCGGCGAGGAGGCGGCGGAACCGGAGATCGGCGAGACCCATGTCTACCGGGTCAACGAGCTGGGCGTGGAGCGGGTCTCCGAAGGGGCCGGGGTGCACTCGGCGGTCCGCGCGGGCGCGGTGACGGTGCTGGTCAGCCACTCCCCGGAGCGGCCGGGGGCCCGTGCCGAGGTGTTCCGGGACGGCAAGCCGGTCGCCACCGTGGCGAGCCGTGCCGAGGAGCCGGTGCTCTCCGCGCGGGTGCACTTCACGGAGGGGGGCGCACGGCGAATTCCGTGCGCCGTGCTGCTCCCCGAGGGGTACAAGGAGTCGGACGGCCCGCTTCCGGTACTGATGGATCCGTACGGCGGACCGCACGGCCGCCGGGTGGTCGCCGCGCACAATCCGCATCTGACGTCGCAGTGGTTCGCGAACCAGGGCTTCGCGGTCGTGGTCGCGGACGGCCGGGGCACACCGGGCCGTTCGCCGGGCTGGGAGAAGGCGGTCAAGAACAACATGGTGCTCACCGTGGACGACCAGGTCGAGGCGTTGCACGCCCTCGCGGACCGGTTCCCGCTGGACCTCGGCAAGGTCGCGATCCGCGGCTGGTCGTTCGGCGGGTACCTGGCGGCCCTGGCCGTGACCCGGCGGCCCGATGTCTTCCACGCGGCGGTGGTCGGCGCCCCGGTGACCGACCAGCGGCTCTATGACACCCACTACACCGAGCGTTACCTCGGCGACCCGGCCGAGCAGCCCGAGGTGTACGCACACAACTCGGTGATCACGGACGAGGGCCTCTCGGAGGCCGCCGACCAGGTGCGGCCGATGATGATCGTCCACGGCCTCGCGGACGACAACGTGGTGGTCGCGCACTCGCTCCGGCTGTCGTCGGCGCTGCTCTCGGCCGGGCGCCCGCACGAGGTGCTGCCGCTCAGCGGGGTGACGCACATGACGCCGCAGGAGCAGGTGGCGGAGAACCTTCTGCTGCTCCAGGTCGACTTCCTGAAGCGGTCGTTGGGGCTCGACGGCTGATCAGGCCGGCCTCCCCGTCACCAGCCGGGCGGCGGCTGGGACGGGGGCGGCGGCCCGAAGGCGCCGGGCTGCGGATGACCGTAGCCCTGCCCGTACCCCTGCCCGTACCCCTGCCCGTAGCCCTGGTCGGGCAGGGCGGGGGGCTCCTGGGGGCCCGGCCGGGCCAGCACCAGCAGCACCACGGCTCCGGCGATCACCTCGAAGAACCCGGTCAGCACGATGAGTTGGTCCTCGACGTGCAGATCACCGAAGTGGTCCAGCAGCTCGTAGTGCACCGCGCGGACCACCCCCAGCACTCCGCCGACCAGCAGCAGAGCGGCGGCGATCAGGCCGAACGGCCGCGCGTGCACGGCACGCGGGAGCCCGCTCACCCCCGCGAACAGGCAGAGCAGCATCAAAACCGCCGAGAACCAGCCGGGCGGCGGGTCGATCAGCCCCTGCATGACCCGGTCCCCGCCCACGAGCCAGTCGGGGTAGATGTCGGGGATCCGCACCGCCTGGCGGATCTCCCAGGCGATCACGACCGCCCCCGCCGCGCCGAGGAACAGGAAGGCGATCACGCCCGCGCCCTGCCCCGGCCGGGCCGGGAGGCGTTCGGAGAAGTCACGTGCCGGCCTGCGGCCGGCCCCCGCGGTGATGACCAGCGCGATGCCCGCCGCAAGCGCCACGAAGGCGCAGAGCAGGGCGCGGGTGCGCAGGTCGTCGGTGAACCGGGCGTTCATCCGGGACTCGCCGATGTTCCAGAGCCCGGGCAGCCGCAGGACGATCGTGACCACTCCGGTCGCGACCAGCACCGCGGCGGCCGCCGACGAGCGCAGCGCCGCGACGAAGGCGAGGAGATACACCACGAGCAGCACCACGTCGTACGCCGAGGTGGCGGGCAGCATCGGGAGCCGCGCGTCGTAGTAGCCGGCCCAGTAGCGCCAGAGCGCCCCGATGTCGTCGGCCGCTCTGATGTCCCGTACGAGCCAGCCCGCGACGATCAGCGCGAGCACGGCGCAGAGAACGGCACCGGTGACCCTTGCCCCCCGAGTGAGTATCACCCGAGCGATACTCCACCGTGCCTGTCCGCCGGACAAGGGGTTCACCGGCGTGGTGCTCGAACGGGCAACCGGCCGGGAGGACTTGGCGGCCTCCCGGCCGGGACACGGCACCCGCACGGCCGTACCCGGACATGCTGGCCGGTCCGTATATCGGACGTGAGACGGCCGGGTTGCCCACGCGTTAACGTGCCCGGGTGCTCCCGGACGGGGCGGGCCCGTTCTCCCCGTCCACGCCCTGCGACGGACCGTCCTCCTCCGCCGTCGTCTCCCCCGGCGCCTCCAGCAGCCCCTCCGGCGGCACCACCTGCTTCTCCTCCGCGAAGTGGCAGGCCGAGTCGTGCCCGGCCGGTGTGTCCGCCAGCCGGAAGACGGCCGGGACCGCCAGCAGCGGCACCTCCAGCTCGCACCGCTCCTGCGCCTTCCAGCACCGGGTGCGGAAGCGGCAGCCGGAGGGCGGGTTGGCGGGCGAGGGGACGTCGCCGTGCAGGATGATCCGCTCCCGGTGCTCCCGGGCCGCCGGGTCCGGCACCGGGACGGCGGAGAGCAGCGCCTGGGTGTACGGGTGCGTGGGGTGGTCGTAGATCTGCTCGTCGGAGCCGATCTCGACGATCCGGCCCAGATACATCACTCCGACCCGGTCGGAGATGTGCCGGACGATCGAGAGGTCGTGCGCGATGAAGACGTAAGCGAGCCCGAACTCCGCCTGGAGCCGGTCCAGCAGGTTGACGACCTGCGCCTGTACAGAGACGTCGAGGGCGGAGACGGGTTCGTCGGCGACGATGATCTCGGGGTTCAGGGCCAGCCCGCGGGCGATGCCGATGCGCTGGCGCTGACCGCCTGAGAACTGGTGCGGATAGCGGTTGATGTACTCCGGGTTGAGCCCGACCACGTCCAGCAGGTCCTGGACCTTGCGGCGCCGCTCCCCCTTCGGGGCCACCTCGGGGTGGATCTCGTACGGCTCCCCGATGATGTCGCCGACGGTCATGCGCGGGTTGAGCGAGGTGTACGGGTCCTGGAAGACCATCTGGATGTTGCGGCGCACGGCCTTCAGGGCGCGCCCCGACAGTTTGGTGATGTCCTCGCCCTTGTACTTGATCGCGCCGGCCGTCGGCTGTTCCAGATGCACCAGCATCTTCGCCACGGTCGACTTGCCGCAGCCGGACTCCCCCACGATGCCGAGCGTCTCGCCCGCCGCCAGGTCGAAGGAGACCCCGTCGACCGCCTTGACCGCGCCGATCTGCTTCTTGATCAGGATGCCCTGGGTCAGCGGGTAGTGCTTGACCAGATCGCGGACCTCCAGGATCGGCTCGTCGCCCGCCGCGGCGGACCCGGCCCGTGACTTGGCGAGCAGCGCGCGGGCCTTCTCGCCCTCTTCGCGCGCTTCCTTGCGCCCCGAGTGGTCAGCGTGCATCGAGCGTCTCCTTCCAGAAGTAGCAGGCGCTCTCGCGGTGCTCGGCCACCTCGAACAGCGGCGGCACCTCGCCCCGGCAGATCTCCTGGGCCATCGGGCAGCGCGGGTTGAAGGCGCAGCCGGGCGGGATGTGCAGCAGGTTGGGCGGCAGGCCCTTGATCGCGTACAGCTCCCGGCCCTTCTGGTCCAGGCGCGGGATCGACTGGAGCAAGCCCTTGGTGTACGGGTGGGCGGGCGCCCGGTAGATCTCGTGGACCGGGGCGGACTCGACGATCCGGCCCGCGTACATCACGGCGATCTTGTCGGCCACGTCCGCGACCACGCCCAGGTCGTGGGTGATCAGGATCAGGCCCATGTTCAGCTCGCGCTGGAGCTCGGCGAGCAGATCCATCACCTGGGCCTGGACGGTCACGTCGAGGGCGGTGGTGGGTTCGTCCGCGATGATCAGCGAGGGCTCCAGCGCCATCGCCATGGCGATCATGATGCGCTGGCGCATGCCGCCGGAGAACTGGTGCGGGTAGTTCCCGACGCGTTCCTTCGCCGCCGGGATGCGGACCCGGTCCATCAGCTCGACGGCCTTCGCCTTCGCGTCCTTGTGGGACATCCCGCGGTGCACGACGAACATCTCGCCGAGCTGTTCCCCCACGCTGAGCACGGGGTTGAGGGAGGAGAGCGCGTCCTGGAAGATCATGGCCATCTCCTGGCCGCGGATCTTCCGGCGCTCGTCCTTCTTCATCTTCAGCAGGTCGCGGCCCTTGAAGAGGATCTCGCCGCCGCTGATCCTTCCCGGGGGCATGTCGAGGATGCCCATGACGGCCTGGGCGGTGACGGACTTGCCGGAGCCGGACTCGCCGAGGACGGCCAGCGTCTCGCCCTCGGCCACCGAGTAGTTGACCCCGTTGACGGCCTTGGCGACACCGTCGCGGGTGTGGAACTCCACGTGCAGATCGCGCACTTCGAGCAACATGGCAGCGGGCTCCTCAGCGCAGCTTGGGGTCGAGGGCGTCGCGCACCGCGTCGCCGAGCATGATGAAGGCGAGCACGGTGACCGCCAGGGCTCCGGCGGGCCAGAGCAGCATGTGCGGGGCGTTGCGGATGTACTGGGACGCGGCGGAGATGTCGATGCCCCAGGAGACGGCCGGCGGTTTCAGGCCGACGCCGAGGAACGAGAGCGTCGCCTCCAGCGAGATGTACGTACCGAGCGCGATGGTCGCGACGACGATCACCGGCGCGATGGCGTTCGGGGTGATGTGGCGCAGCAACATCCGCGTGTTGGAGGCGCCGAGCGCCCGTGCCGCCTGTACGTAGTCGTTCTGTTTGGCGGTGATCACGGAGCCGCGGGCGATGCGGGCGATCTGCGGCCAGCCCAGCAGCACGATGAAGCCGATCACCGGCCAGACGGTGGAGCTGGTGACCACGGAGAGGAAGACCAGCCCGCCGAGGACCACCGGGATGCCGAAGAAGACATCGGTGACGCGGGAGAGGACCGAGTCCCACAAGCCGCCGAAGAACCCGGCGAGGCCGCCGAGGACGCCGCCGAGCAGGGTGACGCCGAAGGTGGAGCAGACGCCGACGGTCACCGAGTTCCGTGCTCCGTAGACGGTACGGGTGTAGACGTCGCAGCCCTGCCCGTCGAAGCCGAAGGGGTGTCCGGGCTGCGAGCCCTCCTGCGCCTTGCCCAGGTTGCAGTCGAGGGGGTCCTGGTCGGCGATCAGCGACGGCCAGATCGAGATGATCACCAGGAAGAGGATGATCAGGGCGGAGATGATGAAGACCGGGTTGCGGCGCAGGTCCCGCCAGGCGTCGGACCACAGACTGCGCGGCTTCTCGGCGGGGCCGGTGCCCTGGGGGCCGCCCGGTGTCCTTTCGAGGGTCGTGCCCTCTTCCAGCGCGAGATCCATCACGCCTCCTGCTCCGGCCGACGAGATCGCCTCGTCCGGTGTCTGCTCAGGCATAGCGGATCCTCGGGTCGAGAACGGCGTACAGCAGGTCGACGATCAGGTTCGCCGCCAGGAAGACGAGGACGAGGATGGTGACGAAGCCGACGACGGTCTGGGAGTTCTGGCGCAGGATGCCCTGGTAGAGCTGGTAGCCGACGCCGTGGATGTTGAAGATCCGCTCCGTGACGATCGCCCCGCCCATCAGGGCGCCCACGTCCGTACCGATGAAGGTGACGACCGGGATCAGCGAGTTGCGCAGCAGGTGCCGGATGACGACGCGGCGCCTGGGCAGCCCCTTGGCGACGGCGGTGCGGACGTAGTCGGCGCGGGCGTTCTCGGCGATCGAGGTCCGGGTGAGCCGGGTGACGTACGCCAGGGAGACCGAGGCGAGGACGAGCCCGGGTACCAGCAGCTCGTTGATGGGGGCCTCCGGTGAGACGGAGGGCTTGATGATGCCCCACTCGACTCCGAGGAGGAGCTGGAGCAGCAGGCCGGTGACGAAGGTCGGGATGGAGATGACGACCAGGGTCAGGATGAGCACGGTGGTGTCGACGGGGCGGCCGCGGCGCAGGCCGGTGACGACGCCGAGGCTGATGCCGATGACGATCTCGAAGACGATCGCGACGACGGTGAGCCGGATCGTGATGGGGAAGGCGGTGGCCATCAGCTCGGTGACCTTCTGCCCGTTGAACGCGGTACCGAAGTCGCCGGTGAAGACATTGCCCATGTAGGTGAGGTATTGCTGCCAGACGGGCTTGTCGAGGCCGAATTCCGAGCGGAGTTGGGCTGCGGTCGCCGGGTCGCACTGGCGGTCGCCGCAGAGACCCGCGATGGGGTCGCCCATCACATTCACCATGAGGAAGATCAGCAGTGTGGTGCCGAAGAAGACCGGGATCATCTGCAGCAGCCGCCGGATCACATAACGTCCCATGCAGGGCTCCGGGGGTCGCGGGGGTCAGAGGCTCGGGGCTGGGGAGTGACGCGTCGGGGGACGGGGAAGCCGGGCGGCCGGTGCCAGGAACGCACCGGCCACCCGGCCGCAGGGCCTCTCGCTCGGATCAGGCCGGGCTCGCGGGGTCCGGCCTGATGCAGGCGAAAGACCCTCCACGGGTCACTTGACCTTGATCTGCTCGTACACCGGAACGCTGAACTGGTTCAGCGACACATTGGTGATCCGGTCCGAGTAGCCGGCGCTGCCGTTCTGGTACCAGAGCGGGATGACGGGCATCTGCGCGACCAGGACCTTCTCCGCGTCCTGGAAGGTCGTCACGGCCTTGGCCTTGTCGGACTCGGCGTTGGCCTTGTCGACGAGCCCGTCGAACTGCTTGTTGCTCCACTTGCCGTCGTTGGACGAGGCGTCGGTGTAGTACACGGGCTGGAGGAAGTTCTGGATGAGCGGGTAGTCCATCTGCCAGCCGGCCCGCCAGGCACCGGTCAGCTTCTGCTGCGAGACCTGGCTGCGGAAGTCGGCGAAGGTGCCGACCGGGGCACCGACGCACGCCTTGTTGTTGCCCATCACCTTGTTGATGCTGTTGCAGACGGCGTCGACCCACTCCTTGTGGGAGCCGGTGTCACCGTTGTACGAGATCTTGAGCTGGCCGCCGGGGATGCCGCCGCCCTCCTGGATCAGCTTCTTGGCGTTCGCCGCGTTGTACTCGCAGGGCGCGCCGCACAGCCCCTTCTTGAAGCCGCCCTCCGCGCCGAGGACCGGAGAGGTCCAGTCGGAGGCGGGGGTACGGGTCTTCTGGAAGATCTGATCGGTGATCTGCTGGCGGTTGATCGCCATCGACAGGCCCTGCCGGACCTTGGCACCGTTCGGGGTGTCCCACTTCTTGTCGTAGAAGGGGAAGGCGAGGGTCTGGATGATGCCGGCCGGGGTGTTGATGTAGCGGTCGCCGAGGTCCGCCTTGACGTTCTTCAGTTGCGAGGCGGGCACGTCGTCGACGAGGTCGAGGTTGCCGGCCGTCAGGTCCGTGTAGGCGGTGTTGTTGTCGGTGTAGACCTTGAGGTCGATCCCGCCGTTCTGCGCCTTGTCGGCCCCGGGGTACTTGTCCCACTTGCGCAGGTTCATCGACGAGCCCTTGGTGTACTTGTCGATGCTGTACGGGCCGTTGCCGATCGGCTTGGACACCCAGGCGGCGTGGTCGGTGAAGAAGGCCTGGGGCAGCGGGGCGAAGGCCGGGTAGCCGAGGGTGTCGGGCCACAGGGAGAACTTCTGCGACAGCTTGACCGTGAACGTCCTGCCGTCGACGACCTCGAGACCGGAGAGCTTGTCGGCCGTGGCGCTGCCGGTGTCCGGGTGGACCTTGTCGTAGCCGTCGATGTAACCGAAGAAGTAGGCGTTCTTCTGATTGTTCTTCAGCAGGGCGCCGTAGTTCCACGCGTCCACGAACGACTTGGCGGTGATCTTCTCGCCGTTGCTGAAGGTCCAGCCGTCCTTCACGGTGACCGTGAAGTTCTGGTTGTCCTTGGTCTCGATCTTCTCGGCGAGCATGTTGGTGGCCGCGCCGGTCTTCGGGTCGTACCTCTTGAGCCCCCGGAAGATCATGTCGAGGACCTTGCCGCCCTGCACCTCGTTGGTGTTCGCGGGTTCGAGCGGGTTCTGCGGGTCACCCCAGGAAGAGCTCACGATTCCGTTCGCCCCACCGCCGCCACCGCCGCTGCTGCCCCCGCCGCCGCATGCCGTCGCCGCCAGGGCGACGACCACCGCACATGCGGCCCACTTGGCCTGTGTGGCTCCGCGCATGGAGTGCCTCCTCATAGTGCTGCGTCTCACTTACGGTCAAATATCACCGCACAAGAGACATAACGCACATTCGCTCCACCCATTCGGGCGCACCGGAGCCGATTCGAGTGGCAGTTCGCGAGCGGAGGAGATCCGGACGCGGACCCGACAGGCACCGGAGCGATAACGGCTACGCATCGAATGCGCATCGACCGCGAGCCGGTCTGATCGGATGTACGAATTCCGAGACAACCACGCCCGCATATCGGACTCATTGCCGGACTTCACCCGTTAAGTCGCGAACACACCTTCGAAAATGTCAAACGGAAGCAAAGCCACGCCCTAAGGAGGGTTATGGATTGGTCAAATTTCCAAAGAGCATGCCAAGGGCGTCGGACATTCATTGACCCTGCATGAATTGCGTTGAAAAAGTCCGGGTAGCCCGTAGGTGTTGCCCTGCGGAGTCCTTCGACCCTCCGGGCCAGGAGCACCATGACGATTCCAACGCCGCAAGCCGCCACCCCCGTTGAGGTGGAGGAAGCGAAGCCGCAGTCCATATCCGGCCCGTCCGCGGTCAAGGGCGGCGACGGCCGCTCACCGGGCAAGATGGCCTGGCTGCGCTTCAAGCGCGACCGTACGGGCGTGATTTCGGCCTATGTGGTCATCTTCTTCTTCGTGATCGCCATCTGCGCGCCGCTGATCGCGAAGCTGTACGGCAAGGACCCGTACACGACATACGGGTCGAACGATCCCAGCCTGCTGGACGACTTCGGTTCGCCGATTCTGCCCAACGGCGGTATCAGCGGCGACTTCTGGTTCGGCATCGAGCCCGGACTCGGCCGGGACGTCTTCACCTTCCTGCTCTACGGCATCCGCAACTCGCTGCTCATCGCCGCGGCAACCACCTTGCTGGTGACGGTGATCGGCATCGCCGTCGGTATCACCGCGGGCTATCTGGGCGGCAAGACCGACTACCTCGTGGGCCGGGTCATCGACATCCTGCTGGCCTTCCCCTCCACGCTCTTCTTCATCGCCTTCTGGCCGGTGATGCTCTCGATCCTGGTCGCTCCGGACGAGAACACCCCGGTCTGGCTGACCGTCGTCAGCCTCATCTCGGTCATGACGGCCTTCGGCTGGGCGTCCATCGCCCGACTGCTGCGCGGCGAGGTACTCGCCCTGCGCGAACGCGAGTTCGTCGAGGCGGCGAGGGTGACCGGCGCCTCCCCGGCGCGGATCATCTTCAAGGAACTGCTGCCCAACCTCTGGACGCCGATCCTCATCCAGGCCACGCTCGCGCTGCCCGCGTACGTCACTGCGGAAGCGGGCCTCGCCTTCCTCGGCGTCGGTCTCACCGACCCGACACCCGACTGGGGCGTGATGATCCAGCGCGGATCGGACGTCTACCAGAGCGACATCACGTTCATGCTCTTCCCCGGCGTCTCGATGGTGATCTTCGTCATCGCCTTCAATCTGCTGGGTGACTCGGTGCGTGACGCACTGGACCCGAAGACCAAGCGCTGAACCGCACTTCCTCCGGCCGGGCGACGGGGCCCACCGGATCGAACGTTTCTCTCCATCGACCAGAGCAGGAAACCATGTCCCTTTCCCGCAGAAACTTCGTCATCGCCACGTCGGTCGCAGCCGGCGGTTCGATGGTCCTCTCCGCGTGCAGCAGCGGCAGCTCGACCGGCAAGAAGGGCGGCGGCGCCGGACACGGCGGTGCCGACAAGTACACCGGCTCGGTCGTCGTCGGCACGAAGGCCGACTCCACCGGCCCGGCCGCCGAGATCCCGGGCGCGAAGAAGGGCGGCACGATCCGCGGCATAGCCCCGGACGACTTCTCGCACCTGGACCCGCAGCGCATCTACTTCTCGTGGAACTCCGCGATCGGCGACCTCTTCATCCGCGCCCTGACCGGTTACAAGATCGCGGCGGACGGCTCGATGAAGCTGGTCGGCGACCTCGCCACCGACGCGGGCACCATGTCCGACGGCGGCAAGACCTGGACCTTCACCCTGAAGGACGGTCTGAAGTGGGAGGACGGCAAGGAGCTCACCATCGATGACGTGCGCCACGGCATCGAGCGCGGCTTCGCCAGCTTCACCACCGAGGGCGCCGGCTACGCCCAGACCGCACTGACCGGCACGGCCGACTTCCGCTCGAAGTACAAGGGCCCGTTCGGCGGCAAGCACCTCGACTCGGTCGTGACCGACGCCAAGGCGAAGACGATCACCTTCAAGCTGGCCGAGGCCCGCCCGGACCTCAACTTCACCCTGGCGATGACCTCCTACGGCGCCGTCCCGGTCAAGGGCGACACCAAGGACAAGTACGACAAGGACCCGGTCAGCTGCGGCCCGTACCGCATCAAGGCACACTCCATCGACAAGTCGATGACGCTGGTGCGCAACCCGCACTGGGACCCCAACACGGACTCGATCCGCAACGCGTACCCGGACAGCTTCGTCTACGAGTTCGGCCCCGAGGCCCTGCAGTCGGCCGACCGTCTGATCGCCGACGACGGCGACGACAAGTACGCGGTCATGGCGTACAGCGGCGTCCCGGCCGAGCGCATCCAGAAGGTCCTCACCGACCCCGAGCTGAAGAAGCGCACCTTCAACGGCCTGCTGACCGGCATCTACTACTACGCGATCAACACCAAGCGGATCACCGACCTGAAGGTCCGTCAGGCCATCATCCACGCCTGGCCGCTGGAGCAGATCCGCAAGATCTACGGTGGCCCCTCGGCCGGTGACTACGCGACGTCCATCCTCAGCCCCGACATCGTCGGCTACGCCAAGGACGACGTCTACGG
This sequence comes from Streptomyces atratus, assembly GCF_900119365.1. Lineage (GTDB taxonomy): Bacteria > Actinomycetota > Actinomycetes > Streptomycetales > Streptomycetaceae > Streptomyces > Streptomyces atratus_B. Next base: position 287,382 of record NZ_FPJO01000002.1, read on the forward strand.
GAAGCTGAAGAAGCCGCAGGGCGACCCGGAGGCGGCGAAGAAGCTGCTGAAGGAGGCCGGCAAGGAGGGCCAGAAGGTCGTCTACGCCTTCCCCACGAGCAACACCTACAACAAGACCAAGGTCGTCATCGAGAACGCCCTCAAGGCGGCCGGTTTCACCCCGGTCATGAAGCCGCTGGACTCCACCAGCTACTACGACCAGGTCCAGCAGATCGACAACCAGTTCGACGTGATGTGGTTCGGCTGGTCCCCGGACTGGCCGACCGGCTACACGCTGATGCAGCCGCTGTTCGACGGCAGCACCATCGCCAACGGCGCCAACAACATCTCGCAGCTGAACGTCGACTGGGTCAACGAGGCGATCAAGAAGAACGTCGTCATCGCCGACCCGAACGAGGCCGGCAAGGCGTGGGCCGCCCTGGACAAGCGGATCATGACGGAGGAGGCGCCGATCATCCCCGAGACGTTCCAGCGCCGCTTCTACCTCTACGGCGAGAAGGTCGGCGGCGCGACGTTCCACCCGCTGTGGTCCTCGGCCGTCTTCTACAAGCTGTTCGTGAAGGCCTGACGCCGACACTCCTGAGGCGGGGCGCCCCTGCGGCGCCCCGCCCGCTCCACTCCCCCTCGTCGGCGTCTGCCAGGGAAATCCATCGCCATGTTCCGCTTCCTCATCCGCCGGGCAATCGGCGCACTGGTCATCCTGCTGATCATCAGTGCCATCACTTTCGTCCTCTTCTACGTCGCGCCCCGCGACCCAGCGCGTGTGGCCTGCGGCAAGGTGTGCACACCCGAGACGCTGGCGCTGGTCAAACGCAACCTCGGCATAGCCGACCCGCTGCCCGTGCAGTACTGGCACTGGCTCCAGGCCGTGTTCGTCGGCCGGGACTACAGCTCCTTCGGGAATTGCCCCGCGCCGTGCCTGGGCTACTCCTTCCACAACCGTGAGCCGGTCCTCGGCACCATCCTGGACCGCTTCCCGACGACGCTCTCCCTCTCCCTCGGCAGCGCGGTCGTCTTCGTGATCTTCGGTGTGGGCACGGGCATGCTCGCCGCGGTCAAGCAGGGCAAGATGCTGGACAAGGTGGCGTCCTCGGCGTCGCTGATCGGCTCCTCGATGCAGATCTACATCGTTGGCGTGGTCGCCATGTACTACCTCGCGGACCAGTGGCACATCCTGAGCCGGCCCAAGGAAGTCCCCTTCACCGAGAGCCCGTCCGGCTGGTTCACCGGGCTGCTGCTGCCCTGGCTGGTGCTGGCGCTGATCTTCACCGCCAACTACACCCGTATGGCACGCTCCCAGCTCGTCGAGACGCTGAGCGAGGACTATGTGCGCACCGCACGCGCCAAGGGCCTCTCCCGGCGGACGGTGTTCTTCAGATTCGCCTGGCGCGGGGCCATGGGCCCGATCGTCACCATCTTCGGCCTCGACCTCGGCGTGCTGTTCGGGGGCGCGATCATCACCGAGAAGACCTTCGGTCTGCACGGCATCGGCGCGCTCTCCGTCAAGGCGGTCGGCGACAACGACCTGCCCCTGCTGCTCGGAGTCGTGCTGGTCGCGGCAGGAGCGATCGTCGTGTTCAACATCATCGTCGACGCCGTCTACGCCCTCATCGACCCGCGCGTCCGCCTCGCCTAGGGAGAGATCCAGTGAGCACCCCCTTCCTCTCCGTACGCGATCTGCGCGTGCACTTCTCCACCGAAGACGGCATGGTCAAGGCCGTCGACGGGCTGTCCTTCGACATCGAGAAGGGCAAGACGCTCGGCATCGTCGGCGAGTCCGGTTCCGGCAAGTCCGTCACCAACCTGACCATCCTCGGCCTGCACCACCCCGACCACACCGAGATCGAGGGCGAGATCCTGCTCGACGGGCAGGATCTGCTGGCCGCCTCGGAGCGGGAGCTGGAGCGGCTGCGCGGCAACAAGATGGCCATGATCTTCCAGGACTCGCTGGCCTCGCTCTCGCCGTACCACACCATCGGCCGGCAGATCGGCGAGACGTACCGCAAGCACACCGGCGCCTCCAAGCGGGAGGCCCGGGCGCGGGCGGTCGAGATGCTCACCAAGGTGGGCATCCCGCAGCCCGATCTGCGGGTGGACGACTATCCGCACCAGTTCTCCGGCGGTATGCGCCAGCGCGCGATGATCGCCATGGCGCTCGTCTGCGACCCGGAACTGCTGATCGCGGACGAGCCGACCACCGCGCTGGACGTCACCGTGCAGGCCCAGATCATGGACCTGCTCAAGGACCTCCAGCAGGAGACCGGCACCTCGATCATCTTCATCACCCACGACCTCGGGGTCATCGCCGACATCGCGGACGACGTGCTGGTGATGTACGGCGGTCGCTGCGTGGAGCGCGGTACGAAGAAGGAGGTGCTGCGGGCTCCCCAGCACCCGTACACCTGGGGCCTGCTGGGTTCCATGCCGAGTCTCGAAGGGCCGGTGGACGTACCCCTGTCGCCGATCCCCGGCTCCCCGCCGAGCCTCCTCAACCCGCCGACCGGCTGCCGCTTCCACCCCCGGTGCACGTTCACCGAGCAGGTCGGCGGCAAGCGCTGCGCCACCGACCAGCCGCCGCTGGAGCTCACCGCCGGGCGCGGCGCCGCCTGCCACCTCACCGCCGAGCAGCGCGCCGAGTTCTTCACGGACTTCGCCGGCACCCGGCCCAACTGACGTACAAGAGACGGGACTTCCCCACCATGAGCAGCAAAGATCCCCTCCTGGACGTCTCCGGACTCACCAAGCACTTCCCGATCAAGGGCGGCTTCCCGATCCGGCGGACGGTCGGCGCCGTCCAGGCCGTCGACGGGCTGGACTTCACCGTCGCCGAGGGCGAGAGCCTGGGCCTGGTCGGCGAGTCCGGCTGCGGCAAGTCGACCACGGGCCGGCTGATCACCCGGCTCCTGGAGCCGACGGCCGGCACGATCTCCTACCGCGGACAGGACATCACCCACGCCACGCGCAAGGAGCTGGCGCCGGTCCGCTCCGAGATCCAGATGATCTTCCAGGACCCGTACGCCTCGCTGAACCCGCGGCAGACCGTCGGCAAGATCATCACCGCGCCGATGGAGATCAACGACATCAACCCCGTCGGCGGCCGCGAGGCGCGGGTGCGGGAGCTGCTGGAGACCGTCGGGCTCAACCCGGAGCACTACAACCGTTTCCCGCACGAGTTCTCCGGCGGCCAGCGCCAGCGCATCGGGGTGGCCCGCGCGCTCGCCCTGGAGCCGAAGCTGATCGTGGCCGACGAGCCGGTCTCGGCGCTGGACGTGTCGATCCAGGCCCAGGTGGTGAACCTGCTGCAGAAGCTGCAGAAGGAACTCGGCATCGCGTTCCTGTTCATCGCCCACGACCTGGCCATCGTGCGCCACTTCTCGCAGCGCGTCGCGGTCATGTACCTCGGCAAGATCGTGGAGATCGCCGACCGCGAGGACCTGTACGGCAACCCGCGTCACCCGTACACCCGGGCGCTGCTCTCGGCCGTGCCCGAGGCGACCGCCGACGACACACCGGCCCGTGAGCGCATCCGCCTCGTCGGCGACGTGCCCTCCCCGGTCAACCCGCCGTCGGGCTGCCGCTTCCGTACCCGTTGCTGGAAGGCGACGGACAAGTGCGCGAGCGAGGCCCCGCCGCTGGTACGGGTGGAGGGCAGCCGGGAAGGCCATCTGACGGCCTGCCACTACCCCGAGGACACCCAGACCGTCCCGGCCGTCCCGAAGGCCCGTGACGCCTCGTCCGGGCCGAAGCTCGACAAGACCACCGAAGACCCCAAGGCCGGGGCCTGACACCCCTTGCCCCGGCCCCGGGGCGCCTCGCGGACAGGGACCCGACCGGTCCCCGGACGCGGGGCTCCCCGGTCCCGCGGAGCCGAGCACGTGAGCCCATTGACCCGAGCCACCTGCACGCCCGGCTCCGGGAAAAGGAAGAAGCGCCCGGAACCGATCGGTTCCGGGCGCTTCCGCGTCGTTCGGGTCGTGCTACGAAGCGGCGCCGACGATGTCCTTCTCCTCGGCGAAGTGGCAGGCCGACTCGTGCGCCGCGGGGCTGTCAGAGCCCTTGAAGCGCTCGGGGACGGCCAGCAGCGGCAGCTCCGTGGAGCACTTGTCCTGGGCCTTCCAGCACCGCGTACGGAAGCGGCAGCCCGACGGCGGGTTCGCCGGCGACGGGACGTCACCGGTCAGGATGATCCGCTCGCCGCGCTCACGGGCCTCGGGGTCCGGGACCGGGACCGCCGACAGCAGCGCCTGGGTGTAGGGGTGCGTCGGGTGGTCGTAGATCTCCGCGTCCGTCCCGATCTCGGCCATCTTGCCGAGGTACATCACGCCGACCCGGTCGGAGATGTGCCGGACGATCGACAGGTCGTGCGCGATGAAGACGTAGGAGAGGTTGAACTCGTCCTGGAGCTTCTCCATCAGGTTGATGACCTGCGCCTGCACCGACACGTCGAGCGCGGAGACCGGCTCGTCGCAGATGATGATCTCCGGGTTGAGCGCGAGGCCGCGGGCGATGCCGATGCGCTGGCGCTGACCGCCGGAGAACTGGTGCGGGTAGCGGTTGATGTACTCCGGGTTGAGGCCGACGACGTCCAGCAGCTCCTGGACCTTGGCCCGCCGGTCGCCCTTCGGGGCCACCTCGGGGTGGATGTCGAAGGGCTCGCCGATGATGTCGCCGACCGTCATGCGCGGGTTCAGCGAGGTGTACGGGTCCTGGAACACCATCTGGATGTTCCGGCGGACCGCCTTCAGCGCGCGGCCGGACAGCCGGGTGATGTCCTGGCCCTTGTAGAAGACCTCGCCGGACGTGGCCGTCTCCAGCGCCATCAGCAGCCGCGCGACCGTGGACTTGCCACAGCCGGACTCGCCGACGATGCCGAGCGTCTCACCCTGGTAGAGGTCGAAGGAGACCCCGTCCACGGCCTTGACCGCGCCGACCTGGCGCTTGAAGAGAATGCCCTGGCTCAGCGGGAAGTGCTTGACCAGATTGCGCACCTGGAGGATCGGCTCACCGCGCTCCACCGGGGCCTCGATGGCCGCGACCGCCGCCGTCTCGTCGGCGGCGTCGACCGCGACGACATCGGTGACGTTCGGGGTGGCGTCCATGGAACCGTCATTCTTGTCGAGCTCAGCCATGGATCGTCTCCTTCCAGAAGTGGCAGGCGCTGCCGCGTCCGGGCAGTTCGCTGCCGTCCTGCTCGGAGACCGGCACCAGGGCCGGAATCTCCGTGCGGCAGATGTCCTCCGCCTTGGGGCAGCGGGGGTTGAAGGCGCAGCCGGACGGAATCTTGAGCAGGTTGGGCGGCAGCCCCTTGATCGCGTAGAGCTCCTGGCCCTTCTGGTCGAGGCGCGGGATCGAGTCGAGCAGACCGCGGGTGTACGGGTGCGCGGGCCGCTTGTAGAGCTCGTGCACCGGTGCCGTCTCGACGATCCGGCCCGCGTACATGACCGCGATCTTGTCCGCGACGTCGGCGACGACGCCGAGGTCGTGGGTGATCAGGATCAGACCCATGTTGAACTCGGTCTGGAGCTCCTTGAGCAGGTCCATGACCTGGGCCTGGACCGTCACGTCGAGCGCGGTGGTCGGCTCGTCCGCGATGATCAGGTCCGGCTCCAGCGCCAGTGCCATGGCGATCATGATGCGCTGGCGCATACCGCCGGAGAACTGGTGCGGATAGTCGCTGACCCGCTGCTTGGCTGCGGGGATCTTGACCCGCTCCATCAGCTCGATGGCCTTGGCCTTGGCCTGCTTCTTGGAGAGTCCCTGGTGGACACGGAACATCTCGCCGAGCTGGTAGCCGACCGAGAGCACGGGGTTGAGCGAGGAGAGCGCGTCCTGGAAGATCATCGCGATCTTCTGGCCACGGATCTTCCGCCGTTCCTCGTTGCTCATGGTGAGCATGTCCTGGCCACGGTAGAGGATCTGGCCCTGCGGGATCTTGCCGGGCGGCATGTCGAGAATGCCCATGATCGCCTGAGCGGTCACGGACTTGCCGGAGCCGGACTCACCGAGCACGGCCAGGGTCTCGCCCGAGTCGACGCTGTAGTTCACACCGTTGACGGCCTTGGCGACCCCGTCACGGGTGTGGAACTCCACGTGCAGGTCGCGCACCTCGAGGAGCCTGGCGTCGTCCGGCCCCCCGGCGCGGGGCGCCGGGATGTCTGCTGTCTTGTCCATGATGGTCACGTCGTACGCCCTCCTCAGCGCAGCTTCGGGTCGAGGGCGTCGCGTACCGCGTCGCCGAGCATGATGAACGCGAAGACCGTGAGGCTGAGCATTCCGGCCGGGAACAGCAGCGCATGCGGGTTGTCCCGGATGGCCTGGCTGCCCTGGGCGATGTCGATGCCCCACGAGATCGTCGGTTCCCCGAGCCCGAGTCCGAGGAACGAGAGCGTCGCCTCGGCCGAGATGTACCCGCCGAGCGCGATGGTGGCCACGACGATCGTCGGGGCGAGCGCGTTCGGCAGGACGTGCCGGAAGAGGATCCGCGAGGTGCCGGCGCCGAGCGCGCGCGCCGCCGTCACGTAGTCCGCCTGCTTGGCGGTGATCACGGAGGCCCGCATCACACGACAGATGGAGGTCCAGCCCAGGAAGGCGAGGGCCAGGATCACCACGTACACCTTGCGGTCGGTGAAAGAGTTCAGCACGACCATCGCACCGAGCAGGAAGGGGATGCCGAAGAAGATGTCGGTGACCCGGGAGATGATCGAGTCGAGCCAGCCGCCGAAGTAACCGGCGAGCATGCCCAGCAGGCCGCCGACCAGGGTGACCGCGGCGGTGACGCCGACGCCGACCATGATCGAGGCGCGGGTGCCATAGATGACACGCGCGTAGATCGAGCGGCCCTGGCCGTCGTAGCCGAACCAGTCGGGCTGGAAGAAGTGCCCCAGCTCCGGCTTGGTCAGGAAGTGGTTGGTCAGGTCGCCGTCGCTCGGGTCGGCGCTGGTGAAGAGCCCCGGGAACGCCGCGACGATCAGCAGGGTCAGCAGCAGGATCGAGGAGATCCAGAACATCGGGCGGTGGCGCAGGTCGAACCATGCGTCGCCCCAGAGGCTGCGCGGCTTGTCCTGGGTCTTGCCCGTGGCGGCCGAGGGAGCGGCGGTGGCGTCCGCCACCGCTTCGGTCTCGGTCTCGGTCTTGGTCGCGTCAGGCATAACGGATCCTCGGGTCCAGGACCGCGTACAGCAGGTCGACGAGCAGGTTGATCACAAGGATGACGAGGACGAAGACCGTGACGACGCCGACGATCGTCGAACCCTCGCGCTGCTGCAGCGCCTTGAAGAGCAGGTTTCCGACACCCTGGACATTGAAGATGCCCTCGGTGACGACCGCGCCGCCGATGAAGCCGCCGATGTCCGTTCCGAGGAAGGTGACGACCGGGATCAGCGAGTTGCGCAGCAGGTGGACGCCGACGATGCGGCGCCGCGGCAGGCCCTTGGCCATGGCGGTGCGCATGTAGTCGGCGCGCAGGTTCTCCGCGAAGGTCGTGCGGGTCAGCCGTGCCACGTACGCCATGGAGAGCATGGCAAGCACGAAGCCCGGCAGGAACAACTGCGCGTAGTCCGTGGAGTCCTGGACGTTCGGGGCCACCCAGCCGAGCTGGTCCGCGAGGACGAAGCGGGCGAGGAAGCCGAGCACGAACACCGGGATCGAGATGACGATCAGGGTGAAGATCAGTACGCCGGTGTCGGCGGCCTTGCCGGCCCGCAGGCCTGCCCAGGCGCCGAGCCCGATGCCGACGATGATCTCGATGATCATCGCCACGGCGGTCAGCCGCAGGGTCACCGGGAAGGACTCGGACATCTCGTCGATGACTTCGCGACCACCGAAGGTCTTGCCGAAGTCGCCCTGGAAGAGATTGCCCATGTAGTCGACGTACTGCTTCCACAGGGGCTGGTCGAGTCCGAACTCATGGCGGAGCGACGCGACCTGTGCGGGGTCTGCCGCCTTGTCTCCCCACATCGCCCGGATTGGGTCGCCGGGAAGGATGTGGACCATGAGGAAAATAATCAGAGTGGTCCCGATGAATACCGGGATCATCTGGAGCAGTCGCCTTGCGACGTAACGCCCCATCATGCCTCCATGCCGTGAGGGGTCGGCGATGGCCTTCTCAGAGTGGTCTCCGCCGCGGGGGTGTGGGGGGAGAGCCCCGGGGCCTACGCCTACGGGCCGGTTCCGCCGTCCTCGGAGAGGAGCGGCGGAACCGGCCGTCGGATCCCGATGATTACTTCTTGGCCTTCACCTGGACGTCGGTGAAGATCGGGTCGCCGTCCTGGCCGTAGACGATCTTGCCGAAGACCTTCTCCGACTGGCCCGAGTTGTTCTTGTAGAACCACAGCGGGATGGCCGGCATGTCGTTCTTCAGGAGCTGCTCGGCCTCCTGGTACATCTTGACGGTCTCGTCGAGCGTCTTGGCCTTGTCGGCCTTCGCGGCGAGCTCGTCGAACTCCTTGTTGGAGTAGCCCGAGGTGTTACCGGCGGCGGTGGTGCCGTACAGGTCGCGCATGAAGTTCGAGTTGACCGGGTAGTCGAGCACCCAGCCACCGCGGTACATGGACTTGACCTGCTTGTTGTCACGCGCGTTCAGGTCCGCCTGGAAGTCAGGCTTGGAGTCGCCGACGCACTCGACACCGGTGGCCTTGCGGATGCTGTTGCAGACCGCGTCGACCCACGGCTTGTGGGACTGGTCGGCGTTGAACTGGATCGAGATCTTGTTGCCCGGGACGCCGCCGCCGTCCTTGATGAGCTTCTTCGCCTGGGCCGGGTCGAACTTCGTGACGTCACCGAGGGCGCCGGGCTTGTAGCCGATCACACCGCGGGCGACGTACGAGTCGGCCGGGGTACGGGTGCCGTGCAGCACGGTCTTGGTGATCGTGTCACGGTCGATGGCCATCGACAGACCCTGGATGACCTTGGGGTTGATGTCCTTGAACTGCTTGGTGTAGAAGGCCGGGACGATCGACTGCACCGCGGAGTACTCGGCGTCGATGGCACGGTCGCCGAGGTCCTGCTTGTAGCTGGTCAGCGACGTCGTCGGGATCTGCTCGATCCAGTCGAGGTTGTTCGACCGCAGGTCCGAGTAGGCGGCCTCGGCGGTGGTGTAGTTCTTGAAGTCGATGCCACCGTTCTTGGCCTTGTTCGGGCCCTGGTAACCGTCGAACTTCCGGACCTTGATCAGCTTCTTGTGGTCCCACGAGACGAACTTGTAGGGGCCGTTGCCGATCGGCTTCTGGCCGGCGGCGGCCGGGTCCTTGAAGAAGGACTCGGGCAGCGGCGCCCAGACGTCGTAACCCAGCTTGTACGCGAAGTACGAGACCGAGCCGGTCAGGCTGATCGTGAAGGTGTTGTCGTCGACGATCTTCAGACCGGACATCTTGTCGGCCTTCGGCGCACCCTTGGCCGGGTGGACGTCCTCGTAGCCCTTGATGTCCTGGAACCAGCTGGAGTTGGTCTGGTTGTTCTTGACGTTGGCCGACCAGTTCCAGGAGTCCACGAAGGACTTGGAGGTGACCGTGGTGCCGTCGTGGAACTTCCAGCCCGGCTTGAGCTTGACGGTCCACACGGACGAGTCCGCGTTGGGCGTCACGGACTCGGCGTTCACGTAGACGAGCTTGCCGGTGCCGGGCTCGTAGTCGACCAGGCCGGAGAAGATGGTGCGCAGGACACGGCTGCCCTGGCTCTCCTTGGCGTTCGCCGGCTGCAGCGGGTTCTGCGGCTCGCTCAGCTGGGCGGTCAGGATCCCGTTCGGGTCCGCCTTGCCGGAGTTCATGCCGCTGTCGCTGTCCTTGTCGTTACCACCACAAGCGGTCGCGGCCAGGGCGATGATGGCCGCTCCCGCGACCCACTTGGCGCTCTTGGCACCACGCATGGGTTTCCTCCTCATGAGTCCACTTTTGACTACAAGAAGGGCACTGGAGTGATACACCGACACCCCTGACGGTGATCGTTTCAGTGCCCCTAGTGTGCTCGTGAGTCGGCACTCCCCACAGTGCGTGACCCATTGACCCGAGCTCAATGGAGCCAACTATTAAGTACACCCGGGCCGTAAACCACACTTAAAGGGTCTCGGTTTGACAACATCAGTACGGCATGATTGATCGAAATCCGGACAAAGCGATCTCAGACAGACACTCCCGAAACGGACCGTTAGCACGTGTTCCGGAGAGCGACGCCCGTTTTCCGGACACATGGCACCCGAAATCGATTTGACGGCGAGGCTTTCCGTCGGTGTCGCGGCACCCCACTCCTCGGCCGCGACAGACAGCAGCCTGGCCTCGCCCATTGCTGGGCGAGGCCAGGCCTCAGGAGTCTGTGCGCGTGTCAGCCGCAGCGCTTGCTGACACGCCTTGCCGCCACAAGGCTACGACTTCTGCTTGAGGTAGAAGTACACGCGCGAGATCTGGTGGCACTCGATGCGCTCATTCGGCGCGTCTGCGATCTGCCCCCTGATGACGAGGTACGCCTTGTGCTTCTTGACCTTCAGCGTCTTGTTGATGGTGTATGGCTTGTTGACCGCCCCCTTCGGCAGATACCAGCCGTACCCCTTGTTCCACACCGTCTTGGTGTCATCGACTATCGACAGGCTTCCCACGTTCAGCGTCCGGCCGTTGGAATGCCGGATGTTGATGCTGTTGACGCGGATGGAGTCCTTCGTCACCTTGCCCAGATTCCAGGTGACGATGGCATTCCAGCCGGCGCCCGGCTTACAACCGTCCGGGTCCACTCCAGCTATGCCCGAGCGGAGTGTCTGCTTCCCCGACTTCACCTTGGCATACGTGGTGGTCCCAGGAAGCATACGCGCACTCGCGGTCCCTGCCCCGAAGAGTACAAGTAGCGCTGAGGCTGCTGCGGCACTGGTCAGAGCCGTCTTTCGTCGCGTAAGAGTCGACATGCAATCCCTCCCCGTATCGGCCGCCCCCTTGAGGAACGGCGATACGGAGAAGTTACCGCTGTGCGTACACAAACACATTGGGATTGAGCAAATCTTGAGCTTCAGTTTGGTGCAGTGGGACTCCGTAGCTCAACAAGGCAACGGCCCGTTGCCTCAACCAAGTTGAGGCAACGGGCCGTCCTGCTCCAGGAGATCTGCAGATCAGCGCTTGGCGCGCGACGCGGCGCGGCCGCGCTCCTTCTGGTCGAGGACGACCTTGCGGATACGGACCGTCTCCGGGGTCACCTCGATGCACTCGTCCTCGCGGCAGAACTCCAGGGACTGCTCCAGGGAGAGCTTGCGGGCCGGCACCACGTTCTCCGTGGTGTCGGCGGAAGCCGCACGCATGTTGGTGAGCTTCTTCTCCTTGGTGATGTTCACGTCCATGTCGTCGGCGCGGGAGTTCTCGCCGATGATCATGCCCTCGTAGACCTCGGTGCCGGCCTCGGTGAAGATGACACCGCGCTCCTGGAGGTTGACCATGGCGAACGGCGTCACGGAACCCGCGCGGTCGGCGACCAGAGAGCCGTTGTGACGGGTGCGCAGCTCGCCGAACCACGGCTCGTGGCCCTCGAAGATGGAGTGCGCGATGCCGGTACCCCGGGTCTGCGTCAGGAACTCCGTACGGAAGCCGATGAGGCCGCGGGACGGAACGATCCACTCCATGCGGACCCAGCCCGAACCGTGGTTCGTCATCGTCTCCATGCGGCCCTTGCGGGTCGCCATCAGCTGAGTGATCGCACCGAGGTGCTCCTCGGGGGAGTCGATCGTCATGCGCTCGATCGGCTCGTGCGTCTTGCCGTCGATCTGCTTGGTGACGACCTCCGGCTTGCCGACCGTGAGCTCGAAGCCCTCACGGCGCATCTGCTCGACGAGGATGGCCAGCGCGAGCTCGCCGCGGCCCTGGACCTCCCAGGCGTCGGGGCGCTCGGTGTCCAGGACGCGGAGCGAGACGTTACCGATCAGCTCGCGGTCCAGGCGGTCCTTCACCTGGCGGGCGGTGACCTTGTGGCCCTTGCCGCCCTTGCCGACCAGCGGCGAGGTGTTCGTACCGATGGTCATCGAGATGGCCGGCTCGTCGACCGTGATCAGCGGCAGCGCGATCGGGTTCTCGGGGTCGGCCAGGGTCTCGCCGATCATGATGTCCGGGATACCGGCGATGGCGCAGATGTCGCCCGGGCCCGCCACCTCGGCCGGCTTGCGGGTGAGCGCCTCGGTCATCAGGAGCTCGGTGATGCGGACGCTGGACATCGTGCCGTCGCGCTTGATCCAGGTGACGGTCTGGCCCTTGCGCAGTTCGCCCTGCTCGACGCGGCAGAGCGCGATACGGCCGAGGAAGTTGTCGGCGTCCAGGTTGGTGACGTGGGCCTGGAGCGGGGCCTCGTCGTCGTACTCCGGGGCCGGGACGTGCGCCAGGATCGTGGAGAAGAACGGCTCCAGGTTGTCGCTGTCGGCCGGGACGGTGCCGTCCTCCGGCTTGGTCAGCGAGGCGACGCCGTCACGGGCGCAGGCGTAGACGATCGGGAACTCGATCTGGTCCTCGTCCGCGTCCAGGTCCAGGAAGAGGTCGTACGTCTCGTCGACGACCTCGGCGATCCGGGAGTCGGGGCGGTCGGTCTTGTTGATGCAGAGGATGACCGGCATCTTCGCGGAGAGCGCCTTGCGCAGCACGAAGCGGGTCTGCGGGAGCGGGCCCTCAGAAGCGTCGACCAGGAGCACGACCGCGTCCACCATCGACAGACCTCGCTCGACCTCACCACCGAAGTCGGCGTGGCCGGGGGTGTCGATGATGTTGATCGTGATCGGGTCCCCGCCGTCCTTGGGGTGATACTTCACCGCCGTGTTCTTGGCGAGGATCGTGATGCCCTTCTCACGCTCCAGGTCGTTCGAGTCCATCATGCGTTCGTCGAGGTTCTCGGCGGCGTGCGCGGCGAAGGCGCCGGCCTGCCTGAGCATGGCGTCGACCAGCGTGGTCTTGCCGTGGTCGACGTGGGCGACGATGGCTACGTTACGGATGTCGTGGCGCGTGGGCATGGGTGGCTTGCGCTTCTCTCGGATCGTGGGATCAGGCGTCTAAGTCGGTCTCAAGTCCTCGTACGCCCGCCGGGCGGACACGCCACGGCTCGTCCAATGGTACGGGGCTGGCGCCGCAGCGGCTTCCCGGGCAATTCTCACCGGCCTCGGGACGGGCCTGCGCCGGGTCCGCCGAGCCGGAGCGGGCGGTGGTCGCACCGAGTGCCGACGAGCACGGCCGAGGCGGTGAGAACCCGCGTCCGCCTCGCGTTCTTGCCCCGGTGGCCGGTTCTTCCGGTGAATTTCACCGGTGGCACGGCCGCGGCACGGCAGGCGGCGGAGGCGGACGCGGGATCGCGCGGCTTCGGAGGTGGGGCTCCGAAGCGGAATCTCCGGGAGAACCGGAGCAGGGCTGTCCTGCGGATCGGGGCCGGACAGCCCCTGGGGCTCCGGGGTGGGGGGTCTCGGAGGTGGGGGATTGAGCGCTGCCCGGGTCGACGGGCAGAAGCGACCTTGCCCGCCGGGCAATCCGGCGGGCAAGGGATTTGAGCCAGTTCTGAGCTTTCGGCGCTTTTCTGACCTGCTGGTTCTTCCTCGCTACCGCAGCTTCTCGTCCATGTGCTTCTTCTCGTTCGCCGGGGCCCCGGCGGCCTGCGGAGCCTTGAAACCGATGTCCTGGTAGTGGGGTGCCCCGAAACCGAAGGCGCCGACGTTCACCAGCTTCCGGTTCGCCGCCACGAGCTGCGGGCGCTGATAGAGCGGAATCGATCCTGCGGCGGCCCAGATCCGGGCGTCGGCCTGCTTCATCAGATCCTGGGCGGTGCCCTCGTCCAGCTCCGAGACCGCCTGGTCGAAGAGCTGGTCGATGTGGTCCGTACCGACGCGGGTGTAGTTCTGCTCGACCAGCAGCGAGCCGTCGGTGGCGGGCACCGGCTTGGCGAAGATCGGGCGGTCGTCGGTCGCCGGGTAGGCGGTCGCGGGCCAGGAGTACAGGGCCAGGTCGTAGTCGCCGGAGGCGATGTGGTCCTGGAAGTAGCTCTCGTCGGACACCTTGGTGATCTCCGTACGGATGCCGACCGAATCGAGCATCGCCGAGATCTTGTCCCCGACGCTGCGCAACGGCTCCGCCCCGGGGCCGGACGGCAGGACGAAGCGCAGGGTCAGCGGCTTGCCGTCCTTGCCGAGCGGACCGCGGCGCCCGTCGGCTCCCGGGGCGGGGGCCGCGGTGCCCGCGGGGGCGTACGCACCGGCGGCACCGCCCGGCCGCTTGTCCTGGGCGGAGACCCGGGAGGGGATGTCCTCCGACGTACCGGACTCGGAGAGGTATCCGGCCTGGCGCAGCAGGGCGGAGCTGTGGAACGCGGCGGCGGGGGCGGGGGCGAGTACGTGGGTGGCGGCGCCGCCCGCCGGGTCGCCGTCGCCGGGCCTGCCGTCGTCGTCGCCGACGTTGTACAGCCCGTCGTCGGGGGCGGGCTCGCGCCGGTCCGCGGCGTCGCCGGTCTTGCCGTCCGTGCCGCCCTCCTTCCCGGCCGCCGGGCCCGTGCTCTTCTTCTCCTTCTCCGCGTCCTTCCCGCCCTTCTTCCCGGCCTCGCTGCCCGCCTTGGTGCCGTCCGGCTTGCTGACCGCGCCCTCCGGCGTCCAGCCCGCGTCGGCCAGCAGCGCCTGCGCCTCCTCGGTGTCCTGGCCGCCGAGCGCGTCGCTGCTGTCCTTGTACGCCGGCTGTCCGGCCAGGGCCAGGTGGCTGCCGAGCGGCCGGGCGGGCAGGCCGAGCGGCCCCAGCACGGTGTCGACGAGCTCCTGGCGGTTCAGGGCGCGGGCGACCGCCCGGCGCACCCGGTCGTCGGCGAGCGGCCCGGACTCGCCGTTCAGCGCGAGCTGGGTGTAGGCGGGCTCCAGCGACTTGCGCACCACGTAGGCGCTCAGCCCGCCCTGCTCGGCGGCATACGCCTCGGCGGCGGCCCGGCTCTTCTCCCTGGCCGCCCGCGCGGCGGCCGCCTGCTCGGCGTTCGAGCCGTGTGCCGCGGCCCAGGAGCGCAGGGCGGCGGCCGGATCGGTCGCGGCGCCGGGCCCCTGGGCGAGCGGCTGCCCGTTCACGCCCTTGCCGCCGGCCGCCTGCGCGATCCGGTGCGCGGCCGCGGCGTCGACGTCGGCCACATCGACCTTGCCCGCGGCCAGCGCCTCGGTCCGGTCCCGCGGCGCCACGGCCCGGAAGACCAGCGAGTCGAGCTTGGCCGGGCTGCCCCACCAGCGCGGGTTGCGGACCAGGGTGACCTCGCCCGTCTTCTTGTCCACCCCGCGCAGCCGGAACGGACCGGCGGTCGCCTTGAGGGTGGTCCGGGCTCCGTCGTTGAAGGCGTTCGGGGAACCGGTCACCTCCTTCGGGTACAGCGGGGAGAACAGCGAGCGCCAGTCCGCGTACGGCTTGGCGAAGGTGACCCGTACCTCCAGGTCGTCGGCGCCGCGCTCGATCTTCTCGATGCGGTCGTAGCCGGCGTTGCGGGCGGTCCAGAACGCCGAGTCCTGACCGCTCAGCGCCCGCCACTGGGCGACGAAGTCGGGCGCCCCGATCTCCCGGCCGTCGCTCCACACCACCTGCTGGTTGAGCCGGTAGAGCACCACCTGCCTGGGCTCGCTCTCGACCACCTTCGCTGACTCCAGATAGTCCGGATTCAGCTGCGGCCTGCCCTTGGCGTCCAGCGGGAAGAGCGTCGGCAGCAGGGCGCCGGTGATCCGGGTGGTGGAGCTGTCGGCGTCCGCCTGGAAGGCGTTGAGGGTGGCGGGCACGGAGTCGATCGCCCAGTCGACCGTGCCGCCCACGGCGACCAGGTCGCGGCCGGTGACCGCGATGTCCTGGGGAACGACCCCGGCGGCGGAGCCGTCGTCGCCGGAGCTGCAGCCCGCCAGCACGGGGAGCGTCAGCACACCCGTCGTGAGGAGTGCGAGGGAGCGGCGCTTTCGGGCCATCCCCCGCGGGACGCCGACGTGGGACATGGCTGATACCTCCGGGGCCGGCCCGACCCACCCGTCAGCGGGTGCGCCAGATTGTGCGTTTTGGTGGCATTTGCAGTTGATCACACTGGTTCCGCCCATCCACTGAAAGCGCCCCCGCGCGAGAGGCGGCGCAGACACGGCGCGACGGCCCAAAACCTCACCCGTGCGGCGCAGCGGCCCCGGCTGCCGCGCCGCACGGACGAGGAGGACCGGCCACGAGGACCGGGCCGGCCAGGAGGATTCAGAGGCCACCCGGTGGACCTCTCGGCCGAGCAGCGTCACGATCGCCTCCGTCGTGTCACTCCGCGCCGGCCGGCGCGGCCGTGGTGGCCGGCCCCTCACGATCCGGCCCGGCGAGCACCGAGCGCTGGGCGGTCTTGCCCGTCACGCGGCGCGCGATCTAGGGTGAATGCGCTTTCAGAAGAGGGTCGGTACATGCAACAGCAGGTGCTTCGGCACGGAAGAAGAAGCGGACGGTCGGTCGAGTGAGCGCGCCAACGGTGTACGACGTCGCCGAGCGGTCGGGCGTCTCCATTGCCACGGTCTCGCGGGTCTACCGCACCCCCGATTCGGTACGCGCCCAGACCCGTGAGCGGGTCCTCGAAGCCGCCCGCCAGCTCGGTTACGTACCCAGTGGGAACGCCCGGGGCCTGGCCAGCCGGACCACGGGCGTGCTCGGCCTCTGCTTCCCCGACTACTCGGACCCGGACACCGAGAACGAGGCGGCCGCGACCGACGAGGACGACGACCACGCCTTCATGCTCTACTCCGACCAGATCATCCGGGGCATGGAACGGGCGGCCCGCCGCCACGGTTACGCCCTGCTGATCGCGGCCTCGCTGAAGGGCGGTCCGGAGAGCCTGGTCGCCAATGTCGCGGGACGGGTGGACGGCTTCGCGGTGCTGGCCGGCACCGTCCCCACCGCCGACCTCGAAGTGATCTCGCGGCGGCTGCCGGTGGTCATGGTGGCGGGCCGGCGCGGCATCGACCATCTCGACCACATCGTCGTCGCCAACACCGACGGGCAGCGGACGGTCACCCGCCACCTGATCGAGGACCACGGGCTGCGCCGCCTCGCCTTCATCGGCGGGGAGGCCGCGTCCCCGGACGCCGAGGCACGGTTCGCGGGCTTCCAGCAGGCATGCCGCGAGGCGGGGCTCCCGATGCCGGACGCGCCCACCATGCGCGCCACGATGATGACCCAGGCCGAGGGCTTCCGGGTCGCGGAAGCGCTGCTCGACCGGGGCGGGGAACGGCCCCAGGCGATGCTGTTCGCCAACGACCAGATGGCCGTCGGCGGGCTGCACGCGCTGGAACGGCGCGGGCTCGGGGTCCCGGAGGACATCGCCGTGACCGGGTTCGACGGGATTCCGCTGGGCCGGCTCGTGCGCCCGACGCTGACGACCGTACGGCAGCCCATGCGCCGCCTCGGCGAGGAGGCCGTGGAACTGCTGGTGCAGCGGCTCGCCGACCGGGACCGCGACCCGGTCTCCCTGATGCTGCCCGTCTCCCTGGCCCGCCGCGCGAGCTGCGGCTGCGGCTGACGGGGGCCGGCCCCCGTACCGCCCCTCAGGCCCGGCGGCCCAGCCGTTCCCCGAAGAACCGCTGCCGGGCCGCCCGGAGCTCCGCCACCTCCGCCGCCGTGCCCTCGTACTCGAAGTGCCCCGCGTTCAGCACCAGCAGTTCGTGCTCACCGGCCAGCGCGTTGTGCACGGCGAACTGCCCCGGCGGCGGCACCGAGGGGTCGAAGAGCGCCGCGGCCACCAGCGTGGGCGTCTCCAGCCGCGTCGCGGCCGTGGCGGCGTCGAAGTACGGCAGCACCTCGGTGACCTCGGGGTGTCCCTGACGGTACTCCCGCACCGCCTCCCCGCTGCCGATGCACGGCAGGGTGAGCCGGAGCGGGTGGTTGCCGAAGGTGGGCACCGTCAGCTGCCCGGCCCCGAAGCGGTCGTCCCAGGGCAGCGCCAGCGCGCCCAGCCCGCCACCGAAGCTCTCCCCGAGGTACCCGAGCCGCGGGCCGCCCTCCCCCGGCGCCAGTTCCGGCACCAGTTCGCCCAGCGCCGACGCCGCGCACCACAGGTCCGCCACGCAGTCGCCGATGACATAGGTGTCGCGCGACTCGATGCCGTGCAGCACATGCGCGGCGGACACGTCCGGGATACCCGGGTGCAGTCCGCGCGACCCCATGCCCCGTACGCACGGCAGGATCGCCGCGGCCCGGGGCAGCGGCAGCGGCACATCGGGGCCCGGCTCGCCCCGGCCGCCGTAGCCGTGTCCGATGACGAATCCGTACTCCGCCGGCCCCTCGACGGGCAGCGCCACCCAGCCGCCGAGCCGAACCCCGCCCACCGAGGTGAAGGTCACGCCGTGGATCCGCACCCCATCACGCTCCTCCTCCAACGGCCCGAGCTCCGGCTCCGTGGCGACCTTGCGGGCCTCCTCGTGGCGGGCCTGCCAGAAGGCGTCGAAGTCGTCCGGAGCGGCGGGAGCGGGGACGTCCAGCAGGTCCTGGAGCGTGCGCCCGTACGCGGGATCGAAGGGGAAGTCGTGTTCGAACGAAGCCATGGCCCCGACCGTATCGGCCCCGTCCGCGGCGGTACAGGCCGTTGATCATGGAGCCCTCAGCGAAATCGGTCACATCATCCCCAATTTCGCAAACAACACACTTACCGTGCCAAGTTGAACATTCAGATGTCCAGCACGTTGCACGAGTGTGACCTAGCACCCTCTTGCGGATTCCCGAATCTCTGCCGCAGAGTGATGTATGCGCTTACAGGCAGCGCATACATCCGGATTGCTCAAGGAGGAGCCCTCCATGTCCCGCACCGCCAGAAACGCCTCGATCGGCATCGCAGTCACGGCTGCGCTCACTCTCGGTCTCACCGCGTGCGGCAGCTCCGGTGGCGACGACGTCGCCGCGGACAAGAAGCAGACGCTCACCGTCTGGGCCATGGGGGCCGAGGGCGAGAAGCTCGCGGATGTGGCCAAGGTGTACGAGAAGGCCAACCCGAACATCACCGTCAAGGTGACCCCGGTCGGCTGGGACGTCGCCCACCAGAAGCTGGTCTCCGCGGCCGCCGCCGGCACGCTGCCGGACGTGGCGCAGATGGGCGGCAGCTACATGGGCGAGTTCGCCGAGCTCGGTGTGCTGGAGCCGGTCGACACCAAGACCTTCGACGAGAAGGACTACTTCCAGTCCGGCTGGGAGCAGGGCGAGGTCGACGGCAAGGCGTACGGCGTGCCGTGGTACGTCGACACCCGCGTCCTCTACTACCGCACCGACCTGGCCGAGAAGGCCGGCATCACGAAGGCTCCGACCAACTGGAAGGAGATGCAGGACCTCGCCACGGCCTACCAGAAGAAGGCCGGAACCAAGTGGGGCCTGTCCATCCAGCCCAGCGGCCTGGACACGGTGCAGAACTTCTACTCCTTCCTGTACTCGGCCGGCGGCGAGATCGTCAACGCCAAGGGCGAGGCGGTCATCGACAGCCCCGAGGCCGTCAAGGCGCTCAAGGAGTACGGCTCATACTTCGACAAGGGGCTCTCCAACAAGTCCGTGCAGCCCGGTTACGACGTGGTGAAGGACTTCGGCAACGGCCGCGTCCCGATGTTCTTCGGCGGCCCCTGGCACGTCACCCTGCTGAACGAGGGCCAGCCGCAGGTCAAGGGCAAGTGGGCGGTGGCCAACGTGCCCGCCGACAAGTCCTCCGTCTCCATGGCCGGCGGGTCCTCCCTCGTAATCTCCAAGGACAGCGAGCACAAGGCCGCCGCCACCGAGTTCATCAAGTACCTGACGGACACCAAGGGCCAGGCCGACTGGTACAAGCGCACCAAGGACCTGCCGGCCAACACCTCCGCCTGGACCTCCGGCGACCTCGCCGACGACACCAACCTCCAGGTGTTCAAGAAGCAGATGGACACCGCCAAGTCGTCGCCGTCGCTGTCCAACTGGACGGAGATCACCGACAAGGTCGACCAGGCCATCGCCAAGGTCACCCAGGGCAAGGCGTCCGCCGAGGACGCGCTCAAGACGGCCCAGTCCCAAATCGAAGGCCTCGTGAAGTAGGAGTCATGCGCACCATGACCTCAAAGGCCGCGCAGACGGCCAAGGTGCAGGCCGGGCCGGGGGCCTCCGGGTCCCCGGCCACCGGGCCCGCGGGTCGCCGGGGCCGCAAGAAGTCGATGGGCGTGCAGAACGTGGCCGGCTGGCTGTTCTCCACTCCCTTCCTCGTCCTGTTCCTCGTCTTCATGGCGTTCCCGATCCTCGCCACGCTGGTGATGAGCTTCACCGACTTCGGGCTGCGCAATGTCACGCACCCGCTGGACGCGAACTTCATCGGCTTCGAGAACTACGTCAATCTGTTCAGCGACGACAAGTTCCTCAAGTCGCTTTTCAACACGGCGTACTTCGTGGTGGTCGGCGTACCGCTGACGATCTTCCTCGGGCTGGTCGTCGCCGTACTGCTGAACAACGGCATCGACCGGGCGCGGACCTTCTTCCGCGTCGGCTTCTACGCCCCGGTGGTCACGACCATCGTCGCGGTCGCCGTGGTCTGGCGGTTCGTGCTCGACCCGAGCGACGGGCTCATCGCGGGGCTCTTCTCCGAAGTGGGCCTCACCTCGCCCGACTTCCTGGGCTCCGAGACGCTCGCCATGCCGTCGATGATCGCGATGGCGGTCTGGCGCAACCTCGGCACGGTCATGGTGCTCTTCATCGCGGGTCTGCAGGCCATCCCCACCGAGGTGCGGGAGGCCGCGCGGCTGGACGGTGCCGGTGTCTGGCAGGAGTTCAAGGGCATCACCGTGCCCCTGCTGCGGCCCACGCTGCTCTACGCCACGGTGATCACGACCATCGGTTACCTCAATGTCTTCGAGGAGCCGTTCGTGATGACCCGGGGCGGTCCCTCGGACTCCACGCTCACCGTCTCGCTGAACATGTACCGCGAGGGCTTCAACTTCTTCCACATGGGCTATGCGAGTGCCATGGCGTATGTCCTCTTCGTAGTGATCATGGGCATCACGGTGCTGCAGCTCCGACTGCTGAAGGACAACACGAAATGAGCGCCACCAGTGCACCGGGCGCCGTCTCGACGGCGCCGTCGAAGAAGCCCGGGGACACGCGGCCGTCCGCGCCGAAGAAGGCCCGCAACCCGAAGCGCGTCCTGGTCTACGTCCTGCTGTCGGTCGGCCTGCTGATCATGTCGGCACCGTTCCTGTGGATGGCCCTCTCGGCCTTCAAGACGCCACAGGACCTGACGGCCAGCCCGCCCGTGTGGCTCCCGACCGAGTGGACCCTGGAGAACTTCCGGGAGCTGCTCGAAAAACTCGATCTGCCGCTGTACTTCATGAACTCGGTGATCGTGGCGGTGCTGGTCACCATCTCGAACCTGGTGTTCTGCTCGATGCTCGGGTACGCCCTGGCCAAGCTGAACTTCGCCGGCCGCAACAAGATCTTCGGCCTGGTCCTCGGCGCCCTGATGGTGCCCGGCAACCTGATGCTGCTGCCGCTGTTCGTGCTGATGAGCAAGTTGCAGCTGATCGACTCGTACGCCGGTCTGGTGCTGCCGTTCGCCGCCGGAGCCTTCGGGGTCTTCCTGATGCGGCAGTTCATGCAGTCGATCCCGGACGAGCTGCTGGAGGCGGCCCGGATGGACGGCGCCGGTGAGTGGTACATCTTCTGGCGCATCGTGATGCCGCTGGTGAAGCCCGCTCTGGCGACGCTGTCGATCTTCACGTTCCTGGGCTCCTGGAACAACTTCGTCTGGCCGCTCATCGCGACCAACGACCCCGACAAGTACACCCTGCCGGTCGCACTGGCCACCTTCGCCACCGACCCCAACAAGGCGGGCGGCTCCAACGGCATGCTGATGGCCGGTTCCCTGCTGGTCGTCCTGCCCGTCGTGGTCCTGTTCATCGCGCTCCAGCGGCACTTCACCCAGGGCATCGCCACGGCCGGCATGAAGTAGGCCGGCCGGGCCCCGGCCCGCCCCCGCGGGCCCACCGAAACGTACGAGGCCACGGCCCCACACCCCGTCGGCCACACCCCTTCGTCAGAAAGACGGTTTGCGATGACGCACACCCAGGTCCCGTTCCCCGAAGGCTTCCTGTGGGGCGCCTCCACGGCCGCCCACCAGATCGAGGGCAACAACATCAACAGCGACTGGTGGGTCAAGGAGCACGCCGCGGGCACCCACATCCAGGAGCCCAGCCTGGACGCCTGCGACAGCTACCACCGCTGGCACGAGGACATGGACGTGCTGGCCGGTCTGGGCTTCACCGACTACCGGTTCTCCATCGAGTGGGCGCGCATCGAGCCGGTCGAGGGCACGTTCTCCCGCGCCGAGCTCGCCCACTACCGCCGCATGGTCGAGGGCGCCATCGAGCGCGGCCTGCGCCCCATGATCACCCTGCACCACTTCACCGTGCCGCAGTGGTTCGAGGCGCGCGGAGGCTGGACCGCCGAGGGCGCGACCGAGCTCTTCGCCCGCTACGTCGCGGCCTGCGCGCCGGTGATCGCCGAGGGCGTCGGCCACGTCTGCACCATCAACGAGCCGAACATGATCGCCGTCATGGCCGGCCAGGCCAAGCGGGGCGACAACAGCTTCCCGCCCGCCGGCCTGCCGACCCCCGACGACGAGACCACCGAGGCCGTCATCGCCGCGCACCACGCGGCCGTCAAGGAGGTCCGGGCGATCAACCCGGACATCAAGGTCGGCTGGACCATCGCCAACCAGGTCTACCAGGCCCTGCCCGGCGCCGAGGAGGTCACCGCGGCCTACCGTCACCCCCGCGAGGACGTCTTCATCGAGGCCGCCCGCGGCGACGACTGGATCGGTGTGCAGTCCTACACCCGGACCAAGATCGGCACCGACGGCCCGATACCCACCGCCGACGGCGTCGAGCGCACCCTCACGCAGTGGGAGTACTACCCCTCCGCGGTCGGCTACGCGCTGCGCCACACCGCCGAGGTCCTGGGCAACGGCATCCCGCTCATCGTGACCGAGAACGGCATCGCGACCGACGACGACAGCCGCCGCGTCGACTACTACACCGGCGCCCTGAACGAGGTCGCCTCCGCGATCCAGGACGGCCTGAACATCCAGGGCTACCTGGCCTGGAGCGCGCTCGACAACTACGAGTGGGGCTCCTACAAGCCCACCTTCGGCCTGATCGGCTGGGACCCGGAGACCTTCGAGCGCCTGCCCAAGCCGTCCGCCGTCTGGCTGGGCGAGATGGGCCGCACGCGCGCACTGCCGCGCATCGCCGACTGACCTCGGCACCCCGGGCCGACCCACCTCGGCTCCCCCCGACCGGGAGCGACCTGACAGCTCCCGCCCGTACGGGAACCGGCGCCACCTGACGGACGCCGGTTCCCGTGCAGCAGGGTCTCTCGACCCTGTGCCCGCGTACGGCGCCGCTCGTGTCCTGCCCTGCTCACGAGCGGCGGCGCACGCCGGTGCCGTACACAGCACGGCGCCCCGCGCCCGCAATCACGACCGACGAACGAAATCCGCCCACCGCCCACAGCCGGTGGCTCTTCTTCGAGGGGTTCTGATGGACCGTCGTACGTTTCTCACCGCAGCGGGGACAGGGGCCGCCGCCCTGTCGCTCGGCGCCGTTGCCGCGCCCCCGGCGGGCGCCGCCGCACAGCCCGTGCGCGGCTCGCACGCCCCGCTGCTCCTGCGCTGGTTCCGCGACACGTATCGCTCGATCGAGGCCATGACGACCGACTTCGGTCTCGCCGTCGACAAGATCGACGTCAGCGGGCCCGGCACTCCCGTGCAGTCGCGTCAGACCTCCCCCACCAACATCGGCTGCGGCCTCTGGTCGGCCGTGGCCGCCGCCGGGCTCGGGGTGATCGACGACGACACGATGCGCCGACGGCTGGAGCACACCGTTCGGGCCGTCGAGAAGCTGGAGCGCCACCACGGCTTCTGGCTCAACTGGTACGACGCGCACGACGGTTCGGTCCTCACCGAGTGGCCCGGCACCGGCGACCCGGTCCGCCCGTTCCTCTCCTCCGTCGACAACGCCTGGCTGATCACCGGCCTGCGCATCGCCGCCGACGCCTCGCCCGCGCTGCGTCCCCGCGTCGCCCGCATCCTGGCCACCGCCGACTGGTCGTACTACTACACGCCGTACGACCCGGCCGACCCGGTCGCCGGCCCCGGACAGCTGCGCGGCGGGTTCTGGCCCGACACCGAGGAGCCCACCGGGCACCACTACGGCGCGCTCAACACCGAGCCGCGCATGGCCAGTTACCTGGGCATCGCGGACGGCTCGCTGCCCGCCGACCACTACTGGCACCTGCTGCGCACGATGCTCCCCGAGCACGAGCAGGAGCAGCACCCGCAGGGCAGTCACGTCGCCATGGACGGCGTGCGGGTCTGGCAGGGGCACTACACCCATCGCGGCCGGAAGATCGTGCCCAGCTGGGGCGGGTCGATGTTCGAGGCCCTGATGGTGCCTCTGTTCGTACCGGAGGCGGAGTGGTCGCCGAGGTCCTGGGGCCTCACGCACCGCCGGTACGTCCGCAGCCAGATCGAGCACGGCATGGAGGAGGCGGGGTACGGGTACTGGGGCTTCTCCCCCGCCGACATCCCCGAGGGCGGGTACCAGGAGTACGGCGTCGACGCGATCGGGATGCAGGTCGACGGCTACGCCTCCAACACCGACCGCACGTACACGAAGGACGGCGAACCGCTGCCGCCCGCCTCGGCGTTCACCAACGGTGTGGTCACGCCGCACGCCTCCTTCCTCGCGCTGCCCTACGCCCCGGACGAGGCGATCGCCAACCTGCGCGCGCTCGACCGCGACTTCGGCGCCTACCACGCCGGGTACGGCTTCCGGGACTCCGTCAATGTCGGCACCGGGCGGGTCAGCGACTATCTGCTCGCGCTCGACCAGGGCATGATCGCCGCGGCGCTGGCCCAGGCGATCCGCCCCGGTCTGCTCCAGCGGCCGTTCCGGACCGGCGGATTCCAGTCGAAGGTGCGACCGCTGCTCGCCAAGGAGCGGTTCTCGATCTGACGATCCGGATCCCATCGAGACGTGGTGGCGTACCGGTCCGGGGCGGAGCGCTCGGGGCCCGGCCCCGGCCCGGTACGCCACCGCCCGGTTCCGGTCCGCTCAGTTCCAGCCCGCGCGGTACGCCACCCAGTCGCCGTCCCGCGCGGCGAAGTCGACGTAGAGCGCGACCCCGAACCGTTCGCGGCCGCGGTCCGTGCGCCCCAGTCCCAGCCGGGTGCCGCGGACCGCGGCCGCGACCGTCTCGGCCGACTCATGGTGACCGAGGTCGTTCTCGTGGAAGAACGGCAGCCCCATCAGCAGATCGGTGTCCTTCGGCGTCACTTCGAGGGCGAGCGCCGTCTGGTGGGCGACATAGCCGCCGAACATCCCCTCCAGGGGCATCCAGGTGTCGTACGACATGACGGCGATCTGGTCGACCCGGCGCGCGACCTGTCCGAAGAACTTCTGCGACCACCATTTCTCGCTGCCGCTGAGCGCGCCGATCACGCTGTGTGCCGCCGGCAGCGGGTCGATCTGGTGGGCCGCGACCGACAGCTGCGCCCCGCGCGCCCCGGTGAGCGCGCCGAGGTCGTCGAGGAGCGAGAGGTAGTGGCGGTCGCCGGAGTGCAGCGGTTCCAGGTCGAAGTGGACGCCGTCGAACCCGGCGTCCAGGATCTGCCGGGCCGAGGCGACCACGGCGGTGCGGGACGCGGCCCGCTCCAGGCGCAGCCCGTCGGGCCCCTCGGTGGCGAGTACGTCGCCGAGCCAGGCCTGGACCCGGATGCCGGGCAGGGTGCGGTGCACGGCGTCGATCAGCCACCGGGCCCTCGGGTAGCCCGTGGCGGGCAGGGTTCCGTCGTGCTCCAGCGGTCCGGCGTGGACGTACAGGTCCTTGATCCCGGTCCCCTCGATCCGGGCGGCGAAGGCGGCGAGGTCGGCGGCGTCCTTGCGTCCGTCGACCCAGGCGTGGCCGAGCCAGATGGCGTCGCGGCCCCGGGTGCGGGTGCCGTCGCCGGGGTCGCCGGAGTAGTTGAGCCGCAGGGCGACTCCCGCGGTGAGGACCGGCACCACGATCACCAGGACGGCTCCCAGCGCGATCCGTCTCGGCCAGGTCCAGCGGAACCGGGCCGCCCGTCCCCGTATCTCCCCGGCCATGCGCCTGATCCCTGTGAGCACGTCCGTCTCCCCCTGTGTGCCGGTGTGCCGTAGCCGTACGAAGGGCATCATGGCGCACCGCCTCGGGGGCGACGGCGGGCCGGGTCGCCGGGTCGCGGGTCACGGAGGGTGGACATAGCCTCACAAAGGTGATGCCGCTCGTGAGCCGTACCCGGATACCCGTACCGGGCCGGGCCCTTCTCGCCGCGCTGCTGGCGGTGTGCTGGCTGGCCCTTCCCGCAGCGCCGGCCGCTCGCGCCGACGATCCCGTCACGCTGTCCCGGGACGGGCAGATCACCGACAAGGCGGGGGCGCTCGGCGACCGCAGGGACCAGGTGCGCGCCGCACTCGACCGGCTGTACGGGGAACGCCGCGTCCAGCTCTTCGTCGTGTACGTGCGGGACTTCTCCGGGCGGTCCGCGCAGAGCTGGGCCGATGCGACGGCCGACCGCAACGGCCTCGGCCGCGACGACATCCTGCTCGCCGTCGCCACCCACGACCGGAGTTACGCGTACACGGTCGAACAGGGCTCCCGGCTCACCGACGCACAGCTCGACGACGTGGCGCGCACGGCGATCGAGCCCGCGCTCCGGGAGAACGACTGGGCCGGTGCGGCGATCGGCTACTCCGCCGTACTGGCCGGCAAGGCCGTGCCCACCCCGGCCGTCACCCCCGGGGTCGCCGATCCCGGAACCAGCGGCTCCGGCGGAACGAGCGCCACGGACCTGATCCTTCCGGTGGTCGTCGTGGGCGGGGCGGCAGCGGCGGCCGGCTACGCGTACACCCGGCGCAGGCGGCGCGCCACGACCCGTACCACGCCCGGCGCGAAGGGCTGGGGTCCCGCTTCCGCCGGGCCGGGCGGCTCGCCTGCGCCGACCCCGCTGCCGGAGCTGGACGCCCGCGCGAAGGAGGCGCTGGTGGAGACGGACGACGCGGTCCGCACCAGCGAGGAGGAACTGGGGTTCGCCACCGCCCAGTTCGGCGAGGAGGCCGCGGCCCCGTTCACGGAGGCCGTCGGGTACGCGAAGGGCGAGCTGACGGCCGCGTTCCGGCTGCGCCAGCAGCTGGACGACGCCTTTCCCGAGGACGACGCGACCAGACGCCGGATGCTCGACGAGATCATCGGCCGCTGCACGGACGCGGGCTCCCGCCTGGACGCCGTGTCCGGGGACTTCGACCGGCTGCGCGCCCTGGAACGCGACGCCCCGCAGGCCCTGGCCACCGCCGAGGCGGCGTTCCGGGCACTCGCCGGGCGGGTCTCGGCGGCCGAAACCACCCTGACCACGATGCGCGAGGAGTACGCGGAGTCGGCCTTCGCCGCCGTCGCCGGAGACATCGAGCAGGCCAAGGACCGGCTCGTCTTCGCCACGTCGAGCCTCAACCGGGGCCGGCAGTCGGTGGACAGCACCAACCATTCCGCGGCTGCGGTGTACATCCGGGCCACCGAGGGCGCCGTCGACCAGGCGACCACCCTCGTCGACGCGGTGGAGCGGCGGAGCCGGGAACTCGTGGGGGCGGCGGGGCGGCTGCCCGCCGCCCTCACCGAGACGGAGACCGATCTGGCCGATGCGGGCGGGCTGCTCGAAGGCACCGGGGAGGGTGCGCCGACCGCGGACCTGCGGGGCCGGATCGCCCGCGCGAAGTCGGTGCTCGGCGATGTGCGGGCGGAGATGCGGGCCGGCCCGTACGACCCGATCGACGCGCTGCGCAGGGTGGAGGAGGCGGACGCGGCGCTCGACGCGGCGCTGGCCGGCGTCCGCGAGCGGGAAGCGGGCGACCGGCGGGCCCGCTCCCTCCTGGACGGGGCGGTGCTCACGGCGCGTTCGGCGATCGCCGCGGCGGCCGACTTCATCACCACGAACCGGGGGGCGGTGGGCAGCCAGGCCCGGACCCGGCTGGCGGAGGCCCAGCGGCGGCTGGAGCGGTCCCGCGAGCTGGCCGGGTCGAAGGATCCGCAGGGGGCGCTGGCCGAGGCGCAGCAGGCGGATTCCCTGGCCGGGCAAGCCCGGAGCCTGGCCGAACAGGATGTGCGCGCGTACGGGAACCGGAACGGTCCGGGCGGTGCGCGGGGGACGGGCGGCGGGGTCGGCGGCGCGGTGCTCGGCGGCATCATCCTCGGCGGCCTCCTGGGCGGCGGGGGCGGGCGCGGCGGCGGCGTTCACGGCGGAGGGTTCGGCGGCGGGGGACACGGAGGGGCCGCCGGGCCCGGCAGCTTCGGCGGCGGGGGCACGCGCGGCCGGCGCGGTGGCGGCGGCCGTTTCTGAGCTGCCGGCACGGGCACCGGCCCAAGGCTTCATCCACAGGCAACGCATACGGAGATCCCCCGCGTCGTCCCTGGACGCGCAGTTCGAGCAACTGGACAGCCTGGGTGACAGCGCCGAGGCCGATGCCCGGCTGGCGGCGCTGAAGTCGGCCTCGTGACCGCTGCCGGACGGGCCCCGGCGGCCCGCTCAGTACATGCTCAGCAGCTGCTCGACCGTGAGTTCGGCGGTGGGCTCCCCGTCGGGGAGGTCCAGTTCGAACCAGACGGTCTTGCCGCGCGGCATCCGCCGCGACCCCCAGGCCACGCTCAGCAGCCCGACCAGTTGGAGTCCGCGCCCGCCCTCGTCGGTGTCGCGGGCCCGCCGCCGCCGGGGCTGGACGAGTCCGGAGTCCCACACCTCGCACACCAGGGTGCGGTCGCGCAGCAGCCTGAGCCGGATCTCGCCCTCCCCGTACCGCAGGGCATTGGTGACCAGCTCGCTGACCAGTAGTTCGGTCGTGTCCACCAGGTCGTCCAGGCCCCAGGCGAGCAGCCGGCCACGGGCCAGTTCGCGGGCGCGGCCGACGGAGCGGGGCTCGCGGGGCAGCCGCCAGTCGCCGACCGCGTCGGC
Organism: Streptomyces atratus; assembly: GCF_900119365.1. Taxonomy (GTDB): domain Bacteria; phylum Actinomycetota; class Actinomycetes; order Streptomycetales; family Streptomycetaceae; genus Streptomyces; species Streptomyces atratus_B. The sequence continues at coordinate 316,347 of NZ_FPJO01000002.1, forward strand.
CCGCAGTCCCTGGATACGGGCCACCAGCAGGGCGATGTCGTCCTCGCCGTGCCGGGTGTCGAGGGTGGTCAGCACGTGGTCGCAGAGGTCCTCGACCGGCCGGTGCGGATCGACGAGCGCGCCGCGCAGGGCGTCGAGCCCCTCGTCGAGCGGGTGGTCGCGGGACTCGACGAGCCCGTCCGTGTAGAGGGCGAGTACGGAGCCCTCCTTGAGCTCGATCTCGACCTCCTCGAAGGGTTCGCCGCCGACGCCGAGCGGCATTCCGGGCGGGACGTCGAGCAGCAGGGCGGCCTCGCCGGGTTCGGCCACGGCGGGTGGGAGGTGGCCCGCGTTGGCGAAGGTGCACCGCCGGGTGACCGGGTCGTAGACCGCGTACACGCAGGTCGCCAGGTAGACCTCGGAGAGGTCCGCCTCACGGGACTTGTGGGCGGCCCGCGAAGGCCACTGGGAGCCGCCGCCGGAGGCGTTGCCCCCGCCGGGGCTGCCGAGTCCGCGGGCGACCTCGTCGAGCGCGGAGAGCACCTCGGCGGGTTCCAGGTCCAGGAGGGCCAGGGTCCGTACGGCGGTGCGCAGTTCGCCCATGGCGACGGCGGCCCGCAGCCCGCGGCCCATCACGTCGCCGACGACGAGGGCGGTGCGGTGGCCGGGGAGTTCGATCACGTCGAACCAGTCGCCGCCCACTTCGGTGGCCGTGTTGCCGGGGAGGTAGCGGCAGGCGATGTCGAGGCCCGCGGCGACGGGGTCGCCGGGCGGCAGGAGGCTGCGCTGGAGGATCAGCGCGCGCTCGTGCTCGCGCCGGTAGAGGCGTGCGTTGTCGATGCAGACCGCGGCGCGGGCGGCGAGCTCGGTGGCCAGGGCCCGGTCCCGCTCGCCGAAGGGCTCGCTGCCCTTCGTACGGGAGAACTGCACGAGGCCGACCACCGTGTCGTGGGCGACCATCGGCACGGCGAGCGTGGACTGGACGAAGCCCCGGTCGTCGCCGGGCACGTCCTCGACGTGGCCGGTGCGCAGGGCGATGGCGCACGGCGAGTTGAACGAGAAGCGGTGTACGGAGCCGAGCTCGGGCGAGCCGGTGTCCGCGGCGATGTCGGGCAGGGCGTCCGACACCGCGCTGGCCAGGGCCACGCGGCGCAGTTCGGCGGAGGTGCCGACGGATTCCTGACGGAGTGAATCCCAGCTTCCGGGCGGTGCGTCGTCGCCGGTGAGCAGCCCCTGGTAGAGGTCGACGGAGGCGAGGTCGCAGAAGCCGGGCACGGCGACGTCGAGGAGTTCGCGGGCGGTGGTCTCCAGGTCGAGGGAGTTGCCGATGCGGGCGCTGGCCTCGTTGAGCAGGGCGAGGTTGCGGCGGGCGCTGGCGGCCTCGCGGGCTGCGATGTGCCTGCGGGTGACGTCGGTGGCCAGTCCGGCGACGCCGATGGGGCGGCCGGAGCCGCTGTGCACGCGGTAGAGGTTCATGGACCAGTGGCGGCTGCCGGGTTCGCCGGGTGCGGTGCCGATGACCTGGAGATCGGTGACGGAGGTCCCGGTCTCCAGGACGCGTTCGATGGTGGCGGTGAGCCGGTCGGCCTCGGGGCCGGAGAGGTAGTCCTCGACCGTGCGGCCGCGGTGGTCCTCGGCCCGGCCGCCGAAGACGGTGGCGAAGCGCTGGTTGGCTCGGACGACCGAGAGGTCCGTACCGAACAGCACGAAGCCGAAGGGAGATTGGCCGAATATGGCCTGTGAGGCGGCGAGGTCCGTCTCGATGTGGCGCAGGGCCCGGACGTCCACGACGATGCAGAGCGCGGCCCGTTCGCCACTCGCCGTCCCGCTCGGCATCACATAGATCTCGGCGAGCCCGTGCACGCCGTCCTCGCCCGGTATCCGGAAGGGGACGAGGCCCGTCCACTCCTTGCCGTCGAGGATCTCGCCGACCCTGCGCCGCCCGTCGGTGCGCAGTTCGGCGGGCATGAATGCCTCGACCGGATCCATGCCCACCGCTCTGTCCGCGGCAATGCCGAAGAGGCCGGCGGCCCGGCGGCTCCACTGCTCGATCAGGCCATCGGGGCCGATCGAGAAGGAGGCGACCCTGATGTAGTCGTAGATCGAGCCAGGCGGGCTGCTCTGCCACACGATCTCGCCCGCTGTCCCAGGTATTTCGCTCACGCGACCGTCCCCTCCAGCTCACACACCGGACCGGTCCTGCCCGCAGTATTCAGTACTCCGGCCCCAACCGACACGGCGTTCACGATCACAGCACGGTCTCAGTCCATTTCAGCCAGCTTCTGGCCGACCCCTGGTGATCGCTGTCCGTCCCACCCCACTCCTAACCAGGCAGAGCCAGCTCGAACCACACGGTCTTGCCGGTCTTTCCCCGCCTGGTCCCCCAGCGGCGGGCGGAACACGCCACCAGCTGCAGTCCTCTGCCGCCTTCGTCCTCGGGGCCAGCCATGCGTTCGGTGGGCGGATCCGGAAGCGGATCGGAGACTTCCACGAGCAGTCCGGGGTGCGCGGCGGGGCCGTCACCGTTGGGATGAGGGCGCACCAGACGTACGCCGATGGGGCCCGATGTATACCGCATCGAGTTGGTCACCAACTCGCTGACCAGCAGAACCGTCACATCCCCGACAACCGCGTCGAGCCCCCAGGCACTCAACGCCTCATGGACTGCGTGCCGCGCGGATCGCACGGCGCCCGGCACAGCCGGAAAGGTCCACTCGGCGCAGTCGCCTTCACTGTCGATCACGCCGATCACTTCCCGGGGCCGGCAGCGGGGAACACCCTGTCTACAAGGGTTATTCAGCACATACCCGATATTTGGGGTGAACTACCGCCAGGATCGACACGTGGGGCGTACGGGTGTACGACCGCGCACACGAACAGATGCGCACCGGGAGAAGGGGCGCACGAGCCGATCGGCACGCGCCGCCGCCCCGGCGTTTGCCCCGGTCAACCACCTCCCCGGCGCCCCGCCGCGCGCCGGTGTTCCGACAGCACCGCACGGCGGCCGCACCCGGCCCCGAAGTCACGTCGGGCCGTGCGCAGTTGACGTACGCACGCCGGCCACGGGCGAGAGCCCGCGACCGGGCGGATCGCCGGCGCCGGCGACGGTTGCCGGTGAAGTGCCCCAGCCCCCCTGGCCACTTGGCGGCAAAAGACGCGGTCGGGGCCGAATCAGGCCAGTGTGCCCGCGGCCTTGAGGTCATCGAAGAGCAGTTGGTCGACCGGCGGGACGAGCGGCCGGTCGGCGTAGGAGAACCACGCCATCTCCTCGATCTCGCTGCTGACGGCCAGCGTCCCGCGGTACTCGCCGGCGTAACAGCTCATGCGCACGACCACGCCGTCCGGATGGCCGTGCGCCTGCGCCTCGTACGTACCCATGTGGGAGACGGTCGCCGGGAGGATGGCCACGGCGAGCTCCTCCTCGACCTCACGCAGCAGGGTCTGCAGGTCGGTCTCCGCGCCCTCCCGCTTGCCGCCGGGGATGTAGAAGACGTCCTTGCCCCGTGGCCGCGCGCAGAGGATCCTGCCGTTCTCCACCCGCACCCATGCCACCGTGTCGATCAGGACCGACATCATTCCGCCTTCGTTCATGTGCAACCCGGACGGACAGGACCTTAGCGGGGCGGGGCGGACGGCCCGACGGACGCACCCCCGGTCACGCGCCGGAGCACGACCGCCGCCCCGTCGTACTCCTCGTGATCACCTCAGGGCCGGGTGCTCTGCCCGACCCGCTCCACCCAGTAGAGCTGCTCGTGTCCGTGCTCATCGAGCTTGTCGGCGACCTTCTGTGCCTCGCCCTGCGTGGCGTACCTGCCGACGCGGTAGCGATTGCCGTTGTCGTCCTGCCTTATCACCAGCCACGGAAGAGCGGCCGCACCGTCGCTCATCGTGTCCCTCCCCAGCATCGCGCCCCTCCCTCGAACGTCGTGCACGTCACTAAAGATCCCCAGGAAACCGCAGTACGCATATGCCCGAGCGTACGCCTGACCTTTACTCAACGGATACGTAATTACACAAAGAGGTACCGATCCGGTCGGCAAGAGGGGCGCACCCGACTGGATGCGCCCCCTGCGCCCGTGGCCGGCGAGCAGATCGGCCCGGACCGCACGGGGCGGTCGGCGATGTCCGGCGGCCCGCAGGCGGTTCCGCAGACCGCGCAGGTATGGGTGACGGTGATGTCCGCGACCTCGGCACCCGGACCGTTCACCCGGTTGGGCCGCGCCAGGCAGTACGTCCCCTTCGTCACCCAGGCGGTCGACGGGCGGGGCGTCGAGGCCGGTCCGGCCGCGACGAAGGCGAGCAGCGCCGGAAGGAGTGCGGGGCATGGCGGAGGGAGCAGTCGTCCCGGCCCTCGCCGGCTGTGAGTTTCGCGCAACTGCGGGCCGGGGCCGGGGCGTCGGCCCCGGCCGGGGCATCCGCGGCCGGGGCCCGGGCCGCCCTCGGTGTGACCGTGTCCGTCATCGGCGACTTCCCGCTCCTGCCGTCCGGTGTGCGGGTACGGACCGGACGACAGGAGCGGGACATGACAACCTCATACGGCCGGTGATTGCCCGTCGATCACGGGAACCGGCCGGGCGTCAACGTGTCGTCACCGACGCCGGACGGCGCTCTGCGCGCACCGGTCACCGGACCGGGAGGTGGTAGGCGACCCGGAAGCGGTCGGCGGGCACCACCACGTCCGCCGTCTCGACCGGGCGGCCCGAGGCGTAGTACGTCCGCTCGATCACCATCACCACATGCCCCGGCACACCGCCGAGCGCCAGGAGCTCCTCCGCCAGCCCCGGGCGCGCGCCGACCTGCTCGGCCACGTTGTCCACGACGACGTCGATCGCGGCCATCCGCTCGACCACCCCGCAGCCGCCCAGCGGGCCCTCCTCCGGCAGCATCACCGGCGTACGCCCCGTCACGGCGAGCGGCTCCCAGGAGGTGGAGAGCATCATCGGCTCCCCGGCCTCGCGGAAGGTGTATCTCGTGCGCATCACCCGGTCGCCCGGCTCGATGCCCAGGCGCTCGGCGATCTCCGCGCTCGCCCCCTCCTGTTCGCTGCGGGACTCCCACGTCCCGTGCACCCCCTCCGCCGTCTGTTCCTGGCGGAACGGACTGGCGCCGGCCGCGGACCGGTAGCCGGAGCGGGCGATCCGCCGCGGGACGGGGCGCTCGCGCACATAGGTGCCGGAACCCGAGCGCCCCTCCACCAGGCCCTCGGCCATCAGCACCTTCCGCGCCTCCAGCGCGACGGTGTCCGAGACTCCGTACTCCTCGCGGATACGGGCCTGCGAAGGCAGGCGCGTATGCGGCGGCAGCGAACCGTTGACGATCTTCTCTCTCAGATCGCTTGCAACGCGCAGATATGCGGGCTGCTCACCGAAAGTCACAGGCCACTCCCAACAGGTTGACAGTCTGCAACAGCGTGACAACCGTCGGTTGTGTACCGCAAGCACGGGCCAAGGATTCACTCGATGTGATGATTCACTCTGCCCCATGCATATCCGGCCGTCGGCCACCAGGGGGATCTCAGCTCTTCTCACGTACTGTCCCCTCCCCGGTTCACCGCAACCGCGTCCCTCTCCGCACAGAAGCGGGGCGGCCGCCGAAGCAGCCGCCCCGCCTCTCCGCAGCCGCCCCGCCTGTTCAACGCGTCACGGACGCGATGTCATCGGAACCGCGTGATCAGAACCGGCTCATCAGAACTGCAGGCCCCAGGAGTTGAGCTTCCCGGTGTCCGCCGACGCGTTGTCGCTGACCCGCAGCTTCCAGGTGCCGTTGGCCACCTCCGAGGAGGCGTTCACCGAGTAGGTGGTGTTCACGTCGTCGGCGCTGCCACCGCTCCCGTACGCCTTCAGGTTGTAGACCGAGCCGCCGGGCGCGACCAGGTCGATCTTCAGGTCGCCGCTGTAGGTGTGCGTGATGTTCACGGGCACGCTCAGCGTGGCCGGCGCGTTGCCGGTGACACCGGTGACGGTGATCGGCGACTCGACGGTGGAGTTGTCGGCGATGGTGTAGCTCGTCGTGCTCTCGAACTTCTTGCCGCCCGGCGGGGTGGTGGAGCCGCTGCCGACGTTCAGCAGGCGGTTCGGCGAACCCGTACCCGGGTTGGTCACCACTCCGGTACTGGCCGCGGCGACCAGTCCGGCGGAGACCTGGGCCGGGCTCTCGCTCGGGTGGTCGGCCAGGTAGAGGGCCGCGGCGCCGGCCACGTGCGGGGTCGCCATCGACGTACCGGAGATCGTGTTGGTGGCGCTGTCGCCGGTGTTCCAGGCCGAGGTGATCGACGAGCCGGGGCCGAAGATGTCCAGCACGCTGCCGTAGTTGGAGAAGCTGGAGCGGGCGTCGGTGCTGGTGGTGGAGCCGACCGTGATGGCCTCGGTGACCCGTGCCGGGGACTTCGTGGAGGCGTCGGTGGACTCGTTGCCCGCGGCGACGGCGTAGGTGATGCCGGACGCGATGGACTTGCGCACCGCGGCGTCGAGCACCGAGTCCGCCCCGCCGCCCAGGCTCATGTTGGCCACCGCGGGCTTGACGGCGTTCGCCGTCACCCAGTCGATGCCCGCGACGACCTGCGCGGTCGTGCCGGAGCCGCTGTCGTCGAGGACCCGGACGGCGACGATCTTCGCCTTCTTGGCCACGCCGTACGCCGAACCGGCGACGGTGCCCGCCACATGGGTCCCGTGGCCGTAGCCGTCCTGCGCGGTGTTGTCGTTGTCGATGGCGTCGTAGCCGTACGAGGCCCGGCCGCCGAAGTCGCTGTGGGTGATCCGCACACCGGTGTCGATGATGTACGCGGTGACGCCCTGGCCGCCGTTGTCCGGGTAGGTGTAACTCTGGTTCAGCGGAAGGGACTTCTGGTCGATCCGGTCGAGCCCCCAGGAGGGCGGCGAGGGCTGGGTGCCGGTGACCCGGAAGGTCCGGTTCTGCACCACGGACTCGACGGCCGGGTCGGCGGCGAACTTCTTCGCCTGGCTCTCCGAGAGCTCCACCGCGTAGCCGTTGACGGCCGCACGGTAGGTCTTCTTGATCTTGGCGCCGTACTCCTCGGCGAGCGCCTTGCCCTTCGCGGAACCCGCGTCGGCCGCCGACTCGTCGAGCGTGACGATGTAGCTGCCGCTGATGGTGCCCGGGGCACCCGCGTTCTGGATCCGGCCTTCCGCCGCCTGCCCGGTCGCCGAGGCGGGGAACACCGCGGCGCCGGAGAGCGCGAGGGCCGCTCCGGCTATGACACTCGCCGCGGCGAGTCTTCGGCGTGCATGGGGGGTGTGACGCGTCACTGACATGTGGGGGGCCTCCTCGATTGCGGTGCTCTGGTGGGGGGTTACACGTGCTGTCGAGACGGAGCAAGGGGTAGACGTCATGGGCATGACAAGCAATTCCTGCCGGTTCCGCGCTGCCCACGACCCTGCCGACAGCGAAAGATTGACCGATTCTTGGGAATCGCACAAGGGTGCACTGGGCTCTGCAGTACCTTCGCCACGGGGCGGCCACACGCCTGACATGCTGACGGGCATGCCCGCATACATCTGCCCGCAGGACGGCACCCGCGCCGACACCACCGCTCTCACCTGGTGCTGCCCGGTCTGCCGCGGCCCCTGGGACCTCGCATTCGAAGCCGCCGGCCCCCTCTCGCTCGACTCCCTGGCCGGGCGGGTCAATTCACTGTGGCGTTACGAGGAGGCGCTGCCCCTCTCCGCGCCCACGACCACGCTCGGCGAGGGCCGCACCCCGCTCGTCCCGCTCACCGGCACGGTCTCGGCCAAGCTCGACTTCCTGATGCCGACGCTCTCCTTCAAGGACCGCGGCGCGGTGATGCTCGCCGAACTGGCCCGCCGTCTGTCGCCCGAGCGCGTCGTCGCGGACAGCAGCGGCAACGCCGGCACGGCCGTCGCGGCGTACTGCGCCCGTGCCTCGCTGCCCTGCACGGTGTACGTCCCCGAGGGCACGTCCCCGAAGAAGACCGAGCAGATCCGGGCCCACGGCGCCCGCCTGGAGATCGTCCCCGGCGACCGCGAGGCCACCGCGGCCGCCGCTCGTACCGCCGCCGACGTCCCCGGCACCTTCTACGCCTCGCACGTCTTCAACCCGTACTTCCTGCACGGCACGAAGACCTATGTGTACGAGCTGTGGGAGGACCTCGGCGGCCGTCTCCCGGACGCCATCGCCGTACCGGTCGGCAACGGCACCCTTCTGCTCGGCGCGGCCCTGGCCACCGCCGAACTGCACGCCCAGGGGCTGATCGACCGGCGCCCGGCGCTGATCGCCGTGCAGGCCGAGGCCGTCTCCCCGCTGGCCGCCGCCTTCCGCGCGGGCGCCGACGATCTGCCCGACGCCGCGGCCGGCCCCGCCGCCGCCACCCTCGCCGAGGGCATCGCCATCCCCCGCCCGCCGCGCGCCCGTGCCATCCTGGCCGCGGTCCGGGAGTCCGGCGGCACCTTCCTCACGGTGACCGAGGATCAGATCCGCGCCGCGCAGCTGGATCTGGCCGCCCGCGGGTTCTACGTGGAGACGACGGGCGTGGCCTGCTGGGCAGCGGTCGGCGGCTGGACCGACCGGAGCGTCGTCGTCCCCCTGTGCGGCGCCGGGCTCAAGACCGGTCTCGCGCCCTGACGCGGCGGGCCACCGGCGCCCGCCACCCCGCCTGCCGCTCCATCAGCCGATCACCCCGCGCGCCGCGCACCGCCGCGCGGCGCGCGCTTCCCTACCTTCGTACGGTGAGCCTCTCGCGCAGCCTCCTTCTCACGTCCTTCGCATCCCTGGTCGCGGGCGCCCTGATCGTGCCTCCGGGCCCCGCCTCGTACGCCGCGGTGCCCCCTGCCGCTCCCGCCGCGGCGGCCACCGCCTGCGGCCGGGACACCGGTCCCGCCTGGGCGCCGGCCTCCACCCGGTTCGGCGAGGCGGCCGGATACGACCCCTACACCGGCAATGGATACCTGGGCCACCGGGTGCCCGCCGCGGGCGCCGGATACGCCGCGTCCGGCGAGAAGACCGGCTGGCCGCTGTTCACCCCGCGCTACGACGGCGCGTTCGTCTCCGGCCTGTTCGGGCGCGACAAGGATCTCGCCGCCGGCCGCGAGGTGGCCGCCGCACTGCCGAGCTGGACGAACCTCGACCTACGCGTCGGCGACGAGACCTACGGCTCCGGCACCCCCGGCGGCCGGATCTCGCGCTACCGCCAGACGCTCTTCCTGCGCTGCGGGCTGGTGCGTACGTCGCTGCGCTGGACCACGGCCGACGGGCGCGCGACCGACCTGACGTACGAGGTGCTCGCCGACCGCTCCGATGTGCACACCGGCGCCGTACGGCTGCGCATGACACCGCACTGGAACGGCACCGCGACCGTCACCGGCCGCCTCGACCCGAGGGGCGCGCGCCGGCTCGATCTCGACGACGACGGAACGTTCCGCACCCGGGGCACCGGGATCAAGGGCGCGATCGTCCAGACCGTGCGCTCCGGCGGGCCGGGGCCCGGAGCACCGGTCGCGGCGCGGAGCACGCACCGGGTGCGCGCCGGGCGTACGTACACCTTCGAGAAGTACGTCGGCGTCGACACCGCGCTCACCTCCCCCGACCCCCGCGCCTCGGCCCGCGATGCCTCCCGGCGCGCGGCCCGGCGCGGCTGGTCCGGGGTGCTCGCCGCGAACGCGGCCGCCTGGCGGCGGGACTGGGCGGCCGACATCTCCGTACCGAGCGGTCCCGACCTCCAGAAGTGGCTGCGGGCGGCACAGTACGGGCTGCTGGCGTCCACCCGGACCGGCTCCCGCGACAGCATCGCACCGGCCGGCCTGACCAGCGACAACTACGCCGGAATGGTGTTCTGGGACGCCGAGACCTGGATGTACCCGGGGCTGCTCGCCACCCGCCCCGAGCTGGCCCGTTCGGTCGTCGAGTACCGCTACCGCACCCGCGAGGCCGCCCGCGCCAACGCCCGGAAGCTCGGGTTCCAGGGCCTGTTCTATCCGTGGACGAGCGCGAGCGGCGGCGATCTGTGGTCCGAGTGCCAGAGCTGGAACCCCCCGCACTGCATCACCCAGAACCACCTCCAGGGCGATGTCTCGCTGGCCGTCTGGCAGTACTACCTGGCGACCGGGGACCGCGACTGGCTGGCCCGGCGCGGCTGGCCGCTGCTCGAAGGGATCGCCGACTTCTGGGCCTCGCGGGCCACTGCCGACGAAGACGGCGGCTACTCGGTGAAGGAGGTCGCGGGCCCCGACGAGTACAGCAACGGCGTCACCGACGGGGTCTTCACCAACGCGGTCGCGGCCACCTCCCTGCGCAACGCCACCCGCGCTGCGCGACTGCTCGGACATCCCGCGCCGCCCGAGTGGGCGCGGGTCGCGGACGGCCTGCGCATCCCGTACGACCCGGCGCGCAAGATCTTCCTCCAGTACGCGGGCTACGACGGCTCGACGATCAAGCAGGCCGACACGGTGCTGCTGATCCATCCGCTGGAGTGGCCGATGGAACCGGGCGCCGCCGCGTCCACGCTCAACTACTACGCGGCGCGCACCGATCCGGACGGTCCGGCCATGACCGACTCGGTCCACGCGATCGACGCGGCCGCCATCGGGGAACCCGGCTGCGCGACGTACACCTATCTCGAACGCGCCGTACGCCCGTTCATGCGCGGCCCGTACGCCCTGTTCAGCGAGGCCAGGGGCGCGAAGGCGGGCGCCCACGACCCCTTGTCGGGCTTCCCCGCCGAGGACTTCCTCACCGGGAAGGGCGGGTTCCTCCAGGTCTTCACGCACGGCCTGACGGGGCTGCGACTGCGGGAGGACGGGGTTCGCCTCGATCCGCTGCTGCCGCCGCAGCTGGGCAGCGGCGTCACACTGACAGGACTGCACTACCGGGGCCGTACGTACGACCTCGCGATCGGCCCCCGGACGACGACGGTACGGCTGACCTCCGGCGCCCCCTTCACCGTCCACTCCCCCATCGGATCCCGCCTGCTCACCCGTACGCTCACGCTCCCCACCCGCCGCCCCGACCTGGCCCGGACCACCGACGCGGCCCGCTGCCGGCCGGCGACGGCGACCTCGCAATCCCCCGGCCTGTACGCGGCGGCCGCGGTGGACGGCAGCCCGGCCACCGCCTGGTCCCCGGACGGCGCGACGGGCGCGCTGACGGTGGACCTGGGGCGCGCGGCCGCGGTGACCTCGGCCGAACCGGAGTGGACGGAGGTGCGACCGTCCTCGTACATCCTGGAGACATCGGCCGACGGCACGCACTGGCAGCCGTACCGTGCGGGAGGCAGGGCCCGCCTGGTACGGCTGACGGTCAAGTCCAAGGACGCGCGGAAGCCCGCAGGGGTAAGGGAGTTGAGAGTCACTCAACCATGAGCACGCGGCCGTACGGAAAGATCGGCCGCGGGCGCGGAGCCTGTTGCCGAGGCCGTAGTACAGGCCGGGCAGCACGCCGCCCACCGCCGGGAACGGCCCCGGCTGCGGCCCCGGCGCCTCAGAGCCTGTCGGGTGACCTCTGATCGGGCGGTCACGCCCTGGCACTCACGCTTCCCGATCGAAGGTCACCCGACAGGCTCTCAGCCCTGCGGATGGAAGTAGCGGGCGGACCGTCGACGACTACCCGCGGTGGGTGTTCCCCGGGGTCGCGGCGAGGCGGGGGAACGGGACTGCCCGTGCGTACCTGCCCTGGATCTCCGCGGCGAGTCCCCGGATCGCGGGGAGCCGTGCGATCAGCGCTTCCCCGGGGCAGTTGGTGGCGAAGCCGTCGCGGTGGCCGGAGATGGCGTCGAACTCGGCCGAAGTGCCCCTGGCGTAGCGGCTCTTGCCGTTCGTGGACGTGAGCCGCACCTTGCCGGTCGGGTCGACCCCGCTCAGCCCGAGCTTCCAGGCGGCGAGAGCCGCGATCGCGTGCTCCATGGCTGCCGGCACCGGCGTCCCCGGCCCGAAGGTGCCGATGGCCGCGATCCCCGTGGTGCCCTGGTTGAACCCCAGGGTGTGGGAGCCGACGACGGCCCGGTCGGCACCGCCGGCGCGGCCTTCGTAGACGGTGCCGCACTTGTCGACGAGGAAGTTGTAGCCGAGGTCGCCCCAACTCCGGTCGCGTGTCTGGCCGGTGTACAGATTGCGCAGGGTACGGGGGACGTCCGCGCAGTCGTAGCCGTTGGGGGTGTCGGTGTGATGGATGAAGACCGCCCTGACCCCTCCCGCGTAGTGCGCGTGGCTGTCGCGCTTGGTCTCGTCGGCCCGCCACTGCGCACGCGACACGATCGCGGGCCGGGGGACCATGCGGCGCAGAGCCATCGAGGCCGCTCCGAGGGCCGGGAACGGCCGCCCGGCGTCGACGGGCTGAGCGGTCACTCCGGGCCGCCACACGGAAGGTGCCCCTTCGGGGGCCGTGTCCCGGGCGGCTCGGACCGCCGTCAGTCCGGCAGGTGCCGCCAGCAGGGGAAGCGCCATGGGAACCGTGACCCACAGCGCTATTCGGTACAGACGCATTCGGTACAGACGCACAGGAGAAACCTTCTTCTTCTTTCGCCTTCGTCTTTCGCCGGGATGCCGGCGGGAGCGCGTATGCCCACAGCTTTACGGCGCCCGGTCCGCCGCGCGCGCCGGGTTAGTGCAGACAGGCGAGCTCGACGACACACCGGGAAGTGGGCCTCCGGCATGCGAATTTCGGCCATGATCGGTCGGTATGGGGGCTGTCGGGGCGAGCACATGGAGGCACGGTCGTGGGCACGGACGGACAGCGGGACGGGAACGCGGAACGGTTGCACTGCCTGGTCACCGGGGCGTCCGGGTACATCGGCGGGCGTCTGGTCCCGGAACTGCTGCGGGCGGGCCACCGGGTGCGGTGCCTGGCCCGCACCCCCCGCAAGCTCCGTGACCATCCCTGGGCGGAGGACGCCGAGACGGTGCGGGGCGACGTGACGGACGCGGGCTCGGTCGCCGCGGCCATGCAGGGGATCGACGTGGCGTACTACCTGGTGCACGCCCTCGGCACCGGCTCCGCGTTCGAGGACACCGACCGCCGGGCGGCCCGCGTCTTCGCCGAGCAGGCGCACTCCGCCGGCGTACGACGCATCGTCTATCTGGGCGGGCTCACTCCACCGGGCGTACCGACCGGGTCGCTCTCCCCGCATCTGCGCTCCCGGGCGGAGGTCGGTCAGATCTTCCTCGACGCACCGGTGCCCGCCACCGTGCTGCGGGCGGCGGTCGTCATCGGCTCGGGATCGGCGTCCTTCGAGATGCTGCGGTATCTGACCGAGCGGCTGCCGGTCATGGTCACCCCCAGCTGGGTGCACACCCGTACCCAGCCCATCGGGGTACGCGATGTCCTGCGCTATCTCGTCGGCTCGGCCACCATGCCGGCCGACGTCGACCGGGCGTTCGACATCGGCGGGCCCGACGTCCTCACGTACCGGGAGATGATGTGCCGTTACGCCGCCGTCGCCGGGTTGCCCCGGCGGCTCATCGTTCCGGTTCCGGTTCTCACCCCGCGGCTGTCCAGCCACTGGGTCGGTCTCGTCACCCCGGTGCCCGCCTCCCTGGCCCGGCCGCTGACGGAGTCACTGCGTCACGAGGTCGTCTGCCAGGAGCACGACATCGCCCGGTACGTGCCCGACCCTCCGGGCCTGCCGCTGCCGTTCGACGAGGCACTGGCCCTGGCGCTGCGGCGGGTGCGTGAGGCCCAGGTCGCCACCCGCTGGTCGTCCGCGGCCCTGCCGGGAGCGCCCAGCGATCCGCTGCCCACGGACCCGGACTGGGCCGGAGGCAGCCTCTACCAGGACGAACGGCAGCTGTCGGTCGACGCGTCCCGAACGGCCCTGTGGCGGGTGATCGAGGGGATCGGCGGCGACAACGGCTGGTACTCCTTTCCGCTCGCCTGGGCGGTCAGGGGGTGGCTGGACCGGTTCGTCGGTGGTGTGGGGCTCCGCCGCGGGCGGCGCGACGCCGAGCACCTGCGGGTGGGGGACTCGCTGGACTTCTGGCGGGTCGAGGAGATCGAGCCCGGACGGCTGCTGCGGCTGCGCGCGGAGATGCGGCTGCCGGGCCTCGCGTGGCTGGAGATGTACGCCGAGACCGGCCCCGATGGCCGCACCCGCTACCGGCAACGAGCGCTGTTCCACCCGCACGGCCTGCTGGGCCACGCCTACTGGTGGTCCGTGTCCCCCTTCCACGCCGTGGTCTTCGGGGGCATGGCCCGCAACATCACCCAGGCCGCCGCCAAGGGAATGAGCGCGCACCGGCCCTCATCGCACGTCGGCCGCGCCCGGGGGCCCCGCCCCGGGCGACGGGCCGGCGAGTAGCACCGCCTCCCGGCCGTGCCGGGCACCGGCCCGGCACGGGCACATGGCCGGCCGCGCGGTGTGGTGGTGCCGCACTCAGCTGTACGGCGACCGTCGCACGGACAGGATCGCCACATCGTCGTGCTGGCCCCCCTGCCCGGCGAACGCGCGCGCGTCGTCGTAGAGAGCACGTGGCAGATCGGTAGGGGGGGAGCGATACGCGCCGGACAAGACTCTCGGTGACGGGATAGAACGCACCGTCGGCAGCGCGGGTCTCGGTGAGCCCGTCCGTGGTCAACAGCAGTGTCGCGCCGGGCGGGAAGGCGAACCAGTCGACGGTCGCGGGCTCGGCGGACAGCTCGGCGAGGCCGAGGGGGACGCCGGATGTGAGGGTCGGCGTGGTGACGGTGGCGTCCTGCAGCACATGCGGCAGGACGTGTCCGCAGTTGATGGCCTGTACCTCTTCGTGCGCGTCGACGTTGACGATGAGCGCCGTGACGAACCGTTCGTCGTCGCCGGTCTGCGTGGCGTACGAATTGTGCAGTACGACAGAGGCGTCCAGGGCCTCGACGAGCGCGGTCAGGGTGGGTTCTCTGTGGGCTGTCGCGCGGAAGGCGCCGATGACGGCGAAAGCGGCACCGACCGCGGGCAGGCCCTTGCCCTGGACGTCGCCGATCAGCACCCGCGTTCCCCATGGAGAGGCGACGACGTCGTAGATGTCTCCGCCGACGAGCCGTTCCTCCTGTACGGGCTCGTACACGCCGTCGACCAGGACGTCGTCGGTGAGCATGGGCAGCGGGCGCAGGATGTGGCGCTGCATCGCGGCAGCGGTGGAGCGCAGCCGCAGCGTCTCCTGTTCGCGGCCGATACGACGGTGGCATGCGTAGACGGAGGCCGCGCCCAGGACGAGGGTGAGCAGCATCATGAGGATCCTGTCGAGCCACGGCCTCCCGTCACCGTGCCGGAGGAGCATGGTGCCGATGACCACGAGCGCGGTCCAGGCGAACACGAACTCCGTCTGGCGCACGGTGCACAGCGCCGACGCCGCCCCCGGCAGGAACACGAGGAGCCCGAGAAGCCACACCGGGGACTCGGCCAGGGCTCCCAGGACCCCCACCAGGATCGTCACCGTCGCTACGGCGATCACTACTTCGGCTGTGCTCGGTGGTTCGATCGCCTCAACGGGTCGAGCGAACTTCTTCCGATTTTTGCGGGGCACGGGACCTCCGGGGCAAATGGTGCATTCCCTCGTACCGTAGGCAAGCTCGGCCGTGGGTCGGCCACGCCCCGCCGGACGCCGTCCCAGCACCCGTGCGGAGCGGGCCCGGTGCACTACGGACAGCAGCCGGTGGCCACGGCCCGACAGCGGGATAGGGTTCGGCCCAGGAGAGTCCGCCCGGTCCGTCGAACTGCGCCGGGGGACGGACACGGCGGCCGCCCGAGAGGGAGCTGGATGCTGCAGGCGTTGGGGCTGAGCCCGGCCGAGGAGGCCGTCTACACCGCGCTGCTGGCCCGACCGACAGCCTCTGCGCAGGACCTCGCCCGGCAGGCCGGGCTCGAGAAGGGCGACACCGCCCACATCCTCCACGACCTGACGGCACGTGGGCTGGTGGCGGTTGACGCCGGGGCGGGCAGCGGGGCATCCGCCCCGGTCGGCTGCGGGGCCGGCGACGGGTCCACCACCCGCTACCGGCTCACGCCGCCGTCCGTGGCCCTGGCCCCGCTCCTCGTCGAGCAGCGCAACGCCCTGCACCGGGCCGAGACCGCGTTCTCGATGCTGACCGAGCAGTACCGCAGTACCGCCGCGCACCCGGCGGGCAGCGTCGTGGAGGTGGTCGTCGGCGTGGAGCAGGTCGCCCACCGGTTCCATCAACTGCAGCGCGGCGCACAGCGGGAGTTGCTCGTCTTCCTCGTCGGCGCGCCCATCGCGGTGCCGCGCGAGGACACCGACACGTCGGAGAGTGCCGCGCTGGACCGCGGAGTGGACTTCCGGGTCGTGGCCACGAAGGACTATCTCGACGGCCACGAGGTGGCGCAGGACATGCGTGCGGCGATCACGGCGGGGCTGGAACTGCGCCTGGTCGAGGCGTTGCCGCTGAAGATGGTCGTGTCGGACCGGGAGCGTGCCATGGTGCCCCTGGACGTGGCCGAATCCGGCGGCGAGCCGAGCGCCATCGTGGTGCACCGCAGCGGCCTGCTCGCGGCCCTGGTCCAGCTTTTCGAGAAGGAATGGGCCCAGGCCCGGCCGCTGTACCCCACCCCCACGGGTGTGCGGGTACAGGCGAGAGCGGAGCAGCAGCCGACCGAGGGGGAACTCGAGGTCCTCGCACTGCTGCTGGCAGGGATCTCCGACCGGCGTGCGGCTTCCCAACTCGGCGTCTCCATCCGCACCGTGGAGCGACGGACGCGTCGCCTGATGGACCTTGCCGGAGCGGATTCGCGCCTGCAACTCGGCTGGCACGCCGCACGCGCGGGCTGGCTGTGACCTGTTCGTCCCCCTGAGAGGGAGAACCGCGAGCCGGCCCTTGGTCAAGGAGCACCGGAACGCGCCACCCCCTCGGCGAGACCGTCCGGGGTGGCGGTCCGGACGGCGCCCCCTCCCGCGTCCGGGGCACCGCCGACGCCATGGATACGGTCATGTGGCGGAATGCCGACATGCGGGAAACCCGTCACGCGCAGGCGTCCCTACGTCACCCGCCTGTCTGCCAGGCTGCAGCCGCACCACGGCATTTCACTGCGTCGAGTAGGGAGATTCATGCGCCCCATAACGCGTATAGCCATGGGCGCGGCGTCCGCCGCTGCCCTGGCCTTCACCGCGGTAACTCCTTCCGGGGCGGCGGATGCACCGCCTGACGGTGCCTCGGGGAAAAGGCCCGTCATCGGCAGCGGGTCCACGGCAACCGGCGGCAAGCAGACGGCAGTCACGCTCGTCACCGGCGACAAGGTCCTCGTGACCACGGACAAGTCGGGCCGCAGCTCTGCGGCAGTGCTGCCCCACGAGGACGGCACCCTGCCGACAGTCCAGACCTATCAGTCGGGCAAGGACCTCTACGTCTACCCCGAGGGCGCCTCCCGGGCCGTCGCCGAGGGCAGGGTCGACGAGCAGTTGTTCAACGTCACCGGGCTCATCCGTCAGGGATACGACGACGCACACACCGACACGCTGCCGCTCATCGCCACCTACGGGAACGGCGTGAACGTCGCCAGGAGCGCGCCTGCGGCCCCTCGCGGCTCCGAACGGAGCCTGCTCCTCCCCGCTGTGGGCGGCGTCGCCCTCAAGGCGGGCAAGGACACCGCCGCCACGTTCTGGCAGGACGTCACCACCCCGCGCTCACGTTCGGCCTCCGTGCTGAAGAAGCTGTGGCTGGACGGCAGGGTCGAGGCCACGCTGGACCGGTCCACCAGGCAGGTCCACGCGCCGGAGGCCTGGGCGGCCGGCTACGACGGCAGGAACACCAAGGTCGCCGTGCTGGACACGGGCGTGGACGCCGAGCACCCGGATCTCGTGGACCGGGTCGCCACCTCCAAGAACTTCACGGACTCCAGGACCACCGACGACCGTGTCGGGCACGGCACCCACACCGCCTCCACGGTCGGCGGGTCCGGTGCCGCCGGCGGAGGCCGCAGGAAGGGCGTGGCCCCCGGAGCCTCCCTGCTCGTCGGAAAGGTCCTCAACGACAGTGGGTACGGCCAGGACTCCTGGGTCATCGCGGGGATGCAGTGGGCTGTCGGCCAGAAGGCCGACATCGTCTCCATGAGCCTGGGCAGCCAGGCGATCGGGGACTGCGCCGATCCGGTGGCCCAGGCCACGGAGCAGCTCGCGCAGAACACGCACACCCTGTTCGTCGTCGCCGCGGGCAACGCCGGCCCGGGCACCGAGACCGTCTCCTCGCCCGGGTGCGTGCCCAGTGTGCTGACCGTCGGCGCCGTGGACCGTGACGACAGCACCGCCTGGTTCTCCAGCCGTGGCCCCGTGGCCGTCACGCACACGCTCAAGCCCGAGATCGCCGCTCCCGGCGTCGACATCTCGGCGGCGAGCGCGGGCGGCCGCGGCGTCTACGCGTACCGGTCGATGTCCGGCACCTCGATGGCGACCCCGCACGTCGCGGGAGCCGCGGCCGTCCTCCGCCAGGCCCACCCGGACTGGACCGCTCAGCAGCTCAAGTCCGCGCTCGTCTCCTCGGCCCGCACCGGCGGCAAGGTGGACGGCGCCGACCGGACCGGCGCCGGCGTCCTCGACGTGTTCGCCGCGGTGAACCAGAAGGTGCTCGCCGCGCCCGCCGTCCAGGGCGGCAGCTACAACTGGCCGCAGGACGCGTCGGACCGCACCACCGTGAAGGTGCCCTTCACCAACACCGGCGACAGCGACCTGACCCTGAGCCTGAAGGTCAGCGGCGTACACGGCAACGACGGCAGCGATGTCCGCTCCGGCATCGTCGAGCCGGCGCAGCGCAAGGTGACGATCCCCGCAGGGGCCACCGCTCAGGTGCCGGTGCGGATCGACCCCACCGCCCGTCTCCAGGACTCCCAGTACGGTGCGGTCACCGGCCGGATCCTGGCCACCGGCGACGACGTGCACGTCTCGGTGCCGGTCACGCTCTACGTGGAGCCGGAGACGGTCACCCTCCGGGTCAAGGCCGTGGACCGCGACGGCAAGCCCGCGACCGGCAGCTCCTCCCTGGATCTCGTCAGCCTGGACACCGACAAGGGAGAGCGCCGCGGCAACTCCGGGGCGCCCGACCAGACGTACCGCGTCCGCCCGGGCAGCTACTCCGTCAGCGGCTTCATGACGACGTACGGCGCGAACGGCGCAGCCGAATCGGTCAGTTATCTCGCGCGGCCGCAGCTCCGGATCACCCGGGACACCACGGTCGTCCTCGACGCCCGGCAGGCCCACCGGCTGAGCCTGGAGACCGACCGGCCGGCGACGGTGAACACGACCACGATCAGCTACGCCCGCACCTGGGACGACACCTGGCTGGTCTCCGGCTCGGTCACGGCGCCCGGCACCGTCCAGAAGTTCTACGCGGACATCGACGCACGCGCCACGAACGGCACCTTCGAGTTCCGGCCCACCTGGCGTGCCACCGGCTCCGAGGGCGGCTCGCCGTACGTCTACAACCTGACGTTCCCGACCCCGGGACCGCTCCACGCCGACCAGGTCTACCGCCCCAAGGACTCCCGGCTGGCGCGGGTCACCGAGACCTGGAACGCCATGGGCAAGGAGGCGGACTACCTCGACGCCCTGTTCGTCCGCCGCCCCGAGAGCGGCAGCGACTACATCCCCGTGAGCCCGTTCGGCACGGTGCACGTGCCCGCGACCCGCACCGCCTACTACACGACCGGCGACGACGTCTGGTACCACGGCGCGATGACCAGCTTCCCGTTCGCCGCGTTCATGGGCGACCAGGAGCGCACCTACCGGACCGGACAGCGGCGAGCCGAGGAGTGGTACCGCGGCCCGTTGCAACCGGCCGCGATGCGTGACGCCGACGGCAAGCCCGTGCTGGCCGCCGAGCGGCAGGGCGACCTGATCGGGATTCAGACCGCGCTCTGGCTCGACGGATCCGGCGACCACTGGTCCTCGGGCGGATCGTTCGGCGACCTCGGCAACCTGGTACTGAAGCGCAACGGTGAGCAGATCGCCACCAGCGCCTATCCCTATGACGCGTTCAAGGTGCCGGACGAGGACTCCGCCTACGAACTCACCCAGAACCTGGAGAAGATCCCCACCTCCGATCCGAACTGGCTGCGCTCCACCGCCGTCACCACCTCCTGGTCCTTCCGCTCCCACAGGGAGCCGGACGTCTTCTCACGCGGCCTGCCGCTCCTCTTCCCGGCGTACGACGTGCCGGTGGACGGCATGAACACTCTTCCCGCGGAGAAGGGCCTGAAGGTCGGCCTGTCGGTCGAGGGCCACGCCGGATACGCCCCGGGCGCGATCACGGCGGCCACACTGTCCTACTCCTACGACGGCGGCACCACCTGGACCCAGTCACCGGCCGAGCAGCATGACGGCCGCTGGACGGCCGTCGTCGACCACACCGGCGCCTCGGGCAAGCAGGTCACGCTGAAGGCCACCTTCACCGACGCCAACGGCAACGCGGTCACCCAGACGATCACCCGCGCCTACGACGTCCGGTAATCACACGGTCCGGCCGGGCGGCCTCCCCCACGAGGCCCGCCCGGCCGGAAATACGCGGTGACGGGAGTCGTCCCACCCGCTCACACGTTGAAGCGGAATGTCTGCGGACTGACCCTGACCTGCGGCGGAGCCTCACTCAGGGCTTTGACCTACGGTTTCGCCGTTTGGCTGCGTTGGCCTCCGACGGACGTTTACGAATGTTCTACGGACTTCCTGCGGACTGGCGGGCCCCCACCGGCCTGGAAATACATGGCCCCGGAACCGTCCCATCGATGAGACCGCCCGGGCTAGCCGCCACTATCCCTACCTCGAGATGCCCGGGTCGTACGCGATTTGCCCCATCTGCTTCTGGGAGGACAATGCCATCCAGTTCCACTGGTCGACCATGGACGGCGGGGCGAACAAGGCATCCCTGATCGAGGCCCAGCATAACTACCAGGACTTCTGTCGGCGCATACGACCAGCACGGCCGACTGGGTCTTGGCCGGTAAAGGCGCTGACGTCAATCACCGCAGCCGCCCTCACCCTGCAGAGGCGACGCTGAAAACACTCAATGATCCTGCAACGGTATTGAAACCCGTGATCGGTTTCCGAGCGAGATACGGGCCTGCATCAACGGCTTTTCGCAGCTTGGAAAGCTGCACGTGAAGGGGGCTGCCGACTTCATCGACCGCCCCACCCTGTCCCACCCGATCCGCTGTGGATCAGCATGCGCGGCCAGCTCCTCATACGATGTGGGGCGCCTGCTGTAACCAGGACCGGATTCGATGCCACCGCACTATGCTGGTCCCACGCTGGCCGTGGGCCGCCAGCATCGAGTGGCAGGGAATTAACAGCCCAGCCAAAGCAACTGAGAGGACGCCTGTGAAATCCGTGTTCAACGGTGCCGAATACGCTGTCTCCTTCACCCACGAAGAGCTGATGGCGCACACCACGGTGATCCAAAAACTGGCAGCTGGTCTACGTCTCACCCAGCTCGAACATGCAGTCCTTGACGGATGGCAAGGGGTAACCGAATCGGCCTTGGACTGCTTCGAATCGGGGGCAGCACCGTTCAGCGTGGACGAGTTCGGCAACGTACAGCCCCTCGTCGGCTGAACCAGGATCCACCGACTTGAGTGGAGAGTCTGATTGCGGCATCAAATGCACCGCGACCACCCTCTCCGACAAGATCCGACTCTCTCAGCCTCGACCGGCGGCCAGGCCCTCTACTGCCTCAGCTGTAGCGCCCGACTTCGCGTGGATGAACTCATCAGCTGTAAAAGCTGCGGCTACCTCATCCCACTTGAGGAAAACGACGAACGACAGCGTTCAACCTTTGCGCATTCCGCTCCGACGGCATCCGCTGCGAAGAAGGGGACTGGGCCTAAGGAACATGATGTTCACACTGTTCGCCAACCGTTCACGGAGACTGCGGCACCGTTGTTCAGATAGTGGTGGAGAGCGCTGTCGGTGGTATCGACGAAGGCTTCAGGGATGGCGTCGGCGTCGACCCAGCGGACCTGGGAGTGCTTGCGGGGTTCGCGGTTCTCGGGTTCGCCAGTCCACTCGTGGGCCGCAAAGACGACCGTGAGGAAGCCGTTGGGAGCCTCGACGCCCCAGGCGCCGTGGATGATGTGGGCGACCTTGAGGGACTCGGGCTTCACCGTGAGACCCGTCTCCTCGTAGAGCTCGCGGACCGCGGTCTCGGTGATGGGCTCCCCCGGTTCGCTCTTGCCGACGGGGAGGTCCCACAGGCCCTGGGCGAACTTGGCGTTCTCGCTGCGCTGGAGAAGCACGACGCGGTTGGTGGCCTTGTCGTGGACGATGACGGCCGCGACCAGCAGCGTCATCGAGTCGAGCGCCGGCTTGAGGGCTTGGGGGCGGTCGTTGGTCTGCTGAGCCACGGGGTTCCCTTCGTCGAGCGGATTGTTGGGCATGTTAGGCGAGGGCCTCGCGGGCTCGGCGGGCGAGATCGGCGGCGCCTGGGACGCGGCGGCGCTGGTAGACCGCGAGCGTGGAGCGGATCGAGGTGATTGCCTTGCGGGTGCGGTCGGAGGTCATGCCCTCCATGAGGACCAGGGCCTGAGTCCAGGCGGCAACCGCCTCGTCGGCTCGGGCCTGGGCGGCGAGGCTGTCGCCGAGGTCGGCGTGGGTGAGGGCGTGGACGCGCTTGTACTTCTCCGGGTCCCAGCGGGTGAGGGCGTCGCGGTGCTGCTGTTCCGTACCGATGTGGTCGGCGAGGTCGGTCAGCGTGCGTGCGGTGTGGCTGGCCACGGTGCCGGCGGCAGGGCCGCTGACGCGGGAGAAGCTGGGCTGGGGCCCGTCCTCGCGCAGAAGTGCGTCTTCGGCGGCGAGAAGAGCGCGGGCGGCCAATGGGTTCTCGCCGACGGCTGCGTAGGCGCGGGCGTGGGTGATGTGGAGGAGGGCTTCGGTCTGTCCGTCAACGTGGCCGAGGCCGCGGGTGAGGGCGCCTTCGACGAGGTCCACGCAGTGGTGGGGTTGCTTGAGGCTGAGGGATTGATGGGCGAGGGCACGCATCACCCAGGCGGCGTGGCCGTGGGGGTCGGCTTCACAAGCGAGTTGGTAGCCGGCCTGGTAGTAGCGCTGGGCGGCACCTTCGTGGCCGAGGTCGTGGTGTTTCCAGCCTGCGAGGTAGGCGAGTTCGGCGACAGCGCCGAAGGCGGCCTGGCGTAAGGCTTCAGAAGGGAAGCGTCCGCGGAGCATAGGGGCTGCTGTGTCGGCAAGGTACGCGGTGACCGTGGTCAGGCCGTGCCCGCCGCCGAGCCGTTCGTCGGCGGCGCTGAAGGCTGCCGTGATCTGCCGTAGGACGTCGATGTCGTCGCTGCCCACGAGCGAGCGGGCGGTGCGGGCGCGGAGCATTCGCGAGGTGGCTTCGTGGTCGTGCAGGAGCGGCATGGCCACGCCGGCCGTGGTGAAGGCGGCGATGGCAAGGAAGCGGCGGCGTTCGACGTCCGCACGGCCGAGGTCGGTGACCGCAGTGACGGGGTCGGTGTCCGGTGGAGACTCCGCGTCGGGTGAGTGGAGACCGAGTTCGGTTCGGGTGACGACGCGGCCCAGCCGCCGAGAGAGGGCTTCGGCAAGGTACTGCCCTGCTCGGCCGGACGGCGCGCGGGCACCGCCCACCCAGTGGGAGATGGCCGACTTGTTGGTCTGGAGCAGTTCGCCGTTCTCGGCGGCGATGCGGCGTACGTCCTTGGCGAGCGCGTCGTATGTGCACCCGGCTGCGTTGATCGTGTCGCGCAGGCGGGAGTTGGCGCCGGTCGGTGTCGGCACGATCGCCTCCGCTCCGGATCTGTAAACCGTGTATACCGCTTGACCTCGGTCACACCGTACCCACTCTGCGTAGCGGGCGGTTCACTTATCGACAGCCGCCCCACTCTCGGGCCGGGCGGCCCCCAAGTTCCGTACGCCCCACCGGGCTCGGGCATTCCTGTGCCCTGGCCCGGACGATCAGAGACGGAGACACGGTGACCACCATCGACACCTCGACCATCACGGTCGAACTGCCCGACGCCTTCGACCCGCGCTGGAACCGCCTGCCCGGCATCCAGGTGGATGGCCGGCGCATCACCATCGACCCGGCCGAGTACTTCTTCCGCTTCGAGTCCAGCACCTGGCTCGTCGCCGACTGGGAGTTGGTGAAGGCCCAGCTCCTGGACGTGGACGAGACGACCGAGAGCGCGGTCGAGCAGCTCGCGCTCGACTTCATCAAGAACCACGGCGAGTCCACCTCCGACGCGGCCCGCGTGCTGGCGACGGCGTACGGGGTGTACTCGTACCTCTTCCGCGAGGAGCACCTGGCCGGCCTCGGCCTCCCGCAGATCACCGCCGACCACCTGCGCATGCTGCGCGAGGCGGCCACGCTGATGGCGCTCAACAAGGTCGAGCTGGACGGGCACATCTCCAACGTCGGCCCGTGCTGGTTCTTCCCCGCCGCCACTTCCGTCGTCTTCGACCTGGACGACGCGACGGGCGGAATGCTCGACGAGGCCTACCACGGCGGCTGGTTCAACGAGCACCGCCGGATCGAGTCCATCAAGGCCCACGCCGCGCTCGGCGGCCGGCTCGTGCACGGCTGCCGGTCCGTGCCCGACCAGTCCGGCGGCGTCGTCGCGCCCTACGGTGCCTCGATGGCCAGCTTCCGTGACGACCTGGCCGAGTTCAAGGCGGGCTGGATCGAGCAGGTCTACGCCCACCGCGTGACCGCAGCCGAGTAACCCCACCCCAGTACGGCTCCGGGGCGGGCCAGCTCGCGCGCCCGCCCCGGAGCCCACCAGTCCCCTGGAGACTCCCATGGACCAGAGCCTGTCCGCCACCCTGCTGGACGACCTGTGCACCCTCGTCGGCAAGCCCCTCCCCGAACGTGCCGAGATTCGTGTCTGGGGCATGTCCGGCGTCGAACGCGTCACCTTCCCCGACGGCACCACGGCCGTTTTCAAGTACGCCAAGGAGCCCTTCGACCGCGAGGCCCAGGCCCTGCGGGTGGCATATCAGCGCGGGCTCCCGGTTCCCGCGCTCCACGCCACCACCATGCAGGACAAGTGGCTCGGGATGCTCATGGACGACCTCGGCACCCCCGTACGGGACGCCGACGACCTCGACGGCGTCGCCGCCGCCGTCATGCTCCACGCCGCCCGCCCGGCGGGTGGTCTGCCCCTCCTCGACGGTGCGGGCCTTGCGGCCCTGCCCGGCCGAGCCCTCGATCACCTCCAGCGGCTGCGGAAGGCCGACCGCTGGACGGACTGCGACGACATCGAGACCGCGCTGGGGAAAATCTCCGCCGCGGCCGAGGCCCGTGTCCAAGGTGCGACGCTCGACCCGTTCGGCTGGGTCCACTCCGAGTTACACCCCACGAGCGTCCACATCGGGGAGAACGGCTGGCATCTCCTCGACTTCGCACGCGCCTTCACCGGGCCCGGCCTGATCGACCTCGCCTCGTACCACGGCACCACCGACGTGCCGAGCCCCTTCCGACTGCGGGTGTTCCTGGAGCAGTACGTCACCGCAGGCGGTCATGAGGACGCCCTCGCCGCCCGGGGCGGCCTGGCCGCCGAGGCATGGGCCCTGGGCTGGCATCGCATGTGGGCCGTGGAGTGGTTCATGGAGCAGGCCATCCGCTGGATCGACGACCCGGCCAAGGATCCCGCGTACATCCCCGTCGTCCGCCGCCACCTGAACGACGTGGTCCAACTCCTGGAGGTCTAGGTGCTCGCCCAGGTCTCCCCCTGGTACGCCCACGCAGCCCAGCGCATAGCCGCTGCCCCCGCGCACGCCCTCACCGCACCGGCCCGGATGGAATGGAGCACCCACGCGGGCGTCGGTCCCGGAGCTGAGATTCTGGGACGGGATCTTTGCGGCAAGCGCGTCCTGGAGCTGGGCTGCGGCCCCGGCCACAACGTGGCCCACCTCGCGAAGTATCGCCAGACCCGCGTCACCGGCGTTGACCTGGTCGGCCTCCAGATTCGCCGGGCCCGCTCCCACTACGGCCACATCGACGGCGCAACCTTCGCCGCCGGCCACGCCCTGCACCACCTTCAGGCCACCGGCCAGACCTTCGACGCGATCTACTCGGTCTTCGGCGCCGTCGGGCTGGTCGCCCCAGAGCTCCTACTCGCCGCGATCTCCCGCCGCTTGGTGTCAGGCGGCGTACTGGCCTTCTCCGTGCCGCACCCGACACGGGCCGGAAGACATCCTTCGCAAGACGACTGTCCCCGCGAGGACTACGTCACCATGCCCGACCGCACCAGGCTGCCCATCGCCCGCTGGGAGTTCGGCTCCCGCCGGTGGGCCGCCCATCTCTCCCGGATCGGTCTGCGAATCACCTCGGCTGTCGAACTCCGGCACCCTCGCCTCGCCGCGTGGCCCACCACTCTCCTGATCACCGCCCGCAAACGCTGACCGACGGAGGCAACGATGCTCCTGCCCTACCTCCTGCTGGACATTGACGGCGTCCTCGCACCGTTCCCGGCGGCCGACGGCAGCACCCCGTCCACGCATATCCGACACAGTGTTCTGCCCGCGGGCCGCAACCCCGACGACCCTGTGCCCATCTGGCTCAACCCAACCCACGGCTCCTTGCTCGCCGCCCTCCTGGCCGGCGATCTCGTCGCCCCCGTGTGGTGCACGAGCTGGCGCAGGGACGCCGCCACCGTCGTCGGGCCTCTCCTAAGGCTGCCGGAGTTCCCCCACCTCGACCTCCCCCGCCCCCAGATCACCACCAGCCACCCCAGCGGCTACCTGTGGAAGCGCGACCATGTCGAACCATGGCTCGGTGAATCGGCTGTCGTCTGGGTCGACGACGACTTCACCGACCTCGACCACGCCTGGGCCTCCGAACGGACTGCCCGTGGCCACCCCACGCTGCTCATCCAGCCGGACCCGTACATCGGACTTCAGAGGGCACACCTCGTGGCGGTCCAGGAATGGGCCTCGCTACAGGCCACGGCAAAGGGATCTCTGGAAACGGAGCATCAAGGCCAGGCTGGTCAAAGCCGTCTGTGAAGCGGCGGCCACTCAGCATATGAGCGCTACCGAAAACCCAGCGCGGTAGGGGTGAGCTGGGGTGATGAGAGGCGACGGGGGGTCAGGTCTGCCAGCACCATCCCAGCACGGGAAGCAGCATGGGGTCGACTCCCGGAGGAGCCGACCCCATCTGACCTGCATGTTTACCAGGCAGCCAACGTGGTGTTGTTTCACCCGCTCACACGTTGAAGCGGAATGTCTGCGGACTGACCCTGACCTGCGGCGGAGCCCCCTCCAGGGCTCTGACCAGCCATTTCTCAGTTGACATGCGTTGGGTCCCGATGGCTGTTTACGAGTGTCCTGCGGACTGGCCGGGGGCGCCGCGGCAGAGAAATCCATGACGCACCCGCAGGGCCTGCAACGAGACTGCGCAGGTGAGCGACCGCTACCCCTGTCCCTGCTGCGGGCGTCTCGTCCTGGACGAGACGCCCGGCGCGTACGCCATCTACCCTGTCTGCTTCTGGGAGGACGACGCCATCCAGTTCCGGTGGCCCACCATGGATGGCGGGGCGAACAAGGTCTCCCTCATCCATCAACGACCTGGCCGACCACGCCCAAGTGATCCTCCACTCCCAGTTCTGGCAGGCGGACGCCGGCCGCACGTACGGCGTCTCCGGCACCGGCCTGGAGTGGGAACTCGACTGGGCTGAGCCCTGGGAGCACCTGGTCGAAGAGTCCCGCACCTGGCCCCTGCTGGAAGCCTCCGAAGCTCCCGCCGGCGACAACATCTTCGTCGCCCCCACCTGGATCGACGAGCGCTGCGACTTCGTGAACGACTGGACCCCGCCCGTGATCCTGTCATTCTCGATCGCTATGTACCGATCGCGGTCGACCCCGGTCACTCCAAGAAACGGACGGGAAACAACGGAGGACGAAAGAGGCAACGGGCAACACCGCCGAACCCCGATTCTCCAGGCGCGCGTCGTGCCAGACTCACTTTCGGATGCGGACCGAAACGACGCCGTCACAGCAGGTGTTCGCCGTCGGGTTTCGTGTCGACCGGTGATCGTCGGATGACGGCTCCCGTGAGGGCGGACGGCTCTCGCGGTCGCTGTTCAAGGGGAGGTTGATGATGAGCACGACTTTACGTTTTGGCCCGGAACTTCGCCGTTTACGAGTAGAAGCGGGGCTGACTCTGACTGAGTTCTCCGTGGCGCTCAACTACGACAAGGGGCACATGAGCAAGGTCGAGCGCGGGGAGCGTTCCGCGTCCCCCGAACTAGCCCGGCGGTGCGACGCCTTCCTCGGCGCGGACGGCGAGCTGCAGCGCCTGGTCACCCGACCCGAGGCGGACTCGGAGTCGGGCACCGCCGAATCCCCCGCCGGTTCGAGCCGCTGGCTCGTCGGGCGCCGGGCGGTCCTCTCGGCGGGTACGGGAGCGCTGATCGACCTCGGCCTGAAACTCGGCAGTCAGGCGCTGTCCTCCGCCGACGACCCCCTCCTGCCCTCCTTCCGCATGCAGTTCGACCAGCTGCGGAAGCTCGGTCAGTCCACCGCACCCAAGGTCCTGCTGCCCCTGCTGGAGACGCAGACTCGCATGATCGCCGGGCTGGCCGCCGACGCCCGGTCCGTTTCTCGGGCCCCTGCGCTCCTGCTCGCCTCGCGGTTCGCGGAGTTCACCGGCTGGATGGCCCAGGAGGCCGGGGACAGCGACGCGGCACTCGGCTGGACCGGCGAGGCCGCCGAACTGGCGCGCGCCGGGGGTGACCCGTACCTCGGTTCCTACGCACTGGTGCGACGCGCCCTGGTCACAATGTACGGCGGGGACGCCGCTGGCACCGTCGCCCTGGCCCGCCGCGCCCAGAGCAGCGAACTCCCGCCGCGCATCCGGGGACTCGCGGCCCAGCGGGAGGCCCAGGGGCACGCGCTCGTCGGCAACGAAGTCGACTGCCTCCGCAGCCTCGACAGGGCGCGGGAACTGCTCGCCAGCGACGACGCCCGCAATGGCGCCGAGCCCGTGATCGGCACCTCCCATGTGAGCGATCCGGCGGCGATGTCGACCGGCTGGTGCCTGCACGACCTCGGCCGTCCCAAGGCCGCCGCCGAGGTACTCGACCGGGAGTACCGCCGCCTCCCGCCGCACGCGCTACGTACCCGCGCCCGGTACGGCTTCCGCCGGTCCTTGGCCCATGCCGCCTCCGGGGAGGTCGAGCACGCGTGCTCGATCGCCGGGGATCTCCTGGAAGTGATGCCGGCCGTGCCCTCGGCGACGGTGAACAGCGACGTCCGGCGTCTCGCACGGGAACTCTCCCGGTTCCGGAGCAGCCGCGCCGTACGTGATCTGCAGCCCGCGCTGGCACGCGTGCTCGCCCCCGCGCACGACTGACAGCCCCTCCACGACCGACACAGACTCGAGCCGCCCGGCTCGCCGGACTACCCGGTCCCTCCGGCCCTCCGCCCCTCCGGATCCCACGATCCCGGCGGAACCTTCTGATCACCGCTCGACGCGTCGCATCGCGCCCCCGGCTTCTTCGGGCTGCCCGCAACCAGTGACGCACCAGGCGGCGCCCCTCCATCCGCACGCCCTCCCGTGGATGCGCCATGCCGTCCACGCGGTCGGGACCTCATGGCCCGGGCGGACCGGAGCCCCGGTCCACAGCCCCGTGCCCGTTCACCCCGCCTTCCTTTCACGAAGGGAACCTTCATGCCCGACGTCTTCGTCAACTACCGCACAGGCGACGAGGAGTCCGCAGCGACCATGATCGCTCGGGAACTCGCCCGTCGGTTCGGCGACGAGCGGATCTTCTTCGCCAGCAACTCGATCGAGCCCGGACGCCGTTTCCCAGTGGAACTGGTCAGGGCGGTGGAGGAGTGCGAGGCTCTCCTCGCCGTGATCGGCCCGCGCTGGGCGGAGGTGCGGGGGGCCGACGGCCGCCCCGCCCTCGAAGCCGAGCAGGACTGGACCCGTCGCGAGATCCAGACCGCGCTCGACCGCGGGGTCCTGGTGATCCCCGTGCTCGTCGGAAAGGCCACGAGGATCGACCGCTCCGTCCTTCCGGACGATCTGCTGGAGCTGGCGGACTGCCAGTACAGGCGGTTCGACCACCGCAACGCCGAATCGGACCTGACGGCGCTCGGCGACACCCTCGCCCGGCTCCTGCCCGAGCTGGGTGCGGTGGACCGCGACGCCCGTGCGGCGCGGGAGCGGGCGGAGGCAAAGTCCCGCAAGAAGTCGGCCAAGGATGCCAGGCACACCAGGATGCGGACGCGCGACGTCGAGCAGCGCGTGCGCGGCATCGGAAACCTCAACGGAGATCTGTCCGGCACCTTCGTCAACGAACCGCAGGGGCCCGTGAACACCGGTGGGGGGCACCAGTACAACGCTCCCCACTTCGAGGGCGACAACACCGGAGTCCAGTTCACCGCGGGCGACAACAGCGGTACGGTCCACCAACGCTTCGAGCGCGAGCGTCGGCGCTCGGACGACGGACGATGACCGAGCAGGACCGCGTCACCGTCAACGATCCGCGTGGCCCGGTGAACAATGGCGTAGGCCCCCAGTACGTCTTCTACGGCGGCGCGGATTGGATGATCCGCAAAGGGGTCGGGTCCCTCCGGATCGTCCGAGAGGACCGGGTGCGCCTGGCCGACCGGTTCGCTCGGCCGGTGGGCTATCGCATCGCCGCCGACTGCCTGGAGAAGCCCGGATCGGTGGTGCTGCTGGAGGCTGCGCCCGGCAGCGGCCGGCGCGCCGCAGCGATCATGCTGCTGCACGAGCTCGGTGAGGACGCAGGCGCTGAGGAGGAGCAGGAGGAGGACCGGTTCGAGGAGCTTCCCGCCACGGACAAGGACGAGGCCACTCTCGCCCCCGGCGAGGGGGACCGCTTCCTCCTCGACCTCTCCGGGATCGCCGACGAGGAGGCGTATGCCAAGGCCCAGCGCCTCCTGGTCGTACGCCGGTCACAGGTCCAGGAGGCGGGGGCCCACATGGTGGTCGTCCTGCCGTCGGACATGGAGCACGCCCACGCGCCGGAGCTCGAACCGCACACGGTGGCGCTGGGGCGCCCTCGGGGGATCGCCGTCGTCACCCGGTACCTCCGTATGGACCGGATGGCCTTCCACTCCACGGACCTGGGGAGCTACGACCTCCAGCGCCTGTGCGAACGCTCCCCCATGCGGGAACTGGCGCGGCTCGCGGGGCTGGTGAGGTCTGCTCGCGACAGCGGCCGGTTCGGCGTCGACTTCGCGGGATGGCTCGACCAGGCGATGCACGCGGTGACCGACCGTGCCGGTGAGGTGGGCCGGCAGGTGGCCACGGTCCGCACCGCGCCCGAGCGGGCCCTGCTGCTTGCGGCGGCAGTGTTCGAGGAGGCCCGCGCCGACACCGTCTACGAGGCGTGGCACGGCTTGATGAGGACGGTGCGGCACGAGGAAGAGACGACAACCGAGCTCGCACGGACGGATTTCGGGGAGCGATTGGCGACGCTCGGGATCGAGCGGGACCTGGAAGGGCGGCTCCACTTCGGGCGGCTGGCCTACGCCGACGCGGTACGGACGTACTTCTGGGCGAACTTCCCCGGGACGCGCGACGACCTCAGGAATTGGATCGGCCATGCCGCCGGGCTCCGCGGTCTGACCACCGACGACCGGGTGAACGTCGTCGTCCGCTTCGGCGAGCGGTCCCTGGCCGTCGGGCGGCCCGACCACCTCTTCGACCTTGTGGTCCGCTGGGCGGACCACGCGACCGGGGCGTCCTGCGACCCACGAGCCGTGGCGGCCCTCGAACTCGGTCTCAGCCACGAGAGGTTCGGGGGATGGTTCCGCAGACGGATGTACGAGTGCGCGAGGTCCGGCCCCTTGTCGGACGGTCTCGTTCGCGTCCTGACCGCTGCCTGCCTCCAGAGCCTCGGCGCGACGCACCCGGATCAGGCGATGGTGCGGCTCCATTACCTCGCCGTACGGAAGGGGGAGGCGGCACGCGGGGCCCGGGAAGTACTTCTCGACCTCGTCGGCCGCGACCGTCGGCCCTACCGGCTACTGATCGACCGCCTGCGGGACCGGACGCGTCGGGAGCCGCGCGGGGCAGAGCTCCATCTCCAGCTGCTCGCTGAACTGTTGAGGAGCGACCGGGCACCGGAGCCGCCGCCGTGGCCGGACCTGTTCCTGGGCTGGGAGACGGTTTTCTCCCATCCGCCGACGGAGCTCTGGAACCCGCTGGTGAGCAGTTGGCTGAACGCCGCGGCGGGCGACAGTACGCGGGAGATGGCGCTGGGCGTGATGGTCGGGGCGACACACGGCCGCACGGCCGCTCTGCACCGCCTCTACGCCATCGCCTGCGACTGGGCGGGGCCCAGGCACCACCCGTCCCGGGCGGCCGTCGCCGCCCTCTTCTGGCAGCACATCGACAACGCGCAGTACGTCCGCACGGAGAGTGCGAAGCGTGCGGGCGCCGGACCACGGACCACGGAAGAGGCACGATGAAACACCGCTTTCCCAGCCTGCTGTTCGTCGCTCTCTGCGGCCTCGCACCGGCTGTGCTCGGAAACCTCCTGCACTGGTCGGCGTGGCTGTGGGGCTTCATGTCCGTGGTCACATCCTCGGGCTCCCTGCTGCTCGTGATGACGGTCCTCAGCGGTGGCCGCGCGTCGGCCGATCCGTACGAGCCCGAGGAAGCTGAGCCGCCCGCGGCGCCGACGGAGCAGCCGTACCAGGAGACTCGGGTGGTCGACGCGGCGCTGCCGAGCGCAACGGACGGCTACGACTTCCTCTTCTCCGCCACCGTGTGGTGGAGGCCGGTCCCCGACCACGCCGACTGGTCCGACGGCGCCTCCCCAGCCCTCGCCGTTTCCTCGGTCGTCGGCCGGGCCCTGCAGGTCGTCCGCCACGAGGAGCCCGGCCGGGCGAGCTTCGCACGGTATCTCCTGGAAGGGGAGCTGGGCGCCCCGCTCCCGGACCGGAGCGGACGGGTGAAGGCCCTGGCGGCCGATGTGACACTGACCCTCGCCCCCGCCGACCGCGAGCGCCTGCGGAAATTGAACGACCTTCGCAAGGACGAGGAGCTCTGGGAGTACGAGCGTCAGCACGAGCGCAACAAACGGGGCTACCTCGGTGACGACGTGCTCAAGAGCACGGGCAGCGCCGTGGTGTGGTGGCTGGCCCGTCACGAGGACGACATCGAGAAGGCAGTCGACATGATCGGTCCGCTCGCCCAGATCTCGGCGGCGGCCAAGAACGAGGAGGTGCCCGAGATCTTCCGGCACCTGCTCGTCCCGCCCGTGGACGCGCGGACCGAAGCAACCGTCGGAGGCCCGCTGTGGGACGGACACGCCCAGGGAGGAGGGACGTTCGACCGCGAGGAGGAAGTGGGGGTTTCGGATCGGCTGCTCCTGCTGCTGGCGGCGGTGGGCCTGAAGCCGGACATGGATGAGTACACGGTGTTCGTGCACCGTGTGGTGCGGAGCCTGGAGGCGGCCGGGCTGGACGAGGCCGCCGAGGAGATCAGGCGGACCCTTCTCCCGGCGCCCGACGAGGGGCCGGAGGGTGAGCCTCCGAGCGAGGGGGACACCACCGGGCCCTGGTCGCCGCACTTCCAAGCCCCCGAGGGCGCGCCGTTCACCGACGCGGCCGCGGACCCGGATGCCGACGCGGACACGTTCACGCCGGGGTCCGCGGAGAGCGGCGCAGGCGAACGGAACCAAGACCGGCAGGAGACGAGCGAGGACGACATGGCGCCTCCCTACTTCTGGGACACCTCGCACAGCCCGCGCCGGCCCGCCGCACCTCGCGCGCAGGACGAGGACGACGAGGACAGGAGCTGATCCGGTAGACGGTCGGTCCTCCGAGGCTCCCCCTTCACCGCACACCGCGGCGGGGGAGCCTTTCCTGTCCCGGGGCCTGGGCACGAGGAGGCTCGGGACCGCCAACGCTGCACAACAGCGCCGGTAAGCGACCGAGGCCTCACCGACTCCCGTACCTCACCTGACATCCGCCACTCACAGCGGCCAGGCGGTCAGCAAATCGCCGGGGCCGTAGGTGGCGTCGAGCCCCGGACAGTCGACTCCACTACGCGAAACCGCCACGACCGGAACAGGTTCGTCGGTGAGGGCAGCCCGGTGCCGATGCAGAGCGGCCAAGTCATGCCGGTCGAAGGGCGACTGCTCCAGCCACTTGATGGAGCCGACGAAGAACAGCTCCTTGGCGATGGGGGCGCGGTCGGCCCCGACGATATCGATCTCGATGTCGTTGGTGCGGGTCCAGTAGCCGCCCACTGCGGGGGCCGCGGGCAGCCGGTCGTCGGGCAGTATCCGCGCCAGGGCCTCACGGACAAGAGGCTCGACGGCCCGACCACGCCAGCTGCCGCGCGGCGGCCACCAGCCCCGCCAACGGCAGCGTCGGCACTTGGGCGTCCCTGGCCAGCCGTGCCAGATCATCCCTGGGGGATGCACCAGTCGCAGCGAAGAACAAGAAAGGGGCTCCGGAGCGGGCAGGTGACACCGGAGGCGCTGTACCGACAGAACCGGTACCCGCACACGGAATGATCGAGGTCGTAACCTGGACCAGGAACGTTCACTGCTTCTCAAGCCGCCCCCGCCCATCGAGATGACAGGCCCCATGAAGAGTATCGATCACCCTTACTTCGGGCACCTTGAGGTTCCGCCGGTGGACGAGACGGAAGTCATCTGGGAAGGCACAGCCGCACTGGGAAGCAGTGAGGTCGAAGTCCGGCTGTGGGCCGAACCCAGCTCCGGGCTGGATACGGGAGAACTGGATGCGTTCGCGACGCACCTGGCCCACCTGCCGGCTCTGGACACCGCGGCTCGCGCGGCAATCCGTGAGGACCTGCAGCAGGATCGCTACTTCATCGACCACCACGCCGCCGAACTCGACGACATCGAGGTGATCAAACGCCTCACCCGGGAAGCGAACGGCGAAGCGATCAGCGCCGACGCGTTCACTGCAGCCATGCACCCCGTTCGGATCGGGCTGTGGCACCTGATCGGCGAGGCCAAGGCCCGGATCGTCATGGACTACACGATCGACGCTGCGGCCAGTGACGAACTCCTTGCCGTCAAGATGTCCCGCGACGGGGCCGTGGTTTCCGTCGACTGGGAAAGCTGACGGCGTCAGCCCCGCCTCGGTGGTGGCAACCCGACAGCACCGAACGGGGCACGGCGCATCGATCCTGGGCGCTGAAGACCCGGACCGCGCCGGCGTGGGTAATGGAAAGAACTGCCCCCGGATCTCTGTCCCGGAATCAGCCACCCAATCGGCAGCTCATCCCAACGAGTGCATGCAACCCAGATTGTGTACACATGGCACACTCGGTACCCTCGGGGCATGACTCAGCCGCTGCCCATAGAGTCCATTCGCGACGTACGCGCTCACTTGGCCGAAGTCGTCGAACGGGCCGACCGCGACGACATGCCCACTGTCATCACCCGCCGCGGCAAGCAGGTCGCCGCCGTGGTCTCGATCGAGGTGCTGCGCAAGTACCAGGAGTGGGAAGAGCGCGAGATCAACCGCATCATCGACGAACGCATGGCGAGCCCGGCCGCCGGCGTCCCGATCGAGGACGTGATGAGGGAGACGCTGGCACGCAGTGAGTGACTACCGCACGGTGTTCCGACCCGAGGCCCAGGCCGAGCTCCGCAAAATCCCTCGCGACATGGCGCTTCGTATCCTGGCCAAACTGACAGAGCTGGAGAGCGACCCTTTCGGCTTCAACACCACGGCACTTGTATCCCAGCCTGAGCGCCGCCGCCTACGAGTCGGCGACTATCGCGTCTTCTACACCATCGACAACGGGGAACTAGTGGTGTGGGTCGTACACGTCGGACACCGCTCCACGGTCTACGACACGTAGCCGCTTCAGGTTCTGCGGACTACTGCGGACAGCACAACGGCCTGACCTGCCTTCTCGAAGGTCAGGCCGTTGTTCACGTCCAATCACACGTTGAAGCGGAACTCCACCACGTCCCCGTCCTGCATCACGTAGTCCTTGCCCTCCATACGGGCCTTGCCCTTGGCGCGGGCCTCGGCGACCGAGCCGGTTTCGACCAGGTCCTCGAAGGAGACGATCTCCGCCTTGATGAAGCCCTTCTGGAAGTCGGTGTGGATCACACCGGCCGCCTCGGGGGCCGTGGCGCCCTTCTTGATCGTCCAGGCGCGGGCTTCCTTCGGGCCTGCCGTGAGGTAGGTCTGCAGGCCCAGGGTGTCGAAGCCGACGCGGCCGAGGGTGGCGAGGCCGGGTTCTTCCTGGCCCATGGACTGGAGGAGTTCGAGGGCCTCGTCGTCGTCGAGCTCGATCAGTTCGGACTCGATCTTGGCGTTGAGGAAGATCGCCTCGGCGGGGGCGACCAGGGCGCGCTGCTCGTTCTTGAAGTCCTCGTCGACCAGCTCGTCCTCGTCGACGTTGAAGACGTAGAGGAACGGCTTGGTGGTGAGGAGGTGCAGCTCGTGGAGGAGGCGGCCCTTCTCGGTGGAGGCCGTGATGCCGGCGTGGAAGAGGGTGTCGCCCGCTTCGAGGATCTTCTGGGCCTCCTCGACCGCGGCGAGGACCGCGACCTTCTCCTTCTGGAGGCGGGACTCCTTGGTGAGGCGCGGGACGGCCTTCTCGACGGACTGGAGGTCGGCGAGGATCAGCTCGGTGTTGATCGTCTCGATGTCGTCCTTGGGCGAGACCTTGCCGTCGACGTGGACGACGTTCTCGTCCTTGAAGGCACGGATGACCTGGCAGATCGCGTCGGACTCGCGGATGTTCGCGAGGAACTTGTTGCCCAGGCCCTCACCCTCCGAGGCGCCGCGGACGATGCCGGCGATGTCGACGAAGTCGACCGTCGCGGGGAGCAGCCGCTGGGAGCCGAAGATCTCGGCCAGCTTGTTCAGGCGGGCGTCCGGGACGCCGACGACGCCGACGTTCGGCTCGATCGTGGCGAACGGGTAGTTGGCCGCCAGCACGTCGTTCTTGGTCAGGGCGTTGAACAGGGTCGACTTGCCGACATTCGGCAGGCCGACGATTCCGATCGTGAGCGACACGTTGGCGACTTCCTGAGGAGTGAGGCGGTGGGCGGGAACGCTGCGGGCCCGGGTGGGCCGATTCTCCAGTTTACGGGCGGGGGCAACCGGGTAACCACGGGTCCGGTCCGGTTCCCGTTCGGCCGTGTGGCATCGAACTCATCCCCTAGGTCGCCCAAAGGGCGTGTCCCGCACCTGTTTCCTCCCGCCCGGCGACCTACGTTGTCCCGGTGGAGCAGCACAGGACACGTCCCCCGCAGCGCAGGCAGTCTCGCCAGGCCCCGCTGTCCCCGCAAGGCACCATCGAGGAGACCGCGGCCGTCTACCGGGTGGTGAGCGCGCCGGAGGGCCGCTCCCGTCCCGTGCCGCCCGTCGTGCTCGCGCTGCGCAGGCTGCCCAATCCCCGGCTGACCGGCGTCGGGGCCGGGCTCTTCGCCGCTGCGACCATGTTCGTGATCGCCTGCCTCGACCTGCTGGCCCTCGACGGTTCGCCGGTGGTGTTCGGGGTGCTGTTCCTGCCGGTCTGCGCGCTGACCGCGCTGTGGGTGCGGCCCGCGGACCTGGTGATCGCGCCGATCATCGTGCCGATCGCGTTCGCCGTCGGAGTCGTACCGATCGCCGGTGGTACGGGCGGCTTCGGCGGCCGGACCATGGCGGTCGTCACCGCGCTCGCCCTGCACGCCGGTTGGCTGTACGGCGGGACGCTCATCGCCGGGCTCATCGCGACCGTGCGGAAGGTACGGCTGATGCGTCAGCGGCATCGCCGCACACTGCCCGCCGCGCAGTCGGCACGCCCCTCCTCGCGGGGGCCGCGCCGGCCGCGACGGTGAAGAGCGGCCCCTGGGCCGACAGGGCCTAGCGGCCCGCGGCCGCCATTGCGGCGCCCACGATTCCCGCGTTGTTCTGCAGCTCCGCCGGCACCATCTCGGCCCGTACGTGCTCGATCAGGGGCAGGAACTTGTCGGCCTTGCGGCTGACCCCGCCGCCGATGATGAAGAGCTCGGGCGAGAACAGCATCTCCACATGGTTCAGGTACTTCTGCACCCGGTGCGCCCAGTGGTGCCAGCTCAGGTCCTCGTCCTCCTTGGCCTTGGTGGAGGCGTGCGTCTCCGCGTCGTGGCCGTTCAGCTCCAGATGACCGAGCTCGGTGTTGGGGACGAGCCGGCCGTCGACGAAGAGGGCGCTGCCGATGCCCGTACCGAGCGTCAGCATGATCACGGTCCCCTTGCGGCCCCGGCCCGCGCCGAACGTCATCTCGGCGACACCGGCCGCGTCCGCGTCGTTCAGCACGGTGACGGGGAGGTTCAGCCGGTCACCGAGGAGGCCGCGGGCGTCCGTGTCGACCCAGCCCTTGTCGACATTGGCCGCGGTACGGGTGAAA
Organism: Streptomyces atratus; assembly: GCF_900119365.1. GTDB lineage: Bacteria > Actinomycetota > Actinomycetes > Streptomycetales > Streptomycetaceae > Streptomyces > Streptomyces atratus_B. The sequence goes on from NZ_FPJO01000002.1 coordinate 354,570, forward strand.
CCGCCGGTGACGACGCCCGGGAAGGTGACGCCGACCGGGCCGGACCAGTCGAAATGGCCGACGACCTCGGCCACGCACTCGACCACGTCCTTGGGCGTGGCCGGGTGCGGTGTCAGTACTTTGTGGCGCTCCTGCGCCAGGTCTCCGCGGTCCAGGTCCACGGGAGCGCCCTTGATCCCGGATCCGCCGATGTCCACGCCGAAGATCTGCATGCAGTCCACGGTACGGGCAGGCCGCCCGGCCCACTTCCCGAAAGCGGAACGTCCCGATGCCCGGGGCTACTGCTCCGAGAGCGCGGCGGCCTCGGCGCGCAGATCGCGGCGGAGCTCCTTGGGCAGCGAGAAGGTGATGGACTCCTCGGCCGCCTTCACGATCTCCACGTCCTCGAAACCGCGCTCGGCCAGCCAGGCCAGGACGCCGTCGACCAGGACCTCGGGAACCGACGCCCCGGAGGTGACGCCGACCGTGGAGACACCCTTCAGCCAGGCCTCGTCGATCTCTTCGGCGAAGTCGACCAGATGGGCGTCGTTCGCGCCGGCGCCGAGGGCGACCTCGACCAGGCGGACCGAGTTGGAGGAGTTCTTGGAGCCGACGACGATCACCAGGTCGGCGTCCTCGCCCATCTGCTTCACCGCGATCTGGCGGTTCTGCGTGGCATAGCAGATGTCGTCGCTGGGCGGCGAGATCAGGAGCGGGAACTTCTCCTTGAGCGCGCCGACCGTCTCCATCGTCTCGTCGACGGAGAGCGTGGTCTGGGAGAGCCAGACGACCTTGGACGGGTCGCGCACCTCGACACCGGCGACGTCCTCGGGGCCGTCGACCAGCGTGATGTGGTCGGGGGCCTCGCCGGAGGTGCCGATGACCTCCTCGTGGCCCTCGTGGCCGATCAGGAGGATGTCGAAGTCGTCCTGCGCGAAGCGGACGGCTTCCTTGTGGACCTTGGTGACCAGGGGGCAGGTCGCGTCGATCGTGGCGAGCTTCCGCTCGGCCGCCTCCCGGTGCACGGTCGGCGCGACGCCGTGCGCGGAGAACATCACGATCGAGCCCTCGGGGACCTCCGCCGTCTCCTCGACGAAGATCGCGCCCTTCTTCTCCAGGGTCTGTACGACGTACTTGTTGTGGACGATCTCGTGGCGTACGTACACCGGGGAGCCGTACTGCTCCAGGGCTTTCTCCACGGCGATCACGGCACGGTCCACGCCCGCGCAGTAGCCACGGGGAGCGGCGAGCAGGACGCGGCGAGGTGTCGTAGCAGTCATGCGACCCATCGTAAGGCCGAGTCGAACGCGCGGAAGATCGGCCGGGTGGCGAGACTGATCCGTACGCGGTCCGGCGGGACTGATCCGTACGCGACCCCCAGGGAGGGCTCATGTCGGAGAGCGGCAGCGGCAGCGGTGGCAGGGGCGGGGTCGCGGAGGCGGCGGGGGCGCACCAGGAGGGCGGGAGGCTGCGGCGGACGCTCGGCTTCCGGGATCTGGTGGTCTACGGGCTCCTGTTCATCGCGCCGATGGCACCCGTCGGGGTGTTCGGAACGCTCGACGCGAAGTCGGACGGCGCCGTCGCGCTGGTCTATGTGGCGGCGACGGTGGTGATGGCGTTCACGGCGTTCAGCTACGCCCAGATGGTGCGGGTCGCCCCGCTGGCGGGTTCGGTCTTCGCGTACGCCCGCAAGGGGCTCGGGGAGGAGGCGGGGTTCATCGCCGGGTGGATGGCGATGCTCGACTATCTGCTGATCCCGGCGGTCGCCTATCTCTTCTCCGGGATCGCGCTGAACGCGCTGGTGCCGTCGGTGTCGCGGTGGGTGTGGACGGCGCTCGCCGTCGTCGTCACCACGCTGCTCAACCTCTGGGGCGTGCGGGCCGCCGCCCGGGTCGGTTTCGCGGTGCTGGCGATGGAGACCGTGGTGCTGCTGGTGTTCCTGGTGTCGGCGGTGGTGGTTCTCGTACGGGACGGGGCGCAGCGCGGCTGGCTGACTCCGCTCACCGGTGATTCCGGCTTCTCCACCTCGGCGGTGCTGGGGGCGGTGTCGGTGGCGGTGCTGTCGTATCTGGGCTTCGACGCGATCGCCACGTTCGCGGAGGAGGTGACCGGGGGCTCGGCGAAGGTGGCTCGGGCGCTGCTGTTCTGTCTGGTGCTCGCGGGTGTGCTGTTCGTGGCGCAGGCGTATCTGGCGGCGCTGCTCGAACCGATGACGTCGGCGGAGCTGGCCGCCGATCCGGCCGCGCAGGGGTCGGCGTTCTACGACACGGTCGACTCGGCGGTCGGGAGCTGGCTGCACGATCTGGTGGCGGTGAGCAAGGCGATCGGGGCGGCCTTCGCGGCGCTGGCCGGGCAGGCCGCCGCGGGCCGGCTGCTCTTCGCGATGGCCAGGGAACGGCGGCTGCCCCGGCTGCTCGCCAGGGTCGACCCGGGGTCCGGGGTGCCGCGGCTCGCTATTCTGCTGGCCGCGACGGTGACGCTGATCGCCGCGGTGTGGGCGGCCCTGCGCTCCGACGGGCTGGACCATCTGGTGTCGGTCGTCGACATCGGCGCGCTGACGGCCTTCGTGCTGCTGCACGCGTCGGTGGTCGGCTGGTTCGCCGTACGCCGGATGGAGGGGCCGCCGAGCTGGTGGCGGCATGTGCTGGTGCCGGTGGTGGGTGCGGGGGCGCTGATCGCGGTGATCGTGGAGGCGACCTGGAGCGCCCAGGTGGTGGGGGTGTGCTGGTTCGGGGTGGGGCTGGTGGTGCTGGCGTTGCAGTGGGGACGGCGTACGGCCTGAGCGGGGAGCGGCCGGGCCGGGGTGGCCTTCGTCGTGGCCGCCCGATTGTCGGCGGGGGCGGATACGCTCGCTCGCATGGCTCTCCAAACGTCCGCGGAAGCTCCGCTGCCCGTAGGTGATGTGTCGCGGCTCATCGGGGGCTGGATCGACCGGCTCGGGGCGGTCTGGGTCGAGGGGCAGATCACCCAGCTGTCGCGGCGGCCGGGCGCCGGGGTGGTGTTCCTGACGCTGCGCGACCCGTCGCAGGACATCTCGGTGAGCGTGACGTGCTTCCGGCAGGTCTTCGACCGGATCGCGGACGTGGTGACGGAGGGGGCGCGGGTCGTCGTCCTGGCGAAGCCCGAGTGGTACGCGCCGCGCGGCCAGCTGTCCCTGCGGGCCACGGAGATACGGCCGGTCGGCATCGGTGAGCTGCTGGTCCGGCTGGAGCAGCTGAAGAAGTCGCTGGCCTCCGAGGGGCTCTTCGCGCTCGACCGGAAGAAGCCGCTGCCGTTCCTGCCGCAGCTGATCGGTCTGGTCTGCGGGCGGGCGTCGGCGGCCGAGCGCGATGTGCTGGAGAACGCCCGGCGGCGCTGGCCCGCGGTCCGCTTCGAGGTGCGCAACGCGGCGGTGCAGGGTGTGCACGCGGTGAATCAGGTGGTCCAGGCGGTGAAGGAGCTGGACGACCTCCCGGATGTCGACGTGATCGTGGTGGCGCGGGGCGGCGGCAGCGTGGAGGACCTGCTGCCGTTCTCGGACGAGCAGCTGATCCGGACGGTGGCCGCCTGCCGTACGCCGGTGGTGTCGGCGATCGGCCATGAGCCGGACTCGCCGCTGCTCGACCTGGTCGCGGACCTGCGCGCCTCCACGCCGACGGACGCGGCGAAGAAGGTCGTACCGGACGTGGGCGAGGAACTGGACCGGGTGGGGCAGCTGCGCGACCGTGCGCTGCGGACGGTACGGGGGCTGCTGGACCGCGAGGAGCGGGGGCTGGCGCACGCCCTGGGCCGGCCGTCGATGGAGCATCCCCAGCGGATGGTGGACGAGCGGGCGTCGGAGACCGACGCGCTGATCGGGCGGAGCCGGCGGGTGCTGGGGCATCTGCTGGACCGGGCGGACTCGGAGCTCGCCCACACCCGGGCGCGGGTGGTCGCCCTGTCACCGGCGGCGACGCTGGAGCGCGGCTACGCGGTGCTGCAGCGGGCCGACGGCCATGTCGTACGGAATCCCGGGGACGCGGGGGCGCCCGGCGAGGTGCTCCGGGCCCGGGTCTCGGGCGGCGAGTTCGCCGTTCGGGTCGGCGAGTGACCGCCCCCGCAGGTGTAGGTCAATGGCCCCCGGTGGGCCGGAACGTAGGGTGGGACGTATGACGGACGACGCGACTACGGCGGCCGGTGCCACGGGCACGCTCGGCTACGAGCAGGCCCGCGACGAGCTGATCGAGGTGGTGCGCCGCCTGGAGGCGGGCGGTACGACGCTGGAGGAGTCGCTCGCGCTCTGGGAGCGGGGCGAGGAGCTGGCGAAGGTGTGCCGGCACTGGCTGGAAGGCGCGCGCGCCCGGCTGGACGCGGCCCTGGCGGGCCCGGCCGACTCGCCGGAGAGGGGCGGCACGGCGGCCGACAACGGCTGAGGCCGCCTCCGGCAATCGCTGAGAGCGCTGCCTGCAACGATCAAGGAGCGCTGTGGAACGAATCACTACACCTCCCTTTTAGTTGAAAGTTAACCTACCTCTCCGTTACGGTGATCCGCGTTGCTCGATCCACGTGTACGTCGGAAGGTAATACGCACGATGTCCCTCGCTCTTGACCCCGCCGCCCAGGACCTCCTCTTCCGTGAGGCCCGCACCGCCAACACCTTCACCGACGAGCCGGTGACCGATGAGCAGGTCCAGGCGATCTACGACCTGGTCAAGTACGGCCCGACCGCGTTCAACCAGTCGCCGCTGCGCGTCGTCCTGGTCCGCTCCGACGACGCCCGCGCGCGTCTCGTGAAGCACATGGCCGAGGGCAACCAGCCGAAGACCTCGACCGCCCCGCTGGTCGCGATCCTGGCCACCGACAACGAGTTCCACGAGGAGCTCCCGGCCCTGATGCCGCACTTCCCGCAGGCCAAGGACGCGTTCTTCTCCGAGCGCCCGGTCCGCGAGTCGGCCGCCGCGCTGAACGGCGCGCTGCAGGCCGCCTACTTCATCATCGGCGTCCGCGCCGCCGGCCTGGCCGCGGGCCCGATGACCGGTCTCGACGCCGCGGGCATCGAGAAGGAGTTCCTGGACGGCGACCACAGCCTGCTGATGGTCGTCAACATCGGCAAGCCGGGCGAGGACGCCTGGTTCCCGCGTCTGCCGCGCCTCGCCTACGACGAGGTCGTCACGACCGTCTGACCGTCGCCACGCGCATGCGGAAGGCCCTGGAGCACTCGGTGCTCCAGGGCCTTCGCCAGTCTCCAGGGCCTTCGCCGTACGGGCCGCAGCGGCACCGGGACGGCAGGCCCCGGCGGCGGCGTCAGGAGGTCTTGAGGGCGGCGGCCATCTCCGCCAGCCGCTCCAGCGAGGCGGAACCCGTGACCACCGTGGTCGATTCCTTGTCGTGGCGCACGAGGGCGTCGTACTTCGGGCCCTTCCAGTGCTGCCAGGTCTCGCCCGCGACCTGCTGCGTACGCCCGGTGTCCTTGGCGTCCTGGCTGACCTCGGTCACGTACTTCTTCGCCGGGGACGTGGACTGCTCGACCGCGACGTACTTGCCCTCCGGGGCGAGGAAGCCCAGGTGCCAGCTGTTGCCCGCCTCGCGGTCGTAGCTGACCGAGGTCGGCTTCCACTTCTCGGTCAGTCCGTCCGGCGCGGCCACGGGGTACGGCGCCGCACGCCGGGCCGTCAGGAGCTCCACCCGGTAGTCGACCGCCTTGACCGGGTTGGCGTTCTCGTCGTGCGGAACGAAGATGTAAACAACCCCTGCCGCAGCGGAGATGACCGCCATCGACAGGAACATGTCCCGCACCGTCTGCTTGCCTCGCTTGCTAGCCACGGGTCCATGGTCGCATTGGCCCCGATGGGCCCGACCCGGGGGCAGCCGCTCAAAAGTGACCCGGTCTGCTCATTTTGTCGACCTGACGATAGAGTCGAAGCACCCTCTTCCGGTCGTCGCCGTACAGAAAGGTGCGCTCCGATGTCCGAGCATCATCTGCCGTCTCAGCTCGAGGTCTCCCCCGAGGCCCCCGACCGCAACCTCGCCCTGGAGCTGGTCCGGGTCACTGAGGCCGCCGCCATGGCGGCCGGGCGCTGGGTGGGCCGCGGCGACAAGATCGGCGCCGACGGCGCCGCCGTGAAGGCCATGCGGACCCTCGTCTCCACCGTCTCGATGAACGGCGTCGTCGTCATCGGCGAGGGTGAGAAGGACGAAGCCCCCATGCTGTTCAACGGCGAGCGCGTCGGTGACGGCACCGGCCCCGAGGTCGACATCGCCGTGGACCCGATCGACGGCACGACCCTGAACGCCAAGGGCATGCCGAACGCGATCGCCGTACTGGCCGCCGCGGACCGCGGCGCCATGTTCGACCCGTCGGCCGTCTTCTACATGGACAAGCTGGTCACCGGCCCCGAGGCCGCCGACTTCGTCGACATCGACGCCCCCGTCGCGGTGAACATCCGCCGTGTCGCGAAGGCGAAGAACTCCGCCCCCGAGGACGTCACCGTCGTCGTCCTGGACCGCCCGCGCCACGAGGGCATCGTCAAGGAGATCCGCGAGACCGGCGCCCGGATCAAGTTCATCTCCGACGGCGACGTCGCGGGCTCGATCATGGCCGCCCGCGAAGGGACCGGCGTCGACCTGCTGATGGGCATCGGCGGCACCCCCGAGGGCATCATCTCGGCCTGCGCCATAAAGTGCCTCGGCGGTGTCATCCAGGGCAAGCTCTGGCCCAAGGACGAGGCCGAGCGGCAGCGCGCGCTGGACGCCGGGCACGACCTGGACCGGGTGCTGTCCACCGACGACCTGGTCAGCGGCGACAACGTGTTCTTCGTCGCTACCGGCATCACGGACGGTGAGCTGATGCGCGGCGTGCGGTACCGCGCGGAGACGGCGACCACCGAGTCGATCGTCATGCGGTCCAAGTCCGGCACCATCCGGAAGATCGACTCCACGCACCGGCTCTCGAAGCTGCGTGCCTACAGCGCGATCGACTTCGACCGCGCGAAGTAGGTCCGGCAGCAGAAGAGGCGGAACACGAAGAGGCGCCCCCCATGTGCGGTGGGGGCGCCTCTTCGCGTAGCCGCCGTCGAGGCAGTGCGCGCGATTGCCGGCCGTACGGACCCGGGCCGCACCCGGGACCGCCGGGGCGGTCAGCCCGCCGCGGCGACGCGGCCGGTAGCGCCGGCGGACGCGGACGAGGCCTTGAGTTCCATCTCGCGCCGTCTGCGGCGGGCGAGCACCACACGGCGCTCGGCGGCGGTGAGCCCGCCCCACACCCCGTACGGCTCCGGCTGTATGAGCGCGTGCTCCTGGCATTCGATCATCACCGGGCAGCGCGCGCAGACCCGCTTCGCGGACTCCTCGCGCGCGAGTCTGGCAGCAGTCGGCTCCTTCGACGGGGCGAAGAACAGCCCGGCCTCGTCCCGGCGGCACACCGCCTCCGAGTGCCAGGGGCCGGCCTGGTCCTCCCGCGCGGGGGTGCGCTGGGAAGGGACGACGGCGACCTGCAGGGGCTGATGTGGCAGTGGCAGCACGGTCTACTCCTGACGACGGCTTCGCGAGCGAGAGACGATGCAGCATTCCCTACCCGCTGTGCGCGCGCCCATGCACTGAGTGGCACCCGGTTCCAGGGGTGCAATTCCCGTCGACCGGGAATTTGGCTTGTTTTCGAAGGGCTTAGCCGGGGCCGGTCGGGTTTCGCAGGAGTTTCCGCGAGTTCTCGTGGTTGTCGCGAACGCGACGAAGAGCGCGGTGGGGAGTGCGGCGAAGAGCGCGCCGGAGAATGGCGCCCCTATCCGAGGTATTTACGCAGCCGGTCCTGGAGATCCGCGATGAACTTCCCGCGCTTGGGCTTCGCCTCGACGCTACCGAACACGGAATAGCCGTTGACGACGACCACCGGCGCTTCGGGGTCCGCGGATTCCAGTGTGGCGACTTCGAAATTACCGAAGATGCCCGTTCCGCTGCCGCGCAGCGAGATGTTCTCGGGGACCTTGACGTCCACACTCCCGAAGACGGAAGTCGCATTGATGACGGTGACTCTCTGACCGAAAAGCGCCTCGGTCAGATCGACCTCCACGCTACCGAAGAGCGCGAAGGCGTTCGTACGGCTGCCGACCCGCCAGCGGCCCTTGCGGGTCGAGCTGCTGAAGATCGCCACCAGGTTCTCGGCGGGGCCCGTGGGGCTCTCCTGGCCGTAGGCGCCGGGGGCGGCCGGGCGGGCGGTGCCCGCCGGGGCGGGCAGATCCCGTACCAGCGGCTCCAGCTCGCCGACGGTCTTGGCACGGTAGACCGCATCGACCCGCTCTGCGTGCTCGTCGACGGTGAGCCGGCCCTCGGCCATGGCTTCCCGCAGGATGTCCGCGATCCGGTCGCGGTCCGCGTCGGAGGCACGGATACCGGCCGGCTCCACCGGGGCCGCTGGCTGCTGGGGCTGCTTTTCGAGGTCCACCGGCCCAGGGTACCCAAACGCGATAGATCGCGACTAGTGGCTGTCCCGCCCCCGCCGCGCCGGCGGCTCCGGGCGGTCGAACTGAGCCTTACCTCACAACTTCGGCACCCGTGCGGCGTTCTAACCTGGTGGGTGCGCTGCCCAAGGGAGGTCAGCCGCTGTCTGCCGAGTGAGGAATGGCCGTAATGCCAGAGTTTGCGTACTCCGATCTGCTCCCCCTGGGCGAGGACACCACGCCGTACCGCCTGGTGACCTCCGAGGGTGTCTCCACCTTCGAGGCCGACGGTCGTACGTTCCTCAAGGTGGCCCCGGAGGCGCTGCGCACCCTGGCCGCCGAGGCCATGCACGACATCTCGCACTATTTGCGCCCCGCCCACCTGGCGCAGCTGCGGCGGATCGTGGACGACCCCGAGGCGTCGTCGAACGACAAGTTCGTCGCGCTCGACCTGCTGAAGAACGCGAACATCGCCGCGGCGGGCGTGCTGCCGATGTGCCAGGACACCGGCACCGCGATCGTGATGGGCAAGCGCGGGCAGAACGTCCTCACCGAGGGCGGTGACGAGGAGGCGCTGTCGCACGGCATCTTCGACGCCTACACCAAGCTCAACCTCCGCTATTCGCAGATGGCTCCGCTCACCATGTGGGAGGAGAAGAACACCGGCTCGAACCTGCCCGCCCAGATCGAGCTGTACGCCACCGACGGCGGCGCGTACAAGTTCCTCTTCATGGCGAAGGGCGGCGGCTCTGCCAACAAGTCGTTCCTCTTCCAGGAGACGAAGGCCGTGCTGAACGAGGCCTCCATGATGAAGTTCCTGGAGGAGAAGATCCGTTCGCTGGGTACGGCCGCCTGCCCGCCGTACCACCTGGCGATCGTCGTCGGCGGTACGTCGGCCGAGTTCGCGCTCAAGACCGCGAAGTACGCCTCCGCGCACTACCTCGACGAGCTGCCGGCCGAGGGCTCCCCCACCGGCCACGGCTTCCGGGACAAGGAGCTGGAGGAGAAGGTCTTCGAGCTGACGCAGAAGATCGGTATCGGCGCCCAGTTCGGCGGCAAGTACTTCTGCCACGACGTGCGCGTCGTCCGCCTCCCCCGGCACGGCGCCTCGCTGCCCGTCGCGATCGCCGTCTCCTGCTCTGCGGACCGCCAGGCCACCGCGAAGATCACCGCCGAGGGCGTCTTCCTGGAGCAGCTGGAGAAGGACCCGGCCCGCTTCCTCCCGGACACCACCGACGAGCACCTCGACGAGGCCGGGGACGTCGTGAAGATCGACCTCAACCGGCCGATGGACGAGATCCTCGCCGAGCTGACCAAGTACCCGGTCAAGACCCGGCTCTCGCTGACCGGCCCGCTGGTCGTGGCCCGCGACATCGCGCACGCCAAGATCAAGGAGCGGCTGGACGCGGGCGAGGCGATGCCGCAGTACCTGAAGGACCACCCGGTCTACTACGCGGGTCCGGCGAAGACGCCCGAGGGGTACGCCTCCGGCTCCTTCGGCCCGACGACGGCCGGCCGCATGGACAGCTATGTCGCGCAGTTCCAGGCGGCGGGCGGCTCCAAGGTGATGCTCGCCAAGGGCAACCGGTCCAAGCAGGTCACCGACGCGTGCGACGCGCACGGCGGTTTCTACCTCGGCTCGATCGGCGGACCGGCGGCCCGGCTCGCGCAGGACTGCATCAAGAAGGTCGAGGTCGTCGAGTACGAGGAGCTCGGCATGGAAGCGGTCTGGAAGATCGAGGTCGAGGACTTCCCCGCGTTCATCGTCGTCGACGACAAGGGCAACGACTTCTTCACCGAGCCCGCCCCGGCACCGACGTTCACCAGCATTCCGGTGCGGGGCCCGGGTCTCGCCTGACGCGCCGCGCCGTACGGGGCGCGCATGACGTCACGGCCCCGCGTGGGCGTTCCGGCCGGAGCGCCCCCGTGGGGCCGTTCTCATGCCTCCAGCCGGCCCGACGTGGAGCGCCGCTGTCGATTCCTCGTCGCGGGATACGCACTGTCCTCGTACGGCACCTTCCTGAATATGGTGGCGCTCAATCTGTTCGTCTACGAGACGACGGGCAGAGCGCTCGCTCTGGGCCTGTTCATGGCCGTACGTCTGGCGTCCGGCTTTGTCGCCGGACTGATCGCCGGCGGTCTCCTCGCGCGGTTCTGCGCGAAGAGCGTGATGCTGTGGACGAATGTGGCGCAGGCGGCGGTGATGCTGCCGCTGGTCTTCGCACCGGAGGGGATGCGGACGGCCGCGTTGACGGCCGTTTCCGTGGTGGTCGGCGGCTGCGGAACGCTTTTCATGGTGGCGCTGCGGAGTTCCATTCCGGAGATGGTCGGCGAGGACCGGCACTCCTGGGCGAACTCCCTTTCCATTAGCGGGCGTTCGCTGGCGATGGTGGCCGGCTTCGCCTCCGCGGGCGTGGTGGTCTCGCTCGTCGGCTACACCGCCGCGTTCGTGGTGGACCTGGCCACCTTCGTGGTCTGCGCCGTGACGGTGGCACTGCTGCCGATCCCGGGCGGGGCCGGGGGAAAGGACACCCGGCCGGACTCGGAGGGGGATTCCGGCCGGGGTACGCGGAAGGGGCGGCCGGGCCGGTGGCGGCGGCCGGGCGCGTTCCTGGCGTCGGCCGCCGCGCCCGGTCTCGGTCTGATGGTGGTGCCGCGGAGTGTGGACGCCTTCGGCTCGTCCTCCCACAACGCCGCGCTGCCGGTCCACTCCGCCGCGCTCGACGCCGCGCACCCCGCCGTGTTCGTCAGCGCGTTCTGGTGTCTGTGGGCGTTGGGGAACGTCGCCGCGCAGCAGGTGATCCAGCGGTACGTCAAACGCGCCGGGCGGACGGTGGGCGCGCCGGGATTCGGGTACGGCACCTGTCTGATGTCGGGGGCGTTCGTCCTGGCGTTCGCCGGGTTCCCATGGGCGGCGACCGTCGTGATCGCCCTGGTGGCGGGGGCGGCCGACGGGCTCACGGAGGTCTCGTACACCTCCCATCTGCAGACGCTCCCCGCCGATCTGCGCGGTCATGCTTCGGGCTCTCCGCGACCGTCGAGAACCTCGGCTTCGGCGTCGGCATGATCCTGGTCGCGGCGGCGCTCGACAGGTACAGCCCGCTGACGGTCGTCGCCTGGTCGCACGGGGCGGCCATCGTGGTCGCGGTGGTGTTCCTCATCAGGGTGTCCGGGCCGCGCGGGCGGGCCGGTGTCCCCGCCGCCGATCACGACGGGCCGGTGCCGTGACGGCTCACGGGATTCACCGGATTCAGGTACGACGTTATTCAGCCAATTTTGCGGCGATCGCCGCGGGGCCGGGCGCCCGGCCCGCCGTCCCGCACGCTCCCGGAGCGCCCCCGCCCGCCACGGAGCCCGCCCTCGGCGCGGCCGGTCCGCCACCGCCGCTTTCACGCAGCGGGCCGCGCGGCGGACTTGCGGCGTACCGGGCCGCTTTGGTGGGTTGTCGGACGTTCCTGGAGCACTCCGCCCTCGCCTCGAACACCGCCCGCACCGCGCCGCACCCGGCGGCCCGGCGTGGGTACCCCCACCCTCACCGTCGAACACCGGAAAGGCGGACGCCGAATGACGCCGCTTCCCCACCGCAGCCACAGCGACGACCTGCTGTCCTTCATCAGCACCAGCCCTTCCCCGTACCACGCGGTGGCCAGTGCCGCCCAGCGCCTGGAGAAGGCCGGCTTCCGCGAACTGCGGGGCACGGACGACTGGACGGGCACGACCGGCGGCAGCTTCGTCGCCCGCGGTGGTGCGCTGATCGCCTGGTACGCCCCCGAGGGCGCCCCGGCGCACACCCCCTTCCGGATCGCCGGCGCCCACACCGACTCCCCGAACCTGCGGGTCAAGCCCGCCCCCGACACCTCCTCCGCGGGCTGGCGGCAGATCGGTGTGGAGATCTACGGCGGCGTTCCGCTGAACACCTGGCTCGACCGTGACCTCGGCATCTCCGGGCGACTCGCACTGCGCACCCCGGGAGGCGGCACCGGCTCCCGGCTCGTCCGGATCGACGAACCCCTGCTGCGGGTGCCCCAGTTGGCCATCCACCTGGACCGTACGGTCAACGAGGGGCTCGCGCTCGACCGGCAGCGCCACCTCGCCCCGGTATGGGCGCTCGGCGAGCGCGAGGAGGGCGCGCTGCTGCGCCGGGTCGCGGCTGCCGCCGAGGCGGAGCCGGACGAGGTGCTCGGCTGGGACCTGATGCTGCACGACATCCAGCCGCCCGGATACCTGGGCGCGGACCGGGAATTCGTGGTGTCGGCGCGGCTGGACAACCTGGTGTCCGTGCACGCGGGCGTCACGGCCCTGACGGGTGCGGCGACCGTGGCCGGGACGCCCGCGTACATCCCCGTACTGGCCGCCTTCGACCACGAGGAGGTCGGCAGCGGCTCGGAGACGGGCGCGCAGGGGCCGCTGCTGGAGCGGGTCCTGAGCCGCTCGGTCACCGCCCGCGGCGGCAGCCCGGAGGACTGGTCGCGGGCCCTGGCCGGTGCCTTCTGCGTCTCCGCCGACATGTCCCACGCGGTGCACCCCAACTACGCGGAGCGGCACGACCCGGAGCACCGTCCGCTGCCGAACGGCGGCCCCGCGCTCAAGGTCAACGTCAACCAGCGGTACGCCACCGACAGCACCGGCATGGCGGTGTTCGCGGCGGCGTGCGAGCGGGCGGACGTGCCGTGGCAGCCCTTCGTCTCCAACAACGCGATGCCGTGCGGCACGTCGATCGGCCCGATCACCGGGGCCCGGCTGGGTGTGCCGACGGTCGACGTGGGGGTGCCGGGGCTCTCCATGCACTCGGCGCGCGAGCTGTGCGGGGCGGACGACCCCGGTCATCTGGCCGCCGCGCTGGGCGCGTTCATGACGTCCGGCTGATCTGCGCCGAACAGCCCGGAGGGGCGGAGCGGCCGAAGCCGCCCTGCCCCTCCACGCGCTGGTGGAACGGCCCCGTTACGCGAACCGCTGCTGCGCGCCGCCGTCGCAGCTCTGCAGCTTCAGCGGCTCCTTCGCACCGGCCAGCGTCAGGCACAGCCCGGTCGAGGCCGCCGGGCGCAGGGTGCCCGACTGCTTCACGAACTGCTGGTTGGCCGCGCCCGAGCAGTTGTACAGGATGAGCGTGGTGCCCGCCTTGTAGTCGGCGCCCGGCACGTCCAGGCACCGGTCGTGGCTCAGCGCCGTACGGAGGGTCCTGGTGCCGGAGTCGTACCACCATCCCTGGTTGCGGCCGCCGTGGCAGTCCCAGCCGCCGACCTCCGTGTCATTGCGGGTCACCGAGCCGGGGGCGTCCACGCAGGTGCCCGTGGCCTCGTTCTTCAGGGGCTTGAACAGATCGTCCCACGCCCCGGCCTGCAGGACCGGCTTCCCGGTGCTCGCCGGGTCGGCGCAGCCGGCCTCGCGCAGGCTGGAGTTGTAGATCTGGGTCAGGCAGGACGCGAAGGCGCCGTGGCCTCGCTCGTTCGGGTGGTAGGACTGCCGCAGGGAGTTGGAGTCCGGCGGGAAGTGCCCGAGGTCGATGTAGAGGCCGCGGGCCCAGGTGGACTCGCTGCAGACCTCGTGCCCGTGGAAGAGCCGGGAGTTGTCGAGGTAGACGGCCCCGGTGTCCGAGGCGGCCTTGCGCATGCCGCGCTCGAAGGCGGGCACGGCGGTGTTGCGGCCCCAGGAGGCGTCGGAGTCGTATCCGGCGCAGCCCCCGGGAAGCTTCCCGGGGAAGTCCGGGTTGTCGTAGAAGTCCGGGCCGATGGGGCTCGGGTAGCCCATGACCACGAGCTTGTAGTCGCTGTCGGCGTAGCCGGCCCCGGACATGACGGTCTTCAGGTCGCGCACCGTCTTCTCGACCTTGGGGACGAGCCCGTCGACGCGGGCCTGCCAGCCGCCGTCGTACTTGGGCTCGCAGGTGCCCTGGGAGAGCACCCAGCGCGTGACGCAGTCCGTCATGACCGGGCCGAACTGGAGGTCGTCGTTGGCACCCGCGACGAGCACGATCATCTTGATGCGCGTGTTGCGGGCCTTGATGGCGAGGTTGTCGCTCTGCACCAGCTCGTCCGCGTACTGCTTCGAGCCGCCGATCACGATGTTGCCGGTGTACGCGCCGGAGCAGGAGACGTTGTACGTGACGTCCGCCGGGATGCCGGTGCGGTGGATGGCCGAGTCGGGCGAGCGGTGGCACCAGTTGTCGGGGCCGTTGGTGCCGGCCTCGTACGTGCCGACGCCCTCGCCGGAGATCTCGCTGTCGCCGAGCGAGATCAGCCCGGTCTTGCGCTCGGCGAGCGGGCGCTCGGCCGGGTCGCCGTACAGCTGGGTGGCCTCGGCGGCGCGGATGGCCTCCAGTTCGGGCGACAGGGGGGTGGATGCGGTAGTGCTGGAACCGGACCGGTCCGTCGCGCCGGCCGGTCCTGCGGCGGCGGCCATCCCACCGAGTGCCGCCGCCATGGCCGCGGCGGCCGCGACCGTACAGCGAAGTCTGTGCCTGGTGCGCCTCATTGCGCCTCCCCGGGTTGTGGTTACCCCCGGTATTTACTGGCCGGTAGGCGACTTGGGAATAGACAGAACGAGACAAGTGCTCAACTTTTTCAGGAGGTTGAACGAGATGGACGTGTCACAGACCGGCGCACAGCCCCCCGCGGGCTCCACGGATTTCCGTATCGAGCACGATTCGATGGGCGAGGTGAGGGTGCCCGCGAACGCCAAGTGGCGGGCCCAGACGCAGCGCGCGGTGGAGAACTTCCCGGTCTCCGGGCAGCGCCTGGAGCGGGCCCACATCGAGGCCCTGGCCAGGATCAAGGCCGCCGCCGCCAAGGTGAACGCGGAGCTGAAGGTGCTCGACCCGGAGATCGCCGCGGCCATCCAGGAGGCCGCCGCCGAGGTCGCCGAGGGACGCTGGGACGACCACTTCCCGGTCGATGTCTTCCAGACCGGCTCGGGCACCTCGTCCAACATGAACACCAACGAGGTGGTGGCCACGCTCGCCACCGAGCGCCTGGGCCGCGAGGTCCATCCGAACGACCATGTCAACGCCTCGCAGTCGTCCAACGACGTCTTCCCGTCCTCCATCCACATCGCCGCGACGGCGGCTGTCACCGGCGACCTGATCCCGGCGCTGGACCATCTGGCCTCCGCACTGGAGCGCAAGTCCGCCGAGTTCGCGACGGTCGTGAAGTCGGGGCGTACGCATCTGATGGACGCCACGCCCGTCACCCTCGGCCAGGAGTTCGGCGGCTACGCGGCGCAGATCAGGTACGGGGCCGAGCGGCTGCGCGCCTCCCTCCCCCGCCTCGCCGAGCTGCCCCTGGGCGGCACGGCCGTGGGCACCGGCATCAACACGCCGCCCGGCTTCTCCGCCGCCGTCATCGCCGAGGTCGCCCGCACCACCGGGCTGCCACTGACGGAGGCCCGGGACCACTTCGAGGCGCAGGGCGCGCGGGACGGGCTCGTGGAGACCTCGGGCCAGTTGCGCACCATCGCCGTCTCGCTCACCAAGATCTCCAACGATCTGCGCTGGATGGCGTCCGGACCGCGCACCGGACTGGCCGAGATCAGCCTCCCCGACCTCCAGCCGGGCTCGTCGATCATGCCGGGAAAGGTGAACCCGGTCGTCCCCGAGGCCGTGCTGATGGTCGCCGCCCAGGTGACGGGGAACGACGCGACGGTGGCCACGGCGGGCGCGGCGGGCAACTTCGAGCTGAACGTGATGCTTCCGGTCATCGCGAAGAACCTGCTGGAGTCGGTCCGGCTGCTGGCCAACGTCTCCCGGCTGCTCGCGGACCGCACGGTCGACGGGATCACGGCGAACGTGGAACGGGCCAGGGAGTACGCCGAGTCCTCGCCCTCCGTCGTCACCCCGCTGAACAAGTACATCGGCTACGAGGAGGCCGCGAAGGTCGCCAAGAAGTCCCTCGCACAGCGCCGGACCATTCGCGAGGTGGTCCTGGACTCGGGGTACGTCGAGCGCGGCGACCTCACCGTGGAACAGCTCGACGAGGCCCTGGACGTGCTGCGCATGACCCACCCGTGACCTGGGGTCCTTCGGTTGGATCAGGCCGGACCCCGCTCCCCGGTCCGGCCTGATCCGAACGAGAGGCCCTGCGCCGCAGCCGCGGGGTTCCGGGGCCCTCTAAGATCCGTCCATGGCAGGCAAGGGAGACATCGAGCACTGGGCGCCGGGTGATCAGATCCTGTGGCGCTACCGCCGCAACGGCGCGCCGGGCGGGTCCGGGGCGCCGGAGCGCGCCCCGGACCCGTTCCACATCTGCCGCCCCGTCACCGTGGTCCAGGACACCGAGGAGCTGCTCGCGGTGTGGGTGGCACCCGGCACCGAGTGCGTGAAGCCGGTGCTGGCGAACGGGAGGGACGTGCACGCCGAGCCGCTCGCCACCCGCTACACCGCCCCGCGCACCACCGCCCGCTCCCCCTGGCTGGGAAACGGTGTGCTGAAGCTCGCCCGGCCCGGCGACCCCTGGTCCGTCTGGCTGTTCTGGGAGCCGGTCTGGCAGTTCCGCAGCTGGTACGTGAATCTGGAGGAACCGCACGCCCGCTGGCAGGGCGGCGTCGACTCCGAGGATCACTTTCTCGACATCTCCGTCTACCCCGACCGCAGCTGGGTCTGGCGCGACGAGGACGAGTTCGCCATGGCGCAGCGGGCCGGTCTGATGGCCCCGCGGACCGCGCAGCGGGTGCGGGAGGCGGGCCGGGCCGCCGTCGAACTGATCCAGGACTGGGGCGCCCCGTTCCGCGACGGCTGGGAGAACTGGCGGCCCGATCCACAATGGCGGGTTCCCGCGCTTCCGGATGACTGGGACCGCACCCCCTCGCATATGCCGTCGTGAGACCCTTGATGCACCCCAGGGGGACAAACGTAGGATCGTCCTCCGGAGTGCCGCTCCAGTCCAACCGGATTGCGCGGCAGCGGACCTGACCACAAGTCACCGCACGAGCACCACGCACTGAATGAGCTGTATGAGCCACATCAGTCGTATGAATCGTATGAACCACTACGAGGGGGTGGAGACGTGCTCGCTGTTGCCCGCCCCGTCGCCGGAAACGTTGTCACCGGCCCACCTCGCAAGCATCCGGTTTCAGCCCCTCGTTCCGGGGCATCCGGTGACAGCCGTTGTGATCGCCGCTCCTGCCGGGGCACAGTAACGCCCCAACAGGTGATTGCCTCATACAACCGGCCCGGACGGACGGAACCCCACGCGTGACGGAGCATCCCACCTCCCACGAAGGCCGGCAGCCTCTCGCCGCCCGGTCGCAGGAACGCACCCGGCCGCGGCAGCAGGACGCCGCGCCGGCCGCTTCCCCTGCCACCGCCGCGATCCCCAACCCGGCCGTGGCGCCGGGAGCGGGAGCCGGCCCCGCGGCGAGCGCCGCCCCCGCAGGACTCGATCCACAGGCCGCGGCCCGTCGCGAGGGCGACCGGCTGCGTTTCGTCGGGGCGGCCACCCGGCGGATCGCCCGCGGCATAGACCTGGACGAGATCGTGCTGGGCCTCTGCCGGGCCAGCGTGCCCACGTTCTCCGACGCCATACTGGTCTACCTCCGCGACCCGCTCCCGGTCGGCGACGAGCGGCCGGTCTCTCCCTTCGTGCTGCGGCTGCGCCGGTCCGACCGGCTGCGGCTGAGCGAGGAGGAGACGGAGAGTGCGCCGGAGACCGAGCGCCTGCGGCTGCCGGTCATCGATCCGCACGGCGACCTGACGCCCGCGGCCGAGCTGTGCGAGGTCCGTTCGGGCGGCGCGCTGGCCGAGGTGCTGCGCGGGGTGCGGCCGGTCTTCGGGGACTCCGCGGCGGCCCGCGCCGCGCTGCCCGAGCTGCTCGGCGTCGGCCGGACCGTACCCACCGGACACCGCGCGATCCTCGCCCCGCTGCGCGGCCGGCGACGGGTGATCGGCGCCGCCGTCTTCCTGCGCGGGACGGAACGGCCGTCCTTCGAGTCCAACGACCTGCTGGTCGCGGCCCAGTTGGCCACGCACACCGCGCTCGGCATCGACAAGGCCGTGCTGTACGGACGCGAGGCGTACATCGCCGACGAGCTCCAGCGCACCATGCTGCCCGACTCGCTGCCGCAGCCGACCGGCGTCCGGCTCGCCTCCCGCTATCTGCCGGCCGCCGAGACGGCCCGGGTCGGCGGCGACTGGTACGACGCGATCCCGCTGCCCGGGAGCAGGGTCGCCCTGGTCGTCGGCGACGTCATGGGCCACTCCATGACGTCCGCGGCGATCATGGGCCAGCTGCGCACCACCGCGCAGACCCTGGCCCAGCTCGACCTGCCGCCGCAGGAGGTGCTGCACCACCTCGACGAGCAGGCGCAGCGGCTCGGCAGCGACCGCATGGCGACCTGCCTGTACGCGGTGTACGACCCGGTCGCGCACCGGATCACCATCGCCAACGCCGGGCATCCGCCGCCCGTCCTGCTCCATCTGGGCGGCCGTGCGGAGGTACTGCGGGTGCCGCCGGGCGCCCCGATCGGTGTCGGCGGGGTGGACTTCGAGGCCGTCGAGCTGGACGCGCCCGCGGGCGCGACGCTGCTGCTGTACACCGATGGTCTGGTGGAGTCCCGGCTGCGGGACGTCTGGACCGGGATCGAGCAGCTGCGCGAACGGCTCGCCGCCACCGCCCGGCTGACCGGCCCGGACCACTCGCCGCCGCTGGAGGCGCTGTGCGACGACGTCCTGGACATGCTCGGTCCGGGCGACCGGGACGACGACATCGCGCTGCTCGCCGCCCGGTTCGACGGGATCGCGCCGAGCGACGTCGCGTACTGGCACCTCGAACCGGAGGAGACCGCACCGGGCCGGGCCCGCCGGCTGGCCCGCCGCGCGCTCGGCCGCTGGGGTCTCGACGATCTCTCCGACTCGGTGGAGCTGCTGGTCAGCGAGGTGGTGACCAATGCGGTGCGTTACGCGGAGCGACCGGTGACGCTGCGGCTGCTGCGTACCGACATCCTGCGCTGCGAGGTCGGCGACGACTCCCCGCAGCTGCCCCGGCAGCGCCGGGCGCGTGACATGGACGAGGGCGGTCGCGGCCTGTTCCTGGTGAACCGGCTGGCCAGGCGGTGGGGGGCGACGCGCCTTTCCACCGGCAAGGTGGTCTGGTTCGAGATGCCGACGCGAGGCCAGTAACAGGGCCCGGCGAAGGGGTCCGGAGCGGACACGGGGCAGAGCCCTGTACGCAGGGTAGCGAAATGTTGCCGACCTCCTGTCGGCGGGTTTGACTTCAGTCGTGAACGAGACGACCTGACCGAAACCCCCACCGACGGGAGGACGCTCGTGTCCGAGGAACCCAAGACCAGAAACACCCCCTACACCACGAACAACGCCGGAATCCCGGTGGAGAGCGATGAACACTCGCTCACTGTCGGAGCCGACGGACCGATCCTGCTCCAGGACCACTACCTCATCGAGAAGATGGCCCAGTTCAACCGTGAACGGGTCCCCGAACGAGTGGTCCACGCCAAGGGATCCGGCGCGTACGGCACCTTCAAGGTGACCAATGACGTCAGCCAGTTCACCAAGGCCGACCTGTTCCAGCCGGGCAAGCAGACCGCCATGCTCGCCCGCTTCTCCACGGTCGCCGGCGAGCAGGGCTCCCCGGACACCTGGCGGGACCCCCGCGGATTCGCCCTGAAGTTCTACACGGAGCAGGGCAACTACGACATGGTCGGCAACAACACGCCGGTCTTCTTCGTGCGTGACCCGATGAAGTTCCAGGACTTCATCCGCTCGCAGAAGCGCCGCCCGGACAGTGCGGTGCGCGACCACGACATGCAGTGGGACTTCTGGTCCCTGTCCCCCGAGTCCGCGCACATGGTGACGTGGCTGATGGGCGACCGGGGCATCCCGAAGACGTACCGCCACATGAACGGCTACAGCTCGCACACCTACATGTGGGTCAACGCGGGCGGCGAGCGGTTCTGGGTGAAGTACCGCTTCAAGACCGACCAGGGCATCGATTTCTACACGCAGGACGAGGCCGACCGGATGGCCGGTGTGGACGGCGACGTCCACCGACGTGACCTGTTCGAAGCGATCAAGCGCGGTGACCACCCGAGCTGGACGCTGTACGTCCAGGTGATGCCGTTCGACGACGCGCCGGACTACCGGTTCAACCCGTTCGACCTCACGAAGGTGTGGCCGCACGGCGACTACCCGGAGATCGAAGTCGGCCGGATGACGCTGAACGAGAACCCGGAGGACTTCTTCGTCCACATCGAGCAGGCGTCCTTCGAGCCGTCGAACCTGGTGCCCGGCATCGGTCCGTCGCCCGACAAGATGCTGCTCGGCCGGCTCTTCTCGTACCCGGACACCCACCGGTACCGGATCGGCCCGAACTACGCGCAGCTGCCCCCGAACCGCCCGCGGTTCGGCCGGAACTCGTACGCGAAGGACGGCCCGATGCGGTACGAGCCGAGCCGTACCGGAGCGGTCTACGCGCCGAACTCCTACGGCGGCCCGGCGGCGGACACCGAGCGCTACGGCGACCCCGCGGGCTGGGCGACGGCGGGCGAGATGGTCCACGAGGCGTACAAGCTGCACAGCGAGGACGACGACTGGGGCCAGGCGGGCACGATGGTGCGCAAGGTCCTGGACGACGCGGCCCGCGAGCGGCTGGTAGGGAACATTTCCGGCCATCTGCTGGACGGTGTGAGCGCCCCGGTCCTGGAGCGCTCGCTGCAGTACTGGCGCAACGTGGACAAGGACCTCGGCGACCGGATCGCCAAGAAGGTCGACGGCGGCTGACGCACGGGAAACAGATCAGGGGCGGTGCCGGCCGGCACCGCCCCTGACTCATGTGTTCACCGCCGGCTCAGGCGCTCACCGCGCGGGAGGAGCGTTGTTCTCGTTGCCGTCGCCCGGTTTGCCGGGTCCCCCGCCGCCCGGCAGGCCCGGGGACTGGCTCGGCAGCGGCACGTCCGGGGACTTGCTCGGCGGCGGCACGTCCGGCGACTGGCTCGGCGGCACATCGGGCGACTGGCTCGGTCTCTGCGAGGGCCCGTCCGGCGACTGGGACGGAGTCGTGTCGCTGCTCGCCGACTGCGAGGGGGTCGTCGGCGGTGTGGTCGGCACGGTGACCTCGCCGCGCTCGACGTCCTCCAGATCGAACTGGGCACGGGAGCCGCCGCCCAGCGCACCGAGGGTGTAGTCCGCCCAGATCTGCGCCGGGAAGCCGCCACCGTTGGCCCGGCCGGAGTTGGCCGTGCCGGTCAGGCTGACCTGGCCGCCGCCCTCCTTGGGCGATTCACCGAAGAGCGCGACGACCGTGGTGAGCTCCGGGGTGTAGGCGGCGAACCAGGCCGACTTGTTGTTCTCCGACGTACCCGTCTTGCCCGCCGCCTCGTACGCCGAGGTGTTGGCCGCCCGGCCGGAGCCGCTGTCCACCACGCCGGTCAGGACGGAGGTCACGGTGTCGGCGGACTTGCGGCTGATCACCTGGCTGCCGATGCCCTCGACCGGCTCGACCGTCCGATCGCGGTGCTTGGCCGACTTCACGATGAACGGGGTGACCTTCTTGCCGTGGTTGTCGAGCGTGGCGTACGCGCCCGCCATGTCCCAGGTCGAGGCGTTCATCGTGCCGAGCGTGATGGCGGGGCGCTCGGGGAAGTTCTTGTCCGGTACGCCGAGGGCCAGCGCGGTCTCCTTCACCGCGGGCGGGCCGACGTCGACGACCATCTGCGCGAAGACCGAGTTGATCGACGCGTTCATCGCCTTCTGCACGGTGACGTTGCCGTAGCTCTGGTCGTCCTCGTTCTCCGGGGCGAACGGGGTGTCGCTGCCCACCACGGGCCGCTTGCTGGTGCCGTCGTAGCGGGTGTTGACGCCGATCAGGTCGCCGTTCTGGGTCTTCGACTCGTTCTCCAGCGCGGAGGCGAGCACCAGGGGCTTGAAGGTGGAGGCGGGCTGGTAGTCCTGGCGCGTGGCGTTGGAGTAGTAGTGCTTGACGTAGTCCACGCCGCCGTAGAGCGCGACGACGGCGCCGGTCTTCGGGTCCACCGAGGTGGCACCGGCCTGGACGGTCGCGTCGACCTTGTTGTTCTTGCGGTCCAGCTTGGACTCCAGCTGGCGGTCGACGGACTTCTCCAGCTCCTTCTGCCGCTTCTTGTCGATGTTGAGCGTGAAGGTCCAGCCGCCGGCCTGCCGCATCTCCGCGGTGATGCCCTGCTTCTCCAGCTCGTTGTTGGCCGCCTCGACGAGGTATCCGGTCTGGCCCTCCATGCCCTTGGCGGGCTTGGCCTTGCCCGGGACCGGGAACTCGAGCTTGTCGCGCTCGGCCTTGTCGAGCCAGTGCATCTCGACCATGTTGTCGAGGGTGTAGCCCCAGCGTTCCTTGACCAGCTTCTTGCCGGTCTTGCTCGCGGTCTGCCAGTCGTACTGGCTGGGCGCCTGGAGCACCGAGGCCAGGTAGGCGCCCTGGGAGACGGTGAGGTCCTTGGCGTCGACCCCGTAGTAGGCCTGCGCGGCGGCCTGGATGCCGCTCGCGCCGCGCCCGTAGTACGCGGTGTTGATGTACCCGGCGAGGATGTATTCCTTGCTCTTCTTGCTGTCGACCTTGAGCGAGATCACCAGTTCCTTGAGCTTCCGGCTGATCGTCGGGTCCTGCGTCAGGTAGTAGTTCTTCACGTACTGCTGGGTGATGGTCGAGCCACCCTGCTTGCCCTTGCCGCTGAGCGTGCTCAAGAGCCCGCGCGCGGTGCCCTTCAGGTCGACGCCCTGGTCGTCGTAGAAGCTCTTGTTCTCGGCGGCGACGAAGGTGTGCTGCACCTCCAGGGGCACCTCGGCCAGGTCCACGATCTGGCGGTTGACCCCCTTGCCGGTCCGGGTCAGCAGTGACCCGTCGCTGTACTGGTAGACGTTGCTCTGCCGCTCGGCCAGGGCGTTGGCCTTCGGGATGTCCACGTACATGTAGAGCGCGACGAAGGCGCCCATGATCAGCAGGCAGAGCCCGAAGAAGGCGCCCAGCATCTTCTTCCAGGTGAAGAGTCTGCGTATGCCGCCGCTCTTCGCGGCCCGCCGCGCTCCGCGCCGCTGGGCTCGTCGCGCATCCGCTCGACCCATCGCTGTTTTGCTCCTGTTTCTCTGCTCGACCAGATCCGCTCAGCCGAACCAGCTAACACCGTCGGCAAGGACAAAAAGCGAGCGTTGCGGTCTTTTACGGACGTGACAATCAGCACCCGTTCCCAAGGGAACCGACTCATGAAGGATGCCCAAGGTTGCGAACGCAGGTAATGTGTAATCACATTGCTAGCACCGAGTCAGCCTTTCGAAACGGGGGATTCCATGCCCGACCACAGCAATCCGCACGAAGTGGCCACCCTTGCCGCCGACCTCACGCCCGACGCCCCGCAGATGCCCGAACCGCAGGTGAGAGAGGTGACGGCGCACAGCATCCCCGGCGGCCTCGGCCTGCTGCTGACCGTACTGGGGGTGATCGCCGGCATCGGCCTCGCGATCATCGGCGGCGTCGTCGGCTCGAACGGGAACAACGGCCTGGGCGTCCCGGTCTGCATCTTCGGCGTCCTGCTCGTCATCGCCTCGTTCTTCTGCATGACGGGTGTGAAGATGGTCGCACCGGGCGAGGCCCGGGTGATCCAGCTCTTCGGCCGCTACGTCGGCACGATCCGCACCGACGGCCTGCGCTGGATCAACCCGCTCACCAGCAGCCGGAAGATCTCCACCCGGGTCCGCAACCACGAGACCGCGGTCCTGAAGGTCAACGACGCCTACGGCAACCCGATCGAGCTCGCGGCGATCGTCGTCTGGAAGGTCGAGGACACCGCGCAGGCGCTCTTCGAGGTCGACGACTTCCTGGAGTTCGTCGCCACCCAGACCGAGGCGGCCGTCCGGCACATCGCGATCGAGTACCCGTACGACGCCCACGAGGAAGGCGGCCTCTCGCTGCGCGGCAACGCGGAGGAGATCACCGAGAAGCTGGCCGTGGAGCTCACCGCCCGGGTGCAGGCCGCCGGCGTACGGATCATCGAATCGCGCTTCAGCCATCTCGCGTACGCCCCCGAGATCGCCTCCGCGATGCTCCAGCGCCAGCAGGCCGGCGCGGTGGTCGCGGCCCGGCAGCAGATCGTCGAGGGCGCGGTCGGCATGGTCGAGATGGCGCTCACCCGGATCGCCGAGCAGGACATCGTCGAACTCGACGCGGAGCGCAAGGCGTCCATGGTCAGCAATCTGATGGTGGTGCTGTGCGGTGACCGCGCGGCGCAGCCGGTCCTGAACACGGGCACTCTCTACCAGTGACCGAACAGACCCCGGCACGCCGGACCCCGCCGCAGCGCAAGCAGATGCTGCTGCGGCTGGATCCGGCGGTGCACGACGCGCTGGCCCGCTGGGCCTCCGACGAACTGCGCAGCGCGAACGCCCAGATCGAGTTCCTGCTGCGCAGGGCGCTGGCGGAGGCGGGCCGCCTGCCGGGTACGGCGCGGCCGATCCCCCGCCGGGGGCGGCCGCCGAAGGACGCGTCGGGCCCGTCCGGCGACTGAGCGCCGGGGACCCCGGGGCGGGGACCCGGGTATACACCAGAGGTATACACGCCGTGTACAGTGCTCGGCATGTCTATCGGCCACACCCTGCTCGGACTCCTGGAGTCCGGCCCCCGCCACGGCTACGACCTCAAGCGCGCGTTCGACGAGAAGTTCGGCCACGACCGCCCCCTGCACTACGGCCAGGTCTACTCGACCATGTCCCGGCTGCTCAAGAACGGCCTCGTCGAGGTCGACGGCGTGGAGAGCGGCGGCGGCCCCGAGCGCAAGCGGTACGCCATCACCGAGGCCGGGATCACCGATGTCGGCGCCTGGCTGGCGCAGCCGGAGAAACCCGAGCCGTACCTCCAGTCGACGCTCTACACCAAGATCGTCCTGGCCCTGCTCACCGGCCGCAGCGCCGAGGCCCTGCTGGACACCCAGCGCACCGAGCACCTGCGCCTCATGCGCATCCTCACGGACCGCAAGCGCAAGGGCGACCTCGCCGATCAGCTGATCTGCGACCACGCGCTCTTCCACCTCGAAGCCGATCTGCGCTGGCTGGAACTGACCGCCGCCCGGCTCGACCGTCTCGCCGCGGAGGTGGGCGCGTGACCCCCGCCGGCTCCCTGCTCAGCGCCGACAGCCTGTACAAGACGTACGGCCAGACGCCCGCGCTCGACGGCGCCTCGTTCTCCATCCACCCCGGTGAGGTCGTCGCCGTGATGGGCCCTTCCGGCTCCGGCAAGTCGACCCTGTTGCACTGCCTCGCCGGAATCGTCACGCCCGACCGGGGCACGATCACCTACGCGGGCCGCGAGCTCTCCGCCATGTCGGACGCCGAGCGCAGCTCCCTGCGCCGCACCGAGTTCGGCTTCGTCTTCCAGTTCGGCCAGCTCGTCCCGGAGCTGACCTGCGTCGAGAACGTCGCCCTGCCGCTCCGCCTGGCCGGCACCAAGCGCAAGGAGGCCGAGCGCACCGCCCGCCACTGGCTGGAGCGCCTGGAGGTCGACACCGTCGGAGCCAAGCGCCCCGGCGAGGTCTCCGGCGGCCAGGGCCAGCGCGTCGCCGTGGCCCGCGCGCTGGCCGCCTCCCCGAAGGTGATCTTCGCGGACGAGCCGACCGGCGCCCTGGACTCCCTCAACGGCGAGCGGGTCATGGAGCTGCTCACCGAGGCGGCCCGGGCCACCCATGTCGCCGTGGTCCTCGTGACCCACGAGGCGCGGGTCGCCGCGTACTCCGACCGCGACGTCACCGTGCGCGACGGCCGGACCCGCGACCTGGAGCACGCCGCATGACCCTGCTCGACCACAAGGACGCACCGGCCGAGGCCCCGCCGGGGCCCACCCCGCCCACCGGCATCGCCGCCTGGCTCCGCGACCTCGGTCTCGGCGTCCGGTTCGCCGCGGGCGGCGGGCGCGAGGGCTGGGTCCGCACCGTACTGACCGCCGTCGGCGTCGGTCTCGGTGTGGCGCTGCTCCTGACCGCCGCCTCCGCGCCGCATCTGCTCCAGGAGCGTTCCGCGCGCAGCCAGGCCCGCGCCGAGAGCGCCGTCCCCGGGGGGCCGGACGCGCGGGCCAAGAAGTCCGACACCTCGGTGCTCCGGGTCAACGCGGAGACCGAGTACCGCGGCCGCACCGTCGAGGGCTGGCTGATGCGCGCGGACGGCACGCGTCCGGTCGTCCCACCGGGCATCGCGCGCTTCCCCGGCGCGGACGAGATGGTGGTCTCCCCCGCGCTGAAGGAGCTGCTGGACTCCTCGGAGGGCAGCCTCCTCAGGGAACGGCTGCCGTACCGGATCACCGGCACGATCGCCGACTCCGGCCTGGTCTCGCCGGGGGACCTGGTCTACTACGCGGGCAGCGCCACCCTGACCCCCGCCAGCGGCGGTCACCGGATCGCCGGTTACGGGAATCCGGGCGAGGGCGAGGAGATGCCGCCCGTCCTCATCGTGCTGATCATCATGATCTGCGTGGTGCTGCTGGTGCCGGTCGCGATCTTCATCGTGACGGCGGTGCGGTTCGGCGGCGACCGCCGCGACCGCCGGCTCGCCGCGCTGCGCCTGGTCGGCACGGACATCCGGATGACCCGCCGGATCGCGGCCGGCGAGGCCGTGTTCGGGGCGCTCCTCGGGCTGCTGACCGGTGTGGTGCTCTTCCTGGTGGGGCGTCGCTTCGTCGGTCACATCGAGATGTGGAACGTCAGCGTCTTCCCGTCCGACCTGGTGCCCGACCTCCGGCTGACGGCGCTGGTCGTGGTCGCCGTTCCGCTGACGGCGATGGTGGTCACACTGGCCGCCCTGCGCTCGGTGGTGATCGAGCCGCTCGGTGTCGTACGGGGCGGCCGCGACCGCGGGCGCCGGTTCTGGTGGCGGCTGGTGATGCCGGTCGCGGGCCTGGCGGTGCTCGGTATGACCGGCAAGGTCGACGAGTTCTCCCCGGTCAATCCGTACCCGATCGCGGGCGGTGCCGTGCTGGTATTGGTCGGGCTCGCGCTGCTGCTGCCGTGGCTGGTCGAGGCATGCGTGAACCGGCTGCACGGCGGTCCGGTGCCCTGGCAGCTGGCCACCCGCAGGCTCCAGCTGAGCAGCGGCGCGGCCTCCCGCGCGGTCAGTGGCATCACGGTCGCGGTCGCGGGTGCGGTGGCGCTGCAGATGCTGTTCGCCGCGGTGGGCGACGAGTTCAACAGGATGACCGGACAGGACCCGTCGCGGGCCCAGTTCTACACGTTCTCCGAGAAGGTCACCCCGGAGGCGGCCGCCCGGACCATCGAGGAGTTCAAGGCCACCAAGGGGGTCGAAGCCGTCATCGGCAAGGTCGAGGTGTACGTCACCCGGCCCAGCAAGTACGCGGAGGACGACCTCCAGCCCACCACCAGTCTGATCGTCGGCGACTGCGGGACCCTGCGCGAACTGGCCCGGATCGATTCCTGCGAGGACGGCGACACCTTCGTGGTCCACCCCAGGAACGACAAGGAGCTGTCCGACTGGGTCGACCAGACGGCCCGCAAGGGCAAGGAGGTCGAGATCGGCAACGCTCCCGGCGGGAAGACGATGCGGTGGACCCTGCCCGCAGACTCCCCGACGGTGGTCGCCCGCCACGATCCGCTGGGCGAGGACTCCTGGGGCATCATGGCCACCACCGGCGCGATCGACCCGAGCACGCTGCCGGGCGCGACGACCCAGTCGCAGATCCGGGTCGACGAGAGCGTCGAGGACGTCGCGGAGTACGTACGCAACACCGCGGCCAGGCTCGACCCGGCGATGCGGGTCGCGTCCCTCAAGTCGGTGGCGCGTGACGAGAAGTACGCCAGTGTGCAGCGCGGCCTCCAGGTCGGTGCGACCGCGACGCTGCTGCTGATCGCCGCCGCGATGCTGGTCGCCCAGCTGGAGCAGTTGCGCGAGCGCAAGCGGCTGCTCTCGGTGCTGGTCGCCTTCGGCACCCGGCGGTCCACTCTCGCCTGGTCGGTGCTCTGGCAGACCGCCGTGCCGGTGGTCATCGGGCTGACGGTGGCCGTGGCGGGCGGGCTCGGCCTGGGCGCGACGCTGATCGCCATGCTCGACAAGGAGGTCACCGACTGGTGGCTGTTCCTGCCGATGACCGGCGTGGGCGCGGCGCTGATCCTGCTGGTCACGCTGGTGTCGCTGCCGCCGCTGTGGCGCATGATGCGCCCGGACGGCCTGCGTACGGAGTGACGGAACACGGAACACGGGGTGCGGTCCGCCGGGGCCGCACCCCTTCGCCGCTCTCAGTCGCTTCGTGTACCGGTCGTCACTCGGACCGGCAGCACCGCCATCGCCTCCCGCAGCGCCGCCGCGAACTCCTCGAACTCCTCGTGCCGCGCCGCTCCCGTCCGCATCCCCAGCGCCACCCGCCTCGACGGTGCCGGCTCCGCGAAGTACCCGGTGGCCAGCGCGTCGTTGCGACTGGTCTCGACCGTCACCGCGGTCCGCGGCAGCAGCGTCACACCGAGCCCGCCGGCCACCAGCTGGACCAGCGTGGAGAGCCCGGCCGCGGTCGTGGTGACCGGCGCCCCCTCCGTGCGGCCCGCCTCCCGGCAGATGTCCAGCGCCTGGTCGCGCAGGCAGTGCCCCTCGTCGAGCAGCAGCAGCGGCAGCTCGCGCAGCGCCTCGCGGGGAATGTCGGCGCGCCCGCCCAGCCAGTGGTCCTTGCCCATCACCAGCACGAAGTCCTCGTCGAAGAGCGGGAGTTCGGTCACCCCGGGCACCCCGAGCGGCACCGCGAGCAGCAGCAGGTCCAGCCGTCCCGCGGCCAGCCCCTCCAGCAGCGAGGAGGTCTGCTCCTCGTGCACCTGGAGGTCGAGCTCCGGGTAGCGCTCGTGGACCAGGCGCAGCACGGTCGGCAGCAGGTACGGGGCGACGGTCGGGATCACACCGAGCCTGAGCACCCCGGTGAACGGCGCCCGGACCGCCTCGGCCTCCTCCATCAGCTCGCCGACGGCCTCCAGCACCACCCGGGCCCGTACCGCGAGCCGCTCGCCGGCCGGCGACAGCAGCACTTTGCGCGTCGTACGCTCGATGAGCTGGACACCCAGTGCCTCCTCCAGCGCCGAGACCGCCCCGGAGAGCGCCGGCTGACTCATCCCGATTGCTGCCGCCGCGTCCCTGAAGTGCAGGTACTCCGCGACGGCCACGAAGGCGCGCAGCTGCGACAGGCTGGGTTGTTTGGGCCGACTGCCCGGATTGCCCTGGGCCACTGATAGGCACCTCCGATCATCACGACCGAGTGTAGCTATTTCCGTGATCAATGCACTCTGTGCCAAGGTGGACTCCGTCCAACCCTCAGGAAAACCCCAAAAGGGAATTCCTACGCTACAAGGAGAGCGCGTGCTCACTGTCGGTGACAAGTTCCCCGAGTTCGACCTGACTGCTTGTGTCTCGCTGGAGAGCGGCAAGGAGTTCGAGCAGATCAACCACAAGACCTACGAGGGCAAGTGGAAGATCGTCTTCGCGTGGCCGAAGGACTTCACCTTCGTGTGCCCCACCGAGATCGCCGCCTTCGGCAAGCTGAACGACGAGTTCGCCGACCGTGACGCCCAGATCCTCGGCTTCTCCGGTGACTCCGAGTTCGTGCACCACGCCTGGCGCAAGGACCACCCGGACCTGACCGACCTGCCCTTCCCGATGATGGCCGACTCGAAGCACGAGCTCATGCGTGACCTCGGCATCGAGGGCGAGGACGGCTTCGCCCAGCGCGCCGTCTTCATCGTCGACCAGAACAACGAGATCCAGTTCACGATGGTGACCGCCGGTTCCGTGGGCCGTAACCCCAAGGAGGTCCTGCGGGTCCTGGACGCCCTGCAGACCGACGAGCTGTGCCCGTGCAACTGGACCAAGGGCGAGAACACCCTCGACCCGGTCGCCCTCCTCTCGGGCGAGTGAGCTGACAGCGACATGGCACTCGACGAACTGAAGGCAGCCGTTCCGGACTTCGCCAAGGACCTGAAGCTGAACCTCGGTTCGGTCATCGGGAACAGCGAACTTCCGCAGCAGCAGCTCTGGGGCACCGTCCTGGCCTGCGCGATCGCCTCGCGCTCGCCGAAGGTGCTGCGCGAGCTGGAGCCGGAGGCCAAGGCCAACCTCTCCGCGGAGGCTTACACCGCCGCGAAGTCGGCCGCCGCCATCATGGCGATGAACAACGTCTTCTACCGGACCCGGCACCTGCTGTCGGACCCCGAGTACGGGACGCTCCGGGCGGGTCTGCGGATGAACGTCATCGGCAAGCCCGGCGTGGAGAAGATCGACTTCGAGCTGTGGTCGCTCGCCGTCTCCGCGATCAACGGCTGCGGCCAGTGCCTGGACTCCCACGAGCAGGTGCTGCGCAAGGCCGGCGTGGACCGTGAGACCATTCAGGAAGCCGTCAAGATCGCCTCGGTGATCCAGGCGGTCGGCGTGACCCTCGATGCCGAGGCCGTGCTCGCCGAGTAGGACCAGCAGTACCCCCTGTACGAGAAGGGCCCCAGGGACGACCGACCGTCCCCGGGGCCCTTCTCTCTTCTGCCTGTGGGCCTACTTGCCGGGCCCGTTCTTCTTCGTGTCCCCGTCGGCGCGGTCCTCGTCGTCGTCGCCGTGGTCGATGTCCTCGGGCTGCGATCCCGGCGCGGGCGTCGGAGCGACATCGACCGCGGTCGCCCCGCGTGGGGACGGCGCGTAGCGCAACGCCTGCTCCTGTCCGTACGCCCGCAGATAGCCGACCACCGTGTTGGTGACCGCGACCAGCGGCACCGCGACGACCGCGCCGCCGATGCCGGCGATCATGCCGCCGGCGGCGACCGAGAGGACGACGGCGAGCGGATGCACCCGCACCGCGCGTCCCAGGATGAACGGCTGGAGCACATGGCCCTCGATCTGCTGTACGGCGAGCACCACCGCCAGCACCATCAGGGCGGCGAACACGCCCTGGGTGACCAGCGCGACGACCACCGCCAGCGCCCCGGAGATCACGGCGCCGACCAGCGGGATGAAGGCGAAGAGGAAGATGAAGACGGCCAGCGGCACCGCCATCGGCACATCGAGGAAGAAGATCCCGAGCCCGATGAAGATCGCGTCGATCAGCGCCACTATGACGGTGCCCCGCACATAGGCGGTCAGCGTCCGCCAGGCGCGCGGCCCGGCGCCCGCGACGCCCGGCCGGGCCTGGGCCGGCACCAGCTTCAGCACCCAGTGCCAGATGCGCCTCCCGTCGTACAGCAGGAAGAGCGTCGAGAACATCGCCAGCAGCATCCCGGTGAGGACCTCCACCATCACGGTGACGCCCTGCAGTCCGGCGGAGGTGATCTGCTCGGTGTTGGTGCCGATGGTGTCGCTGAGGTTCTTCGCGACAACGTTGATCTGCTGCTCGGTGACATGGAAGGGGCTGTCGAGCAGCCAGTTCTTCAGATCCTCGATACCCGTCCGCACCTTGTCGGAGAGGGTGTCGATGTTGTCCATGACCTGCCAGACCACGAACCAGCCGACCAGGCCCATGACAACGAAGCCCAGGATCGCGGTGACGGCGGTGGCCAGGCCGCGCGGCAGCCCGTAGTGCCTCAGCCGGGCGACGGTCGGTTGCAGCATCGCGGTGACGAGCAGCGCGGCGACGAAGGCCAGGACCACCAGCTGCACGGCGCTGATGACCTTCATCAGCACCCAGAGAGTGCCCGCCAGGACGAGCAGCCGCCAGCCCGCCTCGGCCGCGACCCGCATCCCCCAGGGAATCGCCGCGACCGGATCGGGCCGAGCGGCGACGGAGGGGGCGTACGAGGGCGGCGGCGGCACATGGCCGACCCCGGCACCGCGCCGGGCCTCCTCACCCGGAACGGCCCCGGACGGAACGGCCCCGGGCGGAACGGCCCCGGGCGGAATGGTCGCGGAAGGAACGGTCGCGGAGGGAACGGTCGCAGCGGGCGCGGCGGAGGCGGTCACCGGCAGCTCGGTACGCGCGGTCCCGTCCCCTTCGGCCTCGGCCCGGCGCTGCTCCAGCCGATCGCCCAGTTCGGTCAGTTCGGCGCCCAGCCGGCCGAGCCACCCCGGAAGTTTCGACATGATGGTTCCTCTTCCCCCGTTTTCTCTCCCCACCGCTCCCCCGCCGAGCCGTGCGGACCGACCGTACACGCACGAAGCCCCTCACCGTAGGACGGCGAGGGGCTCTGCACGATCGGGACCGGAACCTCGGGGGGTTCTAGTACCAGTGGTTGGCCTGCCAGAAGGACCAGGCGCCGCACGGGCTGCCGTACTTGGCGCCGTTCATGTAGCTGAGGCCCCACTTGATCTGGGTGGCCGGGTTGGTCTGCCAGTCGGCACCGGCGCTCGCCATCTTCGAACCCGGCAGCGCCTGCACAAGTCCGTAGGCACCGGAAGACGGGTTGCTCGCCCGGTAGTTCCAGCTCGACTCGACGTTCACGATGTTGCTGAAGCACTGGAACTGGTCGGCGGGCACGATCTGCCGCGCGATCGCCTGGATCTCCGCCACGGTGTACGAGCCCTGCTGGGCGAAGGAGGAGGCGCTGCGGACCGAGGAGCGGCTGGCACGCTCCTCCGCTTCCTTTGCCTTCTTCGCCTTGCGCTCCTGCTCCAGCTTGTCCTCGGCCGCCGCCTTCTTCGACTTGGCGTCCTTGGCGGCCTGGATGCGGGCCGCTTCCTCCACGGACTTCTTCGCCGCGGTGTCGGCCGCGGACGCCTGGGCGTCGGCCTGCTGCGTCAGCGAGGCGGTCTGCACCTGGGCCTGCTGGCCCGCGGGGATGTCTGCGAGCAGCGTGGTGTCGGCTGCGGTCGCCTCGAAGTTGTTGTCGTCGACAGCGGGAGTGCTGCCCGAGGCAACGCCAACGACGGCGCCAACGGTGGTTACGGCAGTGGCGGATGCCACGGCGAACCCCCGGACCGAGATCCGGCTCACACGGTGTCCTTCCAGCATCGCCCGCTTAGGTGACCTCGCGGACGCAATCGTGCCCCTGGCGCTGGCCTCCCTACTGCTTGGGTCACGGGAGGCACGGACCCGGTGGGCGACTCCCCGGAGGGAGCGCCGCGTGGTGCTCGCGGGCGGCATACGGACGTCGATTGTTGAGTTGTGTGGTGCGTGGCACCTGGGGAGGTGCGGGTGTGCCGTATGCGGGGCCTGACGGAAGCAAGACTCTGCCGGAACGGCACGCCGCGAAGCAATTCTCTGTTGCGTGTGAAAGCTCACACCTCGTTTGGAGCAAGTGATTTACGGAAATGGTGCCGCAACACGGTGCCGCCCGGCTAAGCTGCTTCGCTCACCGGGCGGCACCAACTGCCGTATCCCGTATCAGATCTGGCCTTCCTCCAGCATTTCGGTCACCAGTGCGGCGATCTGCGAGCGCTCGGAGCGGGTGAGGGTGACATGCGCGAAGAGCGGATGACCCTTCAGTTTCTCGACCACGGCGACGACTCCGTCGTACCGGCCGACCCTGAGGTTGTCACGCTGGGCCACGTCATGCGTGAGCACCACCCGGGAGTTCGCCCCGATCCGGGACAACACGGTCAGCAGTACGTTCCGTTCGAGCGACTGGGCCTCGTCGACGATCACGAAGGCGTCGTGGAGCGAGCGGCCCCGGATGTGGGTGAGCGGCAGGATCTCCAGCATCCCGCGCCCCAGTACCTCCTCGATGATCTCGCGCCCGGCGACCGCCGAGAGCGTGTCGAAGACGGCCTGCGCCCAGGGGCTCATCTTCTCGGCCTCGGTGCCGGGGAGATAGCCCAGCTCCTGCCCGCCGACCGCGTACAGCGGGCGGAAGACCATCACCTTCTGGTGCTGTCTGCGCTCCAGGACGGCTTCGAGCCCGGCGCAGAGCGCCAGCGCCGACTTGCCGGTGCCGGCCCGGCCGCCCAGCGACACGATGCCGACGTCCTGGTCGAGGAGCAGATCGAGGGCGATGCGCTGTTCGGCGCTGCGGCCGTGGATGCCGAAGGCCTCCCGGTCGCCGCGCACCAGGCGCACATTGCCCTCGGCGGTGACCCGGCCGAGCGCCTTGCCGCGCTCGGACTGGAGGACCAGTCCGGTGTGCACGGGCAGTTCGGAGGCTTCGGGGACGTACAGCGTCTCCTCTCCGTAGAGCAGATCCACCTGCTCGCCGCCGAGGGAGAGCTCCGACATACCCGTCCAGCCGGAGTCGGTGATGGCGAGCTCGGCGCGGTACTCCTCCGCGAGGAGGCCGACCGAGGACGCCTTGATGCGCAGGGGCAGGTCCTTGGAGACGACCGTGACGTCGTACCCCTCGGCCTGGAGGTTGCGCGCGACCGCGAGGATCCGTGAGTCGTTGTCCCCCAACCGGTAGCCGGCTGGCAGTACGCCGGGGTCGGAATGGTTGAGTTCGACGCGCAGCGTCCCGCCCAGATCCCCGAGCGGGATCGGGGCGTCGAGCCGGCCGTACCGGACCCGGAAGTCGTCCAGCAGGCGCAGGGCCTGCCGGGCGAAGTAGCCGAGCTCCGGGTGGTGCCGTTTGGCCTCCAGTTCCGTGACCACGACGATCGGGAGCACGACTTCGTGCTCGTCGAACCGGGCCATGGCGTTGGGATCGGCCAGCAGGACGCTGGTGTCGAGAACATAGGTGCGCCTGTCGGACATGCGGCGCTTGGTGCTGGTCACCACGGAAGGACGTACCCCCTCGGACGAGGTTGGGGTGCGACGGCGTCGCGGAGCATCCCAATGGGAGAGGACGGACCGGGCTTGGGCCCCGATGCGCGGGCCGGGCACCGGCCCTCCGCGTCGGCCGTGCTGTTCGTACGGTCCTTCGTGTGCAAAGGGCCTCCCGGGCGAGCGGACTCCATGCCGCTCACTTGGACACGACGTCCGCCTGGTTCCTGACCGGACGTCGACCTGTCAGGGGTATTCCCTCGAAGACGCGAAGCCATGCCGCCCTGGGGCGGGCGGTGAGCTGGGATTGGTTTCCCGGGGCACGTGGGGTCGGGCTCACCACCTGCTCGGTTCCGTCCTCAAACGCCGGACGGGCTGGGAGTGGTCGCCGGACGGGCCGGCCATGCCGGGCCGGAGAGCCTTCGGGAGTCAGCCGCCGTAGCGGCGGCCCCGGGCCGCGTAGTCGCGCAGCGCGCGGAGGAAGTCGACCTTGCGGAAGGCCGGCCAGAAGACCTCGCAGAAGTAGTACTCGGAGTGCGCGGTCTGCCAGAGCATGAAGCCGGACAGCCGCTGCTCGCCGCTGGTGCGGATGACCAGATCCGGGTCGGGCTGGCCCCGGGTGTAGAGGTGCTCGGAGATCATGTCGGTGGAGACGATCTCCGCCAGGTCCTCGAACGAGGTCCCCTTGGCGGAGTGGTCCAGCAGCAGCGAGCGGACCGCGTCGGCGATCTCCTGGCGCCCGCCGTAGCCGACGGCGACGTTGACCAGTATTCCGTCGACACCGACCGTGGCCTGCTCGGCCTCCTTGAGCACCGTCTGGGTGCGGGCGGGCAGCAGGTCGAGCGTGCCGACGTGGTGGACCCGCCAGCGGCCGTCCGCCGCGAGGTCGCGCACGGTGTTCTCGATGATCCCGAGGAGCGGCGTCAGCTCGGACTCGGGGCGGTCGAAGTTGTCCGTGGAGAGCAGCCAGAGCGTGACGACTTCCACATCCGTCTCGCTGCACCAGCCGAGCAGGTCCTTGATCTTGTCCGCGCCGGCCTGGTGCCCCTGCGCGGCCGTGCCGCCGGACGCCTTCGCCCAGCGCCGGTTTCCGTCGAGGATGACGCCGATGTGCTTGGGCACCTGGGTGTGGTCGAGGCGGGCCTCCACCCGGCGCGCGTAGAGCCCGTACACCAGGTCGCGCAAGTTCACTGAGTTCACCTCTCGGTTCCGTGCGGGCCCACCCGCCCCCTTGCCCGGGGTCCGGGGTCGTCCCCCTGGGGATCGCCGCACTGGTCCACAGAGTCCATCGCCCCGCCGTGCCGTGGCAGTCCCCGAAGCCGCCACATTACTGCGCGGGCGGGGCACCGACCCAACCCGGCCTGTCACAAGTCCGTGATAAGGAGAGAAACGTGACTGATTCTCCTCTCCACTACCGCGCCGCCGGTTCGCGCTACGACTCCATGGAGTACCGCCGCAGCGGCCGCAGCGGTCTCAAGCTTCCCGCCGTCTCCCTCGGTCTCTGGCACAACTTCGGCGACGACCGCACGCTGGACTCCCAGCGGGCGATCCTGCGCCGCGCCTTCGACCTCGGGGTGGCCCACTTCGACCTGGCCAACAACTACGGGCCGCCGCCCGGCTCCGCCGAGCTCAATTTCGGCAAGCTCTTCCGCCAGGACTTCGCCCCGTACCGGGACGAGCTGATCATCTCCACCAAGGCCGGCTACGAGATGCACCCCGGCCCGTACGGCGAATGGGGCTCCCGCAAGTACCTGCTGTCGTCGCTCGACGCCTCGCTGAACCGGATGGGGCTGGATTACGTCGACATCTTCTACTCCCACCGCTTCGACCCGGAGACCCCGCTGGAGGAGACGATGGGGGCACTGGCCTCCGCCGTCCAGCAGGGCAAGGCGCTGTACGTGGGGCTGTCCTCGTACAACGCGGAGCAGACCACCGAGGCGGCCGGGCTGCTCAGGGAGATGGGCGTACCGGCGCTGATCCACCAGCCGTCCTACTCGATGATCAACCGCTGGATCGAGGACGACGACCTGCTCGACACCCTGGAGACGGCCGGCATGGGCTGCATCTCCTTCGTGCCGCTCGCCCAGGGGCTGCTCACCGGGAAGTACCTGGCGGGCATCCCGGAGGGCTCCCGCGCCACCCAGGGCAAGTCCCTGGACCCCGGTCTGCTCTCGGACGAGGTGGTGCGCCGGCTGAACGGGCTGAACGACATCGCCCACCGGCGCGGTCAGTCGCTCGCCCAGCTGGCGCTGTGCTGGGTGCTGCGCGACAGCCGTATGACGTCCGCCCTGATCGGTGCGTCGAGCGTGAAGCAGCTGGAGGAGAACGTCGCGGCGCTCGCCGGACAGCCGTTGACAGCTGAGGAATTGAAGGAGATCGACACCTTCGCCGTGGACACCGCGGGCACCAACATCTGGGCCGGACGGGGCTGACGGGAGAGGCGGCCGCGTGGGGCCGGTTCGCGGCCGGCGCTGCGGGCCGACAAAAAACGGGCCGGTCCGTGGGGGGGGGATACGGACCGGCCCGAGGGGGGGTTTCCACCATAACCCTTCGTAAGTGATGCTGCGCGCCACGCCACTCCACAATCACTCTGCGAGTTCACCGGACTCCGTTGCGCGCATGTCGTCCGGTTGACGCCCCGCCGGTCTCTCAGTGGCCGCCGACCGGCTTCACGCAGCCCGTTCCTTCGAGGTACTTGCCGTGCGCCTCGGCCGTGACCAGCCCGTTGACCACGCCGTCCAGCGCACCCTCCACGCAGATCGTGCCGAGGTCGAGGACGAAGGTGTTGCGGTGCGGACCGAAGGTACCGGTGGTGATGGTGCCGGGGGCGTAGCCCAGATCGGCGAGGGCCGCCCGGATCCGGGGCTCGCCGGCCTTCCGGCCCTCCGCGATCCCGGCCAGGCCGGCCTTGACCTTCTT
This sequence comes from Streptomyces atratus, assembly GCF_900119365.1. GTDB lineage: Bacteria > Actinomycetota > Actinomycetes > Streptomycetales > Streptomycetaceae > Streptomyces > Streptomyces atratus_B. Next base: position 392,401 of record NZ_FPJO01000002.1, read on the forward strand.
CACCTCGGCCTCGCCCCGGGCCCGGTCGGCCGGGGTCAGCTCGGCGGTGGACTGGAAGGCGTGGTTCTCCCGGTACTTCGAGGCGTCGCTGCCGTCGACCGGGTCGTCCTGGGGGGAGGCGCCCTCGGAGGGCGGGCCGCTGCTCGCGCCGGGCCCCTCGGCCGCCGCCCCGGACCCGGACCGCTCCGTCCCGCAGCCGGCGAGGACGGGGACGAGGACGAGGCCCGCCGCTGCGGCGAGGATGCGGGCGGTACGTCTCGCGGAGGTCATGGGCCGAGTATGGGACAGGAGCTGACCTGACGGGGCGCTAGTTTCCCGGTCATGACAAGCCGAACCGCAACTGTGACCTGGTCCGCCGCGAATGCCCGTCGGATGGCACGCCAGGGACTCACCGCTCCCGGCCGCCTCGCCCCCGCCGAGGTGGTCGGTACGCTGCCGGCCGCACACGCCCAGGTGCTCTCGGCCGCCGGGCTCTCCGTCGGGATGCGGACGACGGGCGTGACCCGTGCCGATGTGCGCGACGCGCTGTGGAAGGACCGCACCCTGGTCAAGACCTTCGGGCCACGCGGCACCGTCCATCTGCTGCCGATGGCCGAACTCCCGATGTGGACGGGGGCGTTGTCCGCGCTGCCGACCGGGCGCAATCCGTTCGCCAAGGATGCCCGGATGACCCCGGAGCAGGTCGAGGCGGTGCTCGCCGCGATCGAGGAGGCGCTGACCGGGGCCGAGCTGACCGTCGACGAGCTGTCCGAGGCGGTGGTGGAGCGGGCCGGGGCGTGGGCGGGGGACCTGGTGATGCCCGCGTTCCAGGGGATGTGGCCGCGCTGGCGGCAGGTGATGCATCTGGCGGGTCACCGCGGGGTGCTGTGCTTCGCGCCGGATCGCGGCCGCAAGGTCACCTACACCCGCCCCGGCGTCGTACCGCTGGACGGACCCGAGGCACTCGCCGGCCTCGTACGCCGCTATCTGCACGCGTACGGGCCCGCCACGCCCGCGCACTTCGCGAAGTGGCTGGCGATGCCTCCCGGCTGGGCGGCGGAGCTGTTCGCGGGGACGGCCGCGCGCGGGGAGATCGAGCAGGTGACGTACGAGGGCGGGCCGGCCTGGGTGGTGGCGGGCGACACCGGCTTCTCGGCGGAGCCGGTCCGCGGAGTGCGGCTGCTCCCCTATTTCGACGCGTTCCTCATCGCGTCCCAGCCGCGCGAGAAGCTCTTCCCCGGTGCGGCGTACACCCGGGCGCTGGCGGGCGGCCAGGCGGGGAACTTCCCGGTGCTGCTGGTCGACGGCACGGCCGCCGGGGTGTGGCACCAGCGGCGTTCGGGCCGCCGGATCGCGGTCACCGTGGAGCCGCTGGCGCCTCTGACGGCCGGGCGGCTGCGGGAGCTTGAGGCGGAGGTGGCACGGGTCGGCGAGGTGCTGGAGGGGAACGCGGAGCTGACGGTGGGCGAGGTGACGGTGGGGGCGCACGCGTAGGGCGGATGCGCGGGGCTCTCAGGTGGTGGCCGGTGCGCCGCGGTGGCCCCGGGTGAAGCGGATCGCCATGGTGTCGCCGCCGACGACCACGAAGCTGCCGCCCTCGCAGCGGATGACGGCCTCGCGGACCTGGCCGTTCTCGTCCCCGCGTTCCTCGGTGCGGGTGACCGTCCAGCCGCCTTCGGGAGGCTGCGGCAGGGTCGGCACGGTGGCGAACTCCCACTGCCCCGACGGTACGCACCACTCGGGCAGCCGCGGCCAGGCGCCGGGTCCGACGCGCAGCGTCCAGTCGGAGGCGCAGGTCAGAAGCACCGACTGGCCGTCGGCCAGCAGGAATTCGACCGCCTCCGGCTCCCCCAGCCGTCCCTCCGGGCGGTAGAAGACACCGAGCACTCCGATGATCCGCGCGCCTCTGAGCCAGTCGGCCCTTCCCTGCCGCGGGACCCGCGGTGCGCCCTCTCCGTTCCCCACCCTCATGTGCCAGATCCTTCCCCAGGAGTTCACCGCCCAGGGTCGCATCCTCCGGCCGTGAGCGGCGGGTGCGACTCGGGGTCAGGCGTCCGGTTTGCGGGCCTCGATCAGGAATCGGGTGGTGTGGGCGACGAGCGGCCCCTCGGTCTCGATCAGATGGTGCAGCTCGGCCAGTCGCGGCCGGTACTCCTCGACGGTGAAGCCCGGCACCATCCAGATCACCTTGCGCAGGAAGTAGACGACGGCACCGATGTCGAAGAACTCGGTGCGCAGGGTCTCCGCCCGCAGAGCGACGACGTCCAGCCCGGCCGCCTCGGCCGCCGCCCGCGCCTGTTCGGGGTCGCGGGAGCCGCGCACCTCGGGTGGCTGCGGGCCGAGGAAGTACTCGACGAGCTCGAAGACGCTGGCCGGGCCGACCTGCTGCGAGAAGTACGTGCCGCCGGGGGCGAGCACCCTCGCGATCTCCGTCCACCAGGTGGTCACCGGGTGCCGGCTGACCACCAGGTCGAAGGCGTTGTCGCCGAACGGCAGCGGCGGCTCGTCCGGGTCGGCGACCACGGCCGCGCCGAGCGGGTGCAGGAGTGCGGTGGCGCGGGCGATGTTCGGCGGCCAGGACTCGGTGGCGACGGTGAGCGGCGGCAGCTTCGGTACGGAGGCGAGGACCTCTCCGCCGCCGGTCTGGATGTCGAGCGCGGCCCTGGCCCGCCCCATCCGGTCCGCCATGGCGCGGGCGTAGCCCCAGGAGGGGCGCTGTTCGGTGGCCCGGCCGTCGAGCCAGGAGAAGTCCCAGCCGTCGACGGAGACGGCAGCCGCCTCCGAGACGAGGGCTTCGAATCGCGCGCGTTCTGCTTCGGCTGCTTCGGACATGCGGGAATGGTGTCAGCCGGGTGCCGGGCGGCGCGACCGTATTGTGGCGGGGCGGCGGGGTCAGGCGGCCAGGGCGCCGAGCAGCATGCCCAGCAGCGCGCCCGTGATCATGAACGGGCCGAACGGGATGCCGGTCTTGCGCCCGGCCCGCTTCAGGACCATCAGCCCGAACCCGTACGCCGCACCGAGCAGGAAGCCGGCGAAGCCTCCGGCGAACACCACGGCCCAGCCGTACCAGCCGAGGGCCATGCCCAGTGACAGGGCGAGCTTGACGTCCCCGAAGCCCATTCCGTTCGGGTTGATGACGAAGAGCAGGAAGTAGAAGCCGCCGAGGGCGGCACCGCCGAGCAGGGCGGACAGCCAGGATCCGGCGTGCTCGGGGAGCAGCGCGGCGGCGCCGAGGAGCACGGCGAGGGCCCCGGCGGCGGGCAGGGTCAGCCGGTCGGGCAGCCGGTGGACGCGGCGGTCGACGGTCGCCAGGAGTACGGCGACGGGTGCCAGCAGCAGCCAGACGGCCAGTTCGGGGCGGAGTCCGGTGGCCGCCGCGAGGACCGCGCAGGAGAGCGCGGTGACGACGGGGACGAGGACGCCGGGGGCGTAGCGCGCGGCGGGCGGCGTGCGGTCCGTCCCGCCGTCCGGGTCTCCCGGCGCATCGCCCGGGGTGGTGGTCACCGGCACCGCCGCGCACGGGGCGCACCGGGTGGAGCCGAGCCAGCCGCGGGCGGCCCCGGTCAGGGCGTGGCCCTCGGGGCAGGCGTCGCGCCAGGGGTCCTCCGGCTCGACGGAGAACCGGTAGGCGGCGCGCGGGACCAGCAGTCCGGCCGCTGCGCCCCAGAGTGCGGCGAGCACTGTCAGCATGGCGTCCACGGTGCGACCCTAGGCGGGCGCCCGGCACCGGTCATGGGTCCTGGGGCCCACTGCCACCCGTTCCGGACCCAGTGGCCGTCACCTGGCGCTACCTTCATGGCCATGGCTCAATGGCGCAATGGCAACGGCACGTTGACGGTCACCGACGGACAGGGCGGGCAGGGGGAGGAGATACCGCTGCGGATCGCGGCCTCGTACCGGGCCCGGAGTCGCGGACTGCTCGGGCAGGACGGGATCGACGGTGCTCTCCTGATCACCCCGTGCGGGAGTGTGCACAGTTTCCGGATGCGGTTCACCATCGATGTGGCTTATCTGGACCGGAAGTTCAAGGTCGTGGCGGTCCACACGATGAAGCCCGGCCGCCTCGGCATGCCCCGGCTGCGGGCCCGGCACGTGGTGGAGGCGGAGGCCGGGGCGATGGAGAAGTGGGGGATCCGGCCGGGGGTCCGGGTGGCGGTCGTCCAGAGCGGGATCGACCGGACATGAGCGGGCGGGCGCACGGCGTGCGGCCGTTCACCGCAGTGTGATCACGGTGGCGTCGCCGATCTCCCCCGTGGTGGGGATCGTCCGGGTGTCGCTCGCGCGGTCGCCGATCAGGCGCTTCAGCGACGCCTCGTCCGGCTGGAGCCGGCCCCGTTCGAACAGCACGAGGGTGACCCGTGTGCCGGGGGGCGGTGGGGTGCGGCGGAAGTGCGCGTACGAGGCGGTGTCGCAGCCCGGGTACCAGCCCAGCTCGGGGGCGTACCCGGTGACCAGGAGGCAGGGGCCGTCGGACTTCAGCCGGCGTGCGACCGGCACCGTCGACGCGCTCAGCCGGCCGGGTCCTGGCATGGCCCCGTACGCGACGACCTGGGCGGTGGCGAGCGTGGTGACGACGGCCATGGCGGCGGTGAGGGTGAGCATGAGGGGTGCCCGGCTCCGGCTCAGGTCGGCCAGCTGCTGGACGCCCAGGACCCTGCGCAGGAATCCCATGCCGCTGAGGACCAGCAGGACCACCACGACGGCCCGCCGGGCCGAGATCCAGGAACGGGCGACGAAGTAGACGGTGAGGAGGCAGAAGAGCGTCAGGAGGAGCGCGACCGCTCTCAACGCACCTGCGCTGCCGTGGGTTCGAGTGCGATCCGGCCCTCCTTCCTCCTTCCCTCCCCTCCCCCGATGCCCTGCTCCCCCGCACCCCGCGGGTGGGGCGGGGTATTGCCCGTTGGGCCCGAGTTTGGGGCCAAGGGCCCAGGTCACCCGGCTCGTACACCCGTACGCTCACGTCGACCCGAATGCGGAACTGCGGGCACAGGCATGGCAAGTGGGCGTCGGAGAGGAAGAACCGTGACTGGTGGCGGGGGCTGGGGAAGCGGAGGCGCGGGCCACATACCACCGCGGAACGGGGGTGGTGGCTCCGGCGCGAGCAGTGGCGTGTTCTTCGCACTGACCCGCAGCTGGGCCGCCGGCGCCCTGGTCTACATCGCCGCCGGGTATCTGGTGTCGCGCGGACTGGTCGAGCTGCTGGCCTCCGACGAGCGGCTGACGAGCTTCGGCTGGCGCCTGGCCCTGATCCACGTACCCAGCGTCATCACGACCGTCCTCACGGTCCTGGCCTCCGCCCGTGTGCTGCCCGACGAGCACCGCGAGTCGCGTCTGCTGACCCTCGCCGCCGCCCTCACCGTCCCGCTGGCCGCGCTCGTCTACGGGCTGGCCGTGTCCTGGCATCTCGTGGACGTCGAGGGCACGTTGATGCCGTTCGTCGCGCTGGCGACCGGCGCGGCGGCGGGGCTGGCCGTCGACCGGCTCCTGGACGACCGCGCGGACGAGCCGGAGCCCGCTCCGTACCGGCCGTACTCCTGGCGGGACGGCGGCGCCACCGCCATGGAGTACCTCGGGGTGGTCGTCCTCGTCGTCACGCTGATCGGCGCGATGTCCATGGCGGGTGTCGGCGGCCAGATCGGCGAGCGCATCCGCTGCGCCATCAGCTCGCTGGGCGGCAGCGGTGGCAGCTGCTCCACGGGCGGCGGCGACACCACCGCGAAGCCGAAGACGGACGCCGACTACGAGCCCAAGATGTGCCAGGTCTCCAGCGTCTCCGACACCGTCGGCGACAAGGTCAAGATCGGCTGGTTCGAGTGGGGCAACGAGTACGGCTTCCAGCAGAAGGTCAGCCAGGCCAAGACGGATGTGAACGAGGACGGCAAGGTCGACGAGAACGACAAGCTGGTCTACATGACGTTCACGGACGCCGCCTCGGCCGGTGCCACCGCCAGCACCCCCGGCGTCAAGCTCGGCAACCTGGGCAAGGCGGATGTGGACGTCGGCGGCGGCATCAAGATCACCAACGGTGACACCTGGGTCTTCAAGAGCGAGGAAGAAGCCAAGAAGATGCGGGACGACATCGAAGAAATGAAGATGTGGGAGACCTCCACGAAGTACAGCGGCGGCTACGGCGGCGGCTGGTACTCCGGGATGAAGTGGGCCGACAAGAAGAAGGACGTCGAGAAGAAGATCGGGGACAAGAAGATCTCCTACTCGACCATCGGTCTCAACGTCTACGCGGACGGCGGACTCTCCATCAGCTCGGGCGACGAGGCCAAGCTCGGCGCGAAGCTCGGCGGCAAGGCGAAGTTCTCCCCCGAGGTCACCATCACCAAGGACGACGTCAACGGCAACGAGTCGTACACGTACACCGCCAAGCTCGAACTGGAGGGCAAGGTCGGCGGTTCGGCCGGTCCGCTGGGCGGCACGGCCTCCGCGAAGGACAGCCGGACCGGGGCGGTCACCGTCACCCGTGACCAGAAGACCGGCAAGATCGTCCGCATCGACATGACCCAGACCATCGAGAACGGCTCGACGACCGACAAGGGCGACGTCAGCGGCGACAACGGCGAGAAGGGCAAGGACAAGCGCGGCGGCAAGGTCAGCGGCTCCGACTCCTCCGGCGACACCGGTATCGAGGTCCGGACGAACTCGATCGTCTTCGGCAAGGACACCGACAAGGCCACCGAGGACAAGCGGGCCATCGCCGAGCAGTGGCTGGACGGCTCCGGCAACAACACCGCCCCGTTCGAGTACATGTTCGGCGATCATTCCCTGGAGCAGAAGCCCACCGGAACCGACCCCTTCGACCAGCTGATGTACCAGGACGGCCTGTCGAGCAAGATGAAGTACAACGGTCAGACGGACGCCCAGGAGTTCGGCTTCGAGGTCTCGCTCGGCATGAGTCTGGGATTCTCCATCTCCGACGAGCACAAGAAGGAGACACTGACGGACGCGGAGTTCCTCGGGGCTCCGCAGGGCGACAAGCGCTCGTACCTTCCGTACAGCTACTGCGCGAAGTAGCGGTACGGGAAGCACCGACCGGGCACGACGAAGAGGCGATAGGCGATGACGACGAAGAAGACGTACCGGACGATCGGCGCGACCGCTGCCGCCGCCATCGGCTTCGCCCTGCTCACCGGCTGCGGCGGGGACTCCGCCGCACTCCCGGAGGGCTGGAGCAAGCTCGACACCAAGAGCCTCTCCGTCGGCTACCCCGGGGACAAGGGCTACAAGGAGCAGCCCGCGGCCGACCGGGCCAAGGCCAACGCGGCCGTCGCGCTCAAGGAGGAGGGCGGGCTGCGCACCGGAATGGTCTCCGTGCAGCTCGACTTCGCCACGGGCGTGGACAGCGCCGCCGAGGCGGCTTCCGCGGCGGGCGCCGGCATCGGTCTCGGGGCGACCCGCAAGGGGACCGAGGAGGTGCGGCTCGCGGGTGCGGAGAGCGCCCGTGACGCACACCGGATCGACTACGAGTTCACGTCGAGCGGCGAGGAGCGGACGCCCGCGCCCGGCACCCGGATGACGGGGGTCGTGGTGGCGGGGGTCGATTCGAAGGACGTGCCGTTCGCGGTCCGGATCAATGCGGTGAAGGGCTCGCTGAGCGCGCAGGACCTCGACGCGTTCGTCGACTCGATCACGGTCAAGTAGCGGACCGGGAGCGCTCTTCCATGCAGATCCTGCCCGGCGGCACGGCCACGTTCCTGCTGCTGTTCGGTCTGTTCCTCGGCGCGTTCGCGGTCCGTTCCGCGCTGCGCCTGAACCGGGTGCTGCGGCTGGTGCGGCACGGCGAACACGCCGAGGGGCGGTGCGCGGACCGCCGCACGGTCGACCGGGGTCCGGGCATGGAGCGGAGCTACGCCACCGAGTACGTCTTCGCGTTCCGCACCCGCGACGGCCGCGACATCGAGTTCACCGACCATGCCCCGGGCCCGTTCGGCTTCGAGGTCGGGGCGCCGGTCCGGGTCAGTTACGACCCGGCGGACCCGGCGGGGAACGCCACGGTGGCCGGGCCCGGGGCGTGGGGTCCGGTGGTGATGCCCGCGGTGTTCGCGCTCGGGCTCGGGGTGTTCGCGGTGGGGCTGCTGCTGGGGTTCGCGGCGATGCGGGGCTGGCTCTGAGACACGCCGCTCACGGGCGCGCGGGTGTCAGAACGTGGCCCGGTCGAACGGCATCGGGAGCTTCTCCAGCGCCCCGGCCTCCCGCAGCCGCGTGTTCGCCTCGATGATCGTCTCGATGGCCGGGGACTCCGTACCGCCACGGGTGAGGTCGATGACCAGTCCACCGTGTGCGGTGCGGACGTACGTTCCGGGCAGCCCCTCGGGGGCGAGGGCGGCACGGCCGGCGGAGAGGAAGACCGCCCGGCCGCAGCGGGGGTCGCTGTTCGCCAGGTCGAACCGCTCGGCCACCGCCCGGTACTGGGGCCTGTCGTACACCTGCCCGGCGTCGATCTCCCAGTTCTCCGCGAGGAGGCGCAGGATCTCCGGGGCGCGCCGGATCACCTCCGCGGTTTCGTCCACCTCGCGCGACCGGAAGGCGAGCGAGACGGAGTTCACCGCGTAGTGCGAGGTACTGCCCGCGTGAATGGCCATGGACACCCGCGCCGCAGCGGGGTTCTGCACCCACAGCGATGTCGTGTAGCCCACCACGTCGAGGTCGGGGCCCGTGTTCTTCCGCTCGATGTACTCCGCCAGTGCGGGGACCGAGGGCTCCAGCACGGGATCGGACGGGAGGTCGTCACCGGCCTCGTGCCATACGTCGAACGTCGGGCCGTCGATGTCCTTGAGCGCGGTGAGCGTGCCGGACCAGCGCTCGGCGATGCCCGGCACCGATTCCCCGCGGAGGCCCCAGAAACCGTTGACTACGACGTTCAGCACGACACGTTCTCCTCGGGCTCCGGTCTGCGGTTCCACACCCCGTCCGGCGGTCAGCCGGTCACGTCCCCCGGGGTGTGGATCACCTTAACCGGGATGCCCCGGTCCTCGAACATCTCTCGCGCCGCCTCGGCGACGTCCGGGTCGGACAGGTGCCACTCGACCGGCTTGCCGCGTGCCGCGTCGACCTGCCGGCTTGCCTGGTCCGCCCACCGGTCGGCGACCTTCGTGGTGAGCGTCCCGGTGTCGGCGTTGTAGAAGTCCTTGCCCTTGTACCCGTACTTCGCCTCCAGGTAGGTGCCCCGCGAGGCGTCCCAGCCGTCGAAGTCGACCGGCTTCCCGGTGAGTTTGTCCAGCGGCACCCGGTACTCCTTGCCGCGGCCCACCTTGGAGATCTGCTCCTGGTAGCGGGCGCCCATCTCGGTCGGGTAGTTCCAGACGCCGGGCTTGATCTCCTGCCAGTTGCCCGCGCCGCCGTCCTTGGCCCCGGCCGGCGGGTCCTTGAGGTCCTTGTACCAGGCCGGCTTCGGCTGGTTCTGGGCGTCTTCCAGGGCCTTCCGGCGCTTGGCCGCGTCCGCGGCCTTCTTCGCCTCGTCGGCCAGCTTCTGGGCCTCGTCGGCGGCGGCCTTCTTCTCCGGGTCGACCTCGTCGCACTTCCCCATGAGGAAGCCGACGGGTACGGAGACGGGCGGCGCGGCCAGGAGGCCGGTGCCGGAGCCGGGCAGTCCGACGCCCGCACCGCTGCCGTACGGAACCCGGAGGCGACCGCCCATCCCGACGGTGCAGCCCTTGAGTCCGGCCTGCTCGGCGGCGTCGTCGGCGTGCTGCTGTGCTTCCTTCGCGGCCTTCTCCGCGGCCGTGACATCGCCCGCCTTGGCGGCCTTCTTCGCCTTGTTCGCGGCCTCCGAGGCCTTCTCCGCGAACTCGCCCAGCTTGCCGAGTTTCCCGAGCTTGCCCAGTTTTCCGAGCTTGCCGACGAGCTTGCCCTCGCCGTAGCCGGGGATGAACAGCGAGCCGATGTTCCAGAGACCGGTGCCGATCGCCTGGCCCTCGTTGCCGTTCTTCCACATGTCCCGGACGTCGTCGCCGATGAACACGTCGTCGAGGACCTTGAGGCCGGTGTCGCCGGATGCCTTGGTCCAGTCCCAGACCGCGCCGAGGTAGTCGCCCTTGGACCACTTGTCCCCGGCGCCCTTGGAGTCCTGGCTCCACTTGTCGCCGAGGCTCTTGCCGTAGTCCTTCAGGCCGTCCCACGCCTTGACGGGATGGAAGATCGTGTCGATCGTGCCGGTGATGTCGCCCCACAGCCCGTCGCCGACCAGGCCCTTGAAGAAGCCGCCGGTCTGGTGCGCGGCGCAGGAGAAGAACGCGCCGACGCCGGAGGTGCAGCTCTCGCCGGGCTTGTCGTCGCCGCTGCCGCCGCCGTCGTCCTGGCCGTCGCCGCCGTCCGGCTCGCCGGAGCTGTCCACGTCGTCGCCGCCGTCGTCGACCTGGGTGACGGTGTCGTCCCCGCCGGAGCCTCCGGAGCCGCCCGAGCCGTTGCCCGCGCTGCCCGCCGAGCCGGTTCCGCCGGCGGCGTCGGTCCCGCCGGCGGCGTTGGAGCCCCCGGCCGCGTTGGAGCCTCCGGCCGTGTCCGAACCCCCGGCGGCGTTGGAGCCCCCGGAGTCCGTGCCGCCCGTGGCGACCGATCCGCCCGCTTCCGTACCTCCGGCGTCCGTGCCGCCGGAGGCGGACGAACCGCCGGAGTCCTTGCCGTGTCCCGCCTCCACATTGCTGCCGGGCGCGGGGCAGGCGCTGCCGGTGAGCCGGCAGATCGCGTCCTGCATCCCGCCGGTCAGCTGGGCGCCGATCCCCGTGACGACGAGCCCGCCGATGAGGGCCACGACCACCAGGACCATGCCGAGGTATTCCATCGCGGTCTGACCGGCGTCGTCCCGGCGCCACCTGATCATGCGCGCGATGCTGAACCGCCGGTGCGGCAACCGCTGCTCCAGGGGCAGCTCGAACCATTCGCGCGAGCTCGCCCGGAACAGCAGGACGACGACGGCGACCGGCATCACCAGCTGCGTGACACCGCGGCCGCCCCCGTCCCCACCGAAGGTCGCCAGCGCGCCGAGGACGAGCCAGACGTGTACGGCGAGCAGACCGCGCCGGATCCAGACGCCGCCGGTACGCACATACAGCGAGAGCACGAACGCGAACACGCTCGGCAGCGCCGCGTACAGCAGCAGCCCGAGCAGCCGGCCGTCGACCTCGTCGACCGCCGACGCCACCGTCAGCACACCGATGCCGCCCAGAGCGGCGGCCGCGAAGAGCAGCCGTACGAGGATCAGCACCGCCTGCAGCGGACGCGGCAGGGACTGCCTGCCCCCCGCCCGGCCCACGGCGGTGCCCCCGCCGGCGACATCTCCGCCGGCACCGCCCGAAACCGCAAATCCGCCTATGCCAGACACGACGAGTCCCCCAGCTTGCCGGTGTACGGCCACAGTTCAGCCACTCCACGCATCCGACCACACCGGCACCCTTCGGGGCATGGGCCTCAGGACCCAATGCAAGGCTCAAAGTTGCCGAATACGACGGAAGTCGCGGAGTGGAGCAGCGGGCGGCGGAACCGTCGTTACCGGACGGGCACTTCGCTCCCGAAGAGCATCCAGGGCGACTGGTCGTACGAGGCCACCCCCGCCAACTGCGGCTGCATCGCGGCGATCTCGTGCCGCACGGCCAGCGTGTCCGGCCAACTGTCGAAGTACGTCGTACCGTTGATGACGACACCGCTCCAGTCGGTCGCCACCGAGGCGCCCTCGCGGTCGACGACGAAGCCGATGCAGAGGACGGAGGCCCGCCCTATCGCCTCCCTGATCGCCCTCGCGGCCACCTCCTGCTCGTCCGGGGTCAGCCGCCCGAAGCCGAATTCCAGCGCGACGACCCCGTCCCGCATCCGGCGGACCCGTGCGGGCACGTCGGTCCCGCTGTTCACCCACAACAGGAACTCGACGCTGTCGAGCCTTTGCAGTCCGGCCAGGAGCACCATCTGCTCCCTGGTCACCCACGACGGGGTGCCCCTCGGACCGGGCCCCGGGCCGAGGAGCGTGACCCGCCTCGTGACCGGGTGAGCGAGCCGCAGCCCCGCCGCGTCGAGATCATTGAAGAGCGACTCGGAGTCCGGGCGACTCCAGCCGAGGTGGTACGAGTAGAAGAATCCGTCACTCATCGACACATCACCCCATGCGAGACAGGTGGAGCGTGAAGTTCCAGATGCGTGCGGGCATGCCGGACAGGCGCTCGTTCCGGGCGCCGGCCAGGTGGCTCGCAGTTGGTCGTGCACGAGCCTAATGAGGCCCGGCCCCCGGGGCGTGGGCCCAGGGACCCAGGGGCGGGCCCCATTGGACAATGCGATGGACAGGAGGCGTCCCGTCGCAGATCGTGTACGTCGATGACACGCACCGATTCGCCTCCCGCACGGGACGAGCGCACCCAGCTGGCCACCTTCCTCGACTACGTCCGCGACACCGCACGCGCGAAATGCGAGGGCATCTCGCCGGACGACGCCCGCCGGGCCCCGCTGCCCGGCTCTCCCCTGATGACGATCGCCGGGCTGATCAACCACCTCAGCTGGGTCGAGTACTACTGGTTCGAGGTGGCCTTCCTCGGCGGTGCGGACGAAGGCCCGTGGACGGACGAGGACCCCGACCGCGAGATGCGCATCGCGGTGGACATGCCGCTCGCCGATGTGCTGTCGCTGTACGAGGAACGGACCACCCGCTACCGCGAGTTGGTCGCCTCCCACGACCTGGACACCCCGGCCAAGCGTCCGCGGGGCGACGGCGACCACCCCGATCTGCGCTGGATCGTCCTGCACCTGATCGAGGAGACCGCCCGGCACAACGGCCATCTCGACCTGATCCGGGAGATCGTCGACGGCACCACCGGCGTGTAGGACCGCCCGGCGCGTTGCACCCGCCGGCTAGCCGATCGCGGCGACGGCGGGTGCGATGCGCTCGGCGATCTGGTGGGTGTAACTGACCGGGTGCCGGTCGGGCAGCACCTGGATCTCGCTGATGCCCAGGGCGGCGTACGCCTCGGCGTCGGCGAGGAACGCGGCCGGCTTGTCCAGCACCGGGCCGTTGTACATCACGGTCTTGATGATGGCGTCGTAGTCGCGGTCCTCCGCGGCGCAATGGGCGCGCAGCACGTCGAGCTTGTGGGCCACTTCCTCCTGGCCGGTGGCGAAGAGATTGCAGGCGTCTCCGTAGCGGGCGACCAGGAGCAGGGTCTTCTGCTCGCCCCCGCCGCCGATCATGATGGGCGGGTGCCCGCCGATCGGTTCGGGCACGCACAGCGTCTCGGCCAGCTGGTAGTGCCTGCCCCGGAACGGGCCGTTGTCGTCGCTCCACATCTGGAGGCAGATCCGGATGGCCTCCTCCAGCCGCTCGAACCGTTCGGCGACCGGGACCACCGGCACCCCGAGCCCGTACTGCTCCCGCTCGTACCACGAGGCGCCGATGCCCAGCCTGGCCCTGCCGCCCGACAGCACGTCGAGGCTCGTGACGATCTTCGCCAGCAGGCCGGGGTGCCGGTACATCACTCCCGTGACCATCAGGCCGAGCGTCATCCGCTGGCTCACCGCCGCCACGTAGCCGAGCGTGGTGTAGCCCTCCAGCATCGGTTCGTCGGCGACGCTCTGCCCGGTCTCCATCTGGAAGTAGTGGTCCATCACGGTGAAGGACGCGATCTCCGCCTGCTCGGCGATCCGCACCGACTCCGCGAGCGTGGGCGCGATGAGTGCGGGGTCGGCCGGTGTCGAGTAGTTCCAGTAGTGCAGACCGAGCTTCATGTCCCGCCTCCCGTCCGACGCCGTCGACCACCTTGCGTAGTCGGCGCTCACGCTACGCGGGGTGCCGGTCGTCGGCATGTCGGGCGATGCGCCGGAATGACGGGGTCCGCGGCCGGGCCCGGCGTGCACCGGGAGGCCCTGCGCCGTCAGCCGGCCGCGCCGCAGTGCCTGCACCCCCGCCTGGAACCGTGCCTACAGGGCCCTCGCCCGGTTGTGTTCACGAGGCAGGCTCCGGGCGATCCGCTCGGAGCGTTCCGGGTCCCGCTCCCCCAGCAGGGGGAGAGCACGTTCGCAAGGCAGCCGGCGGCCAGGGGCAGGAGGCTCGCGGGCAGACCGGTCAGGTCCGGATCCTCGTGCACGGAACACGTCTGCGACCCGCAGTTCAGGGCGCGCCCCGGCAGACACATACACCGATCGTTCACCGCGACTCGCCCCCACGGCTTGGATACCTCAACTATCTTATTGCCGTGGACCAGTTGATCACCGAAGATCCCCTGCACATCGGCCCGTACCGTCTGATAGCCCGACTGGGCGCGGGCGGCATGGGCCTGGTGTACCTCGGCCGTTCGGAGGCCGGACGGACCGTGGCCGTGAAGGTGGTGCAGGCCGAACACGCCCAGCATCCCGAATTCCGCAAGCGGTTCGCACGCGAGGTGGCGGCCGCCCGCCGGGTGGGCGGGACGTGGACGGCGGCCGTGCTCGACGCCGACACCGAGGCCGAGGTGCCCTGGGTGGCGACCCAGTACATCCCCGGGCCCGACCTCACCACCGTGGTCGCCAAGGACTTCGGGCCGCTCCCCGAGCACTCGGTCCGCACCCTCGCCAACCGCCTGGCCGTGGCCCTCCAGTCGGTGCACGACGCGGGCCTGATCCACCGCGACCTGAAACCGTCCAACGTACTGGTGACGGTCGACGGGCCGCGCGTGATCGACTTCGGCATCGCGCGGGCCATGGACAGCCTCGCCGGGGACAGCCTGCACACCCGCACCGGGATGCTGATCGGCTCGCCCGGCTTCATGTCGCCCGAGCAGGTGCGCGGACTCGAACTCACCCCGGCCAGCGATGTGTTCTGCCTGGGCGCGGTCCTCGTCCACGCCGCCACCGGCCGCCTTCTCTTCGGCGCCACGGAGACCGGCCTGAACGCCCACCTCTTCCGGATCGCGGAGGAGGAACCGGACCTGACCGGCGTACCGGAGTCGCTCCTCGACCTCGTACGCGCGTGTCTGCACAAGGACCCGGCACAGCGGCCCACGCCCGCAGACATAGCCGCGCGCACGGCCGCCGAACCGGGCGGCGAGTGGCTTCCGGGCTCGGTGCTCGCCCAACTCGGCCGTCATGCGGCCCAGTTGCTTGACTTCGCCCCGGAGACGAGGACCGCACAGCCGGACCCGCGCGTCCCGGCCCAGCCGCAGTACGCCGACCGGCCCCGGCCGCTCCCCCCGCAGCCCGCGTACACCCCGACGACGCCGGCGGACCGCCACCCGTCCGCGGGGTTCGGACCGCCCCCGGGCCCGCCGGTGCCGTCGTTCCCGGCCGGTGTCCAGGCTCCGCACCCCATGCGGTGGTGGGGGCTGGGGATGGCCGCGCTGGCACAGCTGCTGGTGCTGACCGGCACGGCGATCACGAACGCCGCGCTGCCGGCCATCTACACCGAGCTGGGCGCCTCCTCCGACGACCTGCGCCTGTTCTCCACCACCAACATGCTGGCCTTCGGCGTACTGCTGCTGCTCGGCGGGCACCTCTGTGATCTCGCGGGCCGCAAACGGGTGTTCATCATCGGCTCGGCCGGTTTCGCGGCGGCCTTCGTGATCGCGGGCCTGGCACCCTCCTCCGCCCTGTTCATCCTCGCCGGCGCGTTGCAGGGCATGTCCGCCGCGCTGCTCTCGTCGTCCGCGCTGGCCCTGGTGACCGCCGGATTCAGCGATCCGAAGGAGCGCGGCAGGGCCTTCGGGATCTACGCCGCGGTCGTCGGCAGCGGCATGACGTTCGGCATGTTCACGAGCGCATGGCTGATCGAGGCCCTGAGCTGGCGCGTGTGCATGTACGCCGCTGCCGGGCTCGCTCTGCTCATCGCGGTCTGCGCGGCCCCGCTGGTGCACGACCCGCACCCGGTCCGCACCCCTGCCCGCCCCGACGTGCCGGGCCTGCTGCTCGGCACCGGCGGGCTCACCGCGCTCGCCCTCGGCTTCGACAGGGCCGGGGTGGTCTACGACGGCGACACGGCCAGGACGGCGGGCTGGACCACCCCGCTGACCCTGATCCTCCTCGTGGGCGGCGCCCTCCTGCTGGTGGCCTTCGTGCGGCGGCAGACCGGTTCACCCAGCCCGCTCGTCCCGGCGCACGTCCTGGGGGACCGCAACCGGGTGGGCTCCCTCCTCGCCCTGTTCTTCCTCGGCCTGGTCCTGCTCGTCACGTTCCTGACCCTGACCAGGTATTTCCAGGGCGTCGTCGACTACCCCATGGGCCGGAGCGCAATGGCTCTGCTGCCGATGGCCGCAGCGGCCGTCATCGCCTCCACCCAGGTCGCCGCCCGACTCTGCGACCGGCTGGCACCCCGCAATCTGATCGTGCCGGGCCTGCTGCTGACGGCGGTCGGCCTGGCGATCCTGACCGGGATCGATGCCGACAGCTTCGTGTACACCGCGCAGGTGCTGCCGGGCACGCTGCTCATCGGCTTCGGTGCCGGTCTGGCCTTCACGCCGCTCTTCACCACCGCGACCGGCTCAATCGCCCCGCAGGACTCCGGCGGGACCTCGGCGGTGGTCCTCGCGGCCCAGAATCTGGGCGGCTGGGCCGCCTGGCCCGTGTTCGGCACCGTCCTCGCATCGGCGATCTCCGCGCGGCTGTCCGATGCGTCGGGCATTCCCGCACCGCTGGTCAATGCGGCCAAGGCCGGATTCCCGCTCAGCAGGCACAGCCTGCCGGCATCGTTCTCCGGCACTCTGGACCAGGTCAACGAAGCGGTCGTGGGCGGGTACTCCGTCGCCCTCTGGTGGACGGCCGGCCTCACCCTGCTCGCGAGCCTGCTCGCCGGCCTGATGATCACGGCCAGGGCTCCCAAGCGGTGACGCCCCGGGCGGGCGGCCCCGCGCACCATCCCAACGATCAACCCTGAGGCCGCAGTTGTGCGTCACTGGCACCGAGGGGGCAGCCCCTGCCCCCTCGGCGACCTGGAGGCAAGACGCATGAGGCAACGGTCTGTACGCATCTCCGCACTCGCCCTGGCGGTGACCGCGGCCGTGGGAGCATCCGCATTCGCCCCGTCCGCACACGCGGTGCGGTCACCGCACGCGGCGCAGTCGACGCCCGGCCACGAGGCGACCCGGTCGGCGCTGCGTGATCTGGTCGAGAAGGGCGGACAGCCCGGAGTCGCCGCCAAGACCATGGACAGCAGGGGCAGTTGGTACGGGGCGGCCGGTTACGCCGACACCGCCACCGGCCGCGAGCGTTCCCCCGGCGACCACTTCCGCGGGGCCAGCATCACCAAGACGTTCATCGCGACCGTCCTGCTCCAGCTGGAGGCGGAGGGGCGGCTGAGCCTGGACGACACGGTCGAGACATGGCTGCCCGGCCTGGTGCGGGGCAACGGGTACGACGGCAGCCGGATCACCCTGCGCCGGCTGCTCAACCACACCAGCGGCATCGCGAACTACACCGCGGACCCCGAGTTCGTGCACAACGCCGCGGGCCCCGGCTTCCCCGAGCACCGGTACGACACCCACACGCCCGAGGAACTGGTGGCGATCGCGCTGAAGTACCCGCCGCAGCCCGATCCGGAGAAGGCGCCGTCGTACTCGAACACCAACTTCGTGATAGCCGGGATGGTCGTCGAGAAGGCGACGGGCCATTCGTACGCGCAGGAGGTCACCCGCCGCATCATCCGGCCGCTGAAGCTGCGCGGTACGTCGTTCCCCGGCACGTCGCCGCAGATGCCGGACCCGCACCCCGTCGCGTACTCCCGCTTCCACCAGGACGCCCCGGACGCCGAGATCCATGACGCCACCGAGCAGAACATGACCTGGCTGGGCGCGGCCGGCGACATCATCTCCACTACCGGCGATCTCAACCGTTTCCAACGCGCTCTGATACGCGGCGAATTGCTGCCTCCCGCGCAGATGGAGGAGATGCTCGACGAGGTGCCTTCTGGCGACGGGACCGGCTACGGACTCGGGGTCGAGTTCGCTCAGCTGTCCTGCGGCGTGAAGGTGGTGGGCAAGAGCGGCCGTACGAACGGTTCGCTGTCCGCGATGGTCGGCACGCCGGACGGGAAGCACCAGCTGACGTTCAACGTCAACGGCGACTGGCTGCAGGACGGATCGCTCTACGTCAACGCGATCGAGGCGGAGTTCTGCGGCAAGACGCCACTCTCGACGCGGCAGCCTTCCAGAACCCTTCCCGACTCCCTCCCCGACTCCCTTCCCGATTCGTTCGCCACCCGCCCCGGGTCCGGGGACTGACCCAGGGCCTGTCCGGCGGATCAGGGTCGGACAGGGCGCGGCGTCTGGTGCGGTGCATCGCAAGGCGCCGGAGCGTCTTAATAGCACCGGCACCAGCACCAGCACCAGCACGTGTGTTCGATGGGCCCCATCCCTTTGGCCCAAGGGGATGGGGCCCTGATCGTTTCGGCGACGACCGATGAGTTTCTCCACGTTCCGCGGTCGGTCATTGAGCAATAGATTGGTGCACCGCACCCGCGAAGACCTTGGGAGACCTCAGATGCGCACCCTGATCAGCACCGCCTTCATCTCGCTCGACGGCGTGGTGGAGGCCCCGGGCGGGGAGTCCGGCTACCGGAACGCGGGGTGGACCTTCAAGGACATCGAGTTCGTCCCGGAGGCCTTCGAGATCAAGGGCCGCGAGCAGCAGGAAGCCACCGCGATGATGCTGGGCCGGGTCAGCTACCAGGCGTTCAGCCCGGTCTGGCCGGACATGGCGGACTTCGCCGACTACAAGGTGATGCCGAAGTACGTCGTCTCCACCACCCTCACCGAGGACGACCTGGTCCAGAACTGGGGCGAGACCACGATCCTGCGCTCGCTCGACGAGATCGCCGCCCTGAAGGAGACCGACGGCGGCCCGGTCATCATCCACGGCAGCGCCACCCTCAACCGTGCCCTCTCCGACGCCGGCCTGATCGACCGCTACCACCTCCTGGTCTTCCCCCTGCTCCTCGGCGCGGGCAAGCGCCTGTTCAGCGACGCGGACAAGGACACCCAGAAGCTGAAGCTCGTCGAGCACGAGGCGTACTCCAACGGCCTGCAGAAGAACGTCTTCGACGTCGTCCGCTGAAGCCTCCTCCCGGCCCCGCGCCGGGCCTCGCTAGGATCACCCTCCATGGCCGGTACAGACGTCGCACACAAGCAGCCCTTCCTCGTGCTGCACGACTACGGCATGGGCGGTCTGTGGTGGTGGGTCCGTGCACGGTCCGCGCGGGAGGTGCTCGAAACGTTCGCCTGGGTCGAGGTGATCACCGACCCGGAGACCCTGGCCGGGTTCAGGGACGAGGGTCTGGAGGAGGTCGACATCGACGCGTCCCGGATGCCGCCGGGACTGGACGGCCTGCACGCCGAGCGCGCCGCCCAACGCGGCCGTACGAACTTCGGCGCGCTCGCCGACAGGGACATCGTCCACCTGCGTCTCCGTGGCGACGACGAGGACGGCGAACCGGTCGACCAGCTGGTGGAAGTCGGCCCCGACGGGCGCCGGTTCCGCCAGGTGGAGGTGGCCGAGGACGGAACCGCCGTACGCAGCAGCCCCGACGACTGGCTGTTCAACCCGCCGGTCGTGGACCTCTTCGACCCGGCGCTGCCGGGCCAGGAGATCAGCCGCCACGACTTCGAGGAACAGTGGGCAAGGGCCCGCCAGGAAGACTTCGGTCTGTAGACGCGCATGCCGTGTGGTGTGATGACCCCGTGAGCCGCGCCGTGGAGGAGACCAACCGCCGGATGCTCAGGGCGCGGGACGCGATGGACCGCGCCTACGCGCAGCCGCTGGACGTCCCGGCCCTGGCCCGGATCGCGCATGTGTCCCCGGCACACTTCACCCGTACGTTCCGGGCCACGTTCGGCGAGACACCCCACCGCTACCTGCAACGCCGCCGTGTCGAGCGCGCGATGTTCCTCCTGCGGGAGACCGACCGCAGCGTGACGGACATCTGCTACGAAGTCGGCTTCGGCAGCTCGGGGACGTTCAGCCGTACGTTCCACGACATCGTCGGCCGGTCGCCGAGAACGTACCGCAAGGAAGCGACGGCCACGGGCGTCCCGACGTGTTTCACCATGACATGGATGCGGCCGAGCACCTGAGCAGATTTGGATAAGTTTTCTTCGAGCGTGCCCCGTAGCGTGATGCACATGTTCAACGCCATCACGCAATCGCAGATTTACGTCCTCGACCAGGACGAGGCCCTCGACTTCTACGTCGGCAAGCTCGGCCTGGAGGTCAGCGCCGATGTGGACATGGGCTTCATGCGCTGGCTGACCGTCAGCATCCCCGGCCACCCCGAGCGCCAGATCATGCTGGAGAAGCCGGGCGCCCCGGCCATGTCCGAGGAAACGGCCCAGCAGGTACGGGAGTTGGTGACCAAGGGCGCGATGGGCGGCTGGCTCATCTTCACCACGGACGACTGCCGCAAGACGTACGAGACGCTGCTGGCCCAGGGCGTCGAGTTCACCGAGGAGCCCACCGACCGCCCGTACGGAACCGACTGCGGCCTGCGCGACCCCTTCGGCAACCGCATCCGCTTCACCCAGCCGAAGAGCTGAGCGCATTCCCGATCGCACAGCGGGGGCCGGAGCGAGAGCGCTCCGGCCCCCGCTTGCGTGTGTCCGGAGCGGGCGCGGACGACCACCGTTGCGGCCTCGCCCAGGACACTGGCCGATCTGTTCGGCGGGCAGCCTCGGCGAGGCAGCTGAACCAGACGGCCGGACGACGGAACGGCGCCATGTAGGCCATGGAGGCCGGCCAGGTCGAACGCGAGGGCGGCGGCCCGAAGGCGAAGGCCCAGCCCGCCGGGCAACGCCCTGGATCACCCCGAACACCCGATATGACCCGCGCCACGGGCGTAACCCTCGCCACATCGAACAAACCTAGCGCCCACTCGGTTTTCGTGCTTTTCTGTGCTTGCCCGCAGGTCGAACGCCCGGCCCGCGGCTCAGGTGCACCCCCTCTCGCCCCGCAGGGGCACGGCCACCAAGGAAGTTGGTCATGAGCACATCCGAGACCCGGCACGCGTCCGACCCCCCGCGGAACGTCGTCACGGACACAGCGCAGGACACGCCGCCGGCCGGACGCCGCGGCAACCTGGGCGGGCTGCTCTCGCTGCTCGCCGTCGGCAACATCGCGATGTACATGGTCTACATGGGGGTCGGGCAGGTTCTGCTGCCGCTCCAGGTGGAGGCCATCGACCCGGCTGACAAGGTCGCCAACTTCGGTCTGGTCTCCGGCATCTCCGCGATCTTCGCGACGCTCTTCAACCCACTCGCCGGTGTCCTCTCGGACCGATCCCGGCGGCGAAATCCCTGGATCCTCGGCGGCGGCATCGCGGCCCTGGGCGCGCTCGCGCTGCTCGGTGCGATGAAGTCGATCCTCCTGGTCACCATCGGCTGGTGCCTGGTGCAGGCGACGATGAACGTCTACCAGGCGGCCATCACCGCGGTCGTGCCCGACCGGGTGCCGATCGAGCGCCGCGGGCTCGCCTCGGCGACGGTGGGCATCGGCATCCCGGTCGGCTCGATGGTCGGTGTCGCGCTGGCCACCATGTTCGTGCCGCACGACGTGCCCACCGGGTATCTGGTGCTCGGCGCGGTCATCGCGGGCGCGGCGGTGCTGTTCACCTCGCTGGCGCGGGAACGGAAGCTGCCCGAGCAGGACACCGTGCCGCTGGGCAAGCAGCTGGCCGCGTTCGCGGCGGCGCTGCGGGTGGCGGACTTCCGGTGGGCGTTCGTCGGCCGGTTCCTGCTGACGCTCGGCTACTTCGTGATCGTGGTGTACCAGCTGTACATCCTCCAGGACCACATCGAGCTGCCGAAGAGCCTGAGCCCGACCGACGCGATCACGATCATGACGCCCGTGAACTCGATCGCGATGCTGCTCGCGACGGTCGCCGGCGGTGTCCTCTCCGACCGGATCGGCCGCCGCAAGCCGTTCATCGCGGCCTCCTGCGTACTCACCGCGGTCGGCATGGTGGTGCCGCTGGTCAGCCCGGACTGGACCGGCATGCTGGTCTTCTCCGTCATCAACGGGCTCGGCTTCGGCTGTTTCATGGCGGTGGACACCGCCCTGGTCACCCTGGTGCTGCCGAGCGCGGAGGACGCCGCCCGCGACATGGGCGTGCTGAACATCGCCAACGCCGGCCCGCAGATCATCGCCCCGTTCGTCGCCTCCCTGGTGGTCGGCACGTTCGGCGGCTACGACGCCCTGTTCGTGGTCGCCGCCGTGGTCACGGCCCTCGGCGCCCTGTCCGTCGTCCCGATCCGCAGCGTGCGCTGACCGTCCCGGCCGGGCCGGTCCCCCTCTTGGAGAACCACATGAGCACCACCCCCACCCCCCGTAACGACGGCCACCCCTACCAGGACCCGTCCCTCCCCAGCTCCGAGCGCGTCGCCGACCTCATCTCCCGGATGACCCTGGAGGAGAAGGCCGGTCTGCTCTTCCAGACCATGCTGACCATGCACCCCGACGGCCGCCCGGTCGAGGCCGGCGAGGATTCCATGGCCCCCACGGACACCACCGGCATGGTGCGCTCCAAGCTCATGAGCCACTTCAACCTCTTCGGCACCGCGGGCCCACGCCAGATGGCCGAGTGGCACAACACCCTCCAGGAGATGGCCGCGAGCACCCGTCTCGGCATCCCGGTCACCGTCTCCACCGACCCCCGTCACTCCTTCACCGCGAACATCGGCGCCTCCATCGAGGCCGGTGCCTTCTCTGTGTGGCCCGAGCCGACCGGCCTGGCCGCCACCCGCGACCCGGAGCTGGTCCGCCGCTTCGCCGACGTCGCCCGCCGCGAATATCTCGCGGTCGGCCTCCGCGTCGCCCTGCACCCGCAGATCGACCTGGCCACCGAGCCCCGCTGGTCCCGCCAGATGGGCACCTTCGGCGCGGACGCCGCACTCACCGCCGAGCTGGTCCAGGCGTACGTCCTCGGCTTCCAGGGCGAGCGTCTCGGCCCGGACAGCGTGGCCACCATGGTCAAGCACTTCCCCGGCGGCGGCCCGCAGAAGGACGGCGAGGACCCGCACTTCCCGCACGGCAAGGAGCAGATCTACCCGGGCGGAATGCGCGAGCACCACCTGGCCCCGTTCAAGGCGGCCATCGCGGCCGGCGCCTCGCAGATGATGCCGTACTACGGCCAGCCGGTCGGCACCGACTGGGAAGAGGTCGGCTTCGGCTTCAACAAGGGCGTGATCACAGGGCTGTTGCGCGAACAGCTCGGCTTCGACGGCATCGTCTGCACCGACTGGGGCCTGCTCAACGACGAGGCGATCTTCGGCGAGATGCACCAGGCCCGCGCCTGGGGCGTCGAGCACCTGACCGTCGCCGAACGCGCCGCGAAGGCGATCGACGCGGGCGCCGACCAGTTCGGCGGCGAGTCCTGCCCCGAGGTGATCGTCGACCTGGTCCGCTCCGGCCGCCTCTCCGAGGACCGCATCGACCGCTCCGTACGACGTCTGCTGCGCGAGAAGTTCGTCCTCGGCCTCTTCGACAGCCCGTACGTCGACCCCGCCGCTGCCGAGGAGATCGTCGGCAACAGCGAGTTCCGCGCGGCCGGCCAGTCGGCCCAGCGCCGCTCACTCACCGTCCTGGTCAACCACGAGCGGACACTGCCGGTTGCCGACGAGCGTCCGAAGCTGTACGCCGAAGGGCTCGACGCGCGGGTCGCGGCCCGGTTCGGCGAGCTGGTGGACGACCCCGCGGACGCGGACCTCGCGGTGCTGCGCCTGTTCACCCCGTACGAGTTCCGGGAGAACAAGTTCGAACAGCTCTTCCACTCGGGGCGCCTGGACTTCACCGAGGAGGAGCTGAAGCCGGTCCTGGACCTCCTCGACGCCGTACCGACCGTCGTCTGTCTGAACCTGGAGCGGCCCGCCGTCATCCCGGAGATCGCCGAGCGGTCGGCGGCGCTGATCGTCGACTTCGGCGCGAGCGACGAGGCGCTGCTCGACGTGGCGTTCGGGCGGGCCGGGGCGGAGGGCCGGCTGCCGTACGAGCTGCCGCGCTCGATGGCCGCTGTCGAGGCGTCCCGGTCCGACGTGCCCCACGACACCGCCGATCCGGTCTTTCCCTTCGGGGCCGGACTGGACCTCTGAGACGCTTCGGGCACCCGGATCCCCGCCCTCCACCCCACAGAGCAGGAGTCACCCCTGATGACCACCAGCCCCACCGTCCTGACCAGCAGCGGCCCCGTGCGCGGCGAGCGCCGCGAGAGCGGGGTGCGGTTCCTCGGCATCCCGTACGCCGCGCCGCCGGTCGGTGAGCTGCGGTCCGCGGCTCCGGTTCCGCCCGAGCCGTGGACCGAGGCGATGGACGCGACGGCGTACGGGCCGACCGCTCAGCGCCGTCCGTTCGGCGAGGTCACGACCATTCCCGAGCCGACCGTTCCGGGCGAGTCGATCCTCAACCTGAATGTGTTCACCCCGGACGTCGCCTCCCCTGCCGGGAGCGGTCTCCCGGTCCTGGTGTGGATCCACGGCGGCGGTTACGTGGCCGGTTCGGCGGCCAGCCCCTGGTACGACGGGGCGGCCTTCAACCGGGACGGCGTGATCGTGGTCTCGTTCGGTTACCGGCTGGGCATCGAGGGCTTCCTGCACCTGGCGGACGCGCCCGACAACCGTGGCGTGCTCGACTGGATCGCGGCCCTTCAGTGGGTGCGTGACAACATCGCGGCCTTCGGTGGCGATCCGTCCAAGGTGACCGTCGCGGGTCAGTCGGCGGGCGGCGGCGCGGTCCAGACACTGCTCGCGACGCCTGCCGCGCAGGGCCTGTTCCGGGGCGCGATCTCGGTGTCCGGAGCGGTGATGCAGCCGCAGGGGCGTGAGATGGCGCTGACCATCTCCCGCCTGTTCACCGAGCGGACCGGAGTCCCGGCGACCGCCGCCGCGCTCCGCGACAAGTCCGACGACGAACACCTCGCCCTCATGGACGCGTTGAACGCGCCCGGCCCCGAGCGCGAGTCGCTGCCGCTGGTCGTCCTCGCCCCCTTCGCCGACGGCGAGCTGATCCCCGCCCCGGTGATGGACGCTCTCACCACCGGCGACGCGGGCACCGGTACCTCGCTGATGCTCGGCTTCACCGCCCACGAGTTCAACCTCATGCCCGCCCCGGACGGCGGCGAGGAGATGCTGCGCGCCGCACTGGCCGCCATGGGCCTGGACCCGGACCGCACCCAGCGCTTCCTCGACCTCAACAAGGACACCCCGGGCGCCCTCCTCGGCCAGGCGGCCACCGACACCACCTTCCGCGCCCCCTCCCTTGCCATCACCGAGGCCCGCGCCGCCCGCCAACTCCCCACCTGGCTGTACCAGTTCGAGTACACGTCCACCGCCGCGACCTACGCGGGCCTGGCGAGCCACTGCCTCGACCTGCCCTTCGCGTTCGGCCTGCCCGCCGACGCCGAGGGTGTCACCGCCGCTCTGGGCGAGAACCCGCCGCAGCGCTTGACCGACGCCATGCACTCCGCCTGGGTCGCTTTCGTGACCGATCTCGACCCGGGTGCCGGCTGGCCGCGCTACACCACCTCACAGCGCTCCACGATGATCTGGGACGCCGAGCCGCACACGGAGTCCGACCCCCTGGGCCCGGTCCGCGGGATCTGGCTGGGCTGACCCGAGCGGCGGGGCGGGCCGGTCAGTTCTCCGACCGGTCCTCCTCGCCACCGGACCGTTCCGGCAGCCCCACCCCGTCCACCGTCACCGACCGCAGCAACCGGTCGAAGTATGCCCGCAGCCGCCCCACCATGTCGTACGTCTCCGGGGCGAGCGCCCACTGCAGCTGCAGCCCGTCCATCACCGCCGCGATCTCCGCGGCCAGCGCCTCCGGGTCGGTGCCGGGCTTGACCTCACCACGCTCGACGGCGTCCCGGAGCTCCCTGCCGATCCCCTCGATGACCATGCGGTAGCGGCCGACGAAGAAGTCGTGCGCGGGGTGGCCCCGCTCGCCCGCCTCCCCCACCAGCGCGTTGAACATCTTGGTGCGGCCCGGCCGTTCGGCGTTGTACGCCGCGAGGCCGAGCAGCGTCTGAAAGGTCTCGACGACGGACTGCGGCTCGCGCGCGAAGAGCCGTACCCCGCCCTGCTCGTCGGTCCGCCGCAGCACCGAGATCAGCAGATCCTCCTTGCTGCGGAAGTGGTGCAGCAGCCCACCCTGTGTGATCCCCGCGTCCTTCGCGATCCGCGCGAGCGACGAGGCATGGAACCCCCACTGCGCGAAGTGCTCGACGGCGGCGTCCAGAATCCGGGCACGGCGCTCGTCACCCACGGCGTAGCTGCCACGAGCTGCGGTTCTACGGGGCTTTCCATCCTGCGTGCGGTCCATGCGGACCACCTTATGAGGTCGCGCGGACAGGCGCGGGGGCTGGTGTTGGTCATGCACGACCACGGCACAACGACGGTACGGTCCGCCGCCCGGCAAGCACGACTGAGCCGCTCAGTGCCCCTTGGCCTCGGCTCATCCTCACCGAGGTACCGCTCATCGAATGCGGCGCCCACTGATCCGCACGGCCCGCACCTGCCCGCCGGCCCCCGCCGGGACAGACCCTTGCTCCGCAACGTGACACCTGACCACCAGAGTGTCACGTTCATCCACACCTCATGCTTCGACGGAGCGCCACGGCACGGCCACCTGGTCCGACCCGGAGTTCGAGCGGGGCCGGACCGGGCACCACACCTCACGACGTCACCTGGGCAGCCGAACCCATGACTTGGTGCCACGCTGCGGCGGGTCGGCCGCGCCGGCGCCCCACTCCCCGCCCCAGTCGTCCACCACGGCCGACAGCAGCCAGAGCGCCCGCCGACGCCGTGTTTCGCAGAGCGTGGCCAGGTCCGGGTCGGCGTGGTGCGGGTGCTGGTCCCAGACGAGGAGACGGACCGCGTCCTCCCGGTGACGCAGGGATACGTAGAGCTCCCTCCCCGGGCTCATTCTGGCGGTGACCGCGACCAGCTCGTCCACGACGTGCGTGGCCGGCCAGACGTACGGGGCGAGCCCGTGCGCCTCCAGCGCGGCGGCGACCACGGTCCGCCCGATGAACGCGCTGCGGATGTCACCGGGAAGCGTGAAACTCAACGAGAGCCCGCGCCCGGAACGGCCCTTCGGGCGGAGGTAGGACCGGGGGTGCGGCTCCGGGTTCGCTCGCAGGGTGGGATGCGGGTACGGGTGCGTGAACGGGACCGGCATACGTGTCTCGGCGGCGGCCGGACAGAGTGCGGCGATCGGAGATGAGTGCATGGCTGACTCCCCTGATGCGGGCGGTGAGTTGGCGGTGTCTCTCTTTTCGCGTGGGCGCGCACGAGTGGCTCACGTTGTGTGTTGCGGACGAGCAGTGGCCTGTCTCCCTGACGCGGGACCGCCCCTCCCAGGGCAGGAGGTTGCGGGCAGGACCGCGTGATGCACTTCCAGCTCGTCGGCGCTGTGTGAGCGGTACGTTACTAACTGTAGGGCATTCGGGAGTACGTGTACTACGTTTCGGCGCATCGCCGACCGGTGGACCTTCAACCGACCGGAGGGGCAGACTGTGAGCAATTCCGGGCAGCAGGGGAGACAAGGATGCCGCCGAGAAACGCACCGACCGAACGTCAGCGCCGCCTGGGGGCGGAGCTCCGGAAGATGCGCACAGCCGCCGACATGACTACGGAGGCTGCGGCTCGCGCTCTCGCCGTGCCACGCACGAACATCCCGAACATGGAATCCGGCCGCTCCGGAATCAGCGCCGCGCGTGTCCGCGCCATGGCCGCGACCTACGGTTGCCGTAACGAGGCGTTGATCGACGCTCTGGCCGCCATGACGTCTCGACACCGCTCGCCCTGGTGGGCCGCGTACCGAAATTCACTCCCCGCAGGCTTCCTCGATGTGGCTGAGATGGAGTGGCACGCCCGCCGCCTGAGGATCGCCCTGACGGTTCACATGCCGGGCCTCTTCCATACCGAGGAACACGCCCGCGCCGTCTTCGAACACGTCATTCCGCCGCTCTCCCCGGACGACGTCGAAGTACGCATGGCTTTGCGCCTGGAGCGCCGCCAAGTCCTGGACAAGGCTCATCCTCCGTCGATCGAGCTGATCATGTACGAAGCGGCACTGCGCACCCAGTTCGGCGGGCCGAAAGTGGCGAAGGCGCAGCTCCACCACGTCCTGGAGATGTCTGAGCGCCACGACGTGGCCGTGCACGCCATTCCCTTCAGCGCCGGAGGATTCCCCGGCGCAGGGCAGTCGGTGATCTACGCCGAGGGCCCGGTGCCGGAACTCGACACCGTAGAGCTCGACAGCACCCACGGCCCAGAGTTCTACGACTCCGACCAACAGTTGCGCAAGTACCGGGCCCAGCTCGGCGCCATGCGTGAAGTGGCCCTGAATCCAAGCCAGTCCCGCGACTTCATCCTCGCCATCGCCAACGACCTTTAGGGAAACTCGCCATGCCTGAGATCACTTGGGAGACCCCGTACTGCGGAGAGGCAGCGAACTGCTACCGGATAGGAACCGACGAACAGGGCAACAGCTACATCGCCGTCAGCGGCACGGAGGAGCACTTCCTCACCGACAGCCGCGAAGCGCTCGTGCAGATGATCCGCGACATCAAGGCCGGCAAGGCCGACCACCTGCTGTAAGCGTCAACTCGTACACCCGGCTGTCCGGGTCCTCCGGCCTCCTCCTCGGATGAGGCCCAGCATGACGCGGACGGCCGCCGCCCTACCGGCCCCGTTCGCACCAAGAAAACCGGTAACCGTTCCGCCGGTCAGCGACAGCCGCACACCATCCACAGCCGCATGGTCGCCATACGTGCGTCATGAGTCCCGTCCGTTGCCTGCACAAGCGGTTCCCGGTCCGCCCGCTCACGGGGAACTTTTTTCGCCGAGGCCAAGGAATCAGCCATGGTTTGCCCAGAACAAGCCCCCCGTGATCAAGAGGATGCCACAGCCGAAGACCGCACCGATCCCAGGATTTCTGCGCTGCGCGATGGACCGGCCAAGCATCCCCAGAACCGGAACCCAACCAGCCGCATAAACGATCCAGGCGATTTTCAGCATCAATGGACTGGTATCCACCTTGAACAGCGCCCATGCCACAAACACAAAAAGTGCCGGCGTGGCCCACAGGTTGCGCTCGATCACTTCCTGGCGTTCCGACAACGAAACCCTCCTGGATCAATGAGATCGCGCCCCTCTCGCTACTGGAGGGGGACACGATCTCCCTACGGCTCTACTAGCTAGAAGTTGCTGATCAATTACGAGATATCCTCGTCGATCGCGTATGCGGGCGCGCCTTGATCGCAGCCTTTCCGTACCTGCTCTTGACTATCTTTTTGACCGCCTTCTTGGCCGCGCCGCCGATGCGCTTCGATCCGACATCTCTCTGCGTACCAGGGAATGCCGAACCGGCATCGGCCGAGGAGCCGAAACTCGACGCGCCTGACCGTGCGCATCTTGTTGTGCATCAGCACTCCTCCTGCTCGCCAGGAGGCATGTCCGACACTTATCGCGCCGCCGGTACCTGCTGACCGGCAAACAAGGGAGGATGTCCAAATCATTGGCCAAATTTCACCCACCCTGAAATCCCTTCACTACTTTGCAGCAAACAGATCGGCGTTACTCCGTCTGTCGCAGCGAGGGCGGAAGCCGGGACCCCCTCGGCCAGAGGCTGCTCGCCTTCGCCGGGGGCTCCGACGGCGGAGCCAGTCACACAGAAGCCCCGCAGCCGCACACGGTCGGCGACGGCGACACCGGTGAGCCCCTGCCGCCGGCCCGACGGGCAGCCTCCCGTCCGCTCCCCCGACCGCCCCGTGGCCGTCAGCGCGGCAGCACCACCCAGGACTTGATGCCTGCGTGCGGCGAAGAGGCCTCGCTGACGCCCCACTCCCCACCCCAGTCGTCCACAACAGCCGCGAGCAGCCACAGCGCCCGCCGACGACGCGTCTCGCAGAGGGCGGCCACGTCCGGGTCTCCATGGCGGGGGTGCTGGTCCCAGACAAGCAGGCGGACCGCGTCGTCCCGGTGGCGCAGGGATACGTAGAACTCCTTGCCGGGGCTCATCCTGGCGGTGACCGCGACGAGTTCGGCGACAGCATGCGCGGTGGGCCAGGCGTACGGGGCGAGCCCGTGCGCCTCCAGCGCGGCGGAGATGGCGGTACGGCCGATGAACGCGCTGCGGATGTCGCCGGGAAGCGTGAAACTGAGGGCGAGCCCGCGCCCCGAGTGCCCCTTGGGGCGCAGGTAGGGCCGGGGGTACGACTGCGGGTTCGTTTGCAGGGTGGGGTATGGGTACGGGACCGGCATACGCGCCTCGGCGGCGGCCGGACAGAGTGCGACGCGTGGAGATGAAGGCATGACTGACTCCCCCGATACGGGTGGCGAGTTGGCGGTGTCTCTCTTTCGCGTGGGCGCGCACGGGTGGCTCACGTTGTTGTGCTGTGGACGAGCAGTGGCCTGTCTCCCTGACGCGGGACCGCCCCTCCCAGGGCAGGAGGTTGCGGGCAGGACCGCGTGATGCACTTCCGGCTCGTCGGCGTTGCGTGAGCGGTGCACCACTTAACGTAGCGCAGTGGGGGAAAATTACCCCACTCATCCAGCAAATGAACCCTTTCGTGGCAGCGAGGCGCGCACACGCGGCAGACTGCCGGTGACCGCATGCGGAAAGGAACGGGAATGGCAGCAAGAACCTCCCCTACCGAACGTCAGAAGCGGCTCGGCGCCGAACTGCGGAAGCTGCGCACATCGGCCGACGTGTCCGCCGAGTTCGCGGCCGGACTGCTCGGCGTGGACCGGGGCAAGATCTCGAACATAGAGGCCGGCACACGTCCCATCAGCTCGGACCGCCTCCGTACGCTGGCGTGCAACTGCGCATGCACCGACGAGAAATACGTTGATGCGCTGGTCGACATGGCCCAGCCAAGCGGGCGTGGATGGTGGGAGAGGTACAGAGGACTGCTGCCCCAAGGGCTGCTCGACATCGCCGAGTTGGAGATGCACGCAACACGTATGCGAGCTGCGTACTCCATGCATATTCCAGGCCTGCTCCAGACCTCGGACCACGCACTGGCCCTCTTCCGAGTGGTGATCCCCCAACTTCCGGAGCGGGAGATCGCGCTGCGACTGGCACATCGCGTGGAACGCCAGGAGGTTCTGGACGGGGGCACACCGACGCCGTTCACAGGAATCGTGCACGAGGCGGCACTCCGCATGCGGTTCGGCGGTCGCACTGTGGCGCGCGCTCAACTCGAACACCTGCTGGAGAAGTCCGAGCAGACGAACATCACGCTGCTGGTTATCCCCTTCGAAGCAGGAGCCTTCCCCGGTGCCGGGCAGACCGTTCTCTACGCGGAGGGGCCGGTGTCTCAGCTCGACACCGTACAGATCGACAACTCCCACGGGCCTTTGTTCGTCCACTCGGAAGCCCAACTGACCAAGTACCGAGCCCACCTGGACTGGATGGAAGAGATCGCGCTGCCGCCGGACAAGTCGCGGGACTTCATCCACACCATCGCACGCCAACTCTGAGGAGATGACACATGCCGGACGTCAACTGGGAAGACGCGTTCTGCGGCGAAGGGAACTCCTGCTACCGGATAGGAACCGATGAGCTGGGCAACAGCTACATCGCCGTCAGCGGCACGGAGGAGCACTTCCTCACCGACAGCCGCGAAGCGCTCGTGCAGATGATCCGCGACATCAAGGCCGGCAAGGCCGACCACCTGCTGTAAGCGCCAAGGGCCCGGCACCGCGACGTGCTCGCGGTGCCGGGCTGTAGGGTCTCGCCGCCGATGACATGTCGATCTTCTGTGACCTGCTGGTTCTCTGTTGTCTCACCGCGATGTCACCCGAGATCAGTCTCAGATCGATGCCATTTCCTCGGCGGAACGATGAGTCTGCGGCTGAGCCACCGAGCACGAGGACTACATGCGAGCTCAGATCGCGCACCGATGAGTTTCCCGCGCCGCGCCGGTCTGTACGCGTGAGACCGACTCACGGAAGGCTGGCGCCATGCGGAAACTGATCTACGGCATGAACCTGACCCTGGACGGCTACATCGCCGCGCCCGGCGACGACATCGGCTGGAGCGTGCCGAGCGACGAGCTGTTCCAGTTTTGGTCCGACCAGTTGCAGGCGACCGACCTGTCGCTGTACGGGCGCAAGCTGTGGCAGACGATGAGCTCCTACTGGCCGACCGGCGACCAGCAGCCCAACGCCACCCCGGC
The DNA here is from genome assembly GCF_900119365.1 of Streptomyces atratus. Taxonomy (GTDB): domain Bacteria; phylum Actinomycetota; class Actinomycetes; order Streptomycetales; family Streptomycetaceae; genus Streptomyces; species Streptomyces atratus_B. Next base: position 424,487 of record NZ_FPJO01000002.1, read on the forward strand.
GGAGATCGAGTTCGCGCGCCGCTGGCGGGACATGTCGAAGGTGGTGTTCTCCTCGACGATCGACAAGGTCGACTGGAACACCCGCCTGGTCACCGGCGACGCGGTCGCCGAGATCACCCGGCTCAAGGCCGAGGACGGCGGCCCGATGGACATCGGCGGCGCGACGCTCGCCGGGGCGGCCATGCGGGCCGGGCTGATTGACGAGTACGTGCTGGCCACCGCGCCGGTCCTGGTGGGCGGCGGCACGCCGTTCTTCACCGCGCTGGACAACTGGGTGAACCTCAGCCTGGTGGAGACGCGGACGCTTCCCTGCGGCGTGATCCTGACCAGGTACGAGACGAGGCGCTGAGCGCCCGTCCTGGGTGACCCGGACTACCGCCCGAGCCACCCAAACGAGTGAAGCCCCTGAACTGCAAGTCTCATGGCAGTGGCATTTCTGCCATCCATCTGCCAACTGCCGTGAGATTCTGCCAAGGCTTTTGAGACCCTACACGGGCCCTGTTGTGGCGCGTTTCCTCAGGAAGACGTACCGCGCGGGAAGGAGACCTCCACGCGCCGGTTCTTCTTCCGGCCTTCTTCCGTGCTGTTGTCGGCGATCGGGTACTGCTCGCCGTAGCCACGGATCTCGAAGGTGACGGTCGAGCCGAGATCCTTCACCAGCACCGCCTGCACCGCGTTGGCGCGCTGCTTGGACAGCACGTCACCGTGGGCCGACGAGCCGAGGTTGTCGGTGAAGCCGAAGACGCGCACCTTGGTGGCGTTCTGCTTCTTGATCTCGGCGGCGATGGCGGCGATACGGGAGTTGGCCGCGGAACTCAGCTTCGCGCTGTCCTTGCCGAAGAGAACCTCGGCCTGGAGCGCGAACTTGACGTTCGCGTTGCTGTCCTCACGACGCTCCTCGCCGCCCATGTCCTCGACGACCTGGATGACGTCGAGGACCCGGGCGGGGGCGAGCGTGGCGCCGTCGACCATCTTCAGGTCGGGATCCTTGCCGTCCACAGCGACAGGTGGAGTCTCGGATGCCTCGGTGCCAGGCGGCACGCTCGGTCCGTCATCGGCCCGAGCTGCCGAGGCGCCCATGACAGACGTCCCGGCCAGCAGCACGGCTGTCGCAATGGCCATGCCTGCCAGTTGAATCGGGCCACGCCTCATGCAGGTGTATGTCATATCGCCAGTCACCCAGAAATCTTCAGCGACGTGGTGGCGAAGGTCGGCAGATTGAAGTCGACCTCGGTAGTCGCGGCCGGCGGCGCCGGGAACTGCATGAATACCGGCACCGACTTTCCGGGCTGAACCGCAGACATCCCCGTCGTGCAGAGGCAGCGCCCGTCAGTGTCCCTAAGGATGTAGTAGCGCTTCTTGCCCGCCTTGTCCACGAGTGTCGCGCCACCGACGGAGTTGAGGTTGTTAGTGACAATCGCGTTTTCGTTTCCGGCCCATACGGACGGGTTGACGGCGACGTCACCCTGATTCTTCAGCTCACCCTGGACCGTGACGAACCCACCAGAGTCCCTCTTCACCTGATTGACGACCAAGAGCATGTCCTTTTCGCCCTTGGCCTCGGCGAGCTTCACATTCGGGTCCACGTTCTCCCCGGCCGCGGTGTCCTCCTGCTTCGTTCCCTTGCCCTCGTCGGAGGACTCCGGGGACGCGGGGGAAGACGGCGAACCGGTGTCCTTTGTTCCTCCGCCGTCGTCGGCACCGCAGCCGGTGACGGCCAGGGCCAGTGCCGCCGTCATCGAGACGGCTGCCACTACCCTTCGGGACTTGATGGAGCGCCGAATGCTCATCGCTTCTGATTCCTTTACTCGTCGTTCACTGTCAACTGTCGACCAGGTGCACGTCAAAGAGAATCTTGCTCACCTGCTCCCAGGGAGGGGGGCTGCTCGGACTGATTGCGAGCATCTCTCCTCCCCTGCACGAGAAGAAGTACATGTCCTGGACGGTGTCGTCGTTGTAGTCGACGGACCTCCACCTGGGGCAGCGCCACTCGATGACAGCAGTGGCGTGTCCCTTGGCGAACTTCCGCTTCATGCCAGGAACCACAGACGCGCCCACGGGCTTGAGCGTCTTGACGTCAACCCTGATCTTGTCCCGCTCGCCGCCGGGCGTAGCGACGCATCCGGGCGGGGTGAGCTTCGCATCGTTCTCTGCGGCCATTGCGTGGGCCGCAGGACACCCCAGAACCGGGTGCGCCTGCAGGAACATGTCCAACATGCTCTCGGGAAGTGAAGCGAGGAACGGAGCCTCGAACAGCTTGCGGGATTCCTGGGCGGCAGCGAGTGCGGCAGCATCCGCTGCCCCCTGGGCCCCGTTGCGCAAGGCCGAGGCCTTGCCGACGGTAAAGAAGGCAAACGCGAGGAAGAGCAGGCCCGCCACCATCACAACATAGATGGGGAAAGCCTGCCCTGCCTCGCCGCGGAGTTTCGCGGTCATTAGCCGGCCTTGATCTGGTCCACCAGCTTGGAGATCTTGCCCGAGATCGAGCCACCGATACCCGAGGCCGCGATCGCGCCGATGATCGCCACGACCACCAGGATGATGCCCAGGTACTCGAACGCCGTCTGGCCGCGGTCCATGTTCTCGTAGCGCTTCTGGATGCGGCTCACAGCGGTGTTGGCCCAGCCGTTGATGCGAACGGCGGTCTTCAGGGTGATGTCCGACATGGTGTTCCCCTCCGGGTTCGGCCGACCGGTAGTCGGCCGACTCGCACGTTTCTTGGGTGCCGCCTGCGGTACCGGCTTCCTCCTGGCCGGTGCCGCTGGCGACATGAGAAACATACGGCGGCGCGTCCTGCTCGCCGGAGGGTCCCAGGGCCCATTCCCGGGCCCAAAGCGTCAGTTGGGCCTCTGCCCCCGATGCGCGCCGGAAGGGCCCATGTCCCGTCGCGGCCACACTCGCGTTCGAACTCTCTCGCTCAGCCACGGTGACCACCGACCTCGCGAACCCCACTGCCCGTGGAGGGGGCCGTGCCGAGCCAGCGGGCGATGGCCTCACTGCGACTCGCACTGTGCAGCTTGGTGAAGATGCGGTTGATGTGGTTCTTGACCGTCTTCTCGCTGATGAAGCAGGTGGCGGCAATCTGCTGATTGCTCATGCCGGACGCGATCAGCTCCATGACCTCCACCTCCCGTGAACTCAGCCCGTACTGCTGCCTGTTGAGCTTCGTGCCCGGTTCCCCGGTCATGGAAGACTGTGCCACAACTGGTTGCAGATGCGAAAGACCCTGCGATGACCGGACGGGGCGCGGCGCAGGTGGAGACGGTTCGGGCTTGGGTGCGTGTGCAGGCGCACCGTGTTGCTGAACGGAACTCGGGGGGTGTCCGTCGTACCCGGGCCCCTGGTAGGGAACGCCTGTGGTCAGCGCCGTTCCGAGCCCCTCCGGAAGCGGTCGCGACTGCGGCCCCGGGCCCTGGCGCATGTGGGCGAGGAGAGCGTTGGCCGCGGTGGCGGTGAAGTGGGCCCGGCCGTCCTTCGTGTCGCGTACGGCCTGCACCAGCTGATCGGCCGTGAACTCGCCGTGGACCAGATAGCCGCTCGCGCCCAGGCGCAGCGCCTCGTGCACGATCTCGTTCTCACGGCTGTAGGTCAGCATCATCACGGGTGCGATCTGTACGAGGTGCGGCAGTGCGGAGATGCCGTCCACGCCGGGCATCCGGACATCGAGCAGGACGACATCGGGACGGTGCTGGACGGCCATGTCATAGGCCTGGCGCCCGTCTGCGGCCTCCGCGACGACTTCGATGTCGTCGCGGCCGGAGAGCAGGACGCCGAGGCCGGCCCGGACCACTGGGTTGTCGTCGGCGACGACAACCCTCAGGGCGCCGGGAACGGCCATGGGTGCCGCTGCGGGAAAGGGGGGCATGGACTCGGATGCCGCGGGCTGCTGGGAGACAGGGGACGCGTTGGAGCTGGGCTCCGAGGTCAGCGGTGTGACGTGCGGGGACGTGTGCTGGGACGCGTGGTGCTGTGCGGCCCTGTTCTGGCCCGAAGCGCGGGAGACGTCGTCCGGCATCTGCGACCTCCTCTCAAGGGTCTGATGGGGGGTGAGGGTGAAAACGGAGCGGTTCAGTCGGGCTGCTCCGCGCCGGCAGTGGCGAGCAGAGCTGCGATCGGGAGTTCCAGGCGGACCTCGGTGCCCTTGGCCGCCTGCCCCTTTCCGATACGGATACGGGCACCGATGGACGCGGCACGCTCGACCATTCCGACCAGGCCGAAGTGCCCGGCGTGCCGGAGGTCGTCGAGCGTCGTGCCAGGGGGCAGGCCGCGCCCGTCGTCGTACACGCTGACGCGCAGGACGTCGCCCTTCACACCTGCGAGTACGACGAGGTAGGTGGGTTGTGCGTGACGGTGGGCGTTCTCCATCGCTTCGGAGGCGATGGTGAGCAGTTGGCGGGCGACCACCTGTGGGACCTGTGGGATCGGGACGTCGTTGAGGAGTCGGAAGGTTGCGGTGAGCTCGTGGCGTCGGGTGAAGTCGTCGGCGCGGGCCCGGAGCTCGCGTGTCACATCCACGCCTCCGTCCAGTCCGGACTCGCGGCGCAGGTCGGAGAGCAGTTCACGGGACTCGGCGGCGGCCCGGCGGGCGGCGCGTGCGACCAGTTCGGCCTGGTGCTTGACGGTGAGCGGGTCCATCCGGTCGGAGGACACCGCCAGGCCGTCGGCTGCCAGTGCCAGTCCGTGCAGGGTCTTGGCCACCGAATCGTGCATTTCCCGGGCGAGGCGCGCGCGTTCGCCCTCCACCGCCTCGCTGACGGCGAGCCGCGCCTTGGTCTCGGTGAGAGCCTGGCTGGCGGAGCCGAAGCGGAGGAGGAGGTTGCGCAACGTGACTCCGACCGCTCCCGCTATCACGCAGAAGCCCGGAAGGAGGAACGCCGTCGCGCCGGCAACTTCCAGCCTCGGATCGGTCCCGTACACACCGAGGACGATCGCCGTCTGGAGCGCCGCGAAGATGGCGGCGCCCCGCCAGCCCTGAACCAGCCCGGCCAGCATCGGGGTGCACACGGTGACGTAGGCGAGAGTGGATTCCGGTGAGGCGGTGATCAGCAGCAGGGCGCCGAAGAAGGCGTCGATGCCGAGCAGCCAGGGGTGGCGCAGCAGAACCGGCCCGAACCGCTCCCAGTCACGGAACAGAACGTAGCTGCCCATGAAGGTGACGAGGATGGCCGAGCCGATCAGCCAGGTGGCCAGGCCCGAGGCCGTGTGATCAATGGCGAACGGTGTGGCGACGGCGATCATGGCGAGCCGGAAGCCGAAGACCTGGCGGCACATAGCCTGGAGTGCGTTGACCTGGATCGCGAACGCAGGGCGTGCTCCGGGATCGGCGATCGCCTGACGTACCTGCGCATTCAGTCCGGTCTGGATGCTGCCGAGCTGGAACGACATGAGCGTCTCACCTCCCCTCGGCGGTTCTGCCCACCGTCCGCCTCGTTCACGTCATCCGCCCATGAGGGTGCTGAAGTCGACGTTGACCCCGTAGACGAAGCCGACCGTCAGCATCACGAGCGTTCCGGGGAGAAGGAACGTGGTGACCGCGAAGGTCGCCTTGGGAACGGCCCTGGCCGCCTTCCGGCGGGCGTTCTGGGCATCCGTGCGCCGCATGTCGTTGGCTATCTGGATCAGCGTCTCGACGATCGGCGCACCGAGCTCCTCGCCCTGCTGGAGCGTGGTCACGAACATCGCGACCTGCTCCGAGTCATTGCGCTTGCGCAGCTGCTCGAACGCCTCGCGGCGGCTGACGCCCATGTCCATCTGACGCAGGGTGATGCGGAGTTCATCGGCCCAGGGCCCCTCGTACTTGTCGGCGACCCGGGCCAGGGCCTGCCGGAAGCCGAGGCCGGCGGAGACCACGACAGCGAGCACGTCGAGGAAGTCCGGAAGCGTCCGGTCGATGTGGTCACGGCGGATGCGGACCGCGGACCAGATGCCGACCTCGACCCAGAACAGTCCGAAGGCGATCAGCACCAGGGAGAGGAAGATCTGCCCGCGAATGATCATCGAGAAGGCGCCGAGCAGGCCGAGTGCGCCGTAGACGGCACGGCGGGCAGCGTAGCGGTCGATGGTCAGACCGCCGGGGTTACCCGCCATGTCGATCTGGCGGCGCTTCTTGTTGACGGCCTTGGGGCCCATCATCCGCAGAACCGCGGGGGCCCAGCGCATACCGAGACGGTCGATACCGGAGCCGACCGCACCGGTACGGGTCGAGCCGACTTCCAGAGCGATCGCGAGGTCACCAGGGAGCTTCGCATCGGCCCGGTACATGCGGACACCCGCGATGGCTCCGAAGACCGCGAGTCCTACGACGCCCGCCAACAGCAGATCCATGTATGCGCCACCCATCAGACGTCGATCTTGGACAGGCGTCGGATCACGAGGAATCCGATCGCGTACAGGGCAAGAGAGACGATCACCGCGACCTGGCCGATGAGTGCACCGGTCATACGGTCGAGAGCGCCGGGCATGACCGCGTTCATCAGGAGCATGGCGCCCAGGCCGAAAGCGGGAACGGCATAGGCCGTGACCGTCACCTGGGACAGCTGGGTCTTGACCTCTCGTCGGGTCTCCTTGCGCTCCTCCAAGGTCTCGGTGAGGTTGCGCAGCGAGCTGACGACCGTACCGCCGGCCCGGTTGGAAAGGACCAGGGTGGTCACGAGGACGACGAGCTCGCGGGAGGGCAGCCGGTCGGTGAGTTCGCTCATCGCGTCATCAAGGGATTCACCGACGGCGAGGCGACGGGCGACCCGGGCCAGTTCCTCGCCCGCCGGATCCTCCAGCTCGTCGGCCGCCATGCCGATGGACGTACGCAGCGCCAGGCCGGCCTGGGTGGCGTTGGCGAGGATGCGGGCGAGCTCGGGAAGCTGATTGATGAAGTGCTCGGTGCGCTTGGTCCGTTGCCAGTTCAGGAAGGCGTTGGTTCCCCAGAGACCGATGAGCGCGGCGACCGGGCCGAAGAAGCTGGCGAGCAGGGACGAAGCGATCATCCAGAGCCCCGCCATGGCGACGAAGGCGTAGACGAAGAACTCGCCCGGGGTGATGTCGAGGCCGGTGGCGGCCAGCTTCAGTTCGAGCTTCCGGCCCAGGCCGGTCTTCCGCAGCCGGCTGTCCAGTGCCCGGAACCGGCGACGGCGGCCCGTCTCCGGTATGTGCCCGGTGTGTGAGAGCCGGTCCACCAGGGCGTCCCGGTCGGCCCTGCCACCGCTGTAGGCGTGCAGACCCGCGACGCCGGTGACGCCGGCGAGCAGCGTGACGCCGATGGTGAGTAGAGGGAGATTCGTCATGGCTCGGTACCTAGTTGGCCTCTCGGGTGGCGAGCTGTTCGGCGGATTCGGCAACCCCGAAGGCCTGCGGGACGGGCTGGCTGGCCATGTAGAGGCGCTCGGCGATCTTGCGCGGGATCGGGAGGTACTTGAACTCGCCGTTGATCCGTCCTTCGGCGTCCATGGGCTGGGCGTCGAACCGGGCAACGGACACGATGCGGTAGGGGTCCCTGCCGTGCGAGTCGAGAACGGCGATCTCGGTGATCTTGCGGGAACCGTCGGCGTGGCGGGTCAGCTGGACGATCACGTCGACGGCGCTGTTGATCTGGTCGTGCAGCGCCTCGAACGGGATCTCGATCTCGGACATCGAGGCCAGGGTCTGCAGACGCATGAGCGCGTCCTCGGCGTTGTTGGCGTGGACGGTGGCGAGCGAGCCGTCGTGACCGGTCGACATCGCCTGGAGCATGTCGAGCGACTCACCACCACGGACCTCACCGACGACGATGCGGTCGGGGCGCATACGCAGGGAGTTGCGGACCAGGTCACGGATGCTGATCTGGCCCTTCCCCTCGACGTTCGCCGGCCGGGACTCCAGCCGGATGACGTGGCTCTGCTGGAGCTGGAGCTCCGCGGAGTCCTCGATGGTGACGATGCGCTCGCTGTCGGGGATCAGACCGGAGAGCGCGTTGAGGAGGGTCGTCTTCCCGGTACCGGTGGCTCCGGAGACGATCACATTGAGTTTTGCCTGGACGAGCCCGGACAGCAGAATCAGCATCTGCTCGTCGAGCGAGCCGACGTTGATCATTTCCTGGAGGGTGAAGGCCCTCGGGAACCGTCGGATGGTGAGCGTCGCACCGGTCAGCGACAGCGGCGGGATGATGACGTTGACACGCTCACCACTGGGTAGACGCGCGTCAACCATGGGGTTTGACTCGTCGACGCGGCGGTTGACCGTCGACACGATGCGTTCGATCGTCTGCATCAGCTGCTCGTGCGAACTGAAACGCATCGGCAGCTTCTCGACCTTGCCGCTGCGCTCGACGAAGATCTGGTCCGGTCCGTTCACCATGATTTCGGTGATGGACGCGTCTTCGAGAAGCGGTTCCAGAATGCCGAGCCCGAGGGCCTCGTCGACGACCCGGCGGATCAGCTGGGTGCGTTCGACGGTCGAGAGGACCGGCCCTTCGCGGCTGATGATGTGGCTGAGCACGCGCTCCAGCCGCGCTCGCCGGTCTGCGGCGGCGAGCGACGACATCTCGGCCAGGTCGATCTCTTCGAGCAGCTTGGCGCGGTACGTGGCCACCATGTGGCTGTCCTCCCGCGCCCCGCCGTTCTTCTCGGGGGCGGTCATGCGTGCCCGCAGACTCATTGCGTAACTCCTCGCTCAGACGTGCTAGTGGTGCTCCGGTGTTGCGATGCGGGCCCCGCTCACCCTCGCGGCATGGTGGAACTGCGACTGGCCCAGCCCCAGTCGTCGATTCCGGGCACAACGGAGGGGATCCTCACGCGAGTGGTGTACGTCACTTCGCCGGTCCCGTCGTCGCTGCTGAACTTCGAGTTCTTGTAGCTGCCGAGCCAGTCGCTCATCGCGTCGCGCCCCGCCCGCTCCGAGTCCCCGCGCGGCACGTCCTGGGTGGCGGTACGCGCGGCCGCACGGGCACCGGTGCCCGCCTGGTTGGCGGCGTACGCGGCGACCCCCAGCTGAATCGCGAAGAGGCCCACCAGGAGCAGCAGCGGGATGAAGCCCATGTACTCGATGGCGACCTGGCCGCGGTCCCGGCGGTTCGCGGCGGCCTTCCGGCCCGGTGTGTGTACGCGCATGCTCATCGCTCGGCCTCCAGCGGCGACGCGGCGTTGCCCTCGATGGTCATCGGCCAGTTGAGTACTCCGGGCACCAGGACCGGCACCCGCAGCTTCACGGTGGCCTTGTACAGCGCGCCGGAGCTCTCGCACTTCGTCCGCTTCATGGACTTCCGCCAGACCGTCGGCAGGTCCTCCTTGGCCGCGTCCCGGCACGCCTGTCCGCGCGTGCCCTGCGCGATGGCGCCCTTGTGTGCCGCCTGGTCCGCCGAGTTCCCCGCCAGGGAGAACGTGTAGCCGATCAGCGCGCACTGCCAGAGCGCGATCAGCAGCAGGATGATCAGCGGTGTGACGCCCAGGAACTCGATCGCGGTCTGGCCGCGGTCTCGCCCGCGGCCGAGGAGGCGGGCGCGCATCCCGTCCCCGACCGGGGCGGCGTCACCATAACGCCTTCCCCGTATCTCCGTGTCTTTCGTCTCGGTAAGTGCCATTGGTCAACTTGCCCCCTAGGTCGTCGGCCGTTTCCTGGAGTCGCCGTCGCGGTCGCGTCGGCGCCCGATCGAGCCTCGGTCGTTCTTGAACTTCGCGCCGGTCTTCGCGCCGTTCTTCTCCTTCTCAGGAACCTTGACGATGCCGAGCTCGCCCGCAAGGGCCCAGAGGGCCTGTTTGACCGTGCTCTTGGAGTCGAGTTCGTGCAGCCGGCCGGCGTCGACGACGGCCTGGAGTTCCTTGAAGTTCGCCGGAATCGCGGTGTTGGCCGTGCTGGTGCCGGTGATCTTCTCGATCAGCTGCGGCTGGATCTCGGTGTTGCGGATGAAGCGGTTGACGACGGTGACCGTCTCCTCCGCCTTGCGGATCTGGAGCCGGTCCCACATCCGTACGACACGCTTGGCTCCGCGCACCGCGATCACATCGGGTGTGGTGACCAGCAGTGCCGTGTCGGCCATCTCGATGGCCGCCGCGCTGGCGCCCTGGAGCTGGCTGCCGCAGTCGACGATCAGGACCTCGTAGCGCGAGCGCATGGCGCTGACGATCTGCCGGGCCGAGCGGTCGCTGACCTCCTCGGCGCTCTCGCCCTCGCTGGGTGCCAGGAGCAGCGCCAGACCGGTGCCGTGGCTGAACACGGCGTCGGACAGGACGCGCGGCGAGATGTCGGTGATCGACGACAGGTCGACGATGGAACGCCGGAACTGCACATCGAGGTACGAGCCGATGTCACCGGCCTGGAGGTCCATGTCGACCAGGGCGACAGTGCGCCCGGACGCCTGGGCCGCCAGGGCCAGTTGTACGGCGGTGACGGTGGTCCCGACGCCGCCCTTGGCGCCGCTGACGCTGATGACCGTACCGCCGGGACCGGTGAAGACATCGGCCCCGGTGGTCAGGTGGCGTCGGACTCCGACGGACCATTGGGCCGCGGATTGAACCCTGCTGGCCAATTCCTCATAGCTCAGGGGGAGGGTGACGACACCACGCGCACCCGACTCCATCGCGGACGAGAACAGACCGGGGGTGACATCGGCGGTGATCAGCACGACCCCGATGGCGGGGAAGCGCAGGGAGACCTCCCGGATCAGTTCCAGGGCCGGCACCGGTCCGATCCGCTCGTGGACCAGCACGACCTCGGGCAGATCGTCGAGCGACTCGCCCGCGAGGCGGGCGAGGGTGTCGATGAGCTGGGTCGAGTCGCTGACCGGAGCGGCCGGCTCCGCGTCGGGGAGCTGGCTGAGCAGGGTGGTGACGGATCTGGCCGCGTCGACGTCACCGACGGCCGGGAGGATCCTCGTGGTCATTCGATCCTCACTTGTCCTTGTCGAGCGTGTAGGTGCGGTCGCCCGGACGGATGGTGCTGTCGCTGCCGGAGGCAAGGAGCGCGAGGCGTACGTGCGCCGCGAAGGACTCGGCGTAGGCGATGCGCTGGGTGTCGAGCGTGTTGAGCGCGAAGGTGATCGGGACAGCCTCGGTACCCATGTTTGACTTGCCGTCGTTGCTGGGCTCCAGGGCGGTCAGCTTGCCGACGTCCAGCACCTTGGCGTTGGAGACGATGACCTTCGACTGGGACGGTTCCCCGTCCTTCTCACTCTCGAAGGTGGCGTAGATGTTGACCGTGGCGCCGGGGGTGATCTTGCCCGCGACACCGGTCGCTGCGTCGATCATGATGGCGATCTCCTGCTCCCCGGGCTGCAGTTCGGGACGCCGCTGCATCATGTCGGACTGGAGCAGCGAACCCTTGCGCAGCTGGGTGACGGCGATCTTGCCGTTCACCTCGGAGAGATCGGTGACCGCGTTGGTGGAGAGCCAGCGCTTGGGCATCGAGATCTTCTCGAACTGCCCGGAGGACAGGGCGGTATAGGGGGCTACGTCGGACTTCAGCTGGTAGGCCGAGACCTCCGGCCCGACCTTGGAGTTGACATCGCTGATCACCGAGAGCACGCCGGCGAAGGCGCCGAAGGCGCACAGAACCGACAAAAGCAGGAGTATCACGCCGCGGCGCTGACGGGAGTTCATGGGCCGGACAACCTCGTTCGATTCGGATGCTTGGGGCAGCGGACAGAAGGGCGTCTACGGAGGAAAGCGGAAGCGCTAGGACTGCGGTGGTGCGAGCGCTCCATGGCTGAGGACACCGGCGGAGTGCATTCGGTTCTCGGCCGCGGGTAGCGGGGAGGAGCAGAACCCGCAGCGGTCACCGATGAGTTCCATTCGGCACCAGCGGCAGTTCTCACGGCGTACGGAGGCCACCAATTGGTACAGGACGGAGATGTCTGGCAGGTAGGCGGCGAATTCCACCAGTTTTCCGGTTCCCCACCATGCCGGGGATTCGGACGGAAGTGCGGACTCATGAATGGACTGGACCTGCCACGCGGGTGCGAGGGTCTCCTTCACCCACTCCGACTGGGACTGCCCCTTGGCGGTCATCAGATGGGTGCCGAATTCCGGACCGGTCGGCGGGTCGGCCTTCGGGCCGACCCTGACGAGCTGCGGTTCGGGCCCCGCGACCACGGCGAACTGCGAACCGGGCACCCAGGACTTCGCATGGGTCCTGAGGTCGACCGGGACCCGGTCGAACTTGGTGACGGAGTGGAGCAGGGCGCCCGCGTGGATGTAGTGCGTCAGCAGCCGGGCGGCGGAGGCGACCACTCCCGGGCTGAAGTCACAGATGGACAACTGGCGCAGCTGCCTGACGAGTACGGCGACGCCCAGCGGCGGGAGGTCCACCTTGACCAGGGCGATGCGGTCGCTCTCCAGGACCGAGCGCACGGAGTAGAGCCGGCGCTCGTGCGCGGGCGAGATGCCGGACGGGTAGACGGCGACTACATAGCCGTGCTGTTCGAGCAGCACGTGCATGTCACCGATGGCCAGCTCCAGCGCCTGGGCATCGGGTGCCTGCAGCAGGGCGGCTGTCGGTGTCTGCTGATCGGTCGGAGGTAGTACCAAGTCAGCACTGGTCACTGCTATTGCGGTCGGCACGCTGTTCCCCGTTTCGGCTCCGGCCGGACGCCGGTCATGACGTCGGCCGCAATCGCTCCTGCTCCGCGGTTCTGCCTCAGCACTTTATCCACGTCTTACCTGGCAGAGAACACTTTTCGGAGGCCAGTCCGACAACATGTGCGAGGCGCCCGCGTTACACCGGAGTGCTAAATCGGATCAAATCGAAAATCGTCAACTTCTGTACAACTGCGGAGGGTTACGGATCCACCTCCCGGCCACCTTGCGCCGGGAAATCATCCGCGCACGTCAGCACGGATGCGGAACCTTGCGCACCGGCCTCGCACCGGGGGCCGGATCGTCACTGTCCGAGCACTCCGCCCCTTCACCCGCACGTGACCCCGAGAGGTCAACAAAACGTCAATTCACAGGCGCGCCGACTGGACTTCGGCGGCCCACGGAGGGCATCGCGGGGCACAAGCGGAGCGCGAACGGACCCATCCGACGGACACGATCACCGCAGGTCTCGCTGCCAGAGGTCTTGACAACTCGATTGGTCTGGACCAGCTTATCGGCCAACGGTGGCCACCGTTCCTCAACTCCACATCCCCTTTCTTCTCCCCGTCACCTCCCGGACGGTCCGGAGCACCGCCGGTCCCCCGCCGGCTCGTCCCCGGGCACTCCCGGCAGGTATCCCCAACTCCCCCACGGAGGCAGCAAGTGGAACGTTCCCCCCTCAGCGGCCACAGAATCCACGGGCGCCGCCGAATCCGGCTCGGCGCCACCATGGCCGTCCTCGCGGCCGGCGCGCTGACCGCCACAGGTCTCGCCGGAAGCGCCCAGGCCGCCGACATCAACGTCGCCAAGAACGCGGGCTTCGAGTCCGGGCTCGCCAACTGGTCCTGTACGGGCAGCGGCGGCACCACCGTCTCCTCCCCCGTGCACGGTGGCACCGCCGCCCTCAAGGCCACGCCGTCCGGCCAGGACACCGCGCGGTGCAGGCAGACCGTGGCCGTGAAGCCCGGCTCGACGTACACGCTCAGCTCCTGGGTGCAGGGCGGGTACGCGTACCTCGGCGCGAGCGGCACCGGAACCACCGACGTGTCGACCTGGTCCCCCGGCTCCGGCGACTGGACGCAGCTCACCACCACCTTCAAGACCGGCCCGAACACCACCTCGGTCGACGTCTACACGCACGGCTGGTACGGGCAGTCCGCCTATCTGGTGGACGACGTCTCGGTCAACGGCCCCGACGGCGGGGGCGGCACCGACCCGGAGCCGACCATCCCGTCCGCCCCGGCCGGGCTCGCGGTCGGCGCGACCACCTCCTCCTCCGTGGCCCTGTCCTGGAACGCGGTGTCCGGCGCGACCGGCTACACCGTCTACCGGGACGGTCAGAAGGCGACCACGACCACCGGGAACTCGGCGACGGTCACGGGGCTGGCCGCCGACACGGCGTACCAGTTCGCGGTGACCGCCACCAACGCGGCCGGCGAGTCCGTCAAGTCGACGACGGTCAGCGGCCGTACGGCCAAGGAGAGCGGCGGCAACCCCAACCCCGGCACCTCCGTCCCCAAGCACGCGGTGACCGGCTACTGGCAGAATTTCAAAAACGGCGCGACCGTGCAGAAGCTCAGCGACGTACCCGCGAACTACGACATCATCGCGGTCTCCTTCGCCGACGCCACGAGCACGCCGGGCGCCGTCACCTTCAACCTGGACACGGCGGGCCTGAACGGCTACACCGTCGACCGGTTCAAGGCCGACATCAAGGCGAAGCAGGCGGCCGGGAAGAACGTCATCATCTCGGTCGGCGGCGAGAAGGGCTCCATCTCGGTCAACAGCGACGCCTCCGCGACCAACTTCGCGAACTCGGTCCACTCGCTCATCCAGGAGTACGGCTTCAACGGTGTCGACATCGACCTGGAGAACGGCCTCAACTCCACGTACATGACGAAGGCGCTGCGCTCGCTGTCGCAGAAGGCGGGCTCGGGCCTCGTCATCACGATGGCCCCGCAGACCATCGACATGCAGTCCACGGGGAGCGAGTACTTCAAGACGGCACTCGGCATCAAGGACATCCTGACCGTCGTCAACACGCAGTACTACAACAGCGGTTCGATGCTCGGCTGCGACGGCAAGGTCTACTCGCAGGGCTCGGTGGACTTCCTCACCGCGCTCGCCTGCATTCAGCTGGAGGGCGGCCTCGACCCGTCCCAGGTCGGCCTCGGGGTGCCCGCCTCCACGAGCGGCGCGGGCGGCGGCTATGTCTCGCCCTCGGTCGTGAACGCGGCCCTGGACTGCCTGGCCTCCGGCACCGACTGCGGCACGTTCAAGCCCTCGAAGACGTACCCCGGCATCCGGGGCGCGATGACCTGGTCGACCAACTGGGACGCCAAGTCGGGCAACGCCTGGTCGAACGCGGTGGCGCCGCACGTGCACGGCCTGCCGTAACCGACGGCCGGTGGGTGACCGGCAGCCGGTACATGACGAACGGCCGGTACGCACACGGCACCCTGCCGTGACGGTGGTGCTGTCCTGCAACTCGTCGACCGTCCCCCGGGCCGGCCAGTCGATCCTCCGGATCACCGGGTACTACCGGGCGCCCTCGGCCGGCACCGACTGGACCTGCCCGGCCGGGCGCGGGGAGCGGTTCTGGTACTGGCAGGTGAACAACGGCCGGAGCATCATCTGCGCCTCGGCGGCCTGACCGGACGCGGCTCGACGTCCCCATGGGGTGGAGCGCCGTGCCGTGTGCGGTGGTGCGGTGGAACGGTGCGGCAAGTGGATCAGCTGGTTCAGCCGAGCACCGCGAGCGCGTCGATCTCGATCAGCAGGCCCTTGGGGAGGCCGACGTAGACCGTCGTACGGGCGGCGGGGGCCGCCTTGAGGTTCTGCTCGGCGAAGTAGGAGTTGTAGATCTCGTTCATCTCGGCGAAGTGGTCCACGTCCGTGAGGTAGACGCGCATCATCATCACGTCGTCCCAGCTCGCGCCGCCCTCCTCCAGGATCGCCTTGACGTTGGCGAAGGTCTGGAGGGTCTGCTCGCGCAGTGTCGGACCGGCGGGGGTCGGGGCCCGGCCCTCGACGGCGGGCAGGAAGCCGACCTGGCCGGCGACCTGGAGGATGTTCCCCTTCTTCACCCCGTGCGAGAACTTCGCGGGGGGCGTGGTGTGGGTGCTCGGGGTGAGGGCGATCTTCTCGGTCATGGCTGTTCAGGCTTTCCTGGGTCGGGTGGTGCCGGAGTACTCCCGGCTGATGGAGTCGGCGGTACGGCGCACCAGCGGGAGCAGGGTGAGGAGTTCCTCGGCCGTGACGACGACATTGGGCGCGGAGACCGACATCGCGGCGACGACCCGCCCGTCCGCCCCTCGGACGGGGGCGCCGACGCAGTTGATGGACTCCTCGTGGCCGCCGAGGTCGGTGGCCCAGCCCTGTTCGCGGACGACGGTGAGCTCCTTGAGGAAGGCACCGGCGTTCGGGGTCGAACGGGACGTGTACATGGGGTAGTCGAGCTTCTCGGCGACGGCGCGCCGCTCGGGCTCGGAGAGGTCGGCGAGGAGCAGCTTCGCGACGGCGGCGACGGTGATCGCGACGGGCTTGCCGATCCGCGAGTACATCCTGACCGGGTAGCGGCTCTCGACCTTGTCGATGTAGAGGACCTCCTGTTCCTCGTACACCGCGAGATGCACGGTGTGACCGCAGCTCTCGTTGAGTTCGACGAGGTGGGGGTGGGCGATCTCCCGTACGTCGAGGTTCTCGACGGCCTCCTGCGCGAGGGCGAAGAGGCGGGCGCCGAGGCGGTAGCGCTGGTCCTGCTGGCGGTAGACGAGTCCGTGCTCGTGGAGCGTACGGAGCAGGCGCAGCGCCGTGGACTTGTGGACACCGAGCCGCTCGGCGACCTGGCCGAGGTCGGCGGGTCCCTGGGCGAGCAGAGGCAGGATGCTCAGCGCCCGGTCGACGGTCTGACTCATGTCGTACGTACCTCCTGGTCGTCCCCCGTCCACCCGGGGCCGAGACGAAGTCTCCCCCAGGCGTCGTCGTCCAGTGCGGCAAGGGAGTCGGCGTGCGCGCGGGCCGGTGGAGCGGTGAGGTCGCCGGGGACGGTGAGGACGGCGGCGGCCATGAGGTGGCCGTGCCGGACGCGGTCGCGTACGGGGAGGTCGCGGAGGGTGGCGGAGAGGAACCCGGCGGCGAAGGCGTCGCCGGCGCCGACGGGTGCGACGACGTCCACGCGCAGGGCGGGGACGGTGGTGACGTCACCGGTGCCCGAGAAGACCGTCGCGCCCTCCGCGCCCCGCTTCACGACCAGGACGGACGGCTCCGGCAGCGCCGCCCGGATCGCCTCCGCGCCCGTCACTCCCCATGCCTCCTCCGCCTCGTCCTCGCCGACGAAGACCAGGTCGCTGCGGCGGGCCGGTTCGAGGAGCACCTCGGGGGACGCGTCGGCGTCGCGCCACAGGCCGGGCCGGTGGTTGACGTCGAAGGAGATCAGCGGGCGGCCGGGCCGGGGCGCGGTCAGGTCGTGGAGCAGGTCCAGGCAGTCGGCGGAGAGCGCCGCGGTGATGCCGGACAGGTGCAGGACCCGGGTCGCGGGCAGCGTCTCGTACGGGATGTTCCGGGGCGACATCGCGGAGGCGGCGGAGCCGGCCCGGTAGTAGGCGACCTCGTGCACATCGGTGGCCCGGTCGGTGGCGGTGCGGAAGTAGATCCCGGTGGGCCGCGAGGGGTCGCGCCGCACTCCGGAGGTGTCGACCCCGTATCCGGCGATCGCCTCGACGAGGTGGTCGCCGAAGCCGTCGGCGCCGACCCGGCTGACCCAGGCCGTCCGGTGTCCGACGGCGGCCAGCGCGCAGGCGACATTGGACTCGGCGCCGCCGATGCCACGGCCGAAGGAGGGTACGTCGGCGAGGCGTCCGGGCTGCGACGGCAGGAACGTCACCATGGACTCGCCGAGGCACACGACTTCGGCGGCCGTGGCGGCGTCGGTGGTCCTGGCCGGGGTTCCGGACACTCGGGGCTCCTCGCGGGTTCGGTGATGCGGTTCGGGGCGCGGCGGGGGGTGCACGCCATTGACCCGGCGTCGGCTCGGATGTTAGACAGCGTCAAGCGATATACGCAATGGGTGTTGCGCACGATGCAACGACGACTTCGATCGAGGAGGCCCCCTTGGCCGCCGACCGTCCTGTGTCCGGACTCGCCGACGAGCCGGTCGACCACCGCTTCAAGGCGCTCCCGCCCGACGCGGAGGGCCTGACCGTCGGCGCCCTCGCCGCCGAGCGGCGCAACCTCTTCACGGGCGGCTTCACCACCCCGGTGCTCGCCCTGTCCGCCGAGTCGGTCGAGCACAACCTCGCCCTCCTGGAGACGTACTCGGAGCGCCACGGGCTCGCGTTCGCCCCGCACGGCAAGACCTCCATGTCCCCGCAGCTCTTCGCCCGCCAGCTGGAGCACGGCGCCTGGGGCATCACCGCGGCCGTGCCGCACCAGGCGCGGGTCTACCGAGCGTACGGAATCCGGCGGATCTTCCTCGCCAACGAGCTCGTCGACGCCGCGGCCCTGCGCTGGCTCGCCGCCGAGCTGGACTCCGACCCGGAGTTCCGCTTCGTCTGCTACGTCGACTCGGTGCGCGGCGTGGAGCTGATGGACGAGGCGCTGCGCGCGGCGGGCGCCTCCCGCCCCGTCGACGTCGTGGTGGAACTGGGCGCGGGCGAGGGTGCGCGCACCGGTGTCCGCACCGAGGCCGAGTGCGCGGCGGTGGCCGACGCGGTGGCGGCGACCGGGACCCTGCGCCTGGTGGGCGTGGCCGGTTACGAGGGCGAGGTGCCGGAGGCGTCCGGCGAGCGGGTACGGGACTGGCTGCGCCGGCTCGTCGCGCTGGCCGTCGGCTTCGACCGCGCGGGGCGCTTCGCGGCCGGCGAGGAGATCCTGATCAGTGCGGGCGGCAGCGCGTGGTTCGACGCGGTGGCGGACGTGTTCGCACAGATCCCGGAGCTGTCCGCGCCGGTCCTGAAGCTGCTGCGCTCGGGCGCCTATGTCTCGCACGACGACGGTCACTACCGCCATCTGACCCCGTTCAACCGGGTGCCGGAGGAGGGGGTTCTGCAGCCCGCCTTCCGGCTGTGGGCGCAGGTCGTGTCACGCCCGACGGCCGAGCAGGCCTTCCTCAACGCGGGCAAGCGGGACGCGGCGTACGACCTCGACCTTCCCGAGGCGCAGGTCGTGCGGTCCGGCCGGGACGGCACGGTCCGGCCCGCGGCGGGTGTCTCGGTGACCGGTCTGTCGGACCAGCACACCTGGGTGCGTACGGAGCCGGGTGCGGAGCTGGAGGTCGGCGACTGGGTGGGAATGGGCCTGTCGCATCCGTGCACCAGCTTCGACAAGTGGCAGCTGATTCCGCTGGTCGCGGCGGACGGGACGGTCACGGACTACATCCGTACGTTCTTCTGATGCCTGTGGGGGAGCTGCCCTGCGGGGCTGCTCCCCTGCCCCGCCCCTTCCCGTAACCGGGGGCTCCTCCCCCGGACCCCCCGCTCCTCAATCGCCGGAGGGGCTCGAACTGCCTATCGGCCACCGGAGGGGCTTGAAGTGGAGCCCCTCATGGACCTGGTCATCCGTAACGCCCACGTCGTCGACGGCACCGGCGCCCCCCGCCACCGTGCCGATGTGGCCATCACCGACGGCCGGATCGCCGAGATCCACCCCGAGGACTCCTCCGGCCCGCGCCCCTGTGCCCCCCGCACGCTCGACGCCGGTCGGGGCGTCGTCCTGGGTGAGGCTGCGCCGCCAGTAACCGCTGAACTGCACGGCCGCCCGGGGCAGCCCGCGCTCCTCGACCAGATGGCGGCGCAGGGCCCGTACCGCCCCCGCCTCACCGGCCAGCCACGCGGCCCCGGACCCGTCGGGCAGCCGGGCCGCCCGCACCGCGTCCGCCAACGACCCGCCCCGGTCGCGGTGCACCCAGTGGACGGTCACGTCGCCGGGCGAGCCGAGCGGCTGCTCCTCCGCCACGTCGGCGACCTCGGCGCAGACGAGCGCCCGCGCCCCGGCCGGCAGGGACTCCAGCAGGGTCGCGACGGCGGGGAGCGCCGTCTCGTCGCCGGCCAGCAGCAGCCAGCCGGCGGCGGGCAGCGGCCGGGCGTACAGCGACGACGGGCCGACCATGCCGAGCACATCACCGGGTCGCGCGGCCCGTCCCCAGCGGGTGGCGGGCCCGTCGTCGCCATGGAGCACGAAGTCGACCGCCATCACGTCCAGCCGACGGTCGTACCCGCGAACGGTGAAGCTCCGCATCAGCGGCCGCTCGGGCTCGGGGATCGCGAGGTACGCCTCGTACCACCGCATGCCGTACGTGTCGTCGGCGTCCGGCTCCGGCAGCCGGGGCACCGCCTGCCCCGCCCGGGGGAAGCAGAGCTTCATCTGCTGGTCGGGCCGGTCCTCCATGAGCCCCGCCAGTGCGTCACCGGCAAAGGTGACACGCGCCGTCCGCGGAGTGATCCGCTCCACGCCGACGACCCGCACATACGAAACGGCCAACGCCTGACCCATCGCGGCTCCCGCCCTCTCCGACTGATAGCTTACGTCGTAAGGAATTATCCGGGCGAAGTTACTTTACGACGTAAGGAGTCGCAAGTGGTGGTCTTTGCCGGACAGGGCGACGCCCGCCGTTCGATGTCCCTGCTCTGGCGTTCCGACCGGCCGGAGCAGCAGGACCGGCGCCCCGGTCCCGGCCCCCGGCCGGGGCTGAGCGTCGACGCGATCGTGACCGCCGCCGTCGCCGTCGCGGACGAGGACGGCATGGCCGCGCTGTCGATGCGCGCGGTGGGCGAGCGGCTCGGCCGCACCGCGATGGCGCTCTACACCTACGTCCCGAGCAAGAGCGAGCTGCTGGACCTGATGTACGACGCGGTCCACGCCGAGCTGCCCATGGAGTACGACGACACCGGCGACTGGCGTGCGGGGCTGACCGACTGGGCGCGGGACACACTGGAGTTCCAACTCCGCCACCCCTGGGTGCTCCAGGTCTCGCAGGCCCGCCCGGTCCTCGGCCCGCACGAGTACGCGGGACTGGACACCCTCGTACACCTGCTGAGAACGACCGGGCTCGAAGCGCGGCTGCTGCGGCGGCTGGTCGGCACGCTGTCCCACTTCGTCCGCGGCTGCGCCGGCACGGTCGCCGAGGCCCGGCAGGCCGCGGCGGCGACGGGCGAGTCGGACGAGGAGTGGTGGTTCGCCCGCTCGGCACTGCTGGGCGAGGTGGCCCCGGACTTCGCGGAGCGCTATCCGGACCTGATGGCGATGGAGACCGGTTCCGCCCCGCAGCCACCGGCCCCGGCCCCCGCGCCCGGCGAGGAGGCGGTGCCGTACCCGGAGCGGGAGGCGAGGGAGACGTTCGACGTGGGACTCGGGGTGCTGCTGGACGGGATCGAGGCGGCGATCGGACGCACGGCGACCCCGTGAACCGCGAATCGCCGCCGCGGCACCCGGTGGCGGGCATCGCGGCGGCGACGGGACTCTCACACGGTCACGGCTTGGGCAGCGCACACCCCGCACGGTCGAGGTCGAACTTGTTGCCGGTGCCGATGCACGGCACGATGCCGTACGTCTCCTGGGCGTAGTTGATGCCCTCGCGCACCGTCACATTGCCGTTCTCGTCGACCTCGCACGGGTTGTTGTCCGTGCACTCCTGGCCGTCCTCGTTGCCGGTGTTGTTGACGGCGACGACCTTGCCGGTCGCGTTGTCGATCACCGGGGAGCCGGACGTACCGCCGATGGTCCGGCAGGCGGAGGTGTAGCGGACCGAGTCCTTCCAGGTCCACTCCCCTTCCTTGAGGCGGTAGACGAAGCCGTCGACGTTGCAGGCGTACGTGCGCTTCCAGTACCCGGACACGACGGTGATCGCGGTGCCCTGGACCGGGTGCGCGGTGTTGAGCTCCAGCGCCTTGATGCCGTACTTGCTCTCGATCTGGGCGTAGGTGCTGGTGAGTTCGTACACCGATATGTCGGTGTCGGTCATCGTCCCGTACGCGATCTTGCTCGCCCGCAGGGTGCCGACACCGCTGCCCGAGGCGTTCAGCAGGGTGAAGCCACGGGTGGACGGCTGGTCGAACACGACCTCACCGGGGCCCGGGAATCCCGTCTCCATGCAGTGCCCGTTGGAGAGCACGAGCGCGGGGTCGCCGGGCTGGGAGTCCGGGGTGCGGACGACGGAGCCGGAACAGTTGCTGAGCGCCACGGTCCCGGCGAAGTTGACCGCCTTCGGCCTGACCTTCTCCTTGACCGCGGCGGGCGCCGCCGCTTCGTGGCCGGTTGCCGCGGTTGCGGGCGCGACACCTGCCCCGAGGAGCAGGACGGCGAACAGCGCACCGACGAGAGGCTTCTTCATGTGGGGGTCCCCTCAAGTAGCCAGGACAGGGCCCCGATGGCCCCGTCCACCGAAGTTTCCTTCGGATTTGACATGCGCATGTTGGCGCACTGAAGGGACCCCCACAAGGGGCGGTTTCAAGCCGTCGGCCTCAGGCGGTGGTCGGCTCCACCGGGATCCAGAGCTCCGCATCGCCCTGCGCACCGTCCTCCGAGACCCGGACGCGCAGGATCTCGGGCCCCGGCCTGCTCCGGTACGGACTGGACGGGAACCACTGGGTGAACACGTCCCGCCACAGGTACTGGAGCGCCTCCGGGAAGGGCCCGGAATTCTCGAAGACGGCCCATGTGCCGGCCGCGACCACCAGCACGTCCAGGTCGTCCGGAGCGTCCGCACCGGTCACCACGGCGTGGTAGTAGTCGAGTTCGGTCCCCTCCGCACGGCTCTCCGCGAGGTTGTCGCTGACCTGGACGATGCCCTCCGGCTGCTGGTCGGACAGCGCGGCGATGCGCGCCACGGTCTCCTTGTCGATGCCCCGGACGAACTCGGCGATGGCCGGGTTGGCCCCCTCGTGCACAAGAGGAACCCGCGCCCTCCTGCCGACCACCCGGAACTCGTCCTTCGTCACGATCCGGTACTCCATGCTGCTGCTCCCTTCGACCACGAGACGGAAGGACATCCGGGGCTGCGACCGCAGAACCGCACCGGCCCGCCGGGCCTCGCCGGGACCGACGCCGTGCATGGCACGGAACGCCCGCGCGAACGCCTCCCCCGAGGAGTAGCCGTGGCGCACGGCGACCTCCAGCAACGTCCGCTCCCCGTGCAGCACTTCGGCGCCCGCGAGCGTCAGCCGCCTGCGCCGTACGTACTCCGACAGCGGCATCCCGGCCAGCGCCGAGAACATCCGCCGGAAGTGGTACTCCGACGTCATGGCGATCCGGGCCAGCTCGGCCGCCTCGATCCGCTGACCGAGACGGCCCTCGATGTACTCCATGGCCTGGTTCAGCTTCTCCAGCACCCCGGCCTCCTTCCCTTACGAGCACCCACGCTAGGAACCGCGCACCCCCGCGGGCCCGACATCCTGTGCCCGGTGCGGTCGGGTCGGGCGCGGCGGTGCGCCGAAGCGGGCCAGGCAGTGCCAGACCTTCTTCAGCGCCTGGGGATCGTGGCGGCCGGAGCGGGCGGCGTCACCGATGATCCGCGGATCGAGGAGGCCGTCCTCGGCGATCTCGGCGCCGAGTTCGACGAACTCCGCTCCCCGGTAGCCGGGATGGCGCCGCAACTGCTCGACGGTCAGCCGGAATCCCGCGTGCCACTCAGTCCGGCAGGGAAGCCGGCGGGCCGCCTCCTCGACCGGGGTGGACCGGTAGCAGGGGTCGAGCACCAGGGCCTCCACATGGCGGCCGAGGACGACCGGGCCGTGGATCTGCGCCTCGACGTAGTCGTCGAGCGCGTCCCGCTCGTCGGCTTCGGCCAGCTCGATGAGATGCATCCCGGACGCGACACCGAAGTCCACCGGCTCGGCCGCGCTGTCCGGGTAGCAGAATGTGGCGCGCGGGAGGGTGTCCGCGGTCAGCCGGAAATACGCGGAGCCGAACCTGGGGGCGGCCCCGACGGTGGAGTCACGGAAGTTCAACGCCCCGTAGACCGGCCGCTGTTCGCCGGGCACCCCGTCGTAGGCGCCGTCGAAGATCCGGCTCTCCCAACGCCATCTGTCCCCGCCCGGGTATGCCGTGAGACCGCCGTTGCTCGTGCCGGTCACGAACTGGGAGCGGTAGACACCGTCCTGTGCCAGAGCGACCAGAGCCGGTCTGCCCGCCGCCTCGCGGTCGGGATGGAAGTTCAGCGTCAGCCGCAGCGAGGCGTCGACCGGCCGGCCCGACGAGAGGGACGCGACATGACCGAGTGCCCGGCCCTGAGGGGACGGGCCGGTGTGCGGTGATGTGGTGGTGTCGCGCATCAGGGTCTCGCGGCCTGGGCGTAGTGGTCGGCGAGCGAGGCGTCGCCCGTCACCACCTCCACCCGCGTCAGCCCGGCCCTGCGGGCCGGCTCCCGGGCCGGTGCGGTGTTTCCGGGGTCCAGCTCCACCAGCCGGGCCCGGACGCCGTCGCGCCGGGAGTGGTCCGCCAGTACGTCGATGAGGTCACGGCCCCGGACGGCCCGCAGCCGCCGCGCCAGCCATGAATCGGGGATGCCGTACGCGTCGTGCCAGGCCCGCCAGTCCATGGCGGGGACCCTACGACGGGGTGCCGGGCACGTCATGCGAGTTCTGCCGGGGCCGTCGCCCCCGTGCGGCGGGACCGGCCGCCACAGGGCTACGCGGCCTCCGTCGCGGCCGCTTCCCTGGACAGCCGCACCGCCTGGCGCAGGCTCAGGCCCGGCTCGGCCCTGCGCAGTGCCTTGACCGCCGCGACCGCGTCGAGCGGACCCTGGTGACCGCCCGCCCTGATCCGGCGCCCCGCCCAGCGGCCCCGCACCTCGGCGTCCGGTGCGCCGGCCGCGCCGGCGACCACGGCGAGGGCCCGCTCCAGGCCGGGGCGTTCCTCCGCGCCCGCCGACTCCAGCGCCTGCCGGAGCACCGCACCGATGGCTTCCGCGTCGCGCACCACGACCACGGCCATATCCTGCTTCCCGTTTCCGATCATGCGGTCATGGTCCCCGGGAGGAGTTGCTCTCTCACCCGGGTTGAGCCACATCTGAGGTACGGAGGAGGCACCGGGGTCCCGAAGACCCCTCCGTTCCGCCTTCCGCACCCGTATGTCCCTCGGTCAGGCCGCGTGAGCTTCGAACCAGAGAGAGCCGAGGTCATGGCCGGGCGTGAGGCGCACATCGGCATCCAGGGCGGCTGCGAGGCTCCTGAGGAGTTCGATCGTCGGCGCTGTACCGCCCTCCTCGATGCACTCGATGTCGTCCTCCTCCATGCCGGTACGTCCGGCCAGCTCGGCCACGCTGCGCCCAAGCGCGGTGCGGCGGTCGTAGAGAGCTTTACCGAAGGCCAGGGCCTCTCGAATGGCAATCCGTTCCGGATCCTCCGTCCGGACACCCGAGGCAATCCAGCGGCTGTGCTGTCCGGCCATCACGCCTTCCTCCCATACGTCGCGGTCACCGGTTCATGATGCGCGCTTTCGCAGACTTTCTGGGCGCGCACGGCATGGTCGATCTGTCCCTGCTCGTGCTGCCTGGTCTTACGGAACACAGTCACGCCCGCACGCCCCGAACGCCTCCCGCGTCGTGGCGCATCTCACCCGTCCGTGTCCTCACGCCCCTGTTCCACCGCATTCGAAGCCCCATCGCCGTCCCCGCCCGGCGTTCCCACGGTGCCGGGCGGTGGGGGCATGGCGATGGAAGACGGGGAGGGTACCCGGGTGGGGCAACCGGAGGGGAAAGGCCGGGCGGTGCGCGGGGGGCGGTCGTAAGCTCCCAGACATGCAGGTCATCCAGTCCACGAAGCTCGCCAACGTCTGTTACGAAATCCGGGGCCCCGTGCTCGAGGAGGCGATGCGGCTGGAAGCGGCCGGTCACCGCATCCTCAAGCTGAACACCGGCAACCCTGCCGCGTTCGGGTTCGAGTGCCCGCCCGAGATTCTCGAGGACATACTGCGCAACCTCTCCGGGGCGCACGGCTACGGCGACGCGAAGGGGCTGCTGTCCGCGCGGCGGGCGGTGATGCAGCACTACCAGACCAAGGGGATCGACCTCGACGTCGAGGACATCTACCTGGGCAACGGTGCCTCCGAGCTGATCCAGATGTCGATGCAGGCGCTGCTCGACGACGGCGACGAGGTTCTCGTACCGGCTCCGGACTATCCGCTGTGGACCGCTTCGGTGTCGCTGGCCGGCGGCACGGCCGTGCACTACCGGTGCGACGAGCAGTCCGACTGGATGCCGGACCTCGCCGACATCGAGCGGAGGATCACCGACCGCACCAAGGCCCTCGTGATCATCAACCCGAACAACCCGACGGGTGCGGTGTACGACGACGAGATGCTGCGCGGGCTGACGGAGATCGCCCGGCGCCACAATCTGGTGGTCTGCTCCGACGAGATCTACGACCGGATCCTGTACGACGGGGCGACCCACACGCCGACCGCGACGATCGCGCCCGATCTGATGGTGCTCACCTTCAACGGGCTCTCCAAGAACTACCGGGTGGCCGGATACCGGTCGGGGTGGCTGGCGGTCTGCGGCCCGAAGGCGCACGCGTCCTCGTACATCGAGGGGCTGACGATCCTCGCCAATATGCGGCTGTGCGCCAATATGCCCTCGCAGCACGCCGTGGCCACCGCGCTGGGCGGGCGGCAGTCGATCGACGACCTGGTACTGCCGGGCGGGCGGATCCTGGAGCAGCGCGACGCGGCCTACGATCTGCTGACGCGGATCCCGGGCGTGACCTGTGTGAAGCCGAAGGGAGCGCTGTATCTCTTCCCGCGCCTCGACCCCAAGGTCTACAAGATCAAGGACGACCGGCAGATGGTGCTCGATCTGCTGCGGGCCGAGAAGATCATGGTCGTGCACGGTACGGGGTTCAACTGGCCGGAGCCCGATCACTTCCGGGTCGTGACGCTGCCGTCGACCGAGGACCTGACGGACGCGGTGAACCGGATCGCGCACTTCCTGGACGGGTACGGCCAGCCCTGATCCCCGCCCGCCGACAATTCCACGGACACCAGAATCGATCGCAGACAACTTTAGACTGAATCCAAGGTAGGATGGTCCCACTGCAACACCAGGAGGCCATCCATGTACGAACCGATCCGCACCAAATCGGTCCACACACCGGCCGACCACGCCGACGACTTCCCGCACCGCTCCCGCGGGGAAGAGCTGGACATCCAGCTCGCCGGGCATCTGGCCGCGCTCCTCGCGGTCACCGACGAGCTGGACCTCGGCGAGGCGGGCGACCGCATCGCCGAGCAGGTCGCCAGGCTGCGCGGCGCGCCGCCCGCCCGGCCCGCCGGCCGGACCGCCGCGCCCGCACCGGCACTGCACCGCCGCGCCCACGCCCTCGCGGGCCGCGCACTGGTGGTGGCCGCGTCCCGCGCCGACACGGCCGTCGCGATCCTCGCGGCCGAGCGCATGGATGCGCACACCGCGGCGCTCGCCGCCGCCCCCGCCGCCCCGCTGGTCGGCGCCCACTGACGGCCCCGGTCCGCGCGCCGTCGAGGCGCGCGGGCCGGGTGCCACCCATGTGCCGCCCACGACCGGCAGCGCGGCCCCCGGCCCGGCCGCAGTCAGGCGTTCGCGAGTACTTTCGAGCTCAGCTTGCTCCGCGCGAATTCGAGGTTGCGGGCCACACGGTCGTAGTGGTCACGGGGCAGCTTGCCGCCTTCGAGGAGGCGTTCGCCGCAGCGCTGCGACTCCTCGTATTCGCCGATCCAGTAGGCGGCTACGGCGAGTTCGTCGAGTGCGCGCCAGTCGTACCATTCGGACTCGACGAACAGAATGTCGTTCGGGTACGGAATCCGCGCCGCCTGCCGCGCGAACATGTACGCAAGTGGCCAGCGTTCTCCGTCCGTTCGGCACAGGCGCGCGAGTTCACCAAGGGCCTCGGCGCGCGAGGGGCGGCTTTCGTGTGCGCGGAGGTAGCGGTCGATCACCTCGGCCGGCGGCCGGTCGAGCTGTGCCGCGAGCCGTGCGGCGTAGAGATGAGCACAGAAGACTTCCTCGGCGAAACCGCCCATGCCTGCCCGGCGGTCGTAGGTGGTGAGTGACTTTTCCGGCTCTCCGGCATCGCGCCAGCTCTGGGCGAGGTAGAAGACGTAGCGGGAGTTGTCGGGTTCCTTGATCAGACCCTGCTGAAGGGTCTCGGCATCGCGCAGGTACTTCTTCCGCTGGCCTTCCCCCCTCAGGCGTGCGCCGCCGCCCACCGAGAGGATGTTGGCGCCCTTCAACGTCCCGCGGCTGTACGGCGTTCCGCAGTCGATGTACTCGTGCAGGACGCCGACGTAGCGCCAGGGGAGCCGGGTCGAGACCAGCGCAGGGCGCCAATGGATGATGGGCGCGTTGTGCACTGCGACGCGGTAGGCGTCATGAGTCAGCTCAGGCATGCGGAAGCCGGGCTCCACCTCCATCAGATCGTCGGCGTCGATGAACAGCAGATAGTCCGCTTCGCCGCGCGCCAGATCGATCGCCTCACTGCGACTCCCGTCGTATCCCTTCCAGGGACTCTCGTGCAGGGAGCCGGGCAGATCACTGAAGACGTCACGGATGACGTCCTGGGTGCCGTCGGTCGACCCCGTGTCCAGGATGACCCAGGTGTCGATCAAAGGGCGCACGGATTCGAGGCAGCGCCGGATGACCGGGGCCTCGTCCTTGACGATCATGTTCAGACAAACTGTTGATTTCACAGGTTTCACCGACTCTGCGAGTTAAATAGCCGAAAGGGACAGGTACTTGACTGCACGACACGAGTCATGCCGCCACGCCGAGTTGGCGCGGGATGGACCCGCGGGGCCATCCCGCGGCGGAGGGTCTTATTCAGCAGATCCGGATCATTTCCCGGTGCCACCACCCGGATACAGTCATATCGCCACCGCATTGCCGACCAGGGAAACCACGGACGGAGAATGCCGCCATTCGCCTGATCGGCTCCAGGCGGGACGCTCACAAACCGAGAATCCAGTTCGTGCACCGACCGGAGTAGCAACGGAACACCAATGGAACTCTTATGGCGCACTTGCATTGGGCCATTGCGTTGATCAACTTGCGTACCGCTCAACCGCATTGCGTGCACTGTCGAAAGATCCCCAAGAAGGCTCGAAGGAGCTTCCGAAGAATCCAATCATTTCCCCAAGGAGCAGTGCAGATGAGTCCTGAAAACGGGACCCCGTCGGGGCTGGGCCCGCTTCCCCGGCGCAGCAAGTGGCTCGCCGGCAGTGCGGTGGCATCGCTGGCCATCGTGACGCTCGGCTTCGCCAGCCCCGCGCTGGCGACCACCGCGAGCTCGCACTCGGCCACGGTGACCACGGTGGGCGCGCAGGGCGGCGACAAGTGCAGGGACGGAGGGAAGCGCTCCATCGCTCCCGACGTCCAGGCCGACAAGGGCAAGGACAAGGACAAGTGCAAGGGCCCCACCGGCCCCACCGGCCCCACCGGTCCCACCGGACCCAAGGGCGACACCGGCGACACCGGCCCGCAGGGCGACACCGGCGACACCGGCCCGCAGGGCGACACCGGAGCCACCGGGGCCACTGGGGCCACTGGGGCCTCCGGGGCCACCGGAGCCACCGGAGCCACGGGAGCCTCCGGGGCCACCGGGGCCACCGGAGCCACCGGGGCCACCGGAGCCACGGGAGCCTCCGGGGCCACCGGGGCCACCGGAGCCACCGGAGCCACCGGAGCCACGGGAGCCACCGGGGCCACCGGGGCCACCGGAGCCACCGGAGCCACCGGAGCCACGGGAGCCACCGGGGCCACCGGCGACACCGGGGCCAAGGGCGACACCGGCGACACCGGTCCCAGTGGGTGCGGTCAGGACATCGACTCCATCCTCTCCAACAGCACCGAGGAATTCAGCGTCTTCCTGTCTCAGGGGATCACGTACGGGGGCCACCGTGACGACCCCCAGACGGGAACCTACAAGTTCGAGGACCTCACCACGCCGGAGCAGAACCCCGGCTACCCCGACCCCGCCACTGTCTGTGCCGCCACCATTTCGTCCCTGGGCCAGGTGACGAACTTCAAGGTGATCACCACGGACAGCTTCGTCTACGAGCTCCAGTGCGCATCCAACGGGGTGACCCTCAACTGCGGCAGCCCCGAGAACCCGGTGCCCTGGAACCCCCTCGACCTCACCGAGGTGCCGAGCGGACCGTTCGTGACCCAGAACCCGCCGGACGCCAACCAGACGGCCGGCAGCGAGAACACGGCGCAGCAGTACCTGGACGCCCTCAACCTCGATCTCGGGCTGACGCCGGGCACCGTCCTGCGTGGTGCCGAGGCCGAGAAAGGACTCTCGAAGAGCCAGTAGCGGTCTGACCCTGTCAGGATCCATCTGAAGTGTGCCGTGCCCCGGGTGATCGGGGCACGGCACACGTGCGTGGCGGAACGGCTCTCGTCAGACGCGCACCCGTACCGTCGCCGACGCCGTCGAGCCGCTGTGCAGGGCGTCACCGGCGTAGCCGACCTCGTACGTCACCTGGCCGGTGGCCCGGGGCAGGTCGTCGATGGTGAACGTGCCGTCGGCGGCGACGGCGGCCGAGGTCAGGGTGCCGGTGCCCTTCCGGTCGGTGCGCACCACGGACACCGTGATCCCGGCGGGCAGCGCCCGCCCCTGACCGGTGAGGGTGCCGGTGATCGTCAGCCCGGCGCTCTTCGTCGCCTCCGCCGGTGCGGTGAGGGCGATGGTGGTCGGGGCCTTGTCGACCGTGACGGTGAGCGCGGTGTCCTCGGCCGGGCGGTGGGTGATGTCACCGGTGAACGAGACGGTGTAGGTGGCGTCGCCGACCACCGACGGGACGTCGAGGACGGTGAACGATCCGTCGGCATCGACCTCGACGGGGGCGAGCCTGCGGTCGCCGTTCGCGTCGTGCCGTACCGCCGTCACCCTGACCGGTTCGGCGGGCGCGGGCCCGTCCAGCTCCAGCCGGCCCCTGATCCCGACCGGTTCGCCGACGACGGGCCGGCCCGGGGTGGTGGAGAGCGTGCCGGTGAAGCGGGAGTCGTACTGGGCGGCCGGGGGCTGGATGACATGCAGCCAGAACTCGTTGCCGGAGGTGTTGGCGGTGACGGCGAACAGACGCGAGCCGTCCTTCGACCAGCCGAGCCCTCGCGGCGCGATCCGGTCCCCGTCGAGCGCACCCTCGAAGGCGAATTCCAGCGGGGCCGTACCGGCCGCCGGGTCGGCCGGCTGCACGAGCAGGTCGGCCGTGCTCCCGGTCGCGGCGGCGCCGCGCGCGATGTAGGTGCCGTCGCCGCTGAAGGCGACCGCGGACGCCTTCGCCCCCTCCGGCAGCGGCTGGTACGCGGCCGGCGCGTCGGACAGGTCGGTGGCGTCCAGGAGCCGGGTCCCGTACGCGGCGTCGGCGACGGCGATCCGCCGGCCGTCGGGGGACTGCGCCACGTCCTTCATGTCGAGGGCGCCTTGGCCCTCGGCGTCCGCGAACCGGCGCTCCGGGCCGCGCACGAGTGTGTCGCCGCCGGCGTCGAGCGTGGTGAGGAAGGGGTTGGCCTCGCCGGTGCTGCGGGTCTGCGCCATCACGATGCGGTCCGGGACCTCGGGGCCGCTCGTCAGCCGCAGCCGGCCCGCCGCGTTCCATCCGGTGTCGGTGCTCTGGTTGCCCGCCGTGCCGTACAGCCAGGTCTGGCGGTTGTCGCATTCGGTGGTGAGGTACGGCGTCTCGGTGTGCCATTCCTTGCCGCCCGCGAAGGCGATGTCGCGCGGGCAGGGCACGTCGTACGCGGTGTACGTGACACCGGCACGCTCCTGCGTCGCGGTGTCGAACGCGAGGATGCCCGAGGACTGCGAGACGTAGAGCGTGCCGCTG
Source organism: Streptomyces atratus (assembly GCF_900119365.1). GTDB lineage: Bacteria > Actinomycetota > Actinomycetes > Streptomycetales > Streptomycetaceae > Streptomyces > Streptomyces atratus_B. The sequence continues at coordinate 455,815 of NZ_FPJO01000002.1, forward strand.
TCCACGCTCAGGGCCATCCCGGAGGGTGCGGAGCCGGTGGGCAGCGAACCCACCTTCTGTCCCTGGAAGTTGTAGACGTGGACCTGGTTCGCGTACTGGTTCCGGCGGTCGTCCGTGATGTAGACCCGCTCGTGCACCGAGTCGACGACCATCGCCGAGTACGACGAGATCGGCAGCTTGGCCACGGTGTCGCCGGGCACCGGGCCGTCGGCCGCGAGGGCGGCGGACGGAGCGAGGGCGGTGAGCCCGGCGGTGCCGAGCGTCAGCGCGGCGAGCGTCGCCGCGATACGTATGCGGTGCTGATTCCTTCTCAACTGAGTCCCCCACAGGCTCGGTTGGTCCCCGGCCGACCGAGCCGGAGACATGTGAAGGAACATAGAATCTTGTGGAGGTGCCGTGCGCAAGGGCCGGGCGATGCCGGGCCGTTCTTCATGAAACCGGCAGGAAAAGGACGGGGCGCGGGGCGGAACATGGGGAGGCCCCCGGAATCGTGAGGGGATTCCGGGGGCCGTACCGCGGCGGGCTGTTGACCCCCACAGGTCAGGGCGGATGTCCGAGAGCCCGGCCGCGGGGCGTGCGGGGCGCACCCGCGCGGGGTGCGCCCTGGGGGCGTCAGCCCAGGCGCTCGACCAGCGCGCGGTACTCGTCCCACAGCTCCTTCGGCGTGTGGTCGCCGAAGGTGTTGAGGTGCTCGGGGACCAGCGCCGCCTCCTCGCGCCAGACCTCCTTGTCGACGTTGAGGAGGAAGTCCAGGTCGGACTCGGAGAGGTCCAGGCCGTCGGTGTCGAGGGAGCCCTTGGCCGGCAGGATGCCGATCGGGGACTCGACGCCCTCGGCCTTGCCGTCGAGGCGCTCGACGATCCACTTCAGGACGCGGCTGTTCTCGCCGAAGCCGGGCCACACGAACTTGCCCGCGTCGTTCTTGCGGAACCAGTTCACGTAGTAGATCTTCGGGAGCTTGGCCTGGTCCTTGTCGGCGCCGACCTTGACCCAGTGGTTCATGTAGTCGCCCATGTTGTAGCCGCAGAACGGCAGCATGGCGAACGGGTCGCGGCGCAGCTCGCCGACCTTGCCCTCGGCGGCGGCGGTCTTCTCGGAGGCCACGTTGGCCCCGAGGAAGACGCCGTGCTGCCAGGTGAAGGACTCGGTGACCAGCGGGACGGCCGAGGCGCGGCGGCCGCCGAAGAGGATGGCCGAGATCGGCACGCCCTTCGGGTCCTCCCACTCGGGCGCGATGATCGGGCACTGGCCGGCCGGGACGGTGAAGCGGGCGTTGGGGTGGGCGGCCGGGGTGTCGGACGCGGGCGTCCAGTCGTTGCCCTTCCAGTCGGTGAGGTGGGCCGGAGCGGTCTCCGTCATGCCCTCCCACCACACGTCGCCGTCGTCGGTGAGCGCGACGTTGGTGAAGACGGAGTTGCCCCACATGGTCTTCATCGCGTTGGCGTTGGTGTGCTCACCGGTGCCGGGCGCGACGCCGAAGAAGCCCGCCTCGGGGTTGATCGCGTACAGCTGGCCGTCCTCGCCGAAGCGCATCCAGGCGATGTCGTCGCCGATGGTCTCCACGGTCCAGCCGGGGATCGTCGGCTCCAGCATGGCGAGGTTGGTCTTGCCGCAGGCGCTCGGGAACGCGGCGGCAACGTACTTCGCCTCGCCCTGCGGCGGGGTGAGCTTGAGGATCAGCATGTGCTCGGCGAGCCAGCCCTCGTCACGCGCCATGACGGAGGCGATGCGCAGGGCGTAGCACTTCTTGCCGAGCAGGGCGTTGCCGCCGTAGCCGGAGCCGTAGGACCAGATCTCGCGGTCCTCGGGGAAGTGCGAGATGTACTTGGTGGAGTTGCACGGCCACGGAACGTCCTCCTGGCCCTCCTCCAGGGGTGCGCCCAGTGTGTGGACGGCCTTGACGAAGAAGCCGTCGGTGCCGAGCTCGTCCAGGACGGCCTGTCCCATGCGGGTCATGGTGCGCATGGAGACGGCGACGTACGCGGAGTCGGTGATCTCGACGCCGATCGCGGAGAGCGGGGAGCCGACGGGGCCCATGCAGAACGGGACGACGTACATCGTGCGACCGCGCATCGAGCCGCGGAAGACACCCTTCTCGCCCGTGAAGATCTCCCGCATCTCGGCGGGGGCCTTCCAGTGGTTCGTCGGACCGGCGTCCTCCTCCTTCTCGGAGCAGATGAACGTGCGGTCCTCGACGCGGGCGACATCGCTCGGGTCGGACGCGGCGTAGTACGAATTCGGGCGCTTGGTCTCGTCCAGCTTCGTGAACGTGCCCTTGGCCACGAGCTCCCCGCACAGGCGCTCGTACTCGGCCTCGGAACCGTCGCACCAGACCACCCGGTCCGGCTCGGTTATCGCTGCGATCTCGTTCACCCAGGAAACGAGCTCCTGGTGATCGGTGGGGACAGTGAGGGGAGCCGCGATGTCGCGCGCCACGATCGCTCCTTGTTGAGGGTGTCTGTTTGGTAGTTGCCCCGTGGGGGCTGCGACCCGGATGCTTCGACCCCTTCGAATCTCGTTGGCGCTCATCCGGTGCCGACCGCACTCATTTGATCATCCGACCGTTTCACCCATATGTCCAGGGGGGCGCACACGTGAGCATTGCCACTCGTATCGGTTACCTACGGTCGCGTAGGTACGATGCGGGAATGACTGCTGCCGCCGCCGCGCCCGAGTCCGCCGGGCTGGAACCAGCCGAGTCCGAAACCGTCCCGGCGAAGCCGCGGATGCGCGGCTGGCTGCACGCCGGAATGTTCCCCGCCGTGATCGTCGCGGGGGTGGCGCTGATCGCCTTCACGGACAGCGCCCTCGGCCGGATCGCCTGCGGGATCTACACCCTGACCGCCTGCCTGCTGTTCGGGGTGAGCGCGCTCTACCACCGGGGCACCTGGGGTCCGCGCGGCGAGGCGGTGCTCCGCCGGCTCGACCACGCCAACATCTTCCTGATCATCGCGGGCACCTACACCCCGCTGACCCTGCTGCTGCTCCCCGAGTCCACCGGGACCCCGCTGCTGTGGGCGGTCTGGGCGGCCGCCGCCGCGGGCATCGCCTTCCGGGTGTTCTGGGTCGGCGCCCCGCGCTGGCTCTACACGCCCTGCTACCTGGCGATGGGCTGGGCCGCGGTCTTCTTCCTGCCGGACTTCATGCGGACCGGCGGGATCGCCGTGCTGGTGCTGGTCGTCGTCGGCGGGCTGCTCTACAGCGCCGGCGGCGTCATCTACGGCATCAAGCGCCCCAACCCCTCGCCGCGGTGGTTCGGCTTCCACGAGGTGTTCCACTCGCTGACCCTGGCGGCCTTCGTGGTGCACTACGTCGGCATCTCGCTGGTGGCCTACAACCACCACTGAGCGCCGCTCCCCGACCGGTGCCGGCGGCCCGCCGATGCCCGACAATGACGACCATGGCCGCCACCTCCCGTACCCCTTCCGTTTCCGTTCCGGGAACACCTCCGCAGCTGGGACTGCGCGAGCGGAAGAAGCTCAGGACCCGGACCGCGATCCGCCGGGCCACCTACCGGCTGATCGCGGAGCAGGGGTACGACGCGACGACGGTCGAGCAGATCGCGGAGGCGGCCGAGGTGTCGCCCAGCACCGTCTTCCGGTACTTCCCGGCCAAGGAGGACATCGTCCTCACCGACGAGTACGACCAGGCCCTGGCCGCCGCCCTGCGTGCCCGCCCGGCCGGTGAGCCGCCGCTGGAGTCGATCCGGCAGGTGCTGACCGGCACGCTCGCCGCCTTCCTGGCCACCGGGGAGCGGGAGCTGCGGCAGCGCACCCGGCTGATGGTGGAGGTCCCCGCGATCCGGGTCCGGATGGCGGAGAGCATGGCGGGCACGGCGAAGGAGCTGGCCGGCGTACTCGCCGCCCGCAGCGGGCGCGCCCCCGACGACCTGGCGGTCCGGGTGTTCGTCGCGGCGGTGCTGAGCGCTCTGCGCGAGGTGACGCTGTACTGGGGCGAACACGGCCAGAAGGGCGACCTCGTCGCGATGATCGACGAGGCGCTGGACACGCTGGAGGGCGGCCCGGCGCTGTGACCGGCGTCAGGCCCCGCCGCCCCCCAGAGCGCGCGCCAGCTCCGCCACGTCCGTGGTCGGCGCGTCGCACACGAAGTGCCTGCACACATACGCCGTGGGCGCCCCGCCCACCATCGGCCGGTCCGCCAGCAGCGGGAACTCGGCCCCGCCCGTCTCCCCCGCCGCCACCACCGCACCCGGCGCCGTGCCCAGCAGCGCCGTACGGTGCAGCTCACCGCCGACCGGCCCGGCGACCGCGGCCTCGCGCGGCCCGTCGAGCAGTGCCTCCGCGACGGCGAGGCCCCAGCCGGTGAAGCGGGGAACCCGCGGCCCGAGCGCCTTCACCACACCCAGCGCACCCTCCGCGGCGGTGCGGTGGGCCTCGGAGCCTGTGTGCGCGGCGTACGAGAGCAGCGCCCCGGCCGCCGCCGTCCAGCCCGCCGGAGTCGCGTTGTCGGTGGGGTCCTGCGGGCGGCGGATGAGCTGCTCGGCGTCGTCCGCCGTGTCGTAGAGCCGACCGCCCTCGCCGGTGAAGTGCAGGAGCACGATGTCGAGCAGGAAGCCGGCGAACTCCAGCCAGACCCCCTCGCCGGTGACCGAGGCCAGGGCGAGGAAGCCCTCGGCCACGTCGCCGTAGTCCTCCAGCACCCCTGCGTGCCCGCCGGCCCGCCCGTCCCTGGACGTACGGTCCAGCCGGGCGGTGTCACCCATGTGCACCCGTACCAGCAGGTCCGCCGCCTCGGTGGCGCGTTCGACGAGGTCGGGACGGTCGAAGTACGCCCCCGTCTCGGCGAGCGCGGCGATCGCCAGACCGTTCCAGGCGGCGACCACCTTGTCGTCCCGGCCGGGGCGCGGGCGCAGCTCACGGGCGGCCAGCAGCGCGGTCCGCACCCGGGCGACCCGGTCCGCGTCCGCCCCGGCGTCCGCCCGCGGCAGCTGCAGGACCGAGGCGCCCTCCTCGAAGGTGCCCTCCGACGTCACCCCGAAGTGCTCCGCGGCGAAGGCGGCGTCCTCCTCGCCGAGGACCTCCCGCAGCTGCTCGGGCGTCCACACGTAGTACGCGCCCTCGACATGCCGCCCGGTCCCGTCCTCGCTGTCCGCGTCGAGCGCGGAGGCGAAACCGCCCTCGGCGGTGCGCAGTTCGCGCACCATGAAGTCGGCGGTCTCCAGGGCGACCCGGCGGGCCTCTTCCGAGCCGGTGGCCCGCCACAGGTGCGCGTACACGCGGCAGAGCAGCGCGTTGTCGTAGAGCATCTTCTCGAAGTGGGGCACGACCCACTCCCGGTCCACCGAGTAGCGGGCGAAGCCCCCGCCGAGCTGGTCGTACATCCCGCCCCGGGCCATCGCCGCGCAGGTGTCGACGGCCATCTGGAGGGCGCCCTCGGCCCCGGTGCGGGCATGGTGCCGCAGCAGGAACTCGATGGTCATGGACGGCGGGAACTTGGGCGCCCCGCCGAATCCGCCGTGCTTCTCGTCGTACTCGCGGGTGAGCCCGAGCAGCGCCTGCGCCAGTTCCGCCTCGCCGGGCAGGCCCTCGCCGCCGTGGACGAGGGAGCGCCGGGTGAGGTCGTGGACGATGCGCCCGGCGACCTCGGCGACCTCGTCCCGGCGCTCGGTCCAGGCCGCCGAGACGCCTTCGAGGACCTGGTGGAAGGAGGGCATGCCGTGCCGGGGCTCGGGCGGGAAGTAGGTGCCGAAGTAGAAGGGTTCGGCGTCGGCGGTCAGGAAGACGGTCATCGGCCAGCCGCCCTGACCGGTCGCCGCCTGCACGGCCTCCATGTACACGGCGTCGACGTCGGGCCGCTCCTCGCGGTCGACCTTCACCGGGACGAAGTGCTCGTTCAGATAGGCCGCGACCCGGTCGTCCTCGAAGGACTCGTGGGCCATCACATGGCACCAGTGACACGCCGAGTAGCCGACCGATAGCAGAACGGGCACATCGCGCCGCCGCGCCTCTTCGAAAGCCTCCGGCATCCAGGGCCACCAGTCGACCGGATTGTCAGCGTGCTGAAGCAGATACGGCGAGGTCACACCAGCCAACCGGTTCATACGCCCAGCCTCTCACAATGCCCAACCCCGTCGGCGAGGCCCGCACGGGCTCTGCCTCACTTGGCCGAACTGTGCCTACGTGCCATCACGTGGTGGACGACCGCCTCCCCACTCGCCACAACTCACTTGGGACAAACATTCAATTGGGACGGCTCGCCGGGCGGGCTTCGACGAACCCGGCAAGGGCCCACCGGTCCCAGGTTGCCGGTGCGCCGCAACAGAGAAGAGACAGACAGGGGAGGCAATCGTGCTCTTCCGAAATCGGGCGCCTCGGCATCGCAGGACAGTAGGCTGAGCCCAGCAGCGCTGGAACTGTTGAGGCTCCTCGAAGGAGGCACACCATGACCGCCGAGATGGTGGCGCCCGCGTGGATGCACACCCAGATCAGCGCCGAACAGTACGACTCCTGGTCCGAGGAACAGTGTGCCGGCATTGAGATCGTGGACGGGATGGTCATCGTGAGCCCGAGCGCCTCCAAGCGGCACAACCGGCTGGCCCGGATCCTGGCCAATGCCCTGGACGCCGCCGCAGGCCCGGACTGGAACGCCGACACGGACTTCGACGTCCGCCTGCAGGACGTTCCGCTCACCAACCGCCGTCCGGACGTCATCGTCTACCGGGCAGAGACCATCGACCTCACGCCCACCCGCCCCGAACACGTACTCCTGGTCGTCGAGGTCGTATCGCCCGGCTCGGAGACCACCGACCGAATCGTGAAGGTGGACCAGTACGCCAAGGCCGGCATTCCCTTCTACTGGCGTATCGAACAGGCCGCAACCGGTGTCCCCATCGTCTACACCTACGTTCTCGACCCCGCCACCAAGGCCTACAGGGACGGCGAAATGTTCACCGGCGTGATCAAGGCTGTCGCCCCCTTCTCCGTCACCGTGGACCTGGGAGCCACCTGACGCCTCTGGCATCACACCTGGTCGGCGGTTACGGGTTCAGCCAGTGCACTGGGACCAGTGGCAACTCGCTTACTCCTCCAGCATGCCGACAGTCTCATGGTCCAGGCGATTCGGCATGGCCTCATCCTCTCTCGGCCCCGGTTGATGGCATCACTCTCTCGCGCTGACGCGCCGTACGCAGGAGACTGGGCGGCGATGCCGGCCGACGCCGCAGCAACCGTCGTATCCGTCGTATCCGGAGGGGGACACACATGCGGGACAGCCATCGGGCCGAAGCCGAAGGGCTGTTGGTACGGGCCGTGGAGGAAGAGGTGCGCCGCTCGGGCGGGCGTGCCGACGCGGCCACGCTGACGGCGCGCGGGCGGGCGGCGCTGGATTCGCTGGCGGCCGCCGCGGCCGACGAGTACGCCGCGTATCTCCGGGCGCTGGACGCGGCCGAGGCCGGGGCGCAGCCGCTGTCGCAGCGGTTCAGCCGGGCGGCGATGGGAACTCCCCTGCTGGTGACGGGAGTTGCCGCGGTCGCCGCCTTCGGCGCGGATGTCGCCTTCGGTACGGCGACCGGGCCGGCGCTCGGCGCGGGCGCAGTCGTCGCGGTCGCGGGGGCCACCGCCACCGTCGCCAAGGTCACCGCGTCCCACTGGCCCGCCGCCCACCGGCGGGCCGGCGCGCTGGGGCAGCCCGGCGGCACCGAACAGCTGCGGCGCCAGTGGCTGGCGGCGCTTGAGGTGCGGGGCATCCGCCCGTTCATCGACCAGCAGCGGATGCTCACCGCCTCGTCCCGCACCCCGGCGAAGAAGGTCCCGGCGCAGTCGCGGACCGCTCCGTCGCCGCGCCGCACGGACCGCAGCGCGGCGGCCCGTACGCGCTCGCTGCTGGAGCAGTCGTTCGGCCATCTGCCCGCCTCCGACGGGCCGTTCGCGGGACGGCGGGCCGAGCTGGAGCAGATCGCCCGCTGGGTGCGGGAGGCCCGCGCGTCGACGGAGACCAAACCGACCGTCGTCGTCCTGCACGGCACGCCCGGCTCCGGGCGCACCTCGCTCGCGGTGCGGGCCGCAAGCGACCTGAAGGACCTGTTCCGCGGCGCCTGTGTGGTGGATCTGCGCGGCGATGTGGCCGGTGAGGCGCCGCTGGCGACCCGGGACGCGCTGCTGCACCTGCTGAACCGGCTGGGCGCGCCCCGCGAGCAGCTGCTGTTCCGGAAAGGGGCCTCCGCCGAGCAGCAGGTGCGGCGGCTGAGCGAGCTCTACCACCAGCATCTGACCGGCACCCCGGTGACGATCGTCCTGGACGACGCGGGCGACGCGGAGCAGGTCCGCACCCTGGTCCCCGAGCGTTCCGACAGCCTTGTCCTGGTCACCGCCCGCGAGCCCCTGGAGCTGCCGGACGACATCCCGGCCCGGGTCCACCGGCTGCCGGTCGGGGCGCTGGACGCGGCCGGTGCGGAGGAGTTGCTGCGCGAGGCGGCACAGGCCGAGGAGGAGGGGCCGTACGACGCCCGGGCCACGGACACCGTCGCCGAGCTGTGCGGCGGGCTGCCGCTCGCGCTGCGGATCGCGGGCTCCTCGCTCGGGTCCCGCACCCGCGGCGCGCTGGCCGACGGCCTCGCGGGGTACGGACAGGCCGCCCCGGTGGAGCGGGCGCTGTGGCTGCGCTACACCGACCAGTCCGAGCAGGCTCGGCGACTGCTGCGCCGGCTCGCGCTGGCCGGGCGGGCGAGCCTCGGCGCCGCCGCGGCGGCGGCGCTGCTCTCCGCCGACGAGCAGGAGGCCGAGCGGCTGCTGAAGGACCTGTCCGGGGCCGGGCTGCTGACCCATGTACGGGGCTCGCGCTACCGGCTGCACGACCTCGTACGGGGCTTCGCCCTGGCCCGGCTGCGGGACGAGGAGGAGGTGGCGGACCGTACCGCCGCGCAGGAGCGGCTGATCCGGAACTACGCGGACCTGGCCGGTGCGGTGATCCGCATGGTGGACGGCAAGATGTCCACCCGGGCCGGGCAGTTCGGCTCGCACGGCTTCGGTTCGCTGGACTCGGCGCTGCGCTGGCTGGACGACGAGTCGAGCTTCATCACCTCCGCGCTGCGGCACGCCGAGGGCGTCGACCAGGGCGCCGTGCTGGACCTGCTGGGCGCGCTGTGCGACTACTGCCTGCTGCGCGGCGACCTCTACCGGCTGGGCGAGATCAGCGAGTTGACGCAGGCGGTGGACCAGGGGCTGCTGGAGCGGTCCGTGCAGTGGCGCACCGGCATCGCGGCCCGTCAGCTCGGTGAGCTGGACAAGGCCCGGACCACCCTGTCCTCGGTCGTCGGCCTGTACCGCGAGGCGCAGAACGGGGCGGGTACGGCGCTGGCGCTCTGCTCGCTCGGCATCACCCTGCACCACCAGGGCAATCTGACCGAGGCGTCGGCGCGGCTGCGCGAGGCGATCGAGCTGCAGTCCTCCGAGGAGCAGGCGGAGGACCGGGCCTGGTCGATGCACGCGCTGGCGGCCGTCGAGCGCGACCGGGCCCGGATCGCGGAGGCGCTGACCCTGCTGGACACCGCGCTGGCCCTGCACCGGGAGGGCGAGTCGCTGCACGGCGAGGCGTGGACCCGGTTCCAGCTCGGCCAGACCCTGCTGCGGATGGGCGAGGTGGAGCGGGCCGAGGACGCGCTGCGCCGGGCCCTGGAGCTGTACGGCAGTACCCGTGACGAGCGGGGCGAGGCGTGGGCGCTGACCCAGCTGGCCCGCGCCCGGCTCCTGGACGGCGACCCGGCCCCGGCCGTGGAGCAGCTGGACCGGGCGCTGGCCCGCCACCGGGACAACGAGGACGCGCGCGGCGAGGCGTGGACGCTGTTCTACCTGGGCCAGGCCCTGGAGGAGAGCGGCGACACCGACCGGGCGGTCCGGCAGCTGGAGCGGGCCCGCACGATGTTCTCCCGGATGCGGGACGTGTACGGGCTGGCCTGCGCCCGCCACCACTCGGGCCGGGTCACCCGTGACCAGCGGGCGGCCCAGACCGGGAACCTGCGCAACTCCGGTTTCGCCCGCCAGCTCCTGGTGGACGCCCGCGCCGACTTCCGGCGCATCGGGGTCGCCCACGGCGAGGCGTGGACCTGTCTGGAGCTGGCCCTGATCGACGCGGGCAACAACCGGGCCCCGCAGGCGCTGGAGCTGTGCGGCGAGGCGGTGGAGCTGTTCGACTCGTACGGGGACGCGCGGGGCGCGGACTGGGCCCGCTTCCTGCGCTGCACGCTGCTGCCCTACGCGTCGCCGGGCGGCAGCGAGGTGGGCACGGCGGTGGCGCAGCAGGAGCTGGCCGAGCTGCTGGGGGCCGGGCACCCGGCGCGCGACGGCAAGCTGGAGGACTGCGCGGAGGCGTACACGGTGGTACTGAACCGCGGCGTGGACCTGGAGGACGGCTGGCAGGCATGGCGCCTGGGCATGACGCCGACACGCCATGCCCGGGAGGTCATGGGCGTACCGGTCCCGGCCGGGTACACCCCGTCCGGCGACTGAGAGTCTGTCGGGTCCGGCCGGCCACGGACCGGCCGGACCGACGCCGGGCGCGGGGCGGCTCCGGAACGTCCCGGGGCCGCCCCGCCCCCTTCCTGTCTCTGTTGCTACTTCCGCTTCGCGGAGCCCGCCCCGGCGGTGGCTTCAACCGCCACCGCGTCCGGGTCCGGGGCCTCCTCGAAGTCGACCTTGCCCATGTGCCGGTTCATGGACTTCATCAGCAGCCACACGCCTACGGCGAGCGCCGCGAAGACGATGAAGCCGAGAACGCCGGGGGTCACCTTGTTCTTGTCGAGCTCATCGGCAAGCGGAACGAGGTCGGTCAGTGCCTGGGTCGCGTACATATCAGGCATTGTCGCGGATGCCCGCGAAGAGGTCGCTCTCGGGGAGGGAGGTATCGACGAGAGACTTCGCCAGCTCGTACTCCTCGGTCGGCCAGACCTCCTTCTGGATGTCCATCGGAACGCGGAACCAGCCGCCGTCCGGGTCGATCTGCGTGGCGTGTGCGATCAGCGCCTTGTCACGGATCTCGAAGAAGTCCGCACACGGGACGTGCGTGGTCAGCGTGCGCTCGTCGCGCTCGAACTCCTTCCAGCGCTTGAGCCACTCGCCGTACGGCGACTCCAGACCGCGGGCCAGCAGCGCCTCGTGCAGCGCCACCGTGCGCGGTCGGTTGAAGCCCTGGTTGTAGTAGAGCTTCTGCGGCTGCCAGGCCGGACCGAACTCCGACTCGGGGAACGTCTCGGTGTCCGCCGCACCGTCGAAGGCGATCATCGTGATCTTGTGGGTCATGATGTGGTCGGGGTGCGGGTACCCGCCGTTCTCGTCGTACGTGGTGACGACCTGCGGCCGGAAGGCGCGGATGCTGCGGACGAGACGGCCCGCGGCCTTCTCCTCGTCCTCCAGCGCGAAGCAGCCCTCGGGCAGCGGGGGCAGCGGGTCGCCCTCGGGCAGGCCCGAGTCGACGAAGCCGAGCCACTCCTGGTCGACGCCCAGGATCTCCCGGGCCTCGTCCATCTCCTTCCTGCGCACCTCGTGGATGTTCTCCTCGATGTACGTGTCACCCTGGAGCTTGGGATTGAGGATGGAGCCGCGCTCGCCTCCCGTGCAGGTCACCACCAGCACGTCCACCCCCTCGGACACATACTTGGCCATGGTGGCCGCGCCCTTGCTCGACTCGTCGTCGGGGTGGGCGTGGACGGCCATCAGTCGCAGCTGCTCGGTCAAGACTCGATCCTCAGTGATTCGGCATGTGGGCAGGCTTCTATAGTGACCGAACCGGGGGGTGGAAAAATTCCTCGATCCCCGGCACGGGAGGAACGATCATGACCGCGGTGCGCGAAGCGCCTCCGGAGAACCGCTACGGCCGCTCCGCGGACCAGCGCGCGGACCGTCGGCTCAAGATCGTCGGCTCGGTGCTGGGCGTCGTGCTCCTCGGTGTGGTCGGCTGGATCGGTTACGACTATGTCGCCGGTCAGGGCATCAGCGCCGAGGTGATCAAGCGCCAGGTCGTCTCGGACGAGCGGGTCGACATCCACCTCGAAGTGCGCAAGGACAAGGACGCCAAGGGCTTCTGCACCCTGCGCGCGCAGCACGAGGACGGCAGCGACGTGGCCCGCAAGGACTTCCGCTTCGACGAGCGCACCGACCGGATCGACCGGATCCTGACGCTGCGTACGACGTCCAGGGCCACCAGCGTCGAGCTGCTGGGCTGCACCATCGACGACGGGGCGTCGCATTGACCGGCGCACGCCGGCCCTGACCCACCGTTCCCCGGCCCGACCTGCGCATACGCGGTCCCGGTGATTTACCTTCTCCCCCTTTTCCTGGGGAATTGTTAGGCTCGTGGTTTCGCCCACCCGTGGTGGCACATGCTTACGGGTAGGGCGATGCTTTGTATTCACCAGTACCGACGAGGAGCACCCTGTGACCCAGACCAGCGAAAACGTCACCTGGCTCACGCAGGAGGCGTACAACCAGCTCAAGGCCGAGCTGGAGCACCTGTCTGGTCCCGCGCGCACGGAGATCGCCGTAAAGATCGCGGCGGCCCGTGAGGAGGGCGACCTGCGTGAGAACGGCGGGTACCACGCGGCCAAGGAGGAGCAGGGCAAGATGGAGCTCCGGGTGCGCCAGCTGACCCAGCTCCTGGAGCACGCGAAGGTCGGCGAGGCACCTGCCGACGACGGCGTGGTCGAGCCCGGCATGGTCGTGACGATCGCCTTCGACGGCGACCTGGACGACACGATGACCTTCCTGCTCGCCTCCCGTGAGTACGCGAGCTCGGACATCGAGACGTACTCCCCGCAGTCGCCGCTCGGCACCGGCGTGAACGGCAAGCGGATGGGCGACGACGCCGAGTACGAGCTGCCGAACGGCAAGACGGCCACCGTGAAGATCCTCGCGGCGAAGCCGTACACCGGCTGACCGGGCACCAGCGACGCAGGGAGCCTCCGGCCCGACGGCCGGAGGCTCCCTGCGTGTGCGGCGGTCCTCAGACCGCCGCCTGCCGGTACTTGCGCACCGCCAGGGTGCGGAAGACCACCAGGATCAGCAGGGACCAGATCAGCGACGCCCAGACCGGGTGCACCATCGGCCAGGCATCCGACGGCGACACGCCCGGGTTGCCGAAGAGCACCCGGCAGGCCTGGACGGTCGCGCTGAACGGATTCCATTCGGCGATCGGCTGGAGCCAGCTCGCCATGTTCTCGGTGGGCACGAAGGCGTTCGAGATGAACGTGACCGGGAAGAGCCAGATCAGCCCGCCGGAGGTGGCCGCCTCGGGGGTGCGGACCGAGAGGCCGATCAGCGCCCCGATCCAGGAGAAGGCGTACCCCAGCAGGAGCAGCAGCGCGAAGCCGCCGAGCACCTTGCCGATGTTCTCGTGGGTGCGCCAGCCGACCAGCAGGGCGACGACGGCGAGGACCAGCAGGGTCAGCGTCGTCTGGACGAGGTCGGCGAGCGTACGGCCGGTGAGGACCGCGCCGCGCGCCATGGGCAGCGAGCGGAACCGGTCGATGAGGCCCTTGTGCATGTCGTCGGCGATGCCCGCGCCGGCTCCGGCGGTGGCGAAGGTGACGGTCTGCGCGAAGATGCCGGCCATCAGGAAGTTCCGGTACTCGGCGGGGCTGGTGGAGCCGCCGATCATCATCGAGCCGCCGAATACGTAGCTGAACAGCACGACGAACATGATCGGCTGGATGAGCCCGAAGATGATCATCTCGGGGATCCGGGCCATGCGGATCAGGTTCCGGCGGGCGATGACGAGGGAGTCGCGCATCGACTGCCCGATCCCGCCGCCCGCCCTGGAGGCGGCCGGGGCCGGGGCCGTTTCGCTGATGGCGCTCACTTGACCGCCTCCGTCCCCGCCAGGGCGTCGTCGGCCGGGCCGGCCCCGGTCGCGTCGCCGTTCTTGTCGCCGTTCCCCGTCCCGGCGGTGTGCCCGGTCAGCGAGAGGAAGACGTCGTCGAGGGTGGGGCGGCGCAGTCCGATGTCGTCGATCTCCACGCCGCGGGCGTCGAGGTCGCGGATGACCTCGGCCAGCAGCTTGGCCCCGCCGATGACCGGGACGGTCAGCTTGCGCATGTGCTCGGCGACGGCGACCTCGCCCTTGCCGAGGTGGGCGAGCACGGCGCGGGCCGGTTCGATCTGGTCGCGCTGGTGCACCACGACCTCGACGCGTTCGCCGCCGGTGCGGGCCTTGAGCTCGTCGGAGGTGCCGCGGGCGATGACCAGCCCGTGGTCGATCACGCAGATCTCGTGCGCGAGATGGTCGGCCTCCTCCAGGTACTGCGTGGTGAGCAGCAGTGTCGTGCCGCCCGCGACGAGTTCCTCGATGACCTCCCAGAGTTGCTGCCGGTTGCGCGGATCGAGGCCGGTGGTCGGCTCGTCCATGAACATGACCGGCGGGGAGACGACGAGCGCCGCCGCCAGGTCGAGGCGGCGCCGCATGCCTCCGGAGTACGTCTTGGCGGTGCGGTCGGCCGCGTCGGCGAGGTTGAACCGCTCCAGCAGCTCCCCCGCCCTGGCCTTCGCGTCCCGTGCGCTCATCTGGTAGAGCTGGCCGACCATCTGGAGGTTCTCACGGCCGGTCAGATACTCGTCGACCGCGGCGAACTGGCCGGAGAGGCCGATCGACCTGCGTACCTCGTTGGGCTTCTTCAGTACGTCGATGCCCGCGACGACGGCCCTGCCGCTGTCGGGCCTGAGCAGCGTGGTGAGGACGCGCACGGCGGTCGTCTTGCCTGCGCCGTTGGGACCGAGAAGTCCGAGGACGGTGCCTTCCGGCACATCGAGATCGACACCGCCGAGTGCTCGTACATCGCCGAAGGTCTTCACCAGGCCTTCGGCATGGATGGCGCCTGGCATACGGGATTCCCCCAGTGTGTTCGGGTGACTTCCTCAACAGATCCTAGGTTTGACGGTCTTTCCGCGCCTGGTGAACGCCTGTGGGCGGACATGCCCGCGACAACCCGGCGGCAACAGTAACGTAACGCGATACATCGCGACAGGCAAGGGTCGGTGCGGCGCCGGTACGGGTCAGTCCATCACCAGATAGCCCGCGTCGCGCAGCGCCGCCGAGACCTCCGCGCAGTGCTCCGGCCCCTTCGTCTCCAGCTGGAGCTCCACCTCGACCTCGGTGAGCCCGAGCCGGGGATCGGTCCGCACATGACCGATGTCGAGCACATTGGCGTCGACCACCGAGAGCACGCCCAGCAGCGTGGCCAGCGCACCGGGACGGTCGGTCAGACGCAGCCGCAGGCTCAGATAGCGGCCGGCCGCCACCATGCCGTGGGTCAGGATGCGCTGCATCAGCAGCGGGTCCACATTGCCGCCCGAGAGCAGCGCGACCACCGGCCCGCGGAACGACTTCGGATCGCTCAGCAGGGCCGCGACCGGGCTCGCGCCGGCCGGCTCCACCACCAGCTTCGCCCGCTCCAGACAGAGCAGCAGCGCACTGGACAGCTCGTCCTCGGAGACCGTACGGACCTCGTCGACCAACTCCCTGACCAGCTCGAACGGCACATCGCCGGGGCGCCCCACCTTGATGCCGTCCGCCATCGTGTTCAGCGACCCGATCGACACCGGATGGCCCACGGCCAGCGAGGGCGGATAGCAGGCCGCGCCCGCCGCCTGCACCCCGACGATCCGCACATCGGGCCGGACCGCCTTGACCGCCACCGCGATGCCCGCCGCGAGACCGCCGCCGCCGATCCCCACGACGATGGTGCGCACCTCGGGACACTGTTCGAGGATCTCCAGGCCCACCGT
The DNA here is from genome assembly GCF_900119365.1 of Streptomyces atratus. Lineage (GTDB taxonomy): Bacteria > Actinomycetota > Actinomycetes > Streptomycetales > Streptomycetaceae > Streptomyces > Streptomyces atratus_B. The sequence continues at coordinate 471,543 of NZ_FPJO01000002.1, forward strand.
GCCCTGTCCGGCGATGATGTCCGGGTGGTCGAAGGGATGGATGAAGACCGCACCGGTCTCCTGGGCGTACTCCTGCGCGGCGGCCAGCGTCTCGTCGACGACATGTCCGTGCAGCCGGACCTGCGCCCCGTACTGGCGGGTGGCGGCCACCTTCGGCAGCGGCGCCCCGACCGGCATGAAGACCGTGGACCGTACGCCGAGCAACGCAGACGCGAGTGCGACACCCTGCGCATGGTTTCCGGCGCTCGCGGCGACGACCCCGGCCGCCCGCTCCACCGGGGACAGACCGGCGATCCGCACATACGCACCACGCAGTTTGAACGAGCCGGTCCGCTGCAGGTTCTCGCACTTGAAATGGACCGGCGCGCCCACGAGCTCGCTCAGGTGGCGACTGCCTTCCATGGCGGTCACCCTGGCCACACCGGAGAGCATCTTCTGCGCCCCGCGGATGTCGTCGAGGATCAGTGGGGGAAAGTGGCCGGTCGCGCGGTAGTTCATACCGTAATTCTTGCAGCTCGGCCCGCGGGTTCCCGCCGTCCGGCGGGGCACCGGGCGCCGCGTCCGGTGCCCTCCTGGACCGTTGTCCACAGGTTTGTGCAGCGCTGGTACGCGTTGCCCCGTGGCCGCGTACTCTGTCCCCCACCCATCCGACACCGCACGAAGAGAGCCCCCGGCCATGCCCCCTCAGGACATGACGACAGCTGCGTCTCCTTCCGGGGGCGCCGCCCCCGAACCCACGGGTTCCGAACACCTCCTCGACGCTCTGCAGCACCAGGTCGCGGTATTCGCCCGCCGTGCCGAGCAGACCCGCCTCGGCGGGCTCGGCCAGGTGCGCAATTCCATGGACCGGGCCGCCTATCTGCTGCTCAACCGGCTGGACCGGGAAGGTCCGATGGGCGTCAAGGCGCTCGCCGCGGGCATGGGGATCGACTCCTCGACCGTGACCCGGCAGGTCGCTCCGCTCGTCGACACCGGCCTGGTCAAGCGCACCTCGCACCCCGAGGACGGCCGGGCCGTCGTGCTCCAGCTGTCGCCGCGCGGCCAGGCGCGCCTGGAAGAGGTCCGCAGCTCCCGGCGCGAGCTCATGACCCAGGTGACGGACGGCTGGACGGCCGAGGAGCGCGAGACCTTCTGCACGCTGCTCACCCGGTTCAACATCTCGCTGGCCGCCCGCCAGACCTCGCACCAGGCGCCCCCGGCGGGCTGACGGAAGCTCCGGGCCCGGGCGGACTACGGCATTCCTCTTGACCGGGAGTCCCGCAGCGGCTCGTATGTGGACTGTGCGAGAGCGCCAGACGGGCCGGGGGCGGCGCCGCGCCCAGGAGTTCGAGACCTTCGTAGCGGGCGCGGCCGGCCGCCTGCTGCACGCCGCCACGCTGCTCACCGCCGAGCCCATGCGGCCGCCGGGAGCCAATCCCCGGGCCCAGCGGCTGCTCACGGCCGCCCTGGCGCACACGTACGCACAGTGGGACGGGCTGCGCGGCGAGGACCCGTACGACCGCACCCGGCGCGAGCTCGCCACCCGGTTCGCCCACGAGGTCTGGCGGCACCACCGGCCGCGCGGTGGTCTGCTGGACCCCCTGACACCGCAGGAACGCCTCGTCCTCGTACTGCGGCTGTACGAGGGCGTCGCGGAGGAGCAGACCGCGGCGCTGCTCGGCCTGCCGGTGGAGCGGGTGCGGGCGGTCTGCAACCGCTCGGTGGCCACGATGCGCGGCACCCGCCGTCCCACGGCGCGGCGCGGCACGCCGGGTCCGCTGGGGGTGGCGCGATGAGCCGCGGTGGCGACCGGGAGGACGAGGTCCGGCGGATGCTGGACGGCCCGCATCCGCAGGTGCCCGCCGATCTGGCGCAGCGGGTGGCGGAGCGCGGCGGCAGGATGCTGCGCCGGCGGCTGTTCGCCCGCCGGCTGATGCTGCTGGTGGCGTGCGCCGCGGTGGTGGCCTTCACGGTCTGGGCGATTCAGGCGCATCCCTGGCAGGTGCCTCCCGCCGAGACGACGCCGCTGGAGGGCTGGTGAGCGGGGCTCGCGTGCGATCTACCCTGGAATGGGCGGCACGCGGAACCGGCCGAGGAGGCTGCCATGACCAGGAAGATCGCTGACTGCCGCAAGCATCCGAGTGTGTCGCACTGTTCGCTCACCATCTCAGGTGAGGAGGAGGAAGTCGTACGGGCCGCGACGGAGCACGCGGTCTCCGTCCACGAGCACACCGACAGCCCGGAACTGCGCGAACAGATCCGGGCGATGCTGGAGGACGAGAAGGTCGGCGCCTGACCCCGCCGCGTACGTCCGGGCGGACCCGAAGGCTCGGGCCCGCCCGGATTCACTGACGGACCGGCTCCAGGGCCTCTCGTTCGGATCGTGCCGGGCTCGCGTGCCCCGGTGCCTGATCCGGCCTGATCCGAACGAAAAACCCTAGCCGAGCGCCTGCGTCAGGTCGGCCAGCAGGTCGTCGGCGTTCTCGATGCCGACGGAGACGCGTACGAGGTCGGCCGGCACCTCCAGCGGGGAGCCCGCCGCCGAGGCGTGCGTCATGCGGCCCGGGTGCTCCACGAGCGACTCGACGCCGCCCAGCGACTCACCGAGGGTGAACAGCTTCGCCCGGTTGCAGACCTGGACCGCCGCCTCCTCGCCGCCCTCGACGCGGAAGGACACCATGCCGCCGAACGCCTTCATCTGCTTGGCGGCGATCTCGTGGCCGGGGTGCTCGGGCAGCCCCGGGTAGAGGACCTGGGTCACCTTGGGGTGCCGGGTGAGCAGATCGGTGACCTTGGTGGCGTTCTCGCTGTGCCGGTCCATGCGGACCGCCAGGGTCTTGATGCCGCGCAGCACCAGCCAGGCGTCGAACGGTCCGGCGACCGCGCCCATGGCGTTCTGGTGGTACGCCAACTCCTCTGCCAGTTCGGGGTCGTTGACGATCAGCGCGCCACCGACGACGTCCGAGTGTCCGCCCATGTACTTCGTGGTGGAGTGGACCACCACATCGGCGCCCAGGGCGAGGGGCTGCTGGAGGTAGGGGCTGGCGAAGGTGTTGTCGACGACCAGGCGCGCGCCCGCGGCGCGGGCCACACCGGCGATCGCGGCGATGTCGGTGATGCCGAGCAGCGGGTTGGACGGCGTCTCCACCCAGATCGCCTTGGTGCGCGGGGTGATCGCCGCCCGTACCGCAGCCACGTCCGAGGTGTCGGCGACGGAGAACTCGACCCCCCAGCGCGAGACGACCTTCGCGAACAGCCGGAACGTGCCGCCGTAGGCGTCGTTCGGGATGACCACGTGGTCGCCGGGGGTCAGCAGCGTACGGAGCAGGCAGTCCTCGGCGGCCAGGCCGGAGGCGAAGGCGAGTCCGCGGCGGCCGCCCTCCAGGGCCGCGAGGTTCTCCTCCAGGGCGGTACGGGTCGGGTTGGCGCTGCGGCTGTACTCGTAGCCGCCGCGCAGTCCGCCCACGCCGTCCTGCTTGTACGTGGACACCTGGTAAATGGGCGGGACAACGGCGCCGGTGAGGGGATCGGCGGTGTTTCCCGCATGGATCGCGAGGGTTTCGAAGCTGTGCTGGTCGCTCATGGGGCCAGAGCGTAGTTCGTCGCGAGGGCGCCCACCGGACTACCGGGCCGTCCGGTGACAATGGGGGCATGGAGATTCTGTGGTTCCTGATCGCCCTGTGCATGCTCGCCGCGGTCGTCGGCCCCTTCGTGCTGCGCCGCCGGGGCGGAATCCGCCAGGTCGCGCCGGGTTCCCCGGACGCCGCCGACCCGGACGCCTACGGCTTCGTGCGCCAGGAGGAGCTGGACATCCGGCTGCCGGGCCCGGACCAGGATCTTCTGGATGTGCTCGATGTCGTGCAGCGTTCACAGGACTGGCGGGCGGCCTCGCAGTTGCTGGCCGGTACGCCCAAGGAGGGCGAGGTGCGGTGGCAGCGGGTGCAGGCCTTCGCCGGTGCCGCCTCGCTGGAGCTGGCGCAGCAGCCCGGGGTCGGTGGTGCGTGGCTGCGCAAGTGGCGGGCGGAGGCGCCGAAGGACGCGGGCGGTGCGGCGGTGCACGCCGAGTTCCTGGTGCAGCAGGCGTGGCGTTCGTCGACCGCGGGGACGGACGACTTCCGGATCATCCTGGAGGAGGCCCGTACGGTCTGCGGCGAGGCGGCCCTGCTGGCACCGGGCGACCCCCTTCCGTACATCGTCGAGCTCGCCGTCTCCCGCGGACTCGGCTACTCCCACGAGGAGTTCGACCGGCTCTGGGCGAAGGTGATGGACCGGGCCCCGGCGCACATGGGCGCGCACATCGCCGCGCTGCACTACTGGTGCGAGAAGTGGCACGGCTCGCGCGAGGAGGCCGACCGCTTCGCCACCTCGGCCGCCGCCCGCGCCCCGCAGGGCTCGCTGCTGGCCGCGCTGCCGCTCTTCGCGGTGTACGAGCACCTGCCCGAGGTCAATCTGGTGCAGGGCTTCTACCGCGGCCTGGTGGTGACCAAGGCGGTCGAGGGTGCCCTGTTCGCGGTGCACGCGGCCCGCCCGGACGACCCGATGCTCGCGCACGTGCGCCATCTGCTGGTCCTCTTCCTCGTCCGGATGGAACGCTGGTCGGAGGCGATGACCCAGCTCGTCCACATCGACGGCCACGTGGGCGCGCTGCCGTGGACGCAGGACTCCGACCCGGCCGCCGAGTACACGGTCTACCGGGCGCTGGCGGTGGCCGGCTACGAGGCGAACGGCGGCAGCCCCGCGACGCTGCCGCACTGAGGGCTACGGCCGGGCGGAATCCATGGCGCTCCCGCCGCGTTGTACGCACTGCACACCCACCCCAGGAGGAGCCCCCGCATGTTCCTGCAACGCCGCACCCCCCAGCTCCCCACCCCGGAGGAGGCCCTGAAGGGCCGCCCCACCCCCGAATTCGCCGTCCCGTCCCACCACACGGTCCTCGGCAACCCGCTGCTGGGCCCGTACCCGGAGGGGCTGGAGGTCGCGGACTTCGCGCTGGGCTGTTTCTGGGGCGCCGAGCGCAAGTTCTGGCAGACGGACGGCGTCTGGACGACGCTCGTCGGCTACCAGGGCGGCTACACCGAGAACCCCGCGTACGAAGAGGTCTGCTCGGGCCTGACCGGCCACACCGAGGCCGTCCGCGTCGTCTTCGACCCGAAGACCGTCTCGTACGCCGAGCTGCTGAAGCTCTTCTGGGAGTCCCACGACCCGACCCAGGGCTTCCGCCAGGGCAACGACGTGGGCACCCAGTACCGCTCGGCGATCTACACCCACTCCCCCGAGCAGGAGGCCGCGGTGACAGCCTCCCGCGAGGCGTACCAGAAGGTCCTCACGGCCGCCGGCCACGGAACGATCACCACGGAGATCCTCCCGGCGGAGGGCCGCACGTTCTGGCCCGCCGAGGCATATCACCAGCAGTACCTCGACAAGAACCCGGCGGGCTACTGCGGCATCGGCGGCACGGGGGTCTCGTGCCCGATCGGGGTGGCTCCGGCCGGAGAGTGACGGGCTGACCGCCGACCGGTCGGTCCGCGCAACGCCCCGGCCGGCCGGCGATCAGACCCAGGGATCACACAGCGGCCGCGATGCCACGCTCGCGCATTCCGGCCACGAAGGCGGCCCACGCCCCGGCACCGAAGATCAGCACCGGACCGCTTGCCGCCTTGCTGTCCCGCACAGGAACGGCGCCCTGCACGTCGGCAACCTCGACGCACTGACCGTTGCCGCTGCTGTAGCTACTCGTCCGCCATGCCAACTCGGTGGGGTCGTACTGCACTTCCGAACACCTTCTCTCAGTCACTCCGACCGGCACACACTATCCAGCAGCTCAGCGCTGTCGTCCGGGCCCAGCGCCACAGCCTGCAAGTGCTCGAACATCGACTTGTACCGCCGGATCTCCGCCTCGGACTCCAGGAACAGATCACCCGCAGGTGTATCCACGTAGACCAACTCCGGATCTTGCGCATCCGGGAAGTCCATGTGCACGAAGCTCCCGGTCATACCGGCGTGTGCCCCTTTCCCGAAGGGGATCAACTGCAAGGTCACCTGAGGCTCGTCCGCCAGCCGGGCAAGATGCTGCGCCTGCTCGCGCATCACCTCACGCCCACCGACCATCCGGCGTACGGCGGCCTCATCCATGATCGCCCAGAGCTGGAGCGGATTGGGTTTGGTGAGCACCGCCTGCCGCTCGATCCGCGCCTGCACCCGCTGATCCACTTCCTTCTGGCTGATGTCAGCTGTCCTGCACGCACTGCCTGTCGGATTCCAGTCCGCAGGCCACCCACGGGGCCATGTCCCTGGATGACTGGCGCGCGGTCATCTTCGATGCCGCCGCTCTGGGTATCCGCACGATTCAGATCATCGGCGGTGAACCGACGGTTCACCCGCACTGGCGGGCTCTCACCGAGTACGCGCTCTCGCTCGGTCGTCACGTGGAGGTCTACAGCAACCTGTACACGGTCCACGAGCAGTGGTGGGAGCTGTTCACGCATCCGGCGGTGACGCTGGGTACCAGCTACTACAGCGACGGCTCCGCCGAGCACGACAAGATCACCGGCCGGATCGGAAGCTACGTCCGGACCCGGCACAACATCCGTGAGGCCGTGAAGCGGGGCGTGACGGTCCGGGCCGGAATCGTGGAGGTCCTGCCGGGGCAACGTGTCGTCGAAGCCCGTGCCGAACTGCAATCCATGGGCGTGACCCGGATCACCGTGGACAGGGCGCGGGCGGTCGGGCGGGCGCTGCTGCCGGGGCAGTCACCGGCGGTGGACGAGATGTGCGGGAGGTGCACGCGTGGGCGCGCCGCCGTCCTTCCGAACGGGGATCTCGCGGGGTGCGTGCTGGCGCGGGACTTCCCGGCGGGGAACGTGCGCGAGAACCGGTTGGCGGAACTGCTCGGTGGAAAGGCTTGGGCAGACCTCGCAGCGCGGATTCCGCTGCCTGCCCGGGATGCCTGTCCGCCGGACGACAGCGGCGACTGCAACCCGGCGAACACGACTGCCTGTGCGCCCAAGTACTGAGAGGCTGGGCAGCATGGATTGGCACGGACCTGCGGAGCGGCTCGCGGATCAGGTGACGGACCCGGATTCCCGGTGGCTGTCGACGGTGGCGAACGTGCCCCGTCACGAACTGGTCCCTCGATGGTGGGAGAGGGACGCGAACGGCTCGGATTGGGTGCTGCGCGACGGGGCCAGTGATCCGGGAGCGTGGCTGCGAGCGGCCTACTCGGACCGGTCGCTGATCACCAAGGTCGGCGCCCTGCACGCCGACCATGCCCGGATCGAGGACCGGGCACACGGCCGACCCACATCATCGGCAACGATGCCCGGTCTCGTGGTGCGCATGCTCCGCCATGGGCGGCTCGGGGACGGGCTTTCGGTCCTGGACTTGGGGACCGGAAGCGGCGGACTCACCGCCTATGCGGCCCGGCGCATCGGGGACCAGCATGTGACCAGCTTGGATGTGGACTCCCACCTGACCCGTGCGGCCGGTGAACGACTGGCCCGGCTCGGGATCTTCCCCCACTTCGTCACTGCCGACGCGACGGAGCATGTACCTGGCACGTACAAGCGGATCGTGTCCACGGTCGGCCTGCCCGCCGGTGCGGGGCTGAGGCCGATTCTCGGAGCGCTGGCACCCGGTGGACGCATCGCGACGACGCTCGGACGAACATGCCTGATCGTCACCGGATGGAAGCATGCCAACGGTGACGTGGTCGGGCGAGTGGAACGAGACATGGCCGGTTTCATGGTCACTCGCCCCGGGGACGACTACCCGCCCGAACTCACCGAGCTGTTCGCCTTCGCGCGGAGTGCGGACGGGGAAGAGGTCAGTACGGGCCGCTATCCCGTGGTGGACGTGGCGAATGCATGGGAACTGCGCTCCATGCTGGAACTCACCGTGCCCGGCGTGGAACTCGCCTACGGAGAACTCGACGACCAGAGCCGAACGACCTGCCTCGTCCATCCCGACGGGTCATGGGCACGCGCATCCGCCGAGTGGGCAGACCCGCCAGAAGTGCGCCAGGGCGGGCCCCAGAAGCTGTGGACCGCCTTGGAACGCATCCGCAACCGCCTCAACGTGGAGGGCTCATTGCCCCTGCTCGGCGCGCAGGTCCGCATCACACCGGACGGGGTGTGTCACTTCTCCCGTGGCGGATGGAGTGCATCCCTCGGGGACGCCGCATAGCTCTGGCCTGCTCGTTCGGCGCTGACCAGCCACCCGGTCCCCGCCTGCCTGCTTGTGGCCGACGGGCACCTCCTGCTGGTCGGAGGCGGCGTCGCGGGGTGCAAACGGGCCGACCTTTCGAGGATGCGACGAATCCCCGGCCGGTGCGAAATTCCTCGGCTCCGCCGGACAGCGGGGCGGGCCCGCTCGCCGGGTATTCGCTTCTCACCGGACCCGCCCCGTGCGAGAGTCGTACGGTGACTGACTCCCACAATGGTTCTGCCCGCGCACTTGACCTGCTGCGCTGGCAGTTCGACCTGACATGGTCGCTGTTCGAGTACCACCTGGAGCGGCTCGTCCCCGAGGACTTCCTGTGGGAACCCGCTGCGGATTGCTGGACGGTGCACCGGGCCGACGACGGGACATGGACAGTGGACTGGGCGGAGACCGAGCCCGATCCTGTTCCTGTGCCGACCATCGGCTGGCTGAGCTGGCACATCGGCTGGTGGTGGAGCGTGGCCGTGGATCACGCCTACGGGAGAACGCCCCGAGAGCGGGAGGACATCGCCTGGCCCGGCGCGGGGGAGCCGACCGTCGAGTGGTTGCGCGGCCTGCGTGAGGACTGGCTGGAGGCGCTGGACCAGCTCACCCCTGCCGGTCTGGCCACCACCGGCCCGTTCCCGTGGCCGGACGATCCTCGGCACACCGTCGCCCACATGATTGCCTGGGTCAACGCCGAACTGATGAAGAATGTCGCAGAGATCGGCCAACTGCGCCTTCAGCGAGCCGTCGGCCAGGTACCGAACCGGACCGGCGATCCCGCCCCTGCCCGGTCGGCGTAGACAGCGCCTGTCATCGCGAGCGGTTCCGGTGATCGCCTCGTCCGCCGCCCGCGGGTCGTCCTTGGCCACCCAGAACCCGCCCGGCCGGTTCCGGTGGGCGCGCAGGTCCCGCAGGATTCGGCGGTACTCGTCGCTCCCCTCGGCGACGGCTCCGAGCTGTCCGGTCTCCGGGCTGACCGGTGCCGCCCTGCTCAGCAACGGGGCCAGCCGCATCGTGGACCGGTTCCGGCTCGTCGACTGGCCAGGGGCCATGGCCCTCCTGGCATCGAGCGGCCCCGCCGAGATCGTCCATCGCGTGCGGCAGGCGGAGGCACGTCACGCGGTGGCGGCGGACGATGCGACGGTCGCACACTGCACCGGCCTCGGCACGATTTGACTCGGCACTACATATCGCGAAAGCTAGATGCGTACCACAGAGAGAGTTTCAGAGAGATCCGGAGGGGTGGAGCGATGGACCCGCTGGCCGTGCACAAGGCGCTCGCCAATCCCGCGCGCCTGCAGTTCATGCAGTGGCTGAGGGAGCCCGAGAAGCATTTCGACGAGGACTCCTACCAGCAGCAGGGGCTCGGCTTCCACATCGGCGTGTGCGTCGGCGACATCCAGAAGCGGTCCGGGCTGGCGCAGTCGGTGGTGTCCGGCTACCTGCAGACCCTGAAGGACGCGGGGCTGCTCACCTCGGAGCGCATCGGCAAGTGGACGTACTACCGGCGCAACGAGCCGGCGATCGCGGAGTTCGCCGCGCACGTCCGCGACGAGCTGTAGACCGGCTCCGGCCCCGACCCCTCACGCGCGCCCTCGACACCCACTTCAATACATCTACTTTTCTAGATTTAACGAAAGGTAACGGCCGTTCCGATGAGAAAGACCTCCCTCACCGTTCTGGTGCTCGCCCTGGGCGTGTTCGGGATCATCACCACCGAGATGGGGATGGTCGGCGTGCTGCCCCGGGTCTCGGCCGAACTCGGTGTCACACCGTCCGCCGCCGGCTGGCTCGTGGGGGTGTTCGCCCTGGTCATCGCAGTGTCCGGGCCGTTCACAACGCTGCTTGCGTCCGGTATCGACCGCAAGAAGGTGCTCGCCGCCGCGATCGCGGTGTTCGCGCTCTCCAACGCTGTCTACGCACTCACCACGCAGTACGAGGTGATGCTCGCCTTCCGCGTCGTTCCCGCCCTCTTCCATCCCGTGTTCTTCGCGGTCGCGCTCGCCACCGCCGCGCGGTTGGTACCCGCGAAGGACGCGACCCGGGCCACGACGACCGTGTTCGCCGGGGTCACCGTCGGCTTCGCGCTCGGCGTGCCGTTGACCTCGTACCTCGCCGGACATCTGTCGCTCGCTTCGGCCTTCTGGTTCGGCGCACTCGTCAATCTGATCGCGTTCCTCGGCATTCTGTGGTTCGTCCCGTCGATGCCGGTTCCGGATTCCCAACGGTCTTCGTACGGTGCCCAGTTGAGCATTCTCAAGCGGCCCCGCATGTGGCTGACCATCACCTCCGTCGTCCTCGTCTTCGCGGCCATGTTCTCGGTCTACGGCTACTCCGCCGAGTACCTGGGGCAGGTCACGCACATGGACGGTACGTGGGTCAGCGCCATGCTGATGGCGTTCGGCATCGTGATGATCCTCGGGAACTTCGCCTTCGGCAGCCTGTTGCGGCGCAACCTCGTCGGCACGGTGGTCGCGTATCCGGTGCTGTGTCTGCTGGTCTACGTCCTTCTGTACGCCGTCGGCCCGTTGTTCGCACCGATGGTTCCGGCGGTCCTGGTCTGGGGTGCCGTGCACTCGGGCGGACTCATCGTGAGCCAGAGCTGGCTGGGGCGGGACGCGAGCGATGCACCCGAGTTCGGGAACAGCCTCTTCATCTCGTTCTCCAACCTCGGCATCACCGTCGGCACCGCCGTCGGCGGCTGGGTCATGGCTGAGTACGGAGCCCGCCAACTCGCCTGGGCCGGAGTCGGGTTCTCGGTCGCCGCTCTGATGGTGATGGCGTTGCGGCTGAGTCCGGAGCGGGGGCGGGATCGAGGCGGGGTGCGGCAGGCCGTGTCGCCCGGCCCGAGCGGGCAGGCGCCCGGGGAGGTGGGGGTCTGACAAGACCCGCGGGGGCGAGGGGCGGTGCACCTGCAAGGCCCGGCTTTCCGCGTCGGTCGGACCGCAGGCGCAGGGAGTACCGGACCGGTCCTCGGCCCAGCGGCGGTGATCCCCGACGGATGCCCGACGACGGCGCACATGGCGGAAGCGGCCGCACGCGGCGGGAAGGGGGAAAGCGCAGCGGACGGAGTGGGCTGAACGGACTCGTATCCGTCGGCGTCGCTGCGCGCCGGACGCCTCACCGATGACCCGGTACGGCCAAACGAGTGTCTCCCGGACCAACTCCGGGGCACGCCGTGGCGTCGTTCAGGAGACTGGCGGCCGGTGCTGACGGTGCTTCGCGGAACGCCGTAGTGGACGGACGATTTCCGGCCACAACACAACACCCCTTACCCTGCGATACATCGGTCACCAACGGTCGGCCGGGACAGAAGGGCGACAACATGACCTCCGAGACCAACACACTGGTCACCATCGATGCCACAACTACCTTGCTGGAGGAGGAACTTCCGATCCTTGAGCAGCACCAGCAGACCCTGGAGAAGGAGCTCGCGACTGTCACCGAGCGCCTGGAGTCGGTGCGGACCGCGCTGACAGCGCTGCGTGCGCTGTCGGGCGTCCCCACCCCCGCCCCTGCTCCCTCCGCGAGCGCGGTGGCGGAGCCGAAGGCGGCGGAGCCGAAGGCGGCGGAGCCGGGTGAGACGGAGGACGCCAAGGCCGACGCGGCGAGCGCTCCCGCTGCCAGGATTCCGCAGCAGGCGCAGGATTCCATCGACTCCGTCGACTCCCACGAATCCGCCGTCCAGGCAAAAGCCCCGCAGGAGCAGGCCGCGGCCACCCCCGCGCGCCGTGCCGCCCGCAAGGCGCCCGCCGCGCCCAAGGGCCGCAAGCAGGCCGCCGCCAAGCCGAGGGCCCAGCGCGGCCAGGCCAAGAAGGCCGTCGCCGCCGAGCCCGCCGAGGAGGCCAAGGACGCCAAGGACGCCAAGGACGCCAAGGACGCCAAGGCGACGGCCAAGTCCGCCGTACCGGCGAAGGCGACCAGGACGGCCAGGGCGACGACCAAGGCCGCCAAGCCCGCGAAGGCCAAGGCGCCGAAGAAGGCCGCGACCTCCGCGGCCGCCGCACCGGCCGTCGACGACAGCGGCAGCCTCACCGAGCTGACCATGAAGGTGCTCGCCGCGTCCGGCGACACCCCCGTCCGCGCCCGCGACGTGACGAAGGCCCTGGGGCGCGAGCTCACCCCCAACGGCATCAACACCGTCCGCAGCACCCTCGACCGGCTCGTCGCCACCTCCCGGGCCCACCGCGCCGGCCGGGGCCTCTACCAGGCCCCCGCGAACTGACCTTTCAAATAAAGGGAGTTCATCGGATACCCGGTGCCGCCGCCTCGGCGGCACCGGGTATTCGTTCGTTGCGGCAGGGCGTCCGTCTGTAGGTTGCCCGCATGTCTTCAACACTGCGGCTGGAAAAGGTCACGTCGGACAATGTCGAGGCTGCCTGCCAACTGAAAGTACGACCCGACCAGGACGGGCTCGTGAAGCCGGTCGCCTGGTCGCTGGCCCAGGCCTACGTGACCCCCGACATCGCCTGGCCCCGGCTGATCTTCGACGGCGAGCAGCTCGTCGGCTTCGTCATGGCCTTCTTCGACGTCCGGTTCCACCCGGACGACCCGAACGACGTCCGGCTGCGCTCCGGGCTCTGGCGGCTGAACATCGCCGCCGATCAACAGGCACGAGGATACGGGCGCTTCGCGGTGGAGGCGGTGTGCGAGGAGATCCGGCGGCGGGGGCAGACGCGTGCGACCGTGAGCTGGGTCCCCGGTGAACACGGGCCCGAGCAGTTCTACTTCAAGCTCGGGTTCCGGCTCACCGGGGAGACGAGCGGGGACCAGGTCGTCGGTGAGCTGGAGCTCGGCGACGCGTAGTGCTGTGCCGCGCGGTGCGACGCGGTGCTGTGATGTGCTGCGATGTGCTGCGTGCGTAGCGCTGTGGCCGGAAACGATCAGCGGGGTGGCGGGAGTGTCCGTCCGTGAGGCGGCGGGGGCGTACGTCGGTGGGGCGCGCCCGGTCAGCCGAGGTGGGCTGCGATGACCCGCGCGCACTCCATGGACCCGCTCCGCGTCGTGTCCACCTCGATGTCGTACGTCACGCCCTGATGGACCAGGTCCGCCTGTGCGGCCGCCATGCCCGGGACGCGGTCGCCCCGCGCGATCTCGCGGACGGCGGCGACGGCGCTCTCGCACCGGACGCCCACCCACAGCACCCGGATCCCGCCGAGCGCCTTCTGCCACCGCTGCTGGGAGGCCGCGCCGCCGAGGAACACCTCGTCGACGATGACCCCGGCTCCCGCGCGGGCCATCGCGACGACCCCCTCGATCCATGCCGTCTCCAACGTACGGAACTCGGGGCCGACGACCACTTCGCCGTCCGGAGCGAACTCGATGCCCGCGTCCGACTCGCGCATGGACGCGGGCATCGCCTCGACCAGTGTGTCGACGCCGAAGGTCAGCCACGGATCCGGCAACACCGCCTGAAGGCACCGGGCGATCCCGGACTTCCCCGAGCTGGAACCACCGTTCAGCACGATCATCTGTGTCTTCACCGGGCCACACTAAGACCGACCGGCAATAGGGGGGCGGCGTCGCGGGGCTGGGCACGCACATCTGCCGCGTTGTCGTCAATCAACAACTTCCCCAAGCTCTCGGCTTCGCTCGAGCAGGGGAGACCCCATTGCGTTGCCTCAGTCCTCCGCCTTGCAGCTGCACGCACCCAGCCCCGCTCCTTCACCCACCCCCCAATTGCCGGTCGGTCTAGAACCTGGCAGCGGACCGGTGCGATGGTGTGGTCAACGCGGTGAAACCTGCCCATGACCCACTTGGCCGTCGGCAGAACCGTTTCGGCAGTTCCCGTCCGGGTGACGGAACCCCGCATTCGGCAGTAACCGCAGGTCAGCAGCGCAGACTTGGGGCGTTTCCGATCCCGTGCAAGGAGTTCCCCCCATGCGTCTTCGCTCCACCGTTGCTGCCGCCTTCGGCGCGCTCGCGCTCATTGTCGCCGTGCCGACCTCGGCCGGCGCGGCCACCGGAGACTTCAGGTACACCTACACCGGCCACGGCGGATCGCCGCAGTTCGGCTTCCTCGTCGACCCGCCGAGCCAGATGTGCATCACCCTGCCCGAGGTGGCCGACCCCTCTTCGTCCAACCCCGCCCACACCCCCTGGAACTTCACCTACTCCAGCGCGACGGTCTTCACCGGCCCCGACTGCGAGGGCGACTACTTCACCCTCCGGCCCAACGGCGGCCACGCCTCCGAGCGGCTGAAGCTGCGCTCGGTCGTCTTCAGCTGATCCGCCGCACCCCGCGACCCCCACCCCGGTACGAGCCGCCCCGCCCTCGTACCGGGGTGGTGTCGTATACGGGAACGGCGCGACGACGGGGCAGCCGCTGACAGAATGGGCGAAATGACCACACCTTCTGAGCCCCTCCATCCCGACCTCCTCGCGGCGAGGACGCTGGTCTACGAACCGAGCGGGCTCGTGTGCACGCGGCCGGTGCCCGAGGCGGAGAGCGCCGAGTACGGGGCACACTCGTTCACCGTGGACGGCTCCGCGGTCAGGTTCCGGGTGGCACGGACCACGCCGACGAAGGCCGGCCAGTTCGTGACGGTGTGGAAGCGGTCCGTGGACGGGCCGATCCGGCCCTACGACTCCGGGGACCCGGTCGACCTCTTCGTCATCAGCACCCGCGACGCCGGCGGCTTCGGGCAGTTCGTGTTCCCGCGTGACGTGCTCTGCGAGCGGGACATCGTGTCGCACAACGGTGTCGGCGGGAAGCGTGCCTTCCGCGTCTATCCGCCGTGGGTGACGACGACCGGTCGCCAGGCCGGCCGTACGCAGGAGTGGCAGGTGGAGTACTTCCTGCCGGTGCGGGAGGGCGAGCCGGTCGACCCCGTCCGGTGCCGGGCGCTCTACCACCCGTGACGGTGCCCGCGGGTCAGCGGTAGTCCTCCGGGTGGCCCTGCATCCAGGTGTTGACGCGGTCGCGGGTGCCGGTCAGGGACTGCCGGTCAGGGGCGGTCGATCAGGGACTGCAGCGCGGGCGCGTACAGGTCCGCGATGTGTTCGGGGGTGGCGTCCGCGCCGGCACCTTCGCGGTGGAGGCTGAGGGTGGCGCCGAGGCCGAGGAGGTGGCCGGCGATCAGTTCGGCGCGCAGGGCGCGTTCGCGGCCGGGGAGGCGGGCGGTCAGGGCGTCGGTGACCTGCTCCTGGAAGCGGTCGCGCAGCAGGGAGCGCTCGTCGCGGTTGCCGAGCGAGAAGACGACGCGCAGCAACGGGTCGGACTGCAGTTCGCGGCGGCGGTTCACCAGCGTCACCACCATGTGACGGCCCAGCACGCCGAGCGGGGCGTCGAAGAGTTCCGCGGCGGCGGGCCCGAAGTCGGCGACGGTGTTGAAGAGTTCTTCCTTGCGGCCGAAGTGCTTGACCACCAGGGACGGGCTCACGCCGGCGTCGGCCGCGATCCCCCTGATGGTGACCTCGGCATACGGGCGCTGGGTGAACGCCCGGCGGGCCGCGCGCAGGATCGCGTCCCGGCCGGTGCCCGGGTCGGCGGCGGGCCGGGCCGGAGCCGGTACGGTGGCCTGGCCACTGGTCATGCGCCCTCCTGGATCGGCATCGTCCCCACCCCGTCCTTCCGGTCGGCGGGAACGTCATGGTGCTCTTCGACCGTACCCGTCGCGGGTGCCCGGCCGCCCGGCAGGAACAGGGTGACCAGCAGCGCCGCGAGCGCCGCACCCGCCGCGATCAGGAAGACCAGCTGGTACGCGTGGAGCGTCGGGGCCGTTCTGCCGCCCACCCGGAAGGTGATGTTGGCGAGGACGGCGGCCACCGTCGCGCTGCAGAAGGCCTGTCCGATCGACCGCATCAGCGTGTTGAGGCCGTTGGCCGCGCCCGTCTCGCTCACCGGGACACCGCGCATGACCAGCGCCGGGAGTGCCGAGTACGCGATGGCCGTGCCCGAGGCGACGACCGTCGCGCCGGCGATGATCAGCCAGAGGTTGTGGCTGGTGAAGTACCGCACCACGTAACCGGTGCCGATCACCCCGGCCGCCAGCGCCAGGCTGACCTTCGGGCCGTACTTCGCGGAGATCCGTGCCGAGACCGGTGAGAGCGCCACCATCATCACGCCGCCCGGCAGCAGACAGAGGCCGCTGACGACGAGCGAGGCGCCGAGCCCGTACCCCGTCTCCTTCGGCTCCTGCACCATCTGCGCGGTGACCAGGGAGTTCGCGTAGAAGGCGAAGCCGATCAGCAGGGCGGCGACGTTGGTGAGCAGGACCGCCGGGCGGGCCGAGACCCGCAGGTCGACCATGGGCGACGCCACCCGGAGCTCGTACGCGCCCCAGAACAGCGCCACGACGACGGCCGCCACCAGCAGGCCGGTCGTCCGCGCCGAGGTCCAGCCCCAGTCGGCGCCCTGGGTGACCGCGAGCAGCAGGCAGACCAGGGCCCCGGACAGTCCGAGCGCGCCGAGGGCATCGAAGCGGCCACGGGTGCGCACCGGCGATTCCGGTACGCACCGCAGCACCAGCACGATGTCGATGACGCCGATCGCGCCCGAGACCCAGAACATCGTGTGCCAGTCGAAGTTCTCGACGACGAGGGCCGCGACCGGCAGCCCGACCGCCGCGCCGATGCCGAGCGTCGAGCTCATCAGCGCGACGGCGGACAGCACCCGCTCGGGCGGGAGTTCGTCGCGCAGGATGCTGATGCCCAGCGGCAGGACGGCGAGGGCGGCACCCTGCAGGGCGCGGCCGGTGATCAGCACCCCGATGTGGGAGCTGACCGCGCACAGGACCGAACCCAGCACCAGCACCATGAGCGAGGCGACGAGCACCCGCCGCTTGCCGTACATGTCGCCGGCCCGGCCCAGGACGGGCGTGAAGACGGCGCCGGTGAGCAGGGTGACGGTGACCAGCCAGCTCGCGGCGGCCGGGGTCGCGCCGGTCAGGGCCGGGATGTGCGGGAGCAGCGGGACGACGATCGTCTGCATCACCGCGACCACGACACCGCAGAACGCCAGCACGCCGACCGCGAAGCGGGGGTGCGGGGCCTCGGTGGTGGCGGTGGCCGGGGCGGGTATGTCCGCGGGCATGGCTCTCCGTACGGTGCTCGGCGGCAGGGCGTGGTGCGGGGTGCAGGGCGAAGCGACACAGAGGTGCAGGGGCGCAGGGGCAAAGCGACACAGGGGTGCACGCGCGTTCACCCCTCAGGGTAAACGCGCGTGCACCCCCTCGGCGACCGGAATCCCGGGCACCGCGTTAGCCTCGAAGACCCGGGCCCTCACGGCCCGGACGACACGGACGAGAAGGCGAAGGTGGCTGCGATGGCGAAGGTTCCGGCAGCGGCGGTGGCGGCGAGCGGGCTGGTCGGCGGGTACGCCGTGGCGCGGTGGACCAGGAAGCGGCAGCTGGGCGGGGTCGCCCTCGCCGCCGCGGGCACCGTCGCCGCGTACGAGTGGAACCGGCAGGCCGGGCCGCGCGCCGCCGCCGGGCTGACCGCGGCGTATCTCGCCGCGTTCGCCGGTTCGCACCCACTGGCCAAGAAGGTCGGCGCCTGGCCCGCCGTCTTCACCGCGGCGGGCAGCGTGGCCGCAGCGTCGTGGGCGGTCACCCGCCGGGCCACCTGAGCCGCACGGACAAAAGCACGGGTAAGGGGCGGGGGCTCCGAAAAGCCCCCGCCCCTTACCGTGCTGTGCCGCGCTACGCCCCCAGCACCCACGACACCGTGTAGATCAGCAGCCCCGCCAGCGCACCCACCACCGTGCCGTTGATCCGGATGAACTGCAGGTCGCGGCCGATGTGCGCCTCGATCTTCCTCGACGTCTGATCCGCGTCCCAGCCGGCGACCGTGTCGCTGATCAGCGAGGTGATCTCCGCGCGGTACGTCGTGACGACATAGACCGCCGCGTCCTCCAGCCAGCCGTCCAGCTTCGCCTGGAGCCGGCTGTCGGTCGCCAGCCGCGCCCCCAGCGCCATCAGCGAGGCCCGCGCCCGCAGCCGCAGCTCGCTCTGCTCGTCCTCCGCCGCCGCGATGATCATCGTGCGTACGGACGCCCAGGCCGAGGCGATGACATCCTGGACCTCGCCACGCCCCAGGATCTCCGACTTCAGCCGCTCCACCCGGGCCCGGGTGTCCGAGTCCGTCTGGAGATCGGCCGCGAAGTCCGTCAGGAAGGTGTCGATCGAGGCGCGCGCCGGGTGCCCCGGCATGTCCCGCATCTCCGTGACGAAGCGCAGCAGCTCCTTGTAGACCCGCTCCCCCACCCGCTTGTCGACGAACCTCGGGGTCCAGCCCGGAGCCCCGCCCTGCACCGCGTCCATCACCGAATCACCGTGCAGCACCAGCCAGTCATGGGCGCGTGCGCAGATCAGGTCCACCACCTTGCGGTGGCCGCCGTCGGCGACGATCTTCTCCAGCATCTTGCCGAGACCCGGCCCGATCTCCGCCGCGTTGGCCCGCCGGGTGATCGCCTCGCCCACCACAGCCTGCACATCGGAATCCCGCAGCACCCTCAGCGCACCGCGCAACGCCGTCGACAGCTCGGCGGTGACCCGGTCCGCGTGCTCCGGCTCGGCCAGCCAGGCGCCGAGGCGGCCACCGACACCGAGCGCGTGGATCCGGCCCCGCACGACGTCGCCGGAGAGAAAATTCTCGCCGACGAAGGAACCCAGGGAGGCCCCGAGCTGGTCCTTCTTGGTAGGGATGATGGCGGTGTGCGGGATCGGCAGGCCGAGCGGACGCTTGAACAGCGCCGTGACGGCGAACCAGTCGGCCAGCGCACCCACCATCCCCGCCTCGGCGGCCGCGGCGACGAAGCCCGGCCAGCCACCCACACCCGCGTTCTTCGCCCAGGTGGCGAGCACGTACACCAGCGCGACCAGCAGGAGGAGGCCCGTGGCCGTGGTCTTCATCCGGCGCACCCCGCGCCGCTTCTCCTCGTCCGCCGCGGTGTACGCGAACGAGGCGAGCGAAGCAGCCCGGCCACCGGGCACAGGACGGGCCGCACCCGCCACCCGCTCCCCGGCACGCTCCTGCTGCCGCGCCCCCGGCTCCCCGGGGCCGGTCCGATCGATCCGTTCCATCCGCTCCACCCGTCCGCGTACGCCTCGCCCCCGGTGTCCCGTACGCATTGTCCCTACCTGACCTACTCCCGGGCCGCACGTCGAGTTCCCGATGCCCTGCCCCATCATGGGATCAGTCCAATTGATCACGAGGAGAAACACCGCCCATGCCCAGGCGCCAGGGGTACGCCCTGCTCATCGCCCTCGTGGCGGGCACCGCCGCACTCGCCGCCGCCGTCGCCTTCGCAGGCTCCCTGCTGTTCTCCGGCTCCGGCAACCGGCCGGAGCCGATCACCGCACCCGACCCGCGCTCCGTGGCCCGCACACCCGCCGCCCCCGCCCACTCCACCGGCCTCTGGGCCGCCACCTGGGCAGCCGCACCCGTCGCCGGGGTGGCCGACTCCTACAACGGCAGCACCCTGCACCGGCGCACCATCCGTAACGTCGTGCACACCAGCATCGGCGGCGACGCGGCCCGCATCACCCTCTCCAACGCCTTCGGCACCCGTCCGCTGGTCGTGGACCGCGCCACCGTGAGCAGCCGCCCCGTGACCTTCCAGGGCGCCGGCAGCGTGACCGTCGCGGCCGGCGGGCAGGTCGTCAGCGACCCCGTCGCCGTCCGGGTCGCCGCCGACTCCGATCTGGTGGTCACCCTGCGCACCCCCACCACCGAGGGGCCCGTCACCCTCCACGGACGCAGCCACCAGACCTCGTACGTGGACACCGCATGGGGCACCCGGCGGACCGAGGACTGGCGCTACCTCACCGCCGTCGACGTACACACCCGGGCCGCCGCCGGAACGATCGCCGTGATCGGCGACTCGCTCACCGCCGGCACCGGCTCCACCCTCGACACGAACAGCCGCTGGCCCGATGTGCTCGCCGACCGGCTGGACGGCCGGTACGGGGTGACCAACGCGGGCATCGCGGGCAACCGGCTCCTGCGCGACGGAAGCGGCGTACGGGCGAGCGCCCGCTTCGAGCGCGACGTACTGGACATCGCCGGAGTGAAGACCGTCGTCGTCGCGCTCGGCATCAACGACGTGCAGCGGTCCCCCCAGGAGACCGACCCGCAACGCATCGCGAACGCCCTGCGGTCCCTGACCCAGCGCGCCCACGCACGCGGGCTGCGGGTCACCGGGGCGACGCTGATGCCGTACGAGGGATACCGCACCTGGACACCCGCGCGCGACGGCGTACGGGAACAGGTCAACGCGCTGATCCGGGCGGGCGGGATCTTCGACCACGTCATCGACTTCGACGCGGCGGCCCGTGACCCACACCGCCCGACCCGGCTCCGCCCGGCCTGGGACAGCGGCGACCACCTCCACCTCAACGACACGGGCTACCGGCTCCTGGGCTCACTGGTGGACCTGACGGAACTGACGCCCGAACAGCCCAGGTCCGACCAGCTCTGACAGGCAACGCCGACGGGCGGTGCCCCGGACCTCGACCTCGAACGTCCACGCGGACGTCACAGCCCTACATGCCGGTGGCCGACTCATACATCTTCGCGATCACGGCCTCGATGTCCGGCTCCCGCACCGACAGATCGACCAACGGATAGTCCGCGGCGATCCGCGCAACCAGCGGAGCAGCCGACTCCGAAGCCGGGAAGGCCAGCCACTGCCGCGGCCCCTCCACCTTCACCGTACGGACCGAAGGCGCCGACTCCAGCCGGATCGGCGGCAGTTGACGCTCCAGATCGACCACCAGCGTCCGCTCGCTCTCGCCCACCTCATGCAGACCGGCCAGGGCACCGTCATACATCAACCGGCCGTGGTCGATCACCATCACACGCTTGCAGAGCTGCTCGATGTCCGTCAGATCATGGGTCGTGAGCAGCACCGTCGTACCGCGTTCGGCGTTCAGGTCGCGCAGGAAACCACGCACCCTGGACTTGGAGACGACATCCAGCCCGATCGTCGGCTCGTCCAGATACAGCACCTCGGGATCGTGCAGCAGCGCCGCGGCGATGTCACCACGCATCCGCTGCCCCAACGACAACTGACGCACGGGCACGTCCAACAACTCCCCCAGATCGAGGAGTTCGACACAACGGTCCAGATTCTCCCGGTAACGCGCATCAGGAATCCGGTACATCCGGTGCATCAGACGGTACGAATCACGCAACGGCAGGTCCCACCAGAGCGTGGTGCGCTGACCGAACACCACACCGATCCGGTGCGCCAGCCTCGTACGCTCCCGGGAAGGATCGATGCCCGCCACCCGCAGCCGGCCGCCGCTCGGGGTGAGGATGCCCGTCAGCATCTTGATCGTCGTCGACTTCCCCGCGCCGTTCGGGCCGATGTAACCCACCATCTCGCCACGCGCGACACGGAAGCTGATCGAGTCGACCGCCCGCACCCGGTGGCGCTCACCACGCATGAAACCGGTCTTGCGACGCACGTCGAAGACCTTCTCCACATCGTCCAGCTCGATGAATCCGGTGGTGGTTTCCGCGTCCATGTCCGGCCCCCTGCCTCATTCGTTGTCTTGGATCAACTTCCTGTACTGCGGTACGCGCGCAGACCCGCGCGCCAGGCCAGACCGGCCGGCAGCCAGAACAGGCCCGCCACCAACGGCGGCAGGAACGCCACCCAGTCCGGCAGACCCAACGGATACTCCCGACCCAGCACATACAGCGCGGGCAGCCAGTTCACGAAGGCCAGCGGCACCACGAACGTCACCCCACGCACCAGATCCTTCGCGAAGACCGACGGCGGGTACTGGAGCAGTGTGTTCCCGCCGTACGTGAAGGCGTTCTGCACCTGGGCCGCATCCTGCGCGACGAACTGGAACGCCGCCCCGGCCACGAACAGCGCCCCGAAGATCGCCGCCCCGCTCAGCAGCATCAGCGGCACCATCGCCACCTTCAGCGGCGACCACGCGATGTCCAGCGCCACCAGCGCGTACCCCAGCACCAGCGCCCCCTGAAGCACCCGCCCCAGCCTGCGCAGCGCGAACCGGTCCGCCGCCACCTGGGCGAGCACCGGGACCGGCCGCACCAGCAACGTGTCCAGCGTGCCGTCGCGCACCCGCCGGCCCAACCGGTCCATCGAACCCAGCAACAGATCGGCGAAACCGAACGCCGTGCCCGACACCCCGTACAACAGCGCGATCTCGGGCAGCGTGTAGCCGCCCAGCCGGTCCACATGCGAGAACATCAGCAGAATCGCGACGAAGTCGAAGGCGGTCGCCGCGAAGTTCCCGAACGCCGTCAGAGCGAACGAGGCACGGTACGCCATCGTCGAACGCAGCCACATCATCGCGATCAGCCCGTACGCCCTGACCCCCTCGACGAACCGCGGCCGTCGGGCGAACACCTCCTCGGGCCAGTCGGCGAGCCGGCCGCCGGGCACGTCCGCCGCCCCGGCCACCTCCACCGCACCGGTCGTATCAGCCACCCTGGACCACCACCCTCCGCGTCGCCACCGACTGCACCATCCGCCCCACCAGCAGCAACGCCAGCGCCCAGCCGCCCTGGAAGGCGTACGCCCGCACCAGCTCCCACCCCGGGTACTTACCGAGAAACACATCGACCGGCACCTGGAGCAGCGACGACCACGGCAGCCCCCGCGCGACGTCCCCCAGCACCCCGGGGAACAACGTCAGCGGAAGCAGCATCCCGGAGAAGAACATCCCGGCCAGCCACGCCATCTGCGCCATCCCCGCCCCGTCCAGCAGCCAGAACGCGGAGAGCGCCACCAGATAACGGATCGCGAAACTGACCACGACACCGAGCGCCACCGACACGAGGAAGGCCACCCAGATCCCCGGCGAGGAGGGCAACGCCAGATCGAAGACGAGCGAGCCCACCAGCATCGGCACGATGCCACGCCCCAGCAGATGGAAAGCGGCACGACCCAGATCGCCCGCGAGCCACCACAGTTGGAGATCGGCGGGCCGGTAGAGATCGACCGCGATGTCACCGGTGCGGATCCGCTCGATCAGCTCGTCCTCGAAGCCGCCGCCCATCATGGAACAGGTCATCAGCAGCGCCTGCCCCAGCCAGACGTAGCTGAGCGCCTGCGACATGTCGTAACCACCGAGCTGCGGCCGCTCGTCCCACAACGCCACATAGGTGTACGCGAGGATGAACCCGAAGACAGTGTTGGTGAAGACCCCCGCCGCCGTGGCGGTCCGGTAGGTGGCGTAGCGCCGGAACTGTCCCGCCGCCACCACCGCGTAAAGCCGCACCGCATACACCCCCCATCGCCCGGTGCCCAACGGCTTTGGACACCAAAGCGCACGACCCTAGTCCAACGGGAACAGCCACCGCGACCGCTTTTCGGGGCCGATCCGGGGTCGATCCGGTGCTTGTTCCACAGAAAAGGGCACTATGGGGGAACTGACCGCGGCCGAGGAGTCTGCACCGAAATGAGCGACGAGCCACAGCAGCCGAGCGGGGAACACGAACCCCGGGGCTGGGCCCCCAGGGATCCGGCCGCCCACGGCAGCGCCGGAGCGTCCGGCAATCCCGGCGACGGAAGCGGGAGCGGGAGCGGGAGCGGGAGCGGCAAGGCGAAGAAGCCCAAGCGCACCGGATGGCGCCGCGCCGTCCCCACCTGGCGAATGGTCCTCGGCGCCGTCCTCTTCGTCGCCGCGCTCCTGATCGGCGGCTTCATCGCCGGGTACGAACTCGTCGACATCCCGGCCGCCAACACCAGCGCCACCGCACAGTCCAACGTCTACCTCTACAAGGACGGCAGCGTCCTCGCCCGCTCCGGCGAGGTCAACCGGGAGAACGTCAAGCTGGCCCAGGTGCCACTCACCGTCCAGCACGCCGTCCTCGCCGCGGAGGACCGCGACTTCTACTCCGAACGGGCCGTCGACCTCAAGGCCATGACCCGCGCGGCCTGGAACACCCTCACCGGCAAGGGCAAACAGGGCGGCTCGACAATCACCCAGCAGTACGTCAAGAACTACTACCTCGGCCAGGAACAGACCGTCGTCCGCAAGATCAAGGAATTCTTCATCGCGGTCAAACTCAACCGCGAGGAGTCCAAGAGCCAGATCCTCGAGGGCTACCTCAACACCAGCTACTTCGGCCGCAACGCCTACGGCATCCAGGCCGCCGCCCAGGCCTACTACTCCAAGGACATCGGCGACATCACCACCGCCGAGGGCGCCTACCTCGCCTCCCTGCTCAACGCCCCCAGCGCGTACGACATCGTCGTCCACCCCGAGAACAAGGCCGCAGCCCTCGGACGCTGGAACTACGTACTCGACGGCATGGTCAAGGAGAAGTGGCTCGACGCGGGCGAACGCGCCGCGACGAAGTTCCCCATGCCCGGCAAGGTCAAGCCGCCCACCGGACTCTCCGGACAGCGCGGCTACATCGTCCAAGCCGTCGAGGACTACCTCACCGGCAACGACGTCATCGACGAGAACACCCTCGCCACCGGCGGCTACCGGATCACCACCACCCTGGAAAAGAAGAAGCAGGACGCGCTCGTCAAGGCCGTCGACGACAACGTCATGTCCCACACCAGCCCCGACCGCCCGGCCGACCGCAACGTCCGCGTCGGCGGCGCCTCCATCGACCCCCACACCGGCCGCGTCGTCGCCATGTACGGCGGCATCGACTACACCAAGCAGTACGTGAACAACGCGACCCGGCGCGACTACCAGGTCGGCTCCACCTTCAAGCCCTTCGTCTTCACCTCCGCCGTCGCGGGCCGCTCCACCACCCAGGACGGCCGGCGCATCACCCCCAACACCATCTACGACGGCACCAACAAACGCATGGTCCAGGGCCCCCACGGACCCACCGGATACGCCCCCGCCAACGAGGACGACATCAACTACGGGCCCATCACCGTCTCCATCGCCACCGACAAGTCCGTCAACGCCGTCTACGCCCAGATGGCCGAGGACGTCGGCCCGGACAAGGTCAAACAGACCGCCATCGACCTCGGCCTCCCCAAGAACACCCCCGACCTCACCGCAACCCCGTCCATCGCGCTCGGCGTCTCCACCGCCAGCGTCCTGGACATGACCGAGGCGTACGCCACCCTCGCCAACCACGGCCGGCACGGCGCATACACCCTCGTCGAGCGGATCAGCAAGGACGGCGAGGACCTCACGCTCCCCGACACCGGCCACACCGAGCAGGCGGTCAGCCGCCAGGCCGCCGACACCACGACCTCGATCCTCCGGAGCGTCGTCGAGAGCGGCTCCGGCACCGCCGCCCAGGGCGCGGGGCGCCCCGCCGCAGGCAAGACCGGCACCGCCGAGGAGGACAAGGCAGCCTGGTTCGCCGGCTACACCCCCGACCTCACCACCGTCATCGCCGTCATGGGCCAGGACCCCGAGACCGGCGTACAGAAACCGCTGTACGGAGCACTCGGACTCGCCCGCATCAACGGCGGCGGAGCACCCGCCCAGACCTGGGCCCAATACACCGAAGCCGCCCTGCGCTCCACCACGGCCACGGACTTCGACCTCGAACTCGAACCCGGCGCCGAGGAACCCGCCCCGCCCACCGACGAGGAAACCACCCCGCAGGACACGGGAACACCCTCCGAAACCACCTCCAGCACCCCACCGAACAGCCCCGGAACCACCCCGCCCGGCGAGCCGTCGACCCCCGGATCCAGCGAACCGGCCACCGGCGGCACGGACACCGGCACCCCGACCGAAAGCACCACCGCCAACGGCGGCGCACAGAACGCCGGCGGGGACAACGCCGGCGGCGACAACGACAGTGACAACGGCGGCCCCCGCGGCGACGAAACCGCCGACGGGGACAGCTACGGATTCCTCCCCGGCCCCCGGGGCACCCCCGCCCCGCGTCAGTGACCCGAGGTCGCCTTCAGCCCCACGACGGCGACCAGCAGCAGACAGACGAAAAAGATCCGGGCGGCGGTCACCGGCTCGTTCAGCACGACCATCCCCAGCACCGCCGCACCGGCCGCACCGATACCGACCCACACGCCGTACGCCGTACCGATCGGCAGCGTCTTGGCCGCATGGGACAGCATCACCATGCTCGCCACGATCCCGAGACCCGTGAACACACTCGGCCACAGCCGGGTGAACCCCTCGGTGTACTTCATCCCGATCGACCAAGCCACTTCCAGCAGACCGGCGACAACAAGCAGAACCCACGCCACAACGGCACCTCCGACGAGACAGAACACGCGAACAACACAGGTGCGTCGTCTTTTCGAAGCCCGGTACGGCGCGTCTCGTCGGGTGCCCCCACCGTAGCAAAGAACATGCAAAAGGCCTGGTGACACCGGTCACCAGGCCAAGCACCCACAGCCGCGGGCAGCACTGCCGCAGAACGGGACAGGAGCTACAGATACAACCCGGTCGAATCCACCGACCCCTCGAACCGGTCCGCCGCCACCGCGTGCAGATCCCGCTCACGCATCAGCACATACGCCACACCACGCACCTCGACCTCCGCACGGTCCTCGGGGTCGTACAGCACCCGGTCGCCCGGCTCCACCGTCCGCACGTTCTGGCCGACCGCGACCACCACGGCCCAGGCCAGCCGACGGCCGACCGCGGCCGTCGCCGGAATCAGAATGCCGCCACCGGAACGCCGCTCGCCCTCGGGCGTATCGGACCGGACCAGCACACGGTCGTGCAACATGCGGATGGGCAGCTTGTCGTCGGTGTTCTCGCTCACGCCCCGCAACCTACCTGCCCGCCGCGCCCACACGCCCCTCCGGGGTGCACAGGCCGCGACATCAGCTCTTCCGACGCCGCTTCGACGCCACGACCAGACCCACGACACCCACCGCGAGCAACGCCGCCGGAATCACCCGCTCCAGCCGCGGGGCCCCGTCCTCGGAAACGAACTGCGCCTTCACATCCGACACCGCCCGGTTCACCGCGACGAAAGCCCGCCCGGCCGTCCGGTCCACGGCCTCGACAGCCTTGGCCTTCACATCACCCATGATCGTATCCGGGTGCACCCGCACCCCGATCTCATCGAGCACCACCGCAAGCTGCTCACGCCTGCTGATGATGTCCGCCTCGATCTGCGCAGGGGTCCTGGCATCCGACACTGCGCCGCCTCCGTGGTCGTCGTCCGGTAAACCTTCATCGCCAGTCTGTCAGCTCGACCGCCCGCGCACCCGGCGGCACCCCTATTACGCTCGGTCCCGTACACCCCACGTGCCACCCGAGGAGAACCATGAGCGAGCGACTCCAGCCCGGCGACACCGCCCCCGCCTTCACCCTGCCCGACGCCGACGGCAACGAGATCTCGCTCGCCGACCACAAGGGCCGCAAGGTCATCATCTACTTCTACCCGGCCGCCCTCACCCCCGGCTGCACCAAGCAGGCCTGCGACTTCACCGACAACCTGGAGCTGCTCGCCGGCGCCGGATACGACGTGATCGGCGTCTCCCCCGACAAGCCCGAGAAGCTCGCCAAGTTCCGCGAGCAGGAGAACCTCAAGGTCACCCTGGTCGGCGACCCGTCCAAGGAGACCCTTGAGGCATACGGCGCCTTCGGCGAGAAGAAGCTCTACGGCAAAACGGTGACGGGCGTCATCCGCTCCACGATCGTCGTGGACGAGGAGGGCAAGGTCGAACGCGCCCTCTACAACGTCAAGGCCACCGGCCACGTCGCCAAGATCATCAAAGACCTCGGCATCTGAAACCGGGGGTCCGCCCAGCTCCCGGAATGGCCTGCACCGCTTCAGCCCCGACCGAAGCGGTGCAGGCCATTCCACATCTTGTCGGATATCGGACGTGACACTCCGATAAATGGCTCGTTGATCCGTACGAGGCCGCGAACACGCGGCCGGATGCGGAGGGGAACATGGCGGCTCGATACACCCGTGAGTTACTCGAGGAAGCGGCGCGGGAGACCACGAACGCGAACGACGCGGTCCGCTGGTGCGGGGGAACACCGACGCCGGGGAGCCGGAGCTATCTGCGCCGGAAGATGACCGAGGCGGGGGTGGATATCTCGCACTTCGCAGACACAAGGGTGCGCCACACCGAAGAGACACTGCGCGAACTCGTCGCCTGCTCCAAGAGCATGGCCGAGGTAGTGCGCAAGTTGGGCGTAAGCGCCGTCGGCGGCAATCAGGCGTACATCGGCCGCCGCGTAGCCAAGCTCCGCATCGATACGTCACATTTCCTGCGTACAACTCCGCACAGGCCCAAAGGGGCCTTGGGGAACCCGCTGGTCCTCGGCTCCCCTTCGGACGGCAGGATTCCGGGCGAACGGCTGCGTCGCGAACTGATCCGCCATGGGGTCAAGGATTCCTGCGCCGCCTGTGGCAACGAAGGAGAGTGGCTGGGCCAACCGCTCCGGCTCGAAGTGGACCACATCAATGGCGACTGGTGGGACAACCGCCCAGAGAACATCCGGCTCCTCTGCCCCAACTGCCATGCGGCAACCGACACCTATCGCGGTCGCAAGCGCAGGAGGACAGCATGAGCGACCAGAACAAATACCCTCGTGACCTGCTCGAACGAACTGCGGCTACGGCGACCAGCCTCGTCGACACCCTGCGCCGACTCGATGCACCGCTGGGTAGCCGGTCGCTCCGCTACGTACGCGACCGGCTCAAGCACTACGGCATCGACACGTCCCACTTCGCCGAGGAGGCTCTGCCGAGTCAAGGGCGCCACGCGTACCCGAAGGAACTGCTCACCGAAGCAGCCGCCCAAACGCACAGCATCCGGGAAATGTTCGAATACATGGGCCTACCCCCAAGCGAGAGCCCCTACGGCTACCTGCGCAGAAGAATCGACCGTCTCGACATCGACACTTCCCACTTCACCAGCGGACGAAGGTACGGGACGCCTTCCACCCCGCGCCACGAGCTGGCGGCTGCCGTCACCGCGTCCCACAGCCTGGCCGGCGTCCTGAGGGCCCTCGGCCAGGCCGACAACGGCGGCGCTCGTGCCCGACTGAAACGGGACATCAAGGCATACGGCCTGTCGACTGCTCACTTCTCCGGTCAAAGCCAGCGTCGCGGCACGCACTCCCCGTACCGCAGATCCTCAGCCGAGATTCTTCAGCGCCTGGAATCAGGAGCGCCCCGAACGAGCACAGCCCTCTTGCGAAGAGCACTCGACGACATCGAGGTACCTCGCAGATGCGCAAGGTGCGGAACCGGTGAGACGTGGCGAGGGAACCGCCTCGTCCTGGAAATCGACCACATCAGTGGCGACCGGCTCGACAACCGGGCTGACAACCTTCGCTACCTCTGCCCCAACTGCCATGCCCTCACAGGAACATGGTGCCGGAACCGGCGCCGAACCAAATCGGCCGCCGCATAAGTCTTCGAGTCTGCGCAGCCTCTCCTTGTAGACTGCCGGAGACGCGCGAGTGCTGGAATCGGTGAGACAGGCTGGTTTTAGGTACCAGTGCCCTAGCGGCGTGAGGGTTCGAGTCCCTCCTCGCGCACCCCGGTGACAGGTCCGGCCCGCTTCCGCAGCGGGCCGGACCCGTTGCATTCACGGAGACGCCGTCACCCCACCAACCCCCGAACCACCGGCACCAGTGCCCGGAACGCCCTGCCCCGGTGGCTGATCGCGTTCTTCTCCGCCGGGGTCAGTTCCGCGCAGGTGCGGGTTTCGCCCTCGGGCTGGAGGATCGGGTCGTAGCCGAACCCGTTGGTGCCGGACGGGGTGTGGCGCAGGGTGCCCGTCAGGCGGCCCTCGACCACGCGTTCCGTGCCGTCGGGGAGGGCGAGGGCGGCCGCGCAGGCGAAGTGGGCGCCGCGGTGGGGCGCGTCGATGTCGGAGAGCTGGGCCAGGAGCAGGTCCAGGTTGGCCCTGTCGTCGCCGTGGGTGCCGGCCCAGCGGGCGGAGAAGATGCCGGGGGCGCCGCCGAGCACGTCCACGCAGAGGCCGGAGTCGTCGGCGATGGCCGGGTGGCCGGTGGCCTTGGCGAGGGCGTGGGCCTTGAGCAGGGCGTTCTCGGCGAAGGTGACGCCGGTTTCCTTGACGTCGGGGATGTGGGGGTACGCGTCCGCGCCGACGAGCTCATGGGTGAGGCCGGCGTCGGCGAGGATCGCGTGGAGTTCGGTGATCTTCCCGGCGTTGCGGGTGGCGAGGATGAGGCGGGTCATGTCACCCAGTATCGGGGGTGGTCAGGGGGTGCAGACCTTGCCGATCTCCGCGGCTGCGTCGGTGACCGGGGTGATGTCGGGGGTGGCGTCGCCCTTGTCGATGGAGTCGCGGACGTTGCCGACGCCGGCCTGGAGGTTGTCGACGGCCTTGCCGAGGTCGGCGTTGTCGGTCTTGTCGCCGAGTTCGCCGAGTGACTTCTCGATCTCGTCGAGGGCTTCGGAGGCCTGGGTGGGGTCACTGGTGGCGTTGGAGACGGCCTTCTGGAGGTTGTCGACGCTGGTGGCGATGGCGTCGGCGGTGCGGACGCAGTCCAGTGCCTTGTCGACGGCGCCGCAGCCGGACGCGGCGGTGAGGGCGAGGGCGGTCAGGGTCAGCGCGACGGTGATGCGGCGGTGGCGGGTGGCCTTGGCCATGGTGCGGTTCCTCTCCGGATGCGGATATGCGGACGGGCGCACGGTTCGACCCGTGCGCCCGTGTTCGTAACGACGCGCTGTGGTGCGTACTTGGTTGCTTCTTTACTCGCCCAGGGTGCGGGCGAGGGCCTCGTGCTGGATGACGGTCAGGTCGGCGCAGCCGGCCGTGGCGAGGTCGAGGAGGGCGCCCAGTTCCTTGCGGTCGAAGGGGGTGGCCTCGGCGGTGCCCTGGACCTCGACGAAGCGGCCGTCGCCGGTGCAGACGACGTTCATGTCGGTCTCGGCGCGGACGTCCTCCTCGTAGCAGAGGTCGAGGAGGGGGGTGCCGTCGACGATGCCGACGCTGATCGCGGAGACGGTGTCGGTCAGGGGCTTGCGGCCGTGCTTGACGATCTTCTTGTGCTGGGCCCAGGTGACGGCGTCGGCGAGGGCGACGTAGGCGCCGGTGATGGCGGCGGTGCGGGTGCCGCCGTCGGCCTGGAGGACGTCGCAGTCGAGGACGATGGTGTTCTCGCCGAGGGCCTTGTAGTCGATGACGGCGCGTAGGGAGCGGCCGATGAGGCGGCTGATCTCGTGGGTGCGGCCGCCGATCTTGCCGCGTACGGATTCGCGGTCGCCGCGGGTGTTGGTGGAGCGGGGCAGCATGGAGTATTCGGCGGTGACCCAGCCTTCGCCGCTGCCTTTGCGCCAGCGCGGGACGCCTTCGGTGACGGAGGCGGTGCAGAAGACTTTGGTGTCGCCGAAGGAGATGAGTACGGAGCCTTCGGCGTGCTTGCTCCATCCGCGTTCGATGGTGACGGGGCGGAGCTGTTCGGGGGTGCGGCCGTCGATACGAGACATGGCGTCGACCCTATCGGGTGCCGGGGTGGCGTCCGTTCGGGTGCGGTGCAGGCCCCGTCCGGGCGGGCGGGGCCTGTACGGTGCCGAGCGGTCGGCTCAGCGAAGGGCTGGGCGGCCGGTCACATCATGTCTTCGATGTCGGCGGCGATGGGGTCGGCGTCGGTGCCGATGACGACCTGGATCGCGGTGCCCATCTTCACGACGCCGTGGGCTCCGGCGGCCTTGAGCGCGGCTTCGTCGACCTTGCTCGGGTCGTGGACCTCGGTGCGGAGGCGGGTAATGCAGCCTTCGATCTCGTCGATGTTCTCGATTCCGCCGAGCCCGGCGACGATCTTCTCAGCCTTGCTGGCCATGGCCTTCTCCCTGGTTCTTCACATGCGTGCGACGGCCCACCCTGGGTCCGTTTCGTCACCGTAACGCACGTTTGGCCCAGCTTCGCGGGCGGGTGTCTGGGTGGTCCCCAATGATGACGATCACTGGTGCTCTGTCTTCCAGGCGGGTTACGCGCCGTACCCCAACTGGTCTATACCACTCTGCAGCGACCGCCGAACGCGCCTTGTTCCGGGAGGATGCCGATGAGCTCAAGCAGCGCCGCAGTGCCACAGAAGACGTGGTGGAACGGCTTCGTCCAGAGCCTCCAGAAGATGGGCCGCAGCCTCCAGCTCCCGATCGCCGTACTGCCGGCGGCCGGCATTCTCAACCGGTTGGGCCAGCCGGACGTATTCGGCGACGAGGGCCTGGGCTGGAACAACATCGCCAAGGTGTTCGCGGCCGCGGGCGGCGCGCTGCTCGACTCGGGGCTCGGCCTTCCCCTGCTGTTCTGCATCGGTGTCGCGATCGGCATGGCGAAGAAGTCGGACGGCTCGACCGCGCTCGCCGCGGTGGCCGGCTTCCTCGTCTACTACGCGGTGCTGCACGCCTTCCCGGTGGACTGCGCCCCGGGTTCGACGTTCACCTCGGGCGGCACCTGGTTCGGCACCTGCGTGACCGGCGACGCCAAGGTCACGGCCGCCGAGTACCAGAACCCCGGCGTGTTCGGCGGCATCGTGATGGGCCTGCTGTCCGCCTGGTTCTGGCAGCGGTACCACCGGGTCAAGCTGGTGGACTGGCTGGGCTTCTTCAACGGCCGCCGGCTCGTCCCGATCATCATGGCGTTCGTCGGCCTGCTCTTCGCGGGGCTGTGCGCCTGGCTGTGGCAGCCGATCGGTGACGGCCTGACCAGCTTCTCCAAGTGGCTGGTGGACCTGGACTGGGTGGGCTCCGGCATCTTCGGTGTCGCCAACCGCGCGCTGCTGGTCATCGGTCTCCATCAGTTCCTGAACACGTTCGTCTGGTTCCAGTTCGGTGACTTCACCAAGCCGGACGGCACGGTCGTGCACGGTGACATCAACCGGTTCCTGGCGGGCGACCCGACGGCCGGCCAGTTCACCTCGGGGTTCTTCCCGATCATGATGTTCGCCCTGCCCGCGGCGGCACTGGCGATCTACCACTGCGCCAAGCCGCATCGCCGCAAGGCGGTCGGCGGCATGATGCTCTCGGTCGCGCTGACGTCGTTCGTGACGGGTATCACCGAGCCGATCGAGTACTCGTTCCTCTTCGTCGCGCCGCTGCTGTACGGGATCCACGCGGTGCTCACCGGTGTCTCGATGGCGGTGACATGGGCGCTCGGGGTCAAGGACGGCTTCAGTTTCTCGGCCGGTCTGATCGACTACGTCATCAACTGGAGCCTGGCGACCAACCCCTGGCTGATCATCCCGATCGGGCTGGCCTTCGCCGCCGTGTACTACGTGATCTTCCGGTTCGCGATCACCAGGTTCGACCTCCAGACGCCGGGCCGCGAGCCCGACGAGCTGGAGGAGGAGATCGAGAGGAACCTCACGAAGTAGCACGCTTCCTGGCCGGTGACCCGACGGCCGGACAGTTCATGACCGGCTTCTTCCCGATCATGATGCGGCGAAGCCCTTAGATCTCGTACACCGCCCCCGGCATCGCCACCTCCGCCGGTCCGTGGAAGACCGTGCGGGCGTCGGCCAGATTGCGGGCGGCGTCGGTCCACGGCGGGATGTGGGTCAGGACGAGGCGCCCCACTCCGGCGCGGGCGGCGGTCTCGCCCGCCTCGCGGCCGTTGAGGTGGAGGTCCGGGATGTCCTCCTTGCCGTGGACGAAAGATGCTTCGCAGAGGAACAGGTCGACGCCCTCGGCGAGTTCGTCCAGGGCCTCGCAGATCCCCGTGTCGCCGGAGTACGCCAGCGAGCGGCCGCCGTGCTCGATCCGGATCGCGAAGGTGTCGACGGGGTGGCAGACCTTCTCCGTACGGACCGAGAAGGGGCCGATCTCGAACGATCCCGGCTTCAGCGTATGGAAGTCGAAGACCTCGCTCATCGCGTGCTCGGACGGGGTGTCGGCATGGGCGGTGGTCAGCCGCTGCTCGGTGCCTTCGGGTCCGTAGACCGGGATGGGGGCGGGGCGCCCCCCGTCGTGCCGGTAGTAGCGGACGACGAAGTACGCGCACATGTCGATGCAGTGATCGGCATGGAGGTGACTGAGGAAGATGGCGTCGAGGTCGTAGAGACCGACATGGCGCTGCAGCTCGCCGAGGGCGCCGTTGCCCATGTCGAGGAGCAGCCTGAAGCCGTCGGCCTCTACGAGATAGCTCGAACACGCTGATCCCGCGGACGGGAACGAGCCGGAGCTGCCGACGACGGTGAGCTTCATGGAGCGTGAACCTCCGAGACGTGGGAACGGGGAGGGTTCGTGCGGTCTGTTGAGCGGTTTGTCGAGCGTAAGGCGCGGAACAGCCGGTCGCTCCTCCGTGGCCGTCCGTTGTGGGGGAACTCACCTGCTCTGTCACCGGTTCGATGGAAGCGGTGGGGACGCCGGTACGGTCGGAGCATGGACATGTCCTGGTGGTGGATCGCGCTCGTCCTTGTCGTGCTGCTCGCGCTCGTCGCGGCGGTCGCCGACGGGCGGGGGCGGGGCGGGCGCGGGCCTCGTGGACGTGCCCGCAGGCCGGCGGGGTCGGCGGGGGCGCGCTCCGGTGGGCGTCCGGGTGGGCGGACCCGTCCGCCGGCGGGGCCCGGGCGCGGTCCGGGGCCGGAGCGCGGGCCGCGGCCGGGTGAGATCTGGTGGGCCGAGGTGCCGTACGAGGACGGGCCCGGGGCGAAGGACCGGCCCTGTCTGGTGCTGTCGGTACGGGGTGACTCGGCGCTCGTCGCGAAGATCACCAGCAAGCGTCACGAGGACCGGCCCGGAGTGATCGCGCTGCCCGCCGGGACGGTGGCGGATGTGCAGGGCCGGGCGAGCTTCCTGGAGACGGACGAGCTGCGGGAGGTCGCCGTGCGGGGGTTCCGGCGGCGGGTGGGGGTCGTGGACGCGGGGGTGTGGGAGCGGGTGCGCGGGCTCGGCCGGGGCGGGGCGGGGTGAGCGCGGGCGCGGGCCGGGGTGCCCCCGCGCCCGCGCCGGGGCACTGCGTTCCTGCCCCGTTACGCCCTTGCGCCCTTACGCCTTTACGCCTTTACGCCTTTACGCCCAGAGCTGGCCGTGCAGCGTCTCGATGGCCGCTTCCGTGGTCGGGGCCGTGTAGACGCCCGTCGACAGGTACTTCCAGCCGCCGTCCGCGACGACGAAGACGATGTCGGCGTTCTCCCCCGCCTTCACGGCCTTCTTTCCCACTCCGATCGCCGCGTGGAGTGCGGCGCCGGTGGAGACGCCCGCGAAGATGCCCTCCTGCTGGAGGAGTTCGCGGGTGCGGGTGACCGCGTCCGCCGAGCCGACGGAGAAGCGGGTGGTGAGGACCGAGGCGTCGTAGAGCTCGGGGACGAAGCCCTCGTCGAGGTTGCGGAGCCCGTAGACCAGGTCGTCGTAGCGCGGCTCGGCGGCGACGATCTTGATGTCCGGCTTGTGTTCGCGCAGGTAGCGGCCGACGCCCATGAGCGTCCCGGTGGTGCCGAGGCCGGCCACGAAGTGGGTGACGGACGGGAGGTCGGCGAGGATCTCGGGGCCGGTGGTGGCGTAGTGGGCGCCCGCGTTGTCCGGGTTTCCGTACTGGTAGAGCATGACCCAGTCGGGGTGTTCGGCGGCCAGTTCCTTGGCGACGCGTACCGCCGTGTTGGAGCCGCCGGCCGCCGGGGAGGAGATGATCTCGGCGCCCCACATGGCGAGCAGGTCGCGCCGTTCCTGGGAGGTGTTCTCGGGCATGACGCACACGATGCGGTAGCCCTTGAGCTTGGCCGCCATGGCGAGCGAGATGCCGGTGTTGCCGCTGGTGGGTTCCAGGATGGTGCAGCCGGGGGTCAACCGGCCGTCCTTCTCCGCCTGTTCGACCATGTGGAGCGCGGGGCGGTCCTTGATCGAGCCGGTGGGGTTGCGGTCCTCCAGCTTGGCCCAGATGCGGACCTCGTCCGAGGGTGACAGCCGCGGCAGGCGGACGAGCGGGGTGTTGCCCACCGCGGCGAGCGGGCTGTCGTACCGCATCAGTTCATGCCGCCGGCGACGGCCGGGAGGATGGTGACGTTGTCGCCGTCGCTGAGCTTGGTCGAGATGCCGTCGAGGAAGCGGACGTCCTCGTCGTTGAGGTAGACGTTCACGAAGCGGCGGAGTTCGTTGCCGTCGACGATGCGGTCGCGGATGCCGTTGTGGCGGCTCTCCAGGTCCGCGAAGAGGTCGGCGAGGGTCGCTCCGTTGCCTTCGACGGCCTTGGCGCCGTCGGTGTAGGTGCGGAGGATGGTCGGGATGCGGACCTCGATGGCCATGGCGTGGGCTCCTGTCGGAAGCGGAGAGGTGGCGTGGGGCGCGCGGCTCTGCCCCCGCGCGGGGGTTGGTGCGTACGTGTGATGCTCTCGGGCCGCGGGCCCTGCTCAGGCCTTGCGGCCGGCGGGCAGGCGGCAGGTACAGATCGCGCTGGAGAGCCTGCACAGGTCGACGTGCAGCCGCGCGACGAGCAGGATGCCCGGCGTCTTGTCGCTCACGTCATGGGGAACCATGCGCTCATCGTATCGATTCCCGGTCCGTAATCCCGAGTGTGATCTCACCTGGTGGATGCCTGGCGTTCGACAGGTGGACGGGGCCGTGGTGAGTCCGGTCCCGTCCGGCCGGTGGGCGGTCTGCCGGGGTGCGGCGGTACGGCGCGGTCAGGCGGGTTCGTACGCCTCGACGACCTCGACGTCCTCCTCGGTGATCTCGCCGTCCACGATGCGGTACGAGCGGAACTGGAAGGGGCCCGCGTCGTCGGTGTCCGCCGTGGAGACGAGGACGTAGTGGGCGCCGGGCTCGTTGGCGTAGGTGACGTCGGTGCGGGAGGGGTAGGCCTCGGTGGCGGTGTGGGAGTGGTAGATGATCACCGGCTCCTCGTCGCGGTCGTCCATCTCGCGGTAGAGCTTGAGGAGGTCGGCCGAGTCGAACTCGTAGAAGGTGGGCGAGCGGGCGGCGTTGAGCATCGGGATGAACCGTTCGGCGCGGCCGGTCCCGGCCGGTCCCGCGACCACGCCACACGCCTCGTCGGGGTGGTCGGCGCGGGAGTGGGCGACGATCTGGTCGTGGAGCGCCTGGGTGATGGTCAGCATTTCGCCAGGATAGGCATGCGGGCCCTCGCGTACCGAAGTGTGGTACGGCGGGGCCCGCATGGTGGACGAGGCCGCTGAAGCGGCAGGTCGGCGGCTCAGTTCTTGGCGAAGGCCTTGTTCTCGGGGTTGCGGGCCTTGAGGACCACGTACGAGATGCCGAGGAGGGCGGCCCAGAGCGGGGCGCAGTACAGCGAGATCCTGGTGTCCTTGTCGATGCCCATCATCACGACGACCACGGCGATGAAGGCCAGCGCGAAGACGCTGCTGTACGGGGCGCCGGGGGCCCGGAAGGCGGACTGCGGGAGCGTTCCGCGGTCGGCGAGGCGCCGGTAGCGGATCTGGCAGATCAGGATCATGATCCAGGCCCACATGCCGGAGATGGTGGCGAACGAGACGACGTAGGTGAAGGCGTCACCGGGCCACTGGTAGTTGACCCAGACGCCGACGAGCATCAGGGCGGCGGAGAAGGTGGTGCCGACGAGTGGGGTGCCGCTCCTGGTGAGCCGGGTGAAGAGCTTCGGGCCCTGCCCGTTGAGCGCGAGGTCGCGCAGCATGCGGCCGGTGGAGTACATGCCGGAGTTGCAGGAGGAGAGCGCCGCGGTCAGTACGACGAAGTTGACGATGCCGGCGCCGAGGCCGAGACCCATCTTCTCGAAGGCGGCGACGAACGGGGAGACGCCCGGCGAGAACTCGGTCCACGGGACCACGGAGAGGATCATGATGAGGGCGCCGACGTAGAAGACGGCGATGCGCCACGGCACGGTGTTGATGGCTTTGGGCAGGACGGTCTTCGGGTCCTTGGACTCGCCCGCGGTGACGCCGACGAGTTCGACGGCGAGGAAGGCGAACATCACGATCTGCAGGGTCATCAGGGTGCCCTTGATGCCGTGCGGGAAGAATCCGCCGTCCGACCAGAGGTGGGTGACGGACGCGGTGTCCCCGGCGTCGGAGAAGCCGAGGGTGAGAATTCCGGCGCAGATGAGGATCATGCCGATGATGGCGGTCACCTTGACCATGGAGAACCAGAATTCGAGTTCTCCGAAGAGTTTCACGGAGATCAGGTTCACGCCGTACAGGATGATGGTGAAGATCAGTGCCGAAACCCATTGGGGAATGCTGAACCAGAACGTCATGTACTGGGCGGCCGCGGTGACTTCGGTGATTCCGGTGACGACCCAGAACAGCCAGTAGGTCCAGCCGGTGACGAATCCGGCGAAGGGGCCGATGAATTCGCGGGCGTACTCGGAGAAGGAACCCGAGACCGGGCGGTACATGAGGAGTTCACCCAGTGCCCGCATGATGAAGAAGATCACCAGGCCCGCGACGGCGTAGGCCAGGATCAGGCTGGGTCCGGCCTTGGCGATCGCCTTTCCCGCGCCGAGGAAGAGCCCGGTGCCGATGGCTCCGCCGATGGCGATCATCTGGATCTGACGGGCGCCGAGGGCCCGCTGGTACCCCTCGCCCGCCGGGCCGGCATCCGCGACTTCCACGGCCTGGCGGCCGCCCTGCCCGTTGTCGACCTGTGCCGATGTCATGTGCTGCGCCTTTCTCCACGCCGATCCGCGCCGTCGAGGCTGCGGATCAGGTCCCGATCCCCCCGGATATGGATGGAGTGCCGCCGGTGGTGGCCGGCTCGTGACGCCCTCGGGAACAGGGGTGGCGTCCCCGAGTGGTCGTGAAGATTTATCACGGGCATCCGGGCGATCCACCGGACATTATGTGGTGCACGTCACAGGAAAAAGCGGACAAAAGTTTCCTGCCGCAGCAAAAGAGACCATTCGGGTGACAGGATCGTTATCCGGATTTGAGCATCCCTTGAGCGAACAGCGAACACTCGACGCTCGTCCGGAGCACGCCGCCGCGGCACCGGCTACGGCATCAGCGTTTCCACGAGCGTTTCCTGGAGCGCGCCGAGCCAGAGATAGGCCATGACCATCGGCTTGCGCGGGTCGCTGTCGGGGAGACGGTAGAGCGAGGAGCCGGACTCGCCCTCGTCCTGGTCGGAGACCTCCAGGCGGGTGCCGATGGTGAGCCGGAGGTCATTGAGGGCGCCGAGCCAGTTGCGGCATTCGTCGCCGGTCAGTTCGAGCACGGCGGAGCCGTCCCCGGCGACCGTGAGGGCGTCCAGGGTGCGTACGACGGCGAGGGCGTCGGTGCGCTTGCGGGCGCGCAGATCGTTCTCGGTGAAGCGGCGGAACTCGGCGGAGGCGGCCCGCAGTTCGCTGTCCTCGTCGCCGTACGCCTCGGGGAAGAGGCGGGCCAGGGCGGGGTCGGTGGGCGGCTCGCTGGGCCCCTCCGCGAAGAGGGCGGCGAGCGGGTCCGCGCCCTCGGCGGGTTCGTCGCCGGGACCGATCAGTTCCAGCAGCTGGACGGCGAGGGAGCGCAGGATCGCGATCTCCACCTCGTCGAGCGCGACGGCCGCGCCGCCGCCGGGGGTGGCCTCGAAGTGGCCGGCCATGGGTTTTCTCCGATGGTGGGTCGGGCGGGGCAGGATTCGGGCGGGGCGCAGGAGGAGGACCGGTCTAGTTGCGGTCCTGCGTGAGGGTGGCCCACAGTCCGTAGCCGTGCATGGCCTGGACGTCGCGCTCCATCTCCTCGCGGCTGCCGCTGGAGACGACCGCGCGCCCCTTCTGGTGGACATCCAGCATCAGCTTGTGCGCCTTGTCCTTGGGGTAGCCGAAGTAGGCCTGGAAGACATAGGTCACGTAGCTCATGAGATTGACCGGGTCGTTGTGGACCAGCGTCACCCAGGGGACGTCCGGCTCGGGGACGACGGCACTCTCCTCGGCCGATTCGGGACGCTCGATCTCTGTGGGTGCGACGCTCACCCACCCCATGCTGCCACTCGGGAGGGTGCATCGCACAAACGACCCGAGATCTCGTCACTCTGACGAAATAGGGGTAGCATCCGGGACATGAACTCTGCGGACCTTGGGCGACGGGTCGGTGTGCCGTCGACCGCGCTCTTCACCGACCAGTACGAGCTCACGATGGTGCAGGCCGCGCTGAAGGCCGGCACGGCCGACCGGCGCTCGGTCTTCGAGGCCTTCACGCGCCGGCTGCCCGAGGGGCGGCGCTACGGCGTCGTCGCGGGCATCGGACGGGTACTGGACGCGGTGGAGAACTTCCACTTCGACGACGAGATGCTCACTTTCCTGCGCGAACAGAACGTCGTGGACGGGCCCACGCTCGCCTGGCTGGCCGACTACCGCTTCAGCGGTGACATCTGGGGCTACCC
Organism: Streptomyces atratus; assembly: GCF_900119365.1. GTDB lineage: Bacteria > Actinomycetota > Actinomycetes > Streptomycetales > Streptomycetaceae > Streptomyces > Streptomyces atratus_B. The sequence continues at coordinate 511,833 of NZ_FPJO01000002.1, forward strand.
GGAGGGCGAGGTGTACTTCCCCGGCTCGCCGATCCTGCGGGTCGAGGGCTCCTTCGCCGAGTGCGTGCTGCTGGAGACGGTGATCCTGTCGATCCTCAACCACGACTCGGCGATCGCCGCCGCGGCGTCGCGGATGTCCGCCGCGGCCGGTGGGCGTGGCCTGATCGAGATGGGTGCACGACGCACCCATGAACTGTCGGCGGTGGCGTCGGCGCGCGCCGCGTACATAGGCGGCTTCAACACCACGTCCGACCTGGCGGCGGGCTTCCGCTACAACATCCCGACCGTCGGGACGAGCGCCCACGCCTTCACGCTGCTCCACGACACCGAGCGCGACGCGTTCCGGGCCCAGGTCGACTCGCTGGGCCGGGGCACGACGCTGCTGGTCGACACGTACGACGTCGCCGAGGCGGTCCGCACGGCGGTCGAGGTCGCCGGGACCGGGCTGGGCGCGGTGCGGATCGACTCCGGCGACCTGCTCCTGGTCGCGCACCGGGTGCGGCAGCAGCTGGACGAGCTGGGCGCCACGGAGACGAAGATCGTGGTGACGTCGGACCTGGACGAGTACGCCATCGCCTCGCTGGCCGCGGCGCCGGTCGACGCGTACGGGGTGGGCACGCAGCTGGTGACCGGCAGCGGGCAGCCCACCTGCTCGATGGTCTACAAGCTCGTCGCCCGTGCCGGGTCCGCCGATCCGGCGGAGCCGCTGCGTCCGGTGGCCAAGAAGTCGCTCGGCGCGAAGTCGTCGGTGGGCGGTCGCAAGTGGGCCGCGCGCCGGCTGGACGAGAACGGGGTGGCCGAGGCCGAGGTGGTCGGCACCGGCGCCGTTCCGCCGGAGCTGGCCGACCGGCAGCTGCTGGTCGAGCTGGTCAGGGGCGGCGAGGTGATCGCCCGCGAGCCGCTGGACGCGGCGCGTGAGCGGCACATCGCGGCACGGGCGGGGCTGCCGATGTCGGCGGTGCAGCTGTCGCGCGGGGAGCCGGTGATTCCCACGGAGCACGTGTGACCGGGGAGCACGGTGGCGGGCGGGCGCGCTCGCTCACCACCGTGCTCCCCGGGCGCCGCAAGGCTCCGTTCCGTCCCCTCCCTATCCGGGGCCGGAGTCTCTGAGGGCTGTCCCGTAATCCCTGGTGGATCAGCGTGCGGCGTCAGACGCGGTGCATCGCAAGGCGGAGGGACGCCCGAATACTGGATGTACTCGGGCGTTCCGACAACGCGGCGAGGTGCCGTGGCTGTCGTCGCGCGCCCGCCAGGGATTACGGGACAGCCCTTAGGCTCGAAAGACACCCCCCACGACCGCCGACCGTCCCCCACCGAAGGACACCCGCCATGCACCGCGCGTTGATCGTCGTCGACGTTCAGAACGACTTCTGCGAGGGCGGCAGCCTCGCCGTGGCGGGGGGCGCCGATGTCGCCGCCGCCATCACCGATCTGATCGGGGCGGCCCAGGCCGGGTACCACCACGTGGTGGCCACCCGTGACCACCACATCGACCCGGGCAGCCACTTCTCCGCCGAGCCGGACTTCGAGGACTCCTGGCCGGCGCACTGCGTGGCCGGCACCGAGGGCGTGGGCTTCCACCCGAATTTCGCCCCCGCGGTCGCCTCGGGGGCGATCGACGCGGTGTTCGACAAGGGCGCCTACGCCGCGGCGTACAGCGGCTTCGAGGGCCTGGACGAGAACGGCGTGGGGCTGGCCGACTGGCTGCGGGACCACCGGATCGCCGAGGTCGACGTGGTCGGCATCGCGACCGACCACTGCGTGCGGGCGACGGCGCTGGACGCGGTCCGGGCGGGCTTCACGACGCATGTGCTGCTCGACCTGACCGCCGGGGTCGCCGAGGCGACCACGGAGCGGGCCCTGGAGGAGCTCCGCAGGGCGGGCGTGAAGCTGTCCGGCAAGCCGGTGGTGTAGAAGCGCGCCACGGCCCCCTGCGGTCCGCGCAGGCCCCGGGCGGGCCTCAGGCCGGACGTCGTACGGGGACGGCGGGGCGGAGCAGGGCCCGGATCGGGTGCCAGAGCTCCTGCGCCTGCTGCGGTCTCGCCCGCCACAGCAGCCCGTCGGGGTGGTGCAGCACGGCGGTGATCTCGTCGGGTGTGGGCGGCTCGGCGTTGCCGCGGAGGTAGACGGCGCGCAGGCCCGCGTTGCGCAGCCGGGTCAGGGCGCGGGCCCGGTTGGCCGCGTGCACCAGAACCCGGACCGGGGTGCCGGGACCCGCTCCGTCCGTCGGGCTGGGCAGGGTGATCGCCACCACCACACTGCCGTTCGGCAACTTGCAGAATCCTCCGCCTGCCATGCTCCGCGCTCCCCCGTGAGGCGTCGTGTCAATAAGCTTCTGAACAAGACGCACCTAAACACGATCGGCCGCCGCCCGCTAGAGGGCGACGGCCGATCATGCTTTGACCTGCGATTATGCAGAACTACTTGTGCGAAGGACCGACCTTGACGGTGATCGTCTGGCCGCTGCGCGGCTCCTTGACGATCGAGATCCGGGTGTTCGTGTCAGGGACCTGAACACTTCCGGTCGGGTTCTCCTCGTACCAGTACGTGCCCTTGTGGTCGTCGAAGACCGGGATGCCGCGCTGCGACTTGACCCGGACCGGTACGTCCGCGTCGTGCAGCGTGAAGGCGTCGGTCGCGTACCAGCTGAAGGGAGCGTCGAACGGCTGGATCTTGTTGCGCATGATCGTGCCGTTGGCCCACTTCAGGGGCTTGGCGTGCGCGTCGACCGGCAGGATCAGACCGTGGCCCGGGTGCTGCGACACGTTGTTGTCCTTCTGGGACTTGTCCCAGAGCCAGACGAGCAGACCGTTCTGGTACGGGTAGTGCTCGACCCAGTCCGGACGGGTCTTGGAGAAGCCGAAGTTGTACGGGCCGACCTCAAGGGTCTTGTCGTAGCTGACGTACTGGCGGTTCTCCGCGATGTAGTACTGCGGGTAGTCCTTGGTGAACGACTCGCCGACGCGGGAGAAGCCCTTGGCGGTCCAGCCGTTGTCGTCGCCCTCGGCGTTGTCCGCGAAGAGCGCGGCACCGTCGGCGGTCACCGAGATGGTGTCGGCCGCGAAGCCGATGCCGCCCGCGCCGCCGTCGGTGGCGTAGCGGAAGCGGATGTCGATCTTCTTGCCCGCGTAGGCGTCCAGCGGGAAGGAGAGCTTCTGGTACGCGCCGGAGACATCGGTCAGGGCCGGCTTGTCACTGGCGTCGCGCGGGATCGCCTTGCCGTCGGCCGTGCCGTCGATCGCGGTCCAGCTGGTGCCGCCGTTGTCCGACACCTCGGTGTAGAGGTAGTCGTAGTCCTTCTCGATGTCCCACCAGCCCGAAAGGTCCAGGGAGGCCTTGGACTTGCCGGTGAGGTCGACCGAGCGGGTCAGGGTGTTGCTGAGGTTGTCGCCCATGTCGCTCCACCACTGCTTGGAGCCCTCCGCCGGCTTGGTGACGGCGGTGGTGACGGGCTTCTCGGGCAGCGTGACGACGAGCGCCTGCTTGTTCTTGGTGTTGTACTCGGAGACACCCAGCTTGTGGGTGGACTTCGTCGAGGCCTTGGCCTCGGCGTAGTCGAGCCAGCCCAGCTGGAGCTTGTCCCAGGCGGTCATGTCGCCGGGCAGGTCACCGATCGAGTCCTTGCCGGTGCCGAGCCAGGAACCGGCCGACATCAGGGACCAGAAACCGACCGAGTTCTCGGCGGTGTTGGTGGTGTCGTACAGGTCCGGCAGCCCCAGGTCGTGGCCGTACTCGTGGGCGAAGACACCCAGGCCGCCGTTCTCGGGCTGCGCGGTGTAGTCGCCGACCCAGATGCCGGTGTCACCGATCTCGGTGCCGCCGGCCTTGTTGTCGGCCGGGCCGGTCGCGCCGGCGTTGGTGCCGTAGGCGTACCAACGGTGGGCCCAGATGGCGTTCTTGCCCTCGACGCCGCCACCCGCGGACTCGTCCTCACCGGCGTGGACGATCTGGAAGTGGTCGATGTAGCCGTCGGGCTCGTTGAAGTTGCCGTCGCCGTCGAAGTCGTAACGGTCCCACTGGTCGTACTTGGCGAGATCCGTCTTGATCTGCTCGGGCGTACGGCCCTGGGCCTTCTGGTCGGCGGCCCAGGCGTTCACGCCGTCCCGGATCATGTCCCAGGCGTTGGCGCAGTTGGTCGAGCCGCAGTAGTTGGAGCCGTAACGGGCCTCGTTGTACGGCACCTTGACCCAGTCGGAGACCTCGCCGTCGACCGAGTAGCGCCCGGAGGACGTCTTCTCGTAGTACGTCTTCAGCGAGTCCTTGCCGGCGCCCTCACCGAAGTAGAGGTCCTGGAAGTGCGCCTGGTTGTAATCGGCCTGCCAGGCGGTGCTGTTGTCCTTCTTGGGGTCCGGCTTGGCTATCTTGTTGTGCAGCGGGCCGGGCGTGCCCCCGTACTTCGGAACGGCCGGCTTCGGGCCGTCGCCGTCCGGGTCGAACATGGTGGTGTTGTCGACCTGGTCGCCGAACTCCACCAGGACCGTGAAGATCTTGTCGGTCTTCTCGCGGCCGAGCTCGACGTACTTCTTGTCGTCGAGCTTGACGACCTGGGAGCCGCCACGCTTCGAGATCTTCTTGTCGCCCGATATGACCTGCTCCAGGGCGGCCTGACGCTGCGCGTCCTGCTGCTCGGTGAACGGGCCCTTCAGATCGTGCTCATTACCCTTCGCCGACCCCGGGTCACGGCGGTCGACGGTGGCGCTCTTGGCCCCCGATGTCGTGTCATCTGCCTGGGCCGTGGCAAAAGCTGACGCCGTGGCGGCAGTGGCGGCCATGGCCACGACAACCGCTGCGGCGCGAAGCGCCCGTCTGTTTGTGGTCACTTGATGCAGTCCTCCCCGGCACTCGCCGCTGCGGCCAGGAGTGGTGTGGGGCCGCGCGCGAATACGCGTCACAAGTGACGACATTCGACCGGAGTTACGCGAGAAAAGACAGATCTTGACTTGAACAGGCCAAGTGCACTATGCAGGAGAACGCTTCCGTTATCCGGACGTTCATCAAGCGGGCAACCGGCGCGTCATGCGCCGCGGTTGGCGTACGGAATGACTCCGTGCGCCCCCTGTGCACCGGTACCGTGGGTTAGGTCACGCTTACCGGTGGCCCCTCTCGGGCATCCACCGTCGTAGAGTCGATTGACAGTGCGACCGTGTTGAGAGACTGCCCCTCCGATGCCCCGAGGACGGATACCGCCATGCCGCATCCCACTGCCGCACAGCTCTCGTACGGTTCGGTCACCGTCGTCTTCTCGACCCTCGCGATGCTGCTGCTCTCCCGTACGGAATCGGGCATCGCAATCGCCGTCATCGGAACCGCGGCGCTCGCGCTCGGTCTGCTGGTGGCCGTGACCGTACCCCAGCCGTCACACGCGAAAGCTGCGAAGCGGGCAAGGGCCCGCTCCGCGGTCCGGGTGAACCAGGACGCGGTCTCCGCGGCCGTCGAGGCCGAGGGTCTCGCCCGCGACGGGGCCCAGGCCCCGGTCCCCGCCCCCCGCGAGGCCGCGCGGCGCACCGCGACTCCCGCGGACGAGCGCGTGGGCCAGCACTCGCTGCGCCCCTAGCCGGTCCGGCCGGTCCGGCTCGGCCGTCCGGCTCAGTTGGTCTGTACGACCACCGTCTTCGCCGCCTTGTCGTGCAGGCCCTGCCGGTACGGCTTGTCCGTGAACATGAGCACGATGTTGATCAGCCACCACAGGCACGGGCAGCACAGCAGCGCCGGCAGCCACAGCACCACGGCCCGCAGGAACGCCGCGCCGGTATCCGGCACCCGGCCGTCGTTGAGCATCGCGACCCGCAGCTTCAGCAACCGCTTGCCGAGGGTCCGGCCGTCCTTGTGCGTGAAATAGGTGTCGTACGCGACGTAGGCGACCAGGCCGATCAGCGACCACACCAGCTGGTGCCCGCTGTACGTCTGGCTGAAGACATCGCTGACGCCGTTGCTGTCGCCGTTGTTCTCCGTCACCTCGACCACGCCGCCCCACGGCAGCGAGATCAGATAGAGCGGGATCGAGATGATCAGGAAGTCGATCAGCCGGGCCAGGATGCGCTTGCCCGGCTCCCCGAGCGGCGGCATGCCGGCCAGCGGATCCGCACCGCCGTACGGTCCGCCGCCGTAGGGCCCCGGATCGTACGGTGGCGGGGGCGGAGCACTGTCGTACGGCGAACCCGATGACGGCGGCGGCTCGTGCGGCTTCTTGAGGAACGGGTCGTCCTCGGGCGGCTGACCGGACGTCGGCTGATCGTTGCTCATGGGGGCAGTGCACCCCGGCCCGGGGGTGCCCGCAACGGCTCAGGTGCGTTCGGGGGAAAGGGCGCCGCTGACCGACTCTCACCCGATGGGCCGTCAGCCGGACGGGTGCGCTCAGCTCGCCACGAAGGTGTGTGCCACCTTGTCGTGCCAGCACTGGCGCCACGGCCGGTCGATCAGGCACCACAGCACGTTGACCACGCCGATCACGAGGACGCCGAGCACGCCGTAGACCAGCCACCGGCGCAGCGCGGCGCCGAAGGACGGGGCGTCGTGGGACTCGATGTCCCGTACTTCGAGTCCGCAGACCTTCTTGCCGAGCGTGCGCCCCCACTTGGCCGTCGGCAGCGCCTCCAGCAGGACGCCGAGCACGAGGAACGCGCCGAGCACCCCACCGAACAGACCGGCCGTGGTGGAGTCCACCAGCCAGACGGTGACCGTCTCTCCGGACAGCTTCGCCGCGTTGATCTTCTCGTCGATGTGGTCCAGTGCCTGCGAGACGAGCGGGAAGCCGATGGCGCCGACGAGCGCCATCAGTACGACGGTGTCGATCAGCCGGGCGGCGAACCGCTTGCCGAGTCCGGCGGGCCTGGCCGCCGCCTGGGCCTGCGCGAGCTGCTGGAAGGGGTCGTCGACCGGCGGCTTCCAGGGCACGACGGGCTGATCCGGCTGAGCACCCTGCGCACCGAGCTGCGGCTGCGGCTGCGGCTGGTGGGGTTGCTGGGGCTGGGGATGGAGTCGGTGCTGCTGGGGCTGTTGCTGGTGCTGCTGGGCCGGGAGCTGGGGCTGTTGCTGCTGGGCTGGGAGCTGTGCCCAGGGGGCGGGGTTCTGTACGGGGGCCGGGGCCGGGGCCGGGGCCAGGGCGGGGTTCTGCGCCGGGGCGGGGGTCCGGTTCTGTGCGGGGGCCTGGGCGGGGTTCTGGGCGCCCGTACCGGGGGCGATCGCGCGGATCGCCATCGTCCCCTCCGAGGCCGCCGGTTCCGGCGTCCGGTGAGCGGGCGGGCCGCCTCCCCGGCCCACGGCCCGGATCGTGACCGTCCCGTCGGCGGGCGGCCGCCCCGCGTCGCCCGTGCCGTCGCCCGTTCCGCCGCTGCCGCTGCCGGGACGGCCCTGGCGGCCGACCCGGATCGCCACAGTGTTCTCGGGGGGAGCTGCCGCGGGCTGTCGCGGGTCCGCCGGAGCCCGGTCGGCGGGGGCACCGTCGGCAGGAGCGCGGTCGGCGGGCGTACGCGGATCGGGGCCGGGCTCCGTACGCGACGGCCGATCCTGATCGCCCTGGCCGCTCTGCCCGCCCTGGCCGCTCTGCCCGCTCCGGCCGCCCTGGTCATCGGGCTGGCCGCTGCCGCCCCAGGAGACCCGGCGGTCGCGTTCCCCGCCGAATCCGGTCTGCCGGGAGGCGTCGGCCTGCCAGGCGGTGGCCGGTTCGGGGCGGTTGCCCGCGGACGGCTCCTCGTCCAGGAAAACCGGACCGGTCTCGTCCACCGGTGCCGGGACAGCGGGCTGCGACGGCGACTGCACCGGCGGCCGCGGCTCCGGCTGCGGCTCGGCCGCCGGTGCGGAGGGCGCTGCTCCGGAAGGCGCCGCAGGGATCGACTCGCCCTGCTGAGGGGCGGGGCGGCTCGTGCCTGGCACCCACGAAGCACCGTTCCAGTACCGGACATATCCGGGAATGGACGGGTCGGGGTAGTACCCCTCGTGGGGGCTTTCGTCACCGGGTGCCGGGGTTGGGGCGCTCATCACCGTGGTCCCGTATCTCTTCGAGGCCTGAATACAACGGGTCCACATCTACCAGACGCCCGCGTACCCCTGGGCCACTCCAGGGGTTTGGGCCGGTTTCCCGTCGCCCGGAAAATTCTTTCGGAAGTCGCGTAATAGATGGCGGGGAGGGCGCTCTCTCCTTGTGCGGGCCGGTCATGGGACCGGTCCACAGGCACCGGAAGGACGCACTCATGCACACCGTCGTGGAACGCGAGCTGGAACTCAGGCTGGTCCTGTCGCCCGAGCGCAGCATCCCCGTACCCGCCCGTCTGACGTACCGCACGGAGGACCCGTACGCCGTGCACGTCGCCTTTCACATCGGCTCCGACTTCCCGGTCCGCTGGATGTTCGCCCGCGATCTGCTGGTCGAAGGGGTGTTCCGGCCGTGTGGTCACGGGGACGTCCGGATCTGGCCGACCAAGGTCGATCAGCGCAACGTCATCTTCGTCGCGCTGAGCTCGCCCGACGGGAACGCGCTCCTGGAGGTGCCGTCCGCCGCGGTGGCCGCCTGGGTGGAGCGGACGCTGCGGGTGGTCCCGCCCGGCACGGAGGCCGAGCTGCTCGGGATCGACGAGGGCCTCGCCGAGCTGCTCGCGCCGCTGCCGGCCGACGACCTGTGGATGCGCGACCCGTGGCCGTCGGACGAGTCGCAGGACGGCGAGGCATGAGCGGGCACCGCTCCGCCCGGCCGTCGCGCCCGCCGTCAGAACACCTTGCCGGGGTTGAGGAGCCCCAGCGGGTCGAACGCCTGCTTGATGCCCCGGTGCAGTTCGACGCTCACCTCGCCGAGCTCGCGCGCGAGCCATTCCTTCTTCAGTACGCCCACGCCGTGTTCACCGGTGATCGTGCCGCCGAGCTCCAGGCCGAGCGCCATGATCTCGTCGAAGGATTCGCGGGCCCGCCGGGACTCGTCGGCGTCGGTGTGGTCGAAGCAGACGACGGGGTGGGTGTTGCCGTCGCCCGCGTGCGCGCAGACGCCGATGGTGAGGCCGTACTTCTCGGCGACGGCCGCGGTGCCCTCCAGCATGGCGCCGAGCTTCGAGCGGGGTACGCAGACGTCGTCGATCATCGTGGCCGACTTGACGGTCTCCAGTGCGGTGAGCGACATCCGCCGGGCCTGGAGCAGCATTTCGGACTCGGCGGCGTCCTCCGCGGGGACCACGTCGGTGGCACCGGCCGCGGTGCACAGCTCGGCGACGGCGGCCAGGTCGGCCGACGGGTCCGGGGTGTCGAAGGCGGCGAGCAGGAGCGCCTCGGTGGTGTCGGGGAGGCCCATGTTGGCCATCTTGTTGACGGCCTGGACCGTTGTACGGTCCATCAGTTCGAGGAGTGACGGAGTGTGACCACGCTCCATGATCCGGCAGATCGCGTCGCAGGCGGTCGCCGCGCTCGGGAACTCCGCGGCCAGGACCAGCTGCTGCGGCGGCTGCGGCTTCAGCGCGAGCACGGCCTTGACGACGATGCCGAGGCTGCCCTCCGAGCCGACGAAGAGCCGGGTGAGGTCGTATCCGGCGACGCCCTTCGCGGTGCGGCGGCCGGTGCTGAGCAGGCGCCCGTCGGCGAGGACGACCTCCAGGCCGAGTACGTATTCGGCGGTGACCCCGTACTTCACGCAGCACAGACCGCCGGACGCGGTGCCGATGTTGCCGCCGATGGTGCACATCTCCCAGCTGGAGGGGTCCGGCGGGTAATAGAGACCGTGCTCGTTGACCGCCCGGGACAGCACCGCGTTGACGACGCCGGGTTCGACGACGGCGATCCGGTCGACCGGGCTGATCTCCAGGATCCGGTCCATCTTCACCAGGGACAGCACGATGCAGCCGTCGGAGGCGTTGGCCGCGCCCGACAGGCCGGTACGGGCTCCCTGCGGGACGACCGGCACGCGCAGCGCGGTGGCGGTGCGCATGACGTGCTGGACCTGCTCGACCGTGCGCGGGAGCACGACGACGGCGGGCGTGCCCGCGTCGCAGAAGCTCGCCATGTCGTGGGCGTACGAGGCGGTGACGTCGGGATCCGTGACCAATGCCTCGGCGGGCAGACCCGCACGCAGTTGTCCGAGAAGACCGTTCATGATCCAAGCGTGACACCCGGGCCCATTGGTGTGAACCCGTCTGCCGCGGCCTTCACAAGGCGCGGTGTGCTCTTATTACTGACGCAGAGTGATCGGCATGGATGTCATGCCGCAGCAGCCTCCGCAGTCCCACGATCCGAGCCGCCGCCCTCCCCTTGACGCCTCCGACTTCTCCGGCGCCTCCGCGCTGTCCGCGCTCCGTGACCCGGCGTCGGAGGACGGGGTCCCGCCCCTCTCGCTGCGTACGACGCTGCGCCGGGCGGCCCTGGGCGTGGTGGCGGGTGCGGTGCTGGTGACGGGTGCGGTGGTGGCCGTGCCGGACGACGGGAAGAAGGCCGCGCCGCCGCCCGTACCCGGTCCGGTCTCGCGTGCGCTGACGGCGACGGCGGCCGGCTCCCCGGCCTCGCTCTCCGATCTGACGGCGCTGATCGGGGACCGGCAGCAGTGGGTGGGCACCCATCCGTCCGACGCCCGGTCCTGGGCGGTGCTCGGTACGGCCTACGTGGAGTGGGCGCGGCGTTCCGCGGACGCGGCGTACTACGGACGGGCCGAGCAGGCCCTGAAGCGCTCGCTGGAGGTGCGGCCGGGTGCGAACGGGAACACGGCGGCCTGGGTGGGGCTCGCGGCGCTGGCCAATGCCCGGCACGACTTCGGCACGGCGAAGAAGTGGGGCGAGACGGTACGGGCGCGGCAGCCCAAGCAGTGGACCGTCTATCCGGCGCTGATCGAGGCGTACGCCGGTCTCGGGGACCGCGAGTCCGTGAAGACGGCGGTGGAGCGGTTCACGGCGCTGCGTGCGGGGGTTCCGGCGCTCGTGCAGACGGCCAGGATGTATCTGGACCGCGGCTGGCGCGAGGACGCGCTGGCCAACGCGCAGGACGCGGCGGACCGGGCGGCCACCCCCGCGCAGAAGGCGGAGTGCCTGGCCCTGCTGGGCGAGCTGGCCTGGGAGCGGGGCGAGCCGGAGGAGGCGGTCGCGCAGTACGGCGCGGCGCTGCGGGCCGACCGGGCGCACCATCCGTCGCTCGCGGGCCGGGCCAGGGCGCTGGTGGCGCTCGGCCGCACGGACGAGGCGCTGCGCGACTACCGGGCGGCGCTGGCGCAGCTCCCCCGGCCCGAATACATGCTGGCGCTGGGCGAGTTGTACGAGTCGCTGGGGCAGGAGGAAGAAGCCCGCGGCCAGTACGCCGGGCTCCGCGAGGCGCTCGACCGGGACGATGCCCAGGGCGTGGACAACGCGCTCCTGCGCGGCCGTTTCGAGACCGATCACGGGGATCCGGACGCGGCGGTCGACCTGCTGGACGCCGAATGGGCGCGCCGCCACCGCAGCGCGGCGGTGGCGGACGCACTGGGCTGGGCCCTGTACCGCTCGGGCGACCCGTCCGCCGCGCTGGAGTACGCGGCCCGCGCGGTGGAGACGGGTGGGCAGAACGCCTCGTACGCGTACCACCTGGGCGTGATCCAGAAGGCCTTGCGGGACTACGGTCCGGCGCGCCGCAATCTGGAGGAGGCCCTGCGCTCCAACCCGCGGTTCTCGCCGCTGGACGGTCCGGCCGCCCAGGAGGCCCTGGACGGCTGACACCTCCCCCACCGGACATGGGCCCGCCCCGAAGCCCGAGCCGCAGCGGCCCGTGACAACGCCACAGGCCCCGGGCGGCCGCTGAGGAGCCCGGAGCCTGTGGTGCGCCGACCCGGGGGTCAGAGGTTGCCGCGCTTCTCCTGCTCGCGCTCGATCGCCTCGAACAGGGCCTTGAAGTTGCCCTTGCCGAAGCCCATCGAGCCATGGCGCTCGATCATCTCGAAGAAGACGGTCGGGCGGTCCTGGACCGGCTTGGTGAAGATCTGCAGCAGGTAGCCGTCCTCGTCGCGGTCGACGAGGATCTTCAGCTCGCGCAGGGTCTCCACGGGCACGCGGGTCTCGCCCGCCCACTCGCCGAGGGTGTCGTAGTACGAGTCGGGCGTGTCCAGGAACTGGACGCCTGCCGCCCGCATCGCCCGTACCGAGGCGACGATGTCGTTCGTGGCGAGCGCGATGTGCTGGACGCCGGCGCCGCCGTAGAACTCCAGGTACTCGTCGATCTGGGACTTCTTCTTGGCGATCGCCGGTTCGTTGATCGGGAACTTGACCTTGAGGGTGCCGTCGGCGACGACCTTCGACATGAGCGCGGAGTACTCGGTGGCGATGTCGTCGCCCACGAACTCCTTCATGTTGGTGAAGCCCATGACCTTGTTGTAGAAGCCGACCCACTCGTTCATCCGGCCGAGCTCCACGTTGCCGACGCAGTGGTCGACGGCCTGGAAGGTCCGCTTGGCCGGGGGCTCGACGATCGGGTCGGCCGCGGCGTAGCCGGGGAGGTAGGGGCCGTCGTAGCCGGAGCGCTCGACGAGGGTGTGCCGGGTCTTGCCGTAGGTGGCGATCGCGGCGAGCACGACGGTGCCGTGCTCGTCCTTGACCTCGTGCGGCTCGTCGAGGCCGAGGGCGCCGTGCTCGACCGCGTACGCGTAGGCCGCGCGGGCGTCCGGGACCTCGATGGCCAGGTCGACGACGCCGTCGCCGTGCTCGGCCACATGGGCGGCGAGGAAGCGGCCGTGGTCGGTGGCGGCCTTGATGACGGAGGTGAAGACGAAACGCGCCGATCCGTTGGTCAGTACGTAACTCGCCGTCTCGCGGCTGCCGTTCTCCGGTCCGGAGTAGGCGACCAGCTTCATGCCGAAGGCCGTCGAGTAGTAGTGCGCGGCCTGCTTGGCGTTGCCGACGGCGAAGACGACCGCGTCCATTCCCTTGACCGGGAAGGGGTCGGCCTGCCGGGCTGTTTCGGGGGTGGTGTGCAGAGTCTCAGTCATGCCCGAAGGCTCTCTCTGCTTCGCAAGGTGCGCAATAGTTCGTGAATCTGCTGGTCAATCTGTACAGCGGATCGGGATGATGAACGGGCTATCTGTGCATGATGACCATCACGCCCACCCCTTCGGAGAAGACCATGGCGATCGATCGACTGGACGGGCGGCTCATCGTGCTGCTGGCCCGTGAGCCCCGCATCGGCGTCCTCGAAGCATCGCGCAGGCTCGGCGTGGCCCGGGGCACGGTGCAGGCCCGGCTCGACCGGCTTCAGTCGAATGGAGTCATCCGCGGATTCGGTCCGGCGGTCGATCCGGCGGCGCTCGGCTATCCCGTCACCGCGTTCGCCACGCTGGAGATCAAGCAGGGTCAAGGAGCCGATGTACGGGCCCACTTGGCCGGCGTACCGGAAGTGCTGGAGCTGCACACCACCACCGGGCACGGCGACATGCTCTGCCGTCTCGTCGCGCGTTCCAACGCCGATCTCCAACGGGTGATCGACCGGGTTGTCGGTTTTGATGGCATCGTCCGGGCCTCCACGGCCATCGTCATGGAGAACCCGGTCCCGCTGCGGATCATCCCGCTCGTCGAGCAGGCCGCGGAGGACAACGACTGAGCCGAGGAGTGACGCGTGAGCTTCTGGGAGTACCTGGGCAACCAGCACCAACAGCTGCTCACCGACGCGTACCAGCACGTCAGCGCCGTGTTCCAGTGCATGGTCATCGCCACCGCGCTGGGCATCCTGATCGGGGTCGTCACCTACCGCAGCGGCTGGGCGGGGTCACTGGCCATCACCTCGACGGCGACGATCCTCACCATCCCCTCCCTCGCCGCGATCGGTCTGCTCATCCCGCTCGTCGGCCTCGGCGTCGCGCCCACGGTGATCACCCTGACGCTGTACGGGCTGCTGCCCATCGTCCGCAACTCCATCGTGGGGCTGCGCGGCGTCGATCCGGCGCTGGTCGATGCGGCGAAGGGCATCGGGATGTCGCGGCCCGCCCGGCTGTGCCGGGTGGAACTCCCGCTCGCCTGGCCGCCGATTCTCACCGGCATCCGGGTCTCCACACAGATGCTGATGGGCATCGCCGCCATCGCCGCGTACGCCTCGGGCCCCGGCCTGGGCAACGAGATCTTCCGTGGCATCGCCTCGCTGGGCAGCGCCAACGCGCTCAATCAGGTGCTCGCGGGCACGCTCGGCATCGTCATCCTCGCTCTGCTCTTCGACGCCGCGTACGTACTGCTCGGGCGGCTCACCATTCCAAGGGGGATTCGTGTCTGAGACCGCCACCGGGAGCACGGACGCCGAGAGCGCCGGAACGAAGAGAACCACGTCCGGTGCCACTATCCAGCTGGAGGACCTGACCAAGCACTATCCGGGCAATCCGAGCCCGGCGGTGGACAGCGTCTCGATGGACATCAAGGCCGGCGAGACGGTGATCTTCGTCGGCCCGTCCGGCTGCGGAAAGTCCACCACGCTGAAGATGATCAACCGGCTGATCGAGCCTTCGTCCGGGCGGATCAGGATCAACGACGAGGACGTCACCGACATCGACCCGGTGAAGCTCCGCCGCAAGATCGGATACGCGATCCAGTCGTCCGGGCTCTTCCCGCACATGACGGTCGCCGAGAACATCGCCCTCGTACCGAAGATGGTCGGCTGGTCGAAGTCGAAGGTGAAGGACCGGGTCGAGGAGATGCTCGATCTGGTGGGGCTCGACCCGCGGGAGTTCCACGGGCGCTATCCCCGCGCGCTGTCCGGCGGGCAGCAGCAACGGGTGGGCGTGGCACGGGCGTTGGCGGCCGATCCGCCGGTGCTGCTGATGGACGAACCGTTCGGCGCGGTCGACCCGATCACCCGCGACCACCTCCAGGACGAGCTGATCCGGCTCCAGCACGAACTGCACAAGACGATCGTCTTCGTCACCCACGACTTCGACGAGGCGATCAAGCTGGGTGACCGGATCGCCGTGCTGCGGGAGCGTTCGCACATCGCGCAGTTCGACACCCCGGAGGCGATCCTCACCAATCCGACGGACGACTTCGTCTCGGGCTTCGTCGGGGCCGGCGCGGCGCTGAAGCGGCTCAACCTCACCCGCGTACGGGATGTGGAGATGGCCGCGTTCCCGACGGTGACGGTCGACGACCCGCTCCAGTCGATCTTCAACAAGCTACGCAGCGGCCCGCACAACGAGCTGCTGATGCTGGACCGCAGGAACCGCCCGTACAAGTGGCTGCGGCGTGGCGACCTGATGCGGGCCCGGGGTTCGCTGGCGCGGGCCGGGCAGCTGGTCCACGACACGGTGACGCGTGACGCGACGCTGCACGACGCGCTGGAGGCGGTGCTGACCGACAGCGGCGGGCGGGCCGCGGTGACCGGGCGGCGCGGCGAGTTCATCGGGGTCGTCGACATGCAGACCCTGATGAACTCCGTCCATGAACTGCTGGAGGCCGACCGGCTCGCCGCCATCGAGCACCAGCACGACCTGGAGGAGATGCGCAGCCAGCAGACCGAAGCGGAGCTGGAGGGCGGTCCGGGCGCATGACTCGCAATCCACCGTTGAACCACGAACCCTCCCGCCGGCCGCGCCCCGAGCCGCCCACGCCCTCCTCCGGCAAGGACCGCCTGCCCGGCGAGCACGACGTCAAGGGTCATGCCTTCCGGGACGAGGAGGAGGAGCCGGCCCCGCCACCGGCCGGTCCGCCGCGCCGGTTCACCTGGCGCAAGCTGGTGGTGATGCCGGTCGCGCTCGTGATCGTGCTGGCCATCACGTATCTGTGGATCACCAATGTCCATCTCGACTCGATCGCGCGGAACTCGCTGACCGGCGGCAATGTGCGGTTGCGCTGGTGGCAGCATGTGCGGCTGACCGCGATCTCGACGTTCTGGGTGCTGATCATCGCCATTCCGCTGGGGATCGCGCTGACCCGGCGCAGGCTGCGCAAGGGCGCCCCGGTGGTCACGGCGGTCGCCAACGTCGGGCAGGCGACACCGGCGATCGGCCTTCTGGCACTGCTGGTGATCTGGCTGGGCATCGGACCCTCGACGGCGATCATCGGCATGGTGATCTACGCGGTGCTGCCGGTCTTCTCCAACACGGTGGCCGGTCTCAGGGCGATCGAACCGAACCTGATCGAGGCCTCGCGCGGCATCGGCATGTCGGCGACGGGGACGCTCACCAAGGTCGAGCTGCCGCTCGCCGTCCCGCTGATCCTGGCCGGTGTGCGCACGGCGCTGGTGCTCAATGTGGGTACGGCGACCCTGGCCACCTTCGTCGGTGGCGGCGGCCTCGGGGACCTGATCACCTCGGGCATCCAGACCCAGCGGATGCCGGTACTGGTGCTCGGTTCGGTGCTGACGGTGGTGCTGGCGCTGCTGGTGGACTGGCTGGCCTCACTGGTCGAGGTGGCGCTGACGCCGCGCGGACTGGAGGTGGGGTGATGGGGCCGCGGAAGGTACGGGCCGGCCTGGTGGGGGCGGTGGCGCTGGCGCTGGCGCTCTCCGGGTGCGGGCTGAAGAGCGGCTCGCCGATGGTGGACGACGTGGTGCCGGGCTCGGTCGGCCGGGGGAAGCCGCTGGACGGTGCCTCGCTGACCGTCACCTCGAAGAACTTCAGCGAGAACATCATCCTGGGCCAGATGATCGGCCTGGTCTTCAAGGCCGCCGGCGCGGAGGTCCTGGACCGGACGAACCTGCCCGGCTCGATCAGTGCGCGCGAGGCGATCGTCAAGGGCGGCGCGGACGCGATGTACGAGTACACGGGCACCGGCTGGATCACCTACCTGGGCCATGCGAAGCCGATCCCCGACCCGGTCGAGCAGTGGGAGGCGGTCCGCGACGAGGACCGCAGGACGGGGGTGACCTGGCTGACGCCGTCCACGCTCAACAACACCTACGCGCTCGCCATCAGCCGGAAGAACAACGCGAAGTACCACCTGAAGACGCTCTCCGACGTCGCGGCGCTGGCGAAGAAGGACCCGTCGGCGGTGACGATCTGCGTGGAGAACGAGTTCGCCTCGCGCGACGACGGGCTGCCGGGCATGGAGAAGGCCTACGGGATGTCGCTCCCGGCCGGCAACATCAAGAAGATGGATGCCGGGATCATCTACACCCAGGTCTCGAAGTCCAACTCCTGCCTGCTGGGCGAGGTGTTCACCACGGACGGCCGGATCAAGGCGATGGACCTCGAAGTGCTCGTCGACGACAAGCACTTCTTCCCCAACTACAACGCGGCGCCGGTGATCCACACCAAGACCTTCGAGAAGTATCCGCAGATCGCCGCGCTGCTCGACCCGGTCAGCAAGAAGCTGACCACCGAGGTCGCGCAGGTGCTCAACGCCAAGGTGGACGTGGACGGGCAGGACCCGCACGAGGTGGCGAAGGACTGGCTGATCCAGGAGGGGTTCATCAAGGAGGGCTGAGCCGGGAGCCTCCGTCGCCGCCCTCCCCCGGGCAGCGCCCGCCGCTCGCAAAGGTTCCGTTGCAAAGAGAGCTTTGCAACTCTACGGTTTACCCATGCCCGCAACAGAGGACGGCGCCGGGACCCCCGCCGAAGCCGAGAACATCCACAAGGTCGATGCCCGCACCCTGCGCGGACTGGCCCACCCCCTGCGGCTGCGCCTGCTGGCCGCCCTGCGGGAGTACGGCCCCGCCACCGCCTCCGGTCTCGCCGAGCGGCTCGGCGAGTCCAGCGGAGCCACCAGCTACCACCTCAGACAGCTGGCGGCGTACGGCTTCGTCGAGGACGACCCGGAGCGCGGCAAGGGCCGCGAGCGCTGGTGGCGGGCCGCACACCGCGGCACCGTCTTCGACAGCGGCAGATTCCTGAGCCACCCGGACCCCGCGGTACGCGGTGCCGTCGATGTCGTACTCCACGAGACTGCCACCTCGCACGCCCAGGAGCTGAACACCTGGATCGGCACCATGCGCGAATGGCCCGAGGAATGGCGCGAGGGCTGGGACATCAGCGATTTCCAGGTGCGCCTCACCCCGGATCTCGCCGAGGAACTGATCGGGAAGATCCACGAACTCATCGAGAGCTACCGGGGCCAGGTCCCGGAGGGCACCGAGGGATCGGCCGACGTCCGCAGCCATGTGCACCTCTTCCCGCGCCCCGCGGAGTAACCAGCCCCGCGGGCAACGAGCCCCTCCCGACCGGAAGGACACCGTCATGCACTCCGACACCCATCTGCTGCTGCACGGCCTGCGCTCCGCCGAACTGCGGCGGTACGCAACGGAGTCCGACCTCGTACCGGCCGCCTCGCGCACCGGACTGCGCCCGTACCGTCGCAGGCGGCCAAGGAGATCAGCAGCTCGGGACCTTGTGCCCCTGCTCCAGCGCCCGGAGCGAGGACACCGCGCTCTTCAGAGTCGTGACCGGGATCAGCCGCAGCCCCTTGGGGAGCTCGGCGCGCGCCTCCCTGCACTCCGCCTTCGGTACGAGGAAGACGGTCGCCCCGTCGCGGCGTGCCGCCTGGGTCTTCAGCGACACCCCGCCGACCGCGCCGACCTCGCCGTTCGCCTGGATCGTGCCGGTGCCCGCGACGGTGCGGCCGCCGGTGAGATCGCCGCCGGAGCCGTCGCCGTCGAGCTTGTCGACGATGCCGAGCGCGAAGAACAGACCGGCACTGGGGCCGCCCACATCGGCGAGGTGCAGGGTCACATCGACCGAGCCGGGCTTCTTCCCGAGGTAGTTCAGGGCGGCGTCGACCGCGGAGTCCTGCGACTTCCGCATGTCGTCGAGGTTGTGCTTCTCGATCTCCTTCTCGGAGCCGCCGCTCGGATAGACGGAGTCACGGGGCAGGACCGCCCGGTCCGTACGGAACCAGCTGTCGATCACATCACCGACGCCGACATCGGCGGTCGGCCCGGTCGCGACGATCGTCGTCATCCGCAGCTCACCCTCGGTGGGGCGGGTCGGTGCGCCCTTGATGCTGATCACGGGCGTGCCGTGATCGTCCCCGAGCACGTTCGCCGTCGAGCCGGGCTGCGCCAGGGTGAACGGCAGCGGTGCGAACGCGGCCACGCCGAACAGGGCGAGGACGGGCAGGGCGCACAGAGCGAGGGCACGGGGGCGCGAGAGACGAGTGAGCACCCGCCCAATCTAACCGCCTGGCCCGGACGCACGGGCCGGGAGCCCCGTACGCGGCCGGAGGGCGTTTCTACGGCGTCCGCCGGTTTCCCATCGACATGGCCAGGGCGACCACCCAGCCGATGAACGTCCAGCCGAGGAACAGATTGATCACGAACACCGAGCCGGTGTTCACCCCGCGCCCCGCGGCGATCATGAACGGCAGGAAGTACACCGCGATACCCACGACGACGAGAAGCAGGAGAACAGAACCATCCATCGGAACCCCCCGGAACGGCCACGCGCTTCGGTCAAGGCGTGAGCCCCGAAAACATACGGCCCGGCCGGGCGCCCGCGAAGACATGAACCGGCCAGAATCCGCCCCGAGTGCCGGCCCGCGATCGGCCCCGCAGGGTCCGTCCGGCCCATCGGTTCTCCGGCCCGTCGCCCCCTATCGGAGCGCGTCCGCCACTTCCCGGGCCGCGTCCACCACGCGGGGCCCGACGCGCTCGGGCACGGAGTCCGAGAGCATCACCACACCCACGCTGCCCTCGACCCCGGTCACCCCCACCAGCGCCGCCGCGGCCCCGCTCGCCCCGGCCTCCAGCTCGCCGTGGGTGAGGGTGAAGGCGGTCTCGCCGACCGGCTTCTGGCGGGCGGCGAGGATCGCCCGGCCCGCGGCGCCCCGGTCCAGCGGGTGGCGGAAACCGGCCCGGTAGGCCACGTGGTAGTCCGTCCAGGTCGGTTCGACGACCGCGACGGCCAGCGCGTCGCTGCCGTCGACCAGCGTGAGATGGGCGGTGGCCCCTATGTCCTCGGCCAGCGACCGCAGCGCGGGCAGCGCGGCTTCCCGTACGAGCGGATGCACTTGGCGGCCCAGGCGCAGCACACCCAGGCCCACTCTGGCCCGGCCGCCCAAGTCGCGGCGCACCAGGGCGTGTTGCTCCAGGGTGGCGAGCAGACGGTAGACCACGGTCCGGTTGACCCCGAGTTTGTTGGACAACTCGGTGACGGTCAGGCCGTGGTCGGTGTCGGCAAGCAGTTTGAGGACCCTCAGGCCCCGGTCGAGCGTCTGGGAGGTTTCCGCGGTCACGACGCCCTCTCCTCTTTGATGAGCGGCAGCGGCTGGTTCCCACGGAATGTGCGCCGCCGGTCCCAGCGGCGACGCACGGAGAGGCCGCCGGCCTAACCAGGCACCGGCTGCGCCCCGGAGCGGCTCTGCCACGGGGCGTTCATTTTTTGGGACAGTAGCGAGCGAGTCCGCTCAGCGGAAGGCCTCGTCCAGAATCCGGGCGCCGTCGGAGCGGGAGTTGGCTTGAAGCAGCATAAGTGCCGGTCAGCGCGGCGCCGGCCGGATCCCGGAGGTCTACGCGCGTCCAGGTCGGCCGACGCCTTCACGGCACTTCACGCACCGGAAGTGAACTGTCGTCAACTCACGGTGAACGACTGCTGCACAATTTTTCCGTTCACGAGCACCTCACAGGCCCGGATCGACTTCGTCGCCGGGTCACGGACGGTGAAGTCGAGGGCGAAAGTGCCGTCGAGCCCGACGACCCGGGTGACGTACGGGTCGGCGGTCTGCTTCCCGTCCGCGGTGCGGCCCGTCACCGAGACCGTGGCGACGGGGGCGAATCCCCGTCCGGTCACCTGGACCGCCGTGCCGACGGGCCCCTCGGGCGGCGAGAGCGCGAAGGACGGTCCGGCGGGAACGGTGCCGTCCTGGACGGTGAACGCCGCTGTCTCGGTGCGCGGGTTGACGAGGACCTCCCGGACCCGGATGGCGACGGTGTCGGCGGCGTTGACCGTGAAGGTCTGCGAGAACGCCCCGTCCAGCCCCACCACCTTGGTCTTCGCCGGGTCGGACGTCTGCGATCCGTCGGCCCGCAGCCCGACGATGGACACGGTCGCGACCTTCGCGAAGCCCTGCCCGACGACGGTGACCGCCGTGCCCTTCGGACCGGCCGACGGAGTGAGCACGACGAAGGACGGGGCGACGGTCAGCGGGGTGAGGGCCTGCGCTCCCCCGGCGGTGACCTGGAGTGCGTACACGGCACGCGGGGTGGATCCGGCGACGGTGACCGTGCCGGCGAGCGTTCCGTCGGCGCCGATCCGGAGGGTGGAGCCGCTGATCCGGGTGCTGTCGCAGGAGCCGCCGTCGGCGGTGCAGAGCGCGGCGGTGGGCGTGGTGCCGGACGGCCAGTCACCGCCGAAGAGGGCGATCGTCCCGCCCGGCTTGACCTTCGCCGCGCCCGCGGAGAGCGTCGCGGAGGCGTCGGTCACGGTGAACGGTGTGGTCAGCACAGTGGCCGGATCGTTTCCCTCGTCGACCTGGATCGCGGCGATGGCCGGGTCGGAGACGGTGAAGTCGGCGCTGAACGTGCCCTCGGGGGTGCTCTTCACATAGACGGCGGTGTCGTCGAGCGTCGCCCCGCCCGCGTCCAGGCCGACGGTGTTGATCCACCGGTCCTGGAAGTAGTTGCTGCCGGTGACCCGGATGACGCTGCCGACCGGCGCGCCGGAGCGGGAGAGCGCGATGGCCCGCGGCCCGGCGGGGACGAAGGCCTTGACCGTCAGGGGCGCGGTCGCCTCCTTCGTACCGTCGCCGACCTTCACCAGGTACGAGCCGTCGGGCACGGCGCCCGCGGCGGCGAGCACCGCGCTGCCGGACAGTTCCCCGGAGCCGCTGATGGAGAGGGTGCTGGAGACGAACTTGGCGGGGTCGCAGCCGCCGCCGTCCGCCGCGCACAGCGACGGTACGGGGGTGGCGCCCGCGGTCCACAGGCTGCCGGACAGGGTGACGGCGGTGGACGGCCGGACGGCGGTGGTGGGTGCGGTCAAGGTGGCCGGATGGCCTGCGGTGCCCTCGGCGGTCACCGTGCCGATGGAGCCGCCGCCGCTCACCACGTCGCACGGGGTCTCGTAGGTGGAGCCGAGCACCTTCGTACGCGTCAGATTGCGTACGGGAGTGAAGGAGATCGGGCCGCTCGCGTCGGCGGGGATGATGAAGTCCCCTTCGTACGGCGGGATTTCGATGGGCTTGCCGGACGGGATGTCGAGGTTGATCTGGGGGCCGGTGACGGTGACCGTGCCGGTGGCGCCGCCGGACATGGCGAAGTCGATGCTGGGGGTGGTGGGGACGTCGCTCAGGCTGAGGCCGCTGGTGGCGGGGGACGGCCCGAGGGTGACCTTGGCGTGGACCTTGCCGCCCGGGTCGACGATCGACGGCGACAGGTCGACGCTCATCTGCTGCGGCCCGGTCGCCTCGCCCTGACCGGCGGGCAGGCTGCAGTGGACGGTCGGGGTGACGGTGCCGGCCTGGGCTGCGGGCGCGAGTGCGAAGGTGCCACCGGTCCAGACGAGCACGGCCCCGGCGGTGAGGGCCACGGCGCGGCGTAACACCGCACCCGGTCTTCCGGTTCTTGTCGATTGTCGGGCGGGCATGTTGCTCCTCCATGGGTGTCTTCAGCTGCTGCGGGAATTTCTCCGAATTCGGAATGACGACGCCCGCCCGCTCCGATGCGACGGGGAGCGGGCGGGCGCCTCCGGAATTATTCGTTTCCGTGCTCAGAGAAGGGTCAGGGTGAGAGTGGCGCTGTAATCTCCGGGCCGGGTGAATCCGGGAACGGTGAGGGTGAGATCGGCATCGGCGTCGAACCGGCCGCCGGTGAACGGACGGGAGCCGTCCGGATCCATCCGGCAGAGGCTCGCCGCCCCGCTCCCGAGCGCGGCGGGCGATCCGGCCACCGGCACCCCCACGCTGCCGTTCTGCGCCGTGCACCTGGGCGTCCAGCGGACGGCGCCGGCCGGGATGGTGCCGCCGTCGGCGCTGGTGAAGCCGGTGAGGGTGGCGGTCAGGGACCAGCCGCTGTCGACGCCGCGGGCGTCCTCCACCTCGACCCGGTTGAGCCGGGAGCGCTGCACACCGCTGCCGGTGCCCAGGACCGTCGTACCGAAGTCGACGGTGTCACCGTCCTGGACCATGGACAGTGTCCCGGCCCTGACCGAGGTGTTCAGCTTCTGATCGGCGCTGCCGCCTCCTCCCCCGCCGGTGGAGACAGTGAACGGGGCGGTCCGTACGGTCGCCGGGTCGTTGCCCTCGTCGGCCTGGACGGCGACGACGGCCTCGGAGACCACGGTGAACTCGACGGCGAAGGTGCCGTCCGAACCGCTCTTCACGTAGACCGCGCTGTCGTCGAGCCCGGTGCCCGAGGCGTCGAGGCCGATGACATTGATCCAGCGGTCCGGGTTGTAGTTCTTGCCGCTGACCGTGATCACACTGCCGACCGGGCCGCTGCTCCGCGACAGCGAGATCTCGCGGTCGCCGGCCGCGACGGCCCTGACGGTGAGCGGGGCCGTGGCCTCCTTCGTTCCGTCGTTGACCTTCACCTCGTACGTGCCGTCCGGCACCGCACCGGCCTGCGCGAGGGTGGCCGTGCCGCTCAGCGTCCCGTCACCGCCGATGGTGAGCGTGTTGCTGCTGAACTTCAGCGGATCGCAGCCGCCTCCGCCCACCGAGCAGAGCGAGGGCACCGGTGCACCGCCCGGCGTCCAGCCCGAACCTCCCAGTGTCACGGCGGTGTTGGGGCGTACGGGGTCGGCGGGCGCGCTCAGGGTGGCGGGCTCGGAGCCGGCACCCTCCGCCGTGACGGTGCCGATGCTGCCGCCGCCGTCGACGACGTCGCACGGTGTCTCGAAGACCGAGCCGAGCACCTTGGTCTGCGTCAGGGTGCGGACCGGGGTGAACGAGATGTCTCCGGAGGCGTTCGCGGGGACCAGGAAGTCGCCCTCGTACGGCGGGAGTTCGATGGGCGTGCCGGACGGGATGTCCATGGTGAACTCGGCACCGCGCACCGTGACGGTGCCGGTCGCGCCGCCGGACATGGCGAGGTCCAGGCTGGGGATGGTCGGCACGTCCTCCAGAGAAAGGCCGCTGGTGGCGGGGGACGGGCCGAGGGTGACCTTGGCGTGCACCTTGCCGCCCGGGGCGACGACCGCGGGCGACAGCTCGACGGTCATCTCCTGCGGCCCGGTCGCCTCGCCCTGGCCCGCGGGCAGGGTGCAGTGGACGGTCGGGGTGACCGTACCGGCGGCCCGCCCGTCGGCCGACGGTGCGGCCTGGGCGCTCGCCCCGGCGCAACTCAGCGACATCACGAAGCAGGCAGCGAGCAGACCGGTCACGCCGGGTCTTCGTCGTCGTATCACCAGACACCCCTCCATGGCCCATTGATTGCGCACATTGAGGAGGCCGGGTGCCAAGAAGTCAAGAGAGAACCGATTGATCCTTATCTGAAATGCCCGAAAAGCATTTCCGCGGGAATTTCAAGTGCCCCTGCGGACATCTCTTGACTTCTCTGAAGATCACCGTTTCACTGCTGCCGACATGCCGGGCCCGGCACGCAGATCCACTTCTTCAGTTCTTCGGTGAATCTGCGGAATTCAGAACCGGAAGGAGTTCCCCCCGTCATGTCGTCGAATCGAAGACACATCCCCCTGGTACTGGCCGCGGCCTGTTCCGTGGCCGGCGCACTCGCCCTGGCCCCGACGGCCCAGGCCGTGACTCCGCTCACCGCGACGGCCACGTACGACTGCGGCGCCTGGGGCAGCGGTCTCGCCACCCTGACCGCCGCCGACTCGGGCACGTCCAAGACCATCAAGATCACGTCCACCGCGATCACCATGCCGGCCGGTACCAGCGCCGACCCGAACAGCATCACGACGACGCTCAAGCTCACCAAGACCTCGGGCGGCGTCACCAGTCAGGTGCGGTTCTCCGGGAAGACCAACCCCGGCATGAGCGGCGGCAGCCCGATCACCCTGGGCCCGCTGAAGCTCACCTCCGGCACCCTGGCGGCGGGTGACAGCACGAACTCCGTGGTGCTGCCCGCTCCCCCGAGCGCCACCAACTGGTCACTGCAGATCGTGGCCTCGTCCCCGACCTCGGCCACGGTTCCGTGCGTGGCCACGACGAACCAGTCCGCGCCGTTCGTCTGGTAGCCGCGAGGTTCCTCCGGTAGTCCGCGCCGTTCGTCCGGCCCGCGTCGTTCCTCCGCTGGTCGCGCCACCCTCATCCGCACGTACGACACCGGCCCGGGGCGAGGACCGCAGTCCCCGCCCCGGGCCGGCACCCGCATGCCCCCGTCGGCTCACGTCATACGGGTGGCCCACTCCTGGACCTTCTTGATCCGCTGCTGGATCTGCCCGGCCGTGGCCTCCGCGCTCGGCGGCCCGCCGCACACCCGCCGCAGCTCGGTGTGGATCACCCCGTGCGGCTTGCCGCTCTGGTGCGTGTAGGCCGAAACCATCGTGTTGAGCTGCTTGCGCAGTCCGAGCAGCTGCTTGTGCGTGACCACCGGCCGCGCGTCAGCCGGCCTCTCCAGCAGATCGGCCTCCACGGCCGGCCTCTGGCGGCTGTGCGCGATCTGCCGGGACTGCCGCTTCTGGAGCAGCAACTGCACCTGGTCGGGCTCCAGCAGCCCGGGAATCCCCAGGTAGTCCTGCTCCTCCTCGCTGCCGGGGTGCGCCTGCATGCCGAATTCGGCACCGTCGTACAGCACCCGGTCGAAGACCGCGTCGGATTCGAGGGCCTCGAAGGGCAGCTGCTCCTCGGTCTCCTCGTCCTCCAGCTTCTCGGCGTCGGCGAGGAGCTTGTCCTCCTCCGCGAACGGGTTCTCCTCGTCGCTGCCCTTCTTGGGCTTGTCGAGGACGTGGTCCCGCTCGACCTCCATCTCGTTGGCGAAGTCGAGCAGCATCGGAATGGTCGGCACGAAGACCGAGGCGGTCTCGCCGCGCCTGCGCGAGCGCACGAAACGCCCGACGGCCTGCGCGAAGAACAACGGCGTGGAGATGGTGGTGGCGTACACCCCCACGGCGAGGCGCGGCACGTCGACGCCCTCCGACACCATGCGGACCGCGACCATCCAGCGGGAGTCGTCCGCGCTGAACTGGTCGATCCTCTTCGATGCGGCCTTCTCGTCGGAGAGGACCACGGTGGCCTTCTCGCCGGTGACCCGCTTGAGGATCTTGGCGTACTCGCGCGCCGATTCCTGGTCGGTGGCGATGACCAGCCCGCCCGCGTCCGGAATGCCCTTGCGCACCTCGGTCAGCCGCTTGTCGGCGGCGCTCAGCACATTGGGGATCCACTCGCCGGTGGGCGCCAGGGCGGTGCGCCAGGCCTGCCCGATGGCGTCCTTGGTCATCGGCTCGCCGAGCCGGGCGGCGATCTCGTCACCGGCCTTGGTGCGCCAGCGCATGTTTCCGCTGTAGCTGAGGAAGATCACGGGCCGGACGACGCCGTCGGCGAGCGCGTTGCCGTAGCCGTAGGTGTAGTCGGCCGAGGAGCGCCGGATGCCGTCGTTGCCCTCCTCGTACGCGACGAAGGGGATCGGGTTGGTGTCGGACCGGAACGGCGTACCGGTGAGCGCGAGCCGCCGGGTGGCCGGGTCGAACGCCTCCTGGCACGCCTCGCCCCAGGACTTCGAGTCACCGGCGTGGTGGATCTCGTCGAGGATGACGAGGGTCTTGCGCTGCTCGCAGCGGTTGCGGTGCAGCATCGGCCGTACGCCGACGCCCGCGTAGGTGACCGCGACGCCGTCGTACTCCTTGCTCAGCGGACCCGCGCTGTAGTCGGGGTCGAGCTTGATCCCTATCCGGGCCGCTGCCTCGGCCCACTGCTTCTTCAGGTGCTCGGTCGGCGCGACGACGGTGACCTGCTGCACGACGTGGTGGTGCAGCAGCCATGACGCGAGGGTCAGCGCGAAGGTGGTCTTCCCCGCGCCGGGGGTGGCGACCGCGAGGAAGTCGCGCGGCTGCTCCTGGATGTACTTCTCCATGGCGCCCTGCTGCCAGGCTCGCAGCTTGCCGGCCGTGCCCCAGGGGGCGCGGCCGGGGAAGGCGGGTGAGAGGTGGTGGGAGGCGGTAGTAGTCACGGTCTCCGGTTCGGGTCTCTCGGGTACGTGGGGCGCTGTCCGCACGGCCGGGACGGACCCGCACGCGATACGACAACCGGGCCACCTTACCGGGGGGCGGCGCGTGCACCGCCTCGAACTACGCCGCCCCGCACGGAATTGCGATGGCTGTCACACGCCCTCGACGACCAGTTCGCGCAGCCCCTGGGAAACGGTCTTCACCTCGTCCATTTCGCCGGTGGCCACCGCGATGACCAGACGTTCCGCAGCATCGATGTCCGGACGCAGATCCACGCCGTTCATCGCCAGAAAGGTCACGCACGACAGCCAGGCCGTGCGCTGGTTGCCGTCGAAGAGCGGGTGATTGATCGCCAAGGACTGCAGGAGCGCGGCAGCCTTGTCGATCACGTCCGGGTACGCCTCCTCGCCGAACATCGCTGCGGACGGACGGTGCGCCGCCGATTCGAGGAGCCCGGCATCGCGTACGACGACGTGCATGTCCGAGCAGGCGTGCTCGGCAACAACAAGGGCGTCCTCGGACGTCAGGTAGACACAGGTCACTTGAGCCGCTCCATGAGCTCGCTCCACTTGGCCGCCTGCTCCTTGGCCGTCTTGCGGACGATGGCCTGCTGAGCGGTCCTGGCCAGGTAGTCGTCCACGGCCTGGAGCAGTATGGCGTGCATGCTGGTCCCCTCCTGCGCCGCGCGCTGCTTGAGGGCTTCGGTCTGGTCGTCACGGAGACGCAGGTTCATCGCCATACCAAACCGGTACCGCCGAGTGGGGCCAGACTGGTACCAACTACCGGGTTCGCACCCGCGCCGCCACCCACGCCCCCGCCAGCGCCACCCCCGCCATCGGCAGGAAGACCGCCGCGAACGCCGCCGGATGGGACCCCGCGGCCCCCGCCGCCGCGTCGTGCACGGCCCCCACCGCACCACCGCCGAGCGCGGCGAAGGCCGCTCCGCCCGCGGCGAGCAGCAGCACGTTCGACAGCCCGTCGGAGATCTGGAGGGCGGCCGAGTTCGCCCCCGCCTCCTCCGGCGCCGACAGCTTCAGCAGCAGCACGCTCGTCGACGCGATCACCACGCCCATGCCGAAGCACCCGAAGGCCCAGGCCACGGCCACGGTCCAGACCGGCACCGAGTCGATCAGCACGGACGGCGCGGCCGCGATCGCCGCGGCGACCAGCACCATGCCGCCCACCATCATGCGCTCCCGGTACGGCTCCAGACGCGGCCGGGACTGTACGTACGAACCGAGCGCCCAGGTCCCGCCCCCGGCCGCGAGCGAGAACCCGGCCATCGTGGGGCTGAGCCCGCGCTGGGTCACCAGCATCAGCGGTACGAACGACTCGGCGGCGATGAACGACCCGGCCGCCACCCCGCGCAGCAGCACCACCGAGGGCAGCCCGCGCGCCGCCCGGCCGGTCCCCGGGGGCAGCAGCCCCCGCACGGCGGGCACGAGCAGTGCGACACCCACGGCGGCCGGCAGCAGCGCGAACCAGTTCAGCTCCTGCCCGGCGTACTGGAGCAGCGCCGCACCCAGCGAGATCCCGAGCGCGAGCATGATGCGCCGCCGGTCGTACGGCTCGACGGGCGCCGAGGGATCGGCCGGCCCGGACGCCCGCCGCCGGATCGCGGGCAACGCGAGCGCCAGCGGGAACACCACGAGGACGGGGATACCGGTGAAGACCCACCGCCACCCCAGGTGCTCGGTCACGCTCCCGGAGACGAGCGGCCCGACGACCGACGGGATCACCCAGCTCGCGGCGAAGGCGGCCAGGATCGACGGCTGCAGCCGCTTCGGGTAGGCCCGGCTGATCACCACGTACAACGCCACGATCACCAGCCCGCCGCCGAGCCCCTGGACGGCCCGCCCCGCGACGAAGATCCACATGGTCCCGGCGGTCCCGCAGAGCAGCAGCCCTGCCGCGAACGCGCTGATCCCGGTGGCCAGCGGCCCCAGCGGACCGCGCCGGTCCGCCCACTGCCCGGAGAGCACCATGGCGAAGAGGCTGGTCGTGAAGTACGCGGAGAACGCGAACGCGTACAGCGGAATGCCGTGCAGCTCACGCGCGGCGACCGGCATCGCGGTCCCCACGGCGGTCGCCTCGAAGGCGATCAGGAACACGACGGAGACGATGCCGACACTGAGCGCCCGGTAGGTCCTCCCGAGCACCCCTTCTCCGGATCCGGACTCGGACTCGGCGGCGACGGCGGCATCCGCTGTGTCCACGGCTAGGGGCGGGACATCGACGCCGTCACGCGGTTCCAAGGCACTCATGAGCCCAAGCGTAAGGGGCAAAATCTCACTTGGTCCCTGTCGCGAGGCGGTCCCCCGCTCGTCCGTTGGTCGTAGGACCGCGACGCACCGCACGGACGCCGCCGCCCCCGATCGTGAACGCGGCATGGCAGTCGCATTGCAGCCCGCCCCGCGCTCTTGAGCACCCGGAACACCCGGCCCTACGGTCGAACCACGACGAGGAACACACGGCCGTGTGCCCGAGTGGTTCAGGGGCTCGACTGCAACTCGAGTTACACCGGTTCGAATCCGGTCACGGCCTCGCAGACGAAGCCGCCCGCCCCCGGGGACGTTCCGGGGCGGGCGGCTTTCCGGGTCCAGGGCCCCGACCCCGCCACCAATAGAAACTCAGTTGGCAGTCCGGGACTCCAGCACAGGCTTGTCCGGCAGCCCGCCGTTGTTCTCGCACTGCAGCTTCTTCGCCACGGCAAGGGATGCTGCATGCAGGACCGTCAGGTTCACTTCCCGCGAATCAGACTGAGTCTGCTCATGGTCCCTCGGTCGGCCAAAATTGCCGAGTATGCGCATCGGACGATCCTTCGAACCTTCGAACCGAGAGCTCACACACTCGAAGTAGAGAGCGGCGGACGTCGGAGTCGCCTCGGACTGCTTTCCCATGGTGTAGAGCTTTCCCCCTGCCGGAAGGCGCAGGTCTCCCACGTCCTGCGGCGCGTACATGGAAAACGCGATGCCCGCTCGCCCCTCTCTCCCCGCGCCTTTCGGGGCGATTCGACACAACGTGTCGCCTTGGGCCCAGCGACGGCCGGACTCGTACCCGTCCTCAAGTGCGTCGGCGACGCGGTCCATGGCGTTCGGGTTGGTCCAGGCGAACGAATTCGCACCCGTGACGGACTGAATCGTCTTCGCCAGCGGACCCTTGAACAGGCCATCACATACCTCCCCCGCCCCGACGTACTCCGGCGTCTTCTTCTCCTCGCCACACCCGGCAGTCGCTGCCCCGACAGCCATCAGCAACCCGACAGTGCACAGCACCCGCCTCACGCGCACCGTTTCCACGGCCTTCACCTCCGCGCCTCGTCCCACACCATTCGCCGGCTCAGTCTCCGGTCTCGGGATCGCTGCCCTGCTGGTTCTCACGGTCATTTCCTATTGCATATCCGATTCTCATCGATTCCTTCAGGTCCTGACGGAAAGTGGCGTCAGCAGCAATCGTATGCCGCTCCAGGAACCCTTCCATGGGCGCCTCAGCCATGGACTCCCCGGAACGGAACACCCTGGTCTTCTCCTCACGGGTGAGTTCCTCGACCTTTTCCTTGTGCTCCTCCACGGACTGGTCCGAAACCTTCCCGATGAACTGACCGATGACATGTTCCACGGCTCCGCTGGCCGTATCGCTGCCCAGCGTGATCAGCGTTGCCGCCGCGCCTACTGCCGCTACGGGTGGCAGAAATGCGACGCCCGCGGCGACCCCCACACCTGCTCCGAACTCGATCCAGCCGGACCGTGCGGCCACGGCCTTTTCGTAATCTTCTTGCTTCTTCATGTCCGACGCCACGACCTGATCCGCACGAGATTGGTCGAGCATGCCCTGCACCTCGGCGCCCGTACCAACTACTGATCGCGCATCACCCTGGTTGACCTCGCCGCTCGAGTCCACCTGACGCTCCAACATTCCGGTGGTGTAGATCTGTTCTGCGTTGGAAAGCGTGGCGTATGCGTCTGGGTGCTGGCCGAGAGTACTGAGGAATTGACGCGCTACATCTCTTCCGTTGCGACTTACTCCATCACTGTTCACGATGGAGAAGTCGAGGTGCCCTTCCGGATTCTTGCTCGGAGCAAATACGCTGTCCGAGTCATTCTTTTCGAGCGACCAGTTGATGTCGTCGATGTACCCAGCCCCCATGACCCCGAGGCTGTCGGCCATCGCCTCCTGCTTTTTGAGCAGGCCTGCATCCGAGCCGTACTTCTCCATGACATCGCGCATGACGCCGGCGTTGCCCGCGTCCCGTTCGACACCGGCATTCGGACTGTCATACGGGTACCCGAGGGTCGCCGCCTCCAGTGCATGTCCGAGCGCGTCCGGCATGTAGCCGAGCGACCTCTCCTGTTCCTTCGGGTCGAGCGAGTCGACATCCCCGAAGGACTTCCACTTCTCATTCCCGAAGAAGTCGAGGTAGTTGTCGATGGCCGCGCCATCCGCCTTTCCGAGGTCCGCCGTAGCATCTTTGTTGGCCGTGCCGTCCTCGTTGTACATGGTCGGGCCGTCGGAGAAGAAGTGCTTGGCTGCGTCCGGGCTGTGCCCCAGGGCTTCCAGCATGGAGACGGTGGGGTCGTATCCGGAGCCGTTGACGCCGGAGGGGTTGAACGGGTTCTTGAACGGGCTGTTCACCACCTTGCTGTCGGCGAACATGTACGGGTCCTTCTGGTGCAGCTGCGCCACGTGCTCGGCAATCGGGTTCAGGAACTTCGCACTGTAATTCCCGTACCGCATGATCCCGCCGAGCAGTTGGTATCCGAACGGCCCACCGCTGTCGTACTTGGTCAGCGGGATACGCTCGGTGCCGAGCTTGCGCAGGTCCGGACCCCAATCGGCTGTGAATTTCTTGTCACCGGAGGCGGTAGCCAGGTTGAGACCCAGGTTTTTCTGGAGCTCCTGGACGTCCTTCAGCCGCTCCTTGTCAACTTTTCCGTACTCGTACGTATCAGTCGATAGCTGACCGAAAAAGGCGAGCGACTTCTCCGGACCGAGCTTCTCGTAGAAATTCTTCGCGAACTCGCGCGACCTGCCGTTGTCGTGAAGCAGCTCGTTGAGCGCCTGCAGCTCGGTGTGCGTGATGTCCCGACCTTTGCCAGCAAGCGCGGCTGCGCGGGCCGCCTCCTCCTGGTCCAGCTTCTCGTACTTCGGCGCGGTGAAGTCGCGGCCCTTGGTGACGTTGGCCTCGAGGGCGTTCTTGAAAGCGACATCGGTGTCATTGCAGTTGTCGACGATGAGGTCGATCTTCTTCTGCCATGCCTCGATCGCCTTCTTCTGCTGGCCCAGAATTTCGAAATAGTCGGGATCCTGGTTGGGCGAGACTCCTGACTTTTCGTAAGGATGCCGAGCCGTGACCTTGCCCTTGGCGTCCACATGGATGCCGGCCGAGGGTCCCTCGTCGTCGCGAATGCTGATCAGCTCATCTTTGGCCTTCTTGATGGCCGCGCACGCGTCTTCGAGGATCTGTTTGACCCCCTTGGCCTCAGCGGCGGCGTCCTTGAACTCCTTGGCCGTCTTGCCGATGAACCCTTTCGTGACGCCCGCGTTGACGCCCTCCCACTCGGCCTTGTCCGCTTTGGCCTTCATGCCGTCATGGGCGTCCTCGGCCAGCCGGTCCAGTTTGGCGACCATCTCCGACCAGTCGTCGGCCGCTGCCTTCAACTTGGCCACGGGCGCGTCGACAATGTCCTCGAAATTCAGCATGCGCCTGTTCCCCCACGTACTACTTCAGGTATTCGTTGAGTTTGGAGACAGAAATCAGGTCGCCACCGATCTGCACATCGTCCTTCGCATGGGCGGACTTGGTGTAGTCGAGATGGTTCGAGATCTGCGCACAGGCGTCAAGAAGGGTCTTCAGGTGGGTGTTCCACCGATCATGGACCTTCAACAGGGCGGACCCACTGGAAAAATTTCCATTAGTGAGCGCGTTCGCCGCATCGAAAGTCGAGGGGCGGGCATGGTCACCCTCCCTGGAGAGCCGGGTACGCAACCCATACGCATCGTGACCAATGGCACCCAGATGGTCCTGATTGACCGCCAGATCGGCGTTCGCGGGACCAGCCTGGCTACCTGCACCACCCCCGACCCCATTAAGTCGCATATCAACCTTTTGCGCCGATTCTGCACGAAGAGCTGACCACTCAGCATCGAATGTCATTAACTCCCCCACAATCAGTTCCCGGATACCGACGAGACCATTTTCGCAGGCTCTCACGTCGGCCTCTCAGTATCAGCCAGTCCCCCGAAAGGTGATCAACCAACGACTGCCGCACGGTCCAGGCGCCGTGCGCATCCAGAATGTCACCCCTGGAAAACACCGACCGTCAAAGCAGTCGCCGCGTCGAGCCTGCCGACGCCCCGACTCCGCTCACGCACCCCTCACCCGCGCCTGATCGAGCTGTGCGAGGACCGCGTCCACCGACTGCTCCACGGTCTGCCCGGTCGTGTCCAGCCAGAGCCCGATCCGCGGCGTCTCCTCCCGCAGCACACGGTCCAGCGCCTCCACCGTCCACCCGGCCCCATAACCGCTCTTGCCCCGCCCGGCCTCCCGCTCGGCAACGGCCCGCGGCTCGGGGGCGAGCACGACGACGTACAAGGGTCGCGTCCGCACGAGTTCGACGTACCCGGCCAACTCCGCCCCCAGCACCACGTCCTGAACGACAGCGGTCCAGCCCTCACCCGCGTAGGTGTCGGCCGTCATCGCAGACAGCCGGTATCGCAACCGGAGTTGAGCGGCAGCCTCCTCGTACGCCCCCGGCACCATCTCGGCCCGTCCGGACACCACCATTCGCCGGAAGACATCTCCGCGCACATGAACGGACCGGGGCAGCCGCTCGGCAAGGGCCTGGGCCACGGTGGACTTCCCGGAGGCCATCACGCCGGTGATGAGGACAACGGCGGGGCCGGGATCAGCAGACGGCAACACGACCGTGGTCAGCCCTTGACGGCACCCGCGAGGAACGCGGACCAAGCGGCAGGAGCGACGGCAAAGGTGGGACCGTCGACGACCTTTGAGTCACGGACATGCACGGTGTGGGGGCAGGCAGCAACCTCCACGCAGGCTTCGCCCTCATTGCCGCTGTAGCTGGACTTGCGCCAGTCGTAGGCGACTTCGACGCAGGCACCGCCTTCGTTGCCGCTGTAGCTGGATTTGAACCAGGAGAGCTCGGGCCCGGTGGTCACAGTTGCCTCGCCTTCGTTTCGATGATCTCCGCCGACTTCCAGGGGTTGAGCGCCTGAGCCCGCAGGATGCCGAAGAGGTCGAACATGTCGCCCACCTGCTCCGGCCTGGAGATCAACCTATCGCCGCCCTGCGCCTCCACGTACACCAGATTGCGGCCTTCTGCCGTACACATCAACTGCATCGGCCCCATCAATCCAGCGTGCGTGTGCTGATCCGAGGGCATGACCTGCACGGTGAGGTGGTTCATCCGCCGCATGCACTCCAGCAGATGCAGCAACTGCGCCTTCAGCACCTCCGCGCCGCCGAGGGTCCGGTCCAGGATCGACTCCTCGATGACAAACCCGACGTACGGCGGCGGCGTGCGCATCAGCACCGCCTGCCGTTCCAGCCGCGCCTCGACATGCCGGACGGTCTCGTCCTCGGTGTACGCGGGTTTGCGCGCCCCGTAGAGGGCGTACGCGTACGCCTCCGTCTGGAGCAGCCCCGGAATCAGCATCGTCTCGTATGCGCTGATGACCCGCGCCTGCCGTTCCAGCCGCGCCCAGTCCAGGAACTTCGCCGGGTACTTCTCCTCGTCGATCAGCTCGATGCACGCCTTCAGCGCACCGCCCGCGACGAAGACCCGGTCCGCGTCGGCCAGCAGCTCCACCGACGGAATGCGCTCCGCCCGCTCGACCGCCCCCATCAGCGACTCCGAGATCAACAGCTTGTCCGCCGCGTCCTTCTGCGTGAGCCCGGCCCGCACCCGATGGATACGGATCAGGTCCCCCACGAGCCTGCGCACCCGCGACGGCTCTCCACTGGTCCCCACAACCACCACCACCCTCTCTACATCCCGTCGATGTGGATCGCGCCCTCCTGGTCACGCTACGCAACCGACGGAATCCTCATAGCTATGACGAGCAAGAAGCACCCCGAATGGGTCCCGTCCGCCGGACACCAACTGCACCTGACCGGCATCCACTTCGACGCCATCCGGCTGCGGGGCGTACGGGGCGAGGCAGTGCTGCACCACCTCGGCACCCTCACCGAGGGCGAACCGGGCCCGGTCGTACGGGAGATCGCAGGCAGCCGATGGACGTACTTCCTGATCCCACCCGGGTCGAGCAAGGAGTACGACTGGCCTCCGGGCGCCAGGTGCTTCGGGCCGGCTGCCCGGGACCAGTACGTCGGAATCCCCGCTCCGGACGGCAACACGTACCCGCTGAGCTGGCGGTGCGGGGCGCCGCAGGAAGGGGAGTTCGTGGACGTGGAGCTGCTGTACGGGCTAGTGATGGCGCAGTTGGCTCCGGACAGGCTCGGGGAAGATCGCACGACATAAACGGTGGACGTACCGCCGACGAACCACTCAGGTGGAGGTCGCGGCCGACCTGCACGACGGTGCGAGAGCCGTCGCAGACCGCGGCCCCGCCGCCTGACGCGGGTGGTCCGCATCCCTGCGGGCACCCACGCGTATCGCCTCGGTGAACGAGCCGCGTGGGGTCGCACCCGGACCTCGCAGCAGCGGGACTTGAGGACGGCTGTCACACGTCTGCGGCCGTCGGACCGTCGGCGGGCGTCGTGACCGCGACGCGCACGGCGCCGGTGGTCGAGGCTGCGACCTGTGCGATCGTGCCCTCTTCGGGGTGGCGGGCGACGACGACGGGGGCGCCCTCACGCGTCGGCACGTGGCGCACGCTCCATCCCGCGCGCTGGAAGTACGCCTGCGCGCGTGCCAGGACCCGTACCCTCACGTCCTCCGGCAGCGGCTCCGTCGACCAGGCGTGATGAACCGAGGCCCCGGACTCGTCCCGGACCACGCCGAGGCCTTCCCCGGGCTGCGTGGGCGCCGACCCGACCCGCAGGGCATCGTAGATACGGCTGGAGTGGCCGAGAGCCCGATGCCGAGCGGGATCGTCGGCCTGCGGCTCCTCCAGTGCGGCGGGGTCGGCCTCGGTCGATGCCGAGGACTTCCCCGGCGGGAGGAAGCAGGGCGACCTCACCTTGAGGGTAGCGAGGCCCTCGCCCTTGGTGCGGTCCAGGACACCGGTGATGCCTTCCATCCAGAAGTCATCGGGCTCCGTGCGCATGCTGACCCAGGGGAAAGGGCCGGACATATCCTCCTTGTTCGACGAGTTGTACTTGTAGCCCTGCTTCAGCCAGGCATCCCGCGCCTGCAGCACGAGGCTCTTGGCCTCGGACCCCGGAACCCCGGTCAGCTTGTAGAAGAGGGTGACCTGCAGTCGGTCGTCGGGACCGTGGTCGTCTCTGGCGATACAGGGGCCAACGGTCTCGGGGCCCGTGCGCTCCAGTGTCGGATTGGGCGACATGCCGTCCACCGCCTGGTGAACGATCTCTTCTGCCCGGTCCATCGCTTGCTGCTCGTTCATCATGACCTGCTTCGGTGTTTCTCCGCTGTCTTGCTGTGCCCCGCACGCGGTCACCATGACCGTCATGGCCGCCAGCAGTGCAGCAGCCGGGAAAGCCCCCCGCAGAGTCATGGCTGTCCTCCGGTAACGATCCTTGCCAGCTTGTTGACTGGTTTCGTCCCAATACTGGGAGTGCGCGGGCATAATTTCGCCACCAGAGCCCGGGTGCCTCCCGGCGGGGACGTCGAAGACCACGCCGCCGAAGTCGTCGGAGACCGGGTCGGTTCCGTGAACGATCGAGTGGTCGTCGAAAAGCTCCATGTACGCCTTCGGATTGAGGGGGGCCAGGGGGCCTGCCAGCGGCGGGGCAAGGTTGATGAGATCGTTCTTGGCCGTGGCCGCGAAGACATGGTCCGCCGGGATATTCAGGTCCTTCGCATGGTCCACGCCCACGCCCGGACTACCCACCATGATCGCGTTGTCGACCGGCAGGTCTATATGGGTACTCATCGTCTGGCCTGCCACCAGGGACCCATAGCTGTGACCCAGGAGCGTCTGGTTCACATCGCGATGGTTGGCTTCCTCAATACCCTGAAGGAAGTTGCCCAGCGGCTCCTCGGCCTTGTCGGCCCACTCGGTCTCCGTCGCATCGCTCATGATGGCCTGCGGGGCGTCGTAACCAAGCCACACGACCGATGCCGTCGAGTGGGCGAGATCGTGGCGCTCTGCCTCCGACTGGAGTGCTACAGCTCTTCCGATGTCTCCGTCGATGGACCCCAGCTTGGCAAACGTCCCGGGCACGTACGTCACCACGTTGTCGGCAGTGTCCGGATTATCGCACCAGCACTACGCAGCCGTGAGTACTTATGCGCAGGGCGAATTGGAGCCAGGGGGAGCGGTCGGAGGGGGTCCGTAGGCCGGGTGCGTGGGCTGCTGGGATTGCTGGTACGGGTTGGTGCGCGGAGGCTGGTGCGGGTACGCGGATGGCGCGGCTGCGGAGCCAGACTTGCGACGACGGGAGCGGATAGACAGAGCCGCGGCCACTACGCCAGTGAGCGCGACCGTGCCGATACCCAGACCGATCCAGAGACCCGTGTTGCTGCTGCCATCGGAGGCGGGGGGTGCTGCGGTCGGCTTGTTGACGTCCGCTGAACCCCCGGTCGCCTTGGATGGCTTGACGGAAGGGCTGGGGCTTGAACGCTCGGATGCAGCGAGGTCGGGGAGCGGGTACACGTCTGGCGGGCCGGGGTCGCCCGGGGCCTTGAGGGCAATGCGGGGGCGGACGATGCCGTAGCCGACATAGTCGTTGCGCTTGGCGCCGCTGGTCGGAGCACCTGCCGTCTTGAGCAGAGCCCGCAGTACCTGGTTATTGGTCCAATCCGGATACTTGGACCAGATCAGCGCGGCGGAAGCGGAAACGACAGCTGTGGCATCGCTGGTGCCACTGGTTTTGCACAGTCTCGTGCCACCGCTGCAACCGTGCACCATGTCCACGCCTGGGGCCGAGAGATCGACCTGTGCGCCGTACTGAGAGAAATCCGACTTGTGCAAGTTCTTGCCAATCGCCCCTACGCCGACGACCCCTGGAGTCCCGGCAGGGTACTCGATCAGATTTCCCTCATCAGCAGTATTCCCCACAGCCGCAAAAATGAGCACGCCTTTATCCAGGGCATACTTCACGGAATCCGCGAGTTTTTGCGACCCCCCAATACTATCTCCGACCGAAGCATTAATGATTTTTGCACCGTGATCAGCAGCGAAGCGAATCGCTACGGACAAGTCATCATTAAAATACTTGTTCCCTGTCGCCCCATTCACTTTATTGGTATTGTCTCTCAGCCGGATCGGGAGAATTTTCGACCCCGGCGCGAGCCCGAAAGAACCACCACCACTAGCCACATTACCGGTCCCGGCGATAATGCTCGCCATACCAGTCCCGTGATTGTCGTAGTCCGTTTGCTCGTCTCCTGGGGAATCCTTCGCCAGATCCAATCCCTTGAGAACGCGTCCTTGGAGATCCGGGATGGATGCGTCCACGCCCGAATCGATAACAGCTACCGTGATGTTTTTCCCCGTGCTCAATTCCCACATCTGCTCGGCCTGCATCGCATCCAAGTACCACTGGTCCGAACGGACGGTGTCCGCGTACGCAGGTCTGGCGCCCACCAGCAGCAGCGCCGTTGCAGACGAGACAGCGACACCACGACGGATGGCCGCTGCAGTGCTGGAACGCATCTCATTCCCTTTTCCTGGTTTCGGCTACTCAGTCGATCACCGGCGGGACAACCCGCCGGTAGCCCTGCTGCCAGGTTTCCTCGTCCTCGACGAGGTAATCCGGGCGTTCCCGCTCATCACGGCGCGGGTCTCCGACTCTCGGACCATGGGAGGCCCCGCGACCTGCCTGCCCAACTCCTCGGCTCCCGTCATCCGTTGCCGCACCTCGCACCAGACCCGTGCCACCGGGCGTGAAGGGGCGATTGCCCATGCGTCCGGGCTGCTGGGGACGGCCCCCAACGATGCCCCCTGCCTCAGCCGCCAATCGGCGGCCACCGGCGATCCCGCTCTGGCCGCTGCCCCCGGCCCCGCCCATCCCGGCACCGTGCCCCATCATTCCGCGACCGGCCTGAGTGCCTTCGCCGCCGCCGACCACGGTGCCGCGAGGAAGGCCCCCTGTGGGACGCCCAGTTGTCTGCGCGGCCGGACGACCCCCCACGATTCCAGTGTCCCGGGACGGCCTCCCCACGGGCCCTGCCACCGGGTTCCCTGTGGCCGAGGGTATCGATGGCCGAGAGATCCCCGCTGTCTTGCCACCCGCATTCTTCGACGGAGGCTGCACTGAGGTTCTGTCGCCGATGCTCGGCGGCAGAACCTCAGGCGTTACAGGCAGGCCGCCATCGGGCCTCGCCAGGCCCGGCACTTCGGGCTGATGCACTGGAGGATTCGGTGCGGTCTTGGGCAGGGTCGCGACACCATCGATCTCCATGTCGACCGGGCGCGACGCGGTGCCGCCGACCGGAACGGTGACGCTTGAGTGCGCTGTTGAGGGGGCTGCAAGCCCAACAGGCGATTCATGGCCGGCGCCGGGCATCGAAACACTCCGTGACACCGCACCGGCGGCGCCCACCGCCGCTCCCCCGCCAGGGGAATACTCACTGGCGGCTTGATCGCGCCTCGCCGCCGAGCGCGGCGCGATCACCTCTGGAGGCGGAGGGAATTCCGGCTTCTTCAGGGCGCCGATCCCATCCACCGACTGGTTGTACGCCTGAGAGAGTTTCGTCATCTCCCTGGCCATCGCATCCTTCTCCGTGTGCAACTTCTTCGCAAGTGCTGACGCATCCGGGTCGTTCGGTACCGAGAGAGCCGCCTTCAGGGTCGCCTCCGCGCCCGGCTGGGGATGAGGTGCCGCCGCCTTGGCCAGGGCGATCGCCTCAGCGGCTTCGCCAAGCCGCTTCGATGCCTCCCTGCTGTACAGCCCCAGACGCAGGGTGGCGTTGGCCAGGTCGGCACTCCAGGTACGGAACGAGTTCGCTCCCTCACCCTTCCAGTCCACGATCTGCGGACGGATCTTCAGCTCTTCGCCGATCTTGTCGATCTCAGTCGCCGCGCTCAACAAGCTGTCAGCCGCAGCCTGGACAGCCCCGCTGCTGGCCTTGTCCAGCCACGCGATCATCTGCTCGTGCGACATGTCGTCGAAAGATGTCGTACCCATCCCACTGCCCCGTTTCTCCCGGTGCCAAGCCAATGATCGCGATCATCAGATGCCCGCGCCGCCCGTCGTGTCGCCTCCGGCCGGCTTCGCAGTCGCCGACTGCCCACCGCCATGCTTGCCCTCTTCAGGAACTGGGTTGTACACCCCGTCGTAGTGCTCCTGCGTATCTCTCTTGATCGCGAGCATGCGGTCACGGATGTCGTCGTCCAGGTTCTCGTAGCCCTTGTGCGCCGCCAGGACCGCGATGCCCATGCCCTCAATGGAATCCGACAGCAGCTTCGAGAGGGATTCCAGCTCCGTGACAACCTTCTGGTACGCGGTGTGCAAGCCTGTTGCCTCCGCCCACGCGGGGTCGCCGAACTGAGTCGCACCGATGGCGACTTCACCCAGTTTCTTCGCGTCTGCCGGAGATCCCTTGAGGTCGCGCAGGAGTTCCTCGATGCGGTCTCGGAACTTGGTGAACGAGGAGAGTTCGGTGACCAGTTCGCCCACGGCGCCCGGCGCTACCGCTCCAACGGCCCCGAACGCGCCAGCAACACCCCATGGAAACGCCGAGGATTCCGCCCCCGGATCACTCTGGCCCACAGTGTCCTCCCCCGTTCGGCAACAGCCGCCTATTGCCTCGGGGTTCACCTTAGCCAGCAGCGGTGACAGTGTGCATCTCCAGATTGCACCTGCAACCTGGATTGCATCGGATCACGCCATCCTTGCCGGGCTCAGGCGTTGGGGGCCGCCACCGCCGCCTGGGGTCTGATGGGGAGGCGGTTTATCGGGCGGCCGGTGGCTGCGCGTACTGCTGCGGCCACTGCTGCCGGGGACGTCACCACGGGGACCGCCGAGGCGGGCTTGGCGCCGAAGGGGGCCACCACGTCGCGCTCTTCGATGAGTTTGACGATGCGAATTTCGGGTGCGTCCAGGGCGGTCGGGAGCGCGTAGCCGGTGAGGTCGGGGTGGCGGATCAGGCCGCGGGCGGTACGGAGGTTCTCGGTGAGGGCGGCGCCGATGCCCTGGGTGATGCCGGCCTCGATACGGGTCGCCAGCTGTGACGGGTTGAGGACCCGGCCGACGTCCTGGGCGACCGCCATCTCCACGACCCGGACCGAGCCGAGTTCGATGTCGACGTCCACCACCGCGCGGATCGCGCAGAAGGCGAGGCCGACGAAGGCGTCGCCCTGGCCGGATTCGTCGAGGGGTTCGGTCGGGTGGGGGCGGCACTGGGCGGTGGCCCAGAGTTCCTTGCCGTCCATCGCTTCCGTGACCGTCGTGGACAGCACACCGTCGTACGAGGTGATCTTGCCGTCGGCGATCTGCAGCAGCTCCGTGGACATGCCGAACTTGTGGGCCAGGGGCTGGAGGAGCTGGGTGCGGACCATTTTGGCGGCGCGTTCCACCGCTCCGGCCGACACCCAGGTGTGGCGGCCGTGCGTCGCCGGGCCGGCCGGGGGCTGGTCGGTGTCGACGGACGCCACGTGGACCTCTTCGATGCCCAGGGTCTCCTGGACGACCTGCCGGGCGAGGGTCGAGAAGCCCTGGCCCGTCTCGACCGCCGCGCAGATGACCGTGGCGATGCCGTCGTGGACCCTGACCGTGGCCGTGGAGACCTCGTCGGCGCCCTCCGCGCCGAGCATGTGGACCATGCCGAGCCCATAGCCGACCCCCCGGCGCACCGCACCCGGTTCGCCCGCGCCCTCGGGGCCGCCGGGGAGCAGCCAGTCGTCCTCCGGGGCATCCTTGGGGAGAGCGGGGAGGGGGAAGTCCCGTACGGAGGTGAGGAGTTCGGAGACGGGTGCGGGGCAGGTCACCGTCTGGCCGGTGGGCAGAATGTCGCCGGTGGCCAGGGCGTTGCGCAGGCGCAGTTCGACCGGGTCGATGCCGAGCTTGGCGGCCAGCTTGTCCATCTGGCCCTCGTAGGCCGCGCAGACCTGCATCGCGCCCTCGCCGCGCACATGGCCCGACGGCGGGTTGTTCGTACGGACGGCCCAGCCCTCGATGAACGCGTGCGGGACGACGTACGGGCCGCAGGCGAACGCGACCGCCGCGGCCAGCGACTCGGACGAGGATTCGGCGTACGCGCCCGCGTCGAGCAGGATCTGTGCCTCGACCTTCACCAGCCGCCCGTCGGCGTCCGCGTGATGGCGGTAGCGCAGCAGCGTCGGGTGGCGGTGGGAGTGGCCGAGGAAGGACTCCTCGCGGGTGGCGGTCAGCTTGACCGGGCAGCCGGTGCGCAGGGCGAGCAGGCCGAGCGGAAGCTGGAAGCCGGGGTCCTCGCGGTCGCCGGTCGCGCCGGGGACACCCGTGACGACGACCTTCACCCGCTCCGGTTCGAGGCCGAAGCAGGCGGCGGCGAGGTCGCGGTCGGTGTGCGGGTCGGTGGAGGCGGTGTAGATCTCCACTCCGCCGTCGGGGCGGGGCACGGCGAGTCCGGCCTCGGCACCGATCGGGGCCGGGTCCTGGCGGCCGATGCGGTACAGGCCCTCGACGACGACCTCGCCGGTGACGTCCGGGTCCCCGTAGCGCAGCGGGATGTGGCGGATCAGATTGCCGTCGGGGTGCAGCGGTTCGGCGGCGAAGGCCTTCTCCGGGTCGGTGACCGGTTCGAGGACCTCGTACTCGACGGCGATGGCCGCGGCGGCGAGCCTGGCCGTGTCGGGGTGGTCGGCGGCGACCGCGGCGATCGGCTCGCCGTGGTGGCGGACCAGGTCGGACGCGAAGACCGGGCGGTCGACGATCCTGCGGCCGTACGCGCGCTCCCCGGGGATGTCCTCGTGCGTGATGACGGCCCGTACGCCCGCCATCTCGACGGCGGCCGAGGTGTCGACGGACAGGATCCGGGCGTGCGGGTGCGGGGAGCGGAGGACCGCCGCCCAGAGCAGGCCCTCGGCCCAGAGGTCGGCCGCGTACGGGAAGGTGCCCTCGGTCTTGGCGCG
Organism: Streptomyces atratus; assembly: GCF_900119365.1. GTDB lineage: Bacteria > Actinomycetota > Actinomycetes > Streptomycetales > Streptomycetaceae > Streptomyces > Streptomyces atratus_B. Next base: position 554,893 of record NZ_FPJO01000002.1, read on the forward strand.
CGCGTCGGCGGGCGGCAGCGAGACGCCGAGGCCGAGTGCGGGCGGCTCGGTGTCGGGGCCCTCGGTCACCGAGGTGGTGATCCGTGTGCTGGTCGCGTTGGCAGCGGTGGCTGCGTCGTTGCTCACGCCATGCCTCCGTCCTGCGGGTGCGACTGGACGCTACCGGCGCCGGGGGCCGCCTGGTGCGGGATGCGGGCCTCGTCGGGCTCCGGGGACGTGGAGTCCGACGAGGCTGGGTCGATGGTGGCCTCGCGGCCTGCGATGACCTCGTTGACGGCGTCGAGGACACCTCGATAGCCGGAACAGCGGCAGAGGTTTCCGCAGAGCGCCTGACGCGTCTCCAGTTCGCTGGGGGCGTGGTTGCCCTCCAGCAGGTCGTGGACGGTCATGGCCATGCCGGGGATGCAGAAGCCGCACTGGACGGCGCCGCACTTGGTGAGGGCGCGCTGGACATCGGACGGTTCGCCGTCCACGGCGAGGCCCTCGACCGTACGCACCTCGCTGCCGGCCGCGGTCGCTGCGGGGACCAGACAGGAGGCGACCAGCCGACCGTCCACCTGGACGTTGCACGCGCCGCATTCGCCCTGCGAGCAGCCGTCCTTGGCGCCGGCCAGGCCGAGGCGCTCACGGAGCACGTAGAGGAGCGACTCGCCGATCCAGGCGTCGGTGACGGGGCGGTCGGCGCCGTTCACGTGCAGGACGTAGGAGGCGGCGGGGTGCTCGTCCGGGACGGCGAGCGGCTGGGGGTCGGTGGGTTGAACGGCGGCGTCCGGCTGGGCGTCGTCCGACGGTTGGAGGTCGGCGGCCGGTTGGGCGTCCAGCGGCTCGGCGTCGGGAGACTCGGCATCGGGAGACTCGGCATCGGGAGACTCGGCATCGGGAGACTCGGCGTCGGGAGCCTGCGCCTCCGGCGGTGCTGTGTCGGCCGAGGGGGCAGGTGCGGCGTCGTCGACGACCACGGGCTGCGGGGCGTCGGGAGCCGGCTCCGGCGGCTGGTCCGCGGAGTGCTGCTCGGGCCCGGGCTCGGGCTCGGCCTCCGCCGAATGCTCGAAAGGCGCTTCGTCCGAAGCCGAGGCGTTGTCGGAGGGCGTCGCCGGTGCTTCCTCGGGGGTCGGCGCCTCCTCGGGAGCCGGTGCCTTCTCGGCCTCGGAAACGGCCTCGGAAACGGGCTCGGAAACGGGCTCCGGAGCGGGCTCGGAAACGGGCTCCGGAACAGCCTCGGAAACGGGCTCCGGAGCAGCCTGGGGCTCCGGAGTCGGCTGCTGTGTCGCCCACGGGGCGGGCGCACCGCCCGGCAGCGTGGCCGGCGGGGTCCGGTCCCCGTACCACTGGGCGGCCAGGGCCGAGGCGGCGAATTCGCCGGACTCCTCCGGGAGATCACCGTCGGCGACCGGGATCGTCCACTGACCGGTGTGGCCACCCTGGGGGGTGTGACCGGCGTGGTCGACGTGGCCGGCCTGACCGGTGTGGTCGACCTGACCCGCGTGCCCGACCTGACCCGTGTGGTCGACTTGACCCGCGTGCCCGACCTGACCGGTGTGGACGCCGTACTCCGTGGACTCGGTGAAGTTCCACTGGCCCGTGGCCACCCCGTGCGTCTCCCCGTACTGCTGCTGCGGGTACGCGTCGTGAGGGGTCTGCGGGACCTGGGAGACGTCAGGGGCCTGCGGGTACTCGTAGTCGTACGGGCCCCGCTGCTGGTTCGGGTCCGGCCAGTGCACCGCCTCGGGTGCCGGCTGCTCCGCGCCCGTTTCGTGCTCCTGCCGGCTCTGCGGCTGCACGACCCAGCTGCCCGTGGCCGACGGGTCGAGCCCGGCCGCGGGCGTCAGCGGAAGGATCATCGGCGGTACGTAACCCTGGCCGGGCGCGGCCAGGGGGATGTTCGCCAGGTCCTCCGGCGGCAGGTGGACGAAGGCGGTCGCGTCGGCGTCGTACTCGCCGCCCTGCGGCGTCGGCTGCCAGCTCCCGTGCCGCAGGTGCTCCTGCTGCCCGTGCTGATCGTTGCGGTCCTCGTTGCTCACGACAGTGCCCTCCCCAGCGCGCGTCGGGCCAGCGCGGCGACGGTCCGCCGCAGATGCAGTACGGCGGGGGGCAGCGGTGGTGCCTCTCCCCCGTCGGCGGGCGGTGCCTGGTCCGGGATGCAGGCCGCGGCGACGTACTCGCCGAAGGCGGCCAGCGCGTCGGGGGCCAGGCCGCGTTCGCCGTCCCAGTCGATCAGTGAGGCGATCCAGCGCTCGGCCTCCAGCGGCCGCAGCGGCATCGGCGCGATGGCGCCGACCGCGCAGCGCACCCCGCGCCGGGCCGGGTCGAGGACGATCGCGACGGATGCGGTGGCGCGGCCGGGGCCGGTGCGGCCGGTGGCCTTCAGGAAGACCTGGGGGGCGTGCAGCAGCGGTACCCGGACGAAGCCGATGAGTTCGGCGGGTTCGAGCATGTCGCGGCCGGCCAGCAGGTGCGAGACCGGGATCTCGCGGCGGGCGCCGCCCGGGCCGGCGATGACCAGTTCGGCCTCCAGCGCGGCGAGCACCGGCAGGGCGTCGCCGGTCGGGGCCGCGGTGGCGATGTTGCCGCCGAGCGTTCCGGCGTTGCGGATCTGGGGCGGGCCCGCGGCGCGTGCCGACGCGGCCAGGGCGGGGATGAGGGCGGCGAAGTCGGGCCGCCCCATGCGCGCATGGGTGAGTCCGGCGCCGAGCAGGGCGTGGCCGTCCTGGTAGTGCCAGCCGCGCAGCTCGCTGATCCGGCCCAGGCCGACCAGGCCCGAGGGGCGCAGCAGCCCCTTGTTGACGGCCGACATCAGGTCTGTACCGCCTGCCACAGGAACGGCGGCGGGCATGGCGCCGAGCGCCGCCACGGCCTCGTCGAGCGAGGCCGGCAACGTCACGGACTGCGTCGCCTGCGGTGCGTGCGTGGTCAACCCAGCTGCCCCTTCCCGGTGTCCCGGCTGTCCGGCTGTTTCGCCGTACGGTACGTGCTCAAAGCCTGGACGTGGCAACTCTGGCACATCTTCGGATCGGACCGACGCGAGGGTCCACGAAGGGCGCATCCATCCCTGATCAGAGGAATGTTCCCGTTTCGGACCGCTTCGGCCCGCTTCGGTGCCGAGTGTGAATTGCGACTCTTCGCCATGCCTTGTTGCTGATTGTTCCTCTGCGGTGCTCTGCCGCGCGGCAGACGGCAGCTCGACGACACGACCTGGTGCGGCGGCCTTTGCGGCAGGGCGAGTTCCGGACAAAAAACCGTCGGCAGGCACGTCCGTTTCGGGGCGTGCCGGCCGGAGTCCGGGTGCGGTCGGGATCACACGTTCGGGGGCACTCCGTCGATGGGCCGGCCCAGCACACCGGGGCGCTGCTGCCGGGGCAACGGGCCGCCCGGCGGCCGGTAGTCGACGCCGACGGCGTCAAGTCGGGCGTAGTGCGTGGTCATTCGGCGCTCGAAGGCGGCGAAGTCCCGCTCGGCGGAGGCGGGCAGCGGTGACCAGGCGACCTCGGCGAACGCCGCGAGGCGCGGGAAGACCTGGTAGTCGACGCGGGCCCGGTTCTGCATCACCTCGGTCCAGACATTGGCCTGGGTGCCCAGGATGTGACGGGCCGCCTCCTCGGAGAGTCCCGCCGGTACGGGTTCGAAGCGGTAGACGTCCTCCAGGGTACGGACGAAGCCGATGGGCATCGGCTCGTCGGGGCCGGCGTCCTGACGGTGGTCCAGGTACACGTGCTGCTCGGGGCACATGACGACGTCGTGGCCGGCCTCCGCGGCGGCGATGCCTCCACCGTAGCCCCGCCAGGAGGACACGGCGGCGCCCGCCGGGAGGCCGCCCTCCAGGATCTCGTCCCAGCCGATCAGCCGGCGTCCACGTGCGGTGAGCCAGGTGTCGAAGTGCCGGATGATCCAGGACTGCAGCTCGTCCTCGTCGGCCAGGCCGAATTCTTCGATCCGGGTTTGGGCGACCGGCGACTCCTTCCACTGCTCCTTGCGGCATTCGTCGCCGCCGATGTGGATGAACGGCGAGGTGGCGGCGGGGAAGAGGTCGAGGACCTCTTCGAGGACGCCTTCGAAGAAGCGCAGGGTGTTGTCAGTGGGGGCGAGTACGTTCGCGTTGATGCCCCAGGTGTCCCAGACGGAGAGGGTGGTGGTGTCGATGACGTCGGTGTTGCCCAGTTCGGGGTACGCGGCGATGGCGGCCTGCGAGTGGCCCGGGATGTCGATCTCGGGGACGACGCGGATATGCCGCTCGGCGGCGTACGCGACGATCTCGCGGATGTCGTCCTGCGTGTAGTAGCCGCCGTGCGGGGTCTCGTCCCACAGCTCGGAGGCCCGGTGACCGTGCTTCGTACGGGACCGCCAGGAGCCGATCTCGGTGAGCCGCGGGTAGCGCTTGATCTCGATGCGCCAGCCCTGGTCGTCGGTGAGGTGGAAGTGGAAGACGTTCAGCTTGTGCGCGGCGAGGAGGTCGAGATAGCGCAGGACGTCGTCCTTGGCCATGAAGTGCCGTGCCACGTCGAGCATCATGCCGCGCCATGCGAAGCGGGGGCCGTCCTCGATGTCCGTGCCGGGGATCGCGCGGCGCGCGCCGGGATCGACGGGCGCTCGGCGGAAGGCTTCGGGGCCCAGGAGCTGACGGAGGGTCTGCGCGCCCCAGAAGACCCCGGCGGGGCTGCCTCCGGTGATCTCGACGCTTCCGCCGGTCCCGGTGCTCAGCCGGTAGCCCTCCGGCTCCAGCGCCGGGTCGATGCCCAGCCGGACGTTGTTCGTGGTGTGTTCGCCGCCCGGGGCGAGCGGCAGGCCGAAGGCGGCGCCGAGCGTGGTGCGCAGCCAGCGTTCGGTGTTCTCCGTGCCGGGGGCCGCCGTGATGGTGGTGGACGGGTCGAACAGGAAGCCGGGCCGCCCTTCACCACCGGCGCGCACGGGCGCCGGGACGAGGTGCGCGGGCGCCGGGGTCGGGTCCATGTCTTGGTCCATGTCCATGGCGTCAGTCCTTTACCGCTCCGCCGAGTCCCGAGACCAGGCGGCGCTGTACGAGTACGAAGAAGACCAGCACGGGAATGGTCATCACCGTCGAGGCTGCCATGATTCCTCCCCAGTCGTTCTCATCGGGTTTGAAGAAGACCAGCAGCGCCATGGGAAGCGTCGACTGGGAGGTGTCGCTGATGATGAACGACTTCGCGAACAGGAAGTCGTTCCAGGTGGAGATGAACGAGAAGACGCTGGTCGCCACGAGGCCGGGGAAGACCAGCGGGAAGAGGATCTGCCACAGGAAGCGGGTGCGGCTCGCACCGTCGATGCAGGCGGCCTCCTCCAGTGCCTCCGGGACGGCCTTGACGAAGCCGCGCAGCATCCAGATCGCGAACGGCAGCGAGAAGGCGAGGTGCGGCAGGATCAGCGAGCCGAGCGTGTTCAGCCGGCCGAAGTCCCGCATCAGGAAGAACAGCGGGATGGTCAGTGCCTCGACCGGCACCATCTGGCGACTTCATCAGGTCCACGGCGAGGGTGCGGTGCGAACTGCTCTTCAGGCGTGCGTTTCGTTGTGCACAACTGGCAGGAGAGTAGGTGCGCACGCAGACGCCGACAAGTGGTCTCTACCACTCTGTGACCCGGTGAAGCAGTCCGTGCAACGCAAAGGGCCCCCGGGGCGCGCGTCGAACGCGCGCCCCGGGGGCCCGAAGCAATGGTCGCCGGACGGCTCCGGCCTGCTTCCCGCTACTTCTTGTCCTTGCCGCCCTTGCCCTTGTCCTTGTCGCCACCGGCGCCCATGGACTCGTAGATCTCCTTGCACATGGGACAGACCGGGTACTTCTTGGGGTCGCGCCCCGGTACCCAGACCTTTCCGCACAGTGCGACCACGGGGGTGCCCTCCAGGGCACTCGCCATGATCTTGTCCTTCTGGACGTAGTGGGCGTAGCGCTCGTGGTCGCCGTCGCCGTTCGACACCTGCGGCGTCGGCTCCACGAGGGTTCCGGTACCTGCCCCGCGCTCGGGCTCAAGAGTGCTCATAACCGCCAAGGGTACCGACAGCCCGGAGCTTCAGTTCAGCGAAGGGTCGTCCGGATAGGTGGCGATCATCGCCAGTTCGCTGCGCTGGCGGCGCAGGACCGCGCGCCAGAGGTGTTCCGGGCGCGGGGAGGAGACGTCCCCGGGCTCGGACTCGACCACGTACCAGGCGCCCTCGGTCAGTTCGGCCTCCAGCTGGCCCGGGCCCCAGCCCGCGTAACCGGCGAAGATCCGCAGCGAGCCGAGCGCCGCGGCCAGCAGCTCCGGCGGCGCCTCCAGGTCCACCAGGCCGATCGCCCCGTACACCCGGCGCCAGCCGAGCGGACCCTCGTCGCCGGGGATGACGGCCACACCGAGCGCCGAGTCGAGCGAGACCGGGCCGCCCTGGAAGACGACGTCCGGTTCACCGGCCAGGCCCGCCCAGGGCATGAGGATGTCGCGGACGCCGACCGGGGTCGGGCGGTTCAGGACCACGCCGAGTGAGCCCTCCTCGTCGTGGTCGAGGAGCAGCACCACCGCGCGGTCGAAATTCGGGTCCGCGAGCGCGGGTGTGGCCACGAGCAGTCGCCCTGTGAGCGAGGACACCTCGGTCATGGCAGAAATGATCCCGCATCTTCGCTCCCCGCGGGGACCGAGCGGGCCGCCCGGTCGCCGGACGGGCCGCGGCGCAGCTCAGGGCGCACGGGTGCACGGGGAGCGCGCATTGCGGAGGACCATGCGGACGGTCACCCTCCGCAAGACCCGGGAAGCAGAGCGTGTTGTGGCGGATTCATGACGTTCGTACACCCCCTCTTCTCTTACGGAATGGGGGCAGTGGGCCATTACTCTTTCGTTTGGCCCCCTGCCCGACCACTCCGGAACGCGAGATTCATGACCGGCACAGACGATGTCCTGCTTGTCCACGGCGGAACCCCGCTCGAGGGCGAGATCCGCGTCAGAGGCGCCAAGAACCTGGTGCCGAAGGCGATGGTCGCCGCGCTGCTCGGCAGCGGGCCCAGCCGGCTGCGCAATGTGCCCGACATCCGCGACGTGCGGGTGGTCCGGGGGCTGCTCCAGCTGCACGGTGTGACGGTCCGGCCCGGTGACGAACCGGGCGAGCTGCTTCTGGACCCGACCCATGTGGAGAGCGCGAACGTCGCCGACATCGATGCCCACGCGGGCTCGTCGCGCATCCCGATCCTCTTCTGCGGCCCGCTGCTGCACCGGCTCGGCCACGCGTTCATCCCGGGGCTCGGCGGCTGCGACATCGGCGGCCGGCCGATCGACTTCCACTTCGACGTGCTGCGGCAGTTCGGCGCGACCATCGAGAAGCGGGCGGACGGGCAGTACCTGGAGGCCCCGCAGCGGCTGCGAGGCACCAAGATCCGGCTGCCGTACCCGTCGGTGGGCTCCACCGAGCAGGTGCTGCTGACGGCGGTGCTCGCCGAGGGCGTCACCGAGCTGTCCAACGCGGCCGTGGAGCCGGAGATCGAGGACCTCATCTGCGTACTGCAGAAGATGGGCGCGATCATCTCGATGGACACCGACCGGACGATCCGGATCACCGGTGTCGACCGGCTGGACGGCTATACGCACCGGGCGATCCCGGACCGCCTGGAGGCGGCCTCCTGGGCGTCCGCAGCCCTGGCCACCGAGGGCAACATCTACGTACGGGGCGCACAGCAGCGCTCGATGATGACGTTCCTCAACACCTTCCGCCGGGTCGGCGGCGCCTTCGAGATCGACGACGAGGGCATCCGCTTCTGGCACCCGGGCGGCGCGCTGAACGCCATCGCCCTGGAGACGGACGTGCACCCCGGCTTCCAGACCGACTGGCAGCAGCCGCTGGTGGTGGCTCTGACGCAGGCCACGGGCCTGTCCATCGTCCACGAGACGGTGTACGAGTCCCGGCTCGGATTCACCTCCGCGCTGAACCAGATGGGCGCGCACATCCAGCTCTACCGCGAGTGCCTGGGCGGCTCCGACTGCCGCTTCGGCCAGCGCAACTTCCTGCACTCGGCGGTCGTGTCCGGGCCGACGCGGCTCCAGGGCGCGGATCTGGTCATCCCGGACCTGCGCGGCGGTTTCTCGTATCTGATCGCCGCGCTGGCGGCGCAGGGCACCTCGCGGGTGCACGGCATCGACCTGATCAACCGCGGCTACGAGAACTTCATGGAGAAGCTGGAGAAGCTGGGCGCGAAGGTCGAGCTGCCGGGCGGGGCGCTGGTCTGAGACCGGGCGCCGGACGGCTGCTGACGGGGGTTCGGGGCGCTGCCCCGGGCCCCCGTTCCTCCGTTTCCGGGGCCCGTTCCCCCCCGCCGACCGGGCCCCGGTTCCTCGATACCGGGCCGTAGAGGCCCAGAACGGGGCCTCTCGGGCCGGCACACCGAAGGGCGGTCACCCTGGTGGGGTGACCGCCCTTCGTCGCGCCTGTGGGGCTTACTTGCCCTTGGCGGCTTCCTTGAGCTTGGAGCCCGCGGAGACCTTCACGCTGTAGCCGGCCGGGATGTTGATCGGGTCGCCGGTCTGCGGGTTACGAGCGGTGCGAGCGGCACGGTGGGTGCGCTCGAAGGTCAGGAAGCCGGGGATGGTGACCTTCTCGTCGCCCTTGGCGACGATCTCACCGACGGTCTCGGCGAGCGCGGCCAGCACGGCGTCGGCGTCCTTTCGAGTCACCTCGGCGCGGTCGGCCAGGGCGGCCACCAGCTCACTGCGGTTCATGTTGTTACTCCCGTGTTCTTCTTGCCTGTGAGGCGTGAGATCGAAGCCGATGCTGCCAGGGCCCTCGGACAGTCCCCGGACCCGGGTCTGTCGTCAGACCCTCGCGCCCGATTACGCATCCTGCCCCCACCTGCGGCGGTAACGCCAATCCGGCACCCTCCGGAGTCACACGAAAAGCGCCACTGCCTCTTCGTGGTGACGTTCCGTCGACTCCCCGGAAACGTTCCGCAGCGGATGCGGGCCTTGGCGGGGACGCGCCGCCCGCCCACCCTAAAGGGGCGTTTGGGGCGCGGCGAACCGCGACGCGCCGTAGACCGGACCGGCCCTGAGGTCGGCCCGGCCCTGAGCGGCCCGGTCCGACCCTAGGCCTTCACGCCGCCGACAGCTGCCTTCGCGGCGTTCCGGACGGCGCCGGCGACCGCGCCCGCGACCCGGTCGTTGAAGACCGAGGGGATGATGTAGTTCGCGTTCAGCTCGTCCTCGGCGACCACGTCGGCGAGGGCGCCCGCCGCGGCGAGCATCATCTCCGTGTTGACGGTGCGGGACTGGGCGTCCAGCAGACCGCGGAAGACACCCGGGAAGACCAGCACGTTGTTGATCTGGTTCGGGAAGTCGGAGCGCCCGGTGGCGACAACTGCCGCCGTCTGACGTGCGATTGCCGGGTCCACCTCGGGGTCCGGGTTCGCGAGCGCGAACACGATCGCACCGTCGGCCATGGCGGCGACATCGGCGCCGTCCAGCACGTTCGGGGCGGAGACGCCGATGAAGACGTCGGCGCCCACGACGGCCTGCTTGAGGGTGCCGGTGACGGACTCCGGGTTGGTGTTGTCGGCGATCCAGCGCAGCGGCGAGTCGGCGTCGGCGGAGACCAGGTCCTCGCGGCCGGCGTGCACCACACCGTGGATGTCCGCGACGACGGCGTGCTTGACGCCCGCGGCGATGAGGAGCTTCAGGATGGCCGTACCTGCCGCTCCGGCGCCGGACATGACGACCCGTACGTCCCCGATTCCCTTGCCCACCACGCGCAGTGCGTTGGTCAGCGCGGCCAGCACGACGATCGCGGTGCCGTGCTGGTCGTCGTGGAAGACCGGGATGTCCAGGGCCTCGCGCAGCCGCGCCTCGATCTCGAAGCAGCGGGGGGCGGAGATGTCCTCCAGGTTGATGCCCGCGAAGCCGGGGGCGATCGCCTTGACGATCTCGACGATGGCGTCGGTGTCCTGGGTGTCCAGGCAGATCGGCCAGGCGTCGATGCCGGCGAACCGCTTGAAGAGGGCCGCCTTGCCCTCCATCACCGGGAGCGCGGCCATCGGGCCGATGTTGCCGAGGCCGAGCACGGCGGAGCCGTCCGTCACAACTGCGACGGAGTTGCGCTTGATGGTGAGGCGGCGGGCGTCCTCGGGGTTCTCGGCGATCGCCATGCAGACCCGGGCCACGCCCGGGGTGTAGATCATCGAGAGGTCGTCACGGTTGCGGATGGGGTGCTTGGACGCCATCTCGATCTTGCCGCCGAGGTGCATCAGGAACGTACGGTCGGAGACCTTGCCCAGGACGACGCCCTCGATGCCGCGCAGGCCCTCGACGATCTCGTCGGCGTGCGAGGTGGAGGTGGCCGCGATGGTGACGTCGATCCGCAGCTTCTCGTGACCGGAGGCGGTCACGTCGAGGCCGGTGACCGATCCGCCGGAGGACTCCACGGCCGTGGTGAGCTGGGAGACCGCTGTGCCGCTCGCGGGCACCTCCAGCCTGACCGTCATCGAGTACGAGACGCTGGGCGCCGTTGCCATGGCCGAGTCCTTCGCTTTCCTTAGCTTCATTGCCGCGCGACCGGGGCGCTCGCCTCGGACACGCTTCCCGATCGTCGCACCTACTGGCCGGTAGCCGGTAATGACTGCCACTCTTCGGAAAGCAGTTTCCACCATACGAGATATGACCGCTTCAGCGGAACCCCCACCCGGTCCCGGACGCATCCGGTCCCGGCCATGTCCGTGAGATGGGGCACCCCTCCTCTGCGCGGGAAAGGACTGCGCAAACAAGAACAGACCCGCGCCACCTGGAGGTGACGCGGGTCTGTCTTCTTGGTCTAGCGACACCGACCCGCCATGCTCGCCTCGCGGCAAGTGGTCGCTCGTAGCGACGAAGGTTGGGCCCGGGGGCTTGGATCGAGCCGGTGCCTACACCAGGCTAACAAAGACCCCGAAGAAGTGATTCCCCGCTGCACAGGTTGACCCGTAAATCGGTCCGCCCCGCGGTCCCCACCGCTTCCGCCCGGCCCCCGCCTCAGTCCCTCAGCAGGTCCGGAACACCGTCCTCGTCGGGCAGGTCCCGCTCCCCCGAGACCACCGTGAGCTGCTGCGTCGCACGCGTCAACGCCACGTACAGCACCCGCAGGCCGGCCGGGGACTCGTCGGCGATCTCGGCGGGCGAGACGACCACCGTGGCGTCGTACTCCAGGCCCTTCGCCTCCAGGCTGCCCAGCGCCACCACTCGCTCGCCGAGCTCCGCGAGCCATCCGCGGGCCTGCGCCCGGCGGTCCATCGCGACGACCACGCCCACGGTGCCGTCGACCTCGGCGAGCAGCCGCCGCGCCTCCTCGCGCACCGAGGCGGCCAGATCGCCGTCCCGCACGGTCTCGAAGCGCGGCTTCACACCCGTGGAGCGGACCGCGGACGGCGACTCCATTCCGGGCATCGCCAGCGCCAGGACCTTCGAGGCCAGCTCGGCGATCTCCGCCGGGTTGCGGTAGTTGACGGTGAGGGTGAAGCGGCGGCGCGGGCGGTTGCCGAGCGCCTCGTCGCGCGCGCGGGCGGCCTCGTCCGGATCGGACCAGGAGGACTGCGCCGGGTCCCCGACGATCGTCCAAGTGGCGTGCCTGCCGCGGCGGCCGACCATCCGCCACTGCATGGGCGTGAGGTCCTGCGCCTCGTCGACGATGACATGCGCGTACTCCGTACGCTCCGCCGCCAGCCGCTCGGCGCGCTCGCGCTGGGTCTCCTCGCGCTGCGGCATCAGCTCCTCCAGACCGGTGAGCTGGTCCAGCGGGTCGAGCTCGCGCTTCTTCTTCGGCCGGTGCGGTGTGCCGAGCAGCGTCTGGAGCTCGTCGAGAATGGCCACGTCGTGCACGGACAGCGGCCCGTTCCCCTCGCGGTCGAGCCGCTTCAGGGAGCGGGCGAGGCGGCGCACCTCGCCCTGGTTGAGGACCCGGCGGGCCCAGCGGCCGAGCCGCTTCTCGTCGGCCATCGCGGCGAGCACCCCGCGCGGGGTGAGCTCGGGCCACCAGGCGTTCAGGAAGTCGAGGAAGACCGTCTCGGTGGAGACGTCCTCGTCGAAGGAGGAGCGCAGTTCGGCGGCGAGTTCGGGGTCGGTGCAGCGGCCCCGGCCCGAGGACTTGTTCCACAGGGCGTCCAGGAGCATTCTGCGGGCGCGCGGGCGCAGCAGGTTGACCGGGGCGGTGCCGCCGAGGACGGAATGCCTGATGCGGTGCAGCTCGTCGGCGTTCAGCTCGACGCGGGCGCCGAAGGCGACGACCCGCAGCCGGGTGGGGGTGGCCGGGGCTCCGGCTGCTCCCTCGGCCCCGTCCGCTTCGTCGCCGAAGGACAGCTGGCCGTCCCGGTCCGCCGCCCTGCGGGGGGTGCCGGGCTGTTCCAGCGCGCCGCGGGAGGCCTTGCGCAGCACCTGGAGCATCCGCGAGGAGCCCTTGATCCGGGCGACGGCGGGCTCGTCATAAGTGGTGGCGCCCTCGACGCCGGCCGCCTCGTCGGAGAGCGAGCCGACGGCGCGGATCGCGACCTGCCCCTCCTCGCCCAGCGAGGGCAGCACGCCTTCGGTGTACGCGACCAGCAGCGGGGTCGGCGAGACGACGAGGATGCCGCCCGCGTAACGCCGCCGGTCCTGGTAGAGGAGGTACGCGGCACGGTGCAGGGCGACGGCCGTCTTGCCGGTGCCGGGGCCGCCGGAGACCTCGGTGACGGAGGCGGCGGGGGCCCGGATCACCAGGTCCTGTTCGGCCTGGATGGAGGAGACGATGTCCCGCATGGTGTGGCTGCGGGCCTGGCCGAGCGCCGCCATCAGGGCGCCGTCGCCGATGACGGGCAGCTTGTCGCCGCCCAGGTACGCGGTCAGCTCGGGGCGCATCAGGTCGTCCTCGACGCCGAGGACCCGGCGGCCCTTGGAGCGGACGACCCGGCGGCGTACGACCCTGCCGGGTTCCTTCGGCGTCGACCGGTAGAACGGTGCGGCGGCCGGGGCGCGCCAGTCGATGACCAGCGGCGCGTAGTCGGAGTCGAGGACCCCGATGCGGCCGATGTGCAGCGTCTCCGCGATATCGGCCGTCAGGTCCTCGCGTACGGCGTCGTCGGCAGGTTCCACGGAGGTGTAGGCGCCGTCCGGACCGCGTTCGCCGTCCTTGCCGAGCAGCAGATCGATCCGTCCGAAGAGGAAGTCCTCGAACTCGCTGTTCAGCCGGTTGAGGTGGATTCCGGCCCGGAACACCTGGGCGTCGCGCTCGGCGAGCGCTCCCGGGGTCCCGACCTGGCCGCGCTTGACGGCGTCATTCATGAGAAATTCCGCCTCGTGGATCTTCTCCTCAAGGCGGTGGTACACACGGTCGAGATGTTCCTGCTCGACACCGATTTCCCGGTCCCGCAACGAATCGACAGCGGCATCCTGCGCGGCCACCGAGGCCCCTTTCTGACGTGCATTGGGCAGCCGTCAACCCTATTCGAAGGGGGACCCGCCGCGCACCCGCCGCGCATATCGAAATGGTCCGCCGCCGGTCTCGGTCAGGCATCGACCTCGACCAGCCGCCTGCCGTCGGACGTACGCACCTCGAAGTGGTCGATGTCGTCCCGGTCCATGGCCGCACCGCCCTGGACATGGAGGGGGTAACGCGCGCCCTGGTGCGAGGAGTCCTCGACGCCGTATCCCCACTCCGGTACGGACCAGGAGGTGACGACTTCCTCCTCGCCGGTCCTCGACACCGCGATCAGGCTGCATTTCTGCGGGCCCGTGACGTTCCTGAGCTCCAGCACGGCGCTGGTGCCCCAGGGTTTTCTCGCCATGCCGATCGTGGCGTCGACCCCGGTGAGGGGGTCGGTGGCCCGCACTTCTTCCGGCATGCGGTCGGGGAGGGCGTCCTCGGTGGAGCCGGTGGGATACGGGCCGGCCGCCCGCGTCGACGGGCCGTCGTCGCCGCTCGTCATGACCGCGAACACCGGGCCGCCGATGATCAGCGCCACCGCCGCCGCCACCAGATACCCGGAGCGGCGCCTGCGCCGGGCCCGCCCGGCCGCCACCTCGTCGACCAGCCGCTCCAGCACGCGGGGGCCGGGCTGGCCCGGTACGTGCGGGACGAGGCGGGCTGCGGGCACGGCGGCCGGGGGCTCGGCGAGCGTCGCGAGCAGGGGTTCCAGGCCGGCCAGCTCGTCGAGCCGGTCGGCACACAGCTCGCACTCGGCCAGGTGCGCCTCGAAGCCGGCGGCCTCGGCGTCGTCGAGCACACCGAGGAGGTACGCACCCGCGGCGTCGTGCCCGGAGGGGTCGTCGGCGCGGTGGGGGCGGTGGGGGCCGCGGGGACGACGGGGCTCGCCGGGGCTGCGGGGGCGATCAGGGTTGCCGAGGCCGGAGGGGCCAGAGGGGCCGGTCGGCCTGAGGCCGAAGGGCTCCCACTCGTGGTCGTCGTTCATGCCGTGATCCCCCTCTCCTCCAGTGCGAGTTTCATCGAACGCAGTGCGTAGAAGACACGGGACCGCACCGTCCCGCTCGGTATGCCCAGCACATCGGCCGCCTCGCCGACCGTACGGCCCTTGAAGTACGTCTCGACCAGGGCTTCCCGGTGCGCGGGGGTCAGTTCGTCGAGCGCGTCGGAGAGCGTCATCAGCCACAGCGCCCGGTCCATCTCGTCCTCCGCGGGCATGGCCTCCAGCGGCGACGGATCGACCTCGGGCGGCCGGGCCCGCCGGCTGCGGTGGCCGTCGATGACGATGCGCCGGGCGACCGTCACCAGCCAGGGGCGGACCGATCCGGTGGCGCCGCCCAGCCGCCCGGCGTTCTTCCAGGCGCGGATGAGCGTCTCCTGCACCACGTCCTCGGCGCGCTGCCGGTCGCCGGCGACCAGGCGGAGCACGTACGCGAACAGCGGCCCGGCGTGTTCGCGGTAGAGCGCCCGCATCAGCTCCTCGTCCGGGGCCCCGGAGGCCTCCGACCGAGGTGCCGGGGCCGCGGGCACCGGCGCCGACGGGGGTGGCCCACCGCGATGTCGAGCCCTGTGCGGACGGTCATCGGCCACGGCCGCATCCTTGCGCACCCGCACCTCCCGGTCGGCCCTGTGGAGCTCCTCGGTCATCGAATACGCGGGCGGACCGCGATACGTTCAAACCGGCCTCAGGTTTCTTCACGGCACGGTCGCGTCCGGCACCGCGACGGTGCCCGCTACCGACACGGCCGCCACCCGGCGCCGGTGTCTGGCCACCCGCTCGCGATTCCCGCACACCTCGCTGGAGCACCAGCGCCGCCTGTGTCCGCGTGAGGTGTCCAGGTAGAAGCGGCGGCAGTTGTCGGCCTCGCAGCGACGCAGTCCGGCGCGCGCCACGGGGTCGGTGAGGAGCTCCACGACGTCGCGGGCGACCGCGGCCAGCAGCGCCCCGCACTCGGGGTCGGTGCTCAGCTCCCGCACCAGCTTGCCGCCCCTGCCGCGCACGGCCCGCAGCCCCGGTGGCGCCTCGGCGGCGAGCGCGTTGACCCGGTCCAGGGCGCTCCCGGCCCCGCCACCGCCGAGCTCGGCCGTCAGCAGCCGGTCGACACCGGTCCTCAGCTGCCGGAAGCGCGCCACCCAGGTCTCGTCCACGGCGTCGAGCCGGGTGCCGCCCGGTACGAGTCCGGTGGCGACCAGCCAGTCGGCGAGCCGCTCGGCACCGTCGAGCAGTTCACATGCGCCGTTGGTCCCGATCCCCGTCGCCACCAGGTCGAGGCAGGGCCGACCGGAGTCGAACCGCCAGTCGCACGAGCTCTTGCCGGCCGCCATGCGCATGTCACCGCCTCGGGTCACCGGTGGGGTCTCCCCCAGGGTGCCCCTCGCGGGCCCGGCCCGGAACCCCTGCTGCCCCACGGGTCGTCGCACACGGCGGGGCCGTACGGTGTCCGGATGAACGACGATCTCGTCACCGCCACCCTCTCGGCCGGCCCGCTCCTGCTCCGGCCCTGGCTGGCCGAGGACCTCCCGGCGCTGATCGAGGCGTACCGCGATCCCGGGATGCGCGCCATGCTGCGGTCGCAGGTCACGGACGAGGCGGAGGCGGAGCGGTGGCTGCGGGTGCGGCAGGAGGGCCGGGAGTCCGGCAGTTACGTCAGCTTCGCGGTGGTGGACCGTGATCGCGGCGGTGAACTGGTCGGCAACGTTGCACTCAAGTGCCCCGCACCGGGCTCCGGCAGCGCGGAGGTCGGCTACTGGACGGCGGCGCCCGCCCGCGGCCGCGGGGTCGCGCCGCTGGCGCTCGGGGCGCTCGGCGACTGGGCGTTCGAGGCGTTCGCCGGGGACGGGCTGACGCGGCTGGACCTGCTGCACCGGGCGGACAACGAGGCGTCCTGCCGGGTCGCGGAGAAGAGCGGATACGGCTTCGTGGAGGTGCTTCCGGCGCGGCCGCCGTGGCCGCTGGACGGGCACCGGCATGCGCGGCTGCGCACCGGGGATGTGCTGCGTACCCGGGATCTCCTCCCGTAGCCGTCCGTCCCCGGCCGGCCGGTCGCTCAGCCCGTGGGAGGGCCGTCGTGCAGGATCCGCTGGAAGAGCCGGTGGTCGCGCCACTCGCCGTTGATGTGGAGGTAGCGCGGGGCCATCCCGTACTGCTCGAAGCCGCACTTGGCGAGCACCCGCTGCGAGGCGAGGTTGTCCGTCACCGTCCCCGCCTCGACCCGGTGCAGTCCCAGCCCGTCCCTGGCCACCTCGCAGATCCGCTGCACGGCGGCCGTGGCCAGGCCGCGGCCCGCGTACTCGACATCGACCCAGTAGCCGAGCGTGGCGCTGCGGAACGGCCCGAGCACGATGGCGTTCAGGTTGAACCCGCCGACCGCGCGGTCGGCCTCGTCGGCCAGCACCCAGGGCATCCCCCGCCCCGCGTCGCGGTCCGCGAGCAGCCCGGCCAGCCGCTCCTGCTGCCCCTGCTCGGTGTAGAAGAAGTCGGGCCGCACGGGCTCCCAGGGCTGCATGTACGCGCGGCTGCGGGTCAGCGCGACGGCGAGGGAGGCGGCGTCGGCCGGGGTGGCGGGGCGGAGCCGAACCTCCGCGTCGAGGCGGTGGATGTCCTGGGTCATCCCGGCACGCTATCCCGGCGCCGGTCCGGCCCCCGCACCTGCCCCGCGCCCCTCACTGCTCCTCGTGCTCCTGCTTCGCCAGGGCCACCAGCCGGTCGAAGGTGCGGATCAGCTCCGCGCGTCTGTCCTCCTTGTACCCCTGCTTGGGCTCCAGGCCGTCGATGGTCCGCTCCCACACGTCCATGAACGTCTTCTTCCAGCCCTCGGCCACCGCCACCTCCGGCACGCCCGCGCCGACGTGGTTCTGCTCCGCGATCAGGCAGAGCAGCTCGACGTTGCACGGCACGGCGACGCCGTCGTACTCGTCGGGCTCCAGGCCGACCGGGTCGCCGGCCATCGCCTCCTCGATCTCCGAGACGAGCCGTCCCGTGATGCCCGACAGATGGTCCGCGGCCGCGTCACTGTCGAAATTCCCGCTGCCCCAGGTACCCACGGGGCCCCCTTCCGCTGGTCTTCCCCTGCCTCCCCCGTTCTACCAAGGGGCACTGACAACGGAGCGCGGCAGCGGGCTCAGGCGCGGTCCCCGCCGTCCTCCGCCGGGTCCAGCGCCAGCCGGTAGCCGCGTTTGACGACCGTCTGGATGAGACCGGGCACGCCCAGCGCCGTGCGCAGCCTCGCCATGGCCGTCTCCACCGCGTGCTCGTCGGTGCCGCCGCCGGGCAGTGCGCGCAGCAGGTCGGCGCGGGCCACCACCCAGCCCGGCCGGCGGGCCAGGGCGTGCAGCAGTGCCATTCCGGCGGGCTGCACCGGGCGCGGCTCGCCGTCGACGAGCACGGCATGCCCCCGGACCTCGACCCGGTGTCCGGCGACCGGCAACGCGGGGGCCCTGGCGGGGAGTTCCTGGCACAGCAGCTGGACGAGCGGGGCGATCCGGAAGCGTTCCGGCTGGACGGTGTCGATGCCGCGGGCCTGCAGCGGCTGGGCGGTGACCGGTCCCACGCAGGCCACGAGGACGTCGTCGCGCAGCGCGCTCAGGAGTTCCGGGAGCAGCCCGCGTCTCTCGGCCCGGCCGAGCAGCGAGGCGGCGGCCGGGGCGCTGGTGAAGGTGAGCGCGTCCAGGCCGCGGGCCAGGGTGGTGTCGAGCAGCCGGTCGAGCGGGGCGACGTCCTCGGGGTCCGTCCAGCGGTAGACGGGGACGGGGAGGACTTCGGCGCCCGCGGCGCGCAGCGACTCGATGAAGCCGGGGAGGGGTTCGCCGTCCAGTTGGAGGGCGATGCGGCGGCCCGCCACGCCCTCGGCCAGGAGCCGGTCCAGCACCTCGGCCATGGACTCGGAGGCGGGTGACCAGCTCTCGGTCAGTCCGGCGGCCCGGACGGCGCCCTTGACCTTGGGGCCGCGGGCCAGCAGTTCGGCGCCGCGCAGGGCCGCCGGCAGCCGGTCGCCGAGGCCCCAGCCCGCGGCGGCCTCGATCCAGCCGCGGAAGCCGACCGCGGTGGTGGCGACGACCGTGTCGGGGGCGGAATCGATGATTCCCCGGGTGGCGGCGAGGAGTTCGCCGTCGTCCGCGAGCGGCACGATCCGCAGGGCGGGCGCGTGCAGGACCGTGGCGCCCCGTCGTTCCAGCAGCGCGCCGAACTCCTCCGCGCGCCGTGCGGCGGTCACCCCGACGGTGAAGCCCGCGAGGGGCCCGTGCTGTTCGTCCTCGTGCATGTGGTCTTCCCGGCTCTCGTACCGCTGCTGCCCGATGATGCCGAGGGGCGAGCCTGCCAATGATGCGTGACAGGGCTGGTTCACCCGTATTTCCCGCCCGTTACGTCACCCGACACCGGGCGGCCACGATCCGGCCCCGGCGCCGCTGAGCGGCGGCTCCCCGGCACGTGCCCGGCGGGACCCGTTCCGACGAGAAGGTATACGCACGGTGCACGGTCAACCGGACTTCAGCATCAGCGCCGCGTCCGGCCCGGGTAGCCAGCTGCCGCCCGGACGCACCATCCAGCCCTCCTCCGCGCCCAGTTGGTCCGCGGCCGCGCGCAGGGCGTCCAGGCCGGGATGGCGCAGCCCCTTGCGCCAGACCAGCAGGAGCGGCGAGAGCGGCACGGGCCGTACCAGCGGACGCACCACGGTGCCCGGCACCGGAGGGAAGTCGACCACGGCGAGCACCGGGTTCCGGTCCTTGGCCATGACCCGCTGGAATTCGGCCACGCCTATCGCGAGCGGGACGGGCGGCGCCAGTTCGATGCCCCACTCGGCGAAGAGCAGCCGGGCGAAGTCCGTCCACTCCTTCGTGCGCGGGTTCCCGGCGCCCGCGTAGACGGTCTCCCCGGCCAGGTCGTCGAGCGCGACGGCCTCGCGCGGGGCGAGCGGGTGGTCGTCGGGGACCAGCACGGCCATCGGCTCGTACCGCACCGGCTGCATGCCCAGCCGTGCCCGTACCGCGGGGTCGAGTCCGGCGGCGCGGCCGAAGGAGACATCGAGCCGCCCTGCGAGAATCTCGTCCGCCGCCCAGGTCAGGCCGCTCTCGAAGCGCGCCATGAGCTCGCAGGCCGGGGCCAGCTCGCGGGCGCGGGCGAGCACCCGGGCGGCCGCCATGCCGTCGGTGTTGAGGTCGACGAAGAGCGGCCGGGCCGCGGGGTCGGCGAAGGCCGCGGCGAGCTCGGCGTGCGCGTCCAGCACCCGTCGCGCGTGCGGCAGCAGCCGCTCGCCGTCGGCGGTGAGGGAGACCTGCCGGGTGGTCCGTACGAACAGCTCGGCGCCCAGCTCGCGCTCCAGTCGGCGGATGTCGCGGCTCAGTGCCTGCTGGGCGATGTAGAGCCGGGCGGCGGCGCGGGTGAAGTGCAGCTCCTCGGCGACGACGACGAAGGCCCGGAGCAGCCGGGGATCAGTATGGGTATGCGTCTGGGTGCCCGCATCGGCAGCGAAGGAGGCCACCCCCAGAATTTACAACACAGATGCGTTAATCGGTACGGAGAAGGTGTTGGACCCCGTGGGCCGCGCGCCCCGAGGCTTGATCCATGCCGTACGAGAGAACTCCCGCCACCGGCCCCATGCTCGCCGTCTCCGGTGACCTGCTGGTCATCGCCCCGCGCACCGCGCCCGCCCGGCGGGCGTCCACCAACCCGTACCGCAGGCTGCTCGCCACCCCGGGCGCCCGCGCCTTCACCGCCGGTAATCTCCTCGCCCGGCTTCCCATGGGGATGTTCAGCGTCAGCGCGGTCATCATGATCGCCGGCTCGCGCGGCTCGTACGCCCTGGCCGGCGCCGTCACCGCGACCGGCCTCGCCGCCACGGCGGTGGTCGCCCCCTGGACGGCCCGGCTCGTCGACCGGTACGGACAGGCCAGGGTCGCGGTGCCCGCCACCGCGATCGCCGCGCTCGGCTCGCTGGCCCTGCTGCTCTGTGTGCACTACGGAGCCCCGTCCTGGACCCTCTTCGCCTCCTACGCCGCCACCGCCACCACCCCCAATACGGGCGGGATGTCCCGGGCCCGCTGGGCCCATCTGCACCGGGGCGACCCGGCCGCCCTGCACACCGCGAACTCCTTCGAACAGGCCGCGGACGAACTCTGTTTCATGCTCGGCCCGGCTCTCGCCGCGCTGCTGTGCGCGGCGCTCTTCCCGGAGGCCGGAACGCTCGTCGGGGCGGTCCTGCTGATGACCGGCGTACTGATCTTCGCCGCCCAGCGCGCCACCGAACCCCCCGTGGCCCCCCGCACCCACGCGAGCACCCCGCTCCGCACCCCGGGCATGCCGGCTCTGCTCGCCGCCTTCCTCGCCACCGGCGCGGTCTTCGGCGCGATGGAGGTCGTCACGATCGCCCACGCCGGGGGCGCGATCCTGGCACTCCAGGCGGCCGGCTCGTGCGTGGCCGGACTGCTGTACGGATCGCTGCGCCCGGCCGCGGACATCCGGCGTCGACTGCTGATCTGCCTGGCGGGGATGACGACACTGATGTCCCTGCCGCTCCTCGCCGCCGCCTCGACCGATTCCCTGCTCGCCCTCGCCGGCGCACTCCTGCTGGCCGGCGCGGCGACGGCCCCGACCATGGTGACCGGGATGACCCTGGTGCAACGCCTCACCCCGGAGAGCCAGTTGAACGAGGGCATGACACTGGCCGTGACGGCACTGCTGGGCGGCATCGCGGCGGGTTCGGCGACCGGCGGCTGGATGGTGGAGCACACCGGACAGGTGACGGGCTACGTCGTACCGGTCTGCGCGGCGGCACTGGCACTGACCGTCGCGACCATCGGGGTCCGGGTCCCCCGGGGGCGGTGACCCACGTGCGCGCTCACGCCGACCAACCGTGCGGTGCCCCACCGCCGTCGGCCCACCACGCAGTCGAACACGCATGAGATCACCCCGGACGGTGTCGCCGACATCCGTGCTTGACCAGGACATCGACCGGCAGGGCCTCGGACGCACGCAGGGGCGCCCGAGGCCGGTGCGCGGGAGTCAGCCCCTGGTGGGGGCGTAGTAGTTGCCGAGCATGTCGGCGACCCACCGGGGCTGGTGGACCTTGCCCCGGGGGCCCATCTCCTCGAACCAGGGCTTCACCTCGATGACCGGGGTCCCGTCCACGGCATCGAGGTCCTCGACATGGAGGTCAAGGCCGTCCACCTCGACCAGACGGCAGCGGGAGACGCCGAGCCAGTTGAGGCGGCGCATGTTGCGGTGGCCGACGAAGCCGACTTCGGGCCAGTCGGGGTTGTCCCGGGGACGGCGGGCGCGAAGGGGGAGATCGGCAGGGTCGGTCAGATGGAAGCGGAAGACCACGTCGAGGTGGGAGAACTCTTCCAGTCCCTTCGTGGCCTCCACGGGAAAGCGGCTGTCCAGGCGAATGATCGCTCGGGTGCCGCCCCAGTAGTCGTCGGTCGGCTCGGTGCGGCCTCCGACGACCTGCCCCAGAGCCTCGACCTCGAACTTCTCTGCCATCAGGTTCCTTTCGGAGTCAGGCTGTGGCGGCCAGGTAGGCCGTGGCCCGAGTGTGCACGGTGGTGACGGATCGGATGCCGCGCCGCACGCCATCGTCGGCGAAGGTGCCGTTGAGGTAGCCGGCGACTTCAGTGGTGAGGTAACGGACCACGGCCGTGCGGGCGCGACCCCCGCCGTGTCCCTGGTCCATGGTGGAGAGCAGGGCCGCCATTTCGCGAGCGGCGTGGCGATCGCCCAGACCGACGGAGCGCCCCAAGATCCGCCGTTCGTTGCCCCGATCGGCCGCGATCTGGACTTGCGCTGAGGAGAACATCATCAGAACCCTCGATTCCAAGCGCGCTCATCTCGGCCGGAAGAGATCGAACGCCTCTCCAGTCTCTTGCCACCCTCGGCGTCTGCCGGTGGCCCACATGACCAAGCCAGCGAGAGCGGTTCCAGCAACGGTAGCGACGCCATCCGGAAGGCCTATCAGGGAAGCTCCCGCAGTCACCGCAACGATGCCGCCAACCATCAGAATCGTTCGCCGGCCCTCACGGTGCCGAACAGGCATCAGCTCTTCAAGGTCACTAATTGGCAGCAGAGCGGCCAACTGTCCCTTGGAGTATCGGTCAGCGATCGTGAGGAGCATGTCCGCCAAACGTTCCAGGGCTTCATCCCGGTCGGGCCCGTCAAGCCGGAGCGCCTCCTTCCTGATCGCAGCTGCGACCAGATCGGCATGGTTTCGTAGCGCGTCCCTCCTATACCCCTTCGACCGGTCTGCACGCCTGGGCCACCGCCTCCATGCGTGCAGCACGGCAAGCTCAGCGCTCACCAGAGTCCTTTCGAGCAAGTCGGCCGCCGACGGCCCCCACGGAGTCCTTTGCGTCCGTAGACAACGGCGCATTGATGCGCTCCGAGCACAAGGATCGCCGTCGTCCGGAACCTGCGCTCCAAACTCGCCGTCCAAACCAGCGTCTTGCCCCAGCGCTGCAACGGATGAGTCCAGGCCGGCGGGTCCAGCTCGCGTCGGACCTTGGCATTCGGGAGTCCGCGGAAGAGGACGTAGAGCACGGCGATCATGAAGCCCCAACGCAAAGCCAGGCCTTTGATAAATCCCAGCATGGCCCCTGGGTCATCCAGCGCTCCCGACGACTTGGTCTTCAACCATGAGCCAACAACGAAGAGTGTGTTCACCGAGAGGGGTATGCGGGCTGAAGGACTGTCCGGATAATCCGTGATCGCCAACAAAGCGAAAAACCAAATGCCGATTGCGACTATGAGGCTCCATTTCCGGAATGGACGCCACAGCATGCGGCTGTAGACCCACGCCTGCACACCTTCTGCTGCCGCTCCAGGAAGTTGCCAATCGGACCTCATGGCACTGAGCGAACCAGCTACTTCTGCCAGCGTTTCACGGCTATGGCGCTGACGCTCGCCGTCGAAGGCGCGGCGGGCCCTTGCAACCTCGTCCCGCAGACGGGTCACTCGAGCCTGGATACGTGTGATCACATTTGCAGAGGATGTCACCTACCGCCAGACGGGCGCGGCGGTTTCGGTCAGCCGACCTCCGCCCCTGGGGCACGATCACAACATCCCCCGTCTTCCTTTCGGCCACAAAGCCTTCCCCCCTATAACCAATGGTCCTGACAGGACAGAGTGGCGTTGCCCCAAGCCTTCGGCACTGGGGATACGGCCAACTTCGACATTGACGTGGCCTCGCGCATCGGCTCGCTGGCTGGGTGGGCTCCGCACAAGATCTCGCAATCGGCTCGACGCGGGAGGCGGCCGTGATCGAAGGCTCCCGTCTGCACTCGGCCTCGGTGCAGCTGGAGCGGGCCATGACCGTCCGTGGGCGAGCCGCCGAGCAGTGGGTGGGCTGATGGGCCCCGACCGGTTACGGATCGACTGCGAAGTAGCTGCGGCAATCGAGTGGTGGCCCGCCGTCGCGGCCAGGTTCGTGCTGCTCGGGCTGATCGGCGAGCACGAGATCCTCGACGACCCGCACCATCGCAGCGTCGCCGCAACTGGCTCGGCATCTCCCGCTGCCGCCTGGTCGAAGTGGACGGCCTTGACCTCCACGTCGAAGACCTCGACGCCGTGGACGGCACCCCGGTCATCGAAGCGAAGCCCTGGTTCAAGGAGATGGCCCCCGGGGCGAGGCCCACCGGCCCCGATGGGCCAGCGACATACTCGGCAGCTACTACGCCCCCGCCAAGAGCCGACCGCCTCACTGTCGGCCTCGGGCGCCTCCTCGCACGCCCGAGGCCATGCCTACGATTCCGTGGAGCTATGGTCAGGCACGGATGTCGGCGACACCGTCCGGGGTGATCTCATGCGCGATCACGGCTCCGGGTTCGGGCACGACAGGGAGCGCCTTGTCCTCGAAGTGAGCCTTGGCGTACCCGATCGCCTCGCCCTGCCGAGTGGCGCTGCCGAAGTAGAGCAGGAGCGGGTGAAGCTGATACTTGCCCCGCCCGGTCTTCCACAGGAAGTTCCGAGCCATCAGGTGCCCTATGGCCACGTTGATCGTAGGCCTCTTGACACCGAGCATCCGGGCCAACTGATCCTGGGTGACCGCGATCTCGCCGTGGCGGTTGATATGGACGTACTGGCCTTGCTCATCCTTCTCGGCCAGCAGCCCAACGATTGTCCAGAACAAATCTTTGGAGAGGCTGGGCAGGTTGTACCTGGGGAATCGAGTGATGAAGCCCAACGACACCACGACATGCATGGGCTCGGTCTGATTCTCGAACACGTCTTCCATGGGATCAGTCGCCAGCATTCTGTACGGACCCCTCTTCCTGATCGTGACGTCCACGTCTTCGCCGGGGCGGATGACCCTCTCGGCCTCTTCCGCGAGCTTCTCGAGGCTCTGAGGCACTCGCACCCGACGTCGGCGTGCTGCGTCCCGGCGCGCACTGACCATGCACACACCCTACAAGCAGTGTCAGGGTTTCACTGACATTTACCCCGCTTACGTCAGGACGGCGCAAACGCAAGCCCTCCCGACAGGCCAGCCACCCGAGACGCTCACGCGCCCTGCCACTCCAGAAGAGAAGTGTTATGTAATTCCTAACGTTACGCAGTAGTAATGTTCGGGTTTCCCTGACACATCGACGTCAAAATCGCAGGTCGGGGAGGCGCCCCCTTCTTTAGACGAACAGTAACCCGGTGACGCGCTTCGGAGGCAGGATCGCAGCGCCAGGGCCACGATCGGCGCCGCAGTGCTCGGCGGACACCCACTCAGCCCTCGACTTCGCGACCGCGCCGTTCCCGCTCGTCCCTCTTCGACAGCAACCTCAGAAAGGCAACCCCCACGGACCTCACGGCCGACAACAGTGCGGCGGAGGCTACATCAGCCGCCTCCGGGCGTTCCCCGATGAGCGGGAGCGTCGCACCCGGACCCGGCCCACAGGCCCCCTCGGGGCCGAGGACACGGAAGCCGGGTTCGACTGCGTGGCGGGCCGACGGCAGTGGGGCACCGCGCGGCTGACCGGCATGGCCGCGCGAAGGGAGACCGAAGAAACGGGAGCGAACGCTGAACCCGGGTGGTTCGCCCTACCGTTCTCCGGGCGGCGGCGTGCAAAGCCGCGCTACCCGCCGCATGTCGACGGGTACCGTCCCAGTACGCGACTACGAGGACGGAGCACAGTATGCCCACGCCCACTGGCGTCGGAACAGGGGCACGGATCGCCGCGTACCGGCGCCTGCACCGCCTGACGCAGAAGCAACTCGCCAGCAAAGCAGCCGTCTCCTACTCACTCCTGGTCAAGGTCGAACAGGGCCGCCGTCCCGCCAGCAGCTCGTTCATCGCCGCCGTGGCACGGGCCATGGGCGTGTCCGTCACCACCTTCACCGGTCAGCCCTACGCATCGGACCACGCACACGACCGGCTCGACGGCCCCCTGACCGACCTGCGTGCCGCGCTCGACAATTACGACTTCCCGCTGGACGAACTCCCCGTACGCCCCCTGCCGCGAATCACCGCCGACGTGAACGCCGTGCTCCTCGCACGCAGGGGGGCGAACTTCGGGCGGATCATCGCCATGGCACCCCCGCTCATCGATGAACTGGTCCAGATTTCCCAGACCGCGCAGGGCCGGTCGGCCGAGGAGGCACACCGGCTTCTCGCGCACGTGTACCGGTCCGCCTACGACGTCGCCTACGGGCTCGGCCTGTCGGATCTGGTGTCGCTCCTGCTGTCGCGCATGGACTACTCCGCCCAACGCGCAGGTGATCCCTACCTGATGAGCCTGTACGGCTACATGCGCGCCTACTCGACCTTCGCCACCGGACGGCACGAGGTCGGGCGGAAGATCATCTCCAAGGCGCGCGAAACCGTTGACCCTGGCGTGCGCGCCGGCGAACTACCCGCCCTCTGCTCCGCCGGGAATTTGCACCTGCGGGCGGCAATGCTGGCCACCCGGCAAGGCGACATCGACTCCGCCCGGGACGAACTGGCCGAAGCGCGCCGCCTGGCCGAGCAGTTGGGCCGCGAGGTCGTCGGCGGGGCCCGGGACGGGGCGCACATCCAGTCGTTCGGGCCGACCAACGTGGCAATCCACGCGGCGGCGGTGGAGATGGAGCGGGGTAACCATGGAAAGTCGCTCCAACTGGCCAAGCTGGTGCAGCCCCCGGCGGACTACTTCCCGGACCGACTGGGACACTTCTGGATCGACACCGCCCGCTCCCAGCTCTGGACCGGCAGGACCGACGCGGCCCTCGCTTCCCTGCTGAAAGCACGGAAGGTGGCACCGCAGCAGGCCAAGTACCATCCGTCCGTCCGCGAAACCGCCACCGGCCTGGTACGCGCAGCCCGCCGCACCCCTGACGCCCTCATCGGCTACGCCTCCTGGTGCGGCGCCCAGCCCTAGAGTCGTTCCGGCGAGAAACTTCCGCGCCCAGCCGCGCCAGCCGGCACAGCTCGAAAGCCATGCCTCCGCCCCGGCCGTCACACACCGCCCTGGGACTGTCACAACTTGTGTCAGTTCCGGGGCGTTGCTGCGCGTTCACTGAATGTCCGCAGCAGTCATCGCCCTTCGGGCCCCGACAGAAATGGTCAGCGGGACCCGCAGACCACGGAGATCGGCATGAGCACCCAGTCCGACTATTTCGAGGATCCGCTTTCGATCCGCGCCCCCGGCACGAACCTGCCCGGCGGCCATCCGTCCACCGGACTACTCGCGCGGGCTCAGCGCGGCTGGAACACCTTCCTGGCTCGCACCGAGCCGCTGCCGGGCGAGGACGAAGAGATCGAGCGCGGCCGGTGCGACAACGAAAGTGCTGAGCGGTGATCGCCATGCCCGAAGCATCACCGACCTCGACCGACATGGGCCGAGACGTGGACCTGGCGCTCGCCCTCGCACAGGGGCGACCGACCGGGCCGGCTGCCGACGAGGTGCGCAAGCGGCTCCGCTCCCACATCTGGCTGCTCGTCGACCCGGCCGAGGAGTACGCGAAGGACCTGGCCGACTCCCGGGCCCGGGACATCGCGACCGCCACCGTGGACCACGCCCGTGGCCTGCTCCGCGACCAGGGCGGCGACCCGGCCGCCATGCTCCGACTGCTGGGCAAGGCGGTCTACCACCTGATGAGGTACGCCTCCCAAGTCCAACGACACGGACAGCAGCAGTGAGCGGCAAGTTGCAGCACGCGCGACCGTCCCCGAGACAGTGCTCCGGACCGATCGCCGACGGCGTACGCCACCGACCGCGTCCTCACATCAGCGCTCGAAGCCGCCGCACACGCCCTGCTCCCTCGACTTCAGCCGGGCGAGGAAACATCTCGCTGCACGCAGTGAGGCCCGCCCGCGTGGCAGCTGAAGGCCGACGGGCTGGCCCCTGCCTTCGGCCTCCGGCTGCTTGCCAAGAGCTCCGAGCACGTCGCCCGCTGCGCCGCCAGGGCACGGGCGACCTGACTCGGGCCGCTGACGCCTCGCGGCAACAGCGGAACCCGTCCGATCACTTCCCTCTGGAGAAGGAGAAAAGCCGATGCGCAAGCTGATCGCCACCGAGAACACCCGGAGCAAGCCCACCGAGGACGATGAGGAGGAGGCCGCGCTGGTCGACATCGGCGACGCCGCCGTGCTGACCGAAGGTCAGGGCAGTGGCCACAGCGAGGACAAGCGCCGCGCCTACAACTGCTGACCGGTCCGGCAGGCATGGTGGTGCGGGCCCGGCATGCCCAGCCCGCACCACCTGCCCCACCCGCCTCTGGAGGAAATCCGTGGCCCTCGGCGGCTTCAGCACGACAGGGGACGAATGCCCCCTACCTCTCGGTGCAGAACTGATCGCCCCGACATCGTCCGCATGGCGGCTCGGCACTACCCCCGTCCGCACACTGACCGCCGACGGCGGCGCCCGCCGGGTGCATCTCCTCGGTTGGTGCGGCGCCACCGACGCGCATATGTCCGCCCTGGTCAATCGCCCCGTCCCCACCGACGTGGCGTGGCGCTGGCCAGGAAACTACGCGGTCGTTGAAGAGAACTCCGACAACGTCGTGCTGCACACCGACCCGGTGTCAGCCTTCCCCTTGTACTGCGTGCCCTGGCGGTCGGGCTGGGCGTGGTCCACCTCCGCCCGGCTGCTCGCCGCCCTAGCCGGTTCCGGCCCGGATGCTCAGCGGCTGGCTTGCGCGGTCTTGACCCCGTCGGTCCCGGCGCTGGCTGCTGGGCGCAGCTTCTTCACGAACGTGGAGCAGGTGGCGCCCGGCTGCCGCACCGAGCTGCCGCGCATCGGTACGGCTCCCCGCCGCATCAACCTTTGGCGGCCGGACCCCGAGGTGTCACGGCTCGCCCACCGACACCTGCGGCACACCCTCGCGGGATCCGTCACCTTGCGGACCGAGGCCGACCCGAGGCTCTCCAGCGACCTGTCCGGCGGCCTGGACTCCACCTCCGTCGCTGTCCTCGCCGCCGACTCCCTGCCTGCCCCGCACCGGTTGAACGCCGTCACCATCCACCCCGAGGGCAACCACGGCGGAGCCGATCTCCGCTACGCCCGGCTAACCGCCGCGTCCAACGGCCGGATCGTGCACCACCTGCTCCCCATGAACGCCCGACACCTGCCCTACACGTTCATCACCTCCGTGCCGCCCACCGACGAGCCCGCCCCATCGACCTTGACCCAGGCCAGGCTGCGCGGACAGTTCCGGTGGATGCGCGACCACCTCGGCACCCGGACCCATCTGACCGGCGACGGAGGGGACAGCGTCCTCTTCCAGCCCGCGGCGCACCTCGCCGACCTCATCCGCCACCGACACCTCGGGCGGGCGGCAAGCGAAGCGTTCGGCTGGGCGCGCCTGCGCCGCACCCCCGTGACGTCGCTCCTGCGGGATGCCGTCGCCATGGCACGCACAGGCCGCCACGCAGCCCTCACCGGCCTCGCCGGGCACCTGGTCGGGCAGAACATCGGCAACCGGAGCGGCGGGCACTGGTTCCCGTTGCTGCCGCTGCCGGACTGGGCAGAACCGGCCGCCGTCCGGTGCGTCGTCGACGCCTTCCGGGAGGCAGCCACGCACCCCGATCCGCTGGCTGGGCTGGACGCATCCGTACGGATCGCCATGGACGAGATCCGGGAGGTGGCCCGGACAGCGGTGGCCGACGCCGAACTCGCGGCGAGCTGCGGCGTCGACCTCCACAACCCCTTCCTGGACCCCACCGTCGTGAATGCAGTGCTCACCAACCCGCTGGAGCGCCGACCGGCCGTTCACGCGTACAAGCCGCTCCTCGTCCGTGCTGTCGGGGACCTGCTGCCACCCGAAGTGGCCGCCCGCACCACGAAGGGCGGCTTCGACGCCGACCACTACGCGGGGATGCGCGCCAATCTAGACGACCTGGCGGTGCTGACTGACGGCCATCTCGTCGGGCTCGGTCTCATCGAGCCCCGACGTCTGCGGAGTCAGCTGCGCCGGGCCGCGGCCGGAATCCCCATGTCACTCGCCACGTTCGAGCAGGCCCTGACCGCCGAGGCGTGGCTCGTCGCCCATCACCGGGAACCGGCCCCCGCCTGGACCACCCAGCCCGTACGGAGCGCCCCGTGACCAGTCTCCCCTCCCACGCCACCGCGCCCGGCCACGTGCGCGCCGTGGACTTCGGGCACGTCCTGGTCCTGATCGACTACCGCACCGGCCGCGTCCACTGCCTGCTCCCCGAGGCCGGGGCGGGGTGGCGGGCAGCGGCCGCCACCGGGTGCCTGGACCCGATTCCGCCCACCGCGGCACGGCGGCTCCTCGCCTCCAGGCTCCTGATCCCCACACCGGCGCCGAACCCGTGGACACCCCCCGTGGTCGCGCCCGCGCCCGAAGCGAGCTGGGGCAGCACCGAGCACCCCGCCGGCCTCGCCCGGCCACCGCGTGGTCCCACCGCCGCCGCCTCATGGGCCCTGGCGGCGGTGTTCGCCGTCAAGCGGGCAGGCCCGGCGCCGACCGGAATGCACCGCCTCACCGCGGTCCTACGGTCCACCGTGTCAACCTGTCTCCGCCCCGCCACCCCGGCCCAGGCCATCCGGGCCGTCGAGGCTGTCCGCCGGGCCGGATGGCGCTCCCCAGGGCGTACGGCCTGCTTGGAGGAATCCGCCGCCGCCGTACTCCTCCTCGCCGCCCGGCGGCTCGCCGTCACCTGGTGCCATGGTGTCGCCGCCGACCCGGTACGCCTGCACGCCTGGGTGCAGACTTGGGACGGGACCACAGCAGCGGAACCCGACTCGACGCGGGCATACACGCCCGTCATCACGATCGGAGACCCTCATCACCAGCCCTGACCCGATCCTCTGGATCAGCACCGGCACCTGTGCCCTCGGCCCCTACCGGCCCGACCTCGTGGAGACGTACTGGCGGTGGGAACAGGACCCCTCGCTCCTGGTCGGGTACGGCAGGCAGAGCCCGGAGTCGCTGGAGGCCCGTACCGACGGCATGGCCCACCAGTTGCGCGGCGAGAACATCAGGTTCACGGTCTACGACCTGACGGGCGGCGCCCCGGTACCGGCCGGAGTGACCACGTTGCTCCCCGACCACGGCGTGCGGACGGCCGAGTTCGTCATCATGCTCGCCCCTGAGGCACGTGGGCGGGGGCTGGGCCGCGAAGCCACCCGGCTTACCCTCGACTACGCCTTCCATGTGACCAACCTGCGCATGGTGTGGCTCAAGGTCCTCGCCCCCAACGTCGCGGGCGTCAACGCCTACTTGAAGGCGGGGTTCCAGAAGGCCGGGACACTACGCCAGTCCGGGTACTGGCTCGGCGAAGTCTGCGACGAGATCGTCATGGACGCGATCGGATCGGAGTTCAGCGGGCCGTCTGCCGTGAAGAACCTGCTCACCCCGTAGGCCGGGCAGACGACCGGGGCCCGGGCATGAAAAAGCCTCTGCCCTGCGAATGCTTCGCAGGGCAGAGGCTCACATGGGAATTGTGGAGATGGCGGGAATCGAACCCGCGTCCAACGGTGCAGAATCAGGGCTTCTCCGTGTGCAGTTCGCTGCGCTTTTCTCAGCCCCGGAGATCACGCGAACAAGTCTCCGACGGGCTCAGCCACTGTTTGATTTCCTTCCAGGCCCCGTGACCGGGTCTAGAAGTTTAGATCCCTTGATGATGCCAGGATCCGGGTCGGGATCACCCCCGGGCTGACACTTCGCAAGTCGCTACTTAGGCAGCGAGGGCGAAGGAATCGCGCTTGGTGTTGGCGATTATTGGTTGCGACATATGGTTTACGAGATCATTGCCGCTTCCTCGACACGCTTCCCCTGCTTCGACATCCGCTGTCGAAACCGATCATCCCCATGTTTTGTTTTCAATACATGCACCCGCTGTGGAGTGCAGTGCCATCGTACGTGACCAACGCGCGACGATGCCAGCCTATTCCTGCCGACGCCCGGCGGAGCCGGGCCGGGCACGGTCCTACGCGCTCCGCTGGCGCCTGCGCGCCGCCGAGATCGCGCGGTTGGTCTCCCTCGTGTCCTGCTTCTCGCGGAGGGTCTGGCGCTTGTCGTACTCCTTCTTGCCCTTGGCGAGCGCGATCTCGACCTTGACCCGGCCGTCCTTGAAGTAGAGCGCGAGCGGCACGATCGTGTGGCCCGTCTCGCCCGACTTCGACTCCAGCTTGTCGATCTCGGCCCGGTGCATCAGCAGCTTGCGCTTCCGCTTGGCCGAGTGGTTGGTCCAGGTCCCCTGCACGTACTCGGGCACATGGATGTTGTGCAGCCATGCCTCGCCGCCGTCGATCTGGACGAAGCCGTCCACCAGGGAGGCCCGGCCCAGCCGGAGCGACTTGACCTCGGTACCCATGAGTACGAGGCCGCACTCGTAGGTGTCGAGGATGTGGTAGTCGTGCCGCGCCTTCTTGTTCTGCGCGATGAGCTTGCGCCCTGTGTCCTTTTCCTTAGCCATAGTGCGGCCATTTTCGCACTACGACCCACCCCCGAGGCCACTCAATACTGTCTCGGCCCGCTGCTCGGCCCCGGAGCCGACCGTGAGGTCCGGGGTGATGCCCCGGCCGTCGACGCCCCTGCCCGCCGGGGTGCGGTAGTGGCCGACGGTCAGCTCGGCCACCGAGCCGCCCGGGAGCTTGCTGGGCATCTGGACCGAACCCTTGCCGAAGGTCCGCGAGCCGACGGTGACGGCCCGGCCCCGGTCCTGGAGGGCGCCGGTGAGGAGCTCGGCGGCGCTCATCGTGCCGCCGTCGACCAGGACGACGAGGGGGCGGTCGGTGTCGCCGCCCGGCTGTGCGTACAGGGCGCGCTGCTTGCCGTGGACGTCGTAAGTGGCGACCAGGCCGCCGTCCAGGAAGGCGGAGGCGGCGGTGACGGCCTCGGTGACCAGTCCGCCGGAGTTGCCGCGGAGGTCGAGGAGCACTCCGGCGTCCGACGGTGCGTCCCGGACCGCGTCGCGGACCTTGGTGCCCGAGCCCCTGGTGAACGAGTCGACCTCGATCAGGACGGCCCCGGAGGAGTCGGCAGGGCCGGAGGAGTCGGCACGGGGGTGGTCGACACGCCGCACGGTCACGGCCTCGGTGGTCAGTCTGGCCCGGCGCAGCGTCTCGGTCCGCAGGCCGGTGCCGCGCTCGATCCCCAGGACGACGGTGGTGCCCGCGGCGGCCTCCGTACGGTCTCCGCGCAGCAGGGCGACGACCTCCGCGACGGGGCGTCTGTCGACCCGGTGGCCGTCGATCGTACGGAGCAGGTCGCCGGGCTCGATGCCGGCCCGGTCGGCGGGGCCGCCGGGCTGGACCCGGGCCACCTCGACCTGCCCGTCGGCGGAGCGCTTCGCGGAGATCCCGACGCCGGTGTACGAGCCGTCCAGGGCCTGCTCGAACTCCTCGTACTGCCGCTCGTCGTACACCGCGCCCCAGCGGTCGCCGCTGCGGCTGACGACCTCCTCGGCCGCCTCCTTGCCGGACTTGCCGTCGGCCACGGCGCGGGCGGCGGCGTCGGCCACCTCGTCGCGGTCGACGGTGGAGGCCACGGAACGGGTCGCGAACTCCTCGGACTTCGCGCTGCCGCGCGGCAGCGAACCGGTGACCGCCCCGGTGGCCAGCACGCCCGCGAAAACCAATGTCAGGGCCGCCCCGCGGCGCACGCCGCGGGGCCCGAAACGCTGCGTGGGGCCCGACATGCCGCCGAGTCTAGGACAACACCCCCTGGGCGCACGGCCGGTTGGCCGTGCGCCCAGGGGGCGCATGTCACACCTTGAGGTACTTGCGGAGCGCGAAGAGCGCGGCAACGGCGGGCATCAGCAGGCCGATTGCCAGGACCAGGGGCAGCTTGGTGAAGACCGCGTCCCAGCCGATGAAGTCGATCAGGTTCAGCTTGCTCTGGAGTTCCAGTCCGCCGTCGATCAGGAAGTACCGGCCGGCCAGCAGCATCACGCAGGCCAGGACGCCGCCGATGAGACCGGCGAACGCGGCCTCCATGATGAACGGCATCTGGATGTAGAAGCCGGAGGCGCCGACGAGCCGCATGATGCCCGTCTCGCGCCGTCGGCTGAACGCGGACACCCGGACGGTGTTCACGATCAGCATCAGCGCGATGACCAGCATCAGCGCCATCACGAAGAGGGCAGCCACGTTCATGCCGTTCATCAGCTGGAAGAGGTTGTCCAGGATGCTTCTCTGGTCCTGGACGGACTGCACCCCGTCCCGGCCGGCGAAGGCGGTGGCGACGACCTTGTACTTCTTCGGGTCGTGGAGCTTGACCCGGAACGACTCCTGCATCTGGTCCGGCGTGATGTTGCTCGCCATGGGCGAGTCGCCGAACTGGTCCTGGTAGTGCTTGTACGCCTGGTCGGCGGACTCGTACGTGACCGTGTCGACGACGTCCATCTTGTGGAGGTCGCCCTCGATCTCCTTCTTCTGCTCCGCGGTGACAGCGCCCTTGGCGCACTTGGGCGTCGAGGTCACATCGCTCTTGCTGCAGAGGAAGATCGAGACGTTGACCTTGTCGTACCAGTAGTCCTTCATCGTGCTGACCTGCTCGCGCATGAGCAGCGCGCCGCCGAACAGGGCGAGCGAGAGGGCGACGGAGACGACGACGGCGAAGGTCATCGTGAGGTTGCGACGGAGGCCGACGCCGATCTCCGACAGGACGAACTGGGCGCGCATGGCGTCCTTTCAGTGCTCGATGCTCAGTGCTGGTAGCCGTAGACGCCGCGGGCCTGGTCGCGTACGAGACGGCCCTGCTCCAGCTCGATGACGCGCTTGCGCATCTGGTCGACGATGTTCTGGTCGTGGGTCGCCATGATCACGGTGGTGCCGGTCCGGTTGATCCGGTCCAGCAGCTTCATGATGCCGACGGAGGTCTGCGGGTCGAGGTTGCCGGTCGGCTCGTCCGCGATCAGCAGCATGGGACGGTTCACGAACGCCCGCGCGATCGCCACGCGCTGCTGCTCACCACCGGAGAGCTCACCGGGCATCCGGTCCTCCTTGCCGCCGAGGCCGACCAGGTCGAGAACCTGGGGCACCGCCTTGCGGATCTCGCCGCGCGGCTTGCCGATGACCTCCTGCGCGAACGCCACGTTCTCCGCAACGGTCTTGTTGGGGAGGAGCCTGAAGTCCTGGAACACCGTGCCCAGCTGGCGGCGCATGTGCGGCACCTTCCAGTTGGACAGGCGCGCGAGGTCCTTGCCCAGGACGTGGACCGCGCCCTGACTTGCGCGCTCCTCGCGGAGGATGAGTCGCATGAAGGTGGACTTGCCGGAGCCGGATGAGCCCACCAGGAAGACGAACTCGCCCTTCTCGATATCGAGAGACACATCCCGTAGAGCGGGACGGCTCTGCTTCGGGTAGGTCTTGGAGACGTTGTCGAATCGGATCACGGATGCACCACGGTCGGCCGGGAGTAGGTGTGCGTGACCATACGCGAACCGGACTGACGCGTGCAGGCGCGCGTCCGAGGATGGGCGATTTATGGCGGAACGGCACCGGCCGGAAGCGGGGCCCGAAGCATGACGGAACGGGTGATGTCCGGCGGGCCGCGCCGAAATCCGCGCGAGCTGGCACAGTAGTAGGGGGAACAGTTGCGTTTCCATGAGCGTTGTGCGGAGAGAAAGCGTATGCGGCTCCGCCGCGCGGGAGGAGGAAAGCGCATGACCTATGACCGATTGGTGTGCGCGAACTGCGCGGCACCCGTCAACGAGGGCCGCTGCCCCGTGTGCCGGGCCAGCCGTGCGCGGCTGCAGCAGGAACAGGAGCAGGGAATGTTCGCCGGGCTGAACCCGGCGATGCTGGTGGCCCTGCTGGTGGTGCTGCTGGGCGCGCTGGCACTGCTGGCGCACCAGACCGTGTAGCCGCCCGCCCAGCCTGCCGGCCCGCAGACGCCGGTACGTGTACGCGGAGGGGCCCGGGATGCCGATCGGCGTCCCGGGCCCCTCTGTGCGCATCTGTGAATCCGTTTGGCTGTTCAGCCGTTACCGCGGGTGACCCTTAGACCGACCGGCAATTGGGGGGTGGGTGAAGGAGCGGGGCTGGGTGCGTGCAGCTGCAAGGCGGAGGATTGAGGCAACGCGGAGCGTTGTTGATTGACGACAACGCGGCAGATGTGCGTGCCCAGCCCCGCGACGCCGCCCCCCTATTGCCGGTCGGTCTTAGGCGACCGTACGGCCGTTCACGAGGCGCGGCAGGATCCGGAAGCCGATGCCTCCGGCGATCATCGTCGCGGCGCCGACCAGCAGGAACGTGGTCTCGGCGGCACCGGTCTCGGCGAGCTCGTCCTTGCCCTTGCCCTGCTCGACCGGCTGGTTGCCGACGGAGTCGGGGGTGGTGTTGTCCGCGCACTTCGCGCCGTCGAGGTCGACGGTGCAGGTGCCGGCGTCGTCGCCGCCGGTCACGGAGCCGGTGGTGCCGCCGTTGCCGGTGGTGCCGCCGTTGTCCGTGCCGCCGTTGCCGGTGGTGCCGCCGTTGCCGGTGGTGCCGCCGTTGTCCGTGCCGCCGTTGCCGGTGGTGCCGCCGTTGCCGGTGGTGCCGCCGTTGCCGGTGGTGCCGCCGTTG